>JBLWUN010000002.1:0-646874 GCA_048268905.1 Maricaulaceae bacterium | reverse complement strand
ATTGATCGCAACCGTTAAAAGTAAAATGTTACGGCGTTACTATCAAGGCGTGACGCGGATGTTAAGCGTTATTGCTTTAATGAATATGACTGTCTTCATATTGATGGATGGTACTGCCAAAAAACGGCGAAAATTTAGGGGCTAGAGGTCTCGTAGTGGCTCTTTTGAACGGTGCTACAAAATGCTGTATTTATATGCTCGCAAGCGGCGATTCACTGCGCGTATTGAGTCAGTGAATCTCCCTCAATATTGAGGAAAAACAGCCTACTTTTTAAACGTAAGTAGGCTGCATAGTTTGGGGCTTAGTTATTAAGCCCGACTTTGTAGTATTCACGGTACCAATCGACGAAGGCTTTTACGCCGTCTTGAATGTTGCCGCTAGGTCTGTATCCTGTAAGTTCTTTTAGAAGGTCAGAGTTGGCGAAGGTTTTCGGAACATCGCCGGGCTGCATGTCCATCATGTTCATTTGAGCATCAACACCGACATTCTTTTCTATCTCTTTGATGAAATCTATCAATGGAACCGGATCGGCATTGCCAATATTGACTAAACGATACGGCGCAACCGGGGATAATGAATCACCTTCCGAGATGGGCTGGCCTTTGACAGGGGGGGTATCAATCAAGAGACGGATCGCTTTTGTCAGATCATCAACATAGGTGAAATCCCGGATCATCTTGCCGTGATTGTAGACATCAATAGGGCGGTTCTCGAACATGGCTTTTGTAAATAGGAACAGGGCCATATCAGGGCGTCCCCATGTGCCATAAACCGAGAAGAACCGAACAATCGTTGTCGGTATATCAAAAAGATGGCTGTGGCTATGTGCGATGAGTTCTGAGGCTTGCTTCGTGGCAGCATAAATGGTTAGCGGGAAAGCGGCTCGGTCTGTTTCATTGAAAGGGTAAACATCATTTGCGCCGTAGGCTGAACTGGTCGAGGCTACAATAATATGTTCGACTTCGTGCTGTTTACTGAGTTCGATAATATTAAAGCTGCCGGTTACATTCGTATCAACATAAGCACGGGGGTTTTCGAGCGAATAACGTACACCTGCTTGGGCCGCAAGATGAACGACGCGCTGAGGCTTAAAACTCTCAAATGTTGCTGACAATTTATCAAAATCTTCGAGGCGATATTCATGTGCGGAAAAATTTTCATATGGCTCGAGCCGTGCTAAACGATCACGCTTTAATTGAACGTCGTAGTAATCCGTCACGGCGTCAACGCCGGCAACTTCATGACCTTCTTTCAGGAGACGTAAAGCTAAGTTGTTTCCAATAAAGCCGGCTGTTCCGGTGACTAATATTTTCATTATGCGCACTCCAAAAAATGCCTCTATAGAGCCCACACGCTCGAGATGCAATTCTCAAATGCCGAGGTCTTAAACCTAGAAATTTTAGTGTATTCAAAAAGATGTTGCAATTCGTTCGCATCGTGTTCAAGGGATAAGTATGACAGTCTTGACACAAAAATATCTTGAAAATTTAGCTTCAAAAGGCGTCAAGAAGGTGCGCTATTTTCACTGTGATCACTTCGAGCCTTGGCGGCGAGGGGTTTTGCAGGAACACGCAGATGAAATTGCGTTATTTCGTGAACAGTCGCAAAATAGTCTGTTTTCGAGTAAAATGACGCTATTTTACAAACCTCATGTTCCGTACACATTTCTAAATGATAAATCTCCTACTGACACGGCTTGTGTTCCCGGTGAAAAAATTGGCTTTCCTCAATTAAGCCAGGAACAACAGTCTATAGCCCGAACGGCTATGGAAGCCGTCAAGGCGCAGGGGCACGAAATTCAAATACATATCCATCATGAAGGATATACGCTCAGTGGGGTCAATCATTTTCCTGCCGTCAATGAATGGTTAGAAGAACACGGCACAGCAGCTGGGGATAGTGCACGCATGCGGTTGACGGTTCATCGCCATCTTGAACAAGCGCGTATGGATACCGGAGCGGCGCTCGATAGATGGGCATTCGTTCACGGGAATTGGGCCCTCAATGGATCAGATGATGAAATATGCCGTATCAATGATGAGATACAAATACTTAAATCTCTAGGCTGTGTCGCTGATTTTACATTTCCGGCAGGGCGGCAAAAGGTTGATCCGGATATTTTGATGGAGCCTTACACGTGTTTGCCCACAGCTGAAGTGAAGACCTATAATTTGCCTAGCTCTGATCCGCGTCCTGTAAGTGATCCGGCTGCCCGTGGTGCGGAACGGTTCTTTATTTGGCACTCCCGTCAGAGGCATCCCATGATGTCACTTGATATTTATAGTAAGCATGTTCAAGATAGATTTGAAAATCCTAATCAAGTTATTGAGGATTGGATTTGTAACGCTCCTGTTTATGATGACGCGCTGTATATCAAAACTTACGCTCATTCGATGAATGGACGGTATTTTGATAAAATGGAAACCCCGCACATTCCCCATATGAACCCAGCAATTTCTTCGACATTCGATATGTTTAAAAACCTAATCGAGGACGCAGGTTTTGATCTTGAGATTACCACTGGTATGGACGTGTATGATGAGTTGATAAATAGCCCGGAACCTGTAAAACGCATCGAAAGCTCACCATTGAAAGTGCAGACATCGACGCCAGATCCGTTTGGCCGAGTAAGACGAAAGGCTGGTTCAGTGTTCAATTCCATCTTCAAGAAACTTAAAGGCAGCGGTCATTCCAGTTCAAATGAAAGGCCAACGTTGGCTAGCATTGATCGGGTGGCTATATCGGTGATTAAAAACCGTATAAAAAAAATGGGCGATACAGATTCTGGAGCTTACGGGTTTTACAAAGTTCGAGCAGATCGGGGTGAACTCGTAACGCGGCATGAACGGGAACTGGCTGATTCTATCCTTGCCCGAGACCCGCAAGTAGAGTCTATTGTCGACGTTGGGGCCGGTTTAGGATCAATGGTTTTAGCGTTCGCTGCCGAAGGTCGCCAAGCGATTGGATTGGAATATGATCGCCGTCGGGTTGCGACAGCGGATGCCATGATTGAGAAATTGAAAAAAATTCACCCAACAGCGGGGAATTTAATGAGCTTCATTCAGGGGACTTTTCCGGCTTCCACACCTGAAAAAACGAATGCTAAAGGATTGTATGCGGGCATAACGACGAATATTATGGGAACGCTTCCCTCCGAAACAGAAGACGAAATGATCGATGGCCTTGCCAAATTTGACGTTTGCTATGTTGATTTACAAAGGTTTTGTATACAGCGGGATACACCCGAAGCTTACGAAGCTTTGTTAGAACGTATGCGTAAAAGCGGTCTATTATCGCAGGAATTGTTATTGGATCAGGGTGCCGCAGGATATTATTATCGGTTAGCAAAGAGCTAAAGTCTGTCTGGGCGGTGACTCGCGGATCGCAATTATAGGCTTTATGATGGCAAGTTTCTCAGACTTAAAAGCTTTAACGGTCACTGATGTGATAAGGAGAGGGGCGGCAAGGCTTATTGCACCTGTCCAAGCGCGTTGTCTTCCTTTGAAATCTCTGAAAACTTCGGTTGGAGAGCATTTAAGTGCGGGCAGAATTACTGTTGCGGAGCAACTCTGTCGACAAGGTCTCAAGCGTTCAAACAATGCCGCTGAATTCAGGGCTTTAAGAGCGTGGTGTTACATGGCGTATTCAGAGTGGCCAAAGGCTCTGGAAAGTCTTGGAGATATTGGCGCGCTTACTCACAATGCAGAAATATTGGTGGCGGCTGAAGCTCTTGAAAACCTTCAACGGTTTGACGAGGCTTTCGCATTGTTACAAAATACGGTCGAGCCTGATGGGCTGAAAAAAAAGCTGCATCTGGCCTTGTGCCTCCGCGATACGGATGCAGCCTGCGCGGTATTGTTGCAGCTTGTGGAATTGCAGGATAGTCAGCCAGCGTTTATCTTTCAATCTCTTATCGAGGATCCCTACTTTCGCTACTTTCTCAGTCGCTCCAATCGTTTGAAGCTTTTTAGGTTGGTGGATGCATTAAACTTAGAGGGTCAACTTTCTTTTGTTTTACATCTTGAGCTGGGTGATTGGCGCGATGCCGCTTTGGATGTTGTGCACCATATGGGCAGTTTCCCGTCGGGGGGGACTGTGGCGTCAAAGGTGATGTTTGATTTAACCCATCGCCTCATACTTAAAAAAATACCGCCTCACGATCCTGACCTTTACAGTCATTCAGATTGGCTCGAGGCTATATGGCCGTGGCTTCAAGGTCGGTCATTGGTGACGGCGTTGCGCCGCGCTCAACTGGGCAGGCAGCTTACCGACGCCCTAAGGACAACATCACACACGGTGGGAAAGCTCCCGCAAAGTGCTAAATTGTTGCTCAAATTTGATGATTTGGTTGAGAGAGAGAAAGAAGGCCCTCAAAAACAAACAGCAGTTCTTAAATTGCTCGAGAAAATTTTGAGGGACAAGCAAGTTCCTGTGAGCGATTTGTCATCAGCTTTGCAGAATGCTGTCGATCTCTTTGGCGAGATGGAAATAGAGCCTTTGGTTAAACGCTGCGTGAAAAAACAAATGCTGAATGCATCCACTCAAGGCGCGCAGAGTTTTGCCACTGATTTTGTATGGCTTGATAATTTTGAGCGCCTTAGACCTCACTATGAGCACTTAGTATTACAATCTGCAAAAATGGTCTCAACGGCTTCACAGACCTTACCAAATGATCGTAAACTTCGTTATTTAGACGTCGGTCTGAAGAAATTCCCTGCTAGTTTTTTCTTGTATCGTCGGGCTGTGCAAGTTGCTGTGCGATTAGACAGAGTAGACCTCGCACACGCCTATATCGAAAAAGCAGAACAGTCCCGCCGAATCTCAAAGGAGAATATTGCGAGATTATGGCTTGATGCGGAGGTTTATGATATCGCTGATAAAATGATGTCATCTTTGAAAGGGCATCTGCAGCCGATAACACGGCAAGAATGGGCGCAATCGCTTCTTAAGCGCGGGAAAATTTCATCTGCCTTGCAAAGTAATGTTACTGAAACGTCTGCGCTTAAAACTCGGTTGGAGCGTGTAGGGGCGTTGCGAAACTTCTTAGTGGATGCGGGATATTTAGATCTGGATTCAGCGCAACGCTTAGACTCGCCGGACAAGCTTGTTCCGCTTCTTGAAAAAATTGTAGCGCCTATGACGAAGACGGCGACTTCTATAGTCATGGTGTCGAGTACGTTGCGCCCGGGCGGAGCTGAGAGGCAGGTTGCAGCAACGGCTATCGGCCTATCAAAACGCTTGCCTCCGAATAGGCCCGTGAAATTATATTGCCGATCATTGGATACCTCTATTCAAGCGAATTTCTTTCTCTCAGAAATTCAGAATGCCAATGTTTCTGTTCGTGAGCTGGGTGCAAGTGCACCCTCGCTTGACATAAGCAAGGTGTCCGCACCGGATGCGCTATTAGAACTTTTACCGGATGACCTTCAAGATATTGCACGACCGCTGTATGAGGTTTTAAAGACGGAACGTCCTCAAATTTGTCATCTCTGGCAGGATAAAACTGCGTTGGCTGGAATTTTTGCCGCGCTACTCAGCGGCGTTCCCCATATTGTTGTAAGTTTGCGCAGTACGAGACCCGATTCCCGTCGCCGTTTCCGGTCTTATCAGCAAGGCTTATATAAAAGCTTGATAGGCGCGTTTCCAGACCGCATCACGCTTCTGAACAATTCGCATTTTGGCGCTCGTGATTATGAGGCGTGGTTAGACCTTGAGGTGGGCGCTGTGGGGGTTGTCCACAACGGCTTTGATATTAACGGTATTCAAGACAACGCGAAACGTGCGCTACCGATTGATTTTTCATGGAAGCAGAACTCATTCTGTTTGGGGTGGGTTGGCCGATTTACGTTTGAGAAAAGACCTGATTTATGGACTGAGACCGCGATGAAGTTGGCGAAAAGCTATTCGGATTTTCAGGCGATTGCTGTCGGCGATGGACCATTATTGGCAGAGATGCAGCAAAAGGTTCTGGACGCAGGGCTTGATCAGAGAATCCGGTTTTTAGGTGTAAGACGGCCGGTTGAGCCCTTTATGGATAAGATGAACGTACTTTTATTAACGTCGGAGCGCGAAGGCTTGCCAAATGTCCTTATTGAAGCTCAGGCTCTAGGTATTCCGGTCGTCACAGTGAATGCAGGCGGGGCAGCAGAAGCTGTAGACAAGGATATTACGGGTCTTGTTATTGATGACCGAGGGGCCGATGACATCGTGGGCGATTTGTACCAAGCTGTTTCCACGTTGATGCACGATCATGATAAACGACAAGCTATGGGGAGTTCGGCGAAGACTTGGGCGAAAAACCAGTTTAGCTTGGACATCATGCTTGAAAACACATTGCATGCTTATTATCCCAATACGCCGATATTCGAATTGTCTAGAGACGGAAAATGAGTGCGTTCCGTCATGAACATCGTGTCGACGTTGTTGTTGGCGCGCGTCCTAATTTTGTGAAGGCGGCCTCTTTAATTGAGGCATTAGATGCCCATACGAGCATTGCGGCCCGGTTAATCCATACAGGGCAACATGATCACCCGGCTTTGTCTGATAGTTTCTTTGACGTCTTGGGGTTGCGAGCACCTGATATTCATTTGGGGACCGCCGGAGGGTCTCAAGCCGTTCAAACCGGAAAAGTCATGGCGGCTTATGAGAAAATATTGTCTGACACCCCACCGGATGCTGTCATTGTCATTGGGGATGTAAATTCTACATTGGGTGCCGCAATTGCAGCTAAAAAGGCGCAATGCTCCCTTTTACATCTTGAAGCGGGCCTAAGGTCTGGGGATCGCGGCCTTCCCGAAGAAATTAACCGCCTGGCCGTCGATGCGATTAGTGATAGATTTTGGGCACCAAGCGAGGATGCCGTACGGCGCCTTCTGAGGGAAGGTCACAGCGAAAGTCAAATTTCTCTCGTTGGGAATTTCATGATCGATAGTCTGGTTAAGACGTTTGACCCAGAGAAGGCGCCGCCTTTGGGATTGGGACCTCAAAATTACGGCGTCGTTACGCTTCACCGCTCGTCCAACGTCGACGCTCTTTGCCGGCGAGACGCAATTTTGGAAATTTTAGAGCAAACCGCTCAAAAGCTTCCTCTGATTTTTCCGTTGCATCCGAGGCTTTCAAAAGCGAACCCGCAGGCGTTGGCACCATCCGTTCAGTGGGTAGACCCAATGAATTATGGGGACTTCCTGCATTTACAGGCACACGCAAAACTGATCATAACTGACTCTGGTGGAATACAAGAGGAAAGCAGTTTTCTTGGCGTTCCGTGTTTGACGTTACGGGATAGTACGGAACGTCCGATAACGCTCGTTCAAGGGACGAACCGGTTGGTCAACCCTGGTAATCTCAGCCATGAAATTGATTTTGCTTGTAAAACGCCGCGTAAGCGGTTGAAGGCTATTAAGGGATGGGACGGGCACGCGGCTGAACGAGGAGCGCAAGACCTCCTCAGCTGGCTGGAGATGCTTGGTTGAAACGGGCCATCATAAATACCATGAAACGTATCGTCATGTGGAAACCTGTTATGGCGAGCCTGACGGCGGTGTTTGCTGTGCTGTCACTGGTGAGAGTTCCGAAACAATATCTCACCGTCGCAGACCCTGTTTCTCTCATGCTGGAAAGGCGAGAAAGAGCCGCTTGGCCTCGATTGGTTTGGCGCAGAGCCGGGTTGATTGCAGCTGAATATCTTGCAAGTCCGTCGGTACCAAAAGATAAGGCTGCCCGAATTATGCTGTATTGCATATTAAAGGTGCCTGACGCGCCCCGCCTGCAGCTTGCTGCTGCGGAATTTATAGGTCAGTACCGTCATAACGGCTTTGAAGCAGAGACGGTTTTTGCCGCAATCGCTAGACGGTTTTCGAATAATTCAGATGCGCAAAGAGCCTTGATGCGTGTTCTGACGAGAGTCCGAGGCAAGCGTCTTGTGCTGGAGAGTTTACTACAGGTATCAGATAATGAGAGCCTTTCTGACGCGGCTATTAGGGCGCAATGTTTGGAGGATTTGGGAGAATTTGGTGCCGCTGATTTGATTTGGAATAGGCGATCTATGCAAGATCAACCTACGGCGCGCATGTTATACGCGGAAAGCCTGACAATGAGAGGGTATCTGGGTAAGGCCATTGAGGTGTTGGAGGGCTTAGAGATGCCTGAAAGCCGTCAACAGCTCAACCTCATTAGAAGGCGGCTTGATCGTGCGGGGGTTCAAGGCGACCCAAGCCTATACGTCCCAGGTGTTATTGCACAGCAGTGCTTTGAGGTTATCCGTGAAGACCGAAAAACCTTATCACGTGCTAACCGCGTGAAGAAAATTGTATTGATCAATGCTTCGCTCGGACGGGGAGGAGCTGAACGTCAGTGTGTTAATACAGCTATCGCAATCGCTAAAAATAGACCTGACATGATCGTGGAGGTGTGGGTCAGAAATTTGGATCCACGGAAAAGCCGAAATGCTCTTTTACCTGAGTTGAAAAAATCAAATATCAGAGTTCGAGCCATAGAAAGGTTTTCAAGCGATAGTCGGGATGTGTCAAAGACTTGGCCTACGTTAAATGTTGAGCAATTTACCGAAGACCTATATTTTTTGTGCCCAACAGTTTTTCAAGTTTATAACGGGCTAAATCAGCACCGTCCGGATGTCGTGCATTTGTGGCAAGATGCTACGATTTCCCTTTTGGGCTTGGGAGCCCTTTGGGCCCGTATTCCTAATATCGCGCTTTCTTTCCGGTCAATCCCACCTCATTTAAAAGGGACAGACCGCCCTTATTATCAGCCTTTGCTGAAAGGTATTGTCCAGATGCCAGGGGTTGCGGTCAGTGCAAATACTGCTGTAGGCGCTGCAAGTTACGCTGACTGGTTAGGGATTGACCGCGAAGATGTGAGCGTCATTTCCAATGGTTTGGTCCGCTCGGATCTCATGAACGCCAAAAAGGGCTCAAGCTCTGTAAAAACAATCGTAGGTATTATGCGGCTCGATGAAAATAAGCGCCCGGATGCTTGGGTAAAGGTGGCAAGTGAAATTCTAAAAAAGACGGATAATGTAAAATTCAGTCTCCTAGGAGACGGTCCTCTCCGCGATGAAATAGAAGCGTTGGTGCTCGGTTTACATCTCGAAGATAGAATCCAAATCATGGGAGACGTCCGTGATGTAGGGCCCGTTTTGGCTGGCGCTGACCTGCTGCTGCATTTGGCATATGTTGAAGGTATGCCCAATGTGGTTATAGAAGCTCAAGCCTTTGGATGCGCTGTCGTCGCAACCGATGCGGGGGGGACAAAAGAAGCGTTCATACCGGGCAAAACGGGTGTGTTATTGGGGAATGAAGAGAAGCTGAATGTTACCAATATAGCCGAAATTATTGTTGATCTAATCACTAACCAAGACCAACTTGAGAGTTTCCAGGCAAAGGCTAGAGCGTTTGCGCAGGATAAGTTCTCGATGGAGACAATGCTCGACAATACTTTGAGATTTTATGGTTGTGCTAAACACTCTAGCGCGGCGAGTTGATCCAGTGGGACATAGGACGAAGAAGGTCATTCCATAAGCGGTTGTTTTGAACCCACTGGAAACCGGCCGTACCAGCCTGAGCCAGTCTTTCAGGGTGATTGAGAGCGACTTCAATTAAGTCAATGAAGGCCTTGTTTTCGAATGACTTGGCGCACAAGACCCCCGGCATGTCTTTCACGATTCTGAGCGGGGTGGCTAATATTGGCTTCCCTAAACTGAAAGCTTCCAGCGGTTTCAAAGGCTCTACAATGTGGCAAACCTGTTTGTCATGCCGGGGAAGAATGAGGGCGTCGAAATTTTGCTGAGCCTGGAGCGCTTCTTCGCGCGGCAATATCCCCTCTATGTGTATATAAGGTTTTGCACGCAGTTTTTTCACCAATGTATCTAAGGTAGGCTTATGGGAGCCTCCGCCTATAATCGTCAAGGATAGTCCGGGATATTGGTCATGGAGCGCGGCAA
Organism: Maricaulaceae bacterium; assembly: GCA_048268905.1. Taxonomy (GTDB): domain Bacteria; phylum Pseudomonadota; class Alphaproteobacteria; order Caulobacterales; family Maricaulaceae; genus JACOMS01. The sequence continues at coordinate 636,915 of JBLWUN010000002.1, read as the reverse complement.
CAGATATAATCGCGCGTTCAAGACCTTCGTAGGGCAAAATACTTCCGACATAGCCAAGGGACAGAGTTTCCGGTTTTGGTGTTCTTGCATTTGACTTCAGAGGCGTATTGTCCGCTCCATTTGGGATAAGAATGGCCGTGTCTTTAACGTTTAAGTACTTAGCTAAATCAGCTGTTTGGCAGAAAACAATGTCAGATACTTTGGCAAGCGTGCGTTCTAAAGTATCGCGCGCAGCGAAGGCTAGCGTATGATCATATTCCGGAACAATAGCGGCATGTGAGAGTTGCCATTGTCCTCTGACCTCATAGGCAAAACGGAGCCCGCATTTCTTTGCCGCGAGCATGGCTACCCATCCATTTGTCCAGTCGGAAGCTGCAATAACCGTAGAAACGGACTTAGGTATACTGTCTGCGAGTGCCTCTGCTGCCATGTTAATACGGTTGAATAGTGATAGATTAGGAGTCGCATCCTTTTGGCTTTTGTGAATATAGGGGCGGCTACATATTCTGTGTACTGTGATGCCGTTATATTCCAAAGCTTTCACAACGGCATCGCTTCGTCTCGTATAGCCATTTTGTGCAGCGGGAAAATCCACATGTGTCACATAGGCGATCGTGTTTAAGTCTGCGTTTGGTGACGTTTCGGCGGAGGTTTCGGCTGCGAGCCGTTCAAGCTTCTTGGCTAGGGAGGGTAAGTTCGCTGCTCGGTCATAGAGAGCTTGTAAAATGGGATCATTGTACCTCGGCTGGAGCTGGAGCTGGAGCTGGAGCTGGGGTTGCGGGTCTGAGGCTATTTGTGTTTTTAGGCGGGCTATTTGTGAATAGTCTTGGAACCTAGACATGGATCCGCGCGGAATACTAATATCCCACCCCGCATGGACCGCTTCAAAAACGGGATGTAAGTGCTGGTATGTGCGCCGTTCCCGTGAAATTCTAAAAATAGCGGCGGGTAATCGCCATAATTTATACGGCGATTTAAATGCTGCAAAAATTTCATGCTTGAGGCGCGCAACAAAACTGCTATTGATGCCGAGTAAATCTTGCTCTGATGATGTGTCGATCTCAATAATCATTAGCAGAAAGCCTCAAACAATCGGGCCTCAGCCTATTTTTCCAAGCAATATTCATTTGTTTACTGATATTGGAGTTTACATGTTAAATACAGAGCGTTTTGTACAAACTTTAACAACGGCAACATTAGAATCCATTAAGAAAAATGGCGTGGATGGATCCGGTGCTTTTAAGCATTACCAAACGCTCGCAGACGAGGGGAGAATGTTCGGGGGCAATCAAATTCAATTCACTGAGTTTGTGTGTGAAAATATTGATATATCACGGCCTATCCATGAAATTGGGGATGGGGCAGGGCTCTCAACATTAGCCCTTTATGCCCAAGGATTTAACTGTGTGAACATTTCTTCGAATGGGCAGCGATCTAAACTTTCGGAAGTCTTGGGACGAGCTGTAAAAAAGAGTGAAGAAGGCCATGGGCCATGTTATAGAATTTTGCATGATAAGTTCCCCTCCAATCTTACCAATCTGCTTTTGGAGAAAGAGCCAAACGCAGTCTTTATATCTTTTGACAGCGTGAACGAACTGTTTTCAAGTAATGAAATCGCCGTTATCCAAAGAGCTGCAAGCTACCAAGATGTTATTATAAATTTGTGTCGATTTGCGCGCCCTAGAAACGAACCCGGCGAGCAATTGGAACTGCTGGATATGTTTAAGCGGAGAGAATATAATACCGAATTTTTAGGAGAAGCGAGTTCAACGTATCGTATCGCTTGGCTAAAACGCGCTTTATAAACTGGTTATGTATGATTGTTGGCAGACATTCTGAATGTCTAGAGCTTCGCGAGGGTCCACTGGGTTAACTCGTCGTATTATATTTCTATCATTTTATATTGTAGGAGAACCTCGTCTACGGAGCCCCGTCCTATAATCTGCCCGTGATCCACTAAAATAGCGGTATCGCAGAGCTGTCTGAGTAGAGAATCCGAGTGAGACGAGAACATCAAAATCCGGCTTTTTTCAAGCATACCCATTAATTTATACTGGGCTTTTTCCGAAAAAGAAGCATCCCCGGCACCGAACACTTCATCAATAATTAAAATATCAGGATCCAAGGCCGTAATGATCGACATGCCCAGACGTGTCCGCATGCCCGAAGAATAAGTCCCTGTCTGCAAGTCAAGGTATGAGCCAAGTTCAGAAAAAGCATTGATTTCAGGTGTAATGGCTTCCGTTTCTTTTCGGCTCAGACCATAAAGAGCACAGGCAAGTTTTATGTTTTCCCGGCCAGACATGAACGGAGAGAGACCGAGAGCTGAAGTTAGGAGACAGGTCACTTTCCCGTTAACGGATCTTTTTCCAGATGTCGGTGAATAAATTCCAGCAGCCATACGTAAAAGTGTAGTTTTACCCGCGCCGTTATGGCCGATGACAGCTAATCGGTTGCCGCCTTCAAGCGACAGGTTAATGTCGTCTAAAGCTCTTACATAATGAGTGAAGCCTTTTTTAACAAAACGTCCTCCAACACGGTCGTCGGAATCGGTGGCGCGCACGCGCCCCGATGTCGGCAAATCCAATGAAACCTTTTCCAGTTTAAGAGAGGGGCCTGTCATACTCATACTAATGCCGCCAATTTGTCGCGTGTGTTGCCAAATAGGACAAGGCCTATGAGCCACATAGCCGCTCCTATGATGCCGCATGTAACCCAATCGCCTGTGGTAATCGGTAATTCCATGAGAGGGGCTCTAATGATCTTCATATAGTATGATAGCGGATTATAGACGGAGAGAAATTCTCTTACTGGGTCACTTGCTTCCCGAAGCCAGAAAATAGGTGTTGCGAAGAACGCCAAGCGGTTTGCGACGGAAATAGCAGGAATGAGATCCCGGAAGCGCGCGCCTAGTGAGGCTAATCCAAAAGCTAACCCCATAAAGGCCCACAGAGTAATGATAACTCCTATGAGTGATAAACAAATTCCTGCGAGTGAAGGCATGAATCCTTTCAAGGCCATGGCAAGGATAATAACCGGAAGCTCAAAAATTAGCGTGAATACCGCCCGAGTTCCGACACGCATGACATATATGCTTGGCGGCACGGGTATGTTTTTAATGAGGCTAGCATCTCGAATAAAGCCATTCGCCGACTCTGAAATCATGAGCGTCATGAAATTAAAGGCGACCATACCGATCGCTACATAGATCAGATAATCTATCGTAGTTTTGGAGGCGAGCATTTTGCCAAACAAAATGCCAATGAAGAAAACCCAGAGGAAAGTTTGTAAAAATATCCAGATTGGGCCGACAAAGGACCGCCTGTGTGCACTGATCGTGTCGCGCCAACCGAGTAAAACTGCGAGCGGGAAACGATTTAGACCGCTGAAAACATCAGTGAAAATCGCATTTATCATTCAGGTCTAACCTATCGTTCAAAGTCGTCTGACGACTTCTTCGTAAACTTGGTGGTTCTTAGGACGCATAGCGAAGGGTTTCAAGCAATGATTACCGCTATTCATTCCTTGAGAGTGTAAAGGTCAATCAGTGTATCGCAAACATCTTCAAGTTTAATTGTTGTAACTGTACTTGCGGGAAGTGATTTTTCTGACGCGAGTATCATAGCCTCGCTCCCTTGCTTTATGTCAGGATTAGAATCAAGCCAAGGCCCGTTCCCCACAGCGATAATCGGCTTTCCCGTTTGCCTGTATTCCATCAGCTTTCCAGGAATGGCGTTGGCTTTTTCGGCCGCCGTTATAATGAGCGCATCGGAATGTTGCTGGGCGGCCAAAGCTTGCCCGGCGGGCACAGCGGCATAGAAAAAAATACGGTTTTTAGCGCTGGACGTTTCAATTGACTTCATTTCATCGGGCGTTAGCTGGCCAAAAATATGAAGGCTTAAATTTTTTGCAGTCTCGTAGGCTTTTTCATAGGCTCGCAGCAAGGGCGCTATTTTCCGGTCCTTGTCAGACAGTGAGAAACTGCCTGTGTAAACTAGGCGTACGCCGTCCGTAGGGCCTTTAAAATCGATAGAAATGTCTTGCGGCGGATTAGGCGGCGCGAAGTGGGGTAAGACTTTCGCTTCTTGTCCTGAAAGGCGTCCCATTTCTTCGGCCATACCCGTGTCAACGGCGGTCCTGAGGTCGGCTTGCTTGAGCCACTTTTTTGCTATTCTAGCCTCTAGGGCCCTGCGAGTGTTCTTGTTTCTTGCTGCAATAAGAGGATAGTCTAGCCAATAGTCACGCATGTCTGCATGCCAACGTCGAGCAATAGTCCCTTTGAGTTTGTACCCAGCATAATGCAATGATTCTGGCGGAGAAGACGTTACGACCCAGTCAAATGTTTCGCCGTCCAAAACTTCTCGTAGTTGCCGAACTAAAAATTTGACCCATCGAATGTCAGCGTCTGGCAACAGAAGAGAGGTTCTCAACGTGGTTTTTATCTTCGCCTCTTTTTTCGTAGAAGATTTGGGACTGGAACTCGCTTGCCTCGCTCCTCTTATAGCAGAAACATGCGGAACTCGAATAATTCGAGGGGTAAACTGTTGAGAAACAAAATCATGGGAATTCCCTAAATCAGGCGCCGCGATTACAACTTCGTGATTCCTTTTAGCAAGAGCATCTGCCATCCAGAACCACCGCCGAACTCCGCCTGAAACTTCTGGCGGAAAATGGCGAGTTAAAATCAGTATTTTCATTATATTTCTCGTTTACATTTTGAAGTCTGTCGCCCTTCAGCCATACTTTCTTAGTGATGCATTTAGCAACAGTATTGGTATAGGAACCCCTTATTTGTGGCGTCTATCCAATACGCTGGACATATAGTTCTGCTTGGGGGGCTTGGGTGAGGCGACTGAAAATTTTAGCACACCGCAAATCTTCACTTCGGATCAAGGAAGCCAGTTTACCAGCCAATTTTTTACGAGCCTATTAAAAGCGGTAGGCCTGTTCAAGTGGTTTTACTACATCTTCTCCTTTGTAGGACAGCCGTGGATCTACAACGGATAGGATATCGTCAACAGTCAGAACGCACAGTTCCGTACCCGTTGCTAACTCGTCATGGCAAAATCCATTGCTCTCGTCTTGTGCGGATAGTTTGATGGCGTCCACCCGCTGATTCGGTATTTTATAACGTAATCGCTGGTCGAACGCGTTGATTATTCGCCGAATCTGTTTCTGATCGACAGAAGAGCCTTCGCGGACAAGTAAAGTAACAATCCGACGATAGCAGAAACGAAAACTCGTCTCGCAAGATATCGAAACTATAACCGCAGGCGTTGGCTATGCGTTTTAATGAGAACTGGATCTAAGTTTCATTAAATAGCTAGGCTTACACCCTTTTAAAGCTCTAAAGCGACAGGTAATCTGTCCGGTGCGGGAACGCCCATTTAACATCATAGACGACGCCTTTGTCTGTCAAAAGCTTATCAATCCCTTGGTCGCCCAATTCGATATATTCGCCGTGCTTGACAGCTATAACAATTGCATCAAATTTTCCGGTTGGTAGGTCATTCGTGATGTCTATGCTATATTCGTGGTGAGCTTCTGCTGGCACTGCGACAGGGTCATGAACACAAACATCACAGCCAAATGATTGTAGGCGAGACACAACGTCGAATACTTTAGTATTTCGGATATCCGGGCAATTTTCTTTAAACGTAAAGCCTAATACGAGAATACGGCTGTTTGCACTCGCTACGCCACTTTTTGACAGCTCAAGCAATGTTTCATCTGCAATGCGCTGTGACACTTTATCGTTTGTACGGCGACCTGCTAAAATAATGTCAGGATGAAAATCAATCATTTGTGCTTTATGAGTTAAGTAGTACGGATCAACACCGATACAATGTCCTCCGACCAAGCCGGGCTCAAATGGCAAGAAATTCCATTTGGTCCGCGCAGCTGCGAGCACGTCGCGCGTTGACAAATTCAGTTTACCAAAGATTGCAGACAATTCATTAATCAGGGCAATATTTACGTCACGCTGAATATTTTCGATAACCTTTGCTGCTTCCGCGACTTGGATCGATTGAGCCTTATGCGTTCCAGCGTCAATGATTGTGCCGTACAGGTCATCTATGAGGTCGGCGATTTCAGGAGTTGAACCTGAAGTCACTTTGACGATTGACCTAAGGCCTCTATCTTTGTCTCCAGGGTTTATGCGTTCGGGGCTATATCCCACGAAAAAATCTACATTGAACTTTAGGCCAGATACACGCTCCAGTATAGGAATCATTTCCTCTTCGGTTGTGCCTGGATAAACAGTTGACTCATATATAACAATGCCGCCTTTACGAAGCACGGCTCCGACTGTTTCAGACGCTTTTCGGGCAATTGACAAGTCTGGAACTTTCGCCTTTGTAACTGGGGTAGGTACGGCGACGATAAAGACATCTGCCTTTTGCAGGTCCTCTGGCGAACTAGAGAATGTAAGGTGCTTAGCGATTGCAATCTCTTCGCGGGTGCACTCTCTTGTACGGTCATGGTGATTTCGAAGTTCCTCTATACGCACGCCATCAACATCAAACCCTATAGTTTCACGTAATTCACCAAATGCGACTGCTAGAGGCAAGCCGACATAGCCAAGTCCTACAATTGCTATTTTTCGTTCATGATGTGTCGTCACAATAAAATCCTCGGCTGTGTTGCCTATCAGTAAGAAACGCTTTGACTTATATAAGGTCGCTATCGGCAACAGTAAATTTTTAGATCTTGCGTGCCGAATATGAGTTTCAAATCCATAATTCAAGCTGAATTTTAAATTTCGCTTATTGTTATTGAGTTGGTCTTGGTTGAGGGGGGAATTTTGCGGAATATTTAAGGTGTGCTTTGAGTTTCATTTATGTCGCGAGTTACAGTTATTTGCGACACTGTAATGAAAATGTCCCGCTTAGCGGAACTCACAGGCTGTTAAAATTGATATTCTCCATCATCACCTTTTTTCTCTTTCATAAATAATAACGACAATGCGTAACCATCCACGGAGCTCTCGACCATACCGTTGCTTAGGAAGTGATCAAGCTTATCGATTTCGATCCACTCATATTTAGAAATACCTTCGGCTAAAGCCTCCTCTGTTATTAACAAATCAGGCATAGTGGATAGTCTTCCTCGAAAAATGAATACGCTCTCCGAAACTAAACTTGGAAGAGGGACAGTAATACCAAAGGGTTCCAAGTTGATTTCGTCAATTGAGGTTTCTTCTCTCAACTCACGGTAAGCTGCGACGAGAGGGGTTTCACCTGGATCAATTGCTCCCCCCGGTAATTCGCAGGACACATTAGAGAAAAGTGGCCGACTATTTCTGATAGTCAAAACTTTATCTTCGCAAGTCAAAACAATAAGCACAGCATCTTTTTTTTTAACAAAAAAATGTTTTCTAGATACGGACCCCTGTTCCACATCAACTTCTTCCACACAAAACCTAGGATTAGTATAAACAACTGGCATTGGCACTCTCCGAAATTAACCTAAACATGATAGATATCACTTAAATTGCGCACAATGGCATCTAAAGCCCTTTCAAATATATATTGCAAAACGCTGATGCTATTTGAAACTTTCACCCAGTCGACTACTCATATTATGTCCTCCATAAGAGGATAGTAGAAAGGCTATTGCAAATTGTCCAATTTTCCGGGTCCGTCTCACTCAGACGGAAAGGCCTTTGGGTGGCCCCCGTCTTTTAAGCTATTCAATCATCGCTTGTTTGCGACTGTCTTCAATCATCCGGATGAGGTTATGCCTTGCAGCAATGTCGCCATTTTCCGTGGCGACTTGATACCACTTTATGGCTTTATCTACGTCGCGGGGAACGATTTTCCCTTCTCGGTAGATATTACCGAGATTGAATTGTGCATCAACATTCCCTTGCGCCGCCGCGAGTTCGAACCATTTGATCGCTTCAGACGCATTCCGCTCCATACCGAGACCTGCGTAGTTAAACACACCTAGGTTATACTGGGCGTCAACTTCGCCCCTGTTCGCCGCAAGTGCGTACCATTTCGCGGCCTTGACATAGTCCTTGGCCGCGCCGTCTCCGTATTTATATCGCCGCGCGACGAAAATCTCGGCCATATGGTAACCTTGTTCCGCCGCTTTTTCATACCATCTGAGCGCTTCGCTTTGATTTTCTGGAACGCCGTCGCCGAAAGCATACATGCGTCCGAGTGTTGTTTGGGCGATCGACAAGCCTTGATCCGCAGCCTTTCGGAACCATGCCGCAGCTTTGCTCGAATCTTTTTGCACATCATTGGCGGAAAAGTACCTAAGGCCCATTAAATACTGGGCCATCATGTTGCCTTGCTCGGCCTCTGCTCGCACAGCAGACAAGTCTTCATTGGCGGAAGCTATAGGCGCGCAAAGAAAAGCTGTCCCAATGGCGGTCACGCAGGCGGTTCGAAACACGAGGCCGAAGTCGAAGGAGGCTGAGCCGTTTATCGAAAGCTTGAAGGTTTGGTCTTGTTTGTTTCTCACCCAATGATTTCCTCGCTTGATGGGAGGAATGCGCCCCGTCCCAAAACCACACATTTTATGGCGTGCAGCAGTTTCGACGCAAAATTTATGCCAAATTTAGGCTTCGAAAACTCAATTGGAGCCGTTCTAATCGTGAGTGAGTGCGGAGAAATTTGATCTCAATCATCATGTCGCCGCGGTTGGTACGTTAAGCTCATACGATGAAGACTTTTTAAAAGTGGGGACTATATGAAGCATCGTTCGCGTAAGGGCCTTATTGACTACCGCATGTCCGGCAATCCAAAGTTTCCTGACGGAAAATGGGGGTTTGAGGAATTTCGATTAACGGTACATTACGATGGGACGCGAGTGCTGAGGAGTTATTGCGAACTTTGGGATACAGACGAGCCGCTTATACGGGACGTCATACAATCGGCGGACAGAGACTTCTTCCCAGGCGAAGTACATGTTCGTTTAACCAAGTCCGACGAATTTTTCGGCAGCACGTGGTACAAATTTTCGAAGGAGAAAGCGCTTTTCCACGGTTTTACCGCTGAAAAGGGCTATATACACGGCGAAGAACCCTTTAAGGAAAATGCTAGAGGATTCGGAACGCATGCCTTGAATGCCGATGCATGGCTTGCCGCTCGATATGATTTCTCAAAAGGACCCGGCATTCAAACATGGGCCGACAATTTACTGACCAGTATTGACCATAGGGGCGCGACAGGACCGCATTTCGAAAAAACGACGACAAGCAGCCTCCAATATCACGGCGTTGAAGATGTCTCTGTGAAAGCCGGTGAATATGAATGTCATAAGTTCTCCTTTGTTAAAACGAGCAATAACCACCCGCCCTATGATTTCTGGATCACGGCGGATGGTGACTACATGTTTGTGAAAGGCGTGGTTGGAGCTCCTTATAATTGGAGCTTCGAGCTTCTTGAGGACATTCAATCCCCCTAAGCGCCTTCCTGTCGTTAAAGTCTGGTCGTATGATCGACGGTTGACACCAATCGGCATTTACAACATATCCAGCGGTGATGGTGCCTGAAAGGGCTAAGAGGGAAGTTGGTGAGAAGCCAATGCTATACCCGTAACTGTAAACCAAAGGCTGACAGCCATTTTGCCACTGAATCTTCGTTGGATTTGGGAAGGCGGCTGAAGCGGAAATTGGGAAGCCAGGAAACCTGCCATCGCGTCGTGTGTTCGAAGGTCGGGAAAAACCTTTGCGAACAGGAAACAATTGTTTCCGCAGCGGCTGAGTTGGCCTTTTCTATTCTTATAGAGAGGTCTGTGTTGTTGTGACTGCATTTGGCACATTGTCCGATGCTCGGAAATGATTGATATGTTTCGAACTTTTACACCATCAGTTTTAATCGGGCTTATATTGGCTTTGCCTTTGTTTGCCGGGTGCCATGGGATTGATACGGCGCCGCCATATATTAAGGTGCCGAGCGAACTGAACGCACAGCCGTTTCGCCCTATGAGAGTCGTGAGCCTAGACTATTGCGCCGATCAATATGTTTTGAAGATGCTTGATCCAAAAAATATTCTCGCAGTGTCACCCGATGCTGACGCGTCGTTCTCTTATATGCAAGATACGGCCGCCCGATTGAAGGGGGAAGGTTTGAAATCAGTGCGATCCAGCGCAGAGGACATCTTGATTTTAAAGCCAGATCTTGTCGTACGGGCCTATGGTGGAGGCCCAAATGCTCAGGCTTTTTTTGAAAAGGCTGGCGTCCCTGTGTTGAATGTCGGCTGGGCAGGGGACATTGCCGGTATAAAGAGAGTGACACGGGAAATGGCGGCGGGTTTGGGTGTGCCAGCTCGTGGTGAAGAGATTGTCGCGGATTTTGAGCGGCGGCTCTCGAGCCTTGACAATCAATCCGAAAACACGCTTGCGCTCTATATGACCTCTTTGGGTGTCACGAGCGGGCCCGGATCTCTCGTTCATGAATTGATGGAAACGGCCGGGTTGACGAATTTTGAACAGAGGGACGGGTGGCGTTCGCTGCCATTGGAGCGATTAGCTTATGAACAGCCAGAGATGATCGCGGCGGCCTTTTTTGATTCATCAAGCTACCAAATAGATAAATGGAGCGCGATGCGCCATCCCATAGCCCGTGCTCAGATATCGAATTTGCCAACAGTCGCGCTTAACGGAAGTTGGATGTCATGCGGCGCGTGGTTTGCCATTAATGGTATCGAAGCACTCTCTGAGCGGCGGTATGTGGGGGACGACTTATGACATCGCCGCGCGGCCTGAATATCTCTCTTGTTCTTTTGCTCGGCTTGTCCATTTTTATGGCGTGTCTCCTTGGATCCACCCCTCTGGGGTTTGAGCGTGTTCTAAGCGCTCTGGCAGGTATTGGAGATGCAGGTGATACTATAGTCGTTTGGCAAATTAGGTTGCCACGTTCAATCGCAGCGTTTGTCGTGGGGGCGGCGCTGGGGATTAGTGGTGCTGCGCTACAGGGCTTATTGAGGAACCCATTAGCTGAGCCCGGCGTCTTGGGCGTATCGGCTTCGGCGTCTCTCTTGGCGACCATTGCTATATATTATGGCCTTACCGCATCGGCGCCGTGGATATTACCCTTCGCCGCAATATTGGGGGCGCTGCTGGCCACGACGGTAATCGCCTTCACGGCGATCAAAACCCAGTCTGTGGTCACGCTGATTCTGGTGGGTGTGGGGATTTCGAGTTTTGCTGGCGCAGCCATGAGCCTTCTTCTGAACCTCTCGCCAAACCCATTTTCATTGTCTGATATGGTCAACTGGTCATTGGGTTCTGTCGCAAATCGCAGTTTCGACGATATTCTTCTCGCCGCTCCGTTTTTGACCTTGGGTATCATCATTTTGTTTTTGTCCCGCCGGGGTCTTTCCGCGCTGACCTTGGGGGAGGAGGCCGCGAGCGGCATAGGGGTTGATTTGTATAAGCAGCGAATTTGGGTTGTTTTGGGCGCAGGACTTGCCACAGGGGCCGCCGTTTCGCTTGCTGGAGCGATCGGTTTCGTAGGTATTGTCGCGCCTCATATTGTTCGGCCCTTTGTGCGTTACGATCCCGCGCGAGCACTGGTGCCATCTGCGCTATTGGCCGGTATATTTTTGGTTCTCGCAGATATAGGGGTCCGGATTATTCCGACACAAACAGAACTGAAGCTTGGAGTGATAGCGGCCATTTTCGGTGCTCCGGCATTTATTTGGATTGCGCTCAGCCGCCGAAGTGGAGGGCGTTTCTGATGGAAATATCCGCTAAAAATGTCACCGTAACGGCTGGGGGTAAAAAGTTGTTGGCCAGCGTGGATTTCGAGCTTCATCCCGGAGAGCTGGTCGCTCTACTTGGGCCAAATGGAGCCGGTAAAACAACCCTTCTTAGAGCTTTGCTTGGGTTTATAAAACTTGACGCGGGTTGCATCGATTTGGGCGGGGACAACGTTCAATCCTTGTCGCCAATCAAGCGGGCGCTCCGGGCCGCCTATTTGCCTCAAACGCGGCCCCTTGCTTGGCCCAACATTGTTTATGATGTTGTCGCGCTCGGTCGCTATTCTCACGGAACGAGTATGGGAAATCTGAGTGCGATAGATGTCGCAGCCGTACAGGAGGCGATAGAGGCCTGTGATATTGCTCACCTGGCCAGCAGGAAAACCGATACGCTGTCGGGGGGTGAACTGGCTCGGGTTCATTGCGCGCGGGCATTCGCGGCTCAGGCGCCTTTACTGATTGCCGACGAACCTGTGGCGGCCCTTGATTTGCGACATCAATACCGCGTTATGGAGCTTCTTCATGACTATGTGGCGCAAAACCGAGGCGTACTTACGGTTTTGCATGATGTGAATTTGGCTGCCAAATATGCGGATCGATTAGTTTGGATGAAGGATGGGATTATCCATGCCGTAGGATCCCCAGAGGAGACTTTGACGCCAGAACGCCTGGCGCAAATCTACGGCGTGCAAGCGCGTGTCGACGGTAAGAAAGTCACCGTCGATGGTATTTATGGCAGTGGATTTATTTAAACGAAGTTGTGGCCGTCACCCAAATCGGAGGCCCAGCCGTCTTGTTTTGTTATTCTTGCGTAATGCCGCTTTTCGTAAAGATGTCCAAGGTCAAATTTTGCGAGGGCAAAGATTAGAATATGATTATTTTAGAGCTTAAGGCCACGTACTGGCTTTTCGCTTTGCATCATGAGGCTTGATTGGTTAAACAAAGGGATGAACAAAAAAATTATCGTTAAACATTACCTGTTTTTTGCCCTCTTTGGCACGGCAATGTGCGTTGGAGGATGCGGTGGAGGTAAATCGTCTCCCGCGCAAGCTTTCGTGCCTCCAGTCACGTCGAATGGAGGGCTGCCCACTTGGAAAGCCGGTGAATTTCAAGACGAGAGCCTTTTTAAGGATGTGTGTGCTGCTCCTCGTACGGGTATCGATCCGCAAACAAACAGCCCGTACCGGGATAAGAAGGGGACGATAACTCACGAAAATTTCTGGCTGCGATCCTGGAGCAATAGAACCTATTTGTGGTATAATGAAATTACAGATCGCAATCCCTCCGGTTTTTCGGATAGGCTGGCGTATTTTGATGTTCTTAGGACGACGAGGACAACGGCATCCGGTAATCCTGTCGATAAGTTTCATTTTTCTCGCTCGACGGAAGAATACCAGCAATCTGTCAGTAGCGGAGCATCGGTGGGTTACGGCGTCAGGTTCAGGCTTATCCGTTCGGCCCCTCCGAGAGAAATTTTAGTGGCATATACGGAGCCCAATAGTCCCGCAGAGAACGCTGGTTTAAAGCGCGGGGATAGAATTTTAGAGATTGATGGAGAAAATGCGGTCAATGGCGCAAATGTGAACGTCCTAAATAGGGGGTTGTTTCCAGAGACCGAGGGCGAAAGGCACGAATTTGTTGTTCAGGGTGCGGGAGGAGCGACAACGACTGTGACGATGGATTCTGGGGTTGTGACCTCTGCGCCCGTAAGGGTTTCAAAGGTTATTGAACGTCCAAGCGGCGCTAAAGTAGCGTACGTGCTTTTTAACTCATTTGGGTCATCAATTTCCGAAAAAGCTTTGTATGATGCTTTCACATCCCTCCAAAATCAAAATGTATCAGATTTGGTGCTGGACCTTCGTTATAATGGGGGCGGTTTTTTAGATATTTCCTCAGAGCTCGGATACATGATTGCTGGACAAGCCGCCACGAATGGCCGCATTTATGAAACATTGGTTTTCAATGATAAACATAGGACGACAAACCCTGTTACTGGCGCAACAATTACACCCACACCTTTCCATAGTACCGGACAAGGATTTTCTGTGGCGAACGGCACGCCATTACCCAGCCTAAAGCTTCCCCGCGTTTTCGTTTTATCCACTGCAAGTACATGCTCGGCCAGCGAGTCGCTCGTAAATTCGTTGCGGGGTATAAATGTCGAAGTTGTTCTTATTGGAACAACGACGTGCGGTAAGCCATATGGGTTTTATGGAACTGATAATTGCGGCGAAACCTACTTCACCATACAGTTTAGGGGTGAAAATGATAAAAAGTTTGGTGATTATTCCGATGGTTTTTCCCCTTATCAAGGTGGTGTAACAGTTGGCGAGCCTGTGCCGGGGTGCAGTATAGACGATGATTTCAGTAAGCCATTGGGCGATGAAACAGAGGGGCTATTGAGCGCTGCCTTGAGTTATGCGGAAAGTGGGTCTTGCCCTGGAGTGACCACTGCCAAGACAGACAAAGTTTGGGGAGAGAAACAGAGTGGGGATGAACCTCTTTCTTTGTTGAACGATCCCTATTTGAAAAGCCGCTTACTCTTTGAATCTAGCCGCATTCTAAATAATCCAAACGCTCCAAGTGAATAAAGCGCCCGCAATTACTCTCTTTGGCGCGGCGTTCTTTTTGATCGGTTGCGCCGGAAAAACGTCTTTGGAGTATGGAGATGCGGTTTTGCTCAATCCTTCCCCACAGACTCGAACCGAAATATCTAACGTGATTTCCGAAGCTTTAGGCGGTCGGCGAGTCAAAATTGGGCCTGAGAGCTTTGTCGAATCAAACCTCTTGATTATTGATACTGAGCAAGCGAGATTCGCAGACGGATATACAATTTATGGCCGGGATCGCGCGAGGCCAAATCATTTCCATCTAAAGATGTCGAAGGGTGGATGCTCTATTTTTCATGAAGAAACCGGCCAGTTTTTTAGTTTGTCCTTGTCTAAATGTCGGTTGGTAACGAACCTTGAATAATATAGCAAATACACAAACCAACCGTTCGGCATCCGTGCTTGAGCGGGCGGGCCGGTTAAATTAATAAAGGGCGCAAATTATTTGAATCATGATATGGATTCTCAGATATTTGTACGTTCAGGAGTGGAAAATGAAATCCAGAAGGTCTTTCAGATCATCGAATCGTGTGCTGTTTATGGCTATGGCGGCCACCGTATCGGCCGTACTTACAGGATGCGGTGGTAGCAGTTCACCTGCAAAATCAACATTCGTCCCACCAGTAGTGCCGCCTTCGCCGCCGTCAACAGTTAGCCTGACTGGAAAAATCACATTCGACTCTATTCCGCACAATTCAGCGACAAGCGGCCTGAACTATAGTGCTATCACGCAAAAACCCGCGCGCGGTGTCACGGTTGAACTCCTCGACAGCGCGGGCGCTGTGCTCTCTACGACCAAAGCCGATGACGACGGCAAATATGCCTTCACGGTTAATTCGAATAAAGATGTACGCGTGCGAGCGAAAGCGGAGATAGTGCAGACGGCGCCCGCAATTTGGGACATGAAAGTCACGGATAATACGAGTGCCAATGCCTTGTATACATTGCAAGGCAGCCTAGCCAGTTCTGGCGCGGCCAATTCCGTCAGGGATTTGAATGCGCCCTCTGGATGGGGTGGCAGCAGTTATACGTCGACGCGTGCGGCAGCACCGTTCGCAATTTTAGACCCGATTTACAGCGCCGTAAAAAAGTTCGAAGCTATTGATCCGGACATTAATTTTCCAGCGCTGGAATTTCGTTGGAGTACTTCAAATATTCCGCAAGGTGGAGATGTAACGCGCGGCGAAATCGGGACTTCATCATATCAACGCTCCGCAGGCGCGCCTAATGGATATGTCTACATTCTGGGCGACGCTAACAATGATACGGACGAGTATGACTCCCACATTATTGTTCATGAATGGGGCCACTATTTTGAGGATCGAATGTCCCGCTCTGATTCCGTCGGCGGACCCCATAGCGGCGGCGATGTTTTAGATCCGCGCGTAGCGTTGGGCGAAGGATTTGGGAACGCCCTGTCGGGTATGATTTTGGATGATCCCATTTACCGTGACAGCGGCGGTTCTCAACAAGCCTCTGGATTTTCAATTAACGTTGAAAACAACACCCACGCGAAGTCTGGTTGGTTCAATGAAGGCTCAGTCCAGTCTATTCTTTACGACCTTTACGACAGTACAGATGACGGCAGTGATACTTTGTCTTTAGGTCTTGGCCCGCTCTATAGGGTCTTCACGGCCGCGAGCTATAAAGCGTCGCCTGTGTTTACAACAATTTTTTCCTTCACGGATGAGCTTAAAACACAGAATGCGGGCGAGGTTTCGGCGATTACCTCTCTTTTAGTGGGGCAGTCAATTGACGGGACGACGGCTCTGGGCAGCGGTGAAACAAATGATGGCGGCATCTCAGCGTCTCTTCCTGTTTATAAGTCTGCTTCGGTGAATGGCGGTGCAGTGCAGGTTTGCTCCGTTGACGATGCGGGGCAATATAACAAATTGGGAAACCGGCAATATATCACATTTGAGGTCGCCACTGCGGGGCTTCACACACTGACCATGAGCCGCACATCAGGCGCGACTAACCGAGATCCGGACTTTACCGTTTTCAAAGAAGGCACATTGGTTGCTAACGCAAATTCTGCCGCTGTAGATACAGAAACAGCGTCTGTGAATTTGCAAGCAGGCCAACATGTTATCGACGCCAATGAATATAATAATATCGACCCGAACTCATCCGCGAATAGCGGGGATGCCTGTTTCGATTTCACGATTACGCAATAGGAGCGTTAAATGTCTTTCTATAAAACTATCACTCCCGCCGCATTCGCCGGCATGTTAGCCTTCGCCGGATGTGCAAAGAGCCCTCAAGCAAATGCAAATTCTACGGCAGCGAATGCTGAGACGTCGAAGCCCGACACGGGGTATATCGGCCATACAACGAAAGCTGGCGTTCCCCTCAGCCTAAGCCATAATTATGATGGGCATTCCGACGCCGGAGAAGTTGAGACTATTCGTATCACAATACGCGATGGCTTTGATGCAGGTACGTTAACCGCAGAGGTTCTTGAGACACCCGGCTTGAACATTCTAACAGGTAACACGCTGCAATCCTTCCGGATGGAAGGCAATGACGTGCATTCCTTCGACGTTCAAGTCAGCGCGCCTGTAGATGGGCAATACGGACTCTACATTCGAATGATTGCCGATGCTGGCGTGGGTAACGTCGCCCGCACCACATCAACGATAAATCTATTCGTGGGTAACTCAGCATTATATGAAAAAAGCAGATCCGCGACCGATGGCGTTAAGAAGGGCGGAGAACCCGGCATGATTGTCACAGAGGCCGAAGAAACGATAAGGCCTGAATAGTTTTCTCGCTATGCCTTGCCTATAGATGGAAGTTTTCTCGCCATAGGGACAATTGAAGATAGCTTAGCGCCAGAAAGCCTTGGTGAAACCTCAGGCGTCAAAGCCATTGTCGACGGCTAGAAAATCACCGTCGACGGTATTTATCGATCGGGATTTGACACAACGTGGTTTGCTCCCTCGTTGCAAGTCGGGTTTCAAGCCGATGTCTGCCGTTTTCTTTTTCGGCGGCGTAGAAGTGGGGTGATGAGCCGACGGTAACTCAGGGCTAAACCGGTGTAGACCAAAAAGCAGGCGGCCAAGGTCGATAAGCCAGCAATTGTTTGGCCCAAGAAACCATATTGCTCGCCTGTGTGAATAAATCGAAACCACGTTCGAAGCTTTCGCCCCCGTGATGAGTCATCGGACGAATCAATATTGACGATCTCCGATTTTTGTAAATCGTAGCGATATGATATGCGAGATTTTGCAACCACGCCAGATCCGTAATTTAGGGTGATCGAAGCGAGCGGTGCGTTCTTTGTTTGGGGAATGTCCACTCGCGCTGATGACCACTTTCCGTCTGATTGACGCGAAACTTGCGCAAATGCGTCTTCTAGTGTCACTTTCAGTATAACGTTTTCAACTCCAGGGACGGGTTTCGCGTTGTCAACGCCGCGCGGCGGCCCTCGGCGCTGTGGTGGGGTCTCGCCGGCGGCTTTGTAAACCAAGTTGCCAGCCCACGAATATGAAATGACAACACCGGAAATGACAATAAAGAAAAGCGGGATCAGGGCCCATATCCCAAATACATGATGCCAATTATAGTCCCGCGCTTTCGACGTCGGCAGGTTTCGTCTGAACAGCAGGTTTAATCTAATGAATGACCAACGCCATATTTTCGGAAGCCATAGATAAAGTCCACTGACGACAATGAACAAAAATATGAGATTGGACGCGCCCGTTATCGTGCGCCCCGTTTTGCGGCTTTCACCTGTCATTCCAAGCCAGCGATGAAGCGATGTAACCGCTTTGAAAAATGCCGCAAGCTTGACGCTTGGATCGGCGGTTTGTTCTCCCGTGTAGGGATTAAGAAGAATTGACTCTGCCCCACGTTTCTGAATGAGAATTGGGGCGTGTCTCTTTTTGTTAAAGCTTAGCGAGGCTCCCGCCCGGTCCAGATCGCGGGCCTTCTCTGCAAGCTCGTCTAAGGAAAGACGCTGACTTTCTGGGGGTGCAGTGATAGTGGCCGACGCGCGCAACCCATTGATCATGTTCTTCTCATACGTCAGTAAAACGCCGGTGACAGACATCAGTAGAATGAAGAAGCCGGCACTTATGCCGGCAACAAGGTGGCTCCAAAATAAAATCATGCGAAACATGATTGACCTAAAACTTAGCGTTCACCGACACCCATAGGCGGCGTGGCTCTTGGTTGATGGCATATTGGTTCGCATAGGCTGTCTGCCCATTTGATGTATAGGGAACGTATTTTACAAAATTGTCGTTGAGTAAGTTGTAGATTGTGGCGCTGAGCCTGACATTGTGTGTGACATCATAAGCGCCGCCCAGATGAACGAGGGCGTAGCGTTTATAGTCGCCGAGTTGGTCTTGTGCAGCCCCGACGCCCCGGAAGCGGGTAGAGCTTAGCTCGCCGCGCACCCAAGAACTGAATCGATCGGAGAGGTTCCACGACAATTGAGCGTTCAGAAGGTGATCTGGAGTGTTCACAAGTGGCAGTCCGGCGTTGGCCCCGCTTTTTTGCTCGCTATCAGTATATGTATAATTGGCAGAGATTTTGACGGAATCTGAGATGTTTCGGCGAATGGAGGCTTCGATTCCGCGCGTTTCCGCGCTATCGATGTTCACATCTTGAGAATAGGTCGCCGGCCGCGGCCAGTATCCATAATCCAAACATGCGTCGCTCTCAGGCAATGCATCATATTCCGCCTGGGTCAGTCCAAAGGCGCAGTTGGGCGTGGTCGGCCCAGAGGCAATCTTATCTTTAAATTCGTTATAGAAGAACGTGATATTCGCCTGAAGTCCATGGTTACCCCTCAAATAGGCCCCGCCTTCATAAGTGGTACTCGTTTCGGGCTGGAGAGTAGGGGTTCCCAAAAACGGAATCGTGCCTTGTCCTCGAAATCCGACAATGCCTTCAGCAATTTGCTCAAGGCGAGGCGTTTTAAAGCCTTTGCTCACGCCACCTTTCAAGGTCAGGGCGTCCGTCGCATTCCAAACCAAATATCCTCGTGGACTTATGTGGTCACCGAATACGCTATGGTTGTCATACCTGACACCCATCGTCGCTGACAGGGAATTTGCGAACTGCCACTGATCTTCGGCAAATGCCGCCCATTGATTGTGCTCAAAGGGGGTCATGGCCACGCCGTCTTTCATTTCGGCATGCCAATATTGGCCGCCTAAGGTAAAGGTATGGCGTCCTATTTCGCGGTAATATCGTGTGTTGAAGATTGTATTGGTCGCCTCGAGTTGGCGCGGGTCGCCCTGAAGCCGATCTGTACCCGCCACATCATCTGGAAGTATCCGGCCGACGGTTTCGGTGCTGTTGTAGGTGATATCCGAGTCAACAATACCGCCAAACATATTGGATGTATGTGCGAGTACAAATTGATCGCGATTGAATTTAAGCTCGGGAGCGTAACCTCTCACTCCGAGTGTTCCGAGTTGTCCGGAGGTGTTGTCATAAGTCTGCCGAGCAACGTCGGCATCCAACCAAATCTTATGGTTATTATTGGGGATATAATTCAAACGTCCACCCACGGAATAAATATCCGCTTCCACGGGGCTCGGACCTCGCTGCGAGACATCCAACTCATCGCCATTTGCGTCGAAATAGGAGAGCTCTGAGGCCTCCCGGTGATAGTAGCGACCCCGCATGGCAAAAGATAGGACATCGCCAGAGAGAGGTCCATCAACATAGAAAGCGGAGTTATAGCTATTTCCGAAATCTCCATCGCCTTGAATGGTTGTATCAAGACT
The DNA here is from genome assembly GCA_048268905.1 of Maricaulaceae bacterium. GTDB lineage: Bacteria > Pseudomonadota > Alphaproteobacteria > Caulobacterales > Maricaulaceae > JACOMS01. Next base: position 616,844 of record JBLWUN010000002.1, on the reverse strand, counting down.
GATGTCGGCGTGAAGCCGATCTGATGTGGTGCGCGTTATAATATTGATGACACCACCGATGGCGTCCGATCCGTAGAGCGTTGACATGGGGCCTCTTACGACTTCAATACGCTCAATAGCAGAGACGGGCGGAACGAAGCTTGAAGATGTGTCTCCAAAACCGTTCGGCGTCACATTGCCTGCTGCGTTTTGCCGGCGTCCGTCCACTAAAACCAATGAGTAATCGCTTGGCATGCCGCGAATAGAGATGCTCAAACCACCTGTTTTTCCAACGCCATTTCCAATATCGATCCCCGGCACGGAGGATAATGCTTCGGCAAGGCTGTTGACGCGCTGCAATTCAAGCTGAGCCCGAGGGATCAGGGTCACGCTCGCCGGAGCTTGACTTAAGTTTTGCTCAAAGCCTGTTGCCGTAACAACGATTTCATCAATGACAGTTTCCTTAGCTTGCGGTGTTTCGATTGGCATAGCTTCGCCGTCGAACTGAGCCAAAGCGTTTGCGGAGAGGGCACTCGCTAAACAGCTAGTTGCGAGCAGGTTGAGGGCGAAATTTTGATAGGTCATGGGAACTCCAGTTGCGAATGAGTTGCATGTATAACTCCCGGTTTTAATATTGCAACTCATTATCAATAAAAATTTGCGCATGTCTCCGAAGTCCCACAACCTGCGGAAAACCGTTCCGCGGGTTCGCTGGATTTCGTGATAATTATCTGTACGGGGGAGTTACGGGATGTTGTGCGCTAAATAGCGAGGATAGACCGGGCCGAGCTAAATACTCGGTCACTTGACATCTCATTTTCTGGATGTCCGAGGCAATAGAGTATCATGCGAATCTGGTTCCCGAAAGTCTTCGCCATCAGATGGGAGTTACTTGTATTTCAACTGATCAAACAGGGATGTATAGCGCGCTGGTGTTCTTAACCCATTGTCTCAAATGACGTTTTGAGAGCTACGCCGTAGCTTCTTGGAGCGTCAATAGACCGCGAAGGCGCGTAATAAGTTCATCCAAGACTTTATTGCCATTCGAATATTTGTCCGAGGGTAACGCGTAGGCCGAGCACCGTCGCATTTTTTATATCTGGGTGTGCTCCTGGACTTTCGATGTACTGCGCTGTTGCCGCAATGCCCAGATTTTCATTGAATTGAAAGTGATAGGCGGCTTCATAGTTTGTTTCGCTTTTTTTAAGTCCTTGATCGATTCTTACACGTTCACTCAATTCAGATTTCGCGACGCCGAATCCAATACGGTCGTTTTCTCGGCCGAATGGCGCTTTATAATAGAGACCTGCGCCGATATATTTCTTAACTTCGTTAAAGCGCGCGTCCGCCACCCCCATACGTGCAAAACCGTAGAGGCCACGATCCTCTCGGCCCCCCAATGGCCCCTCGATGATAGCAAAGGTTCCGCTATTGCCCCGCTTTTTTAGATCGGGCTGGGCAATAACGTCGAATTCTGATGTGAATCCCCAATGTGCGGCACTAATCCGCGCTCCCCATTTTGTAAAAAAATCACCTTGTAGAATAACAAGCGCCCCTTCGCCGTCCCCGAGTTTCAGGCCTATATCGTTTAAATTGTCGGGGTCTCTTGGTGTTCCCTCGGCCACAGCCAATCGAAATTCCAAATTCGATGATGGCACCCATTTCACACGTGCCGCCAAAGGCGTTATAGGGTACGCGCCCGTGCCATTTGTACCGGCACCTGCAAATTCAGTCCCGTGCGCACGTGAAGCATTGAAAAATAGGTCTGCCGCTTCGACTCCATCGAATTCAGAATTCAAATCGAAAAGTCCAGCAAGCACATATAGAGTGTCATTCGAAAAGGATTGTTCGTACCAAAGTTCGGCGAGGTAAGGTGTGTTAGGAAATCCGTCAATGTTGCTGACTGTTTGGAGATCCCCGACATTCTCTTCCGAGAAATTAGCACCGCTCGTCATCATGCCTCCAACGTGAAGCAACCCCATGTTTCCACCTATCCCAGTTACAGGATGATCCAGCGTAATGTCTAAGCTGCTTATGAGTTCAGTTCTTTCTTTAATACCCCCATTAATATTGGATATTATTTTTCCTGTAGACTGGACCTCTACACTTGTCTGAGCAAAGCTGGGGGCTCCGGTGAAACTAAAGGAAGCACCAAGAAGCAACACGATAGGTTTTACAAATTTCATTTGGCTTCCTTTTTTCTTTCCGCAGTTGTGATGGAGGCTCCGCCAAAGAACGGAGGATTGACTAAGCGAAGCACGGATTTAAATGGTTACCGATGCCAACAGTTTATTCCAGCTTAGAACCTCAACACTGTATGGGTTTGAAAACGCAATTGTTCCGTCTGCCCGAAGGCGTGATAGAATTCGACTAACTGTTTCGACCGTTAAGCCGAGATAGTCGGCAATATCGCTGCGCCGCATGGGCAATTCTATTGTATGCGTTTGACGACTTTTCTCGGTGTTCGCCGAGCGAAGTTCCATTAGAAAGCGCGCAATAGCTTGGCGGGCATTGCATCTACCGATCGTAAACGCATGATATCTCGCCAGGTCAATGTCTCGCATGAGTAGGGCGTTGATTTGCATTGCCAATTCGGGGCTCACACGCAAAGCTTCGTTGAGTGCTTTTACGGGGTACTTTATGACATAGACGTCGCCGATTGCTGTGGCTTGACATTTGTGAGTTGAGTGGGGGGCAAAGCCAAACAAGGCCCCCTTAAACTTGAATTCGAGGATTTGCCGTTTATCATTTTTTTTGCTGATTGACTTTATTATTATGCCATCAATGAGTTGGTAGATATATTCCGACGGCTGCCCGACCTTATAAATCGCCGAACGATGGTCAAAAAAGAGATGTTGGCTATTGTTTTGAAGGACTTGGATTTCTGGGATAGAATTGTCAAGTTTCATCAAGTCAGGATAGTTTTCGCCTATTTTTTGCATGTTTCACCCAGTCAGATCAAACTATCAATTCCGGCGTAGCAGCCGCCGTGAAAGACAAGTGGGTTACTTTTCTTGTGCTTGAAAGCGATAACCGTCCCCACCATGATTATGTGATCACCTCCGTCATATTGATGGGTTGTTTCACATTCAAAAAGTGCCGCATAGCGCTCTAGGATGGGTATCCCGCCAAGCCCTTTGCTGAATTTGATACCTTTGAACTTGTCGTGTCCGGCCTTGGCAAAATTATTTGATATTTGGTCTTGATCAGAACACAGCACGTGGACGTTAAAGTATTTCGCGCTTGAGAAAGCTTGCAGCCCATAGGCGCTCTTTGCAATAGACCAAAGTACCATAGGGGGGTCGAGGGACAGGCTATTGAAGCTACTGCATGTCATGCCAACCGGCAGTCCACCTTTGTCGTTCGTGGTGACAATCGTCACCCCGGTTGCGAACTGCCCAAGTGTTTTGCGAAACTCATTTTTGTCAAAATTCACCTGCGGCATAGATCGCCTCTCAACATCCGTTTCATCGTCATAATTGGCAGCCACTATACCAAATTGACGGCGATTCTGAGTTGGTCCCAATCGCATGACCATATAATGGTCGCGATGGGCGTTGAGTGCATTTTTCTGGCAGAAGTCCGCTAAACCAACTTTGTAAGACAAATATGCTTGATGCTTTTCCTAAGATTGAAGGGGCGTTAGGCGGAGCAAAGTTACGAGGGAATTATGAATGACGTCACAATCGAGGAGTTGGTAAAAAGAGCGCGTGAACTCGCTCCTGTGCTCAAGGAACGCGCGCGAGAAACAGAAGCGTTGCGGCAGCTTCCTGACGAGACGATGGCCGATTTGCACCGTTTGGGCTTACTTAAATATTATCAGCCAAAAATGTTTGGTGGATATGAAATGGATTGGGGAGCCCATGCCTATATCGCGACCGAGTTGGCAAGAGGTTGCACTTCCACAGCTTGGATTCAGTGCGTTGTCGGTGCCCATACTTGGATGGCGGCTCGTTTCGAACTTGAAGCTCAAAAGGAAATGTTCGCCGACCCTGACGTTCTGATTGCAACTGCGTTTGCAGGCGGACGCAACGTAAAAGTTGAGCGGGTTGAAGGGGGATTTAAAGTATGGGGAGAGTGGTCGTTTGCCAGTGGACTTTCGCATTCCCAATGGGCGATTGTCGGGAGCCAAACGAAGTCCGCAACGCGCGACGAATATGAAATGACATTGTTTGCTCTACCCAGTAGTGATTTCGAACAAGTAGACAATTGGTATGTATCTGGACTTCGAGGAAGTGGGTCTATGAACATTAAAATTGACGGTGCCTTTGTCCCACAGCACCGATCCATAGGAATTAGTACGTTCGATACGGGCTCGTCCGAGGGGGCGAAGGCCCATGAGTGCTATAGCTATCAAGCCTATATGCCTGAGTTCTTTTTTTCCGTTCCCCTTGGACCGATTATCGGGACCGCAATGGGGGCAATGGAGAGCTATTTAGAGATTACAAAGAACCGATTTGGTGCAATGTTCGGAGAACGTGTTGCAGAGCAGACGCCTGTGCAAACCCGGATAGCAGAGTCGTCGGCGGAAATTGCCGCTGCGAAATTGCTGTTTGAACGGGCATTTTCACTTCTGCACGAACGCGGCGTAAAACACGAGCGTATTACGAAGACCGAACTCGTTCGTCTAAAGCGTGACTGTGTTTTTATCGGGAAACTGTGTTCGCGCGCTGTCACACGATTGGTGAAAATGATGGGGGCCAGCGGTCTATCGGATAGTAACCCCGTGCAGCGGTTCCATCGCGATATGGAAGCTTTAACAGCGCATCAAAGCCAACAATGGGAAATCGGTATGACGCCAATTGGTCGATGGGCACTGGGATTGGAAACTGGGAACAAGGTTATAGATTCGGCACCGGAAGGTGACGGAGACATGTACTAGGCGAGACGTATTAAGAATGAAAAATAGACAGCTTCGACTTCGAAGACATATCCAACAAGGCGAGGCCGTCTCGTTAGATTTATTTGATATGGTCGAGCAATCGATCCCCACCCCCAAATCGGGCCAGTTTCTTGTGAAAACGTCCGCACTTGGTACATCGCCTGCTCAGCGCGCGTACTTGATGGGTCCAGAAAGTCGTTTTCACCCACCGCTTTCTATTGGGGAACTCATGCGTGGCCGCGGGGTAGGTGAGGTCATTAAATCAAACCACGATGATTACCCCGTCGGGAGCATCGTGGCCTGTTCGACAGGCTGGCAGGATTATTCGATACAAGACGGCGACCAGTCGAGAATGCCCGTTAAAACTCTGCAAAATATTCAAAACCCGCAAACCCCGCTCTATCTTCATCTGGGCACGCTCGGCGCGTCCGGATTCGCGGCGTATTTCGGGCTATTGGATATAGGTCAGCCCCGCGCGGGTGAGACGGTTCTTATCTCTTCCTGCGCAGGCGGCGTGGGGTCCATTGCAGCGCAAATCGCAAAGCTCAAAGGGTGCCGCGTCATCGGCATCGCGGGTGGCCCCGAAAAATGTAATTGGATCAAAGAGACAGTTGGCGTCGATGTGGCCATTGACTACAAGAACGATGATTTTGAAGAGATGCTAAAAATGCATTGCCCTGACGGCATCGATGTCTATTTTGATAATGTCGGCGGGGAGATATTGAATTTGACCTTGAAGCACCTCGCCTTAAAGGGGCGCGTTGTTGTTTGCGGTTTGATATCCACTGAGTATAGCGATCCGCCGCCGCCGGGCCCCACTTACTATTACAACCTGATATACAAACGTGCCCGGATGGAAGGTTTCTTTGTCTGGGACTATTTTGAGAAATTCTCGGACGCCGAGAAGGACCTTGTAGATTGGTATCAGCAAGGGCAGCTTCGACCAACGGAAAAAGTTTTTCATGGATTGGAAGCGTCTCCGGAAGCGCTACAAAGTCTTTTTGCGGGTATAAATACTGGAATTAAAGTGATCGAGCTTTAAGTCGTCACCAACTGTAGCTGACGGCGTTTTCCCATTGCTACTTATCTTACACGTGTAAGGGCCCCGGGCCTATTCCATTCGCATCGTTTCTTATCGAATGTGATAGGTTTCCCGGGGCTTGATAACACCCAAATTAAAATCTTAGCGCTTTCGAGCCTTTGAGCGCGAAATTACCGCGCCACCATCTCCATTGTAAGTTTCACAATCTCACCATTTCGGTCCACGATGACATCAACAATGTCGCCCGGACTGTATTTGCCGAGTTCGTTTGTGTAGCCTCGAAGATCTTTGACTGAAACACCACCCATTGACGTGATGATGTCGCCCGCTAATAGCCCAGCTTTCTCGCCGGCGCTGTTCGGGGCAACTTGCGAAACTTTTACGCCAACGCCTTCAAAAGCAAAATCAGGCATACTACCGGTCGTGACCTTCCGCCCACCATTTTCTGATGCGGGGGGAAGAATAGGGGCAGCATTCGGATCCACAGGCCGTATTTGACTGGACATGGGTTCTGGGCGCGCCGCCAAGTATTCTACGACTTCCTTCGTTAATGCCGCAACTCTCATCAGGCTCTCTAGTTCGACCTTTTCAGCCGTGTCAGATGGCCGGTGATAGTCAGCGCTCGCCGCGCCAAATATATGGATCGCAGGTACACCCACTTCTAGGAAAGCCGTATGGTCTGAGGCGTTAACGGCTTGCTTAACGAGGTCAGTTTCAATGCCTGTCGTCGCCGTTGTTCCCATGAATATGAACGGCCACTCCCGCGCGCTATCGGTACTAAACACCATTATTTTTTTACCGGCGCGTCCGACTGTATCCAAATTGACATTTGCAAACATTTTGTCCGCCGGATGATTTTTAGCCGCTTTCGCATAGTGCCTCGCACCCAAAAGGCCCGCTTCTTCAGCTGTAGGTGCGAGCAAGACGATTGTCCGTTCAGGGGCAGACTTCGCAAAAGTGTGAGCCATTTCCAAGAGGACAGAAACGCCGGATGCATTATCATCCGCTCCGGGATGCACTTGGTTTTTAAACGCTTCGCGGACATTGGGCCAACCGTGGCCCAAGTGATCATAATGCGCCGATAAAACAACTGATTGTCCGGCGTAGGCAGGGTTTTTGCCGGGAATTATGCCAACAACGTTCTTAACGGTCACTGGCGTACCTTCCGGGCCGTCCACAGTGAAGGTTTGGAAAAAAGTACCTGCTTCGCCGCCGGGCTTGACCCCGGCTTTTTCGAATGCTTTTGCAATGTACTCGGCCGCTTTATCTAAGCCTTCAGTTCCAACGCCGCGTCCTTCATAGGGTTCTGACGCAAGGGTTTCGACAGTGCGCATCATTCTATTGCCATCGAAGACAGGCTTCAATTCGGCCAAAGCTGGGCGCGGCTTAAGTTGCGCTGTACTCGTTTGGGTTTTATCCAATATTGCTACGAGCGGCGAACCAACGGCTGGCCATTGCCCTTTGGCACTGTTTGCGGGCTCATCTCCGGTGAAGGCCAGATATGAGTACTTTCCGTAGTGAGGAAGCTTACGTGCGAGCCCTTCAATTGCTGTATCGTTATGGATCGTAACGCCCACAATTGCCGCGTTAGGATTCTCCGGATTACGAACCACGATAATCGTGGAGTTTTCCGAAAGGGGTAGGGCTTCGCTTCCGAAGGTCGCAGTGGTGGCGTTTACTGAGGCGTCATAAGACGCCAACCCCGTCTCGACCTTATTATAGAATTTATTGTCTCGGCCAAAAACCCATACGGCACCTTTACTTGGAAGCTTTTCTATTTCAGTATCTTTTACAATCTTGAAATTCTCCCGGCCTGACCATAAATCAGCGAGCTTTTCATAGCGCGCCGCGCGTTCGGCCGTGGTCTGGGTTGGTAGAACGACAAGGATTGTATCGGCACCAAACGCATTCCCAAGAGACGGCGGAATTTCAGCCCAGTGAAGACGACGAAACAGATTGAATTCTGGGTCAAGATCAACACGAATGACTTTGCCTTCAACAGATAGGTCAAAGTTTTGCTCCCTCTTGTTCATGACGAGGTTATGGCGCGTTACGGTGTCTTTTGTGTAGACGGCCACGGGCACCTGTAATGTGAATGGTGCTTCACTTTGATCTTGCTTCAATGTCAGGGAGAGTGTGTCGCCAGATTGTACCGCTTTTTCTAGGGCCAGTTCTGGAGCGCCAACACCATCAACCCACTGATCGAAGAAGGGCTTAAGGTCTTTGCTTGTAACTGCTTCGAATGCTTCGCGAATATCATCCCAGCGTCCAACAGAATATTTGTGGTCTCGATAGAATTTTTGCAAACTGCGTTTGAAATCTTCATCCCCCACTTGTTCGCGCAACATGTTGAACACCATTGACGTTTTTCCGTATCCGACGGCTTCAGTAGGGGCATCCGTGCGGCCTAGGAACTCACGCAATGGGAAATCAGTGCTATCGTCCACATAGTTGGTGTATTTTTGAAGGGTAGAGCGGCGATAGTCCGCACCTCCGCCGCGTTGTTCTGCGACTAATTGGTCGGCCATGTAAGCGGTTAAGCCTTCAGCCCAGTTTCCGGTGTCAAAGTCGATGTAAACCGAATTTCCCCACCAATTGTGCAAAAGCTCATGAGGGTATGAGGAGTGAAGTATGAATGGGAACCGAATTATTTGTGATCCCAAAAGGGTAAAGGACGGCATGCCATACCCAGTTTCCCAAAAGTTTTCTACCAATGCAAATTTTGTGTATGGATATGGCCCCAATAGTTCGCGGTACATTTCCATGTATTGCGCCGTTGTTTCTAGGTATTTTTCGGCCATGGCATCGTCCGGTGTCCGTAGATAAGCCATCGCAGAAACGTTGCCGACGGGCATTTCATACTGCGTAAACTCAGCACCGATAACGTAAATTTCTTCTGTCGGTGTTGGCGCATTCCATCTGTCATGATGCAAGTCGCCGACATCCTCATTTCGTTGACGTTCCCCTTGTGAAACACTGCTCCAACCTTTTGGCAATTCAACATCAAGGTTATAAGTGATGAGTGCATCATCAACCGTCGGTATCCAGTAGGTTGCGCCAGCGAGGTAAACGCCGCGTTCTTCGATCAGGCCCGGAGAGGACGAAAAGCCCCGCGCATATTCCTCGCCCAATTGCTTGATCGGGTTATTGATTTTGCCTGACAGCGACAGGGTGATCTTGTTGTCTTTACCTAATGTGAGGCCATTTAACTCATATACATTGACTTTTACGATGCTGTCTTGGCTGTCATTATCGCGATCCATGCCGAGATCTTCAGCATTCCGATCTTTCTCGCTCAAAGTTAAGTTTATGTCACTGGACATTAATTCAACGTTGAGGTTCGAGTTTATCTTAAATTTGAGACCGTCCTTGGCATAGCTCTGCGGAATCGTGATCGTATCTGTGGCGGATAAGAAATTTTCATTTGGCGTCAAACGGACATCAATCTCATGATGAATAGGTGCCGGTTTTTCCAGTATGAAATTTTCAGCTGTTTGTATTTGCTTTTGGGGACTGGTCGAGCAGGATACGACCGTGAATGCCATTAGACTAGCAAGATAAAATTTATTCATCATATATCCTTTGAGTTGGTCCGCATTTTTTTATGTTTTCATTTTAGGAAATCAAGCACCTGGCCCATTCATGGGCCATAGAGCGGTCATCAGTGCTTCATTGTTTATCCATATTTTCTCTATTTTGCAGGTACGAGCGGTATGGAATCAATGACCCATTTTTTTTCAGTACGCCGCAGGGGGGAGGGGATGGCATAAATAATATCACCCTTCGCAGTATTGGCGTGAACCTCATCAAGGTTTATGCGCCATCCTTTTTCTTCATAACGCTTTATGTGATCGCGATAACGAACAATGCAGCTATCTGAGCGCACCATAAATTCTTTTAGCATTGTTGGCGGCGTACGTGTTGGTTTCACGGCATCCAGAATATCGATGTCTTGCTGCGCGACAATTTTATTTCGCTCGGCGATAAATTTATGCATTTCTTCCGTTAGGCCGGTATTGCGAGTGCTGACGAGGAATACGCGCGTCGTAAATTCATCGATTGGTAGATCGTACACATATTGGTGCATTTTAAACTGTCCACCCGGTTGAATTTTTGTCCAAAATTGCGACGGGCCGAATGTGCCTGACCCTGCTGTGGTCGTAGCGTTGTCTTTCATCGCCCGTACATCTTTAGAGGGGGAGCCAGAGGAAGAATATTGCGTCATGAACCCAACACCCCACTCCTCCTCGATCAAATCGAGCTTCGGTACAAAGTAATTCGGGTCTTTTCCCGAAAACCCGTGGGTCGGGTGGACAAATTCGTTGTGCGCCGGGTCTATGGCATTTTCAATAGACCGTTGATAGCTCGTTTGCAGCGTGTAGGTTTGCAAAATTACGCCCCAGTCATCCATCTCCGCTTCTGGCGCCTCTAGGATAGGAGGCCGCTCATCTTCGGGTAGGTCCCCCAAGAAAGCAAAAACAATCCCGTATTTTTCCTGAACCGGATAGGCATCAATGCGCGCTCTTTCGGGGATTTTCCCGTCAGGGCCTTGGGAGGGTATTTTCATGCATTTGCCGTCACCATTGAATTGCCAGCCATGGTAGGGGCACTGGATATTGTCATCAATAACCTTACTTTTAATCTGCTCTCCCTTGCACGAAAGGGAACCACCTCGGTGAATGCAGACGTCACTCAGGCAATTGGCTTTCCCCTGTGAATCGCGAAACAGCGCAAAATCACAACCCAGCATTCTGACCTTCATTGGAGCATCACCGAGTTCATCACTTAAACAGGCTGGGTACCAAAAGTTGATGAACATGACAGATCTCCGTTAGTGAAATTCGTTGGTTGTTTTTTGAACTATAATGGAAACCAAGCCAATTGCTGCAACGGAAAATGTCCATAAGGTGGTCATGCATTTTTGACGACAGAGATTCGCGTTTGCAATCCTGTAATGTCACTCTCATTGGAGATGATCTATGCGATGCAAGCCGTTGATTTAATGGACCGTCCCCAGCCTTCTTCGTTTCGAAAACAGAAATGGACGATTTAGATGCGTCACCTAAAGTGGATATTGCCAATAGTTGTTATCATTGGCGCCATAATGTTAAGCCGGACCATAAAGAGTTCACGCCCCCCTGCATCTGTTAAGGAGAGCATAGAAAAGCTCACAATCGTCAGAGTAATAAAGACGGTGCCGTCGAGTTTCCAGCCTGTGGTGAATAGTCAGGGTACGGTGCGTCCAAAACGGACGATCCAATTGGTTCCTGAGGTCGCGGGAAAAATCGTGTGGGTGTCACCGAATTTTAGTAGCGGGGGTAGCTTTGCCAAAGGAGAGCCGTTGCTACGTATTGATCCGAGCAATTATGAGTTTGCGATTGAGAAATCGAGAGCTGATACAGCCGACGCGGAATCAAAATTACAGTTAGAGCTGGCAGAAGCTGATATCGCCCGGCGCGACTGGGCTGAAATAGGTGAGGGCCGCGTCGCCACGGATTTAGCCCTGCGCAAACCTCAGCTGGCCGGAGCGGAAGCGAAACTTGCCGCGGCGAAAGCGGAACTTCGCAAGGCGCAACTGGATTTAAAACGGACAACTATAACCGCTCCATTTAAAGGCCGGGTCGATGCAAAGCATGTAGATGTTGGCCAATATGTGTCTCTTGGGACAAATCTCGCTGATTTATACTCAACAGATTTTTCTGAGATATATTTGCCCTTAACGGATAGCCAGCTTGCTATGATTGACTTGTACCCAACCTATGTGGGTGAAACGTCAGAGCGAAAACTACCTGAGGTGCATCTTGAGGCCATTGTCGCGGGGAAGGAGCGGCAGTGGGAGGGTCATATCGTTCGTACGGTTGGTACGGTGGATCAAAACAGCCGAGTGCTCGACGTCATTGTCGAGGTTGAAAACCCTTATGACGTAGAGGCAGGCGGTATGCCTTTAATGAACGGTCTGTTTGTTCAAGCGTCGATAAAAGGGAAGGAAATTGATGATGTTGTGGAAATCCCAAGGAGCGCGCTGAGGAATCAATCACAAGTCGTCATTGTTGATCGTGAAAACAAAATGTGGTCACAGAATGTGGAGGTCATGCATACTCTCGCGGGGACGGTGGTCGTTCGCGGAATAGAGTCCGGCGCGAGAGTTGTTGTCTCTCCTTTGGATGTGATGATTGAGGGGGCTGAAGTCTCCGCAATTGAGGTGTCTGCCAAATGAATGGGCTCATAAAATGGTTCGTCCATAATCCTGTCGCCGCGAACCTGATGATGTTGGCGATTTTGATTGGCGGCTTTTTGACGATCCCAACATTCAACCGCGAAATTATGCCGTCTATGCCGTCACAGTTTATACGGGTGGGCGTTTTTTATCCGGGCGGAGACCCCGTGGAGGTTGAGGATAGAATCAACATTCGTGTCGAAGAGGCTATCTCGGATATTGAGGGCGTCGTAAACGTCGAATCGACGGCATCCTCGGGTCGAGGGTCTATAATGGCCGAAATGGCGACTGACGTTGATAAACAAAAGCTTCTTAACGAAATCAAAGCCGCTGTCGACGCGATCAATACCTTTCCTAGAGAGGCCGAGCGGCCCGTGGTTGAGTTGGTTCGATTTAAAAGCCGTTCCATCCAGGTCGCCGTTATGGCGGATACCAGCGAAAAAACACTTAAAGAAATAGCTACGAAAGTCCGTGATGACTTATCGGATCTTCCCGGGGTCGATTATGCGGATATGGTGGGTGTACGGCAATATGAACTCGGAATTGAAATCTCAGAAGACGCAATGCGGCGTTATGGTTTAACTTTCGATGAAGTTGCAAACAAAGTGCGGGCATCTTCGCTGAACACACCAGCCGGTGTTATACGCGCGCAAGGTGGCGACATATCCTTACGCACGAGCTCTCAAGCATATACTGCAGATGATTTTTCTAAAATCGTCTTGATAGACGATCCAAATGGTACGGTGGTTTTATTGGGTGATGTGGCGACCATTGTTGATGGTTTCGAGGAGGAGCCGTCTTATTCGCGTTTCAATGGCCGTCCGGCCGTATTAATAGATGTTAAAATCACCACAAATCCTGACGTTGTGGCGGTTAGCAATGCGGTGCAAAACTATATTGAAGCCAGTAAAGCCACACTTCCGGATGGCGTCGAGCTCGTAGGTTGGCTTGATCTTTCGAAGACATTTACCAGCCGTATGCAGATATTGAGAAATAGCGGGATGGGCGGCTTGGTATTGGTGTTTTGTGTGTTGATGCTGTTTTTGCGACCACGCATTGCTTTTTGGGTCTGCTCGGGAATGCTGACCGCTTGCATGGGGGCATTATGGATTATGCCGATGCTCGGGGTCTCGTTAAATATGATCTCACTGTTCGCATTTATTCTTGTGCTAGGCATGGTGGTTGATGACGCGATTATTATTGGCGAGAATATACATGTGGAACGAGAAAATGGCGGCAGCGGTGATGATGCCGCCATTGCGGGGACGATCAGCGTCGCTCGCCCCGTACTTTATGCGGGCTTGACGACGATGGTGGCGTTTTCCCCCATTCTATTTCTATCAGGGACAGCGGCGGCCGTGATGAAGCCGCTTCCGTATGTCGTAATTGCGACGCTCGCATTTTCGCTGATCGAGTCTTATTTTATATTGCCAGCCCATCTGGCACATATGAAGAAACCCAAGGCAAATGCAGGGATTATATATCGCGTACAGCAAAGAATTTCGAACGCTTTGAAGTGGTTTGTTCAGAACATTTACTCTCGATTTCTCGCGAAGACCCTTAAGAACAAGCTCCTCACGACTTCTGCATTCGTTGCTTTTTGGCTCGTTATGTTTTCATTTGTGCAAGGCGGGTGGTTGCGGCAGGACTTTTTCCCCGAAGTGCCGAATGATTACATCGTCGTCAAAGTCACACTCACCGATGGCATAGCATTCGAGCGTACGGAAGCCACGCTGAAACAGGTTGAAGAGGCTGCAGAGAAACTGAACGTTTATTTCTCAGAAACCGCAGGTGAATCGCCAGTCTTGAATATTCAGGCGATGGCTGAAGGTGCGGTCGTTGATGTAATTATAGATTTGCTGGAGACGGAAAGCCGCACAGTTCCTATTAGCGAAATTTCACGGCAATGGCGGATTTTCATTGGGGAAATTGCCGATATAAAGGATTTCGAACTCGGTTATCAAACTTGGATGCGCGATAAACCTCTGAGCTTTGTTTTAGCCAGTAATAATCCAGAGACGCTGGAGGCGGCATCGTCGCAGCTTGTGGAGGAGATTAGCAAATTTGAGGGTGTTTTTGACGTAACCGATACACTTCGGTCGGCGCGTCAAGAATTGGTATTGGATTTAAAACCCGAAGCAGAAACGCTGGGCGTTAGTGCTCAAGACTTGGCACGGCAGGTTCGGCAGGGCTTCTTCGGCGAGGAGGTGCAGAGGATTCCACGCGGTAAAGATGATGTCAGGGTTATGGTTCGTTATCCCGCCGAGTCTCGCCAATCTTTAGAGACATTGAAAAATATGCGAATTCGTACCGCAGACGGGACAAGTATTCCTTTCGAAATTGTCGCGGATTATCACTTTGCTCAAGGCGCGACGTCCATTCGCCGACTTAACCGCAAACGTGTCGTTGAGGTTACGGGAAATATTGACCGCAAACTTACGAATGCGAGCGAAGTGGTGCGGGCGGTTACGCACGACGTCGTACCTAGGATGCAGAAGGAGTATCCCGATTTGCAGTTCTTGCTCAAAGGGGATCAAAATGAGATGTCAAAATTTAAACTCGGCCTTTTGCGCAATGGCGTTATGACGATCTTTGCCATCTATATTTTGATAGCGGTCGCATTTAGATCTTATATTCAGCCGATATTGGTTATGAGTGTCATTCCATTTGGGTATATCGGCGCTGTTATCGGACATCTTCTGTTTGGTTTGCCGTGGTCGATGTTTTCGTTATTTGGGATTGTCGCAACGGCCGGTGTTGTCGTGAACAATAATCTGGTCCTGATAGACTACATAAATGAGTTGCGTGCCAAAGGTATGGAGCTCGCTGAATCAGTTCAACTCGCGGCAGCTAGTCGGTTCCGACCAATCGTTCTAACAACAGTGACAACTTTTTTTGGTCTTATGCCAATAACGTTCCAAAAGTCTCCGCAGGCACAGTTCTTAATTCCTATGGCCGTGTCATTGGCTTTTGGTGTCGTGATAGCGTCGGTCGTGACTCTGATTTTGGTTCCGACATTGTATATATGGCTAGAAAATTTGAGAGCCTGGATCAAGCGCGCGGTTCGCCCTAAGTCGGTCGTTGTTGATGCGACTTAGATGTCTTCACTGGCGTTAAGTTCTCTTTCAATATTGTCGCGATGCTCAATTAAGGTTGGCAGGTATCGCTCCCTCAATTGATTTATGTTCATAGCGCTAACAATGTAACGCATTGCCAGTGCGCATAAGAAGTGTTCGTTGCGCATTATTGGTAAAGATATTGTATTTGTTTTGCCCGGCTCGGCACTGCGCGGTGAGCGAATGTTTAAGGCGTAACCTTGTTCACGTACCATCGCGAGGACTTGTTCCAACCTCGCGGGATCATGGGCCAGCGCATTGGTTTCGTCTTTTGGCTCACGTTTTAGTGTGTCTATGATGATTTCTCGCTCTAAGCTATTGCAGTATGCCAAATAGACATGTCCCGAAGCCGTTGATAAAATCGGCAACTGCAATCCTTCTGAGTAGTAATCCAAAGCAAGAGGACTGTCGGTGTCTGTCGTGAAGCGAAGGGACATACGCAGATTGCGAGGAGATATAATTGAGATCGGCCAAATGACGGTTCTGGAAAGATCAATGGCCAGGGGTTTTACGATCTCACTTAGCCAGGCATTGTCATAAAATCCTGACGACAGATTTTTGACCTGAATTGTCACTCGGTATCGTCCGTCTTCCTCACGGTAAACATAGCCTATTGACCGCAGATTTTCCAAAATTCGAAAGGTCGTGGTTCGAGGTAAATCTATCTCCCGGGCCATTTCGGCGACCGATAGTTTCTTTTGGATGTTAAGAACCTTTAGGGCTAATAGTCCCCTATGTAATGACCGAATTGTGTGCACGCAAAGTCCCCTAATATGACCTCATGGTAAGTAGCTTATAGCGAAATTCGAGTTCAACCTCATTATTTGTCCAGTAGGTGGTCAATAAGCCGCATGGTGGCGGTTGGTTCTTGATCTTTTCCCATTTTTTACAGCAAGTATTAGTGAATGGAGAGGCAATATGACCATTAAAACCCCGGAAAATTACCTGCCAACTGAAAAAGAGGCCGTTAGCTTGGACGCTGGCGACGTTTGCATCGCAGGAACATTTGCTACTGGAGAGCCGGATATCCGGCGCAATATCGGAGATGGTCGCGTCCTCGTTTATGATAAGCATCTTAAGTTGAAGGGTGCGCTATGGACCGGCGAAACGGGTTTGGTCTTGGGTGTGCAATTTTGCACAAAAACGCAAACCCTTTTTGTTTCAGATGCCTCAAGTAAAACTATCAAGCGGTTTTCGAAGGCTGGAGTGTTGCTTGAGGCCTTTCCAGATATGCAGGGGAAACCCTTTGGGGCCATGGCGTGCCATTCCGACGGCGGCCTTGTTGTTGGCGAGCATATTAAGGGCGATAAGTTTCCATTTTTGGGCGGCGGCGAAATTTACACGTTTGATCGGGATGGCCACGAGATCCAGCACTATCCGGCTGAACATGATCCGGGCAAATTTGGGTTTCACGGCGTAACGTCACTCGCATTGTCGGCAGACGGAAAGATCGTAACATATATCTCTGAAACAGGTCAGCGCGTCATGCGCTACGATATTGAGAACGGACGCCAGCTTGACGACGCATTTGTTCTGCAAGGCGAGACAGTTTTAGCTTCACTGACCGAAACCGCGGATGGTCGACTGTTAATTTCGACAGTCTACGGCGCAGCGCTTTATTCGCCGGAGGGCGTTGTTTTGCGGGAGTTTGACCTTCCGAATGAGCGAGGTTGGGCCGCAGTTTGCGTTTCTGCCGACGGTCTCTCTTTTTTCGTTGCTAATTTCTTTACGGGGCGGCTTGAGAAGCGTGATATTGAAACTGGGGAAATCCTCGCATCCACGGATACAGGCCTTGTCTACAAATTGGCGTCTATTTGTGAGGTTAAATCGTGAGCCGCGAGATATCAATTTTAAGACGAACAAGCTTTGTCGTTCGCGACGCTGATGCAATCGCGACATTTTATCAAAATGTTTTTGGGTGGTCCCGTTTTTACGACAACGATACGCCTGTTGATGCTCGTTTTCCACCCTGCGCGCCCGACGCATCGATTGCGCGGGTGACGATATTGCAGGCCGATGATCCATATATCGGTATGCTGGGTTTTCTGGAGTATGCCTCTTTTGAGCCAGATCTAACCACAGACAAAAACAAGACAAAGCTTGGCATTGGTGATCCGATAATGGTTGTCGAAACGAAGGACATCGACGCTACGTTTGAGCGGGCCAAGACAAATGGCGCGCGGCTAGTCTCTGAGCCAGTGAAGTGGACCGTGACTAACTATACGGGGGACGGATTGATCCATTTATGCACATTCAGTTTTTTCGATCCGAACGGTATCTATGTCGAAGTGAATACACGTTTGGAGGGGTGAAGTGGCGAGCCATCGATTGAGAGAAATATGTGACCATTATGTGGTCGTGGCTTTGAATGTAATCCGCACTCACAAAAAAAGGCGCTAAAGTTAAAGATAGGGGACTTTTATAATGAAGAAAAAACCAGGTGAAATCATTAAGCCGCTTGTAGCGCCAGATGGCTGCTACGAAACCGTACCGCTGCGGAAAGATAATATCACTATTATGGCCGTTCAATCGCGTGTTGTTCCCGTGAGTGCCGACAACGCTGTGGCAATGAAAAAAGCCAATTTGGATCACATGCTAGATCTGATTGATGCCGCTGCGACGTGGATGGGGCCAAAGGATTTGATCCACTTTCATGAATTTCCCATAACGGGGTTCTCTCATCTCTGGAACCGTGAAGACCTGCTTAAGGTCGCGATTGATGTTCCCGGCGTTGAAACCGAAGCCATCGGCGCACGGGCCAAGCGATATAACTGTTATATTGTTTTTGGCTCCTACACCAAAGATCCGGATTGGCCTGATCACGTGTTATCCAACACCTTTATCATTGGGCCAGATGGGTCCGTTGTTGATCGGCACTGGAAGCTTCGGAACCTAAAGGGTGTTTTTGCAGGCTTTGAGGTGATTACCACGACAATTTTTGATGTGTTGGATCAATACACCGAAATGTATGGTCGTGATGCGGTGATCCCTGTGACCCGTACGGATATTGGAAACTTGGCGACGACGGCGACCCAGTATGAACCCGAGTTGATCCGCGCATTTGCCTTAAAAGGCGCCGAGATTATGTTGCGTTCTGCGACCTCTGGAGCGGATCCAATTGATGTGCGCTCAGGGGCAATGCACAACAATATGTATACGTCGTTGGTCAACAATTCGATTTCTAGAAATCCGGGACCATTTTTTGAGGATGTTCGTTCCGGCGGCACGTCAATTTACGGGCCGAAGGGTGAAATTCTCGACACAGCAAATTCAGTGAATGAGACGGGTGTTATGGCGAGCGTGCCTATCGCAAACTTTAGGGCAGGCCGGAAGCTTCCGCGTATTCATCCGCGACTATATGATGATTTGTTTACGGGTTACCAAGAGGCCTATCCCCCGAATTTGATGTCTCATGACCTCCCGAATAACGGTTTTGAGGCGGCTAAGTTTCTTAAAGATAAAAGCCGATGGGGGTAATATTTTGAGCGCATCGATACAACAGATTGGCGGTCACTCGCTATTAGAAGACTTTTTGTCACGGCGTCATGGCCACTTTATTGGCGGCGCTTGGCGCAATGAGCCGTCTGCTGAATTGATTGCCGTTAAGTGTCCGTCGACAGGCCTCGACATTGCACATATTGAGAGCGGTGGTCGCGCTATTGTTGATGAAGCTGTTAAGGCGGCACGACAATCATTCGATGAAGGCGTTTGGTCGAAAATGGTGCCTGTTGAGCGGGCGCGAATTTTGTTTAACCTCGCCGATTTGATCGAACTTCATGCCGAAGAAATCAGTATTCTCGAGGCCCTAGATATTGGCGTCTCCCGTGGATTGATGAAAAATATCGGTGTGAAGCTGGCGGCCGATTCACTGCGTTACTACGCGGGCTGGGTTACAAAAATAAATGGGGAAACGGTTACGAATAGTCGTCCGAGGGAGCCAGGGCGTGAGTACTTAACTTACACCGTCAAGGAGCCGATTGGAGTCGTTGCGCAAATTATACCGTGGAATTTTCCGTTCGGAATGTCTTTACAAAAGATTGCGCCCGCTTTGGCTGTGGGGTGCTCAGTCATTATCAAACCCGCCGAGGAAGCCCCGCTTTCTTCTGCTTATCTCGCTGATTTGATCTCTCAGACAAATATTCCAGATGGCGTGTTTAATCTCGTCAATGGCGTGGGACGTAAGGCCGGCGCAGCTTTATCTGCGCACAATGACGTTGATAAGATTTCTTTCACCGGGTCAACATCCGTCGGTAAGGAAATCGTCAAGGCGGCATCCGGAAATTTGAAGAAAGTCACGGTTGAACTTGGCGGTAAATCGCCAGTTATTATTTTAGAAGATGCGGATCTCGATGCCGCAATTCCAGCCGCTGCCCGCGCGATTTTCTTTTTGTCGGGCCAAAATTGCATGGCTGGTTCGCGCTTGTTCGTCCACGAAAGCCGTTATGACGAAGTCGTCAACGGTCTTGTAAAGATTGCGAAATCTATGCGTATCGGCGCCGACATGGAAAACTCTTACGATATCGGACCTTTAATCTCCGAGCGGCAGCTAACACGCGTATTGGCTTATATCGATATCGGAATAGGGGAAGGTGCAACTTTAGCGACCGGCGGCAAACGTGTTGCCAATTTGGCCGGGTACTTCGTTGAGCCGACAATCTTCACGGATTGTGAGTCAGATATGCGGATATGCAAGGAAGAGATTTTTGGCCCTGTTTTGACCGTTCAAAAATTCGCGAGTGATGACTTGAACGAAATAGCGGCGATGGCCAATGACACCATCTTTGGCCTTTCGGCAAGTGTTTGGACGCGGGATTTGGCGCGCGGACATAAACTCGCGGGTATGATCAAGTCGGGGCAGGTGGGCATTAATGTTCACGCAGCCATCGACACAGCAACGCCGTTTGGTGGTTTCAAGCAGTCCGGTTGGGGGCGTGAATTCGGCCGCGAGGGACTTGAGCCATATTTAGAAACCAAAGCCATCTCGGCATATTTGTAGGGGCGACCAGATTGCAAATTAACAGCGAAATAGAAAGCACTCATACGGCGATCGATGAAAGCGGCGTGAAATTCGCCTTCGGTGCTGTGCATCTGGAACCAGGCGTTACGCGCTGGAACGCACGTACATATTTGTATTCTGCTTTTTGGACCATCGCATTTCTATCTTTCTTAAGTGCTATGCAGAATTATATTTTGCGAGAGCATTTACATCTCGCAAATGACGAAATCGGAAGGGCGGTTGGAAATCTATCATTCGTTGGGGAGATGATGTTCCTTCTTATATCTCCATTCTTTGGGGCCTTATCCGATAAGATAGGGCGACGTCCGATTTACGCGTTAGGGTTTTTGTGGATTGGGGCGGGCTTCGCCATCTACCCGCTGGCTCAGTCTTTTGAAATACTTTTGGCAATACGCGCAATGATGGGGATTGGCGCGGCGGCACTCGGTGGGATGATGGCGACCGTATTGTCAGATTATCCGCAAAACTATACCCGTGGTAAAATGGGCGCGATCAGCGGTTTGATGAACGGATTTGGTGCACTGACAGGGATTTTCTTGCTCAGCAAACTTCCAAATTTCTTCGAAGGTAAAGGTGTCAGCCACGAGCAGGCGGGCACATTTACATTTTGGACAGCGACGGTATTGGCCCTGATAACGGCTCTGTTGGCGTTCAAGGGCCTGAAGAAGAGCAAGCCAGGGAAGCCTCTTCCGCGTAAACCTGTTATTGAACTCCTAAAGGAAGGCTTCGGGGCCGCCAAGGTCAATCCGCGTTTGCGCCTTTCATTCGTTGAAAGTTTTATCGCGCGCGGAGACCTACTCATGCTCGGAACTTTTTTAACGGCATGGTTATTTGAAGTGGGAACCGTCCAGCATGGGATGAGCGCCCCAGAAGCGGCCGCAAATATGGGTAAGTTTGCGGGTATCCCTCAATTGTGTGCGCTTCTCTGGGCACCCTTCTTTGGAGTGATTTTAGACCGGTTTGACCGCGCAACAACCGTGGTCATCGCAATGTCTCTAGCCGCTATTGGGTATATTAGTGTCGGGCTTACCGAGGACATAATGTCAACAGCCGCCTTGATCCCGCTTATACTTTTGGGAATAGGTGAGTTTTCCGCGATTATGGCTGGTCAGGCGCTGGTGGCGCAAGAAGCTCCTATCGATGTTCGCGGGTCAGTGCTCGGCGCGTTCGCTTTTTGCGGGGCGCTCGGCTTGCTGTTGCTCAGTAAAATTGGGGGCGAATTGGCGAGTGCAATCGACTTTGGCGCGGTGTTTGTGTTCGTTGGATGTATTAACGGCCTTATCCTTCTTTACGCAATCTATGTGCGGTTAACGACGGGTTATAAGTCGCCTAAGGCCCGGCAAGGAGCGGTATAGTCAAGAGCAATATTGATGCACTTGATAGTCATTCTCAATTATTGTAAGGGATTATTTGGAGGATAAAATGGTAGATGACGTTTTAAACAACACAGAAAA
This sequence comes from Maricaulaceae bacterium, assembly GCA_048268905.1. Lineage (GTDB taxonomy): Bacteria > Pseudomonadota > Alphaproteobacteria > Caulobacterales > Maricaulaceae > JACOMS01. The sequence continues at coordinate 595,137 of JBLWUN010000002.1, read as the reverse complement.
ATCGGAGGCGCTTTCGTTTTTTAAACGACCGCCCATGGTCGGCATCATAGCGTTCTTGGCTGTGTTTGTCGTGCAACCTCTCGGACACATCGTGATGATCGTGATGGAAAAGCTCATGCTACTGTTGGGTTACGATCCGGAAGTGCATCAGTTTTGGTATTCGCAATTTTTAGACTCTCCGCCGGTTATTCCTGAAGGGTATGAGAATTTTTCTGGAATTGATAACATGGTGTACTTGCCGGCTTTTATAATGGGTCTTGTCGGCGTCATTATTATCATGTGGGGCGCTCGGCGCGATACAGAGGTTGCGGGTACCTGGGCCGGATTTGTCGGGGCAACCCTTCTTTGGACAGGCTGGGTAGAGTTCTCCTTGCATTTTCATGCGAGATATTTCGGTGTAAAAGCGTTTTGCGACGATGGCAGCTATGCGTTTGCCTGTAACGGCGGAGCGTCCACGAAGCCCGAGTATTTCTTAATGCAAGGTTCCGTCGGATTTCTTCTCGCGGTCATGCTCTATTTCATGCTGAACAAGGAAACGCGCTGTAATATGTTTCGATGGATGCATAGAAATCTGCGCATCCGGGTTGGAAAGCCGTCAAAGGGATTAACGCGGAACTTCTCAAACAATGTCGCGATCGAAACACTGACAATACTTTGGTTTTTCTATGTGTATTTGATGTTCATTTATGATCCGGTTCTCATCGGTGAAAAGCACTGGTTTACCTATTTCAGTTTTGGTTTCTTTGGCCTGTGGTCACTCTATCTGATCCAACGCTTAATCCGGTTCAAACGCGTGACAAGCGCACTACGCTACGCGATCCCTACCGCGATCATTTTCTACAATATGGTCGAAATTGGCGGAAGATGGCTCTGGTACAAAGAGTTTTGGGTGCACCCCTTTGAATATCCTTTGGCGTCAGCCATCGTGGGTGCGGCAACTCTCGCATTCGCCGTGATTAGTATCAAAACGGCCGTGAACAAATCAAAACAAATAGATCAGCACTAGGCGTTTGATCAGGATCAAAACGGCCGTCAAAAATTCAAAACAAATAGATCAGTATTAGGAGCTTGAAATGACAAACCTAAAGTCAGTTGGAATTCTCACATTAGCAGCCGCATTGAGTTTGGCGGCGTGTAGCACTGAAAACAGTTCTTCGTCAAAGATGCCAGCATCGGACACGTCAACGGACTACTCTTTGGTGACCCCTACAGTTGAAAATGAGGGCGAGCTGCCGATTTGGATTATTCCAAATATGCCGGAAAGTGCGGAAGCATATTACGGTCCAGACAGCTATCACATTATTGCTCAAACGCAGGACCCGGACGCGGTTGCGCCTGCCCATGATAGAGCGGCTGGGGGCGCACTCACATGGATTGTGAGTGACGACGGAAAACACAAATGGCGTGTAAATGATCATGGTCAGGATGCCTGTTCGTACATCATGCCTGATGGTAAACACGTCGTGTACACATCCACGCGGGATAATCTTGATATGCCGACAGGCAATTGGTCGGATGAAACCGAGTATCCTCAAGGCGCTGAACTTTATATGGCGAACTTGGATGGTTCAAATGTCACTCGGCTAACAGACAATGAATACTATGATGCCGAAGTTTCCGTATCACCGGACGGATCCAAAATAGTCTTTACCCGTCAAATCGATGGAAAACTCGATATTTGGATGATGAATTCTGATGGCACGAATGAACATCAAATTACATTTACAGATGATTGGCAAGAAGGTGCGCCGTTCTTTTTGCCTGACAATGAAACGCTCACTATGCGGGCTTGGAAGCGAAAGCCCAAGGTCCCGGGTAGTCACGAAATGACGTTGATGACGGTCTTTACGGTCGATACGAATACTGGTGAAGCCACCCCGGTTACAACGGATGAGTGGATGAATTGGGCCCCATACCCGACACCGGATGGCGAGCACTTCGTTTTCGTACGTCCGCTTAAAGAGAACCCTATGAACTGGGAAGTGTACTTGGGTAGCCTGGATGGGAGCGACCCCGTGCGCTTGACCTATAATGAGAGTTTTGACGGTTTTCCTTCTGTCTCACCGGACGGGAAGAAGATGTTGTTCACCCGGAGTGTTGGCGACGGCTTTATGTCCGATCTCTACACTTATGTGATGGATATTTCGTCATTAAACGTGGGGCCAAAATAGTGCGTGGGCGTGCACTTTCTACGACAATAACGCGGTCAGAAACCACTCTGGCTTAATCTAGCAATTTCTATGTAGGGGGAACTACAATGAATGTTTTTAAATCGAAATTAATGGCGACGGGCGCGGTAATCGGGCTCGTCATAAGTATGGACTCGATCGCCTTCGCGCAATCCGCGCCCAATGGCGAACGACTTAAGACAACGCGCGTTGACGAAATCGTCGTCACGTCGCGTAAACGTGAAGAAAACATTCAGGATGTTCCGCTGGCGATTTCAGCATTTACATCCGCCATGATCGAAGATTCTGGCATTCGTGATATGACTGATGTCGCCAAGCTCACATCTGGTTTTTCTCTGGATGATGAATTTGGTCGCGTAAGTTCCGATCGACCTGTTATCCGCGGTCAATCGACGATCTTGGGTTCGTCAGGTGTATCGACTTTTGTCGACGGTATTCTGATCAATGGTTCGCTGCTCGACTACGATATCAATGACGTGGAACGCATTGAGGTGATCAAGGGGCCGCAATCGGCACTTTATGGGCGGAATACTTACTCGGGTGCGGTAAATATCATCACCAAATCACCATCTGATGTCACGTCTGCGAACATTAAAATTGACGCCGGTAATTTTGACCGCTTTGAACTTAGCGCTGCCGTACGTGGGCCGATTACGGACAATCTTTCGGGCAATATTTCCGCGCGCCACTACGAGCGCGGCGGCACATTTACCAATATTTATGATGGCTCCAAAGTCGGTCAACAAGACTCGTCGTCTATTTCAGGCACGTTGTTTTATGAACCGCAAGAGGACCTCTCGGTCAGGGCCCGTCTCCGCTGGTCTAAACTAGATGACGACCAACCCAGATTGTTTGTCACCGACCCTGCGATCAACAATACCTTCCCAGACATCGGCGGCACCTATAATGGACGTAGCAGGTATTACACTGGCGAAATAATGGCCGAGGATTACAATATCGATGATGTGCGTTCGGTCGGACAAAAGGGCTACGATAAGTCTGAAGATATTCAGGCCAGCCTATCAATCAAATACGACTTGAATGAGAATACGGCGTTGGAATTCCTGAATGGTGTTAACTTCAACAAATCTGACGGAATAGGCGACTTGGGTTATACTGAAGATAGTTTGACGCCATTTTCAGTCTACCTTGGTAATATTTTCGGGTCAGGTGCGGCTTATGTGACGTCCGGTATCAATGATTTCGCGATCGATTATGAGGCGAACTCTTGGAATTATTCTTCTGAGCTGCGCCTCAATTACGGGACGAAGAAGTGGGATGGTTTAATCGGCGGGTATTACTATACCCACACCGGAAAGAATGTTGGTCGCCGAGAAGCCCCTCCAGGATTTGCCGCGACCATTGAAGAGGGCTACAATACGCACATCGCCCGTATGGAAGATTTATGTACCTTTGCAGGCGGTTGCTATTTCACCGTAAACTTTGGCGACGCGCTAGAGGATCTTCAATTGTTCGGTGACCGAAGCCGCTCTAAATCTTATTTGGAAAACTTGGCTGGGTACGCGAGCGTGAATTATTACGTTTCAGATGACCTCACGATCGGTGCGGAAGGCCGATATACGTCGGAAAAAGTGGAAAGCCGGACTATTAGCAAAAGTGCTATATATGACTATCTAGGGAATTTGGTTGGTTTCGACGAAAGCCCCGAAGTTGACCGTAAGGCCACTTTCAATAGCTTCAACCCCCGCTTCACGGCGAAATATGCGCTTAACGATGATACAAACCTTTATGCCGTTGCGGCCCATGGTAATAAACCTGGCGGCTTCAACAGTGACCGCGTCAGCGCGCAAGGTTTGGGTACATATGACGAAGAGACCGTGTGGAGTTTTGAGGCTGGTGCTAAAAACACGTTCTTAGATGGCGATCTCGTGTTGAACGTTGCGGCCTTCCATAACACCATTAAAGGATATCAACTGACGCAGTCTGTGGTTGTCCAAAATACCAACTCCACCACAACTGTGATCGACAATGTCGGTAAAGTTAGAGTTATGGGGATTGAGATTGACGGCAATTACCATGTTCCGAGCATTGAAGGGCTAAATCTCACGGCAAACTACGCCTATACCGACTCAAACATTCGGGAAGGCACAGATATCGGGGAAGGACGCCATCTTGATACGCTTGACGACATGCGGGTGAACTGCTCAATCGGTTATGCTGTTATTACAGATCCTTTAACGTGCGCTGACGGTGATAATGTTTTACCGGGGTCTATCGTGGGACGCCAATTGCCGCGCCAACCCACTCATATGGCAAACTTTGGTTTCAATTATACGAGACCGGTTAACGAGACCATGGACTTCTTCCTGAATAGTAATCTGTCTTATGAAAGCAAGAAATACTCGCAAGTCCATAACCTGGCATATGTTGGGTCCGCGACACTTTTAAGCGCGAATATTGGCGTGGAGACGGATCGGATTCGATTTACTCTATGGGGTAAAAACCTGACGGATGAGGACTCAGTTGTTCAGGCGATCCGCTTCGTGGATGAAGCCTGGTCGTTTCAGCGCGCCTTCGGCGGCACGCAACGCATTGGCCCGCAGTACGGCGTGACTCTTGCGGCAAATTTTTAAGTAAATGAAAACAGCGGGTTAGAGGTTTCGGCCTCTAGCCTTTTTTTTTGGGAGTAAATGAATGAAAAAATCACTTTTGATGAGTGTCGGGCTCGGATTGATGTTGGGTCTTGGTGCGTGTCAGACACTACCCACTGAAGCCATGAGTGCTGTCTCCATCACTCAGGCCGACGGGAAATACAACGTCGCAACGCCCCTCGAGAGTTTCTCTGACTTTATATTGGTCGAAACTCAAATGGGCGACATTCCCCCGCGTGTGGTTGATATGGATTCTATGGTCGACGATTTGGCTAAGTATGACGTAGTTTTTGTTGGCGAGGCTCATGGACACGCCGCTAGTCATTTAGTTCAGAGTAAAGTTTTTTCAGCGCTCTACGCCAGAGACAATGACATTGCCCTCTCGATGGAGCAATTCGAACGCAGTCAACAAAATATCGTTGATGAATATCTTGCCGGAGAAATTGGCGAAGAGACACTGTTCCATGATGGTAAAGCGTGGGAACATTATAGGTCTTCCTATCGTCCTCTTATCGAGTTTGCCAAAACGAAAGGGCTCTCCGTTATTGCCGCTGAGGTTCCAGGGAACATGGTGTCGTGTGTCGGCGAACGCGGCCCAGACTTTTTGAACGAATTATCTGGCGAACCTCGCACATGGATTGCCGACAAGTTACATCTGGACGACGGACCCTATAAAGATAAATTCTATAAATTCATGGAAGGGGCTGCAGGACACAGCGTCAGTGACCCGAATGAAAGCGAAGAATCAAAAGAACGTAAGAAATTCTACCGGTTTGCGGCGCAGGTTAGCCGAGATGATACAATGGCCGAAAGCATCTTCAATCATATGCAAGCCAATCCTGGGCGGAAAGTCATGCACATTGATGGCAGTTTTCACTCGGCTGGGCTTTTAGGGACTGTTGAAAGGCTATTGATCCGCAATCCAAAATTGACTGCGGCCAATATTCATCCAATTTTGGTGGAAGATCCTGAAAACCCGAGCTTTGACCTCAGCGATGTGGGCGAGGGTCAATACCTTGTATTGTTATACCCTACACCAAAGCAGTTCGTTAAAATGGAGAATATCAACGCCTTTATCAAACGAACTAAAGATAAGATTGACGAAAATCGTTGCGCTTATTGAGCAACCTTATGAAGGCGGTGCTGGATCAAAAAACTTCTCAAATTTTCCAGTAACGCCTTCAAACTTCCGTGCATCGTTCGGTGGATTTCCCATAACAGTGATATTTGGCCAAATATTCGCATATTTGGTATTAATTGAGAGCCACTTGCCGTCTGGGTCATCTTTGGCTTCGGGGACGATCGCGTCTATGGGGCATTCCGGTACGCATACGCCGCAATCTATGCATTCATCAGGATGAATAACCAGCATATTTGCGCCCTCATAAAAACAATCTACTGGGCATACTTCTACACAGTCCATGTATTTGCATTTGATGCATTTGTCGTTGACCAAGTATGTCATGAATAATCCTCTTTTTGTTTTTTTGGGTTTTTAACAAAAACAGAGGTCGATTTCTGTTAAAGGCGTCCGCTGTCCAGAGAACGGTCATTTTCCGTCCATTTGCCTTAACGGTGTGCGCGGGTTGGGGAATTGGGGTGTGCCTCAGTCTCTAAAAAAGAGGTTTCGCGACAGCCAATTTTTCAACAAACATTCGAAACAATGCGACGTCGGATTTACTTCTTCCGACTTTCAGGTTCCAGAGAATTTAACTCGATGCTAAATACGCGACGATCGCAGATGCGGTCGACGAAACTCGGTTTTCACCTTCTACAACACCAATTTGACCCTGTTTAAGTAAGGACATTGAACGTTCAACCGATAAGCTGAGTGGGTCTGAATCGACGCGCAGGCACAATGTCGGTTGGTTCAATAGGGGCAAGCAGCGTTCTACATCATGCATGAAGGCTGCGCGGTAGGGGAGGTGGTATGTTTCAAGGCGTTTAAGCACTTCAACCGTTGTTTGATGAAGCTTAACAGGATCAAAATCACCTTTTGAACGCATATGCGCGCTATCTTTTTTAAAGTGAGGAAAAAAGATCATCTGATCTCTGACAAAATTCCACGCCCAGTTAAATTGTGCGCCAGTATTACTTGGCGTCATGGCGGGGGCATAATTTTTAAGGAACTCGTTTTTTTGTTCGTCACTGAAAATGGCCAGGCCATCTATAATCAACTTGCGCACGTTTTCCGGTGATGCCACGGCCATTTCAATCCCAATATGTGCACCCGTATGAAACCCATACAAATCGACCTGTGAATACCCCAGTTTTTGGCACAATTGGTCAACAGCATTCGCGAAATCGGAAATCTCGGGTTCGGGACGCAGCGATTGTGACGAGTCCCCCATACCCAGCGTGTCAGGCGCGATCACAAATCGATGAGGCGCTAATGCGCGCATTAGAGGTTCCATGGAAACAGATGAGGAGGGCTGCCCATGCAGCAATATTAGCGGTGGCCGACCGTCCTGTTTGCCGGCTTGCCGAAAGTGTATTTGACCTTCATCGATGGTTTCGAAATGCCGAGTAATGAGATCATAAGACATATTTTTTCGGATACAATTTTGAGTTATTTCCATGCTATCTCGTCTCTGAGAAATTGTCAGCTTATATATCCGGTGAGTTTGCTGATCACATCAACGACAACAGCATACGCCTTGTGCGAGGCGGGTCCTATCACCGGCAGACGCAAGGCAAGATCGAATGCTGGACCAGACACTCAATTACCGTATCCTGCTAGAAAACGGCTTCCTGTCTGGAGACCTCGAACCTCAGATTGATCCATGCTCAGAATTTGAGATACTTTTCATGATGACGGACAAACCGTAGAGTGCTAACAAGCTTCTTTACTGTTGCCTTTCTCTATCCGCGCTCAGAAAGCCAATTACAAAACGGCATATGCCTAAGGTCCATTGTATGACAATGAATAAATCAACCGGATTTAAAATGGCCTTTTTTATTCTGGGCTTATTACTTTGTACGTTATTAGCTAAGTTGGTGTGGGACACGAAGTTTCTGAGGATTATGTCCGATGAGCGCGTGTTTTTACATTACGGTTTTTCCGGGCTCTTTGACTGGATGAGCTTTGATGCCAGCGCAAACCCCTATATTGCATATTCCAAAACGCTAAGTCTGTTTCTAAAAGCCATTAATCCAGAGGGCTTGCGGGGAGTGGTTTACTTATCGAAGCTGTTTGCAGTCATTCCTACGGCTCTGTTGTTGGGCTATTTTATATTTATAGTTCGTAGCGTCACTAAAGCACATTGGCCAGTTTTGGCTTACGTCCTGTTGGCCTCGATGATTTTACTTGTTTTCGCAACGACGGGTCGCATGGTCGAGGTCAGGCCGGACTCACTGAGCATTCCTCTCTTTTGTGCCGCTAATTTGACTCTATATTTTGCGATGAATCCGAGTGCGAATTGGCGCCCTTTCGCTGTTGCTGCCGTCCTGTTTATTCTTGCGGCGTGGTTCTCATTGCGCGCCGCGATGATGATTTTGCTCATGTCTCCTATTTACCTATTTATTTTACGTAGCCGCCTGCAGCAGCTATCATGGAGCGCTCTGATACCCATTGGCGTCTCATTAGGCACCATCCTTCTTCTGATCCTGATTTTCCAATTCAACCCTCTGGACGTCATTAACGGTCAAAATTCGCATGAGGCACAATTGACGGCGCGCCACCACTCGCTAACGCTCAAATTCTTACAGCAGGACAGGTTGACGGTTCTGGTTTTCCAGGGGGCCTTTGCTTTGCTCGGGCTAGGCGTGCTTTTGAAGTCGAGGGAGAAAAAGATGCGCGCGATAGCAAGCATAGGTATTGCTCTTATCATTGCACAATTTATCCTGATTTTTATCGATCCCGCTCCTTATCTCTATGCATATTCTCTGGGGCTATCAGGCGTTTTAATGATCCTACTTTCGTCTATTGAAACCCTTTCGGTTCGTCGAGGCCTCTATGTCTGCACGTTCGCATTGGCGATTGTTCAATCCATGCATGTACTGGCACCGAATGGTAGAAATTTCGGCGTGCAAATTCACGCAGGGCCCATTGATAGGGTTGCGACCGACTTTGCCGGTGTTGATACTCCAACTCTAATCTCAACCCATTTAAAATCTGGTACATGGCATATCAACGATCAGATTGCCGTTGCATCCGCCTTGTGTGAACGGGTGAATGGAAAGGCAATTGTTCAATTCCATGTTCAGCCCATGTGCATAGAGAATGCATTGGAAAACGACAAATTCCGAGCTTTCCTTACGATTAAGGGCACGGATCCAGAAGAACGCTCCGTGCGAGCGATCCTCTCTGCCATCGATTCTCAGGATACTAAACTCGTATTGTGGCAGCCAGGGCGTGTTAATGAGACTATCCTTGGGGCGCTGGAAGCCTCGAGTGACTGGACACTGTATGACGGTTTTGCCCTGCGCAAATGACGGCGAATAGTCAAAGCTAACTTGCCCCTTTCAAAATGAAAAAGTTGCGCCAATAATGCTACTCCGTAAATCTCATTGGCATCATATACGGCTAAGTATTACGATCTTAGCAATTCTATCATTGATTTGGTTTGTTCCATGGGCAGAGAGCTTTCATCTCATGCTAGGTATAAATCCCATCTGTTTTTTGGCGGTTTTTACTATTCAATTTTGTTTGGGGGCGCTGGACGCGTCCCGCATTGCCCAACTCCTAAGTTTGGGGCCTCAACACAGACTCAAAAACTTGAACCTCGCATTTAAATCCGCCCTTGTGGCACAATTACCGACGGGCATTTTGGGTGGAGAAATCTTTAGAGGGACAGAATTAGCGTCTTTTGGAGTACCGATTTCACGAGCAGCTGGAGCTATAATTGTGAATCAACTCCTTGGCGTTGCCGCGCTTTGCTTTTTGGGAAGCTTAGTCTGTGGGTGGTTGATAGTGGTGAATGGTGTTTTGACGGTTGAAATGAGTAGTGCCTTACTCTGGGCGGGCCTTGTTGGAAGCGTATGTATATCGGGTTTCTCGCTTGGTCTTAGCTTTTATGGCACGCGGTTAACTCAATGTATTCCGCTAAAAAAAGCTCAGGTTTGGATGGCTACTCTTGAAACATTTGCGTTCGCCCAAATATGGAAGACCTTTGGGCTCAGTATTCTAATTGCTATTTTTAGAATTCTTGCGCTTTTAGTTCTGCTAAAAATTATGGGTATAGTCGTAAGTCCGCTCGTCGTAGCGACCTCAATTATTGCTGGAGGTCTACTCTCTATGATTCCGATCACGATCTCGGCGATTGGTTTGAGAGAAGCTGGAATAGCGGGTATGTTGATCGTGTTTGGTATGGACAGCGGCATTGCGTTTTCAGTTGCGGTTTTACTACGGGTTTGCGCTATCATCACGGTTCTGCTGAGCTTTGCTGCTCTTAGCTTCTTAATATTTGCTCAAATTCATTTTTCAGGGAAGCGGCCTAACTCTTGACGAACCATTTGTCGCTCGGCATGGTGTTTAAACCACTATATTGACCGATAAGGTCAGAGTGTTTTTGAACCCATTTGTGATCACATAGTTTTGAAGCTCGTGAAACTATCATTCTTAGGCCATGAGTAATATGGAAAATGATAGCGCTTATGATCCTATTGAAACATGGCGACAAGAAGCCAAGTTTGGCATGACATATATTGACCCGGTACTGGACGGGTTACCTGGGAACCGCGTGTTAGAAGTGGGGTCTGGGCTTGGCATTCTATTACATGAACTTGCAAGAAAATACCCCGCGAAAAGCTTCACCGGGCTTGAGCCTTTTATCGACGGTTTTCAATCGCTTGATATGGAGGAGTACAAAGCCGAAGATTTTGAAAACGTTGCGATAGCTCCGGTCGGTTATGAAGACTATATTGGAACATCGGACTTTGATTTCATTTATGCGGTCAATGTATTCGAGCACCTCACAGATTGGATGGACTTCCTTAAATTTGTGAGCTGTAAACTTACGCCAGGAGGCTCAGCAATGTTTTTATGTCCTAATTATGGTTTTCCATATGAGTCGCATTACAGGCTGCCTATTTTATGGAATAAAACTATAACTCAACGTGTGTTTCATCGCAGAATTGAGGCGATCGATAGAAAGCAAAATTCGGTGGGATTGTGGGAAACACTTAATTTTGTGAAGGCGAAAGACATTCAGAACGCCATCGCAAAAACTGACCTTAGTTTGGAAATTGATACGTCAATTTCATTCGAACTCATCGACCGTCTTAAGTCTGATAAGAGTTTTGCCGAACGTCAAAAGCACATCGGAAGGGTTGTGAAAATCTTATCTTACACCGGAATTTTGCAACTATTTACCAGCCAGTATTTTAAAAACTTTCATCCCTACATGATCATAAAATTGCAAAAACCTCAGCCTCTATTCACTGAAGAAAAGCAGACGTTATAATTTTTCAAAGCTTGAACTAATAGCTTGAAAGTGATTCCGTTACGTGGCCTAGTATGTTTTAAGCTTAAGTTTGGATAATCGTTGTGAATACATCTCCTATATTGCTTGTGACAGGCGGTCTTGGATTCATCGGAAAGCACTTTGTTAAAAGAGCGCTGGAGCGTGGGTGCTTTGTTGTTAATGTTGATGTTGTCGGGTACGCGGCTGATCGTACTATGAAAGCCGAACTGGAAGCATTTAAGAACTATCGTTTAATAGAAAGTGACATTCGCAAGCTGAATTACCTGCCCGAATCTGATTTCATTGTAAATTTTGCAGCGGAAAGCCATGTCGATAACGCTATAACCAGCGACCTTAAGACCTGCGAAACAAATTTTATGGGTGTCCAGAATTTGCTCAGCTTGACGCGCCTGAAACAGGTGAACGAACGTCCAGTTTTCATTCAGATAAGCACTGATGAAGTCTATGGTGATAATATTAACGGCTTACATACTGAAACAGCTCCTCTCAATCCGTCCAACCCTTACTCAGCAACAAAAGCCGCTGCGGATCTTTTTATTCAAAGTTTTGGCCGTACACACAGTCTCAATTGGCGTATTCTTCGTCCATCAAATAATTACGGACACCACCAATTTCCAGAAAAATTGATCCCAAAAAGCGCGCGACGCATGAAGCGTGGCTTGCCTGCGTTGATGCATGGGGATGGGTCTTATATGCGGTCTTGGTTACACGTCGAAGATACTGTTGCCGCCCTATTTAAGGTTATAGAGGAGGGCAGAAATAATGAAATTTATAACGCGAGCGGCGTTGATGAATTGAAAAATATTGAAGTCTTGAGACTGATCGCCAAGCACCTGAACATGCCCGAGTCAGAGGCATTCGTTATGATTGAAGACCGCGCGGGACAAGATGTCCGCTATGGAATCGATAGCACCAAAATGCGAGCAATGGGATGGCAGCCGACACGGAAAATACGGGATGAGTTGCCAAGAATTGTCGATACGCTTGAATTCGACCGCTTCCTGTGAGTCCGAACCCTGTGAAAGTTCCGTTTTATCTCCATGGGTTGACCGAAGCTGATGCTGAAAATGTTGCAGCTGTTCTTCGCACACCGTTCTTGACAAGCGCCACTGTCTGCCGCCAGGTCGAAGAGCAACTTGCTAGTTATTTTGATGTACCTCATGCAGTTCTGACAAACAGCTGGACCAATGGCATGGTGGCAACTTTGCTTGCCCTTGGGATAGGGTGCGGTGATGAAGTGATTGTGCCTGCCACCACATTTGTCGCCACTGCAAATGCAGCGAGGCTTGTAGGTGCGACGCCCGTATTTGTCGACGTCGATCCTTCAACACTTATGATGACCGTGCACGGAGTTGCTGAGGCGATAACACCGCATACGCGCGCAATCATACCTGTGCACCTTTATGGCCAAATGGCCGACGTGCGCGCCTTGTCAGACCTTTGCAAGGCTCAAGCGCATAAGGTATGGTTACTCGAAGATGCCGCCCATTGCTTTGAAGGTACGCTGGACGGCTACCGACCGGGTACACACTCTGATGCGGCCTTGTTTTCATTTTACGCAACCAAGAATGTAACCTGCGGTGAAGGCGGCGCGATTATAACGCGGCATGATGCGCTGCACCGTGATGTTCGGCAAACCTCAACCCATGGCCTCTCCAAAGGGGCTATTGATCGTTTCCGCAAAGGCCATTACCAGCATTGGGATATGGAGGTCTTAGGCATGAAGGCTAACCTTCCTGACCTACTTGCGGCGCTTTTGCCGTCTCAAATCAGCGGCGTCGACGCTTTGTTGCCGGAGCGGGCGCGTCTAGCAGGCCGCTACCGCGCCGCCTTTGCCAATGGTCCGCTACGCCTAGTGCAGCCGATTGCTAACTGTGTGAGCGCCGAGCATCTTTTTGCCGTCGGTATCCCAAATGGACACCGTGATGCCGCTATGAAGGCCTTGAATGACGCTGGGATTGGCTGCACAGTAAATTACAGGTCAGTGACATCAATGGCCTACTATAAAAAGCTTTACCCGCAAGCGGACTCGATGGTTCCTGTTGCAGCCCAGTGGGGTGAGGAAACCTTGTCCTTGCCACTTTATCCGGGATTGACAGAGCGTCAACAAGACCATGTGATTGACTTGGTGACGCGGGACATTTATTCGATGTGCGCAGGATAGCGCGGACACTATGGCTGGCGAAAATATACGACAACAGCAAATAACGGTTTGCGGGATACTGGCTTTTTACAATGAGTCAGAAAATTTAACGCCACTCGTAACCGAGCTGTTCAGCGTTTTCGAAGGACGTCCTGAAAAACTACGCTTAATCCTAGTTGACGATGGTAGCTCGGATGGTTCTTATGACACGGCGCTCACGCTGCAACAGGAATTCCCAACCATTACAATCGTCAGGTTCTCACGAAACTTTGGACATCACAAGGCGCTGTTAGCGGGTATAAAACGAGCGCAAGGAGATTTGTTTTTTTTGATGGATGCGGACAATCAAGACAGCCCGCAAAGTGTTTTACAGCTGATAGACGCGCGCCCAAATGGTAGTGAAATCGTTTATGCGATTCGCGTTCAGCGGGTCGAACCATTTAAACGCAGGCTCACCGCAAAAATCTACTGGGGCATCGTAAATCTCATGACCCATCATTATTGCGAACCCGATCAGGCTGTTATGCGCGTTTTTACACCTGTTGTGCGCGATACTTTAGCAACTGTGAATGAGTATAATCCGTTTTTGGCTGGGCTTTTTGCTTGGACGGGGTTCCCTTATACGACCATTGAGGTCCCGCATCGCGAGCGTCTGTATGGGACAACGAAGTATAATTGGACCAAACTTATAACGTCGACAATTGGGTCTCTGCTTTCCTTCACAAACCGGCCTCTTAGATTAATCTTGGGGCTTGGTTTCGTAATCTCTCTGCTCTCATTATTGTTTGGCTTAATGCTGATTGTTTATTATTTTGTCGTTGGCCGATTTGCGCCCGGCTGGCTCTCTGTGGTTGTAGGGATTTTGTTTTCACTGGGTCTACAATTAAGCGCCATCGCTTTGGTGGGAGAATATGTTGGCAGCATATTTGAACATACGGGCGGGCGGCCAAGCGTCGTTATTCGTGAGGTTCGCGAAGGAAAGGACCCATAGTGGCCTTGCGCGCAACTATAGCAAAAAGGGGTCTATTTGAAACAGAACCTAAGTTTTTGCGAGGTGTGTCTGGTGAAAGAGATTGGGTTAACGTTGACGCGGCAGAGTTAAGCCGAGCGCGGGGCCTTGATATGCAATGGCTTGCTGACATAGTCCAATATCAGACACCGTTGACTCTTCGGACCTGCCGACCTGACATTATAAACCTGCGGCCCGGAATGCATGTCTCAAATGACAGCTCTAGCGATTTTCCCGTTGCAAATTTTCCGGAAGTCTCCTCGAATGCAGCATTAGAGCACCAAGATATGGCGGCTATTGATAAGGCATTGCGGGCCGCGATAGCGTTGTTGCGCCCGGCTGATACGGTGTTTCACCTTAGTGCAGGAATGGATTCATCTCTGTTGGTGCTCTTGGCTTGTGAGATACACGGAGCGGATAATATACGCGCTATAACCTTCCGCGCTCGTGGTGCATCGTCGGACATTGAGGCTAGTATTGTCGAAGACTTTTGCAAGCAGCGAGGGATTGATTTGATCGTGCTTGATCTGAGCCGCGTAGACATATGGTCCGTCGCACCGCCTATGATAGCCGCTCTTGGAATGCCGGCAGGTCACCCAAGCACCTTGCTTCGATTTATAATGGATAAACATATCGCAAATACCGGCGCAACGACGGTCGTTTCTGGCCGCGGTGCCGATGAAGTTTTTGCGGGCTATCGCTGGCATTTGCCGGATTTCAAGAAAGCGCAGCATCAAGACCGGATACGTGCAACAGCTCCTGCCATGGTGAAGGCTTTGTTTCCGAAATGGGCGGGAGAAAGCGACGCAGCCTATGCAAAATTCTTCAGCGGGAATGACAGTTTGGATAGGCGGCTTTGCTATGACATTGCAACGCTTGGTGCCGATTGGAAGTTTATTGAAACACAGATAGGGGATGCGTTGGGTTTAGAGACTGTCGCGCCGTTTGCGGATGCCAATATTGCGCAAATAGCCTTTCATTTGCCCGAGACACTAAAGATTTCCGGCATGTCGCAGAAAGTGGGCCTGCGCCAATATTATGCCGCGCTATATCCGGCGGTTTTTCTAGAGCAACCTAAGAGAGGTCTTTCATTTGATATTGGCACTTATCTTCAAGATTTTACCTTAGAGGAAATTCTATACCATATTGGCGCTGACTGGATTGAAAGCCTTGGACCACACATTAATTCCGCCGTGCTAAGCGATATGGTGAAGACAACACTCACAGGTGAATCTAACTTCGGATGGCAAATTTGGAATGTCTATTTGGCGTCGCTACTTAGCAATTCATACCCCTTAACATCGAAATAAAAGATATGAGCAAAAACCACGTTATCATTGCCGGAATGCCGCGTAGCGCCACGACTTATCTCTATCATGTGGCACAAAAGCATCCAGATATTTTCTTGCCTTATTTGAAGGAGAGCAATTTCTTTGTTACAAACCAGTCACGCGGCGCAGAATGGTATTGGTCCTTGTTTGCGGGTGCAGCGCCAGAGCAAACAAGTTTCGACATCTCTCCAGCCAGCTTTATCGACCCTTCGGCCGATGCCCGCATAAACCAGCATTGTCCAAACGCGAGGATAGTTTTGATTGTACGTGACCCACTCGAATGGTGCTTGAGTTTTTACTCTCAGTTCAAAACTTTTGATTACACAACACCGGATTTTAAAACCTTCAGCTATGGTCACCTGTATAAACATGGCGAAGGACAAGTGGAATTGAAGTTTGACGACAATTTTGTACCCAAACGCATTTCAGCCATGATGGAGGCTTTTGGGGATCGTTTGCTGATTTTATCCTACCGGATGATTAAATCAGACCGTGAAAAAGCTCTGAAATATATCGAAGAATTTACCGGATTGCAGCCGTTTTTCTCGGAGAAGACCTTACCAGAAGTCAGGATCAATGCCAGCGGACGACGTAACATTAGGCTTGTTTCGTATTTGCTCAGCCGGAATTGGGTGGTCGCTGGTGCTGGCAGGATCGGGACACCTGCTATGGTACAGAAACTTCGTGGACGCTTCGATGAAGCTGGCGCCCAAAAAGTGAAAACACGGCAAGAACTATATTCCAAGGAAGAGCTCGCTCACAATGCGGACATGTTCACAGAGCAGCAGGCTTGGGTCGATGAACTATTTAAGGACTCGCTCGCTTTGACGAGTGATCGCAAACCGTACGTGTTGTCAGATTCGTGACAACTGTTGGCATATTACAGCCCAGCTATTTACCGTGGTGCGGTTACTTTGAACAGATGGCGAAAGTCGACATCTTTATTCATTTCGACAATGTTCCATACACCCGCAAGGATTGGCGAAGCCGTAATCAAATTTTGCTTGATCACACCCCGCATTACCTAAGTGTTCCAACACATCGCCGCCCTCTGGGTACTTTGATAAACGAAATTGAAATCAATAATACTCAGCCTTGGTGGAAAAAACACTGTCTCACCATCGAAAATGCGTATCGCAAGGCACCTTATTTTCAATATGTTGCAGAGGATGTTTTTCCTATTCTGAGATCTGCGCCACCGTTATTGGTGGACTTGAATATTTCCCTCGCGCAGGCGTTGGCCCGAACTTTAGGGATTACAACCCCAACTGCCAAAGCCTCTGAGTTTGAGTTTTCATACACCGATAAATCAGACCGTGTGTTGCAACTATGTAAAGCCGTTGGAGCGACACGGTTATATGATGGCAAGGCCGCCGCAGCCTTTTTAGATATCCCTACTTTTATTGCCGAGGGTATCGATGTTGTTTTTCAAGACTACCAACACAACAAATACCCGCAGGGAAGCGCAAAGTTTACGCCTTATATGTCTGTGATTGACATGATCGCGCGCTGTGGACCAGAAGCCAGAAACTTGCTATAAAAGAGTTTGCTACACTGGCGGTGCGTTAGTGGATTTTTTACGAAACAATGGCTGGTTTAATTTTATTCCAAACCACGCATCTTTTGCGTGGAATGACGGCGAGTGCATTTCAACTATACCCCTGACAACGATCAAAAAGACTGTTCGCACCCTATTAGTGTTCAGGAAAGAGGAATGGTCGCAATCGGCAATATCAGAGATTTTTGGCAGTCTCGATACCAAATGGGCGGGGGAGTGGCTGGTGCCGCGAGGGAGAATTGAACTCCCGACCTCATCATTACCAATGATGCGCTCTACCACTGAGCTACCGCGGCTAACCTTTGATGTGGCGCGGTATAGACAAACTCTTACCACTTGAAAAGCCCTCAATTCGCGCCATATGATGAAGAATGACAGACCGTGAAAATGACATGTCCGAAAAGGACCGTATTAAAGCTCAGCGAGAGGCTCGTTTAGCGCAGAATCTTCGCGATAATTTAAGGCGGCGCAAGGCTGCTGGGCGAAAAAGTAGGGAAAATACATCCGTGACTTCCGCCCCTGAATCGTCTTAATCAAGCCTCAAATAAGCGTCTTTTATAGCAAAAGTGTACTGGTAGCTTAGAATCAGTCAGGAAATACATCATGGATAAAATTGTTATTGAGGGCGGTTACCCGCTAAACGGTGAGATCGCCATCAGCGGTGCAAAAAACTCTGCGATTAAGTTGATGGCGGTCTGCTTATTGACGGATCAACCGATTGAACTCACCAATATGCCGCGTCTAAGAGATACGCGTTTTATGGGGCATTTGCTCGCGCATATGGGGGTTTCTGTTGAGGAAGGCCCTGGCGCGCGAATGACCCTACACGCGAAAACGCTCACCAATACCACGGCGCCTTACGAGTTAGTCCGTAAAATGCGCGCCACGTTCAATGTACTAGGCCCAACCATTGCCCGTACTGGTGCCGCTAAAGTGTCTTTGCCTGGGGGTTGCGCGATAGGTGCCCGTCCCGTCGACCTTCACTTGAAGGCGCTTGAGGCCTTAGGCGCGACGATCACTCTGGAAGAGGGCTATGTCATAGCTTCTGCCAAAGACGGCCTTCGCGGCGCGGAGATTACATTCCCGTTCGTTAGTGTCGGGGCCACTGAGCATGCTTTGCTGTCAGCCGTGTTGGCGTCAGGGGAGACGGTTTTGAATAATTCTGCCCGAGAGCCTGAGATCGTAGACCTCGCCGATTGTTTGAACGCGATGGGGGCCAAGATTACGGGCGCTGGCCATTCGCAGATTCGCATCGAAGGTGTGGAAAGCCTGAATGGCGTGTCTTATGCGGTTGTTCCAGATCGTATCGAGGCTGGGACCTATGCTTTAGCGGCGGCCACTGCGGGGGGGAAGGTTCGTTTGACGAATTTACGCCACGAACATTTGGGGGCCTTGTGGCCATTGATAGCGCAAGCCGGCGCAAACGTTACTCTGGATGAAAATTCTGTGACAATCTCCAGGAATGGTTCTCGGCTTAAATCTGTTGATGTGGACACGCAGGCTTATCCCGGGTTTCCGACCGACTTGCAGGCGCAGTTCATGGCGATGATGACCATTGCGGACGGCGTCTCCATCATTCGTGAAAATATTTTCGAAAATCGATTTATGCATTGTCCGGAGTTGTCCCGCATGGGCGCGAATATTACGGTCAGCGGCAGAGAGGCCATCGTCCGCGGGGTTCCCGAACTTCACGGAGCTCAGGTTATGGCAACGGATTTGCGGGCGTCAGCGTCACTAATTGCGGCCGGACTGGCGGCGAAAGGGAAAACGACAATTGGCCGCGTTTACCATCTTGACCGAGGCTTTGAACACATTGAGATTAAGCTGGGACAATGCGGAGCAAAAATATCACGGGTACCAGATGATGGATAAGTTAAAATTACGCGTTGAGAGTGACGAGGACATCGTCATTCTGTCGTCAGTTCTTCAAGATGCCATCATGCGCGTCAAGGACATAACCTATAATGCAAAACAGCGTGCGCTAACGATGCGGCTCACCCGCTTTCGGCATGAGGACAAAACGCGAAATCTCCGCGTATTGTCGGGTTTGCGTATCGACGGAATTACGTCATTGCGAGCGAAGGGCGTTGACCAGTCAAATCCGGACGCTTTGGTTGTTTTGCTTTCCCTCAATTTTACAGCTGAAACGGAAAGTGAAAATCTTGGCGGAGCGTTAAGGTTGGTTTTCGCGGGAGGCGGCGAAATCGTTGCGAAGGTCGAGTGTTTGGATGTGACATTGGCTGATGTCTCCGATGACCGGGAAACGGACAAACTTCCTTTGCATCCGGATCAGACATAATGACGGATGATGTCTTGGGAAATGACCACTATATTGTTGAACTCAATATTGATCAGGACAGTTTACCGGCCACAAGTCCTGACATGCAGCATGAACGCCGTGTCGCAGTGTTTGACCTTTTAGAGGAAAACAGCTTTCGGCCACTCGAGAGCCGCTCAGGTCCATATATTGTGAACCTACTTTTGGAAGATAGCAGCCGACTCGTTTTTGATGTTTCTCGCAGTAATGGGAGCGACAGAGGGCGATTTACCTTGTCCCTCACTCCGTTTCGGCGAATTATTAAAGATTATTTTTTGATCTGTGAAAGTTATCATAACGCTATTCGCACGGCGACATCGGCGCAAATCGAAGCGATCGATATGGGTCGCCGAGGCCTTCACAATGAAGGGTCACGGCTTTTAACGGATAGTTTGCGAAATTCGATCGATATAGAATTTAATACGTCGCGCCGACTTTTTACGCTTATCTGCTCTCTTCACAGGCGTCCATAATGAAACAATCATCTGAAGCGCCCGACGCTATTCTATTTGTATGCTACTTGAACTCTATTCGTTCGCCCATGGCAGAGGGCTTGATGAAAAAGTATTATGGTGAAAAGACTTACGTTCAATCTTGCGGACTGGCAGCGGGAGAACTTGATGACTTGATGGTCGCAATTATGGCGGAAAAGAATATTGATATGTCGGGTCATAAGTCTCGAACTTTGGATGGCCTTGATGATAGCTCCTTTGACGTTGTTATCACGTTCACAGAAGAAGCCGGAGAGGCGGCGCGTGCCTTCTTTCACGATACTGATACCGTGGTCGAGGTTTGGCCAACGCCAGACCCAACGGCAGGGAGTCTTGATGTACGCTCCATGATGAATAATTACCGTTCCGTCCGGGATTATATAGAGGGGCGATTAATGCGTCGATTCCCGCCTAAAACATCATAAAGGGGTGTTTTTTTGTTAAAAAGCCATATATAGGCCCCTCAGGCGCAAATTGTGCGCATTAAAGGAACGAACATATGAGATTTAACCTTGGCTAAAGAAGATTTGCTGGAATTTGAGGGCGAAGTGATGGAACTTCTCCCGAACGCGACATTTCGGGTCCGCCTATTGGCGAACGATCATGAGATTATCGCACACACCGCGGGCCGTATGCGTAAAAACCGTATTCGCGTCCTCGCTGGTGATAAAGTCACTGTCGAAATGACACCTTACGACCTTACAAAAGGGCGTATCACATATCGCTTTAAATAGTTACGCTCCCACATGAGCGGCGACATGGTTTCTCGGTTTATCCTTGCAAGTGCATCGCCGCGGCGGTTGAGTTTATTAGCTCAAATGGGCTTTACGCCTGATGCAGTTGTTCCTGCTGACATAAATGAAGATCCTATGGCAGGTGAGCTTCCTCGCGGCCATGCGTTAAGGCTCGCTCAGGAAAAGGCCATTGTCGTGGGCAAAAGAAACTTGGGTCATGTGGTTCTTGCGGCAGACACTGTGGTTGGGGTTGGCCGCAGGATATTACCCAAAGCTGAAACAGCAGAGCAAGCGAGGTATTGTCTGGGCCTATTATCGGGCAGGGGGCATCGCGTGTTCACGGGCGTCGCTCTGATAGATGTCAACGGAGAGATGCGGCACCGCGTTGTTGAGACGCGCTTGAGAATGAAGCGTCTGTCAGATGTTGAAATTGAACAATATATTGAATCGCGGGAATGGGACGGCAAGGCCGGTGGATATGGTATTCAAGGCCTTGCGGAGGCCTTTATGAGCCACTTGGCTGGATCTTATTCAAATGTCGTCGGTCTGCCTATGTTTGAAACTCGGAATTTACTCCTCAGCGCGGGAGTGACGCGGTGAAGCGCCGTTGTGTGATAGATGACGCTATTGGCGAAACACGTGCCGCGGTCTGGGAGGGCAAGGTGCTTGCCGAACTATATACCCGCCGCTGGACAGACGAAGCACGGCCGCGCATAGGCGATAGATTTGCGGGGCGCGTTACCCGAATAGAAAAGTCACTCGCCGCCGCCTTTATCGATTTGGGCGGGAAAATAGATGGATTTCTGAAGTTTACAACAGCGCCGAATGCGCCGCGATTGACCGAAGGCTCGCGCATTGAAGTGGAAATTATACGTGAGGCCGAGGGTGATAAGGGACCTGTCGTTAAATTTATTTCGGCCTCTGAAGAAACGGTGCCGGGCCGTACGTCGGGTAAAGACCTGCGCACATTCATTGCAGAGCGTTTCCCAGCCATTAAGTTTGAAGATGCTAAAGTCGGCACATTGCTTGACGCCGTACAGACTGATATTTTGGTGCCGGGCGGCGGATCAATTTCAATTGAGCGGACAAGAGCGCTAACAGCCATCGATATCGATAGCGGAAACGCCGTAAGCCCGTTTTCCGTTGCGAAAGCGGCGTGCCCATTGATCGCTCATCAGTTAAGGCTCCGAGGGATTGGGGGGCTCATTGTGATTGATTTTCCAAATCTACGGCAGCGCAAGCAGCGTGAAGACATTATATCCGAGCTTGAAAATTCATTCAAAGAAGACCCTAATATTTTAAAATTTTCCGGACTTTCAAGATTCGGCGTTGTTGAAATGACCCGATCGCGCATTGGGCCATCATTGGATGAAATACTGCTTGACCGCTCTGGGCAGGAGAGTGTCGAGACCCAGGCGCTTGAAGCTTTACGCCGCCTTGAGCAAGAGGGCCGCGCTCACCCTGGGGCGAAGCTTACTTTGCAAGTGCCCACCAAAGTTTATGATTGGTTGCAAAGCGGTATTATTGAGTGGAAAAAACCGCTTTCTGACCGATTAGGAGCGCGATATACGCTCGAATGCGCGGATCGCTTGTTTGTATTAGCGGATCGATAGGTATGAGCCAAACTTGCAGCATATGCGGGAAGCCCGTCCAGCCAAACTACGCCCCGTTTTGCTCTAAGCGATGCGCTGATATAGACCTAGGGCGTTGGCTTAAGGGTGGCTACCAAATTCAAGGAATTGACGGTGATGCCGTCATTCCAGCCGAGGACGAGCCCGAGCTTTAAGGTTTGATGTCTTCGAAAACGGCTTTGTTATCAATGAAATAAAGGTCGACGTTAAACCGGCTTTTGTGTTCTTTTATTGATGGCCAATCGATAAATGAAAATGTACTGACCTTGATTCCGTCGGCGTGGTAATCGTCCACAAGCGCTCTAGACACCATATCCATCGGGACGCATACCGAACCACCGCTGTTTTTTATAATTTCCCGTAGGTCTCCGCGTAGGCCGCCCCTTACATACCAGCCGGAACGTTCGCCGTGAATGTATCGGTGGTCAAGCTTGGGGACAATTCCATCCATCGCCACATGAACCTTGTGTGAAAAGCGGATGAGGGTGTTTGGATCTTCGCACCAGTGGCTCAGGCAGAGTGGTGTTACTGGCGTTATTTCGTGCAGAGCGTACAATGAATTTGGAACCCACGAGACGTAGACAACACGGTTTTGCAATCTGTACTCGCAAACAAGTGCATGAATAGCCTCCTCGAACCCCGCGTCTTTAATGTCGATCAGTAGCCTTGCGGCTTTGTTTCGGTGGTCCGAGATGGCCTTGAACAAGCATTGTGCTGTCGGGATTCTTGAAAAAGTGCCACCCAGTGACGCGAATTCGGACGCCATTGTGTTAGATATAAGTTGTCGTTGCCCGCTGCCGCCGAGTGCAAATTCGTCGTGATAAATCATTGGGGTGCCGCAGCGGCTGACCCTTATATCAAATTCGAGATTTAGAACGCCAAAGTCGAGTGCGTTGTTCACGCCGTCTATTGTGTTCTCATATTTCGAAAACCCACGGAATCGATGGGAAATTAGCGCGCTAACGTCAACCATTTCTCTATTTCGACCACCTATCTTGGAATGTCAAAGCCGCCCCACGTCACGGCATAGGCCTCACAATGAATAACAACGCTTCTATAATCTGCAAGATTTAAGTCGTTGGGAACCGTATAAGTCTGGGCCCCCGAATTTGACTTCAAAACACCAATGTTGAATGAATTTTCACGGAGAGTCTCCGCTGTGACTTCGGAAATGGGACGAGGGGATAGAAACAGCTTAACGTCGGGGCCGTTTTTTGTCTTGAAATCATCAGAGAACCGGATTTCCGTTTGTCCGCCAATGTTCCTGATCTCCCAGCTCCCATCCAGTTTGTAACGATTTTTAACGAACTTGCCGTGTCCGGCAGATGTCGCCGCCGCTTGCGCTTTTGTTGCTGGTCCTGCCAGCGACTCAGAAAACGGCAAAGATCCAAGTACAGTAATAAGTAATATAACGACTAATCGCGCCATTTTCTTAGCTTCCTTCGTGAACATATAAGTATGCCGCACTTTCCAGCATTTACGAAATCACAAAAGTGAGATTGCCGCTAATATTGATTTTTAAGGGGAAAATGGTGGCCGAACCTGGATTTGAACCAGGGACACACGGATTTTCAATCCGTTGCTCTACCAACTGAGCTATTCGGCCATCTTGCGAGGGCATGCCTCAACAGCGCCGCGTTATAGGGCAAGCCAATTACTGTGTCTATGTGAAATTGAAGAATTTTGTGACGTTTTTGTCGCGCTCAAATTCATAAGAAATTCTTTGCAATTGCGAACAGTTCGCAGTAACAGAACGCATGACATTAAGTGATCTCAAAATTCATCAGAGTGGTATTGTTACAGGTTTCCGTAGCGACGATCCTGAGTTGGAAACACGACTGCGAGAAATCGGTTTTGCGGAGGGGGACAGGGTAGAAGCGCTACATTTTGGGCTCTTTGGTAAAAATCCAATGTCTGTGCGTCTCAATGGTGCCCTTATTGCGATGCGCCGCAATGAAGCCGGTGCTGTGACGATTTCGGAAGTCGGCGATGCTTGATCTTGGCGAGACTGTTCAGCCCATGCGCTTTGCATTGCTTGGGGCACCCAATTGCGGGAAAACATCCCTATTCAACGCTTTAACGGGCGGCCGGGCAAAGGTCGCCAATTATCCGGGGGTTACAGTCGAATACCGTAAAGGCCTATTTACCCATCCCTCCGGTGAGCAATCAATGCTGCTCGATCTTCCAGGAGTGTACGGCGATTGCGGTCATAGCATGGACGAGCGGGTCGCTATTAATGCGATACGGGGTAATATTGAAGGCGAAGAACGGCCAGACGCGCTTATTGTGATGATGGACGCGTCTCATATCACGACCCACCTTCACAATGTCTTGCAGGCCAAAAATTATGGCTTACCTATGATTCTGGTTTTAAACATGATGGACATGGCGGCGCGCGATGGCATCGATATCAATGTTGAAGGCCTTGAAGATGCTCTCGGGATGCCTGTTTTATCATGTGTTGCGGTTCGGAGTTCAGGACGGGCTCAACTTGTCGAATATTTAGACGAGTGGACTCAAAGATTGCGTGCAGGACGTTCAAAGCTCCCTTCGGCCGAACCTGTTGATCTTAAAGAATTGCAGTCGCGAGCACGCCGTATTTCTCGGGAAACCGTTACGCGGACTTTGCAAACGCGAACCTTCACTGATAAAATTGACAAGTTTGTTTTACATCCCGTCATTGGCGTCGCGATTTTGCTGACGATACTCTTTGTCATGTTTCAAGCCGTATATTCGTGGTCTGCGCCCGCCATCGAGGCCATTGAGGGCGGCTTCGCCTTCGTGAAAGGCGTCGCAGAAACATTTTTGCCTGATAATTGGGTGCAATCCTTGTTGGTAGATGGCGTTATTGAAGGGGTAGGGGCGGTACTCGTCTTCATCCCTCAAATTGTTATTCTGTTTGCCTTCATTCTCGCCCTAGAGGCGTCTGGGTATATGGCGAGAGCGGCGTTCTTGGTCGATACATTAATGGCAAAAATTGGGTTGAATGGCCGTGCGTTCATTCCGCTTCTCTCGAGTTTTGCTTGCGCGATTCCAGGCATCATGGCTGCGAGAACTATTGAACATGAAAAAGATCGCCTCACAACGATTCTCATCGCGCCGCTAATGACGTGCTCCGCTCGTTGGCCGGTTTATTTTTTGATAATTGGGGCCTTCATACCGGCTCAAAAGGTCGGCATGTTTAACTTGCAGGGCCTTGTGGCGTTTGCATTGGTTATGACGGGCGTTTTATTTGCTTTGCTCGCCGCGGCGGTCTTCAAGCGCTCTTTACTTAAAGGCCAAAGTTCAACTTTATTGCTTGAGCTCCCCAGCTACAAAACACCGGTGTTTAAGGATTATGTTTTAGGCTTATGGGAACGCGCGATGATCTTCGTCACTCGTGCCGGTAAAATTATCCTTCCCGCCACCGTCGTCATTTGGTTTTTGAGCCGATATCCAAACCGAGAAAATGGCATTGATGGTACCTTTGCGGGCATGTTTGGCCGGGTTCTCGAGCCTATTTTCGCGCCGATAGGCTTCAACCTTGAAATGGTGATTTCACTTATTCCGGCCATGGCTGCACGCGAAGTGGCGGTGAGTTCGTTAGGAACAATCTATGCGCTTGATGAAAGCCAAATAGATTCAAGCCTTGGCGGTGTGCTCAGCGGGGCTTGGACACTTCCAATGGCGCTGGCTTTCTTGGCTTGGTTTGTCTTTGCGCCCCAGTGTATGTCAACGCTGGCTATCATGCGGAAGGAAACGAATAGTTGGAAGTGGCCGCTCTTCGCGTTCTCTTATTTGATGATTTTAGCATATATTGCCGCTGGGGCCACCTATTGGATTGCAAAAGCGGCAGGCCTTTAATACACACTCCTCAAATAGAATCGTGTTTTCAAATGACGGTGTTGCCGGATCATGCTATCTCGCGGTTTCCAAAACTATGAGGACTACATGGCGACCCTTTCGAAATCAGAATTAGAACATAAACGTATGTCTGCGGCTATTTCAGCCCTCGCGATGGACGCTGTACAAAAGGCGAACTCCGGTCACCCCGGAATGCCTATGGGTATGGCGGACGTTGCAACAGTCCTGTTTTCCAAGTTTTTGAAGTTCAACCCAAAAGATCCTAACTGGGCGGATCGAGACCGTTTTATTTTATCTGCCGGTCATGGTTCAATGTTGATCTACAGCCTTTTGCATTTGACCGGCTACAAAGCCATGACTATGGATCAGATACGGAACTTTCGTCAAATTGGCTCGATTACAGCCGGGCATCCAGAATATGGACATGTCCCGGGCGTAGAGACAACAACGGGCCCCTTGGGACAAGGCATTGCGAACGGTGTTGGCTTTGCTCTCGCAGAACGCCATATGAACGCGCGTTACGGTGATGAACTTGTCAACCACTACACTTATGTTGTCGCCGGTGATGGCTGTCTCATGGAAGGGATTAGCCAAGAAGCTATTGGTCTCGCTGGTCATCTAAAGCTCAATAAACTCATCGTCTTATGGGATGACAATAACATTACCATCGACGGTGCTGTGTCGATTTCCGACAGCACGGATCAACACAAACGCTTTCAAG
This sequence comes from Maricaulaceae bacterium, assembly GCA_048268905.1. Lineage (GTDB taxonomy): Bacteria > Pseudomonadota > Alphaproteobacteria > Caulobacterales > Maricaulaceae > JACOMS01. The sequence continues at coordinate 568,133 of JBLWUN010000002.1, read as the reverse complement.
CGTCAGGATGGAAAACCATTTCTGTTGATGGCCATGATCCGCGAAAAGTTTCCAACGCACTGCGCGCGGCTCAGAAATCCGACAAGCCGACACTTATTGCCTGTAAGACGACAATCGGTAAAGGCGCTCCGACCAAATCTGGTACATCAAAAGTTCATGGTTCGCCTTTGGGAGAACAGGAAATCGCGGGGACCAAAGCAGCGCTTGGTTGGGAATATGGTCCGTTCGAAGTTCCAGACGATGTTTACGCAATGTGGAAACGCCCCGGACGCAAAGGTGCACGCGAACAGCGGGAATGGGCAGAACGCCTCAAAGCTTCTCCGAACGCAGACGATTTCAAACGTGCGATGCGCGGTGAACTTAATGAGGGCTGGGCCTCCGCTTTTCAGGCATATAAAAATCAGTTAGCAGTTGATATGCCGTCCCTCGCAACGCGAGCTTCTTCTGGTAACGCGTTGAAAGTTCTTACAGAAAACTTGACGGATATGGTGTCCGGCTCAGCTGACTTGGAAGGTTCGAACAAGACCCGTACGCCAGCAACATCTTCAGAGATTCAATTCGATAATTATGGCGGGCGATATGTAAACTACGGTATTCGCGAGCATGCTATGGCTGCTGCGATGAATGGCATGGCTTTACATGGTGGAATTATTCCATATTCTGGGACATTCCTCGTGTTTGCTGACTATTGCCGTCCATCTATCCGCCTCTCGGCCCTTATGCAGCAGCGAGTTATTTACGTCATGACGCACGATTCGATTGGCGTGGGCGAAGACGGTCCGACGCATCAACCAGTTGAGCACGTAGCTTCTTTGAGGGCGATCCCAAATCTCTATGTTATGCGTCCTGCCGACGCGATGGAAACGGCAGAATGCTGGGAACTCGCGGTCCAGAATGAGCACAGCCCATCTGTTCTGGCACTGACACGCCAAGGCTTACCGGCTCTCAGGACGTCCGCAGAGCGCAATGAATGCGCGCGCGGCGGATATGTTTTGTCTGCGGGTGAGGGCACGGATGACATCGTTTTGATGGCGACCGGCTCAGAAGTCCACTTGGCCGTGAATGCGCAAAAAGACCTTTCGAAGATGGGGATCAGCGCGCGTGTCGTGTCTATTCCTTGTATGGAGCTCTTCATCGAGCAGGGCGAAAAATATGTTCGTTCTGTTCTTGGTAAAGATTTGCCGAAAATCGCGATTGAGGCTGGGGTCCAACAGGGTTGGGATGGCTTGATTGGAATGAACGGCGGGTTCATCGGCATGAGTTCATTTGGCGCGTCTGGCCCTGGCGATGACCTTTTCAAACATTTTGGAATCACGACCGATGCTATTGTTTCGAAAGCCAAAGACCTTTTGGGCAAGGCGTGAAGCAGCTCACAGAAAGCGTCATCGTCGGTGAACAAATTCGGCCATCGGATATGGCCGGTTTGGTGAATCTTGGTGTCACCTCGATAATCAACAATCGCCCGGATTTTGAAGAGCAGGGACAACCAACGAGTGAACAACTCGCGACTGCGGCGCATGATTTGGGGCTGAATTATCACCACGTTCCGATGTCTGGCGGACTTTCCCCCGGCTTGATCGATGAGGCGGTTCTTTCATATGCGAACAGTACATCGCTCGTTTATGCGTTTTGTTATTCTGGTACACGCAGTACAGCCCTTTGGTGCTTTGCGCATGTTGCAGACCTTGGCGTTGACAGTGTTTTGGCCACTGCCGCAAAAGCCGATTTTTCATTGGAACAACTTCGGCCGCTGCTCACCTCTTATCTTGAACAGATAGGTGAAAGCTGACAATAAGCAATATGCCGTTGCCGCGATCACATACCCGACCAAAGCGAGATTATTTTGCGCATTTGAATTGGGCGCGGGGATACAGCGCCCAGATTTTCACCGATGATTTTGTCGCGGCCGTTATCGTTACCATTTTGTTGGTTCCCCAAGCGCTAGCCTACGCCATTCTTGCCGGCTTACCGCCTCAAATTGGCCTTTACGCTTCAGTTTTTCCTTTAGTCGCTTATGCATTTTTTGGGTCTTCGCGGCACTTGGCAGTAGGTCCAACGGCGATGATCTCGCTTTTGACCGCCGTTGCCATTGCGTCAATGCCGGAGGAAATTCGGGTCGTCAGCGCCGCTGCGCTCGCAGTTATGACCGGAAGCTTGCTCCTTGTATTCGGTTTTCTACGAGCCGGATTCATCATGAACTTCGTCTCAAGGCCTGTAGTTTCCGCTTACGTCACGGGAAGCGCGATCTTGATTATCATGTCGCAAGTAAAGCATGTCTTGGGCGTTCAGGGGAGTGGCAGTACCGCCTTCGCGCTTGCGCGTTCAACCTTTTCTCATATGAAAGATGCCAACCAAATGGCCCTGCTTATCGGGCTCGGAACCATCTTGTTTCTCGTTGTGACCAAACGCTATCTCGCTTTTGGGTTTTTTAAGATGGGCATGAAAGCAAAACACGCCCGTTTGTTGGCGAGGCTCGCGCCAATTATCGCTGTCGTGGTTTCAATAGCCATCTCATCCGGTTTTGATCTGGCAAACGCGAAAAACTTACGGGTCGTTGGGGAAATACCAGAGGGACTGCCATTCTTTTCGGTTCCAACGCTGAATTGGGAAAATTACGAGTCTCTTTTGGTTTTTGCCTTCGTCATCGCTTTGGTATCCTTCGTTGACTCAATGTCGATTTCCCAAACCTTTGCGGCGCGGTCCCGAACGCGGATTGATGCGGACACCGAATTGATTGGCTTAGGGGCCTCAAATATTGTCGCCGGTTTTTCAGGGGCGCATCCCGTCAGCGGGAGTTTTTCCCGTTCAGCTGTTAATTTTTCGGCTGGAGCGAAAACACCCGTCGCTAGCCTTTTAACGGCTGGTTTTATGGCGATGACAGCCGTGTTGTTCACGCCCGTGCTTGCGGCGCTCCCGCTCGCAACGCTGGCAGCCATGATTATCGCAGCGTGTTTCTCTCTTTTGAATTTCGATAGCCTGTGGAAAACATGGATCTATAGCCGGGCCGACGGGGTGACGGCAGTCTTGACGTTCTTATCGGTCCTCGTTTTCGGGGTTCAGTGGGGCGTATTGGTCGGTGTTGTTCTCGCTATGGCGCTACATATTCGGGTCACACTCAAGCCCCATATGGCCCTTGTCGGGCGTTTTCCGGGCACTGAGCATTATCGGGATTCCGAGCGTTTTAACGTTGAAACCAACGACTACGTCAAAACTTTGCGTATTGACGAGAGCTTATATTACGCAAATGCTAGATATCTGGAAGATAAAGTCGCGCGGATCGCATCGAATAGTCCTGAAATGACAGACCTCATTTTGATGTGCCCTGCGGTCAACCACATCGACGCGAGTGCTTTATCCAGCCTTGAAGAAATCAACAAGCGTTTGAAAAGCGCTGGCGTGGATTTACATTTCTCTGAATTGCACAGCCATGTTCAAGAAAGGCTTCACCGTTCCAAATTTCTCGATATTCTTACGGGGGACATTTTTCTATCGCAGCACGAAGCGATGGAGGCCTTGGAACCGGAGCCTGATTGGGCGCAATATTCCGACCATATAGATATACATTAGGGTTTGTCATTTAGACTATTTTGTCTATGCTCGATGAGAAATGCGATGCGGCGCCGTTGAGGTGACCTCGCTAAAAGAAAGAAACCAAATGCCGGATTCAAAAATGTCCGGAGCGGGTGAGGGGCGCGACATCGCCGCTCAACCGAATAAACGGCGTCGAACGCGCCGTCCGAACGGGCAGAAAACAAAAAACTTTGCGGCTCTAGATTTAGGGACGAATAATTGTCGTTTGCTAATCGCGCGGCCAATGTCAAATGGATTTCAAGTTGTCGACTCCTATTCCAAGGTTGTCCGGCTTGGAGCCGGCCTTACGGCCACAGGCCGCCTTTCTGACGAGAGCATGAAGGCGGCAATCGATGCCATTCATGTGTGCGCTCGAAAGATGAAAAACAAAGCGGTTAAAAGGTGGCGCTGCGTGGCAACTCAGGCCTGCCGGCAAGCTGATAATTGCGATGAGTTCCTTGCGGCCGTTAAAACTGAGACGGGCATCTCACTTGAACTTATTTCTCCGCGGGTTGAAGCCCGACTTTCTGTAATGGGATGCTTGAACCTGATCGACATGTCGAAAGATGTCGTTCTCGTGGTTGATATTGGGGGAGGATCAACAGAATTGAGCTGGGTTGATGTTCGCAAACTTCGAGACCCCGCGAACTCTCTCAAAGTTCACCGTCCGCCGATTAGCGCTTGGGCGTCGCTACCAGTTGGCGTTGTCACACTGTCTGAACAAATTCCAGAGCATGATGACCGCGAAACCTGGTACGAGGATATGAAAAACCGCGTCCGCGAGTGTCTTTCTGATGCCGGCTGCGAGACAAGGTTCACCAACGTTTTTAAAGCGGGCGGCGGGCATATCATTGGGACGTCTGGCACAATCACGTCTCTTGCAGGAATACATTTAAAACTCCCATACTATCAACGTGATAAAGTCGATGGTATTTGGATCCCGACGCAGTCTGCTGTGGAGATTGCACGCGATATGGCGAGCAGGTCACCCGAGGGCCGCGCAACCGAGCCCTGTATTGGCACAGATAGAGCTGCGCTGCTGGTTGCAGGATGTGCTATAACGGACGTTCTTTGCGAGATGTGGCCGTCAGAGCGCGTTCGCGTCGCTGACAGAGGTCTGCGTGAGGGCATGTTGATGGGGCTTATGGAGCAAACGCAAAACTTAAATTTTTCGAATGGAGACTTAAATGGCGGATGATAACTCGTCAGACAGGCCGCGCCGGATGACCGGTGGCAAGCCAAGCGCTCCCAAACGGACGCGTAAGACACCTAAATCTGATAAAGAGAACGCAACTCGGATGATGACCTTGAAGGTCAAAACGGCGCGCGGCCGGAAAATATCCTCAAAATTGTGGATCGAACGCCAGATCAACGACCCTTATGTGCGAGAAGCGCAAATCAAAGGATACCGTTCTCGCGCTGCCTTTAAGTTAGCGGAACTTGATGATAAATTTTCATTGCTAGGTAAAGATGCGCTTATTGTTGATCTGGGTTGCGCCCCCGGCGGTTGGTTGCAAGTTGCCGCTGAACGCGGCGCGCGGCATTTGATCGGGATTGATATTTTACCAGTGGATACGGTTGCGGGCGCTGACATTATCGAAATGGATTTTATGGACGCAAAAGCGCCTGTACGCCTTATTGAAATGCTTGATGGCCAAAAGCCCGATCTGGTCATGTCCGATCTAGCGGCGAACACGACGGGGCATAGAAATACAGACCACCTTAAAACGGTCGCGCTCGTCGAAGCTGCTGCAGATTTTGCAATGAAAACACTTCGGCCCGGAGGACATTTTGTAACAAAGGTTTTCCAAGGTGGGGCGGAGAAGACACTTCTTGACCGCTTGAAAGTGAACTTTAAGTCAGTGAAGCACGCAAAGCCGAAGGCCTCTCGCGCGGGCAGCCCTGAAGTTTACCTCGTTGCTTTGGGTTTCAAAGGCAAGACATTCAATAAATAAGAGAGACCGCGATGTCGCGTGCCGGGAAATTAACGCGGACAGTTGGGTTGTCTGGTGCCGTGTTCTTAGGACTTGGTTCCATTCTCGGAACCGGAGCTTTTGTGAGCCTCGGCCTCGCAGTCGGCGTGGCTGGCGCTTTGTCCATATGGGCTCTGTTGATCGCAACTATTTTGGCGGGATGCAATGCGCTTTCAAGTGCCCAATTGGCCGCAAACCACCCCGTGAGTGGAGGTACTTATGCCTACGGGTATCGATACCTCTCTCCAAATTTTGGTTTTGCTGCGGGTATATGTTTTCTTCTAGCCAAATCAGCGAGCGCGGCAGCGGCTAGTATTGGTTTGATGGGGTATATAACCCAATCTATGGGTTGGACCGATGCGCCGCTGAATGTACTTGCGGCGCTATCGGTCCTTTTGATGACGGCATTGGTCACGCTGGGAATTCGTAGAGCAGGGGCCGCAAATACCCTCCTCGTTAGTATGACATTGTTGAGCTTAATCGTATTGATAAGCGCTTCGGCCGTTTCGAATGGGCATAAAGCGCCATTTGAGTGGGACACCTTTGCACCTCAAAATCTCTTTGAAGCCTCCGCCTTGTTGTTCGTTGCTTTCACCGGGTATGGGCGCATCGCGACGCTCGGGGAGGAAGTCAAATCACCACGAAAAAACATACCCTTAGCAATCGTTGTTACGCTTATAATATCGTCATTACTTTATGCGGGCATTCTCCTCGCCGGTCTCAAAATTTTGGGCGTCGCGGAGTTTGCCCAAGTCACATCACGATCTTCTGCGCCGCTACAAGCCATAGCTCAGAAACTGAATTATCGTTTGCTCGCTGAAATTGTCACAATTGGAGCGGCGACGGCCATGGCCGGCGTTCTTCTCAATCTTATTCTGGGTCTCTCTCGCGTTGCATTTTCTATGGGGCGAGAAGGGGACCTCCCTAAGCCTTTAGGACGCTTATCGGGCAAACGGCAGGAACCGAATATTTCGACGTGGTTCATGGGCATTGCAATCGCTCTAATCGCTCTGTGTGGAGGTCTTGCAAATGTATGGAGCTTCAGTGCGTTCACGGTCTTATTGTATTATGCGATCACCAATCTGGCATCACTTCAGCTCAAAAGACCTGAGCGACTTTATCCGCGCCTCGTTTCAATCTTGGGACTGATGGGGTGTTTAGGGCTGGCCGTATTTGTCGATCCGAAGGTCATCGGGATCGGGGTTTTTGTTATGGCGTTAGCCATGGCAACCAGATGGTTCTTGAAGGTCAATGAGAGGGATTGATTGCGTTTTTGAGGAACAAGGTTTCGGTTTCAATATCTTCTTTCCGCATAAGGCTTTCACCAATCAAATAACCATGCGCGCCAGAACCCGCGAGGGCCCGGATGTCATCAGGGGTGAATATTCCCGACTCGGCGATAAGAACAGCGTCGGTGGGCGCTTGCGGGGCAAGTGTATGAAAGGTCTCGAGAGTAGTATGGAATGTGCGAAGGTCCCTATTATTGATGCCAATCAGCTTTGCACCAAGATCAGCCGCCCGTTTCATCTCAGTTGCATCATGTGTTTCCACTAAAACGTCCATTCCGAGCGCTTGGGCTTCGTCCATTAGCGCGCTGGCAGCATGATCATTGATCATTGCCAGTATGACCAAAACGGCATCTGCGCCCATTGCGCGGCTTTCCGCAATTTGAATTGGCTCCAGCATAAAATCTTTGCGAAGCAGAGGAAGCTCTGAGGTATCTCGTACTTGCTTAAATATCTCATTGCTGCCTTGAAAACCGGGGCCGTCCGTGAGGACAGAAAGACATGCAGCGCCGCCGCGGTAATAGGCCTCAGAAATCTCAACCGGATTAAAGTCCTCGCGGATGACACCTTTTGACGGGCTCGCCTTTTTGACCTCTGTTATCAACGCGGCCCCATGCTCTGCATGTTTTAAAAGCGACGCCGTAAAGCCTATAGGAGCCTCACGACTGTTGCCAATGTCTCGCAACGCATCAATTGAGGTCCGAGATTTCAGCGCCGCAACTTCAAGGGCTTTATAATCAGAAATTTTGCCGAGTATGTCAGGAACATTCATCATAGTTTTATAAATCAAACACTTAAGACGGTTTCTTAATGCCTAAAGTGGCGCATACCTGTTAAAACCATTGCGAGACCAGCATCGTCAGCTGCTTTTATGACCTCGTCGTCCTTGATGGACCCCCCTGGCTGAATAATAGCCGTTGCGCCTGCTGCTGCGGCAGAAAGCATACCGTCAGGGAATGGAAAAAATGCGTCCGAAGCACAAGCACAGCCAATTGTTTTAGGCTCGCTCCATCCGGCAGCGGCCTGTGCATCTTCCGCTTTTCTGGCTGCGATACGCGCACTATCGATACGGCTCATTTGCCCAGCGCCAACGCCGGCTGTCGCACCATCTTTGACATAGACGATCGCATTGGATTTCACATGTTTTGCAACCTTCCACGCCATTAAGAGGTCAGCCATTTCAGCCTCTGTCGGCTTGCGTTTTGTAACGACCTTCATGTCCGACACATCAACATGACCGTTATCCCGGTCCTGAACTAAAATTCCCCCAGCCACGTTCCGCTGGGTCAGGCTTTTCTCTGCGGGATCGGGAAGGCCGCCAGCAATAAGTAAGCGAAGGTTTTTCTTTTTAGCAAACGCCGCTATCGCGTCGTCGTCTGCTGACGGCGCAATAACAACTTCGGTGAATACTTTCACGATCTCTTGCGCCGTTACGAGGTCAAGGTTGCCATTTAGCGCGACGATGCCGCCAAATGCCGAAACAGGGTCGCAGGCGAGGGCATTGTTGTAAGCGGTGATAAAGTCATCCGCCACGGCCACACCGCAAGGGTTGGCGTGCTTTATTATGGCGATCGCCGGTTTGGCTCCCTTTGCGACATCTCCAAATTCCGCGACCAATTCATACGCAGCATCCGTATCATTGATATTATTGTAAGAGAGTGCTTTTCCTTGAAGTTGCACCGCCGTAGCAACGCCAGCTCGGTTTGATCCGTCCGTGTAAAACGCCGCTGTTTGATGAGGGTTTTCGCCGTAACGCAAAGTTTGCTTAAGGGTTCCAGCTTGAGCTCGATATGTGGGCGCCATGTCGTTGAGCTGCTCAGCAAAGTAGTTGGAAATCGCAGCGTCATAGGCTGCCGTTCTTGCGTAGGATTTATGAGCTAGCTTTTGTCGTAGGTTTCCGCTCACCTGTCCGTCATTTTGGTCCATTTCGGCGAGCACGGCGTCAACATCATCCGCATCAACACATACAGCGACGTGCGCGTGATTTTTGGCAGCGGCGCGTATCATAGCGGGACCGCCAATATCGATATTCTCAACACAGGTCTCGTAGTTGGCGCCTGACGCTACAGCGTTCTCAAAAGGGTATAAATTTACGACCAACAGATCGATAGGGAGGATATTGTGATCTGACATAGCCTTTACGTGCGAGGTCAAATCTCTATCTCCTAGAAGGCCGCCATGAACCATCGGGTGAAGCGTCTTGACCCGTCCATCCATCATTTCCGGAAACTGTGTGAGGTCGGAAACGTCTTTCACAGGAATACCCGCATCGGAAATGGCTTTTCGAGTGCCGCCGGTAGATACAATTTCAACACCGCGTTCAGAAAGCGCCTTAGCTTGCGGGATAAGTCGGGATTTATCCGAGACTGAAATAAGAGCGCGCCGAATAGGAGCAAGACGCTCCGCATCAAATGGGAGAAGTTCAGGATTCGGGGATGGCATGTAGTTTCCGTTCGTTATGAGCGTAGTTTGGGGTCGGTAAGTGGAATAATTTTGGCGCTTTTAACGTCAGAGGACGTCTCAGACAATAGTTCAGTTAAAGTATATGTGGGCACAAGAGACTTCAATGAAATCTTGATACGTTCCACATCTCGATCATTGACTGCTGAGAGAAGCCGCTCGATGTTCCGAGATAAAGATTTGGGATCGGACATTCTTCCGGAAATTCGCCCAATTCCTTCCACGTAGGTGCTCTCTAGGGTTTCATCGCAGCTTGTCAGCCCTTCTTCCAGTTTTTCGCCAGCGCGAAGTTTTGTGTAATTTATTTTAATGTCGCGGTCGGGGACAAAGCCTCTGAGGCGAATAAGTTGTCGGGCCAACTTCGCTATTTTGACGGGCTCACCCATTTCTAGAACGTATATTGACGCAAGGTCGAGGCGTTGATTGGCATTTAGTGCGGCGGCTTGCAGCACCAGTGCCGCAGCTTCTTCAGTTGTCATGAAGTACCTTTTCACATCCTGATGGGTCACCGTGACGGGACCACCATTCGCAATTTGCTCTTCAAAAAGAGGGATAACGGAACCTGTTGAGGCCAAAACATTTCCGAACCTCACCGCACAGGAAGACATATTCGAGTGTGTCACGTCATGCGCCATTGTAAGCATTTCCGCGACACGCTTACTCGCGCCCATTATATTGGAAGGATTGACCGCCTTATCCGTTGAAATCAGCGTGAAACTTTGAGCTTCGTATTCGATCGCTAGATCTAGGAGGTTCTGGGTCCCGCCAAGGTTCGTTCGAAGCGCCTCAAGAGGGTTGGCCTCGCTCAAATGAACATGCTTGAGTGCGGCGGCATGCAGAATGATTTCGGGTTTTTCGAGGTTAAAAATCTCACGTAAACGATCCTTGTCACAAATATTTCCGAGATAGGGAAACCAGTTTTGGTTCGTTTCGGAGCTGTAATTCTGAGCCAGTTTGCGGTCAATTTCGTAAAGGTTAAACTCAGACGCATCCACGAGTATAAGACGGGCGGGGTTTAGGCCTGCCACTTGCCGCGTGATTTCAGATCCAATAGAGCCGCCCGCCCCTGTAATCATGACTCGTTTACCTGAAACGAGTCTTTTGACAGGGGTGATATCCAAAGCTTTAACGGTTCGCCCAATCAGGTCTGCAGCCTCAAACGGCGTCAGAGATTTTGTCGGGCTATTGCTAACTCTGACAAGCTGCGCACCCAATTCTGAGGCGAGCTTCACCAAATTATAAGACTGTCCCCGATCGGCGCTTGCATCCGTTGCGATAATTGTCGGCGGCGTTCCAGTGCGTTTTGTAAGGCTGGCGAGGATAGGTTTTATGTCGTCAAGGCTGCCTAAAATAGGGTAGCTCCTGATGGAACGACCTTGATTGCTGGAGTCCGTATTAATCAGGCCTAGAATATTATAGCCAAGTCCGGTCGCCTTTCGCCGCATGTCTCTGAGGTAATTGTGAAGCGTCGCATCCGATCCAACTAAGATCGCACCCGGCAAGTTTTTGTCTTGTTCACGGAAAATGGCACGCACATCACCGTTTTGCAAAAACAACGGAACCATGCGGCTGATCGTCAAAAGAAGGAAATATAGGCCGCCGACGACGAAGGGGACGGATCGCGGAAAATCTTGAGCGCGGCCAAAAAAGATAAATAAAATGAGCGGGGTGATAATGCTGACAAGCAGGACGCCTTGAAGCAGGTTTTTTATGTCGTCCAGAGATGTATAGCGCCAAATACCTTTGTATATTTTCGTAATTATCCAAACAAAAACACACGTTCCCGCAAACACAATAGCTGCATTTTCGTCAATATTTGAGGGTATGGACTTTTTCTCTAAGGCATATCGCGCTTGAACCGCGAAATACATGCAAAAACCGCCGAGTAGGGCGTCGTAAACCGTGACGGCGGCTTTTGAGAAAAAGGGCCGTTTGAAGATGTCATTTAACGATGTCATGGGGTGCGCGCCTCGAGCTTTCTGAGGGACCACCGGACTCGGTTGGATCGTGTTTCACCGTCACTATCGGCAAAGGCAACGCCTGATATCACAATTTGCTGTGATCGTACGGGCCGCTTCCCGGCACCTAAATAAACGGATTCCTCGATTTTCATTGGTCCTCCATCGGTACGAAACCTCCAGCCCACATGCCCTGGTTGGATAAGTAAAGCACTATTGAGGTCTTGCGCAAGAGTGGCACGCACAGACGGATGAAGATGAAATCGGATATCAAATGGGATACCCTTGCGGCTTAATGGGGATGCTCCAATTGGCACCAACAATCCATCTTCGCCTCGAATATCATTCCCGTCGCTCTTAATATAGAGGCGGCGGCGGTGGCTTAGGCCTGTTTCAGAGAGATACCCATCATGAGATGCCTCGAGCCAAACGCCGGCGGGCTGGTCTTTTCTGGACGCTTTTACGTCTTCTGCGCCTATCAAAACCGCTTTACCCAACACCTTTGCTCGAAAGCCATGATCGAGAATTTGTCCTGCGGACTTATCGTTAAGTGTCAAAGAAGAGTGCGCCGCCGTGGATCTCATAATCTGACGCCAAGCCAAAGGTTGGTCATCGTTCCACCCGCAATTCACAATCAACCGCCCAGCAGGGCCTGAAAGTTCAAATGCGAGCGGCGCAAGATGTGCCTCGGTATCAAAGGGGCGAGGGGTGGTGCTGCCAGTATCAGCGATCAATACCATGCCATTTTGGTCTATGCGCTGGAACCCAGAATGGGGGCAATAAACGAACGGCTTGGGTTTGAAGCGGCTTTTATCAATCAAGGATTTAATCAAAATACGGTCGCCTTCTGAGCCACCGTTAAAGCACGTGAGACCGCCATCAGCCGCGCGGAAGAATGAAATGACATGGCGTAGGCGCTCGAGCGCGCGTTGGAGAATCTTAGACCCTTCTACCCCCCGGCTCTCCAGAGCATTATCAAGGACGGTCAAAATGTGAAGAGCTTGAAGCGCTTGTTCAGGAGACCGAGATATATGGCCGCCGTCTAGTAAAATTTGAATCTCGATCTCGTCGTTGAGTAGATCAAGGCCTTTATCAAGAAAGCCCGCCGGCTTTTCTGTGAGGTAGAGCCCGCCGAGAGAAAGCACGGCGGCGGCTTTCAGCCGGAGGATCCCTTCGGGTGTTCTCTTAAACGTCTTTCTAAGCCTTTTTAGCTGCCGAATAACGCTGCTTCGGCGGCGCTCGGCCAAATCACTGAGGCTGTCGTCTGAAAGTCTTGACGTCCATACGGAGAGCCAAGCAAAGAGCCTGTTGGTGAGGATGTCATTATCCCACGCATAGGGGTTCCATTTGCCGTAAATTTCAATCCACCGATCAACGAGAAATCTCGCGCGTACAGTCGCAATATTATCTGTGACGGCAGCAAGATCAGACATCCAGTTAAAGCTGTGAAGCCAGAACGCAAATCTTTCCGATGGGGCGGGAAGGGTCCACGGGTCGCCTTGCCGTCCAATATCAAGATGCTGTCCTGCGTGCTCAAAGTCGCCAGCAAGCAACTCCGCCCCAACTTTCCGATCTCCGTCATATGGACGGACTTTTATGGCGTGAAAAGGGGGTGTCTTTCCCGTTCTGAGATTTAAGGCGCGCGCGGGGCCGCCAAGTTCAGTGGCCAAACGCCAATAAGATTGCGAGAGCAACCCTTTTACGACATGTCCAACGGTGATGCGGGGCATTTGTACGTCCGTCAGTTTTCCGTCGGGCCGCGAAGCGCACGAATGTTTTCTGCATAGCTCCCAGCGCCCTTGAACACCGCGCTACCTGCAACAAGAGCATTTGCGCCGGCCGCGATGCATTCTGAAGCTGTCATAGGGTTAACTCCTCCGTCAACCTCAAGAATTATGTCGCGGCCAGACCTTTCAATTTTTTCGCGAATATACCTAATTTTGGATAGTTGGGACCTTATAAAGCTCTGACCGCCATAACCCGGGTTCACGCTCATCACGAGAATAAGGTCGAGATCCTCAATCACATAATCCAAAACATCTATTGGCGCCGCAGGGTTTAGAGCCAATCCAGCTTTCACACCTTTTGCTTTGATCGTCTGAATCGTTCGATGGAGGTGGGGCCCCGCATCCGGATGTACCGTAATGATATCGGATCCCGCGCTCACGAAATCATCAATCATTGAGTCCACGGGAGAAATCATCAAATGCACATCAAATGGTTTTTTGCTGTGTGGTCTAAGGGCTTTAACGACCGCTGGACCAATTGTTAAGTTGGGGACGTAGTGGCCATCCATGACATCGACATGGATCATGTCTGCACCAGCGGCATCAATGGCTTGGATTTCGGCGCCTAAACAAGCGAAATCTGCGGAGAGAATTGACGGGGAAATAAGAACGTTTGACTGCATGTTTGTTCAGTATCAGCCCCCATAACTGCGTGCAACCAGTATAAGCCGAATGTGTGTGGAGATATTCAGGCAAATCGGGGGAGACGGTGTGGCAATAATCTTAAAACGTCTGACATGCAGATCGTTAAACGTTGGTTGGTTACGGGGCTAGCGCAATGTGGATATTGCCAGTGATTGTGTTATAGAAGGGAGGGCCGTTCTAAACTCGCAGGCGACTAAACTACAAATTATTGCAACTAGATTGCTGAATACGTCTTTATAGAAATTGATACCTATATTTCGCATAATGTATATTATGAGAAATAATACACATTGAATTTCTTATTTTTGTAGTAATATCAGTGACCTAATTGCACTTTTAAATGTCCCTCAAATTTACCGTTAATCCGTCGTACCCAACAACTTGATTTGCCGGCACTTCGTTTTTCAATGTCGCGTAATCCAAATCGACGTGCATGTTCGTTAAAATCGCTTGCCGTGTCTGAGTTCGCGCAAGCCATGACATGGCCTTATCCAAATGTGCATGACTTGGTGACGCGCCGTATCGCAAGGCATCAATTATCCAAACATCTGGAGATCTCAGAATATTGATTGTCTCGTCATCAATGTCGTACACATCTGGCGTGTAGACAACTTTGTCATTTAAGAAAAAGCCAAGCACGGGAGTCGCCCCATGCGAGAGGTTTAAAGCCCTTACTTTCAATGGCCCTCCAGGACCATCCACTGAGATGACTTGGCCGTGGTTCGAGATTTGCTGTGCGTCCAATATGGGTGGATGGACACGACCTTCGGGCGTTTCAAAACAATATGAAAATCGATCCAGAAGAATGTCCCGGGTGTGATCATTCATATAAGTCGGGATCTTTTTTCGCATCCTGTAAGCAATAGCGCGTAAATCATCGATTCCATGGGTCTGATCCGCATGTTCGTGGGTGTAGAAAAGTGCGTCCAACCTTGAAATATTCGCCTTAAGAAGCTGATCTCGCAAGTCCGGCGATGTATCTATAAGCACAATTGTGCGGTCTTCGCGCTTCGCCTGACCTTGACCTTCCCAATACTCTACCAGAATGGAGCACCGCGTTCTCCGGTTTCGCGGCTCTGCCGGGTCGCATGCGCCCCAATCGCCGCCCACGCGCGGCACCCCGCCAGATGATCCGCATCCAAGCAGAGTAACTTGCAATGTCCCGCTCATTCGCCAGCGCCTGTATTTCGCAGAGCCTTCGGTCTCGTTGCCTTCTTGAATAGATTGAAGAATGCGTCCGTGGTTTTTTGGGCCGTTTCTTCTGCACTCCAGCCCTTAATATCTCCTAGAGACTGGGCCACATGGATCACGTAGGAAGGTTCGTTTCTTTGGCCACGGTGTGGTATCGGCGCTAAATAGGGACAATCTGTTTCTATCATTAACCTGTCTTCGGGAAGTTTCTTGGCTAACGCTCTCAAATCACTCGCATTTTTGAAAGTTATAATGCCCGACAAGGAAAAAAACAAACCCAAGTCAGCAGCCCGCATTGCGAGGTCTTCGCCTGAAGTATAACAATGCAAAAGCGCCGGAAATGCGCCCTTCTTCATCTCTGATTCTAATAGCGCGGCCATTTCTTCATCTGCATTTCGGCTATGTATAATAAGCGGCAATTGTGTTTCGCGAGCGGCTTCGATGTGGGCCATAAAATTTGCATACTGAACATCTCGATCACTGAAGTTATAGTGGAAATCTAGGCCGGTTTCGCCAATTCCAATAACCTTGGTGTGAGCGCTAAGGTCAATGAGATCCGACGCCTTGATGTCAGGATTTTCCTTAGCGTCATGTGGATGAGTTCCGACACTTGCCCACATGTTGTCATAGGTCTCTGCAACTGCAAGAACAGACGGAAAGTCTTTGATATTACAGCAAATATTAAGCTGCGCACCTACTCCGGCTTCTCCTGCGCGAGCGACGACCTCGTCAAGATCATCCGCAAATTTCTCTCCATGGAGATTGACATGACTATCGACCAACATCACGCCGCTCTTATTCCAGATAACGCATCGTACATCACGGTCTTCTTATCCATATTCAGGGCATCTTCTCGGTTTTGCAAATGCCCTAATCGTTCCCATTGCGCGAGCCAAACTTCAGGTGATTTTCGCGCGGGCAAAGGCTTGAAGGCCCCGCGCCATTCCCCCGTGGCCGAATAAACGGCTTGAGCCTGAATTATGTCTTGAAGGGCCTCCCAAAACAAAGTTCGGGCAGCGGCCTCACCGGTGAGCGATAAGCTGTTGGATAGCATCTGATCGAGCCTTGCGTCGCCTTGATCTAAGCTGGCAAGATAGCGAGACAAGGGCTTTAAAACGGAATCAGCATTTTGCACCAGAGAAATCGCTTTACCTGGGCCTCCGCGGCTTAGCTGAACAGCCGCGTCAAGAATTGCAGGCGCGGGGTTCGCGATATCGGTCAACCACGACTTAATGTCCACACTTGGGACCGGACGCAAGGGTAAGTGCATACAGCGTGAACGAATGGTGGGCAGTAATCGGCCCGGCGCACTTGAAATCAATATAATAATTGCGCGGTCTGGTGGTTCTTCTAAGGTTTTCAATATGGCGTTTTCCGCGTTGCGGTTCATTTCGTCGAGACTGTCAACCAAGCAAACTCTCCAGCCGCCTTCGGAAGGCTTGTGCGCAAAAAAGTCGCGCAGATGCCGCGCTTCTGCGACCGGGATTTCAGAGCGAAGCTTTTTAGTTTTGTGGTCGTAGGGACGACGCAAAAGAAAGAAATCGCCATGCCCAAGGCTCTCAATTCTCTTGGCAACGGGATCTGTGCGAGGGATGTCAAGAGCCCCGTCTAATAGTGAGACTCCCCCAAGAACGTTGCGTATCATTCTGTATGCTAGGGTGGCCTTTCCAACGCCCGGAGGTCCCGTGATAAGCCAAGCGTGATGCATGCGCCCAGATGCGCGAGATTCGAGGAACCTTTGCTCAGCATCCTGATGGCCAATGAGGTCGTATGTCTCTCGCGGATGACGGCAGCCTGGTGCTTGATCTGCTTGAGGAATTTCGTCCGCATCACCCTTCATACAAGTGTACCGTCCTTTTAAAACTAACGGCCGAGGCGACCAGCAAGCTGCGGGTAAGCCTGGGTCAGCGCGAAGAGAATGCGGGCATGAACAGAATCACGGGACGCGCTCGCATCAACCGTGAATATTCTGGACTTATTATTTGCTGCGATTTGCAAAAATGCACCTCTTAAAACCTTATGAAAATCAATTTCTTCGGCGTCGAACCTCGACAATTCATCGCCTCGCGATTGAACGCGCCCCATTGCCAACACGGGATCCATATCAAATAAAATAGTCAGATCAGGTTCAAAGCCATCCATGATGACATCATGAACTTTTTTCACCCGCTCGGGACCAAGACCTCTGGCATATCCTTGATAGGCCATCGTCGAATCTGAAAATCTATCAGAAATGACCCAAACGCCTCGCTCCAGAGCGGGCCGAATGAGTTTTTCGACATGGTCAACGCGCGCGGCATACATAAGTAAAAGCTCAGTTATTCCTGACCACCTGTCTTGAGAGCCTGACAAGACGAGTTCGCGAATAGCTTCAGCGCCAAATGTCCCTCCGGGCTCCCGCGTTAAAAGCGTTTCTATTCCCGCGCGGTTGAGAGCTTCAGACAATCTTTCGGCTTGCGTGGTTTTACCAGCACCTTCCCCGCCTTCGAGGGTGATAAATTGTCCTCTGTTCATGCTTATCCCCTGATCTTGCCAAGCAGCGTATCAATGACGCGGCCCATCGCCGATTTAAGCTTAACATCTGATGCTGCAACGAGCGGAAAAGTTTCATCGTCTTTACCCGGCACTTTGACAACAAGGTCAGCAATATGATCGCCTTGGGAGATGGGCGCTGCGACGGCCGACTTGCTTCGCAGCTCGACTCTCAAATCCTTTGCATGTCCGCGGTAAATCCCGATATTTATGGGAGACGCAGAGATGACGTCGACGGAATCCTCTTTGCCCATATATGTTGGAATAGATGCAATTTTCTCATCTGCAGGGAACAATGACTGCACTTTGAACTGGTCAAAAGCGGCCTGCATAAGGCGGATACCTTCATCACGTCTATCTGCTTTGCTGTCGAGGCCGTTGACGACCATAATCCGGCGTACGTCACCTCGTTTTGCCGAGGCCACAAGGCCATATCCTGAAGCCTCAGTATGCCCCGTTTTCAATCCATCTGCGCCTGTAAAGCGTCCCAAAAGCGGATTGCGGTTGGATTGAGTGATACCATTCCAGCTGAATTCGTTCTCTGAATAAAGTGGATAAAATTCCGGGTATTCTTGGATCGTACGCCGTCCGAGTTTGGCGAGGTCGTACAGGCTTATTTTATGTTCAGGGTCGGGCCATCCCGTTGCATTTCGAAATGTCGCGGAATCCAATCCAATTTGTCGTGCATGCTCTGTCATCATGTCCGCAAATGCGGTCTCGGATCCTGCGATACCTTCGGCAAGCACAATGCAGGCATCATTGCCCGATTGAATGATGACGCCTCTGAGCAAATCTTCAACCCGCGCTTTAGAATTTAAATCCAAAAACATCGTCGAAGACCCCGAAGCCGCGCCGCCACGCCGCCACGCTTCTTCGCTTACGGGAAATTCTGTATCCAAAGAAATGCTGCCATCTCGAATACGATCAAATACCAATTCAGCTGTCATGATTTTTGTCATCGATGCCGGCGCAATTGCGCGCCTTGCATCCTTCTCATACAAGACCAAACCCGTGTCATAGTCTAAGATGACCACATGTGGAGCCGGCGTCACAAAACCACTGTCTTGAGACAGGGCGGGCGTTGAGAGAAATAAGAAAAAACAAAGGGTGATTAGGCGGGTCACGGCTATCCTATACATCAAGAATCAAAAAGCGCGCCAAAGGCAGCGCGCTTTTAATTTTCCACATATAAGACCAAGGGTAAAGGTAAGTCGCCTTGTTTTTCCGTGTTTTTATACTCTACCGCGTTTTATATGTGGTTCTATTCACAGCGAATATCAATCGGGGTTCGCTGTCAGCTTCCTCATAACTTGCCATGTGCACCGGACCTTTGATTGTGAGGGTGACCATTTGATCGTCGCCCGCCGAATTCTCCGCGTAAGGTTGGGGAATGGAGGTTGGAGCCTCTGGGAGAGCAGATTGCGCAGGAGCCATAATGTTTGGAACGTCGAGCTGCAGCTGCTGACTTTGGATCGGCATAGGCGTATTTGGCACCGCGAAGGGCTGAGGAAGGTGGCGTAATGGTTCATAAATATACGGTGCTGAAGGGATGCTAGGCGCTTCCGCTGGCCCTTCTACATATTGTTGTGACATCGCATTCTGAGCTTGCTGAACAGGTTCTGCCGGGCCTGCATACTGAACCCGTATATCACCGGGGCCTATAGATTTGTAGCCCAGCTTCTCTGCGGCGGCTTCGGACAGATCAATGATCCGTCCGCCGATGAATGGCCCGCGATCATTAATGCGAAGCTTTAGGGACTGACCTGTCGCCATATTTGTGACAATGACATAGCTGTTGAGCGGGAGGGTCTTGTGGGCCGCTGTCATGGCATTTTTGTCAAACCTTTCACCGCTTGCGGTGATCTTGCCTTGAAATTTGTCACCATACCAAGAGGCCGTTCCTACCATGTCATAGTTGGGCTGATGCTTAGGAAAGTAAGTTTGCCCGGCAACGGTGTAAGGATTTCCCACGAATTGGTGGCTGTAAAGTGTCGTGTCGACGCGGCTTTGGTCAAACTGGAGCGAGGGATACGCGGCTTGGCGCTGATCTCCCGGCGCATAAGCAGAACCCGCCATAGTTCCGAGATTAGACATATTGTATGTGATCGGTGCGTTGGCCGGTGAATAATATTCACTTGCGGCGGACGTTACGGCCATTGAAGCACATGAGACGGCGGCAATACCGAGAGCTAAAACTAATTTTTGACGAATGACATCGCTAAACTGTATCATTGTTCCTACCTACCTTTATTCTCCAATTAGGACACTGCGCCCTAGGACCCCTCGCCTCTTGCAAGAAAAAGTCCAATTTGAAGAAGGATTTTTTGTTCCTACGCTTTTTTTCTACCCGCCCTTGTTTAAATCGATCTTAGAAGACGTCATTAACGCCTAATTTTTTTTCAGCATTAATAGCATCTTGATGATTATTGCAGTTTCAACTATACCGCCGCTCGCATTTAGAAGGCCTTTCAATCCATCATCTTCGCGGTGTCGTTCGTGGCCAATCTGGGCATTGTACGGAATTTTACTGAACGCTGATTGAAACGACCGTTCACTTGTCATTTATGTGCTTCAAGAAAAATTCACGCATATAAAAAAATTCTCACATTCTGCTTGATAGACATCTAGAAATCGCTTATCCCGCCCGAGTCCGCGGGTGGGTGGCTGAGTGGTTGAAAGCACCGGTCTTGAAAACCGGCGTAGGTGAGAGCCTACCGGGGGTTCGAATCCCTCCCCACCCGCCAGACACTTTTCATCCAGACAAATAAAAAACCAGGCCGCAAAGCCTGGTTTTTGTCTTTTATGGGTATTCCCACTACATCGATTTTTGTGGACAGATAAGAAACTTGGAGCCGGTGGACTTGGCGTTATAAGATTTGACAACATCTGCCTTTAAGGCGTCTGCGAGAGATATTTCGTCAGTATAATGACTCGCAAAGGTCGTTTTCAGCTCTTTAGCAACACGCGTCCTTAAGCGGACAGCCACGTCCATTCCAGCTTTTGCGAGGAAGTTTGGTAATAGCCACCCTCCGACGCCCCACGCCATGCCGTAGCCGCGCGTGAGTATCGTTGGGGACACGTCAAGCCCGCCGTAAAGGTAGACTTGCTTGTGATGCACTGAACCATAAATACTATAGGCGCCGGGCGTGCGCGCCGCAGCACCTTCCATGGCCGTTAGGATATTGGAGGCCAGCTTCCCTCCTCCGGTTGCATCAAATGCCAGCGTGGCTCCGGTGGCGTGCACAGCGTCGGTTAACTCCGCCATGAAATTTTCACTGGAACTGTCGCAAACATATTTTGCCCCCATGTCCTTGAGGAGTTGGGCTTGCGCTTTGCGGCGAACAATATTGACTAATTCCACACCGTCGGATTGGCAAATACGGTTCAACATTTGCCCGAGATTCGATGCCGCGGCTGTATGGACGAGCGCCGTATGTCCTTCCATGCGCATCGTCTCGACCATCGAAAGCGCCGTTAAAGGGTTTACGAAGCTCGATGCGCCGTCCTTTGCTGTATCACCGTCAAGAAGCGGAAGGCAGCTATTCGCGGGAACGCATCTATACTCCGCATACATGCCGCCCCCCATAACGGCGACGACTTTCCCCAGCAGCGCCTGTGCCTCTTTACTATCCCCAGCAGCGACCACGGTCCCTGCCCCTTCGTTTCCGACGGGAAGGCTTTGACAGATTCTCGCTTTCATAACGGACATGCCTTGAGGCGAAACCGGCGCTGTCAAAACCGTATCTTTTCCATCGCCCTTAGATTTGGCTTCCTGCATCGACGCCCAGCCAAACATCACACCATGATCAGATGGATTTATTGGCGTCGCCTCGATGCGAACAAGCACTTGATCGGGTTTTGGTGAAGGCATGGGTTTTTCCGCGAGCGCCATTTGTAATTCACCGCTCTCCGTAACAGTCGAAAGCATCTGCAGATAAGTACTTGGTAAAGACATGTGAAACTCCATTTTGAATATTTTGTGTGCTTTGGCTTAGCGGGTTCGAAACTGTGTGTCCGCTTTTAAATTCGAAATCTGTCTATGCGATTCTGCACATGGGCCCACTCAGGGAAGTTTTGGAGCGTTGACCTGACCGCGTTGCCCAACTAACGGTAAAGACTTGGCGATGTCATTCGAAAGGGATTTTCCATGCATTATTCGGCGCGTTTTGCGATATCCGTCTGTACCCTAATGTTATTGGCCTCATGCGCGTCAGTTCCGACCTCTGGAAAGGCGGGTCAAATAGAGATGTCAAAGAATCCGGCCACATCACCTGTGTCCGATGAAACCTATAGAAGAGATGTTGCGGCGCTTCGCTTGGATGAATCTGTCGCGAAAGCCCTTGAAAAAATCGAGGCCGATCGGGCGCAGAACAATGCATTGCTTGTTGAGTTAACAGAGATACCGGCGCCGCCATTTGCCGAAAGCGAACGCGCAGCGCGCTTTGCAGAAATATTACGTCAAGAAGGCCTTTCGGACGTAACCATAGATTCAACCGGAAACGTCATTGGCCTCCGGCCTGGGCTGGACGGCCGCAAGACCCTCGCAATAGCCGCTCACCTGGACACCGTTTTTCCAGCGAACACAGATGTGAAAGTGAAAATTGACGGTGACAAGTTCACCGCGCCCGGCATTGGAGACAACACACGGGGGTTGGTTGCCTTGATCAGTGTCCTCAGGGCAATGAATGCCACGAACCTTCAAACGTCTGATAATATTCTCTTTGTGGGGTCTGTTGGGGAAGAAGGGTTGGGAGATTTACGGGGGGTGAAGGCCCTGTTTTCACCCGAAGGGCCGAAAATTGACTCATTTATCGCTGTTGATGGCGGGTCGGCGGGGCGACTAATTCACGGGGCGATCGGCTCTCATCGATATCGCGTAAAAATTAGTGGTCCCGGTGGCCATTCTTGGGGCCGCTTCGGAGATGCCAATCCGCATCATGCATTGGGCCGCGCAATGACGAGGTTCACTGAAGCCGCTGTATCGGTTTCAGAGAAAGGTCCGAAGACGAGTTTCAATGTTGGACGCATTGGCGGCGGAACCTCTGTTAATTCAATCCCATTTGAATCATGGATGGAGGTGGACATGCGTTCTGGCGATCAAAAAAAGCTCGATGAAATGGACGCCGTTTTCCGTAAGGCAATGTTAGAAGGCTTAAATGAAGAAAATCAGGCTCGAAAGTCGGGGCCCGAATTGACGCTATCAATTGAACCCGTTGGCAAACGTCCCGCTGGCGAAGTTGACCCTTCGTCACCTCTCGTACAGCGCGCCGCAGCCTCCATGGAAAGCCTCGGCGTTGTGCCGTCGCTTCAAAAGTCTTCGACGGATGCAAATATTCCGATTTCTATGGGCGTCCCTGCAATAACGGTGAGCCGAGGTGGTAAATCGGTAGGTGCACATGGATTCGAGGAGTACTGGATTGACGAAGATAGCCACGTTGGGCTTCAGGTCTTGCTCATGACGGTTTTACAGCAAGCGGACTATGTGCCCTAAGCAGTTTTCATCCCTGACAATATTCCCGCTTACTTGACAGTACCAACATTCAAGACCATCATTTTTTCATGCAAGCTAAAAAAATATACATCGACAAAGACACCGTGCGTGCCATGAGCAAACGCTCCGACCTTTGGGGCGCTTGGCTCACATTTCATGTTTGGGCGACGATTGTCCTTTCCGGGGCCATGTTTGTTTTATGGCCAAACTTGCTCACATTTATTGCCGCGATCATATTGATTGGATCCCGGCAGCACGGCATGGCCATCTTGATGCACGACGCGGCGCATGGCGCTCTTTTTAAAACAAAGGCACTTAACGAATTTGTCGGTCATTACCTCCTCGCGCTACCGTTTGGCGGAAATCTCAAAGAGTATCGAAAATATCATCTCAAGCATCATAGGTATGCGCAGAGGCCGGAAGACCCGGATTTGGCGCTCTCCGCAAAGTTCCCGGTGACACGCTCAAGTCTCGCTCGTAAGTTTTTGAGAGATATATCCGGTTGGACTGCGATACGGCTCCGTATCGGTCAATACCTCATGAACAAACGCGCCAAAGAAACACAAGACGCGCAGGACACTGGGTCTGACGTGATAACGCCTTCATCAATGTGGCCTGTTTTGACAACGAACATCATTTTATTTTCTATTTGTGCGGCACTGGGAATTTGGTGGGCTTATTTTGCGTTGTGGTTGCTGCCGCTGTTTACTTGGTTCCAGCTTGTGCTGCGCCTTAGAAATATTTCCGAGCATGCGCTCACAACGAATGATGACAACCCGCTTACGCACGCACGCACAACGACAACGAATTTCTTTACGCGTATAATCTTTGCCCCCTATTGGGTAAACTACCACGTCGAGCATCATGCTTATATGTACGTGCCATGTTATCGTCTGCCCGCCATACATCGAGAGATGGTCATTCGAGGTCATGATAGATTCATGGAAGTCCAGCCAAGCTACCGCGCCGTGATTAATTTGGCGACCACGACTTAAGGTCATCCTAGAGGCGAATAATTGAAATTATGCGGAGTTGGGCTTCCCCCGCCACAAGAATCTGTGATAACTCTTACCCAAATTATAAAAATGGGTGAGCATGACAAAGTTTTTCGGCGGTCTTTTATCTACAGCTATTTTCAGCGGGGCGGCACTGGCGCAGCCACCTATCACAGCTCCGCCTTCCGAGGTGCCTGACCTATATAATATTGCCGTAGAACCTTCTGCAGAGCGCATTCACGCTGACATTCAAAAGCTTGTTGATTTTGGCACACGCCATACGCTTTCGGAAACGGAAAGCAGCGAGCGCGGCATAGGCGCAGCACGTCGTTGGATATTCGCGGAATTTGAACGCATTTCAGCGGGGTGCGGTGGATGCCTCGAAGTGATGTATATCGCCGATACCGTTTCCGGGGAAAGGAGAATTCCCAACCCGACCAATGTTGTGAGTGTACTTGCGATCCAAAAAGGCACCCTCGATTCAAATAGATATGTCATGATGAGCGGCGACATTGACAGCCGGGTATCAGATCCATTGGACGGCACATCCGATAGTCCCGGCGCGAACGACAATGCCTCTGGAATGGCTGGCGTTCTTGAAGCCGCAAGGGTGCTTTCGAAGAGAAAATTTGCGGGCTCTATAATTTACGCAGGGCTTTCCGGCGAAGAGCAAGGATTGTTTGGTGGAAAAATCGTCGCGAAGCACGCGCTTGATGAAGGTTGGGACATTAAAGGCGTTCTCAACAACGATATGATTTCGAATATTTCTGGGCTGGACGGAGTTATCGATAATAGCACTGTACGCGTGTTCTCAGAGGGGACCCGCGCTGTCGAAACGGACGAAGAAGCGCGCCTAAGGCGGTTTACAGGCGGAGAAGTGGACAGTCCGTCTCGCAACCTCGCGAGATACGTGAAGTCTCAGGCTGACCAATATATGACAAATTTGGATGTGATGATGGTTTACCGTCTCGATAGGTTTAAACGCGGCGGACATCATCGCCCATTTAACGCCGTCGGGATTCCGGGTGTACGCATTATGGAAACGCACGAACATTATGACCGACAGCATCAAGATTTGCGAACAGAAGACGGCGTTGTATATGGCGATACCATGGCTGGTGTGGACGCTGCCTATGCGGCTAAACTTACGGGATTAAATGCCATTACGCTTGCTGGCATGGCAGGCTCCCCGCCATTTCCAAAGAATGTCGAGGCGGGCGGCGCGGTAATGCCATCAGCAACATTAAGCTGGGATCAGGCTGAGGGACCGGAAACCGAAAACCTGATGGGATACCGCGTCCATTGGAGGTTAACCACAGAACCAGAGTGGACTCACTCCCGCTATGTGGGGAACGTCACGAGTTGGGAGTTCACCAACTTAGTTGTCGACAACTACTTCTTCGGAGTATCCGCCGTTTCTCAAGACGGATTTGAAACACCAGTAGTCTTCCCCGGCCCAGCTGGACGTTTTTAAAATAATATAACGCACCAAAATAACAATATAGAGGGACTCGCATGACACATTCAACAAAGCTTCTACTGAGCACAATGCTATCAACCTGCTTTGCTCTAACGTCTTTCGCTGCGGACAAAGAGGAACCAAAATGGGACGTCAATAATCCGCCGGGCGCGAAAAAAGAGATATCTATTGATGTAACAGAGGGCACGTGGATGAGCCTTGACGTCAGCCCCGACGGCAAGACAATCGCTTTCGATCTCTTGGGTGATATTTATACAATGCCGTCAACAGGCGGCACGGCGAAAAATATTTCGTCTGGCCTCGCGTGGGAATATCAACCTCGCTTTTCTCCCGACGGCACCCAAATCGCGTTTACGTCTGACCGGGCGGGCGGCGACAATATATGGGTTATGAATACCGATGGATCGGACGCTAAACAGATTACCAAAGAGAGCTTTCGTCTCTTGAACAACCCGACCTGGTCACCGGACGGACAGTATATTGCAGCGAAGAAACATTTCACCACGTCTCGCTCTTTAGGCACGGGAGAGATCTGGCTTTACCATATTGACGGCGGGAACGGCGTGCAGCTTGTTGAGAAACCGTCTGAAACTCACCAAAAAGAACTGGGGGAGCCTATGTTCTCTCACGATGGAAAATATATTTACTTCACGCAAAATATAACACCGGGCGCCACCTTTATATATGCTCAGGATTCCAATACTGAGCTTTTCAACATCAAGCGCTACGAACTTGAGACCGGAGAGATAACCAAGGCTGCTGGCGGCGAAGGCGGAGCGGTGCGCCCTGCTCCATCTCCTGATGGCCGTTATCTGGCCTATGTGAAGCGTGTTCGTGCCAAGTCAAAATTGTTCTTGAAAGACTTGAAGTCGGGTCACGAGCGAATGATTTTCGACCATCTTGATCAAGACATGCAAGAGACGTGGGCTGTCCAAGGAGCCTATCCGAATATGGATTGGACGGCGGATTCCAACTCAATTTACTTCTGGGCCAACGGCAAAATCCACCGTTTTGATATTGATACCGACAATATTGAACACATCGATTTTCGGGTAAAAGACAAACGTGAAGTCCTGAGCGTGCCGCGACCTGAACGCAGTGTGTCCACGGACATGTTTAAAACACATATGCCGCGTTACGTACAGGTTTCGCCAAATGGTTCCGATGTAATTTATGAAACTTTGGGCAAACTTTATGTTCGCCCGGCTGCCGGCGGCAAAGCGAGGCGCCTCACGGATTTACCAGAAAACGTGCGCGAGCTTGACGCCGCATGGTCGCGCGACGGGGAGAAGATCGCATTTGTAAGCTGGACGGATAAAGGCCTCGGAACTGTGCACATAATATCTGCAAGCGGCGGCTCAATGAAAAATGTGACCCGCGAACCCGGCCATTATCGACATCCCGTATTCGCGCCGAATGGGACAACACTGACCTTTGAAAAAGGTTCTGGCGGCTACCTGACAGCGCCGGAATGGTCGAATGAGACCGGTATATATGTTTCTGAGAATGGCGGAGTGCCCAAACGCGTTCGCGAAGGCGGGGCATTACCCCATTTCGCCGATACAAGTGACCGGATTTACTTCACAGACACACACAATAAACATCAATCCTTAATGAGCACAGACCTCATTGGCGCCGAGGAGCGGGTACATGCGTCTTCGATGTTAGCGCAGGACTATCATATCTCTCCGAACGGAACGATGATCGCCGTGCGGGAAAACTACAATCTGTTTCTCATGCCCGTTCTCAAGGGTCCGCAAAACGTTGCAGCAGGTCCAAAGGGGTCTGACGTTCCCGTCAAAAAAGCGAGTACGAACGGGGGAACCTATCCGAGTTGGTCTTCTGGGGGCGACACGTTGAATTGGAGCCTTGGGCCGAACCTCTACTCTGCAAAAGTCACAGACGTTATGGCTAATGGCGCGGATGCCGCTAAAAAAATTGGTAAGATTTCCCCTGTGCATCAAGCGGATCGGCCAACTGGCCGCACCGCGCTAATCAATGCGCGGATTATTACAATGGCCGGTAAAGATGGCGGCGTGATAGAGTCCGGCACGATCATTACAAATGGCGACCGTATTGAAGCGATTGGCGCAGACCTGACGATTCCTGAAGACGCTAAAGTCGTTGATTTGAGCGGCAAGACAATTATGCCAGGGTTGATTGACGCGCATGCTCACGGCCCTCAAGGCGTAGATGGCATGACTCCTGAACAAAATTGGTCTGCAATTGGTCATTTGGCCCTTGGCGTCACAACAATTTTCGACCCATCTTCGAGCGCGGAATCCATTTTTCCCGCAGCGGAGTTTCAGCGCGCCGGAAAACTTTTGGCCCCTCGCATCTTTTCAACCGGCGAAGTCATATATGGCGCAAAAGCTCCGGGATTTTTTGCAGACGTTGGAAATGCGGCCGATGCGAAGGAACATGTGGTAAGATTGCTGGAACAAGGCGCACACGGTGTAAAGAACTACAACCAACCCCGCCGTGAACAACGTCAACAAGTCACACAAGCTGCGCGAGAATTAGGACTCCTTGTGGTTCCTGAGGGAGGGTCACTTTATCATATGGACATGTCCCTGATTGCCGATGGTAATTCATCCGTCGAGCACAACATCCCGCTGGCCGTATTCTATGATGATGTGGTGCAAATGTACTCACAGACAGATGTCGCTTATGTTCCGACATTGGTGGTAACATATGGCGGCGTAAGGGGTGAAGACTTCTACTATCAAGAAAGCGATGTCTGGAAGCACCCCCTACTTTCAAAACATGTCCCGCCAAATATTCTTCAGTCCAGATCGGTCCGTCGGCAAATGGCCCCCATAGAAGATTACGCTGACGACGATAGCGCCGCGATGGCCAAGAAGCTCGCCGATGCAGGCGTGTTGGTGTCGATCGGCGCGCACGGGCAACGTGAAGGCCTCGCTGCACATTGGGAAATTTGGTCGTTTGCGAGGGGCGGCATGAGTCCTGTGGAATCGCTTCAGCGCGCAACTGTTGATCCGGCGAAGCATCTTGGGTTTTTCCAAGACATTGGTTCTCTAGAAAAAGGGAAGTTGGCCGATTTGGTCATCCTTGACGCCAACCCGCTTGAGAATATCCGAAACACCGATCATATCAACAAAGTCATGTTGGGTGGCCGTTTGTATGATGCCAGCACAATGGACGAAACCATTACGGGAACGCGCAAGCGTGCGCCGTACTGGTGGGAAGATTAGCATCACAGAGTTTGGCGGCACGTTCAAAATAGTCGCCGCTGGATCTCTCTTTTTCTTGGGAATATGGCCTTGTCGCACTTTAAAACAGGGTTTACTCAAGTTGCATGAGACTCAGTATCCCCTCCTCAACGACCTCGGATTACCGGCGCCCTCCTATCGGCTTGGCACTTGGCGGCGGCGTTGCGAGGGGGTGGGCGCACATTGGCGCTCTTCGCGCACTTATTGAAGCGGGTATTCGGCCGGATATAATTGCGGGAACGTCTATTGGCGCTGTGGTCGGCGGGGCGTATCTGGCTGGTGAACTCGATGTGCTTGAGAATTGGGCTCGTTCACTAAATCGGCGGCGCATGCTAAGCTATATGGATGTGAGGTGGGGTGGCTCGGGTTTCATGCGCGGTGAACGGCTTGCCCGCGTTTTGAACCACTATCTTGGCGATACACTTATTGAGGGCTTAGACCGCAAATTTACCGCCGTCGCCTGTGATTTGCGAACCGGTTACGAAGTTTGGTTGCAAAAGGGGCCGATTGTGCCCGCCTTGCGTGCCTCTTATGCTCTTCCAGGCGCGTTTGAACCCGTCGAAATTGATGGACGCCACATGATTGATGGCGCGCTTGTCAATCCTGTTCCAGTTTCCGCGTGCCGCGCCCTTGGAGCGCATATGATCATCGCCGTCAGCCTGAATGGAGATGCCTTTGGCCCTATAGGGAGCTCCCACGAGCTTGAATATGAGGAAGGCTCTGAAGATCCTGAAATTGATCCGTTTGAACTCGCCAGCCGCTCCTTAAATAAGCTGCGGCCCGACAGGCTCCTCATTCAAAGTATGATGGGCGGAGCGAATGATAAAAAATCCCCCAAAATTGGCTCGGTGATGATGAGTACGCTGAACATTGTTATGGACAGGATTTCCCGTTCTCGACTGGCTGGTGACCCTCCAGATGTGTTCGTCGCTCCACGCATCGGCCATATTGGTA
Source organism: Maricaulaceae bacterium (assembly GCA_048268905.1). Taxonomy (GTDB): domain Bacteria; phylum Pseudomonadota; class Alphaproteobacteria; order Caulobacterales; family Maricaulaceae; genus JACOMS01. Next base: position 538,578 of record JBLWUN010000002.1, on the reverse strand, counting down.
TGCTTGAATTTACTAAAGCCGACGAACTGATAGAACGCGGATACCGCGCTATGCAGCATGAAATACCGCTCATAAAGTCAGTTATAGAGGTTCTCTCCCACATCCCTTCAGGTCATAGTGGCGGCTAAATTAGCTCGACGGTTATAAAAACTAGAAAATTCACGGCAACACCGCCTCTTCGCCGCGTTTGTGCATGAGATTTGCATATGCTCTGTAAAATATACAGGGCGCTATATATGATCACAGCAAATGACAACGAATCTTCAGATCGCTTCCCTCGAGGAGATGCGGTTGGATTTCGCGCCCTTTTGCTTGATCGGCAGCGACACTATGCCGAGCAAACGGACGCAAATATCATACTTGAACTCACATCGGAAGTTCGTCATTCCCACATTAGCCTAGCGCTTTCGCTTATATTCTGGCTCGCCGCAGTCACCAGCTGTATTTGGGGCTTTTATACGGCGCAATCTATCGGGCTACGTATTTTTTCAAGTATGGCAACCATCTGGACGGGTTTGTGGACAGCTTACCTTGCCAAAAGCTTGTTAAAACCACGTCTGGGCGAAATTTCTGTTTTCTCTGCACTCCTTGGTTTCGTCGGAATGCTACTAACCGCATCCACCCAATTGGGGTTTCCACTCCAGACTGCGGGCGGAATTGCGTTCTTTTCAGGTGCCGCTTTGGTGGTTTCGTACCTGACATTTTCAAGAATTGGACTGATGACATCGATTGCGGCAAGCCTTTGTTGGGCTGCGTTGCAGCTTGATGGATATATCCTCCCATCATCTGTGCTTATCGCTCTACCCTGCCTCATTTTGGGACAACTCTACTTGAGCGTAAAACTAAAGTCTCGCACGGGGATATTTGCGGCCATGTTCGTGACTTATGTTTGGTTGTATGGTTTTGCGTGGGCGCAATACCTCAATGAAACCCTCTCTCCTTTGTACATCGTCGCAGGAATGTTCATGATTGGCGGAATGCACTATCACGCCGCGAAAGCGGCCATGAATGAGGGATGGGATAGTACGCCGATACATCTACTCTTAGGTTGGTGCGTTTCTATTTTAGGGCTTATCGGCGTCCAGCACTATAGCCTCTACCCTATGCAGCCTCTTTGGAGCGAAGCGGCGTCTACAGCCCCGGTACAGAAAATTATTTGGGCGCTGTTGATGCTCACCGCTCTGGGAGTCATCGGCCTAAGCGGTCTGGTGCGGCGTCGGCATGGTAAAATGACCCTCGCCTCGTCCGTTTTTCTTGTTGGATTGTTTTCCCTACTCCCCCTTTCAATTTGGTTTGAGACAGATGTAAGCCGTATCATCACGGCGCAAACGGGTCTGCCCCCACATCCCGCAACCGGTATGTTCTTAGGCGGCATCATATTAGCCATAGCCTTGAATCTCGTCCTTTCGAATTTGAAACGCGGGAAAAGAATATTCGCCGCGGTAGGACTTGGTGTTGCCATTTTGCAAGGTGACCTGTCTCTACGAGGCGCATTTCTAGATAATAGCGCCTACCTATTGATTATGATTGCAGGATTTGCCCTCGCGATTGGAGCGATAGCTATAGTTTCGAAGTCGAATTTTGATCCGTACACGCCGCAACGTCCTCTTAGAAAATCTCAGGAAGCTTAAAATGGCGCAAAACCCATCACTATCCGGCATCTTCCTATCGGGCTTCATTTTAGCGGGTCTCCCTTTCGTCGCGATTGCAAAGCACTGGCACGTGGCGGCACAGGATGCCCGGTTCGAAATGCCGTCACAGCTCACGATCGAGCCTCTAGGAAGTGTGGATATCCAATCAGAAATCAACAAGCTTGACCTCTCAGAGTTAACCGGCACAGACAATGTTCGCGAATGGGATACAGTCTATGTGCATATGGCGTACGGCCCGAACCTCATTGCCTATCCATTTGGCATCAGTAAGACAAAGCCTCGCATCAGAAAGGGGGACCAAGCGTTCGCTCTGCGCGGCACAGTCACTAAAAAAGAAGATACAACGATTACTGTTCACTATAATTTTGAAACTTTTTCCCCTTCCGGAGAAATGAAACCGCTTTTATTTGGGGACAGAGCCGCTGATACAAAGGTTGAGATTGCGGTGAACAGAGCATCAGTCGCACGCCTCGTGGCCGTAGAAGTTGACGGGGTCAGATACCCTTACCGCGTAATGGAAAAACCTGTACTGAAAGGCTTGACCAGATAGGGACTAAGGCAAGCGCCGACGACATAACCTCCAATATGCGCAGCCCAAGCAATCGGTCCGAATATGGGTGCCGCCACAATAAAAATTAAGTTGATAAGGGCCCATCCGCCGCCAAACTTAATCAATCGGGCGCGCCCTCCCATAGCCCAAGCCGCCGTCGCAAACAGAGCAGATGCCCCGCCAGACGATCCCACGGCAGATACGTTAACGCTATCAACGAGAGCCCACCAACCCCATTGAAACAAACTGCCGCCTATGACTCCCAGAGAGAAGATCAAGAGAAAGACCGTATTTGCCCGCATTCGATAAGGCTTACCCGCACGCAAACGATCAAAATGCAACGCCCTCACGCCCCGAAGTGTAATGACAGAGAACGCAACGATCATCCCAACATTGACGAAAAGATGCGTCCAGCTTGCATGGATCAAGCCCGAACCAAGCAAGCTTGTGATTTGCCTTGCAACCGGCGCATCGGGTCGATCCATCGGCACCAATATTGTCCAATATTGAATCACCCCCGAGATTGCCTGCGGGCTTAACCACACGATAAGATGTATAATGATAAACGTGCCAGCAAGCCACATCGGCGCGGGCTCCTGTATGTTAAACATGGGTTCTTTGGACATGAAATGACGTACCTATTCGTTTGCCGTGTCACACATATAGAGCATGAAAGCACCATGCGAAGGTATTATTTTCTTTGGGAATTCGTAGAATCGGGACCATACATCTAGGCTTAGAGTGAAATGAGTATGACCCCTAACACTGAACAATGGTTTGTGGAATATGACGGCTTATCCTATGGCCCGTACTCTTATGGGCAAATGCAGGCCTTTGTCATAGAAGGCCGGGTTATCCAAACCTCCCTTATAACGCCAGACCCATCGCGAGGGTATTTCCAGGCCGGCGCATTCCCTGTTTTTAGCCAATGGGCCTCCAGTGCGGCGTATAACACGATCCAGCCCGCCATCGGACAAACTGAGCAGATGCAAGTCCGGCAGTCGCAACCCATGCCAATCGCTGTCGGTCAAGCCTATCAGGGCGCAGTGCTACAAGAGCCGTCGGCAACGGTCTTGCTCGTTATGGCGGAGATTCGTTCTGCGCAGGGAATGCCCTTTTTGACCGCGCTTCAAGCTCATGGAACAGCTCAGCGCATAGGTGATACTGTCTGGCTATTACGCAGCGCTATCACTGCGGAGGCTCTGCGCACGTCGTTGAGCCGAACATTATCAAAACAAGATCGGTTATTTGTATTAGATAGCTTTAACAATAAAACGGCGTGGTATAATATTGGTGCCGATATGGACCAAAGAATTCGAGAGCTTTGGGATTACGAGGACTAGGCCGCAAACCTTTAAACGGGCTTCAGGTCCCGTGAAAACCTCGCAGCGTTTTGAACATATATTTCGGCACTCATTTGGAGCATGGCCACTTGGGAATCGCTCAGCGTTTTAACAACTTTGCCCGGGGCCCCCATCACCAATGAATTATCAGGGATCACTTTTCCCTCAGTAATGAGTGCGTGAGCGCCAATAATACAATTCTTGCCTATGACCGCGCCGTTCATAATGGTCGAGCCAATCCCGATCAGGCTATTGTCACCAATCTTGCAGCCATGGAGCATGACTTTATGGCCGACAGTCACCCCCTCACCCATCAACAATGGAAACCCGTGGTCCGTATGGACAACAGAATTGTCCTGTATATTTGATCTCGCCCCAATTTTAATGACGTCATTGTCTCCACGAATGACAGCGCCAAACCACACTGAGGCCTGCGCCCCAAGCTCGACATTGCCCATTACGTCTGCTGAGGGGGCCACCCAGCTTGTTTCATCCAGTTTTGGCGAAATACCCGCAAGTGCATAAATTGTCATGATTTACGCGTCGTCCAAGTCTTGTTGAAGAATTGAAATATTGAGGTCATAGGAGATATCGTCTTTGTCTTCATCATCAATATAAAGAAGTCCAAGGATTTCATTGTTGAGATACACTTCAACGCTGTCTGCAACTTTCCGAGGCTTAATGGTGATCCCTTCGGTCCCAAGTCTTTTACATAGGTAGTTTCTTACGCTGACGATTTGTTCAGGTGTCATTCCAGTCTCCAATTATAAATTTATTCGCCGATGGTTTGATCCATAGACTTGGCGGGATTTTTACAGCAAGGGCCGCCAACGGGCTTTGCGGGAACGCCCGCAACCGTGCACTGTGCGTTCACATCTTTTAAGACAACGGATCCGGCAGCGATCTTCGCACTATCTCCAATTTTTATGTTTCCGAGCACACTCGCGCCCGCGCCAATAAGCACATTGTTGCCAATTTTAGGGTGACGATCTTCATCTGCTTTACCGGTTCCGCCGAGTGTTACGCCTTGCAAGATTGAGCAATCATCGCCGAGAACAGCCGTTTCGCCCATGACGAAACCCGTCGCGTGATCCAGCATGATGCCTGACCCGATACGCGCGGCTGGATTAATATCCACGCCAAATTGCTCGGAACTACGGTTCTGCAAATGAAAAGCCAAAAGCTCACGGCCACCTTTATACAGTGAATGTGCAAATCTGTGAGTTTGAATAGCCATGAAGCCTTTAAAATATAGAAAAGCTTGCAGGTGTGAATGGCAAGCGGGGTCCCGTTCCATGACGGCTAAAAGATCTCTCGCTGCGCATTCAACAATTAGTGGGTCTTGTTCAAGAGCATCCGATAAAACGCGTCGCAATTTTAGAGGGGAAAACTCTGCCGTTGAGAGCTTTTCTGACAAATGGTTGACAAGCGCCCCGCCAAGCGAGTCCTGCTCCAAAATTGTTGAGTGTAACAAAGATGATAAAGCAGGCTCTTTCGCCGCATGAACAGCTGCGTCTTGGCGCAACTTCGACCACGCGCAGTCATCCGTAGATATATCTGTAGCCAGGTTTAGTTTCGTCATACGGGTCTCCCTATTGTTACAAATAGGCGGCAAGTCGTTAAATGCAAATCAAAATCGCGTAATTCATCCTCGGCCGCGATATGATGGCACGCCCTGATCTGGAATCCATACGCTCTTTGGCGCCTTCCCGTATTGATAAAAAACATCGATTGGAATGCCTCCCCGCGGATACCAATATCCACCCACGCGAAGCCATAAAGGCGATAGTTCTTTTACAAGACGCTGCCCAATACCGGTGGTGCATGCTTCATGAAAGTCTCCATGATTCCGGAAACTCCCTAAGAACAGCTTGAAAGACTTAGATTCAACAATCCATTCGCCCGGCACATAGTCGATGACTAAGTGAGCAAAATCCGGCTGTCCTGTGACGGGGCAAATAGATGTAAATTCGGGACAGGATAACCGAATCATGTATGGCTCTGCTGTAGGGCTTTTGACCCGCTCAAGTGTCGCCGCATCCGGATTGCTGGGAAGCGCAGTATCTGCCCCTAATTGATGAAGCTGTGTGTAATTTGTATCTGTCATGCTCTGCGGTTAGCGTTTTATGCAAACCCGTACAAGACTAAACGAACGCTTTTTTTACGCCGTGTTTGAAGGTCCCAAAGTTCGTATTCTGAACCCACCTTTGACCAGGAACTTCAATGTAACGTTGCGTTAAGTGGGAAGCACCTATGACCGCAAGCAAATATGGAAGCAAAAGAAAATCTCCAAACCAAGGCATTGTGATTAGGTCTTGAGGGAGAGCTCTCTCGACGAGGATGTTTATGGTTATCGCGAAAATTGTATGAACCAGGTAAACCGAATAAGAAATTTTGGCGAGGTATAGGAGCGGCCTTACGGACATAATACGGGAAATCAGCCCCCCATCGAAAGCGAATACCAATGCGAATGTAAAAGCGACTGGCGCGATAAAGAACTGCAATTTACCGGGCATGTAAATGACGAAACAAACCAAAAGGCCTAAACTGAATACCTCCAATACCGTCGGCATTGCCGCATTTAGCAAGGTATTGCGCGCCGGTTTCACAGATTTCGCGTGAGCCTTAATCTTCAAAAAGCTCCATGCCGTTAAAACGCCCGTAAAGAACCCTGCGAGGCACCTAAAAAATCCAAGATCATAGGTAATATCCATGTTTGGCTTGACCAGTGATAGTCCCCAATAAATTCCGGCCACGCCCAAGGCGATCATGCCAAAGTGCCATGTGCGTGTCGGGCGTTTGTACATAAACATCACGAGGAACACAAAGTAGGCAAAGAACTCGACGCTTACGGTCCAAGCTGGTGGGTTAAACGTCAAACTGTCCGTAAGGCCCATAGAATTCGTTAACGTCAAATGGGTTAGGAACGAGAAAAAGTTCTCGGACGATCCCGGCTGAAACGGCAAAATTTCTCCTTCCTCAAGAACGCTAATGCCCGTTTTATGCGCGAATAGCCGCGCCGCCGCAAAGAGTAGGAAAACAAAAGCCATAAAAATATGCAACGGGTACAACCGGGCAAAGCGCCGCTTGAGGAAAGATGTCGCATCTTTCGGCGTATTGAGCCTTTGTCCATAAAGGAAAAACATCAAGAAGCCCGAAAATACGAAGAAAAGATCGAGAATGACCGGACCATTCTTGAAGAAAGTAGTGGAATTTATGTTCGAGGCCCATCCTGTATGGAACACAGCGACCGCGAGAGCGAGAACACCCCGAAACCCATCAAGTGCCCCAAAATGAATAGCTTTTTTATTCACAGGCTTGGAGCTCTTAAGTACGTCGTTCATTTCCGCCTACCAATTTTATGGGGCTTGATTTACTCGCCCAAATTACCATTATGAACCAAATAGGTTATTTCTCACCTTCCATGCAGTTTGGATGCCAACTCAACCCTCAGGAGCCCTCAATGAAATCTCGCGCCGCCGTCGCTTTTGAAGCCGGCAAACCCCTCGAAATCGTTGAAATTGACGTCGAAGGCCCTCAGTCCGGAGAAGTTTTGGTTGAAATTATGGCCACGGGTGTGTGTCATACTGATGCGTTTACGTTATCAGGAGACGACCCAGAAGGCGCTTTTCCAGCGATATTGGGTCATGAAGGCGCAGGTATCGTGCGCGAGGTCGGAAAGGGCGTGACGTCCTTGAAGCCAGGCGATCACGTGATCCCCCTTTACACAGCGGAATGCCGCGAATGTGAATATTGCCTTCATCCTAAAACGAACCTTTGTCAAAGCGTACGGGCGACGCAAGGACAAGGCCTTATGCCGAATGGTACTTCACGTTTTTCCTATAAGTGTCAGAAAATACTGCATTATATGGGATGCTCGACTTTTTCAAATTTCACAGTTTTGCCAGAAGTCAGTCTTGCCAAAATTCGCAAAGACGCCCCTTTTGACAAGGCCTGTTATATAGGATGCGGCGTAACAACAGGTGTTGGCGCGGTGATTTACACAGCAAAAGTTGAACCAAATACGCGCTGCGTTGTCTTCGGTCTCGGCGGAATTGGCCTCAATGTTATTCAAGGGCTTAAGATGATTGGTGCAAAGCAGATTGTCGGCGTCGATCTCAATCCAGAGCGAGAGGCATTCGCGCGAAAATTTGGTATGACGGACTTCATCAATCCCTCGGAAATAAAAGGCGATTTGGTTGGACATATCGTAGAAGTCACAGGGGGCGGAGCGGACTATACGTTTGAATGTATTGGCAATGTTGATGTCATGCGTGTGGCCCTTGAAAGCTGTCACAAAGGATGGGGCGAGAGCATTATTATCGGCGTCGCTGGAGCAGGAAAAGAGATTTCCACAAGGCCATTCCAGCTTGTGACGGGTCGATCGTGGCGCGGGACAGCGTTTGGCGGGGCCAGAGGCCGGACGGACGTTCCCTCTATTGTGGACATGTATATGGATGGCCGTATCAATATTGACGACCTGATTACACACAAGATGCCGCTAGAAGACATCAATACGGCGTTCGATCTAATGCATAAGGGTGAGTCTATTCGGAGCGTTGTGGAATATTGATCTCGATTTCAAATATGAATGTCCGCAAAATTTAACCGTCCAAACACATGACGGAACCATCGGAATGCTCAACCATAGAAAAGTACCTGCGAATGAATCAAATTTCATACAATAAAATGTTCGGTGGAGAGCAGTTTGTATATGAGCACCTCTCAGATGCTTGTGATTGTGCGATGCGCGTAGGTGTGTTTTTGCCACCTCAGGCCAAAAATGGTCCCTGCCCCTCCGTTATTTTCCTCTCCGGCCTCACGTGCAATGAGCAGAATTTCATCACTAAGGCAGGCGCGCAGCGAACCGCGGCAGAGTTGGGCGTCATTCTGATCGCGCCGGATACCTCTCCGCGTGGCGATAATGTCCCGGATGATAAAGACAGCTGGGATTTTGCTAGCGGCGCAGGTTTTTATGTGGACGCCACTCAAATGCCGTGGGCAAAAAACTACAATATGGAAACATATGTTCGGGATGAACTCACCAAGTGGATGGCCGAAAACCTTCCAGCGGATATGAACCGACTTGGTATTTGCGGTCATTCCATGGGTGGTCACGGTGCATTGACGCTTCATTTGAAAAATCCAGACCTCTTTAAGACATGCTCAGCCTTCGCGCCCATCACCAATCCATCTAATGTTCCGTGGGGACAAAAAGCCTTTAAAGGCTATCTCGGAGATGATGAGACAAACTGGTCCCAGTATGACGCAACGACCCTCGTGAACAAACAAGCGACGGGTGCTGATATCCTTATCGATCAAGGTCTGGCGGACAATTTTCTTGGCCCCCAGCTTAACCCTGATGCGTTCCTCACAGCCTGCAAAGAATCGGGTCAGTTGACGACTTACCGCCGGCATGAGGGATATGATCACTCCTACTACTTCATTGCGACATTCATTGAGGACCATCTGCGGCACCATTACCGCGTTCTAAGCACGCTTTAGGTGTTCGCATACGCTTGACCAAGGCCTTGAATTATTCTACATGCGCCCATCGAGCGGGGGACCACCTAAAGCAATCCCGTGACTAGAGCCCTCTGTCTGGGGCAGGAGAAAACACATGAAAAAAGACGTCCATCCAGATTATCACTATATCACCGTGCAAATGGTAGATGGCAGTGAATACCAAACACGTTCAACTTACGGCAAAGAAGGCGACCGCCTTGTGCTTGATATTGACAGCAAAACTCACCCTGCCTGGACCGGTGGCGATCAACGCCTTATGGACCGTGGTGGCCGCGTGTCCCGCTTCAAGGACAAATTCAAAGGCTTCGTGTAAGCGCTTTATTTTTTCTAAGAAAACGGCCCTTTATTGGGCCGTTTTTTTTAACTGTAAGTTTTGCCTCGTCAACGGCATTCAATTTCCAGTCAACAAAAAGCCCGCCGCGGTTTCCCGGGCGGGCTTTAAATTCAAAACGGCAAGAGCGTTACGCTGCTGTCTCAGCTTGCTTTTTAATAAGCGCTTTTTTGAGATTACGACCTTTTGTCGTAAGCTTGTGGTTTTTTGTGCCCATAAGGAAACCGTCGAGGCCTCCTTTGAAATCCACAGTGCGAAGTGTCTTCGCAGCAATGCGGACCTTAAATTTTTGACCAAGCCCTTCAGAAGCTAGTGTTACGTTACACAAGTTAACTTCAAAACGACGACGTGTTCTTACTTTTGAGTGAGACACGTTATTACCTGACATTGGGCCGGTATCCAAGAGATCGCAACGACGAGCCATAACAAAACCTTATATAGTTAAAAAGCCCGCTCGATGCGGGCACAAATTCATTAGACGCGGGACATAAACACTGACTCGCACAAGGTCAAGCCCCTTTGAAACAGATTGCGTACTGTAATATGACCAAATTGTCACGCGAAGCACCGCTTTTATTCATGTTCTTGTTAGGTTGCAAAACATAAAGTAACCCTCAATGCCCCTAAGAAAGGACTGCTCATGAAACGCGCAATGATAATGACCGCATCCGCAATTTTTTTGGCGACAACCGCTTCCGCCAACGAACAAAACTTGCAACCTGATCCATCCTATACCGAATTCGTAAAGCCAGCAAAAGGCGAGACAAGTTTTGATTTTCAGCTAAAAGGCTATGTCTTTGGCCTACGTATGATCAAAGCGAAATATACAGGCACGATTCGAAAGGATAGTTACACGGTCTATTCCGACATCAACACGTCTGGCCTTGGCGCAATGCTCAAGAAATTGCGCATTTGGGCGATCACACAGGGCAAATATGACACGTCGGGCCTTTATCCCCTCACCCATACCCAGCAGAACTTGGATAAGAAGAGCCGGCGTGTCGAAATGGCTTACGATTACAATAAGGGCGAAGTCGACGTTGACATTAACCCCCGCCTAGGCTCGCAGGGCGTGCCACCAGCAAGCATGAAAGAGCGGTTCGAGGCGGATGATACGTTGTCAGCAATATTGTCTTTGATGATGCGCGGAACGCGAATCAAAGGTGATGTCTGCAAGGGCACTGTAAAAGTGTTTGATAGCAAACAACATTATGGGCTGCGTATGGAGCCGGCTGGCAGCAAGGCCGTGAAATATGATGACGATAAAGTCGAGACGATTCGATGCCTCGTTTACTATGAGCCCATTTCGGGCTTCGACCCTGAAGACCTACCTGAAGCCGAGGAAGCGGCTGAACCAATCAATATCTACTTTTTGAAAGACGATGCGTCTGACCTATATGTACCGGTGCGCTTCACCTATAAAATCAGCGGATTTAAAGCCGTCATCAAAATTGTAGACACTCGGATAGAGACTGGCACCTAAATATATCTGCGAGCCCATGCCGCAAGGACATGGGCCACATACTCGGCGTCTTCCGTGTTTTTCAGTAAAAGATGGTCTGCCTTATCCAAACTTACAAAACTTTTTGGATGGCGGGCCCGATTATATATATGTGCCGCGTTGTCGATGCTAACAACCCTATCATGGGGCGAGTGAAAGAGCATCAAAGCTCGGTCCATTTTTCCGATGGTTGCCGCGATGTCCTGATTGGCGATGTCGTCAAGGAACTGTTCTTTTATGATGAACGGTCGTCCGCCTAAAAGAACCTTGGCCTCTCCCTCCTCCTCGATTTCTTCAAGTTGATCCGCGAATTGGTGCACGATATGTTTCGTGCCGCATGGGGATCCAATTGTCGCAACAGCTTTGCATTCGGGAATTTCACAGGCGATCTTTAATGCGGCGGTACCGCCAAAACTATGCCCGATCAGAACACTTGGCGCAGCTTGCGTCCGGCGTAGAAAATCCGCGGCGTTTCGAAGGTCGGCACAATTTGACGAGAAATTGGTGTCGGAAAAATTTCCCGATGACTCGCCAAGCCCGGTAAAATCAAACCGCATCATTGCGTACCCCTCGGCAACGAGGGTCTTCGAAATCGTACGAATGGGTTTCAGGTCTTTACCCACCGAAAAACCGTGAGCAAAAAGAACCCAAGACTTAATCTCGCCGTCAGGCAAATCCAATTTGGCAGAGAGTAAATCTCCGAATGCTCCCCTAAACTCGGCTTTTTCGCTCAGCATGTTGACCTTCAAATCTCTAAAAGATTTGTATAGTCAATTATGCAGGCGTCGGCCAATCACATCCCTGAGATAAACTAACGAAGCGCCTAACTTCGACTTTACGTCCTATCGACCGAAAATTAAATCTGCGACAAATATATATAGTACAAACATTTTTTCTCCACCTTATGAAGTTTGCTTTGGTAGCGAGGAGAAATTGCCAGATACACCGCTTCTGTTGAACTAAATTACGTGCTCTGGGGGCTATTCCGAGTTTAGCGATGCCTAATCAAACCAGATTACCAGGCAATCGAACAATAAAAGTGCGAAGCAATGCTTGGAAAGTGGTGCGGGCGGCCGGAATTGAACCGGCACTCCTATACAGGAACAAGATTTTAAGTCTTGCGTGTCTACCAATTCCACCACGCCCGCGACTTAGGAGCGTTTGCTACAGTTTTGCGCCCGATTCAACAAGTGTTTTTGCGCATCATTGAACACAAAATGGCCCTCTACTTGCATTTTGTACGTCAAACACATTCTGAACGCGGAGTTTGACCAAAATGATACATATCCCCAAACACCTTATACCAGCGCTCGGGCTCGCGATATGGGGCATGATTGTCATGTTGGTCGACAGGCAAGACTTCACTTTCTATCTGCTTGTTTCGACCCTCGTTTCATTCGCTACAGGCGTTATGTACCGCAAGGCAAATGATGCCGCCAAGCAACTGGACCGCTAGGCCGTTGACGACGCAAGCCGCCTGACCAGTGCGTGCAGTTCAATCTCTACTTTATCGAGGATCGCTTCGTCGCGACCTCTGGCGACAAAATTCACGCCGCGCTGTTCGGCGTTGAAATAGGGATAACTCCCGATAGACACACCGGGGTGGGATTGTTCGATTTCCGCTAAGCGTTCCGCCGCGTCCCCCTCTCCGATTCCATCAGCGAGAACCGTTCGGGAAAAGACTTGAGCGCCGCCATTGATTCTATGTCCCACATCTAAAAGCATGCCTTTCATAATACTGGGAACCCCGGCCATCGTGAAAACATTCTGTGTCTGAAACCCGGGTGCTTGAGAGACAGGGTTTTTGATCAGGCTCGCGCCGTCAGGTATTCGAGCCATGCGCCGACGCGCCTGATTTAGCTCGTCGTCCGCATATCGCTGACGTAATTCATTTAAGGCGTCTTCTCGTTCTGAAATACCCAAATTAAAAGCGGCAGCGATACAATCCGCGGTGAGATCATCGTGAGTGGGACCAATTCCACCGGTCGTAAAGACATAATCAAATCGCCCTGCGAATGTGCGGACCGTATCAATAATCACGCTGGGAATATCCGGAATTATGCGCGCTTCCCTTATTTGCACACCCAGCGGGCCCAGAAATTCACCTATGGTCCGCAAATTCGTATCTTGCGTGCGACCAGAGAGCAGTTCATCGCCGATCAATATAACGCCCGCTGTAACAGTATTATCAGTCATAGCCATCTTTCTATGTTGCCCGATAGGGTCTCGGAACCTAAGACCCGTATCATGAAATTTCCAGCGCCCATACAAAAAGGTGTCCTTGTCCGGCGCTACAAACGCTTTCTGGCTGACATCGAACTCGACGGAGAGATCGTTACAGCTCACTGCGCCAATCCCGGTGCTATGACAGGGGTAAAGCAAGAAGGAGCCACCGTATGGGTCTCGAAGGCGCTCAACCCCAAACGTAAATTAAGTTTTGATTGGCAAGTCATCGAGCTTGGGCAAACAAGGGCGTGCGTAAACACCAACCTCGCAAATGCCATCACGGCGGAAGCTATTGAAGACGGACGTATCGCCGAACTCTCAGGGTATGAGACTTTGAGACGAGAAGTGAAGTACGGGGCGAATAGCCGAATTGACATTTTACTGGAAAGCTCGAACCTTGCTCCCTGTTACGTTGAGGTAAAGAACGTAACCTTAGCCCGGAACCCGCCGATCTCGGAGTTTCCGGATAGCCGAACCGAGCGCGGTGCAAAGCATTTGCGAGAGTTGGCTGAAATGGCTCGCCAAGGGGCCCGCGCGGTAATGTTTTACTGCGTCAACAGAACAGATTGCACCTCTTTCGATCTCGCGCGAGATATTGATGCTGCGTACGGACTTGAATTTGACCAAGCGCGGCGCGCAGGGGTTGAAATTTTAGCATACAACTGCGACATTGACAGTGACGGAATTACACTCGCCTCACCGCTCAAAGTGGTGGCATAATAATTTTCCACCTGATATGGAACCCAAATGAATTACATTGATGAAACAGATGCGCCAAATTTTCGAGACGGTGCAATCAAACTCCATACACCTGAAGCTTTCGAGGGCATGCGCAAGGCTGGCCGCTTGGCCGCAGAATGTCTGGATATGTTGGTTCCTTTAGTTAAACCCGGCGCAACCACCGAAGACATTGACCGCGCTGCGTTCGAATTTGTGATCGCAAATGGCGGCACGCCTGCTTGCCTTGGTTATCGCGGCTATCAACACACTACGTGTACGTCGATAAACCATGTAGTTTGTCATGGTATTCCCTCCTCAAAACCGCTCAAAGAAGGTGACATTGTCAATATCGATGTAACAGTTATCCTTGATGGTTGGCACGGTGATACATCACGCATGTATCCCGTGGGTGAAATTAACCGCCGTGCAGAACGCTTGATCAACATTACATATGAAAGCATGATGCTCGGCCTTGCCGCAGTAAAACCCGGAAACACAACTGGCGACATCGGCTATGCCATCCAAAAATTTGCTGAAAGCGAGCGTTGCTCAGTGGTTCAGGACTTTTGTGGACACGGCCTTGGCCGCCTCTTCCATGATAGTCCGAACATTTTGCATTTTGGCCGACCTGGTGAAGGTGAGGTATTACGCGAAGGTATGTTTTTTACGGTCGAGCCGATGATCAATTTGGGCAAACCCCATGTTAAAGTACTGTCCGATGGTTGGACGGCGGTTACTCGGGATCGCAAACTAACCGCACAATTTGAACACTCGATTGGCGTCACAAAAACCGGTTTTGAGATTTTCACGGAATCTCCAGCTGGGCTGCACCGCCCACCCTACGTGTAAAATAGGTGTCCTCGGACAAACCTCATTTTCACGGACATCGCGATCGGCTTCGCGCGCGGTTCGCTGAGGGAGGTTTGCAGGCGCTGGCTGACTACGAGCTTTTGGAGCTCTACCTCTTCAATTCAATTCCGCGAAGGGACGTAAAGCCCCTCGCCAAGGAACTCATCGCGATCTTCGGAAGTTTTGCCGAAGTCATCGCTGCACCAGTAGAACGCTTATCCGAGGTAAAAGGGGTAAACGAAAAGACGGCACTGGACCTGAAGCTGATAAAAGCCGCTGCAACAAAGCTCGGTCAGGAAAGCGTTTTGGGGCGGCCAGTTCTCTCATCATGGAACGCGCTGTTGGATTATTGCCGGAGCGCCATGCAGTTTGAAGGGAAAGAGCAATTTCGTGTCTTGTTCCTTGACCGCAAAAACAGATTGATCGCCGACGAAGTCCTTGGCCAGGGAACGGTTGACCGCGCCCCTGTCTATCCGAGGGAGGTCATCAAGCGCGCTTTAGAACTCGACAGTACAGCCATCATCCTTGTCCATAACCATCCGTCTGGCGACCCTACGCCTAGCCAAAGTGACATCACCATGACGTCGCAAATGGTAGCAACTGCGAAAGCTATTGGCGTTGCCGTTCACGATCATTTGATTATTGGACGAGACAATATCGCGAGTTTTAAAACGCTCGGACTTATCTAGGCGGGGGCTAGTCGGCCACCTTAAACCCATCTCTGCAATCTCACCTATTGACGCCGCTCGAAAATTACCGTCAAAGTTAAAGAAAAATTCAGGGGAAATTATGTCCGTTACGCCGAAACCTATACCGACGCACAAGTATAGAACGCTCGTCTTGCTCTTATTGACACTTGTTTACGGGTTCAATTTTATTGATCGACAAATTGTTGGTATTTTAGCGCCCTTTATTCAGGCTGACCTCGATTTAAGTAACTCACAATTGGGCTTGTTGATCGGTTTTGCCTTTGCCGTTCTGTACACAGTGGTCGGCATCCCCATCGCATTAATGGCTGACAAATTTAACCGCGTAAACATTTTAGCGATCTCTTTAGCGCTTTGGAGTGGGTTCACCGCTCTCACAGGAATGGCGAATAATTTTGTGCAAATTGGCTTAGCCCGCATGGGCGTTGGAATTGGGGAGGCCGGTGGTAGCCCACCTGCGCACTCCATCATTTCTGACCTATATGCTAAAGAAGAACGAGCGACTGCCCTTGGTGTTTATTCGTTGGGCATACCGCTGGGGATCATGTCTGCCTATTTCGCAACGGCAAGCCTGATGGGCGCTAACCCTGAAACCGTAAATTGGCGCCGCATATTTATTGTCCTGGGCGTTACAGGTATTGGCTTGGCGTTAGTCGTAAAATTGGTTCTCAAAGAACCTGTCCGTGGCACGCAAGAGATTGCAAAAGGCGGCGCCGTCGTAAAACGCAGGTTTTCCGAAAATCTCTCGACTCTCTTAAAGATTAAATCATGGTGGTTTATGTGCCTCGGGATCGCGACGGCCTCTTTTGCGTCCTATGCTTTTTCTGGTTTCCAGACAAAGTTTTTGCGGCAGCTCGACCCGGCATTTGATTTTCGATTAATCGTCATTGTTTTAGGTATTACCAATGGCCTCGCTTATGCTGGTGGTACTTTTTTTGGCGCTAAAATTGCCGATAAATGGGGTAAAAAAACGGTTAGAGCCTATGGCTGGGTTCCCGCGATTTCCATAGCTGTCGTTTTCCCTGTTTCAATCATTTCATTTTGGGTCGGGACAGTTCCGATCCATTTAGGTTTAACATTCGTGATGTTAAGCTTCCTAGGTGTTTACCTTGGACCTAGCTTTGCTATCGCTCAAACCTTGGCACCCATTCACATGCGCGCGATGTCGACTGCATTGTTCTTTTTCATTCTGAATATGATCGCTCTGGGCGGCGGCCCAACAATGGCCGGTTTCTTGATCGATTTGTTCGAAGGACAAGGTCATGACGGTCTCACAGCGACTAAATACGCGATGACAGCCGTGTCATTCGCCTTTTTAGTGGCGGCTTGCTTCTTCTTAACTGTGTCCAAAACTCTCCCGAGGGACTGGATAGATGCGGAAGCTCGCAATGAGGGAAAAGCCCCCCTCATTTAGGCCGTTTCCCTGACCTAATGGCCATTGTTTGACAGGCTAGCTATCGCTATTAGGTCGAATCGACCTCTTGACGCCGCGCCATAATTGGCGTTGATACCCGCGCAACTCAGCAAAGGTGAGTCTATTATGATTGAACGCTACGCCCGCAAAGAAATGACCGAGATTTGGTCAGCCGCTACAAAGTACCGTATATGGTTTGAAATTGAAGCTCACGGATGTGACGCGCTCGCGGAACTTGGTGTTATTCCCAAATCTGCGGCCAAAAATATTTGGGAAAAAGGCGGCGCAGCGGAATTTAACGTTGACCGAATTGATGAAATAGAACGCGAAGTTAAGCACGACGTTATCGCCTTTTTGACCCACCTTGCAGAATTCATTGGCGATGATTCTCGCTTTGTGCACCAAGGATTTACCTCGTCCGACGTTCTCGATACAACCCTCTCTGTTCAAATGGCTCGCGCCACAGACTTATTGCTCGAGGGCATGGACCGGGTCCTTGCCGCTCTAAAAACACGGGCTCAAGAACACAAATATACAGTCACGATTGGTCGGTCCCACGGGATTCATGCGGAGCCCACAACTTTTGGCCTTAAGCTTGCTCAGGCGTATGCAGAGTTTCAACGCGGTAAAGAGCGTCTCATTGCGGCACGGCGAGAAATTGCTGTCTGTGCCATATCGGGAGCTATTGGTACATTCGCGAATATTGACCCCAAGGTCGAAGCCCATGTTGCTGAAAAAATGGGTCTGGAAATTGAACCCGTTTCAACGCAAGTTATTCCGCGTGATCGACACGCCGCCTATTTTGCAGCGCTCGGCGTGATCGCAAGTTCTATAGAGCGAGTCGCTGTTGAAATCAGGCATCTACAGCGCACGGAGGTTCTCGAGGTTGAGGAGTTCTTCTCCAAAGGTCAAAAAGGCAGTTCTGCGATGCCTCATAAACGCAACCCTGTCCTCACCGAGAATTTGACGGGTCTTGCCCGGTTGGTTCGCATGGCTGTTGTCCCAGCTATGGAAAATGTCGCCTTGTGGCATGAACGTGATATTTCGCACAGCTCCGTAGAACGCGGAATTGGCCCCGATACGACGGTGCATCTCGACTTTGCATTGCATCGTCTGGCGGGGGTTATTGAAAATCTGGTCGTTTACCCGGAAAACATGCTCGCGAACATGAATAAGCTTGGCGGGCTTCATAATTCGCAGCGGGTTTTGTTGGCTTTAACGCAAGCAGGAGAGTCAAGAGAGACAGCTTACCGTTTAGTTCAGCGCAATGCGATGCGGACGTGGCGCGGCGAAGGCGTGTTCCTTGACTTCCTTCTCGCGGATGAAGATGTCACGGCAAGGCTATCGGATTATGAGATCAAGGGCCTTTTCGACATGGAATATCACTTGAAACACGTCGACAGCATTTTTTCTCGCGTTTTTTCATAGAAAAAATATCAAATAAAACAGTGAGATACGGATTCTCTCGGGCATTGTTAACACTTTGCAGGAGAAAAGTTAAGGTTTGTAAACGGGGCGTTAGCGCCTCGTTTGCCGTTTATAAACTATTGGATTGCTAAACTGGCACAATAATTGAAAAGCATTATGTGCCATCTAAAGAGGATCCTATTCATGCGTAAAGTCGTCTCAATCTTGACAACCACAGCCTTATTTGCGGCGATCGGATCGACTGCCTTTGCGGTGACACCCGATGTCTACGTCGTTAACTTTCGGAACGAGAAGAGTGCTGACAGCCAAGCCCTCGATAATCAGCTTTACCCTGCCATCTCCCTCGCTGGCGGCAATATTGAACATGTTATTATCGACACGACGACCGCCGCAAAGTGGGAAAAAGGCGCATACGAAGCCCTTGACCGCAATATTGTTCCTCTCTTCAACAAATGGGTTGGCCTGCCCGGTTTTGCCGTTGTGGTCGACGCGAAATCCAAACGCGTCCTTGGATGCGTGAACTCACAATTTCAGGCGCAAGAAATGGCTGCTGAATTGCGCCGTATGACATCGCAAGTTACGGGTAACGCCTATATGTCTGGGGCGCAGTTCTCCAATAAATCGACTCAATGCCCGCCTGCATTTAACGAGCCTCCAAAATAGGCGACCAACTCAAGAGAACGTTTGACCCGGTTAGGTTTCCCCTGATCGGGTTTTCACTTTTTAGTGACAAGCCTATTCAAATAAATGAGCAGCCCAGACCATCCAAATATGTGATGAATGCCACAAACGGGAAAGTAGAAATGAAAAACCTGAAACACATATTGAGCCTTGTCATCGCATCTATGGTGCTTGGCGTTGCAACGCCCCAATTAGCGAACGCTGCAAGACAGCCTGACATGTATGTCGTTGTGTTTCGTGCGGATTGGTGCGGTCCATGCCGAATTCTCGAACCGAAGCTTAAAAGTGCGATGAATAGAATTGGCGACCCTGGTATAGAATATGTGGAGATAGACACCACCAACCCGGCACGTTCAGAAGTGAGTGCTCACCGTGCCTTTGATCGTCAAATTGTTCCGCAATATAATAAGTGGTTAGGCGTGACGGGATTCGCCGTTATGATAGATGCGGACACGAAGCAAACGCTCGGCTGCGTCAATATAAATTATGACGAAGCCGCTATGGGCATGCATATTAGAAATCTTAAAAACTACGCCATGAGCAACCGCTCATCGCTAGATCTCACCTGCCCTGCGCCCAACCACTAAAGCTGGGCGAAGTTCTGAGCGGTTTTATTTACCGTCGTGGATTTCCGCGCGGGCTTGAGCCATAAATTCATTCATTTTTTGACGCAAGGCGACATCGGAAATGTCTGCACCAGAGGCGTCTAGATCGCCGCGGAGCTTTCGAAATACATCGTCATCACCGGCCTCTTCCATGTCCGCCTTAATGACCTCGCTCACATATTTTTGAGCGTCTTCACCGTTTTTACCGATGAGGTCGGCCACCCAAAGCGCCAGCTTCTTATTGCGCCGCGCTTCGGCTTTAAATTCTTCATGCGCCTCAAGAACGAACTTTTTTTCGGCGGCTTTCTCGCGATCATCAAAAGTTGTCATCGCTATCTCCTCAAAACAAAACTAATATCCGCCTATATCTAGGCATTGACCAAGTGATTCACAACGAGAAAAGGTTAAAACCCACAGCTTATAGAACCAATAATCGTTGCCGCTGGACCTGCCTTACGCTAAGAGGCCTTTTCAGTGGCTCTTAACGAGTCTCGCTTCGCCAAAGAGGGCTAAAATATGAGCCGACGCAAGCAAATTTACGAAGGTAAAGCTAAAATCCTTTATGAGGGTCCGGAAGCGAATACCTTGATTCAGTATTTTAAAGATGATGCCACGGCCTTTAATGCACAAAAAAAGGCAACGCTTGACGGCAAAGGTGTACTGAACAATCGCATTTCTGAGTATATTATGATTCGCCTTGGCGAGATCGGCATCCCTACTCACTTTATCAAGCGCTTGAATATGCGTGAGCAACTGATCAAGAAGGTTGAAATCATTCCTCTTGAAGTGATTTGCCGCAATATTGCCGCTGGAACAATGGCCAAACGCCTCGGTATTGAAGAAGGCGAACGCCTGCCGCGATCCGTTGTCGAATTTTGCTTGAAACGCGATGATTTGGGCGATCCGCTCATTGCTGAGGAACATATCAATGCCTTTGGATGGGCCGCTCAGGGCGAAGTCGATGAAATGATCGGCATGACTTTGCGGATAAATGACTACCTCCAAGGCTTGTTCGCAGGTATCGGGATTCGGCTTGTGGATTTCAAAATTGAGTTTGGACGTTATGATGTAGACGGTGGCCACCAAATCCTGCTGGCAGATGAAATCAGCCCAGATTCGTGTCGATTGTGGGATATTGAAACCAATAAAAAACTCGATAAAGACCGCTTCAGACGGGATTTGGGCGACGTAACCGAAGCTTACAACGAAGTCGCCACGCGGCTCGGGATAATAAAGAATAGTGTAGCGTCTCACCCGAACCTCTCAATCGTGCCGGACATCGAAGAGTAAAGGATTTTCCATGAAAGCAATCATTCATGTAGGTTTGAAACCAGGTGTTCTTGATCCTCAAGGCCGCGCCATTTCACGTTCGCTCGTAGATTTAGGTTTCAGCGAAGTTCAAAATGCCCGTCAAGGTAAAGTTATAGAGCTTGATCTCAAAGAAAAAGACAAAGAACGCGCCCAACAGCGTGTCACAGACATGTGCGAGAAGCTTCTCGCGAATACGGTCATCGAAAGTTATCGAGTAGAGATCGAGGACTAAATGAAAACCGCAGTCATTGTATTCCCGGCGTCGAATTGCGATAGAGACGCAGCGACCGCCTTAGAGAAGATCACGGGCCGCGCGCCTGCAATGATCTGGCACCGCGACACCGAGCTTCCAAAAGACCTCGATTTTGTTGTCATTCCTGGTGGCTTTTCCTATGGCGACTACCTCAGGTCCGGTGCAATGGCCGCTCGGTCTCCCATCGTAAAAGATCTCGTCATCCGTGCTCAAAAAGGTCTTCCTGTTGCCGGATTTTGCAACGGATTTCAGATTCTAACCGAAACAGGGCTTCTTCCTGGGGCACTCATGCGAAATAAAGGGCTCAAATTTGTATGCCGGCCCGAGACGCTCAAGATTACTAATGGGAATAGCAGATATACGTCGGCCTATAACGGTGAAACCGAAGTGGTCTTCCCCGTCGCTCACCACGATGGCAACTATTTTGCCGACGACAAGACACTGAACCGGCTTGAAAAAGACGGGCGGGTGATCTTCAAATATGCGAACAATCCGAACGGTTCCGCTCGCGACATTGCTGGGATTTGCAATGAAGCCGGAAATGTCTTTGGTATGATGCCACACCCCGAACGCGCGACGGATCCGCTCCACGGCGGCACAGACGGCATCAATCTTTTCAAATCCATTATTGAGTCTATTTAATGGCAAATACTGTAAAAATTACGCCCGAAGTAGTGGCTGAGCATGGTCTGTCAAAGGATGAGTACGAAATCATCCTCGACCGTATCGGCCGTGAACCCAATATCAATGAACTGGGCATTTTCTCTGTGATGTGGTCAGAGCATTGCTCCTATAAATCATCGCGGCGTCACCTTGGTAAATTCCTAACCACGGGCGATCGTGTTATCCAAGGCCCTGGCGAAAATGCCGGCGTAATCGACATAGGCGATGGTGACGCGATCATTTTCAAAATGGAAAGCCACAACCACCCATCATATATCGAACCGTATCAAGGCGCCGCGACCGGCGTTGGCGGCATTATGCGCGACGTCTTTACAATGGGTGCGCGCCCGATCGCGCTCATGAATGCCTTGCGTTTTGGTTCTCCTGATCACCCAAAAACAAAAACTCTTGTTGACGGCGTTGTTGCAGGTATTGGCGGATACGGGAACTGCGTTGGCGTGCCCACCGTTGGTGGCGAGACCAATTTCCACAAGGGTTACGATGGCAACATCCTGGTGAATGCAATGTGTGTCGGCCTCGCTGATGCTGACAACGTGTTTTACTCAGCCGCTAAGGGTGTCGGGAACCCGATTTTTTATGTCGGTTCAAAGACGGGCCGCGACGGGATCCACGGCGCGACGATGGCCTCTGCAGAGTTTGATGACGACAGCGAAGAGAAACGCCCGACAGTGCAAGTCGGCGACCCTTTCACGGAAAAGCTCCTTATTGAAGCGTGCCTTGAACTTATGGCCACTGATGCCATCATCGCTATTCAGGATATGGGCGCCGCAGGTTTGACCTCTTCGTCGATTGAAATGGCAGACAAAGGCGGGGTCGGGATCGAAATCAATCTTGATAATGTACCTCAGCGCGAAGAAAATATGACCGCCTACGAAATGATGCTCTCGGAAAGTCAGGAGCGGATGTTGATGGTGATTCAGCCTGGAAAAGAACAGCTCGCATTTGACGTGTTCGAGAAATGGGAACTAGACGTCGCACAAATTGGTCAGACGACCGACACGGGTCATCTTGTTCTTTCACATCATGGCGATGTTGTTTGTGATATTCCAATTTCGCCTTTGGCCGATGATGCGCCTAACTATGATCGGCCGCATACCCCTACTCCGAAACGCCCCATCATTGAGGCATCTGACATCCCCGAACCGAGTGATTACACGCAAACGCTTTTGAAGCTCATTAGCTCTCCCAATATTGCGTCCCGCCGCTGGATATGGGAACAATATGACCGCCATGTGATGGCGGACACCGTGGATAGCAGCCAGAGCGGCGGCGACGCGGCGATTGTTCGTATTCACGGAAGCAACAAAGCCGTTGCGATAACGACAGATGTCACGCCGCGTTACTGCGAAGCTGACCCGTATGAAGGGGGCAAGCAATGCGTGGCGGAAACGTGGCGGAATCTCACCTGCGTGGGCGCAGATCCGATCGCGATTACAGATTGCCTTAATTTTGGCAATCCAGAGCGCCCAGAGATCATGGGGCAAATTGTCGGATGTATTGACGGTATGAACGAAGCCTGCCGTGCCTTTGACTATCCCGTGGTGTCTGGCAACGTATCACTTTACAATGAAACAAATGGACAAGCCATTCCGCCAACGCCCGCAGTGGGCGGCGTGGGCCTCATACCGGACCTTGGATACTATACAACAGTATCTGGTGCGCGAGACGGCGATGTTTTAATAATGATCGGCGAAACAAAAGGATGGCTTGGAGCCTCTCTCTACCTACAAGAAATTGAAGGGCGAGAAGAAGGTGCTCCGCCGCCATGCGATCTGGAGATTGAAAAAATTAATGGCGATTATGTTCGGCGCCTCATTCGAGACCGCAGAGTACGCGCGGCGCATGACTGCTCTGATGGTGGCCTCATGGTCGCGGCCACAGAAATGGCGCTGAGCGCCGATGTTGGCGTTGCGATTAACATTCCAAATGGCACGGCCGTTCATGGATGGTTGTTCGGCGAAGATCAAGCCCGCTACCTGTTAGCGGTTGATCCCAATAGCGTGAACCCGATCCTCAACACGGCCAATAGCAAAGGCATACCAGCCGCCGTTCTGGGCGAATTTGGCGGCAACGCGATAAAAGCCGGTTCTGTAATAATGGCCACTTTGACGGATGTACGCGCTGGCCATGAAAACTGGTTGCCGTCATTGATGAACGCTTAGAATGGCGATGTCATCCGACGACATTGTTGATCTGATACAGGCCGCTCTCCCGGACGCTCAGATTGAACTTATTGATCTCGCAGGTGACGGCGATCATTATAAGGCCATCATCACGAGTGCTTCTTTCGCTGGCCTCTCTAGAATTGCTCAACACCAAATGGTTTATGGGGCCCTTAAGGGTAATATGGGCGGTGTTTTACATGCACTTGCCCTTGAAACAAAAGTTCCCACCTCTTGAAATTCGACGAACAGCCTCTTAGCTGTGTTGAGGACATCAAATTCGCTCAAAAGATTTAAGGTAGTATCATGACCACGACAGCACATGACAGAATCAAGAAAACCATCACTGAAAATGACATTGTTCTTTACATGAAAGGCAATCCGACGTTCCCTCAGTGTGGATTTTCTTCAACTGTGGTCCAAATTCTCGACTATATTGGAGCTGAATACGCCTCTGTAAATGTTTTGGAAGACCCAGAAATCCGTCAGGGCATAAAAGAATACAATAATTGGCCCACAATTCCTCAAGTGTTTGTCAAAGGCGAATTTATAGGAGGATGTGACATTGTTCGCGAAATGTTTGAGACTGGCGAATTACGTGATCTTGTCGCAGAAAAGGGCATTCCGCTCGCCTTATAGACGAAATTTATGCTTTAAGACTATTTAAAACCTTATTGGTTATGTTCTGGCGCAACGGAATGGCGGAGCAGAACATGAGTTTTAATCGCGTAATGTTGAACAAGGAACACGAGCGCAATCGCTTGCGCCAACAATTCCTTTCTGAACCA
The DNA here is from genome assembly GCA_048268905.1 of Maricaulaceae bacterium. Classification (GTDB taxonomy): domain Bacteria; phylum Pseudomonadota; class Alphaproteobacteria; order Caulobacterales; family Maricaulaceae; genus JACOMS01. The sequence goes on along the minus strand of JBLWUN010000002.1, from coordinate 513,847 downwards.
AAGCAACCTATGTCCAACCGACGCTTTGTCGGAACGTTCTTTGCTTTATTGCTTGGCCTGTCCACAGTTTATGCAAGCGTATTTTATGCCCCTGCATTTTTCAACGTTGGCCAAGTTTTGGGTTATTCCACGGAGACGGTTAAACTGCCCGTGATGGATGCCAATGCTAAAGCGGGCCCTTTATCATCTTATGTGAACATGTTTAAAATTAGGCGCGGATTCATTCGTAGCGGACAGCACCTTCAAGTCAATTACTCGCTGAGCCCCGGTACAAAGATGAAAATACATGTGCGCCGTTGTAGTGCCCCCATATTTGTTGAGGTCATTTACTGCAGTGATGCTGAGGGCCAAGACTTCTCAATCGATGGCACCGGGCCTAGTTCTCACAGCCTACTCATACGTCAGCCTGGCTTTTATCATTTCGATGAAACTGTCACTAACCTTGATGGAAGCCCTACGAAAAAGCCATTCCGTGTGGTTTGGCGGCGTAAATAAAACCACTTTGTTTTAAACGAAAAAAAGCCCCGCCAAAATTGACGGGGCTTTTCTCATGCAGTGTCCGCAGGATTTAGCGGGAATAGAATTCGACCACGAGGTTTGGTTCCATAACAACGGGGTACGGAACTTCATCGAAGCTAGGAACGCGAACAAAAGTCGCCTTCATAGCTTTTGGATCCAGATCAACATACTCAGGGATATCGCGTTCTGGGCTCTCAAGAGCTTCCAGAACCAATGCCATCGTACGTGATTTTTCACGAACTTCAATCACATCACCCTCTTTACAACGGTAAGACGGAATGTTGACCTTTTTACCATTTACGAGGACGTGACCATGGTTCACGAACTGACGCGCCGCAAACACGGTCGGTACAAATTTAGCACGATAAACAACGGCATCCAAACGGCGCTCGAGAAGGCCGATAAGGTTTTCAGACGCATCGCCACGTTGACGAGTTGCTTCGTCATATGTACGTCGGAATTGTTTCTCTGTGATGTTTCCGTAGTAACCTTTCAGCTTTTGCTTAGCGCGAAGCTGCGTACCGAAATCGGATAGTTTGCCACGGCGATTTTGGCCATGTTGTCCTGGAGGGAATGGGCGCTTGTTAAAAGGAGATTTAGAGCGGCCCCAAATGTTCTCGCCCATACGGCGGTCAATTTTATATTTGACAGAATGACGCTTAGACATGCGTTTCACTTTCATTCGACGTGGCCCGGTTATCCAACCTATTTGGATAACGATCTCAACGGCGGCACCACACCAACCCGTAATACCGCAAAAGCGGTAAGCGCGCCTTTTACGAAATAGGAAGATGAAGTCAAGTCCGATGTCGGCACATTCGCTGTTTAGACTTGCATTTTTAAACGTAGCATGGTGGCGAACTTTGTGACATGTCCAATGAATGAGCCATACCGATACAGTCCCACAAGTGAGTCGCTCCGGATTCTTTGCTGGAATAGCCGCCTACTTTATGTGGGGGCTATTTCCCATCTATTTTGTTGCCACAAAAAGCATTGACCCTCTCGAACTGCTTTCACACCGTATCGTTTGGGCGATACCTTTTGGTTTGCTCATTATTTTAGCTCGCAAACAACTGGGAGACGTTGTTCGCGCCTTCAGGGAACCAAAAACCTTTTTCCTCTTAGCTCTGGCGGCTTTCGCATTATCTGCGAATTGGGGCGTTTACATTTGGGCCATTCAACAAAACCAGATTTTTCAAGGAAGCCTTGGCTATTATATCAATCCCCTGATCTACATGCTTGTCGGGGTCATCTTTTTGGGTGAACGTCTTTCACGATTGCAGGGGCTAGCCGCCTTTCTAGCCTTCATTGGCGTTTTAATCCTCACGCTATATGGCGGCGTGTTTCCGGCAATCTCGCTATTTCTTGCCGTGAGTTTTACGGCCTACGGTGTGATACGCAAGCAAGTTGACGTGGGCGCAATGCCTGGCCTGTTTGTCGAGACGGTCATCTTGCTCCCCTTTGGACTGGGTTTCCTTTTCTGGCTGTCTTCCAAAGGAAATTTGGATTTCTCGAGCGCTTCGACAGATATGAAGGGGCTGCTGTTTCTAGCGGGCCCAATTACGGTTCTTCCGCTTCTGGCCTTTGCATTTGCTGCCCGGCGTTTGAAGCTATCGACTCTTGGTTTCCTTCAATTTATTGGCCCAACTCTACAATTTGCTTGTGGTGTCTACTACGGAGAATTGTTTACGGTGGCGCATGCGATTTGTTTCGGCTTGATATGGTCAGCCGTATTCCTGTTTTCCTGGGACGCGTGGCGCAACAGACCCACGAGATCCGCCGTGGTAACAAAGGTTTAGACGCTGCCTTATATGAGGCCGCGCTTGTGGTCTCTTCGGCTTAACGCGATTGTAACCACTACCTGATATCAATTGTTAAACAACAAAATATCAGTTTAATAATTATGTGTGGGGCCAAAAAATGTCAAAACTTTCAACGTTAGTCTTATTCGGAACTTTTTCAATTCTGTGTTCAATGGGCGCCAATGCTGCCGAAAATGGCGCACAGACAAGAAAGCCACCACAGGAAACATCCAAGGTGGACGCTCCCAAATCACAAACTTCCAGACGGATTGTAAGGCGAATTGAAGCGCCATCGGAGCCTAAGATGGTTGTGCGAACTAAACATCTCGCCAAGCTGAATGATGCCAAGCTAGCCTATGGTGTTGTCGTTATGCCCGTTAACACAAACGCTAAAACCCCAAATTTGTTTAGGAAAGTCCCCTAATCCCAAACCCTTTGCTCGTCGTAAATATTACATTCACAATGCTATGTTAAGGGATGCGCGGAATGGGGACTTACGATCGTGTTGAACTCTTTTAGAAAACGTACAAAACAAAAACGTCAAAGTCGCGATTTATATCCCTACCTGTTCCAAACTTGCGGTTTTCCCGTCATAGACGACATTCGAGCAGAAATAGAAAGCCAAGCTGGCTGGGACCATGTGTCGGATGTTGAGGCAGCAAGAAAAGTCCAAACGATTGCCTCCCAAAGATTTGGGTTTTCATCACCGTTTTCGCGCGAGCAATGTGCCTTACGTGATTTCCTAATTGAAAAGTTGGCCGGTAAAAATATCTCAACTTATGCATGGGGGCTTTATGCTGAAAGGCAGCTCCGTACCCCGTCTGTCTCTAAATCCGAAATCAGTCAGTAGCAATTCAAAACCGACACCTCTGCGCTTGTGAAAGCCCCGAAGATATGTTTTCGAGGCTTTAAAAGGTTAGAGATTTGAAATCAGATCGCTCAATTGCGCGTTTACAATTGCAAATTTCGGAACAGTCCAGCCACCATCTCTCGACATCGCTGCCACCGTATCCTCATAAGCTTTAATCTGCGGAATATCTTCCGTGACCCAATCCTGTATAATAGGACGAACTTGATCGGTTGGTTTTCCGCCTCTCGCGGCGTGGAAAGCGGCCGCACTTTGCGCAAACCGAGCCTGCGCCTTGAAAAAATCTTCCTGCAAATGACGAAGAGCGAGACGCTCCCAATGAGAGTCAGATTTCGTACTGAGGAGGGCCGAACGGATTCGATCGATCTTGAAACGCCCGCCAATATCGTAGAACAAAGCGGCCGCTTCGGCGGGAGCCCATCCCGTAGAGTCGGACAATCCCATTACATCGAACCCAGACGCCCGCGATTTAAGCAGCGCCACATCCGTAGCTAGTCCTTCAGGCACATCAAGCTTGGTATAGTAACGAATACGCTTTTCGGCGCGGCGGCGATCGTAATATGATAGCATGTCGAGCCATGCAGTATCGACCAGTCCGGCCAATTGCCCTCTTTTCTCGATGCGCTCGCTGAGGCCACCTGTTTCCGCACTACGAACCAACCAAGCGACAACACGCTGCATCACAATCGCAATTTCGTTCTGAAGATGCAGTTGCGCTTGAGCAGGCACTCGATTATCGAGCGCCGCGATATCGGCTCTCAAAGAGCCAATCCTAAGCGTTTTGTACGCAACGATGAAGGCCTCGGCGATTTTGTCCAATGAACCTTGGGTTTGCTCTTGCATACGAAGGGTGAAAACAGGGCCGCAAACATCGATAATCAAGTTAATCAACCGCGAAACGATGATTTCGCGCCGAAGTCGGTGTCCGGACATAGCCGCATCAAACTTGTGCAGTGCTTTGGGGAAATAGTCCTTCAAGACCTGCATCATCAAGGGATCATCGGCAACCTTCGTATCAATTAGGTCAACGAATAGCGTGTTCTTCGCATATGCGAGAAGAACAGATATTTCGGGGCGCGTCAGGCCCTTGCCCTGCGCCGCAAGCGCATGCATGGCCTCTGTGGCCGGCAGGCCTTCAACCGCTCGGTTGAGAGCGCCGCGGCGTTCAAGCGACATCATAAGCCGCTCATAGGCGTCATGATCTTGGTCGGCGCGCATCTCTGCCAATGAAAGCGCCCCAGTTTGATCGTAGTTGTGCTGTAAGACCAGTTTCGCAACGTCGTCGGTCATACTGGCCAGAAGAGTATCTCGATCTTCCCGTTTCAGGTCCCCATGCTCAATCGCTCCGCCAAGCAAAATTTTGATATTCACTTCATTGTCGGAAGAATCGACGCCCGCAGAATTATCAATGGCATCCGTGTTAATTCGTCCGCCTGAACGAGCAAATTCAATGCGGCCAGCCTGAGTTGCGCCAAGATTTGCGCCCTCGCCTATGACTTTGGCGCCAATCTCTGAACCATTGACGCGAATAGGGTCGTTGGCTTTATCGCTTACATCAGCGTCCGATTGCATCTCGGACTTAATGTAGGTTCCGATGCCCCCGAACCACAGAAGTTCGACTTTGGATTTAAGCAGTGCCTTCATCAATTGATTAGGCGTTACTGACGCATCTGTCAGACCTGTCAATTCTTGTATCTCCGGCGTTAGTTTGATCGCCTTTTCCGACCGCGAAAACACGCCGCCCCCTTTTGAAATTAGGTCCTTATTGTAGTCCTGCCATGTAGACCTCGGTAGATCGAACATACGCTTTCGTTCTTCAAAAGATATTGCAGGGTCAGGATTCGGATCGATGAAAATGTCCAGATGATTAAACGCCGCGACCAGCTTGGTATGCTGCGACAATAACATACCATTGCCGAAAACGTCTCCCGACATGTCCCCTACGCCAACAACGGTGAAATCTTCGGATTGAATATCTTTTCCGATCTCGCGGAAATGACGTTTGACAGCTTCCCAGCCGCCACGCGCCGTAATCCCCATGACTTTATGATCATAACCCACAGATCCGCCAGACGCGAACGCGTCATCAAGCCAGAATCCGTAGTCGCGCGCAATACCGTTCGCAATGTCAGAAAATGTCGCTGTTCCCTTGTCAGCTGCGACCACCAGGTAAGGGTCTGGTGCGTCCCAACAGACAACATCAACAGGTGCGACTGTGTCATCACCCACATAATTGTCCGTCAAATCGAGAATGCCTGAAATAAAGGTGCGATAAGATGCGATGGCCTCTTGTTGAATCTCGTCCCTACTTCCACCTTTGGGAAGTTGTTTTGGATAGAACCCTCCTTTGGAGCCAACCGGTACAATAACCGCATTCTTGACCTGTTGAGCTTTCACAAGCCCCAGGACTTCGGTTCTAAAGTCATCTCTGCGATCGGACCAACGCAATCCACCTCGCGCCACAGGACCAAAACGCAAATGTACGCCTTCAATTTTCGGAGAACTGACATAGATCTCTCGGTATGGTTTGGGGGCGGGTAAGTTGTCCAGTGAATCACTTTTGATTTTCAAAGAAATGTAAGGCTTCACGTGGCCGTCATTTGTTTGATAAAAGTTTGTCCTTAGTCCGGCAGAAATCACGTCCGCCATGCGGCGAATGACGCGGTCATGCTCAAGGGATGCAACAGCAGCGAGACCTGCCGTAATTTTTTCTTCTATAACTTCGACATCCTTTACCCTCTTATCCCAATTTTTATAGGCTGAGGGGTCAAACTTCGCCGTCTTTAACTCAAGCAACAGTCCTGTGAGGTCTGGATACATTTCTAACGCATCAATCTGAGTTGCTTCAGACGGGTCCAAACCGCTTTGGCGGCGGTAACGTGCAACAAGACGCAGAAACGCGATCTCCCGCCAATTTGCACATTGCGGTAAAATCAAGCGGTTGAACGAATCGTCTTCATTCTGTCCATCCCATGTTGCCAAAAACGCCGTTTCAAAGGTTGCCGTAAGTTTCTTGACGTCATTTGGTGTGAATGGGAGGCGAATTTCATAATCGTGCACCCAAACCACAGAGCCGTTTTTGCGGCGAATCTCGTACCCCGTTTCTTCAACGATATGACAATTGAAGTGACTAAACACGGGCATAACACGTGACGGCTCGAGCCTCTCGTTCATTTGAAAAATCTTTGCCTTGAAGACTCCTTGATTCACGGCGCTAACGTCGTGAACTCTCGCGGCGATCGGCCTATCGTCCGACATCGTCTCAATCGTGCGTATGTCGTCTAACGCTTGCCGGGATGAGTAAGCGTCTTGATAGGCGACGGAAAAAGCACCTTCATAATCCAGTGTCGATTTGATTTCAAAATCGTTATCGCTATCCTCAGCGAACAAGCGCACACCATCAAACCAAGGCTGCGCTATCATTGCGATGTCGGCTTCAAGAGCCTCAAGATCGGGGTGCAGCCCCTCGTCCGGGTTCATGCCAATAATGAAGTGCACGCGCGCCATAGGGGCATCACTATATTGTGGGTAGAAAGCCGATAAGCGCCCACCGAACGCCGTGACAAGTCGCTCACCGATGCGCTTTCTTACGCGGGTATTGTAATGCTCTTGTTGCACGTAGACGAGAACGGAAACAAATCTGTCAAACTGGTCCCGGCGCACAAACATTCGGGTGCGAGGACGGTCAAATGCTTGAGCGATCCCCGTTGAAATCCGCAGCAAATCTTCATTGTCGATCTGAAACAACTCATCGCGTGGATAGGTGGAAAGAACATAGTCGAGGCGTTTTGCATTATGCGACCCAACCGGCCAAGCAGCGCGCTGTTTCACGCGGGCCACTTTTTGTCGAATGAGCGGCACAAACCCGGGCGATCGACTGTAGGCTTCGGACGTGAATAGGCCGACAAAACGTGTTTCTCCGGTAACACTTCCCGATTTATTGAAATGTTTTACGGATATATAATCCATCCGCACGCGGCGGTGTACACGCGTAAACAAATTTGACTTCGCAACAGTGACGGGCGGGCCCTGCAGAACAAACCGCTCAACATTTGACGAAATCGCCGATGGCTCACTACTTTGACGGAGAATTGTCACATCGGGATCGCGAAGAACGCCCAATGATTCGCTTTCAATTATGATCGGATTTACATAATCTGGTTGAGCCTTTTTGGCCGACGCACTGTGCGTATAATCGTACCGGCGCGCTCCAAATAGAACAAAATTTCCGTCAGCCAACCAATCCAAAAATGCGACAGCCTCTTCCACATCTTCCTGAGGTGTTTTTCCGTGAAAGTGCTTAATTTCCTCGGCCCGCAAACGAACGCTTTGAACCAAAGGAAGGAAATCCGTATTGATTGCTCGGACTTCATTCAGCGTCCGCTGAATTTCCGCTTCCAAAAGCTTTTGGCTGCGCTGTGTTTGCGGCGGCACCATCAATAAAATCATTGATTCAACGACTTCTTCGCCTGAATCCCACCAACGGCCGTCCTCATCCCTCCATCCATGCACAATCGGGTGAAACAGGCCGCTCACATTGACCCCGAACGATGACACCGCTGCGACCAAGGAATCCACTAAAAAGGACATGTCATCCGCGATGATCTGTATCGCTGTATCGGGTTTTGAAGCCCCGGACGGTGTGGGAGAGGATTTTACGGAAATAAGGACTTCGCCAGCCTTTCGGCGATTCCCCATCATCCAGAAATCGCGGGCCAGCAGAATCAGGTCTTCCAGACTATAATCTAGAAATTCGTTTTCCAGCGCATCCGCATAAAAACTTTTTAAGAACAAATCAGCGCCGCGCTCAAAGCCGCTATCGCTCATATTGGTGAAATCTTCTTCCTTAAGCGCAGCTTCTAGGAATTTTTCCTCTGAGAAGAGAAGGTAAGTCATAATATTTTCCCCTGACATTGGGACGTTATAGAGGATTCGCCCAACGCTTGTAAGCCGCTTTTATAGCAAAGAGATGTTTGGATGTGATTAACAATATGAGAATTTTACTCTTCATATGCCGGCCAATATTGGCCGAATGTGTATGCATTTTCCCACGAAGAAAAACACACAACTTAGGCAATGCCAAGAAGATGTTTTACGATAGTTTTGGGGAGAATGGTGGGTGGTAACGGGTTCGAACCGCTGACCCTCTCGGTGTAAACGAGATGCTCTACCAGCTGAGCTAACCACCCACGTCAAAAGACGCGCCTTAATGCGCCGGACGGAGCCCCGCGTCAACCTTTTCTCCAAGAATTATTCCACTTAAATTCGATGCATCTGTCTCAGTCCACGAGATTTTCTTCACTGAAGACACCAACGCATGTTTTAAGACCTCATCTACCGTTGAAACAGGTATAATTTCCAAGGCTGACTTCACATTCTCAGGGATATCTGCAAGATCTTTAGCATTGTCGGCTGGAATCAGAACGGTTTTCACACCGCCCCGAAGCGCCGCCAATAATTTCTCTTTGAGCCCACCAATGGGCAGCACGCGGCCGCGCAGAGTGATCTCCCCTGTCATGGCAATATCTTTTCGCACTGGAATATTTGTCAGAACGGATACCATAGCCGTAATCATCCCAACACCCGCAGAGGGGCCATCCTTTGGCGTTGCACCTTCCGGAACATGAACGTGAATATCTGTGGTCTGAAACGAACGCGGGTTGATGCCAAACTCGGGAGCTCGCGCCTGAACATAGGAATTTGCCGCCGAGATTGATTCTTTCATCACCTCCTTGAGGTTGCCCGTCACGGTCATTTTTCCTTTACCGCTCATAGACACGGCCTCAATGGTCAATATATCACCTCCCGCCTGAGTCCAAGCAAGTCCGGTGACAACGCCGACCTGATCATCCATGTCGGTTTCACCGAAACGGAACTGTTTGACGCCCAAATAATCGCCAACATTGGCAGCTGAGATTGTAATCGCCTTGGTTTCGCCGCCAACAATGGCTTTGATTGCCTTACGCGCAAGCTTTGCGATTTCGCGTTTCAAACTTCGAACGCCGGCCTCACGTGTATAGTAACGAATCACTTCACGGATTGCCTCTTGCTCGATAGAGAATTCAGATTTTTTTAGACCGTGATCTTTCATCATCTCAGGTATCAAGTGCCGCACTGCGATCTCTATCTTTTCGTCTTCCGTGTAGCCAGGGATTCGAATAATTTCCATTCGATCTAGGAGTGGCTGCGACATATTCAAAGAGTTTGCAGTTGTGATAAACATCACATCTGAGAGATCATAATCCACGTCGAGATAGTGATCGTTAAATGTATTGTTTTGCTCTGGATCCAAAACCTCAAGAAGCGCCGCAGAAGGATCGCCTCGGTGGTCAGATCCCATTTTATCAATCTCATCGAGCAAAAAGAGCGGATTGCTATACTTCGCCTTTTTCATGGATTGAATGATTCGGCCTGGCATAGAGCCAATATAAGTCCGTCTGTGACCTCGAATTTCCGATTCGTCACGTACGCCGCCAAGGGACACGCGCACAAATTCACGGCCCGTGGCACGTGCAATAGAGCGCCCGAGTGACGTCTTACCCACGCCGGGCGGACCAACGAGGCATAAAATTGGGCCTTTGACCTTCTTTGTGCGGGTTTGAACGGCAAGATGCTCAACAATGCGGTCTTTGACTTTTTCGAGGCCGTAATGATCGTCATCAAGGATGGTTTGAGCTTCATTTAAGTCTTTGCGAATACGCTTTTTCTTACCCCATGGCACGGAGAGCATCCAATCGATATAGTTTCGGGACACATTCGCTTCCGCCGACATCGGGCTCATTTGATTGAGTTTTTTTAGCTCAGCCTCCGCTTTCGCGCGTGCTTCCTTGGTGAACTTCGTTTCATCAATTTGCTTCTTAAGATCAGCCATTTCGTCGGAAGAATCGCCATTTCCAAGCTCGTTCTGGATGGCTTTCATCTGTTCGTTCAAATAATATTCACGCTGCGTTTTTTCCATTTGGCGTTTCACGCGTCCGCGAATTTTCTTCTCGACCTTTAAGACAGAAAGCTCGTCATCAATAAGTGTCAGCAGACCTTCAAAACGTAAAGCAACATCAGATTCGGCCAAAAGCCCCTGCTTCGCACTCAACTTAGCATTTAGGTGAACGGCGACCAGATCCGAAAATTTGGACGCGTCTTCTGTCTCGCTGACTGAAGTCACCACTTCGTCTGCGATCTTTTTGTTAAATTTGGCATATGTTTCAAACCGCTCGAGAACAGTGTTCATCAGAGCTTGGACTTTCGGCGAATCCTCAATGATGTCATCTGTTACTGCGACATTTGCTTCTATGAAATCTGTACGATCGAGGAAGCTTTCAATTCGCGCGCGCGACTCACCCTCTACGAGGACACGAACCGTACCGTCAGGCAACTTCAATAGCTGTAGAATTTTTGCGATACATCCCTTGTGATGCACGTCCTCTGCGTCCGGGTCATCTTTGTCAGACTCTTTCTGTGTCACAAGAAAAATTCGTTTTTCGAGACGCATAACTTCTTCAAGCGCCTTGATTGATTTCTCTCGACCGACAAAAAGAGGCACGACCATATGCGGAAAAACAACGATGTCTCTCAGTGGTAAAACCGGTAGTGCTTGTATATCAGACATGGTTCATCCTTACGTCGAATTTACGGCTATTCGTGCCGCTACTTTGACTTATTAAATGGGATGCGCCGCAAACGTATTCAACCCCTCCGAGCCGCAAAAACGCAGCGTGAGAGGTTGAAATGACAGGCGTCTTAGGACGCCTTGTCTTTTGTTTGCTTGTTTTCCGCATAGATTAAAAGCGGCTCAGCTTTGCCATTTACAACCTCGCCGTTTATGACAACCTCTTCAACGCCTTCGTAAGTGGGGAGATGGAACATTGTATCGAGCAATATCCCTTCCATAATAGAGCGTAGACCACGCGCGCCTGTTTTGCGGGCAATCGCTCGTTTGGCTATAGCAGTCAAAGCGTCATCAGAGAAACTCAGACGCACATCTTCCATCGAAAATAGGGTTTGATATTGCTTGACCAAAGCATTTTTCGGCTGGGTCAAAATCATGACCAAGGCATCTTCGTCAAGGTCTTCAAGGGTCGCAATAACAGGAAGACGGCCAACAAATTCAGGAATAAGTCCAAACTTCAAAAGATCATCTGGCTCGACGTCACGCAGAATCGCACCAACACGACGCTCGTCAATATTCTTGATTTGGGCCCCGAAGCCAATTGAAGACCCCTCGCCGCGATTCGAAATCACCTTATCGAGACCCGCGAATGCGCCGCCAACGACAAATAGAATATTCGTTGTATCGACTTGCAAGAACTCTTGCTGTGGGTGCTTACGTCCCCCTTGCGGCGGCACGGAGGCAACTGTCCCCTCCATGATTTTTAGCAAGGCTTGTTGCACACCTTCACCCGACACATCACGCGTAATAGACGGATTGTCTGATTTTCGGCTAATTTTATCGACTTCATCAATGTAGACGATACCGCGCTGGGCGCGCTCAACATTGTAATCTGCGGACTGCAAAAGCTTGAGAATGATGTTCTCGACGTCTTCACCAACATAACCCGCTTCAGTGAGCGTTGTCGCATCGGACATTGTGAATGGAACGTCCAAAATCCTGGCGAGTGTCTGAGCCAGCAGCGTTTTACCGCAACCAGTAGGCCCAACAAGCAAGATGTTTGATTTCGCCAACTCGACTTCAGGGTCAATCGCCGCATGATTGAGGCGCTTGTAGTGGTTATGAACTGCGACGGACAAAACCCGCTTGGCGTATGATTGCCCGATCACGTAGTCATCAAGTGTCGCGCAAATATCCTGCGGCGTTGGAACGCCCTCTTGGGACTTCGCTATGGAGCCCTTGCCCTCTTCTTTAATAATGTCCATGCAGAGCTCGACGCATTCATCACAGATGAATACGGTTGGACCTGCAATCAACTTGCGCACTTCGTGCTGACTTTTGCCACAGAACGAACAGTACAATGTGTTCTTTGAATCCGTTGTAGATTTACTCATTTTATATCCGTCCTGTTGCGTTGTTCGGCACATCTGCAAAACAAGTGCCGAACAATATTACGCTAATATGTGTCAAACTACGACATTTTTGTTACTTATGCCTTACCACATTGAGTAAAGTTGCATAATTTTTAAACATGTCGCAACCCGCCAATCATGAAATCTGATTAAGTATCTTCACCGCGGCGAGAATAAACATGATCGACAATACCAAACTTTTTCGCTTCGTCAGCAGTCATGAAATGATCACGATCCAGCGTATTTTCTATAGTTTCGTATTTCTGGCCAGTGTGCTTGACGTAAATCTCATTCAGGCGCTTCTTCATTGCAATGATGTCTTTTGCGTGACGCTCAATATCTGATGCTTGGCCGCGAAAGCCGCCTGATGGCTGGTGTACCATAACGCGCGCATTCGGTAGCGCAACGCGCATCCCTGGCGCGCCTGCACTCAGCAGCAATGACCCCATAGACGCCGCTTGCCCAATACAAACAGTCGAAACTGGACAGGTGATGTATTGCATTGTGTCATAAATCGACATGCCCGCTGTCACAACTCCGCCTGGGGAGTTGATATACATCGAGATTTCTTTCTTTGGATTCTCTGATTCCAAGAACAAAAGCTGAGCGACAACAACGCTAGCCATAGAATCTTCGACAGGCCCGCTCAGAAAAATAACGCGGTCGCGCATGAGCCGCGAGAAAATATTCCACCGAATATCGCCCTTACTGGACGACTCGATGACATCGGGAATAATAAAATCAACAATATCATTGGGGTTATGCATTTCTTTTCCTTATAAATATTCGCAAGAATCAATCTCGCGTCAGAACTCACTGTTCCCTGAAAGTATTACCTCAATATTGATACTATCGAAATTTCTTCAAGTGCACGGCTCATAATAAACAGAAATCTTCGAAATAGGGACATTTTTGGCATTTCTCGCAAAGAAAAAGCCCGGAACCGAAGTCCCAGGCCTCAAACTTGATGACAAGTTACCACTCACATGTGAGCGAGACGCTAGATCATTTCGTCTTCTTCAAACAATGTGTCCTTATCGACAGCTTTGTCAGTGACTTTAGCTTTCTCAACAATCAGGTCTACGACCTTCTCCTCATAGATAGGCGCGCGGAGTTGAGCGATGGCTTGCGGATTCTTTTGGTAGAACTCGATAACCTGCTGCTCTTGCCCTGGATACTGACGCGCTTCCGCAATCATCGCTTGCTGAAGCTCTTCATTTGTAATCTGAACATCGGCTTTTTGCCCCATTTCAGCGAGCACGAGGCCTAAACGAACTCGGCGTTCAGCGATTTTACGATAATCCGCTTCGAGATCTTCATCAGATTTCTTTGCGTCTTCCTCATCCAATTGACCTGACGTTTTCTCCGCCTGAACTTGTTGCCAAATGTTTGAGAACTCAGCCTCAACCATACCAGCGGGAAGTTCAAAATCGTGCTTACTGTCGAGCTGATCCAGAATTGCACGCTTCAATTTCATACGAGACTGCGTAGTGAATTCGTTGTCGACTTGCTCTTTGAGAACCTCTTTAAGCTTTTCAAGGCTTTCCATACCAAACTTCTCAGCCAAAGCATCGTCAACTTTTGCGTCCTTTTCGCCCTGTACCTCAAGCACTTCAGTTTCAAACACCGCTTCTTTTCCCGCGAGGTCTGCTGCTTGATAATCTTCAGGGAATGTCACAACAACATCCAGTTTATCGCCCGCTTTTGCTCCAACAAGCTGGTCTTCAAAGCCCGGGATAAACGTACCAGATCCAAGGACGAGTTGATGGCCTTCCATTGCGCCACCATCAAAAGCTTCACCATTAATACGGCCTACAAAGTTGATGAGGACAGCGTCATCTTTCTTAGCTTTCGCGGTTTTCGCTTTTTTCTTATAATCTTTCTGGCTACCTGCAAGCTGCTCAAGGCGTTCTTGGAGAGCATCGTCCCCTGCTTCGCAGGTCAGGCGTGTGAGCTCAAGAGTTGAGGGGTCAACGGGTTCGAATTCAGGGATTAACTCAACGGTCAATTGGTACTCAAGGTCGGCTTTACCATTGGTGACGTCTTCGCCATTTGCGCGAAGATCGATCTTTGGCTGGCCCGCAGGACGGATCTTGTTGTCATTGATGGCTTGCTGGCTCGACTGATTCAACACATCCTCGACAACGTCTTTCATGATGGACTGGCCAAACATCTTTCGAATATGACTCGTTGGCACTTTACCCGGACGGAAACCTTTCAAAGACACTTGCGGCTGCATTTCCTTGATTTTGGTTTCAAGTTTCTCAGCCAGTTCTTCTTTAGGCACGGTTACCGAGTATGTCCGGCTGAGCCCTTCGGCTTTTAATTCTTCGATCTGCATAATAATATCCGTCATTCAAGTGCATATCACATGTGTCGCGTTAGCTTAGCCACCACGTTCACATACGATCCGTACACAGGTGAAATTTGGAGCGCCTTATGTCACGGAGCGTTACAAGACGCAACACGATACATTGAACAATTATCACCAAAAGTCAGACTTCTCTTGCATATTTGGGGTTAAATTGCATGCTTGAAGGGTAAATAGCGAAAAATGCGTGCAATTCCTATGGATATATTCTCTGATTCCCCCACATGGCTACTTTACTTGGGCACGTTATTGGGGCCGTTCGTTCAGGAGGACGCCGCAGTTATTGCTGCCGCGTCTTTATCTGTGGGTAAGTTGGCAAAAACACTGCCTATATTCATACTGATTTGCATAGGTCTCTTTGTAAGTGACATATGGAAATATTGGATAGGCTGGGCGGCGACTAAGAATAAAGGTGGCCAAGCGTTCGCGGAGAAGAAACATATTGCAAACATGAAAGAGAAAGTAACAAAGTTCACTCTGGCGACGATGCTCGTTGCGCGTTTTGTTCCGCTGACGAGAATACCCGTCTATATAGCCTGCGGTTTTTTCGGGGTGCCATACCTTAAATATTGTCTCTATATCGGATTTACAGCTATTCTATACGCAGGTGTGATCTTTTCGGTTTTTCATGCTCTTGGCGCCGTATTAGGTGAAAAAATATTATGGGTTCTGCCACTCGCCGCATTGATTGGCTTATCCCTTTTTATCGCTTTCCAATTTTCCCGAAAGCGATTGGCAACCCCAAAGCGATAGTCGCGGCAGCATCCAGTCAATCCCGAACGGTATTTGACCCACAGATGCAGTTCGGCAGCCCCTTGTCGATATTTTAAATTGAAATATCAACAAAAATATTTGACATATCAATTAAGCGCAAATAAAGACAATTGAACTCTTAGGAGTTCGCGAGCGGGCAGTGCAACCGTCCCACATCGGTTAATCTGTCCGCCGCACTATCCTCTTACCGCGATAACTGAGGAATAAGCCTATTTTTTCGGCTGATAGTTTTCGTCATGTTTTGCGAGAACTTCGGAAGCAACCATATGAGTCGCACTTTCCATTCGGCCGGTGACCACAACGCCCTGACCTTCTCGAAAAAGGTCCGGCAAAATATTGTCGAATGTGACAGTCACAGTCGGCATTTCAGACACTTCACCCTCCCCGTCTTCAGGAAAATCAGAGAGCTTAAACGTCGTTAATATCCCCTCTCCTTTGATGACGGAATCCATCACTACAAGTCCACCTATACGAATATCATCCGACTTTCCCGCAAAGCCAGGCGCCAAGATTTCAGACGGATTGTAGAAAAACTGAGTATTCTGCTTTAATGCAGAAAAAAGCAGCGCCGCGCCTGTGCATAAGAATATGCCGCAAAGAGCGACAATAACAATTCTTCGATTTTGATTTTTTGGCCTCATGTGCGTCACATACATCTAAATTTATGTCTAAGCAAACGTGACCCTCTGACGCGGTGAGATATTAGGTTTTGCGACCATGTAAGTTTATGATAACCGCTCCCTATGAACGATGCTTTCCAAAGCCATTCACTCATATTTGACGATGTGAGCGCCTATAAGGGCGAACATATGCTATTTAGTGGGATCAGCTTTGAGATCACATCAGGCGACCTCATTTGGCTCCAAGGTGCGAACGGTATTGGAAAGACATCCCTTTTGAGGCTAGCGGCAGGGTTTGCAAAGCCAGACGCGGGCAAAATTTCCTGGACGAAAGACTTAAGGCCGTGCCGCGTCGATCGGCTTGTCGCCTACCAAGGCCATTCAAATGCCTTGAAACGCCAGATAAGCGTCATTGAAGAACTCACATTCTGGTCGAAAGTATATGCGTTCGAAGGGGCGATCTCAGAATTGCTTTCTCGCGTCGGGCTAACGGATAAAGCGCATATCAAAGCGGGGGGGCTCTCAGCTGGACAAGGCAGGCGGCTTGCGATTGCCCGGCTTTTAATGAGCAACAAGCCTATTTGGATTATGGACGAGCCCGCCGCCGCTATGGACGCAGACGGGCAATCGCTTATTTTGGATGTGATTGATGCGCACATTTCCAATGGCGGCGCGGCCCTTGTCGCCTCGCATGATAACGCGCAGCCCTTTACAGCACAGACCCGGCGGCTGACATTGGAAGCCACATGTTAGCAGCTTTGATACGTAGGGACATTACGCTTGCAAGCCGTACGCCCGGAGCTTGGCTGCTCGGGTTGGTCTTTTTTGCCTTGTTTTTAGTTTTGTGCGCGATCTCACTGGGGGGAGAACTCAATAAAATGCAGCCCTTAGCCCCGGCCCTCATTTGGCTGGCTGTTGTATTCAGCCAAATGCTGGCGTTCAATACGCTTTTTCAATCTGATTTCGAGGATGGAACACTGGAGCAATTGGTCTTGTCTGGCGCGGGAAGTTTTTTTATCGTCGTGAGCCGGGCCACCGCATTTTTTGTCTGCTCGTTCATTCCAATTCTGCTCGCTGTACCCATTGCTGGGATTGGCTTCGCGCTTCCCGCTGTTAAAGTCGTCGCTATTTGCTTGTCTCTCATATGCGCCGCGCCAGCCCTTATTTCGTACGGTATTATGACCAGTGGGATCATGGTCGGAAAACCCCAAGGGGGCTTTTTGAGCGTCTTGATCACAGCCCCTTTTCTAATTCCATTACTCATATTCGGAATTGCGGCAGTGGACAGTTACGCCGCAAATGGACTATTCAACTTGGAGCTACAGGCTCTTCTGGGCTTGAGCTTCATTGGTATAGCGATTGGCCTTCCGGCAGCAAGCGCCGCCTTGTCGGCGAATTTGGAATAAATATGATTACGAAACTCGCAAACCCGCAACGGTTCCTTAAGTTTGAACGCTTTGCCTCTCCCGTTTTTGGCGTGATTGCTCTTCTGACTCTGATACCGGGACTCTGGTACGCTCTTGCAGTCTCCCCGCCGGACTATCAACAAGGAGAAAGCGTTCGTATTATGTATGTTCACGTGCCCGCGGCATGGGGCGCAATGATGGCATATACGTCATTGACCGTCGCCAGTTTCGTGAGTTTCGTCTGGCGGCACAATCTGGCAGATAGCGCTGCACGGGTTTTTGCGAAGGTTGGAGCGGCCTTTACATTTTTAGCTCTCATCACCGGAAGCCTTTGGGGAAAGCCATCCTGGGGCACGTGGTGGCAATGGGACGGGCGTATGACGTCGGTCCTAGTATTGTTTTTCATCTATATTGCCTACCTTTTACTCTGGGAGGTCATCGAAGACAAAAAACGAGCGGCGCGCCTCGCCGCGATTCTTGCTATGGTAGGCTTTATCAACATTCCTATCATAAAATTTTCCGTCGAGTGGTGGAATAGCCTTCACCAGACAGCAACCATTTCAAATATTGGAGCGCCGGGGCTACCGGCAGAGTTGCTCCTTCCTCTGATGCTCATGTTTGTCGGTTATACAGCTCTTTTTGGGTGGCTTTCCCTTAAAAATATTCGCGCCGACATTATGGCGCTAAAAGCGAAAAGAAAAACGCCGCTTGCAGGGGCGAAAGCCAAAATGGAAACTCTCTAATGCTAGATTTTGGAAAACACACATTCTATATTTGGACGTCCTACGGCCTGTCAGCGTTTGTCCTTGGCGGCCTCGTAATTTCAGCGCTTCGGCGAAGTAAAAATGACTGATATTTCCTTCCTTGGAGACTCGCCGCTCGAACGTCTCGAAAACTTGATGGCTCAACTTCGCGCCCCTCAGGGGGGATGCGCTTGGGACATTGAGCAAACTTTCGAGACCATCGCTCCCTACACGCTTGAAGAAGCTTACGAAGTTTACGATGCCATTCAAAAAGGCGACATGGTCAGCCTTCGAGAAGAGCTTGGAGACCTCCTATTTCAAGTAATATTTCACGCCCGAATGGCCGAAGAAATAGGTCAGTTTGATGTTACACAGGTCTGTGATGATTTAACGCGTAAAATGGTCAGGCGTCATCCCCATGTTTTTCAAGCAAAAGATGACCGAACGGCGGAAGAGCAAACCGCCGCTTGGGAGGCGATAAAAGCCGAAGAACGAGCGTCAAAAGGCACAACAGACCCTGTCAGCATTTTGGACGGCGTAGCTTTGGCTTTACCGGCACTTACCCGCGCGGAAAAACTCCAAAAGCGCGCCGCACGGACGGGTTTTGACTGGCCCGACCTGACCGGCGTTATCGAAAAAATCTCGGAAGAAGCCGCTGAAGTTGCGGACGCCGCAAAGTCAAATAACCCACATAAAATAGAAGATGAAATCGGCGATCTCTTGTTCGCTGTCACCAATCTCGCGCGCCGTTTAAACGTAGACCCGGAAAAAGCCCTTAGAAGAACAAACGCTAAATTCTCGCGGCGATTTACCTATATCGAATCTCAAGGGCGAGCTTCAGGGCGTCCAATTGAAGGTATGGATCTCAATGAAATGGAAGCTCTCTGGAAAACCGCCAAAGAATCAGAGGCCTAAAACGCTGCGAATATCTCGGGGTGACGAGCTTTAACCTTCCCCGCGTCAGACTCGCTGAGCTGCACGCTCATCTTGCATTGCCCATTGTCCAGAGTTACCTCATCCAGTACATGGCCTTTTTCATGAAGCCATGCCCGAATACCATATTCCGCAGGACCAATGGTAACGTTTACAACATCGTCCTTGTCCGTCAGCAATAACTCAATTCCCTTGCGGAGCTCCTCAATCCCTGTCTTCGTTTGGCAGCTTATAATATAGGCTGACGGTTCGGATTCGGATCTTTGCATAGCCGCCGCCTTCTCGACGATGGTCTGCACCTCGTTCTCATCCAGAAGGTCTGATTTATTCCACACCTCAATCAAGTCTTGGCCATTTTCAGGGCCTGCTTGAATTTGCTTAAGCACATCAAGAACATTATTGCGCCGCCGCTCCGTCAGTGGATCGGAGATATCGCGAACATGAAGCAGAACGTCTGCTTCGGCGACTTCTTCTAGTGTCGCTCTAAAAGCCGTAATCAAGTCGGTCGGAAGGTCTGCAATGAACCCAACGGTATCAGAAAGGACAGCGGGCTTCCCGTCAGGAAGCGGTAATATTCTGTGGGTCGTGTCAAGTGTCGCGAATAACATGTCTTTTGCAAGCACTCCGCCCTCAGTCAAAATATTGAAAAGACTGGATTTGCCAGCATTGGTATAACCCACAAGCGCAACCACACGTTCCGGTGCCCGCTGACGTTGTTGACGTTGTAGGCCGCGCGTTCTGCGAACGCTTTCCAAATCACGTTTCAGCTTCACCATTTTATCGTTGAGAACCCTACGGTCAGATTCAATCTGCGTCTCGCCAGGGCCGGATAAGAACCCTTGACCGCCGCGTTGTCGTTCCAAGTGGGTCCAGGTCCGAACCAACCGCGAGCGCTCATAGGCCAGGCGTGCAAGTTCAACTTGCAGGCTCCCCTCTTTCGTCGCAGCTCGCAAGCCAAATATCTCGAGGATCAAGCCCGTTCGGTCGATGACTTTGACGTCCCATGCCCGCTCAAGATTGCGTTGCTGAATGGGGGAAAGAGAGGTATTTACGATGACAAGATTGGCTTCAAAAGCTCGAATATCGTCCTTGACCTCATCGATTTTACCGCCACCGAAATATTTGCTCGCGTGAATTTCGCGCAGCGGAACGATCTTGGCTGTGCCGACGTTCACACCAAGCGCCTCGGTCAAGCCGATGGCTTCTTCGAGGTCATATTCGGCGTGACCCGCAAAATTCTGCCCCCGAGGATGCAAGACAATTGCGACATCAGGCTGCCGCTCAAGTTCAAGCATAGGCACTCACATGTGCAAACTTGGATTTAGCTGTCATCTTGCTCAGCATCGAACATTTGAACCGGACCGGACGGCATAATTGTGGATATCGCGTGCTTATAGACCAGTTGCACCTGACCATCCCGGCGGAGTAATACGCAAAAGTTATCGAACCACGTTACAACGCCTTGCAACTTCACGCCATTTACAAGGAAAACGGTAAGGGGTGTCTTGGCTTTCCTGACAGAATTTAGAAATGTATCTTGAAGGTTTTGTTTTCTATCAGCAGACATGGTTCACTTTCCTTTTTAAAGTATTCTTATTTTGCAAACTCGTTTTATGCCGTCATTTAAAGGGGGTTCGAGTGAAGATGCAACCCCATTTGTACGTATCATTGTGAATAGATGTGACAGTCTTTAAAGACGCCACAATCCGGGTGATAAAATGGCGAAAGCGGCCAAAACTTCAACACGGCCGATCAGCATAAGGCCGCTAGATATAAGCTGCTGAGGAAGCGTAAACGACGAATAAGTATAGGCTGGAAGCGTTGCGTCAAGCAATGGCCCCATATTTGCGATCGATGCCGCGCTCGTGGCGACGGCAATCTCGAAATCCATACCCGCCCCGCCGAGAGCTAAAATACCCAAAGCGAACACGACCGTATAACCAAAGAAGTACATCCAAATCGACAGGAAAGCCTGATCAGGTAGGATCTGGCCTCGAAATCGTACTGGCAAAGTGCGCGACGGATGGGTCAAGCGGCTTAAATCGGTCTCCAAATGCCTGAATAATAACAATATTCTGATGAGTTTAACGCCGCCTGCTGTGGATAGCGCGGAACCTCCGATCAAAGCCATGGCGATTAAAACAACTGATGGCGCCATCTCCACACCGATAACGTGGTAATCGAACCCCGCAGAACTAACGAAGAAAATGCTTTCCATGAGGACGGTGAAAATATGCATGTAACCCGTGTAAAAGAATGCGACGGTTGCCAGAATAACAAACAAAACCCCGATGGCTCGAAACTCCACATCCTTCATCATTGTAAAAAGTGGCCGAAGGGTTCTAAGCCGGACAAAATCCCAAATTAGAGCAACGTTCAATGCGCCCAATATGCACGATAGCCCTAGAGCGATGGCGCCGAACGGATTAACATATTCCGCAAGCACACCGCCTCGCGGGGTCAGCCCGCCGGTTGAGACAGATGTCAGCGACAAGCAGAAAGCTTCGAATAAGGGCGTTCCGCTTAACGCCAAGAGCAAGAAACAAACAGCGGATACGCCTGCGTATATTCCGGCGATTATTGCTCCGATGGATGTCAAACGGCTGAAAAGCTCTCCCTGTCTTAACGTAAAAAGCATAGATCGGTGTACGCCCGTACCCCGCAAATTCAGGGCGGCAAGGATAACAACGGCGAACGTCGCAGCTATAACCCCCCCTATCCACTGCAGTAAACTCCGCCAGATATGAAGCGAGCCTGAAATCCCTTCGGGATCCAGTGTTGAGGCCCCTGTCGTTGTCACAGCGGAGACCGCCTCAAAATAGGCCGTATAGGGATGCATCTCCTCACCGAAAACCAAAAATGGGACGGAGAAAACCACCGGCATGACAATCCAAAAGACAAGCAGAAATGCTAAAGCATCCGTATTGCTTTCCCGTCCGGGCGTATTCCGAGTCGTGCCAACGAATATCACACCAACGAGGCCGACTACCAAGGTTAAGGCGGCGAAGCCAAGAGCTTCATTGACTTCTCCTAATACAGCCCCGCCCACGGCAGTAAGCACCAAAAGGCATGCGACCAAGATGAAGCTATTGCCAAGCCATAGAAAAATTCGATTGAGAACCATGTAGTGTCCTAGAAGTAATCCATACTGACACGGAACATTTGCTCAACCTGTTTCAGACTATTTTTCTCGGCCAACAGGACGATTCGATCTCCTGGCCTGACGACATATCGCGGTTCTGGATATAAGACTTTATCATTGTGAATGATGGCGCCAATGGCGATGCCTTCCATGCCCTCAAAGCTTTCCAAGCTTTTCCCCGCGAGTGGAGAGGTCTCCAGAACCTCACCTTCCATAACCTCGGCACCGCCATCGGACAATGTAAACACGTCGAGAATACGACCACGCCGGACGTGCCGCAAAACGGACGACACCGTTGTGGCCCGCGGGTCGATAATCATGTCGATGTTCAATTCGCTTTTGAGATCCTGCATCGAAACCTCGTTGATGAGGCTAACAGTACGCTTCGCGCCGAGTTTCTTGGCGAGAACAACGGACAGAATATTGATTTTATCGTCATTCGTTAAACTCAGAACAACTTCTGCATTTTGAACCCCCGCCTCCTCTTGAATTTGAGCATTCATCGCGTCGCCGTGCAAAACGACGGTCCGCTTTAAAACCTCTGCCGCCCTTTCGGCATGCGCCTTATCCTTTTCAATAATCCTCGTTCGCACGCCAGCGATAGATTCAAGCTCTTTAGCGACGTACCTTCCGACGTTCCCACCGCCAATGATAACGACGTGGCGCGCTTTTTCGCTGTCCGTGCCAACGATTTCCAAAAGCCGCGTTGCATGCTCTGACTGAACGACAAAATATGCGTCATCACCAACATTCAAAGGATCATCCAGTGCTGGCGTGAATATTTCTCCATCGCGCTTTAAGCCAACGATCACGGCGTGAAGATCCGTAAACAAGTCAGGAATTTGACGTATAGGCATATTGATAATGGGGCAATCCTCGCGAATCTTGACGCCAATCAATTTCACATTCCCATCGGCGAAAGGGACCACATCAGAAGCGCCCGGCGTATTCAGGCGCCGCAGTATCGCCTTCCCAATCTCAACCTCAGGTGAAATAATAATATCAATCGGAAGGTTGTCCCTATTGTAAAGATCCTGCCATTCCTTATCCAGATAGGCCTGCGCTCGTATGCGCGCCACTTTTGTTGGAACATTGAAAAGCGAATGGGCGATTTGGCACGCAACCATGTTCACTTCGTCTGAATAAGTCACGGCAATCAGCATATCTGCAGCATCAATACCCGCTTGTTTTAATATATTTGGATAGGCCCCGTGCCCGACGATGCCGCGAACGTCCAATTCATTTGTTATTTTGCGAATGAGCTCAGCGGAAACGTCAACCACCGTTACCGTATTGTTTTCACTCGCCAAACGGGCGGCAATTCCGTACCCGACCTGGCCCGCGCCGCAAATTATTATCTTCATGATGCGTCCTCTTCAGGTCGGCCACTGGGGTTTACCCCCAGAGATTTAAGTTTCCGGTGAAGCGCCGAACGCTCCATTCCCACAAATGATGCTGTCCGGGAAATGTTACCGCCAAAACGTTCGATTTGCGCCTGTAAATATTCGCGTTCGAAATGCTCGCGGGCATCCCTCAAAGGCAAGGATATCATTCGCTCGTTTTTTGAATTTCCCGCCACACTTCGAACCACGGAAACTTCCGGCGGCAAGGTTTCCAGAGTGATCGGCTGCGAAGGATCGCCCGTCGCCAATATAAGAAGCCGCTCAACATTGTTTCTGAGTTGCCGAACGTTTCCAGGCCAATCATGCGCTTGCAATGCGGCCATAGCATCGGGGCCAATTTTACGTGCAGGCAAGCCGGTCGAAGATGACAGCCGATCAATGAAGTACTCAACGAGATGCGGTATGTCCTCGCGCCGGTCTGTCAGCGGAGGCGAAACCAAAGGCATTACATTGAGCCTGTGGAAAAGGTCCTCGCGGAACCGCCCTAAAGACACTTCTTTCTCTATATTTCGCGATGTCGATGTGATGACGCGAACATCAACCTGTACGTTTGAATGACCGCCAACACGTTGAAAACGTTGCTCAACAAGCAAGCGCAGGAGTTTTCCTTGAGTTTCAAGCGGCATGTCGGCCACTTCATCAAGGTAAAGCGTTCCGTTATGCGCCTTCTCCAGCAAACCAGATTTAATACTTTGACCATCTTCACTGGTGACGCCAAAAAGCTCTTCCTCGACCCGTTCAGGAGCCATAGAGGCTGCATTCACAGCCATAAACGGACCATTCCCACGATCGGATTGGTTGTGCAATATCCGTGCGATAAGCTCTTTACCTGAACCAGATGGTCCGGTGATTAAAACCCGGCTGTTCGTGGGGGCAATGCGTGTGATTTTGCTTCGGAGTTGGCAAACAATAGGCGAACTTCCGACGAGTTTGTCGTCAGTGGTTGCGCGCCCTTTCAACTCCTCATTTTCGCGTCGGAGCCGCGCATTCTCAAGAGCACGGGTCACAGTGACTATTAGTTTTTCGGCCTTGAATGGCTTTACAATGTAATCAAATGCACCTTTTCGAATGGCGGACACCGCCGTTTCAACAGTTCCATGTCCGCTAATAATAATGACGGGGAGTTTTGAATGTGTCGCCTTCAAGCGGTCCAAGAGCTCGATCCCGTCCATATTGCTGTCTTTGAGCCAGACATCGAGGATCACAAGAGACGGCACGCGAGAGTCTACAGAAACGAGCGCGGCTTCACTTGTGGAGGTTTGCCGAACATCGTAGCCCTCATCCGATAAAATCCCCGCAATCGTCTCGCGGATATCGTCCTCATCTTCAACAATCAGAATGTCATACTTCATGCATTATCCTTTTCCTCGTCGACTCTATCAGACTTAACAGGAGTGCCAACCGTCAGTGGAAGAGAAATTTCAACATATGCACCGCCAAGGCCATCCGGGCGGTTAGCCAAATATAGTTGCCCCGCATGGTCTTCAATAATACGCCGCACAATCGCGAGGCCTAGCCCCGTCCCTTCGTTTCG
Source organism: Maricaulaceae bacterium (assembly GCA_048268905.1). Lineage (GTDB taxonomy): Bacteria > Pseudomonadota > Alphaproteobacteria > Caulobacterales > Maricaulaceae > JACOMS01. Next base: position 488,714 of record JBLWUN010000002.1, on the reverse strand, counting down.
CGTTGTCACGTAGGGTTCCATCACACGGTCAATGTCCGTAAATGGCCAGCCTCCGCCATTGTCATAGATGGAAATCTTTACGAACTCGCCACTTTGCATCACGTGCGTCAATATCTCACCGTCTGACGTCTCGAGTCCCGCACGGTCAACGCGGCTGGCAATAGATTCAGAGGCATTCTTATAGATATTCGCCAGTGCTTGTCCTATGAGCCGCTCATCACATGACACAAGCACATTTTCGTCGGTATCAAACCTCGTTTCGAAGGTCACATCTGGGAATGCCACGCCTTGGGCGAATAATATTTCGTCAAGTAACGCGTTGACACTCATCGTCGTGAATACCGGTGCGGGCATCCGAGCAAAGGAAGAAAACTCATCGACCATCCGCTCCAAGCTTCCAACCTGCCGCAAAATCGTGTTGGTGCAGCTTTCAAAAACCTCGGGCTCAGAGCTTATTTTACCCCTGTACTTTCGCTGTAACCGTTCAGCTGAAAGCTGGATTGGGGTCAAAGGGTTTTTAATTTCATGGGCGATACGGCGCGCCACTTCACGCCATGCCGAGTGGCGCTGCGCCGTCACAAGCCGAGTCATATCATCGAATGTGATAACCCAGCCCGTGTCTTGCCTCGCCCCTTGATATGCCGAAATTCTCAAATCAAAATTTCGCAACCCTTCCGGTGTTTCAAGATTGACTTGATTTTCCGACCTGCCACCGAGGTTCTCGCGCGCTGCGTTGAACGATGATTTAAATTCTGGAAATACCGTATCTACGGGATACCCCATAATGTGACTGGAGTTCAGCCCCGTAAGGCGCTCGGCAGATGTATTCATCAGCGTGATGCGGCCGTCCTGACTGAGGCCAATTACGCCCGCGGTCACGCCGGAAAGAACAGCCTCAGAGAACTGCCTTTGCTGTTCAGATATATCGTGTTCGCGGATTAAATCCTCGCGCTGGGTACTCAGTTGTCGCGTCATTCGGTTGAATGCGCTGCCAAGGTCTGACATCTCCCCCCAATCTCTTTTCACGCTAACGCGGGCTGTCATATCACCGCTTCGCACGCTCTCTGCCGCTTGGATTATTCGGCCCACGGGTTCAACGATAGTGTTCGCAAGACCGACTCCAAGCCAAATGGCCGCGATCAAGATCAACAAGGCGATTTCAAGCAGCGTTAAAAGGAAGATTTTCCGCATATCGCTCTGCTCATCCTTTTGCCGCGCCAGGGCGGCCTTGGTTTCTTCGATACCCGTCAGACTCGATAAGACACCAACATTTGAGCGTAGATATTGCCCAGCCATCAAATAAACGTCGTCATACCCCCTTAGTTTTGTCAAACCCACGAGGTAGTCAATTTCCTCTTGGGTTTGCAATGCCGTCGCCCCAGTTTTTTCGATATAATCAAACACGGACGGCATGGGGATTTTGAATTCTGGGGATTTAGGTCCCAGCACACGCGAGTACACAACGCCTTCGCGGTTGAGCACATAAATCGCATCAACATCAAGTCCGCGTGAAAACCGCTGTAAATAGTAGGTGTAGGAAATTCGGTTATCAAACGACCCTTTATTCGCCTCCAAAAAGCGTTGCGTATCCACAACCTGCATGCTGAGCCTGCGCAGCTCCTCGGTGACGTATTTGTTTAAAAAGTCGTCCGAGTTGTCCAAAATTTCCCCGACACTTTCTCCAAAAACATCATTTATGTTTCGCGTAACCAATGATGTTGAAAATCCGCCGACCAAAACTGCGGGAATCAGGGCAGCTAGGCTAAAAATTATAACAAAGCGGCGATGAAGAAGTGGCGCTGATCGGCGTTTTTTCTTTGTAAAAAGCGTGTTCCATACCCGGAAACCAAGATAGGCGCCCAAAAACAATACCAAAATCAAATTGAACAACAAAATTGAGTAGGCTTGTGCTGCGCGCTGGGCATTATCAGAAAAGGCGTACAGTAAACCGAGAACGCAGAGCGTCACGGCTGCGATAAATAATATACCGAAAAACGCAGACTGTATAATTTCGGGGGTTCTCGCGAACCGGCCTGGCCCGGTGACCGCGGAAGTGCCTTTAATTTGACTCATAAGAGGTTTTTACCGAGCAAATTCAAACATACTGTCACCAATTTACATCAGTGTTGCACATTATCAACTCATTTATTATTGTGTACAGGAACCAAATCTATTCCCACTCAATCGTCCCAGGAGGTTTGGACGTAACGTCATACACGACGCGATTTACGCCGCGAACTTCATTGATGATCCGCGTCGCGGTCTCACCTAGAAAGTCATGACTGTAAGGATAATAATCAGCGGTCATACCGTCGGTCGAGGTCACCGCGCGCAAAGCTAGAACATTCTCATAAGTGCGCTCATCGCCCATAACCCCAACCGTTTGCACAGGCAAAATCACCGCAAAAGCCTGCCATATATCATTGTAAAGGCCATGTTTTTTGATCTGCTCAAGATAAATGGCATCCGCCTCCCGAAGGATGTCAAGTCGCTCGCGTGTTATCACACCCGGGCACCGTATGGCGAGCCCCGGCCCGGGGAACGGGTGGCGATCCACGAAGTCTTTGTGAAGCCCCAATTCTCGACCTAGCGCCCTTACTTCGTCTTTAAAAAGCTCGCGAAGCGGCTCTACAAGCGCCATATCCATACGTTCAGGAAGACCACCGACATTGTGGTGTGACTTAATCGTCACCGAAGGGCCGCCGTCAAAAGAAACGCTTTCAATCACGTCGGGATAGAGTGTGCCCTGCGCTAAGAACTTTGCCCCGCCAACTTTCTTCGCTTCGCGTTCAAAAATATCGATGAATGTTCCGCCAATAATTTTACGCTTGCGCTCAGGATCGCTCACGCCATCGAGCAGATCCAAGAACTCGTCTCCCGCGTCCACGTGGATAAGGTTAATCTTGTAATGCCTTGAAAACAAATCAATAACTTGCTCGGATTCGCCCTTACGCATCATACCTGTATCCACATAAACACAGGTCAATTGGTCCCCAATCGCTTCGTGAAGAAGCACCGCCACGACAGAGCTATCCACGCCGCCGGACAGACCGCAAATTACCTTGCCGGCCCCCACTTGCTCGCGCACGGCCGCAATAGCTTCTTCTTTAAATGCGGCCATGCTCCAATCGCCTTTAAACCCGCAAATATTATGCGTGAAGTTTTTGAGCATCGTTGCGCCGTGAACTGTATGAACCACTTCGGGGTGAAACTGAACGGCGAAAAATTTGCGCTCATTATTCGCTATCGCTGCAAAAGGCGCATTTGGAGTATCCGCGATAACCTCAAACCCATCAGGAATAGAGTTTACGCGATCTCCATGTGACATCCATACGCGTTCCTTGCCGCCGACACCACTCAAGCCCTCAAATAAAGGGCTCGCCTTTACAATGTTGATATCTGCACGGCCAAACTCGCGCTCGTTCGCGGCCTCCACCGAGCCGCCAAGTTGAGCACACATTGCCTGTTGCCCGTAACAAATTCCGAGAACCGGCACACCATATTCATAAACGGCCAAGTCAGGGAAAGGACTCGCTGCGCCTGTAACGCTATTCGGTCCGCCAGAAAGAATAATCGCTTTGGGCTTGTATTTACTTAAAAAAGCTTCGTCTACCTTGTTGAAAGGATGCACTTCACTGTAAACACCGCTCTCACGAACTCGGCGGGCGATCAATTTTGTGACCTGTGACCCAAAATCAATGATGAGGAGGTGTTCGTGGTTCGCTTCCATAATCAATTCCTATGCTCTTTCCATCACAGCGAAAAAGAATCCGTCCGTATCCGTCGACGCCGGTGTTAGCGTCAGAGTACATCCGTCTTCCGACCAAGGTTTCGGCGCATCGACGCCGAATTTTTCTTCCCAAACTTCGCCGGCAGACAAAAGGGTGAAGTTTTCATTGTCTTCGAGAAATTGATAGACCTGAGCTTCATTTTCTTCGGCCAGCATTGAGCACGTCACATAAAATAGCAAACCACCGCTGGGACGCACATAATTCTTCGCTTGCGAAAGAACCAGCTTTTGCTCCTTACATCGGCGTTCAAGTGCTTCTTCAGTGAGCCGCCACTTCGCGTCAGGCTTACGCCGCCATGTGCCGACACCTGTACATGGCGCGTCAATGAGAACCTTATCCATTTTCTCAAATAGGCTTGTGAGACTTCCGAGAGGGGGTTGGCGCACGTCAATTATGTCCGCGCCCGCACGCTGTGCCCGCTCATAAACGGGCGCTAAACGGCGCTTGTCGATATCAAATGCGTGAACAGCCCCTTGATTAGACATTTCGGCAGCAAGAGCCAATGATTTGCCGCCGCCGCCCGCGCAATAGTCCAAGATTTGATCCCCCGGTTGTGGGTTAACAAGTAGGCTGACAACTTGAGAGCCCTCATCCTGTATCTCGATTCCGCCTGTTAAATAGATCTCTTCAATTTGCACATTCGGAAGGCGCCCGTCGCCCTCTGGAGGCGCAATACGAAATCCAACGGGTGAAATCTTTCCTCGAACAGCGCCAAACTGCGACAGGGCTTCTATTGCGGCTTTAGGTTCGATTTTTATCCGGTTCATACGAAGGTCGAGCGGAGGCCTCGCCGTCAGAGCATGGCCTTCGGAAACGGCGTCCTCGCTAAAATTGTTTTCAAATGCCGGCCAGAGCCATTCTGGTACGTCCGCCCTCACCCAATCCGGCGCATCATCCAGTGAAATCTTTCCCATCAAGCAAGATAGCTCATCGTCCGACAAAGGTTTAGGAGCGAATTTATCGTCCTTAAAGTTTTTCGACAGCTCGACCGGATCTTCGCCGTTCATAAACACAGCTGTTGCCAGAATAAGCGCGCGGGGCGTTTCACTATCCATGCGCCAACCAAGCGATGACTTACAACGCAAAGCATCATGGACGTAGTTGCCGATGGCAGATCGATCTTTAGATCCCGCGAAACGATGCGCCTTGCCCCAATCTCTCAAAGCCAAAGTCACGGGCGTTCGGCGCTCTAGAACATCTTCTAGAACGTCGATCGCGGCTTGAATGCGTCCGCCTTGTCTCATTTTATGCAGCTCCGAGGCTTAACGCCTGAAGTACAGCGCAAATAATTATGAATGTGAGTGAAAGTGAGCCGACTAAGAACACCAGGAACCGGTTCGGGAATATCTTGTTGTTGGTCAGTTGGATCAATGCGTGGACGATACGCGATGCAACATAAATCCATGCAGCAACGATAATAGGCGTCGTCGCCGTGCCGGCAACAATAACAAGCAAACAAATAACATAAAATATTACAGGTGTTTCAAACTGGTTCTTAAAGTTATCTCCTGTATTCACAATGCGCTGAGAAAAACCGCCCGCTTTGCGCAGTCCGGCAATACCTCCAGCTTTTTTTATCGCTGAAATTCGAGAAAACGCGAGCCAATACAAAATAGTCATCGTCAAGATCATTTGTATAAGCATTGGTAAAACAAGAGGATGCGCCATAAAACCTATCCCGGCATTGAGTAATTTGGCGCTTCTCGCGCGATTGAAACGTCATGAACGTGGCTCTCACGTAGTCCTGCATTTGTAATGCGAATAAATTGAGCACGTTCATGTAAATCCGGAATGGAGGCAGACCCCGTATAGCCCATTGCGGCGCGTACGCCGCCGATCAATTGGTGAAGGATGGGTGCGACAGGTCCCTTAAAGCCCACGCGGCCTTCGATGCCTTCAGGAACAAGCTTCATGCTGTCAGACACTTCCTTTTGAAAATAGCGATCAGCAGAGCCGCGCGCCATTGCCGAAACGGACCCCATCCCGCGGTAGGACTTGTATGATCGCCCTTGAAACAGGAACACTTCTCCCGGCGCTTCTTCTGTTCCGGCAAGCAAAGAACCCACCATGCAGCTTTCGGCACCGGACGCCAATGCCTTTGCCATATCTCCAGAATATTTAATGCCGCCATCCGCAATAACCGGCACGCCCGCCGCTTTTGCGGCGCTACAAGCATCCATTATGGCCGTAAGCTGTGGTACGCCTACGCCCGCCACGATACGCGTCGTACAAATAGACCCAGGTCCTATCCCGACTTTAAGCGCATCTGCACCTGCATCGATCAAGGCCTGCGCGGCGTCTTTTGTTGCAATATTGCCTGCAATAATTTGAATATCGGGATAGGCGGACTTAATACGGCGAACTTGCTCAATAACTTTGATGGAATGACCATGGGCGGTATCGATGACGACAGCATCAACTCCCGCTTCAATCAAGGCGATCGCGCGATCAAAACCAGCATCTCCAACTGTTGAAGCAGCTGCGACACGAAGGCGCCCTTTCGCATCTTTACAAGCATTCGGGTGCGTTTCGGCCTTTTCCATATCTTTCACGGTTATCAAGCCAACGCAGCGGTAATTGTCATCAACGACGAGAAGCCGTTCAATTCGGTGCTTGTGTAAAAGCGCTCTCGCCTCTTTCTCGGATGCACCTTCTTGGACCGTCACCACGTCACGCGTCATCAACGTGCTGACCAAAACCGATGGGTCCGTCGCAAATCGTACGTCGCGGTTTGTCACGATTCCAACCAACTTTCCGTCGGGTTCAACCACCGGAATTCCAGAAATTTTGTGATGTCGCCCCAGCGTCAAAAGCTCGGCTAAAGTCGCTGTCGGGTGAATGGTGACAGGGTCAACGACCATACCGGATTCGTAGCGTTTGACTTTGCGGACTTCTTCCGCTTGCTCGTCAATCGTCAAGTTTCGGTGAATAACGCCAATACCGCCCATTTGCGCCATTGCGATTGCAAGCCTGGCTTCAGTCACTGTATCCATTGCTGCCGAGACTAAAGGCACATTAATGGTTATGCCACGGGTCAGACGTGTTTTAAGGTCGGCATCAGCCGGCAGAATATTTGACGCGCGGGGCTGCAAAAGCACGTCGTCGAAGGTCAGTCCTTCTCGAATCTCCATCGGAGTCTCCTATCGCTTTTGCAGGCGGGGGTTATCAGGAAAAGGCGAGTGGTGCAAAGGAAAACGTCGATTTAGTTTCGGCCTAAGAGCATTATATTTCATGTCCTGAGATAGGCACGTTCCCCGAAAAAGAACAAACCAAAAACACCTTGAATTTTTTTTGATGTGGACTACATCTACCCCATGTCTGAATCCACGAAGATCGAGGTACGCGAAGCCCCTGCCCTATGGACGCCGCATCGGCCCGCGCGGCCCCTCAAATCCGAAGGCGGCAAGAAATTTCGACTTGTCTCAGAGTTCGAACCCAAAGGCGATCAACCCGCAGCGATCAAAGAACTCTGCGAAGGAATTTCGGAGAATGAGCGTGATCAGGTGCTGCTCGGCGTCACGGGGTCTGGCAAAACCTTTACGATGGCGAAAATTATTGAAAAAACACAGCGACCAGCCCTCATCATGGCACCCAATAAAACGCTCGCCGCGCAGCTATACGGTGAGTTCAAAAGTTTTTTCCCAGACAATGCCGTGGAGTATTTCGTTTCCTACTATGACTATTACCAACCGGAAGCCTATGTGCCACGTACAGATACGTTCATCGAGAAAGACAGCTCGGTAAACGAACAGATTGACCGCATGCGCCATGCTGCTACGCGCGCCATACTGGAGCGTGACGATTGTATTATCGTCGCGTCTGTTTCGTGTATTTACGGTATTGGCTCGGTCGAAACCTACACGGCAATGACTGTTGACCTCGCCAAGGGTCAAGAAGTGGATCCGCGCGCCCTGATGGCGCAACTGGTCGAGCTGCAATATTCTCGGAATGACCTCGCCTTTACAAGGGGCACCTTCCGCGTTCGCGGCGATACCGTTGAAATATTCCCGGCCCACTATGATGACACGGCGTGGCGAATAGATTTTTTTGGCGACGAGATTGATAGCATCACCGCATTTGATCCTCTCACAGGCAAATCGGTTCAAGCTCTTGAGTCTGTTCGCGTTTATGCCAATTCGCACTATGTGACACCCCGGCCAACCATTCAAAGCGCGATAAAGGGCATCAAACAAGAGCTAGCGCACGTTCTGGCGCGCTACGAAAAAGACAATAAGCTCCTCGAGGCGCAGCGTCTCGCCCAACGGACTGAGTTTGACCTCGAAATGATGGCAGCTCAAGGGTTTTGCACGGGCATTGAAAACTATTCGCGCTACCTCACGGGGCGCGCGCCCGGAGAACCGCCCCCTACTTTGTTTGAGTATTTACCCGAAAACGCGCTTTTATTTATGGATGAAAGCCACGTATCCGTGTCACAAATTGGCGCCATGAGTAAAGGCGATGCCAATCGCAAAGGTACCCTCGCAGAGCATGGCTTTCGTTTACCCTCCTGTATCGACAACCGGCCTCTCAAATTTGAAGAATGGGAAGCCATGCGGCCGCAAACAGTTCATGTGTCTGCGACCCCCGGAAAATGGGAAATGGAAAAAACGGGCGGTGTGTTTACGGAACAAGTCATCCGCCCGACCGGCTTGATCGATCCTCCGGTGGAAGTCAGGCCAGTTTCCCTTAACGGCGCCAGCCAGGTCGACGATGTCATCGACGAAGTTAAACGCGTGACGGCAATGGGGTTTCGTTCATTGGTGACGACGCTGACAAAGAAGATGTCCGAGGACCTTACCGAATATATGCACGACCAAGGTATTCGTGTTCGTTATATGCACAGTGATATCGATACACTTGAACGTATTGATATTATTCGAGATTTGCGAATGGGCGTTTTTGACGTTCTGATCGGCATCAACCTTCTACGTGAAGGGTTGGACATTCCGGAATGCGCTTTTGTTGGTATTCTGGACGCCGATAAGGAAGGATTTTTGCGTTCTGAAACTTCACTTATTCAAACAATTGGGCGGGCGGCGCGAAATTCAAATGCTCGCGTCGTGCTTTATGCAGACCGAGTTACGGGCTCTATGCAACGTGCGATGGACGAAACAGATCGCCGCCGCGCGAGGCAAGTTGCTCACAATGAAAAACACGGGATAACACCTACCACGGTAGCTCGTGGCGTGGCGGATATTGTCGGGGACACAGAGAACGCCGATAAAATCAAAGCCGAAGCAGCGCGCTATACGCCCTCGGGACAGCTCAAAAAATCCGCTCTTGAAGTGGCTGAACTCGGACAAGCTGAATTTGTGGGGGCGAACCTATCGGCGATTCTGGCAGACCTCGAGAAGAGAATGTTCCTCGCGGCGGAGAACCTCGAGTTCGAGGAAGCAGCGCGTTTGCGCGACGAGATTAAGAGGCTACAAGAGAATTAGCTCCATCGAAGGCGTTGATTTCTTTCGGGGAAATGTACTCTTCTTCAGAATGAGGCTAGAAGCTGTTTTTCGGCACACCTATTCATCTTTCATACACCTTAAATCCGTATTCCGCGCCTTCACATTTAACAGAGCAGGTAAGGAAACACATGTTCAAAAAAATTACACTTACAGCCCTCACACTGACAGTTCTTTCATCAACGGCTATGGCTGGCGAAAATGGCTGGACTGGCGAAGCCGCACTTACAGGGTCAAAAACAACGGGTAACACTGAAACGACAAATGCGGGTCTGGGCGTCAAATTGGAAAAGCAAGACGACGTTTGGCGCCACAAGTTCGACGCAGCCGCAGACTATGGTAAAGTCAGCGGAACGAAAAATAAAGAGCGCTGGGAACTTGGCTACCAACTAGACCGTGACTTGAACGACCGCCTCTATGCCTTTGGTACAGGTGACGTCTTCCAAGACAAATTCGGTTCATACAAAGACGGATATTATCTCGGTACTGGACTTGGCTACAAAGCCATTGTCGGCGAGCCTATCACTTGGGATATTGAAGGCGGCGTGGGTTATCGGTCGCAGAAAGTACGCTTAACACCTGGTACGCCGGGCGGCGCGGCCAGTGAACGCCAAAGCGATATCGCCCTTCGCGCATTCTCAGACTTCAAGTACTCGCTTAATGAAAACGTCTCTCTCTACAATGAGACAGAAATAACTTGGTCAGAAAGCGACACCAATATCTGGAATGACGTTGGCATCACCGCCCAGCTTATGGGCAATCTCGCCGCTCGCGCTTCGTTCCGCATTGATCATCACACGGACGTCCCGGTTGGGTTCGATAAAACGGATACGATCTCTCGTATCGGCGTTGTCTACACCATCAAGTAATTCACCCAAGCCCTTCGCCCAACGGCGGAGGGCTTTTTTACGGCGCGTCCATGGCCAAAATAATCTGACTGTATGCTTGGCTCATTCGTCCCATGTTCTCAACGGATAAACGCTCATTCGTTCCATGAAATCCCGTTAGATCTTCGGCGCTTAAAACACCGGGCATAAATCTATAGACATTTCGAGAGATTTCAGTGGCATAACGAGAGTCTGTCCCTCCCAAAACCAAAGCAGGCGTCACGGGTGCTCCCTCGCCGACACCGTAAGCGACGCTTTCAAGCACTTTGTACGGCTGGTTATCGTCGGGCGATACAGGCGTCGCATCGTTAAAACTCAAAACATCCCCGATCTCAATACCAGGAATATCTTTTATGACCGTGTTCACATGGCTCAGAATACCTTCTTTTGTATCGTTTGGATGGATACGAAAATTGATCGTCGCCACGGCACGCTGCGCCAGAACGTTCTCCTTTGGCGATGCAGACAACATTGTTGGCGCGGTTGTTGTTCGGACCATGGCATTCGCGGCTTGGATTTTCGCCATGTTTTTATCGATAACGCCGCCAAAGAGCCACATATTGGCCATAACCAGTCTTCTTGAAAATGGCATGTCAGGAGCGGCGGCCTTAAAAAGATCAATCGTGGGCGACTCACCAATATAGGAGGGCATCTGGTTTTCATCCAATGCCACGATAGCCCGAGACAGGCGCACTGTTGCGCTCTCCCTTGGCGGCGTGGAGCTGTGACCACCTGTGGCGGTTGCGACAAGTTCAAGTGTCAAATAGCCTTTTTCGGCGACGCCAATGAAGCCCATGCGCTTTCCCGTAAGGGGCGAATCGTCCACGACCATGAAGCCTTCATCAAGAACCATGGCAGGCTTCAACCCGCGCGACTTCAGAAGTGCGACACCGGCTTCTGCGCCCAAGCCGCTAACTTCTTCGTCATGTCCAAACATAAACAACACGGTGCGTTTCGGGGTAAAACCCGTCTTCGCTAAGGCTTCCGCTGCCTCCATCAACGAAACAAGTGATGATTTGTCATCAATCGCCCCCCGCCCATAGACGTATCCGTCTATAATTTCGCCGGCAAACGGTGCGCCTGTCCATTGGCTCTCCGTACCTTTGGTCACAGGAACGACATCCTGATGTGCCATCAAAAGGATGGGGTCGAGCGAGGTGTCAGACCCTTGCCACGTATAGAGAAGCGTGTAGCCGCCGGGCACGACTTCCTTTGTCATTGCCGCATGCGCCGCTGGGTAGGTTTCCTCCAGCCAAGCATGAAGTGTTAGCCACGGCCCTTCTTGCCCGAGTTGGGGATCTCCAGCTTTGTATGTAATTGTTTGAAAGGAAATCGCTTCAGAAAGACGCGCGGCGGCGAGTTGAGAATCAATTTGCGGGGCTTCAGGAAGGTCAATAATGTCGGTCTGCGTTGGTTTTTGCTCAAAAGAGAACGTTCGCACGAGCAAAACGGCGACGAGCAGGCCAAACAGTCCAAGGACCGCAACTAGAAATTTACGCATATCAACCCCACCATAAAGTGAGGTTATGTTAGCCTTGACGCTTAGGCATTGTCCATAGCGTCAGCCTTACGGCTTTCTTTTTTGCGCTCATGCTCAAGCAGATAGCGCTTGCGAATGCGAACAGATTCGGGTGTGACCTCAACCAACTCATCATCATTGATAAACTCAAGCGCATATTCCAGCGTCGCATTGATCGGCGTGGTTAAAACGACGGCCTCATCCGTACCAGAGGCGCGAACATTTGTTAGTTGTTTGCCTTTGAGCGGATTTACAACAAGATCGTTCTCACGAGCGTGGATGCCGATAATCATACCTTCATACACTTCAGTTGCATGCCCAATGAACATCCGGCCACGTTCTTGAAGATTCCAAAGCGCGAAGCCGGCAGCTTTGCCAAGGCCATTGGAGATAAGAACGCCTTTTTGACGGCGTCCAATGCCCGCTTTGGTGCGAGGCGCATAGCGATCAAAGTTGTGATAGAGCAATCCTGTTCCAGATGTGAGCGTCATAAACTCGGATCGGAAACCAATCAAACCCCGCGTTGGAATTTCGTAGTCCAAACGCACGCGGCCTTGCCCATCGGGTACCATGTCTTTGAGGTTCCCTTTACGCTCGCCAAGCTTTTCCATGATGGACCCTTGGTGGTCCATTTCAACATCAACCGTCAATTGCTCCCAAGGCTCGCACAGAACCCCGTCAATTTCTTTGTTGATCACTTGTGGACGCGAAATAGCGAGTTCATAGCCCTCACGGCGCATATTCTCGATCAAAATCGACAAATGCAACTCACCGCGGCCAGCCACACGGAATTTATCAGCGTCTTCCAATTGCTCAACGCGCAACGCCACATTATGGATAAGTTCGCGGTCAAGACGGTCTTTAATGTTGCGCGACGTAACATATTTACCTTCGCGGCCCGCGAATGGGCTGTCATTCACTTGGAATGTCATGGAGATCGTTGGCTCATCAACGCTAAGTGGCGGCAACATATCTACGTTGTCAGGGTCGCAAATCATGTCGGAAATATTCAGCTTATCAATGCCCGTGAAGGCGCAAATGTCACCTGCCTGAACTTCGTCCATATCAATCCGCGCAAGCCCCATGAACCCCATTGGCTGGAGAACTCTGGCTTTTCGTTGTGTTCCATCTGGACTGGCGACAACGACCGGCATATTCTTTTTCATTGTACCACGAACGACCCGGCCGATACCGATAACACCCGTATAGGGGTTGTAGTCCAGAGCAGACACTTGAAGCTGAAACGGGGCGTCAGGGTCAACATCAGGAACGGGCGTGTGTTTCACGATCGCTTGGAACAAAGGTGTCATGTCTTCACCCGGTACGTCAGCTTCATCACTCGCCCACCCATTAATTGCCGATGCAAAAACAACAGGGAAATCAAGCTGTTCGTCAGTTGCGCCGAGACGATCAAACAAATCGAATGTTTGATCCACGACCCAGTCTGGACGCGCGCCGACGCGATCGACTTTATTGATAACAACGATTGGACGGAGACCCTGAGCCAACGCTTTCTTGGTCACAAATGATGTTTGGGGCATAGGCCCTTCAACGGCATCAACCAAAAGCACAACAGAATCGACCATGGAGAGTACGCGTTCAACTTCGCCGCCGAAGTCTGCGTGTCCTGGAGTATCGACAATGTTAATGCGCCATTCTTGGTTCGCTGGATCGGTCCATTTTAGCGCTGTGTTTTTCGCGAGAATTGTAATGCCGCGTTCTTTTTCAATATCGTTGCTGTCCATAACGCGCTCTTCGCGCTCACCGCGTTCATCAAGTGTACCGGACTGACGAAGCAATTTGTCCACAAGTGTTGTCTTGCCGTGGTCAACGTGAGCAACGATCGCCACGTTGCGAAGGTGTGTGATAGGATATGCCATAATAAACTCTATTCGTCAGTCGGGCCGCCAAAGGGAAAGCCGCAACGACAGTCAATGATATTTTCGCGTCGCTTTAGGCGAAACCAGCGAAAAGTCCACCCTTAATCCGCCTTGAACCCTGCTCTTTTCAAGAATTCGGCATATCGTGCACCGCGCCCTGTATACTTCTTAGACACGCCGCCCCGAACTTGCCGTGAAGAAAATGTCCGAACCACTGCGCTCGCCCCCTCGGTCTCCAGAAGCGTCGGCGACCATGTAAGACCCAAGTCATCAAATAAAATTTTGGCTTGAGTTTCCGGTGCCTTTGTAAAGGTGTCGTGATCGTGCTCGAGGATTTCGACGCCTGCATCTCGCCACGCCTGAACCGCTTCATTTTGAAAACTTAGGTAGTCACATATGCCCTGGACAGACCGCGTGTAGGCAAATTCAGGAGGAAAATCATGGAAGTACATCGAAACAACCATGTCAGCCCAGTTGCGATAAGGGTAAACAAACCTCGCCCCCCCGTGGAGCCGCGCCAAAATCCCAGCGACAATAATATGCGGGGATGTCTTATCGATATACACGGCCGCAGGGCCTTCTGCGTTGCTCATTCCCGCGATGTCCGCCTTCGCAAGATCGGCCGCCGATGCCTTGAGCGCTTCCGGATTTTTTAAACCGGGCAAAATCCAAGACATGAGCGCACCGCGCTCACCTACGGAACGATACCCTTCCACACCGGAGAGTATCGTTTGTAACAAAGAGCCCCCACATCGGGGAGGACCGACTATATATAACATATGTGTATGGCCCTCAGGAATTTGAGGCATATCTTTATAAAGGTTAATCGCAATATCCAATTGTTGCCGATAGTCGCCGCCGTTATAAATAACGCCATCATCATATAGAGAGTTCGCTAACTCGGCATATTTCCATGCATCAGCTTCATTTTTTGCGCGGTCATAATAGCGTGCTAGAGCAAAGCAAACGCGGCGTCTTCCGACATCGTCCTCGGACAACTCCGCAGCGATACTCAATGCATTTTCTAAAACGGGCTCATATTTATCATCGAGCAACGCCGCAACAAGGCCCGTATGATGTGGGTGATCACTCCAGAACCGCTTTTCCAAGTCGAGGGCGGCAGAATGTTCACCTTTCCAGCGCTTCAAATTGGCCGCACGAAGACCAGCATCGGGATTATTTGGCGTCGCCGCTAAAACTGCCGCGTTAAAGCGTTCCGCCTGTTCGTATTGATTGAGCATGATATGAATATCGGCCAACTTATCGCTCAGCTCAGGTGGCCGCGTTTCATCGGAGTACGCGCGTTCATATGCCCTAGCCGCGTTTATAGAATCTCTAGCGCCCATTAAGGCATCACCAGCCTTTATCCAGATTTCAGGCGACGGATGAGTTTGTAGAACGCGCCGATAAACATTCGCAGCGTCGGCAAAGTTTTCAGTCGCCATCAGGCTGTTGCCCCAAGCCGTCATCGCCGCGGGATGCCCATTGGAAAGCTTAGCCGCGCGTTCATAAGAGGCTTGAGCGCCTCTAAAATCGTTGCGCGCCGACAACCCATTTCCAAGATGTAAGGCCCAACGCGGTTCATCGGGCTCCATCTCCGCAGCTTTCTTCAAAGCCTGTAGCCCCTCTTCGGTTGCAAGCGACAAACCCAGAAGTGACCAAACTTCCGCGTCATCAGGGCGCTGTTTGAGGGCCGCACGGCAGAGCGCTTCGGCCAGCTCTCTATCTCCAGCGCTCAGCGCCGCAAGAATGCCATTGAGTGCGGTATCATTACTGTGGTTAGTCATGACGGGGTGTTTGCTACCGCAGAATGTCAGGGTCAAGGTTTTGTTGCTCACAATAGCAACGACAAAAATCAGAGGAATGCTCTATGTAGGAGACAGAACCTGCGGACTATTTTACCTATCACAAACCTATGGGTTGATAAACTTCCCTAAATAGGTGACATTTAAGATATCGCGTTATCCCTATGTTTTCGCGTTTCTTTAATTGATAGCATCGCCCAAAATCGGAACGTTTTATGAGCAAAGTCACAGCCAAAGATCTTGAAACATTTTTTGAGAGCTTGTTTCCAGACAAGTCTCAACACCACCCGAAATATTCAAAAGTGGAAAAAGACTTTGCGCAACTGAAACTGCAGATAACACAACAACATCTGCGGCCCGGCGGATATATCTCCGGCCCAACTCAAATGGCGCTCGCAGATCATGCGGCCTATGTGGCCATTTTCACGCGGACCGGCATTGTACCCATGGCTGTCACGTCAAACTTGAATATCGATTTTTTGCGCCCCTGTATCGGCACTACGCTCGTCGCGGACGCAAGAATGATCAAACTTGGCAGAAATTTAGCCGTCGTTGGCGTGGATATGTATACTGAAGGGGCTGACAAAATTGCTAGCCGCGCAACAGTAACCTACGTCATCCCGGCGAAATAGCGATTAACCCTCGTATATTGGAAAACGCGAAGTGAGCGCGATAACGCGTTCCTTCACGGATGCTTCGACGTCTGAATTGCCTTTTGGGTCCTCTGCGAGCGCATCAAGCACCTCTGCCATCAACTGACCAATGAGCTTGAATTCTTCAGGGCCAAAGCCGCGCGTCGTACCGGCTGGCGATCCGACACGAATGCCGGACGTAACCGTGAACTTTTCTTTGTCGAAAGGAATGCCATTCTTATTACAGGTAATATAGGCGCGTCCGAGCGCTTTCTCGGCCGCATTACCTTTCACGCCCTTGGGAGACAGGTCAATCAACGCCAAATGCGTATCCGTTCCACCCGTAACAACGGCGTAACCCGCATCAACAAGCGCCTGGGCCATAGCCTGGCAATTATCAATAATACGTTGGCTATACGCTTTGAATTCAGGCTTGAGAGCATCACCGAAAGCGACGGCTTTCCCTGCAATAACGTGCATCAATGGGCCGCCTTGAAGACCTGGGAATATTGCAGAGTTGAACTTCTTGGCCAGTTTCTCATCATTGGTGAGAATCATTCCGCCGCGAGGTCCGCGAAGAGTTTTATGTGTTGTCGTTGTCGCGACGTGTGCATAAGGGAACGGCGACGGGTGCGTACCACCAGCGACAAGCCCTGCAAAATGCGCCATATCGCAATGTAAATAGGCCCCCACTTTATCTGCGATCTCACGAAAACGTTTAAAATCAATTTGGCGACTATAAGCAGATCCGCCGCAAATGATGAGTTTAGGCTGATGTTCAAGCGCGAGCGCTTCGACTTGATCATAATCTATTAGGTTAGTGTCTTTTGTAACACCGTAAGTAATCGCATTGAACCATTTGCCGGACATGTTGGGCGGAGCGCCGTGTGTCAAGTGACCGCCGGCAGCCAGGTCCATCCCCAAAATCGTGTCGCCGGGCTCTATCAACGCGAGAAAGACACCTTGGTTGGCTTGAGATCCAGAATTAGGCTGCACGTTCGCAAAGCCGCACCCAAAGACCTCGCAAGCGCGGTCGATGGCGAGCTGCTCAGCCACGTCCACATACTGGCAACCGCCATAATAGCGTTTTCCAGGATATCCTTCTGCGTACTTGTTTGTCAGGACAGACCCTTGTGCTTCAAGTACGGCTTTCGAGACAATATTTTCAGATGCGATCAGCTCAATTTCATGTTGCTGCCTATGCAATTCGTCTTGCATGGACGCATATAAATCAGGGTCGCGGTCTTTAAGCGATTGAGAAAAATAATTGGAAAGATGGGCCGTACCCTGCTCAACAGCGCTCATGACGAGACTCCCTAAAGATTACGTGGCCGTCTTAACGAGAAGCCCCTGCAAGAGCAATAATAAAAGGCCAATAAGCCCCCTCTTCGAAACCCTGACAAGGCCCGCCTATTTTATTTACGCAACGCGCTCTAACTTAAGCTCAAATTCAGCCCAAATAACCTTTAAGGCCGTCAAAAGTTCGTCAATCATTTCGTCCGTATGGACAGGGCTCGGGGTAAACCGGAGCCGCTCTGTTCCCTTTGGAACTGTCGGGAAGTTAATTGGCTGCGCATAAATGCCAAATTCGGTAATCAATCGATCTGAAATTGCCTTACACTTAACCGGATCGCCAACCATGAGCGGCACAATATGTGTTTCACCATCTATAAATGGAAAACCTTCCTCGCGTAGACGAACTTTTAGAGCTTCGGAACGCTCTTTGTGCTGGTCGCGAATATGCTGAGACATTTTCAAAAACCTTACGCTCCGAAGCGCCCCAGCTGCTGTACTCGGCGGGATAGATGTTGTGAAAATAAACCCTGAAGCTAACGATCTCACCGCATCGATAATAACTTCGTCCGCGGCGATATATCCGCCAATCATGCCGAACGCTTTGGCAAGTGTGCCCTGAATAATATCGACTCGATCCATCAATCCACGCGCTTCGCAAACACCACCGCCGCGTGGGCCATACATCCCAACCGCGTGAACCTCATCAATGTAAGTCAGCGCATTATATTTATCGGCCAAGTCACAAATTTCCTCGATCGGCGCTATATCCGCATCCATCGAATATACGCTCTCAAAGGCGATAAGTTTGGGTTGTTCTCTTGGAATAGCCTTAAGCTTCGCTTCCAAATCGGCGAGATCATTGTGCTTGAAGATGCGTTTCTCGCAGCGCGCGCGCTGGATTCCAGAGATCATGGAGGCGTGGTTCATTTCATCCGATAGAATGACCAAACCCGGTAAAATCTTACTCATAACGCCGAGCGTAGCTTCATTCGCCACATAACCAGATGTCAAAACTAGCGCGCGTTCCTTGCTGTGCAAATCAGCAAGCTCTTTCTCAAGCTGAACGTGATAATGTGTCGTGCCTGAAATATTTCGTGTTCCGCCAGACCCTGTCCCCGCTGCATCTACCGCTGATTTTACAGCCTCTATAACGCACTCATTTTGGCCCATGCCTAAATAGTCATTCGAACACCAAACCGTGATTTGTTTTTCTGATGCGTCGTCTTTATACCATGTCGCAATAGGGAACTCACCGCGTTTACGCCGGATATCCTGAAAGACACGGTAACGCCCTTCATCTCTTACGCCTTGAACGGCTTTGGCAAATTGGTCTCGGTAGGTAATGGCCATTTTAGCGACTCTTAGTTTCACTCGATCTCAGCTTATAGCGACGTTTAGTACCCTACTTTGTCTCAAAACACCATTGCCGAAACGCCGCACTTATTTTTACTATTATCGCGTTATAAACTTGATTATAAAGCTTTGAATTTATGGAGTTTATTGTGTCCCACTACCCCCTTGTGCGAATGCGTCGCAACCGCCAATCTGACTGGTCACGCCGATTAACAAGAGAAAATAATTTAAGTTGTTCGGACCTTATCTGGACAACAATCCTCTCTGATGGCGCTGCCCCGCGCGAGGCCGTGACCAGCATGCCGGGCGTAGACCGCCTCAACATCGCAGCTCTGGTCACAGAAGCAAAGCGCGCGAGAGACTTAGGTATCCCTGCGATCGCAATATTCCCGCATATCAACCCGAAGTTCAAATGCAATCAGGGGCGCGAAGCCTTAAACGCAAATGGCCTTGTGCCTAAGGCAGTCCGCGCTATCAAAGAGGCTGTCCCGGATATTGGCGTTATCGTCGATGTTGCTTTAGATCCCTACACAGACCATGGGCATGACGGAATATTGGAGAACGGATTGATCCTCAATGACCAAACCGTCGAGGCCCTTCAAGAGTGTGCTGTCATATTGGCCGACGCTGGGGCAGATATTGTTGCGCCGTCTGATATGATGGATGGACGCGTCGGCGCCATACGCGAATCGCTTGAAAGTCATGACCATGAAGACGTCATGATTATGTCCTATGCCGCTAAATATGCGTCCGGCTTTTATGGCCCCTACCGAGATGCCATCGGAACAGCGTCATCACTACAAGGTGACAAACGGACCTACCAAATGGATCCGGCCAATAGTGACGAAGCCCTGCGGGAAGTGGCCCTTGATATTGATGAAGGCGCGGACATGATCATGGTGAAACCCGGCATGCCCTACCTCGACATCATTCGCCGCCTCAAGGACGCCTATGGAATGCCAACCTATGCATTTCAAGTCAGCGGTGAATATGCCATGATCATGGCCGCCGTTCAAAACGGCTGGCTGGAGGAAAAACGCGTCGTTCAAGAGAGCCTTTTGTGCTTCAAGCGCGCAGGCTGCGATGGTGTCCTCACCTATTTTGCACCAAAAGTCGCCGAATGGCTTCAGGCCTCTTGACTTAGGCCTCGCTTTTAATGACCAAGACCTCATGAAAATTGCAACGTGGAACGTCAACTCAATTAACGTCCGGTTACCGGCCGTCACAAAGTGGTTGAAAGAGAACGCACCGGATATTCTCTGCATGCAGGAGATCAAAACTGTTGATGACGGCTTTCCTGCGGCCGAATTTGAGGCCCTTGGCTATAACGTTGCTGTACACGGCCAAAAATCATATAATGGTGTTGCTATAATCTCCAAAAGGCCTTTTGAAGAAGTGACTCAAGGTCTTCCCGGCGAAGATGATGACGAACAAGCTCGGTATTTGGAAGCCGTTGTTATGGGGGATAGCGGTCCTGTACGTTTCGCATCAATTTATCTCCCAAACGGGAACCCCGTCATGGAAGACGGCGAATTTACGGAAAAATACGCCTACAAATTACGTTGGCTCGCGCGCCTGAAAGCCCGTGCCGAAGCGTTACTACCCCTTGAAGAGCCGATCATATTCGCGGGAGACTACAATGTTATCCCGGACGCCAAAGACACGCATGACCCACATGCATGGTGGGGAGATGCGCTCTACCGCACGGAAACTCACGCAGCGTTTAGGGCTTTACTGGGAATCGGCTTAACCGAGGCGTTTGAGCAAATGGACGGACGCGCAGGCCAATACTCATTCTGGGACTATCAAGCCGGTGCCTGGCCACGCAACCATGGCATTCGAATTGATCACTTGCTCTTATCGCCACAAGCGGCTGATAAAATTACGCATTTGAAAATTGATCGCGACGTGCGGGATGGCGTCAAACCCTCTGACCACGTCCCTGTTTTGGGAACATTCGACTTTTAAAGCTTTTGCGGCTTTGTAATACCGTCGACCAGATTGTAAACCGCCGCGATTTCATCCAGCACCTTTTGGGTTCGCGCCGTATCGATGAGCGGTTTGAACATTGAACCGGATTCAAACCGGTTGGGTGTCTCGACGACAACCAATAGGAGGTTTTCTAGAAACGCGAATCTGATCTTCTTGCCATCGACGGACTCTTCAAGGTCCACAAGCCGCTGCATAAAATCTGGTGTCAAAAGATAACGTGATTCCACTTGGTCAGTGCTGTAGGCCTCAAAAATTTTCTCAAACTTCGGGTCAACCAGTCCCACGCGCTTCATACCCTTCATTGCCTTTGGATTGAACAAGCCCTTATCTCTGAGCACTACGGTACGGCCAAGAAATTTTCGGTGAAAGTCAAGCGCCATCACCGCACCACGAAACACGGTTTGATAGCTCTCATTGTCTTTGCTTTTTACCCGTTGCTCCATATGGCACTCAACGGTTTCAAAGTCCGCGCCATGCGCCTCGCCGTAGATTTTGTCCTCAAAGCTAACGCGGGTGTACCTTGAAGGGAGTAAACCGTTCTCGATCAAAATATCCAAATGAGGCGGGTCTTGTACTTTTGCAGAAAAGGCCCAGCCTAGATAGTCACAGACGCCCGTTACAATTCGGTTCTTCGTGTCTTTCCGAACCGGTCCCAATGCATGCGCACCATAAGCGACGGCGAACATGATCGACACCATAAACCCAAAAAACGCGAGCGGCAGAGTCTCGAAACGCGTCCATAAAAAATAATTGAACGCGGATCCCAACAAAAAAATGAGCGGAGACACGCGCCAAACATGGCGAAATGCCGATTTTCGGCGAATTTCATCCTCTTCGAGACCTGGCAATATCTCGCGGTCATAATAGCTGGAAAAACCTTGGAGCTTGGAATGATTAACGTTAAATACGGTCATATCAAAACTGTCCCCAATGCCTTAGCCACAAATTTGGGGGACGTGCCCCCAAATCCCTAATTCAAACCTTAGGAAAAGAGGCTTTGAAGGCCCATTGCAACGGACATATCGCCTGCAACCTTCAGCTTGCCTGACATAAACGCGCCCATTGGATCGAGATCGCCCTGCGCAAGCGCGATGAAATCTTCCTTTGACACAGAAATTGTGCAATCCGCGTCTTTATCCTCAGCGACGGCTTCTGTTCCAGAGAGATGAACCTGGCCATCATCGCCAAAATCAAATTTCACAGATTTAGCCATACCGCCATTTGCTGCCAGGGCCTCGTTCATCTTTGCGACGATCTCTTCGTTTGTCATAGCATTATCCTTTCATATGCAATTACTGGCATATATATGAGGAAAAGCCCCCCTATGACCAGTGAGAAAATAGGTCTTACTCTGGTTTTCGAAATTTCAGGGTTGCTCGATCGCTTTCACCAATGTTCTTGTAAAGCTCTGCCTCAAAGCCAATCGCCTCCGGTGTCCCTTCATCAGGCGTTTTAGATCGCGGCGGCAAGGTCCAAACGCCGAACGGATGATCTGCCGTATCGAGAACGTTGGCGTTAATTTCGCTACTCTCGACAAATTCGAAACCAGCCTCCTTGGCTAATGCCTTTATGTAGCTCACTTGAACATAGCCCGTTGCGCCCGTAGGATCCTGAAGCGCAGATTCCGGCAAGCGGTGCTCCACAATTCCCAGCGTACCACCGGGCTTAAGCGCAGCGTAAAAATCACGGAAGGCTTTTTCAGCATATCCCCCCCCCATCCAATTGTGAACATTACGGAACGACAAGATTATATCCGCGCTCTCAGCGGGCATGATCGCGCCCTCTTCGCTGCCGAAGGCCCCAATTTGAATATCTCCATAAGTCGCGACATCGCCATATTTTTCCTTGTAAGCGTCGATGCGCGGCTGTGTTTTCTCGGACGGCTGGTAAAGGACCGCTGTGTATGTACCGTCATTTGCCGCCAAATAAGGGGCAATAATGTCAGTGTACCAACCCGGCCAAATCTCGGCGACGCTCTTACCGGGCGCAACGCCAAAAAACTCAAGTGTTTCTTTGGGATGACGGAACTGATCACGCGCTTTATCGGCGTCGCGGCGTTCATGACTTACCGCATCCGCTAATGTCACAACGACAGGTACAACCGCTTCAGGTTCTGCGGGCGGCGCGGGACGTTCCTGACAGGCCGCGAAGGACAATATCGACAGAGATAGAAGTAGTTTAGCCGTGAAATTGTGCGACATACGAGCGGATCCTTTTGAAAAATGAACCCAAAACCTACCGTAATTGGTGGCAAATGCAAGCGCTGCATCATACCTCTTGACGCTCCAAAAAAGCTTCCTACCTAACACTATGAGGCGCCTTATAGGGTCTCGAATTAAATAGGCCGCTCCCAATGGAGGGCCGCTAATCAACATTGCTTAAACAAAGGATGAAACAATGAGAACTTACGACTTTTCCCCCCTTTACCGCTCTTTTGTCGGCTTTGACCGCATGGCGACTTTGATCGACTCTGCCGCTCAGCTTGATGTAAATAGCGCCTACCCACCCTATAACGTGGCACAGGTAGACGAGAATTCTTACCGGATCGAACTTGCGGTGGCCGGCTTCGATGAGAACGAACTTGAGATTGAAAGCCACGAAAACACACTGACCGTTACAGGCCATAAAGCAGCGTCAGATGCAGACAATGACGGCGGCCCTACTTACTTACACCGTGGCATAGCAGAACGCGGATTTGAGCGCCGCTTCCAGCTTGCGGATCACGTTTATGTGACCGGAGCAGATTTGCGCAACGGTTTGCTTGTTATTTCATTGGTCCGTGAGCTTCCAGAAGCCTTGAAACCCAGAAAAATTACAATTGGCGAGAAGTCTGACGAAAAGTTAATTACATCGACACCTTCCCGCAAAGCAAAAGCTGCTTAAATATAGTCATAGCGTAGATAGATTCCTTCCCCTGGGAACAAATATCCGCTACTGACTGCGGCGCCGCACATTGCCCCTCCCTCCCGTGCGGCGCCGCTTTTATTTTGGGGACTTCATGAGCAAGCCAAAGTCGGCCAAACCGACAAAAGAGACAAAGCAGACCATCCCGCCCAAGAAAAGGCGGTCAGTCTGGTTTTGGTTATTTCGCACAATCAAAGTTTCACTTATTCTTCTAGTCGCAGTACACATTTACGCGGTCACTTTAAGATTTCTCCCCGTACCCGGAACGCCGCTTATGGTGCAACGGTCATTAGAGGGTAAAACCCTCAGAAAAGACTGGACACGCCTCGAAGACATTTCTCCAAACCTCGTTTACGCCGTTATCGGCGCAGAGGACAGCCGCTTTTGCGAGCATAGGGGTATCGACTGGGACGCGGTAAAAACTGTAATCAACGAAAGAGAAAACACCTCACGTCGGCGCGGAGGCTCAACGATTACCCAGCAAACGGCGAAAAATGTCTTCCTATGGAATGGCGGCGGATGGGTGCGGAAATTGCCGGAAAGCTGGTTCTCTTTATTCATTGACGCCGTGTGGGGAAAGCGGCGCGTCATGGAAGTTTACTTGAATGTTGCAGAATGGGGCGATGGCATCTTCGGCGCAGAAGCGGCGGCGCAAGCGCGGTTCGGCAAACCGGCGAAAAAACTGACCCGCTATGAAGCCTCACAGCTCGCGGCTGTACTCCCTAATCCCCATAAATGGCGAATTGATCCCCCCGGGCCCTACGTTCAACAGCGCACACAACAACTCGTCGCCCGGTCAGCCGACGTACAATATGGAAAATTCGCGAGCTGCGTAAATTTAGACGCGCCGAAAAATTGACATTGCGCACTCAAAATCGTTTATGAACGACGAGACTATCTTTCTTTCATACGCAGCCCTCATGAACCCAAACGTTAAAATATGCGGCCTAACGCGGCCAGAGGATGTCGAAGCCGCGATCCTTTGCGGGGCGGACCTTTTGGGTTTCATCGTGGAGGCGAAAAGCGCTCGCCGCCTTTCTATCGAACAAGCGGCGCGGCTATCACGGCCTGCAAAAGGCGTTGTCCCGAGCGTCGCGGTGACGGTGAACGCAGATAATAAGCTGCTCGCACGGATCGTTGAGGTCATGCAGCCTGACTACATACAGCTCCACGGGGACGAGACGCCACAGCGCGTGCAAGAAATTTCGGATAAGTTTGGCGTCAAGCTTATCAAAGCTCTGCCTGTCTCAACCCCAGAAGACCTTTACCTCATCGCCAAATATAAGGTTGAGTTCCCTCTTCTTGACGCCAAGCCGCCCAAAGGCGCACCACGCGGGGGGCACGGAGCCACATTTGATTGGGCCATTCTAAAGTCCGCGGCTCTCCCGCCAATATGGGCCTTGGCCGGTGGACTAACACCGGAAAACGCTGCGCGCGCTGCAAAGATGACAAATGCGCCTATTTTGGATGTTAGCTCTGGCGTTGAGGCGGCTGCGGGCATAAAAGACGCCTTCAAATTAAAATCACTCATAGACGCGGTGAAACATGGGCAAGCAAGATAATATTATTTACCCGGACGAAAATGGGCGTTTTGGCAGTTTCGGGGGACGTTATGTCGCCGAAACACTCATGCCGCCCATTCTCGAACTTGAGGCCGCTTATAAAGATGCCAAAGCCGATCCATCCTTTCAGGCTGAATTTGATGATTTCCTCGAGCATTACGTGGGCCGCCCCAGCCCGCTATATTATGCCGAACGGCTGACTGAATATGTGCGCCAAGAAAACGGCGGAAACGGTGCGAAAATTTACTTCAAGCGAGACGAGCTGAACCACACGGGCGCTCACAAGATCAATAACTGCATGGGGCAGATCCTGCTCGCGCGCCGCATGGGCAAAACACGGATCATCGCCGAAACCGGTGCTGGACAGCACGGCGTCGCCACGGCGACCGTCGCCGCCCGCTTTGGCTTAAAATGTATCGTCTATATGGGCGCGACTGACATTGTCCGGCAAAAGCCCAACGTGTTTCGTATGCGGCTTTTAGGGGCGGAAGTTCGCGCCGTGCATTCCGGAACAGCAACGCTTAAAG
Organism: Maricaulaceae bacterium; assembly: GCA_048268905.1. Taxonomy (GTDB): domain Bacteria; phylum Pseudomonadota; class Alphaproteobacteria; order Caulobacterales; family Maricaulaceae; genus JACOMS01. Next base: position 463,110 of record JBLWUN010000002.1, on the reverse strand, counting down.
ACGCTATGAATGACGCACTGCGCGATTGGGTGACCAATGTGGGGGATACGTTCTACTGCATCGGAACCGTTGCCGGCCCGCATCCCTACCCTGAAATGGTTCGTGACTTCCAATCCATCATCGGCCGTGAAGCCAAAGCACAGATATTGGAGCGTGAAGGCCGACTGCCGGATGCGGCGGTTGCCTGCATTGGCGGCGGATCAAATGCAATGGGCCTGTTCCACGAATTTGTGCCTGACGCCTCTGTACGTCTTATCGGCGTTGAAGCGGCAGGGCACGGCGTTAAAACCGGCAAACACGCGGCTAGCCTCACGGGCGGGGCACCGGGCGTTCTGCATGGCAATCGCACATACTTGCTTCAAGATGACGACGGACAAATCAAAGACGCCCATTCCATCTCGGCTGGCCTTGATTACCCCGGCATCGGCCCAGAACATGCCTATTTGCACGATATTGGACGCGCCGAATATGTCAGCGCCACCGACACCGAAGCGCTTGATGCCTTTCAGCTTTGCGCCCGCCTTGAAGGCATTTTGCCCGCGCTTGAGCCATCCCACGCGATCCCGCGCACCATCGACCTTGCCAAAGACCTCGGCAATGACGGCTTGATCATCATGAACATGTGTGGACGCGGAGACAAAGACGTATTCACCATTGCGGACGCGCTCGGTGAACATATTAGCGCGGGGACCGAGGGCACCAAATGACGATACTTGCCCCGGTGTTTCGGATATAAGAAGCGCCGTAATCCGGATGCTCAGCAACGTAAGATTTGGACAGACCGATGCAGTCTAGAAATAGCAGAATATAAAATGACCCAAAGAATTGACCAAACATTCGCAGACCTCAAAGCCGCCAAATCGACGGCATTTGTTGCTTACATGATGGGCGGAGACCCTGATCGGGAAACTTCGCAAAAACTGTTGAATGCTCTTCCCGGCGCAGGCGTGGACATCATCGAGCTGGGGATGCCATTCACAGACCCAGCGGCAGATGGTCCCACAATCGAAGAGGCCGGGCTACGCAGCCTTAAAGCTGGCACCACGCTCAAATCAGTTCTCGCAATGGCCTCTGAGTTTCGTAAAACGAACTCAACGACCCCGATCATCGTCATGGGTTATTGCAACCCCGTGCACCATATGGGCTATGCCAAATTCGCCGAAGCCGCCAAACAGGCAGGCGTCGACGGCGCGATTATCGTTGATCTCCCACCGGAAGAAGACGGCGAACTACGCACGTCTTTTGAGACCCACGGCCTCGCCCTCATCCGCCTCGCAACTCCCACCACTGACGCGGCGCGTCTTCCGAAGGTTGTCGCGGGAACCAAGGGGTTTGTTTATTATGTGTCCATGACGGGGATAACGGGTTCGGCGCTCTCGCAGAATAACGCAATCAAAGAACAAGTGGCCAAAGTCCGGGAGGCCGCGAACCTACCCGTCGTGGTCGGTTTTGGCGTGAAAACGCCGGAACGCGCGCACCAAGTCGCCCAAGACGCCGACGGCGTGGTTGTCGGCTCCGTGATTGTTCAGGAAATGCATGAGAACGGCCTAGATGCCGCTCTCGCGCTTGTTAAATCACTAGCAGACGCCACACACGGCCAGTAGCCGCAAAAGCTCTAGTGGTGATGACCGCCTGGCCCGTGAACGTGACCGTGTGACATTTCTTCTTTCGAGGCGCGGCGATTTTCAGTGATTTCAATATCGAAGAATAAGTCAACGCCTGCCAGCGGGTGATTCCCATCAATATGGATCGTGTCACCTTCGATTTTCACAACCTTGAAGACGGGCGCACCCGGCTCTTGATTGACTTGGAACTGATCGCCAATTTTCAATTTAGCATCCGGTGGAAACTGATCTTTATTCACCGCGATCTGCAGCGATTCTTGGATGGCACCATAAGCTTCATCCGCCGTTACTTTGACGTTTTTCTTGTCCCCGACTTCAAGCGAGAGGATCTCGCGTTCCAGTCCCGGAATAATTTGGCCGTGTCCCTCAAGGAACATCATCGGCGCGTGGCCGACCGAACTATCAATGACAACGCCTAACTTGTTTTTGAGGGTGTAGTGAAACCCGATTACTTTACTCATATTGGAATTCCTATTTGGCACCTCGCCACGGCGCCTTTATCTTAATGCTAACTCTGCAAGCGACAGTACCTGAACGCGCGACACCGCGCGATGGCCATTTTCGTCCGCTGCGCTGACTTCGTAAAAGCCCGGGAAATCCGGGCGCCAGATCGCGCGTCCTTGCTCAAGCATAACAGGTTCACCGTCAACATAAAACTGCTCAGTGCCACTGCTACTACGAGCTGATAGGGTAAATCCACGCCCGTCTGGCCCTAATTGGCTGGCAAGTAATTCGGCGCCGTCCGGCGGAAACAAGATTTGAGGGCCGCTCTCAGACACATCCGCAACATGCGCGAGGCCCGAGGGGGCATCATCATCGCGCGCATAGACTGGCGCGTCGCCGTGATGCGGAAGACGCGAAAATATATCAAACAAGAAGGGCGCGGCGGCAATTCGCCCGGTTTGTCCGGTACGGGGCGCACCATCGGCGCGGCCCACCCAGACAATTACGGTCCAGTCGTCGGTGTAACCCGCAGCCCAAGCATCGCGAAACCCGTACGACGTCCCGGTTTTATAAGCCACTGGCGGAATATCTTTGGCCAGCCATGCGGGAACGCGCCCATCGGGGGTCGGGGCTTGGCGGAGAATCCGCGTAATCTCTGCCGCAGTGCCTTCCGAAAGCAATTGGTAACGTGGCCCAACGTCCCCCTTTTTCCATTTCAGTGGCCGCGCCTGCCCGCCATTTGCCAAAGCAGCATAAACCACAGCCAAGTCATTCACGCTTACGCCAGCACCGCCTAGCGCGAGCGCGAGCCCCGCTTGCTCCGTATCGCCCCCTAGGCGCATCACCTCTACGCCTGCGGCGGTCAGCGTTGATTCGAGCCGGTCGCCACCAATTTGATCCAAAATCGCGACCGCTGGCACATTCAAACTATGGCGCAGAGCCTCATGGATGCGCACATCCCCGTGATAGCGCCGATTATAGTTCTCAGGCTGGTAACTGCCGAACCGCGTCGGCGCGTCTCTGACGAAGGATCCTCCCGTAATAATGCCGTCATCCATCGCTAAACCATAAATGAAAGGTTTCAATGTAGATCCGGGCGAGCGGCTACGGTCTGACATATCAATCCAGCCACCAGGCCTGCTCCGGTCTGCGGAGGCAATGTGGGCGCGGACAGACATGGTATGATTGTCAACGATAGTCACCGCAGTATTCACGGGCACTTCAAGCGGGGCAATAAATTGCGCCGTAAGCATTTCGACCTCGGCCTGTATATCATAATCAAGAGTTGACGTAGTGATGTCATCTTTTTGAGCCAAGCCGCGCGCTGTTATCCAAGCGCGCTCTGGCATCGGCGTACGGGTGACATCGAGGGGCAATTCCATAGCTTCCGCGGCCTGTTTGCCCGTCATCGTGCCAATCTGAGCGAGCTTTCTTAATATGATATCCCGCCCCGCCTGCGCCGCTTTGGGACGCAGATCGGGCCGACGCGCCTCAGGTGCTTGTGGCAAGGCGATCAACAGAGCGATTTCCCCGTCTGTAAGCTGGAAAGGCGGCTTCCCAAAATAAACCTCACTCGCCGCATAGACTCCCTCAATATTCCCCCCATAGGAAATATGCGTCAGATATAGCTCGAGAATATCTTGCTTTGAAAACCAAAGCTCAAACTGAATGGCACGCGCGGTTTCAATTATTTTGGAGGCAAGTGTTCTCGGACGCGGCTCAAGCTGCCGTACAAGCTGCATAGTAATGGTGGACGCTCCCGACACAGGCTTCCCGGCCCGCGTCCATGAGCGCCCGGCCCGCGCAATCGCCGGGATATCGACGCCGCTATGATGCCAAAACCGCTTATCCTCAACAGCAATGACGCGTTCGATAAAACGCGGGTCAATTTCGGCGATATCTGCCGGAATGCGCCACGTCCCGTCCTCAACGGTAAACCCGGCTATCCAGCGTCCGCTATTGTCCGTGACAACTGGGGAAACATGGCGCGCTGCCGAAACCGGTACTGGAAATGCCGCATTTAATCCTGCAAGCAAAAACACGACGATACAAAGCCCGGCTTTCAACCAAAGCGGATAAGTCACCCGCCTACGCGGAAATCCCTTAAATACGCTTGTCTCTCGCATGTGCTGGGCTGGGCCTCACTAAAGCGCAGGGTCCGCCGACACAATCACGCGTTTTGTTTCGGTGATTGCACGGTCTTCTGGCCGATACATATCTTCGAGAACCGCACCCGGCATAACAAAATCACCTGGCGTAACGGCCCGAACGATATAGGCGGCTACATATTTATCCCGGCGATAGGTTTCTAGTGACGCCACAAATCGATCGTCTCTGGCCTCGGCAACGCGAAACGCTGAAATAGGTCCAACCCAATCATATGCGCCTTTATTGCCGTCACGCCGCGCCCCATCCTCAGGCATCAAAATCGTTTCGATTTCGAAACCAGCCGGGAGCAAATCCGCAAGCACAATGGTTCTGCTCTGATTGATCGTGGAATTGAACGACGTGCGCACAATGAAACGCTCGCCCTGCTTGACATTTGATCCCGAGACAGGTTGGCCGTTCATGGCAAAAATTTGCTTGTTCAGAGAGAAACCCTCGGCCATTGGCGTCGGCGCTTTAATTGGAGCGCCGCTAACTGTCACAGTCGCCCAAATATTATTCTTGTCGCGGCTTGTAAAGCTTGGTTGCCCTTTTAAATCGGCACCGTAAAGATGCACGGCAGGACGGGTGCTTTCATTGAGCAACTTAACGCCCTCAGCACTAACCGCAGGGGGTTCCGCCGTCTTCATCAAAGCCCGAAGCCCTAGAATAACATAGGCTTTTTCCTGTGTATTCAGGTAGGTCTCGTCAAGAATGTCGTCTCTGAACGCCTCGGCCATATTAATGGCAAGGTCTTCACGCCCAGAGTCGGTCATGACTGCAATCACGCCAGCAACATCACGCACAGGTGACTGATAATAGTCTTTATCATCCTCGTACCCCAAAACTTTTGCGGCAGTTTCAAACGCAGATGCAGATCTCGACTTATCGCCCATCATTGCGAGCGCGCCGCCAAGATAAGCATATGCCAAAGGAGACTTCATCTTAGAGCGGTGATTATCGAACAAATAGCGCATTTGACCCAAATTGCCTTCACCCTCACGGGCGAGAACAAAGCTGGCATAGGCCGCCGCTTCGGTCTTAGATTGTTCCGCTGCACGGCCTGAATTATCGAAATCATATTGGAGGTTTGGATAACGCGGCATCCGGCTGATCTCTGAAATAGCCGTCTTGGACCTCGCAAGAACATCCTCCGGCACATAAAGCCCGTCTTTTTTAGCCCTAAACATGAAATCGGTGGCGTAAACACCAATCCAAGGCCGAGCGTAGCGGTCTCCTTCTCGCCAGAACCCGAATGCGCCGTCACGGCTTTGACGGCTGGCAAGCTTATTCACCGCCTTTTGTAATTCACGGCGGCGTTCAAGTTCCGATTGTCCCGGAATGCCGCCCAAGTCCGCAGCATACAGTAGCGGCATCGCAGTCGATACTGTTTGTTCCGTACACCCATAAGGGTAACGCGCGAGGCTACTCACATATGGCGCGGGATCAAGTCCAGGTAGACGAGAGAACGACACAGTCACATCTGCACTTCCAGGTTCAAATCCTGAAATCAGGTCGGAATTAAGCGAAAAGCTCTCTCCGGACCCGAGTTGTTTATACTCCGAGGTTGTGACCGGCATAAATGGCGTTCGCACCTGAATAGGATATGTAGACGTCACGGCATATTTATCCGGTCCCGACACATCAAGTGACAGCTCGTCAATACCAATTTCCTTAGCAGAAACACTGAGGCGGCTGTCAAGTCGTTGGCCCGGCTTTAACGACAGGCTGACACCCTCGCTAGAAGAGACGACATCACTTGCTTTCAGGCTGGCGGTGTAAGTTCCTGATGAACCTTCAACATTGTCTAGCGATACGGTTGCAAACGCCTGATCGCCCGGCGCAAGGAAGCGCGGCAATCCCACAATCGCCGGAACCTTGTCACGGACTTTGACCGACGAAGATGTACTCCCGACAGCTGATTTTGACCAACCTGTCGCCATGAGACGAAGCTCGCCATTAAAATCTGGCAGCATTAACGTGACCTTGGCTTTGCCGCCTTTCACTTTGACGGGTCCCGAGAACAACGCAACCGTGCGAGTTGGCACAACGGTAAGGCCCTCACCGCCAAGGCTATCCCCGCCAGACTTTGCGATAGCGGGCGCGCCCAAATTCGGGTTGAGCATTCGTCCATAATCATCGCGAATTTCAATGCCGAGGGCTTTCTTACCAAAGAAAAAGCCATTGGCATCAGGCGAAGCATATTTTGTGATCTGTAAAATACCTTCGTCAACCGCAGCGAAATTCATCCAAACATCTTCTCCGCGCGGTGCATTTTCAACATCCACGGTGAAGGTGTGCTCCTTACGCGGACGCAAAACCTCTGGCGTTTCAACCGCGAGGTTGAGCGTTTGAGCCGAGCGATCAAGCGCAATGTAGCTGATACCCACAGCGCGGCGCGGCACGGGACGCGCGGTCACTTCACGAGGCGTGTACAGTGTCAACATAGCGTAAACACTGTCGCCCCACTCAGGCTCAAATTTGAAGGATAATTCCGACGCGCCTTCGGTCAAACGAAGCGGTTTCACCATGCGAACGGCGGTATTAGCGATGACAAGTTCACCTTCCCCCGCATAAGGAGAATTGATTGAAAGCTTGACGGTATCACCAGATTTAACTTTTTCACCTGACGTACCAATGCGAAGCTGATCTGGACTATCAGACGTCTCAGCCCTGCCCCAGCCTACACTAAATCTTTGTCCCGCGACCGCGCCGTCATCAGACACAACATCGAGACGATAATCCCCCCACGGCAGCAGCTTCGACCACATGGCCGGCTTGTCTGCCAAAAGCGATATTGTGCCCGTGGTCATGGGAAGATCGCGCACGTCACGCCGATAACGCCAATTTCCGTTTTCCCTGTACCAGTGGTAATCCCAATCCTCCTCGACCAACGTCCAAGTCAGATTTCCGCTGACCTGCTTTCCGGTATAGTCAACGGCGACAAGGTTTAGCTCAGCTGGCTTACCGCGCGGTGCGCGCGTTCCATCAAACAAGGGATCAATGCCAACATAGGTGTTCTCTGTCCGAAGGGGAATACGGACACTATCCCGTACATAACGCCCACCAGGCTCTGCAACACCTGCCGTAATCTCTGCCCTTAGAGGAAATGCAGACGAAATATTTTCATTTTTAATATCGAGCGCAAGGTCAACCTTTCCGCTTCCGTCAGTCAGGCCGCCGCCAAGCGTTATGAAACGCTCGTTGAAATCTCTATCGGCGGGGCCAAAACTGTAATTTGCCAATTTCGGAAAGGGCTTAGGGTCGAGCCTTATGCGGGCTTCGGCTTCAGCCTCAAGCGCCGCGCCGGGCGCGCCGTAAAGGAACTGGGCATCCAACGTGACATTTCGAATGTCCATCGCGCGAACGGGTGCATCGCTCACATCAATAGCTAGCTTGAGTTTTTGAGGGACAAAATCTTCAACGGAAAACTCAACGCGGCCTTCTTCGCCCAAACCTTCAATATCAACCCCCAACGTCCACTTACCTCTTGGCGCGGACTCGGGAATTTCATAATCCCATGTGATCGTTCCAGCATGCTCTGCAAGGGTTCCAGCGTCTACCTTGTGAGAATACATCTCAATCCCGTTTGGACGTTTGACGTTCAATCTGACCGGACGGCCAGAGAGCGCCGCGGCTTTACTATCGCGGAGCATAATCGTAAAATGAGCCGTTTCACCCGGTCGGTAAACGCCTCGTTCTGCGAAGCCATAAACGTCGGCACCGTCACTCGTCCGGCGCCCATCAACGTCATACTCCGATAAATCTACCACGGCGCGCGACAAGTCCAGCATAGAGAAATCATTATCCGGACCGTATGCAAAGACCATCTTCGGACGCTTCGGACCTTCGCCTTTTAGAAGGGGTGCCGCGAATGTTACATGTCCAGACGCATCGGTTTTCCGTGTTGCAAGAATGTCATTATTTTCGGCGACAAGTGTCACGTCGATGTTCGGTTGAAGTTTCGCTGTATCAATCGAACGCGCCGATAAGGTCAGACCATCACCGCCTTGGTAGCTAGTGAGTGCCAGGTCCGTTGAAACAATCCAACGCCACGCTCGTGCCACCTGATCTTCGTCTTCTGTATGTTCGCGCTCGACGGTAACAACATATGCTCCCGGCGGTAGATCACCGGTGACCTTAGACAGCGCCAAAACGGTCGTCACTTTTTCGTTGCGAATAGACTTAACCGGAAGCTTCCCCGTCCAGATTGTTTCGCGGATAGACGTCGCCGCATCGTTATATTCCCAGCCATAATCCCCCTCGAGGGTCGCTTTACCTGTTTGCGGGTCGCGCCGCGCAATCATTCTGTCAGACACACGTGCGATCTCAACGGAAAGGGAATCAACATTGACGGTTTCAATGGCAAGCCCCTGAGCGTTAACCCGTGGGAGAATTATGCCTTGACCAGCGAAACCAACGAAAGGCGGCTTATCGCCGAAACTCACAGTGACGTTCACATCCCGTTCCAATGCGCGCCGCTTACGGTCCTTTAGCCCTTCTTTGAGTGTCACATCATATTCTTCATCGAATGAAAACCCCGTCAGGCACAGATTGTTGCCCTCAATATCAAGGGAAACAGCCGTTTTCGGCGCAATTTCTACGTAATCCCGCGCCGTAATATTATCTTGGTCATTGAGTGCCGAGTAAAAATTAAAACAAACGCGAGGGTCCTCGGAAGACGTGTCGACCGACCACCCTAGGTACGTCAGATATTCAGGTTCTTGATCTTCGTCGGTCGCCTTAACATCCGCTTCCGTTGCCCCGCCAGTTTCTCCAACAGCCTGCACCTCTACGGCACTTGATGACGGAGCTTCCTTTACCGCGCCGCTTTCACCATAGAATTGATAACCGGCCCACCAGGCTCCAACAAATGCGGCGGGAATGAGAAGAGCAGACAAAATACGTTTCACGGCGATTCCTTCAAGCTATACGTTTTATCCTTAACACAATACGCTCAAAAGTTGGACGAAATTATGCTCAAATAACAGCAAAACGGGGATTATATTTTAAAAGGGCATGCTGCCCTGCTCGCTAAGCAGTCGCTATAACGTCTAGAAATGCAGCGCCAAATCTTTCGAACTTTGTCTCCCCGACGCCGGAGACTTCAAGCATCGTCTGTTTATCGTGAGGCACGTTGCGGGCCATGTCGATAAGTGTCGCATCAGAGAAAACGATATAAGCGGGCTTTCCAAGCTCCCTCGCCATTTCTGCCCGCCGAGCCTTTAGCTTTATCAGTAAATCATGTGCGTCCGGCGTTAAGTCTGCGGCTGCCGAAGCTGTTTTTCTTTTTTGCTTTGAGGCCGCTTTAGGCAAATTCGCTTGGATATCCTTGCACATGAAAGGAGATTTTCCGGCCAAGACGGACCCGCCCTTATCTGTGAGTTCCAGTGCGCCATATTTTGCGATGTTGAGAGTCAAAAAACCCGCCGCGACCGCCTGGCGAATCAGCGCTTGTAAATAGGGCTTACCCATAGCCTGACATGCCCCAAATGCTTCGAGGGTGTCGTGTCCAAATTGCTTGATACGTGCCGTTTGCGCACCTCTTGCTACGTCAATAACATGAGCCGTTCCAAATCGTTGCCCCGTTTGCTCAATAACCGCGAAGAGAGCCCGTCCCTGCGAACTGGCGTCAATGAGCGAAGGCGGAGATAGACAGTTATCGCAGTTTCCGCAGGGCCGAGTGCTCTCGCCAAAATAAGACAGCAACACCTGCCTTCGGCACGTCGAAGCTTCGCAATAGCTCAAGAGCGCGTCGAGACGCTTATGCTCACGCATTTGGTGATCATTGTCACTGCCATCAGCTGCAATGAATTGCCGTCGAAGGCGCACGTCATCAAGGCCGTAAATCATTGAGGTACTCGCAGCGGCACCATCACGTCCGGCGCGGCCAATTTCCTGATAATAGGCTTCAAGGCTCGACGGAAGGTTCATATGAAACACAAACCGTATATCGGGCTTGTCAATTCCCATACCGAACGCAATTGTCGCCACAATAATCACGCCCTCCTCGGCCATGAAACGTTCCTGATTGTTAAAACGGTCCTCGGCGCTCATACCTGCATGATAGGCCAGTGCCTTATATCCCAAGCGGCCAAGAAAAGCGGCGGTCTCCTCGGTTGATTTTCGAGATAGGCAATAGACAATCCCAGATTGTCCCTGAACACTTTCCAAAAAATTTTGCAACTGCGACTGACGATTAGATTTCGGCGCGACATTCAAGTCCAAATTTGGCCGGTCGAACCCTTGGACAACGATATTTCCGCGAGATGAAAATAGCTTCTCGGCGATGTCGAGACGGGTATTTTCATCTGCTGTCGCGGTGAAAGCTGAGATCACAGCATTTGGGAAATTTGTTTTTAAATCAGAAAGTTGATCATATTCCGGGCGAAAGGCGGGGCCCCATTTCGAAACGCAATGCGCTTCATCAATCACGAACATTGCAGGATCGAGCGCCTTCACCGCAGCCATCATGCGCGCCGACATGAGCCGTTCAGGTGACATATAAAGTAAGCGCGCAGCGCCATGTGTGACGAGCCGCCAATTTCTGACATTTTCTTCCCTGCTCTGCCCCGAATGCAGGCAGCCCACCTCCACACCGTTCGCTCTGAGGCCGGCGACCTGATTGTCAATAAGAGCCACCAGCGGCGATATAACTATCGTTGGACGCTCAAAGATCAGCGCGGGAACCTGATAACACAAAGACTTGCCCGCCCCTGTGGGCATCACAGCAAGGATATTTTCCTGCTTTAGAATGGAGTCAATAATGCCGTATTGCCCACTCCGAAAGGAATCGAAGCCGAAGACGGACTTAAGGACAGAATCAGGTGATCGCATGGCGTTTTGTGGAACGCCGCAAAATAGATTGCAAACGAACAGGCGAACTAAATCAGAACAAGGTCAAATTTACGACAGGATGGTAAACACGCCGCATAGACGAAACGTTCCGTCAGTGGCATAGACTCCGCCATGACTGATTCATCAAATGCCCGCTCCACGGGTCCCAATAGATCCGCTGGTGCCGCCTTTTCCGCGGAAATTGATCGCGACAAAGAACACAGAGCGAAATCCCGTTCACTTGCTCCGTTAAAGCATATCTGGCCGTTTATTGCCAAATACCCTGGATGGCTCACGCTCTTTTTGATCTTCCTGACGCTTTCATCGATCGCGACACTTATCATTCCTCCGCTGGGCAAACTGATTGTCGACTGCGGATTTGCGGGCACGGACATTTCCCGCCCGGAGTTCTGCCAGCGTATCAATGTGAGCGGCGCAGGCGATTTAACGCCTTACTTCAAATTCGCCTTCATATTTGTGGTCATTTACGCCGTGATTGGCCCGACTCGCGCCTATTTCATCAATGTCTTGGGCCAGCGGGTTATCGCTGATATCAGGAATAAGGTCTACAGCCACCTTCTGACCTTGAGCCCTGCCTATTTTGAACGTGTGCGCACCGGCGAAGTATTATCCCGCCTCACCACGGACACGACGCTGATTGAAACGGTCGTGACGGGATCAATTTCATTTGGTATCCGTGCCCTTGCCGTCGCACTCGGCGCAATTGTCATGATGTTTGTGACAAACTGGAAGATGGCGCTTATGGTCATAACCATAGGCCCGCTCATTATCATTCCAGTTATCACCTTAGGGAAAATGATCAGAAACCTGTCGCGCGATGGACAGGATAGCCTTGCCAACGCGTCTGCACGGGCTGGTGAAAGCCTCTCAGCTATTCAAACTGTACAGGCCTTCACAAGAGAGGCCATGGAGGATGGTGCCTTTTCTAAGGTCGTCAATGAGACCTATGATATCCAGCGCAAACGTATCGTCATTCGCACGATTATGACGATTATGATTTTCGGCGTAGCACTGGGCGCCGTCGTTGCGGTGCTTTGGTACGGTGCCATCAATGTCACCCACGGTAAAATGACGGGCGGAGATATTCTGCAATTCTCGATCTATGCTTTTCTTGCTTTATCCAATCTCAGTTTCCTGACGGAAACATGGACCAATCTTCTTCGGGCGTCAGGAGCCTCTGAGCGCCTTGTAGAGATCCTAAACGAAGAGAGTGACATTCACGGCCCCGAAACACCGGTCGAAATCCCCACAGCACATGGCGACTTGGTATTTGAAAATGTAACGTTCTCATATCCGTCGCGCCCAACTGAGCAAGCTGTTCGAAATTTGAGTTTTGAAGTCAAGCCCGGAGAAACCGTTGCCGTGGTGGGGCCGTCCGGCGCCGGAAAATCGACACTCTTCCAGTTGATGTTGAGGTTCTATGATGTCCAGTCGGGACAAATATCCATAGATGGGGTGCCGATTAAAGATCTCAGGCCGCAAACTCTCAGGGAGCAATTTGCTATTGTGCAACAAAATACGCCGCTTTTCTCCGGGTCTGCGATGGATAATATCCGCTATGGCCGCGAAGGCGCGACCGACGACGAGGTTATCGCCGCCGCAAAGGCCGCTTTCGCTGATGATTTCATCTGCGCGCTCCCGGAGGGATATCAGACCGACCTTGGCGAGCGGGCTTCCACACTCTCGGGGGGACAGAAACAACGCATTGCGATCGCGCGCGCTATTCTACGCAACGCTCCTATTTTGTTGCTTGATGAAGCCACCAGCGCACTCGACGCAGAGAGCGAACGCGCGGTTCAACTCGCATTCGAGAATTTATCGAAAGACCGGACGACCCTTGTTATTGCTCACCGTCTCGCGACCGTCAAAAAAGCGGATAGAATCATCGTCATGGACGGCGGTGAAGTTGTGGGCCAAGGCACACATGCCTCGTTGATCGCGGACGGAGGATTATATGCGAGGCTTGCTGAACTACAGTTCAGCCCCGCCTAAGCCAATTTTTTGACAACAAAAAACCGCAAGCTTTTTAAGGGCTTGCGGTTAAAACATAAATAAAATCTACGCGCGCCCGATCATCATTTTCTTGACTTGCGCGATAGCTTTCGCTGGATTTAAACCTTTCGGACAAACGTTCGCGCAATTCATGATAGTATGGCAACGGTACAGCTTGAACGGATCTTCAAGATCATCAAGACGTTCGCTTGTGGCCTCGTCCCGACTATCAACCAGCCAACGGTAAGCTTGCAAAAGTGCGGCGGGGCCAAGGTAACGATCACCATTCCACCAGTAACTCGGGCAGCTCGTCGAACAAGACGCGCAAAGAATACACTCATACAGACCGTCAAGCTTGTCACGGTCTTCGGGAGATTGTTTCCACTCTTCTTTCGGCTCTGCGGTCGTTGTGTGAAGCCACGGCTCGATCGATGCATATTGAGCGTAAAATTGTGATAAATCCGGAACCAAGTCGCGAACAACCGGCAAGTGAGGCAATGGGGAGATCGTGATTGTATCGGATCCGCCAACTTCATCGATGCCCTTTGTGCAGGCGAGCGTATTACGCCCCCCAATATTCATCGCGCAGGAACCGCATACGCCTTCGCGGCAAGACCGGCGGAAAGACAAGGTTGGATCAATTTCGTTCTTAATCTTGAAAAGCGCATCCAGAACCATCGGGCCGCATTCATCGAGATCAATTTTATAAGTATCCCAACGCGGCTGCCCGCCAGCTTCAGGATCATAGCGGTAGATCTTAAAGGTTTTCATCCGCTTGCCGGTTCCGGCCGCAGGCCAAGTATGGCCCGGCGTTAGCTTGGAGTTTTTCGGCAATGTCAACTGAACCATGGAACGTCCTCAGAATGTGATTTGCCGCTTTATAGACCGAGAAAATCGAAATGCGAAGAGATAAGCGCGAATTTTATCTCGGCAATTTGTCGCTTCACGCTCAATGGCTTGGTGCGTCGCAATATTTTTCTCTTGTATTACTCTCCGAGGTTCAAAAGCGCCGGATCACCGCCTTGCGCGGCAATATTGTTGGTCACAGTCACTTCTGTGGCGAAGCGGTGCAGATAATGCGGACCGCCAGCCTTAGGTCCGGTTCCCGACAATCCGCACCCACCAAAGGGCTGAACGCCAACGACAGCACCGATAATATTGCGGTTAATATAAACATTCCCGGCAGGAACGGCCCGCGTAACACGAAGTGCAAACGATTCGAGTCGGCTATGCACGCCTAGCGTTAGGCCATAATTTTTTGCCGCGAACTCGGCCATCAACCCGTCGAGCGTCTTTTGGGTGTACCTCACCACATGCAAAATGGGGCCAAACATTTCTTGATTAAACCCTTCGAGGCTCGCCGCCTCGATAAGTGTGGGCGGCAAGAAATGGCCCGCCCCATGAACAGGGGATAGTTCGCATTGCTTGCGGACTTTCATTCCTTTGGGCGGGTTCGCCACATAGCTCTGCAATGTTGAGCAGGCTTCGCCGTCAATAACAGGCCCTACATCTGTTGATGCGTTGCCTGGATCACCAATGATCAGCGAGTCCATCGCACCTTCGAGCCCCGATATAATATGATCGGCCGTTTCCTCCGGTAAGAACAATATTCTTAAAGCTGAGCAGCGCTGTCCCGCCGCGTTAAATGCCGATGAAATCACGTCATCCATGACTTGTTCGCGCAGCGCAGTTGTATCAACGAACATACCGTTTAACCCGCCAGTTTCGGCGATTAAGACCGGTATCGGGCCATCTTTTTTAGCTAGCGCCCGATTGATGATTTTCGCGACCTGAGTTGAACCGGTAAAGCAAACACCCGCGAGCCCTGGCTGAGCTGTCATTTCTGCCCCGACAGTTTCCCCGTCACCCGGCAGCAAATGCAGGACGCTACGCGGCAATCCAGCTTCGAAAAAAAGCTCTACGGCGCGAAACGCAGTCAATGGGGTTTGCTCCGCGGGTTTCGCCAGCACCGTATTCCCCGCAGCCAGCGCCGCCGCAACTTGTCCGGTAAATATCGCGAGCGGGAAATTCCAAGGGCTAATACAGGCGAAAACGCCGCGCCCCGCCATACGCAGTTGGTTTATTTCACCTGCGGGCCCCGGAAGAATAGTATCAGATGAAAACTCTGTTTCAGCTTGCGCAGCGTAGTACCGGCAGAAGTCGACGGCCTCGCGGACCTCGGCGATCGAATCGGGAAAAGTCTTTCCCGCCTCTTTTGCCATAAGCACAACGAACTCTTCCAAATGGTTTTCGAGCGCGTTTGCCATGGCGCGCAGAATGCGCCCGCGTTCACCCCCGCCCTGGCCGTTCCAATCTTGGAAAGCGCCGCTAGCAACCTTAAAGGCGGTGCGCACGTCTTCTGTCGATGCCAGCTGCACAGTGCCGATTTGTTGCGCATCATAGGGAGAATACACCGAGGTCGGAGCCTCTTTTGACGTGGGTTTTGTCTTCGCCCCAATGAAAGGATAGGCGTGGTAACCTTTGTAAGATTGTACAGCCTGCTCGAGTCGTTTGTAGACCGCTTCTTGGGTCAAATCCAAACCCTTAGAATTCGCACGCGACTCGCCGAACATATCGATCGGCAGCCGAATACCTGTGTGTTTTTGCGGCCCTTCGATCGAGAATGGTGACCGGGCCACGTCCTCCGCAGGGACATCTTCATCTAGGAACCGGTGAACAAATGACGTGTTTGCCCCGTTTTCCAGAAGGCGCCGTACTAAATATGGCAGCAGGTCCTCATGCGCTCCCACCGGAGCGTAAATGCGCACTCGGCGCCCTATTTTTGCGGCGCGGTAAAGGGCTTCTCCCATGCCGTGAAGACGTTGAAATTCATATTTCGCATCGCTTGGTGCCATATGCTGTATCGCCGCAACTGTGTGCGCGTTGTGCGTTGCAAATTGCGGATAAATGCAAGGACCCGCATCGAGAAGTTTTCGAGCGCACGCCAAGTAACAAAGGTCTGTTGTGCCCTTTCTTGTCCAAACGGGAAAGTCAGGATGTCCTTCCACCTGGCTATGCTTGATCTCAGTATCCCAGTAGGCACCCTTAACAAGCCTCACCATGATGCGCTGTCCCGTTTGCTGCGAGAGGGCTACAACTTTCTCGATAACACCCAAGCTTCTCTTTTGGTAAGCTTGTAGCGCTAAGCCAAGTCCCGTCCATCCGCTCAGAACATCTTCATTTGCGAGTTTTTCCAGTATTTTAAGTGAAAGCACCAATCTGTCGGCCTCCTCGGCGTCGAGACAAAAATTCACATCAGCTTTCGCCGCTTCAATTGCGAGTTCTAGCAAGCGAGGATAGAGTTCTTTAAAGACCACATCTTCGTGTAAGGCGTCATATCGTGGATGTAGCGCCGACAGCTTAACAGAAATGCCGTTAATTTCTTCTGGTTCCGTTTCATTCAAACTCGTGCTTGCAAGCGCTTTGATGGCGTCGAAATAAGCCAAGTGATAGCGCTTGGCATCGGCGTTTGTTCTCGCGCCCTCGCCCAGCATATCAAAAGAACAAAGTCCAACCTTGTCTGTCAGTCCGAGTTTTTTGGAGCGCTTGATCGCCTCGGTAATTGTCCGGCCTACAACAAATTGCTCGCCCATGATACGCATGGCCTGCATCATCGCAGCCCGAATAACAGGCGCGCCTGCGCGCCGCGTAAGGTCCTGCATGAAGCGGCTCACGTCCTGACGCGCGGCTGCATCCACATCAACAATCTTGCCCGTCAACATCAGTCCCCATGTAGAGGCGTTGACGAGCCAACTATCTGACTGCCCTTTATGACTCGCCCACTCACCTGAGGAAACCTTTTCCGCGATAAGTTTGTCAGCCGTCTGCGCGTCCGGCACGCGCAATAGAGACTCAGCGAGACACATCAACGCCAGCCCTTCCTTGTTAGAAAGCCCGAATTCCTCGAGAAACGTCTCCATCAATCCTTTTCTATGGGTCTGCTTTCGCGCGTCTTTCACGATTTCGATAGCTTTTAGACCGACCGATTCTCGCTCTGCATCGCTGAAACCAATAACAGACATCAGATTCGCAGCCGCTTCAGCTTCATTTTGATGTTTTGTCTGGTCTAACTCGGCCCAATTGATCATTCGCTATCTCGCATTTTAAGTAAAAACTGACTTTAATCCCCCTTAGTCAAAATAAATACTGAGTGCACGGGAAATCACGAGAGAATTATTGCGAAATTCGCCTTGGTGGCGCAAAAATCGCCCCAGTCAGTTTCCGTTCATATTCATATGATACTTGCCATTTCAATTGAATTGGTATCACTCTTGCAGTGACATACTATCGTCAACAAAACCGTGGTATAAAACACCTAAACGGCACAACGTAGGATTCGTTATGACAACAAGCGCAGTCAAATCTCACCACGAAATCGTGGTTTTTGACTTCGATGGGACCATAACGACCCAAGACACGTTCGCCCTATTCTTGCGATATTACGCTGGAACCGCAAAATGGGTCATGAACATTACCATCCTATTGCCAGTTTTCCTTGCTTACATTCTTAAACTTATCAATCGGGACGCGGTCAAAGCATCCGTCATACGCCGTTTTTTTAAAGGCGCGGATGTAAAGGCGCTCAACGATAAAGCTGCAAGATTTGCAAAAGAAGTGATCCCGCCCCTTGTCCGGCCTATGGCGCAAGAAGAGCTCAACAAGAAGACGTTGAACGGCGAGTCACTATATATATGCAGTGCTTCGATTTCCCCGTACTTGAATGTCTGGGCCGAATCGCAAAATATAGAAAGAGTTATGGCCACAGACCTGAAACAGCAAGATGGGCGCTACACAGGAGAAATCGATGGCTGGAATGTATGGGGCGCAGGAAAAGTCCGCCGGATAGAAGCCGAATTCGCGCCGGATACTGTGTCCATTAAAGAAGCCTACGGTGATACGCGGGGGGATCAGGAGATGTTACACGCCGCTGACGTGTCTCATTGGAGACCTTTTCGCCTGAGCGAACATCGTGATTGAATTTCCCTTCGAACTGAGTATGAAGGGACTAACGCCTAACCATTTCGTCATGATTTGGTTAAGCATCCAACGAGCTGCATTTGCGCAGCTGAACGTATTGAAGAGAGTTTGGGGGTTTTCAAGATGAAACGTACTCTAATGTTGGCCGTAAGTGCCGTGGTGTTAACAGCGCCAACTATTGCCCAGGATCTACCGCCAGGGAATCCACTTCCAGGTGAGTGTTTTGCACGGGTGATTGTCCCTGCGACTTACGAAACGTCGACAGAACAAGTCGTCATTCGCGAAGCCAGCGAACGAATCGTTAAAATTCCCGCGCGGTTTGAAACCGTCACGGAGCGTGTCCTCGTTCAAGAGGAAAGCTACCAGATTGTGCCCGCGGGATTTGGCGGAGGCATCCCCTCCACCGTTACTGTCGGTTCGACAACTTATAACATCAGCACGTCTCCGCGCATTATCAATGCCTCTGGCGTTGTCGTCGGAACAATTGATGCGAACGGCAACCTTATCCGCAACGACGGATCAGTGCTTGCGACGAACGCTGTGAACTTTGGGGCCAATGGCGGCCTTCCTTCAACTGTGACCGTTGGTTCATCGACATACACAATTGACGGCACGCCAGGGGTCTACTCACAGTCTGGCACATATATCGGTTATGTTGACGGCAATGGCAGCATCCTACGCTCAAATGGGTCTGTTTTTGCTCGCAACGCTGTCAACCTCGGCGCAGGCTTTGGCTCAAACGGGTCGTCCATCATTCCTGCGTCTTATCGCGACGTAACGGAAACAGTCGTCGTTCAAGATGCGTCCACGCAACTCGTATCCATACCCCCTGTTTACGGTACGCGCACTGAAACCGTCGTTGTCCAGCCAGAAACGATCGAGTACACGTCTATACCGGCTCAATATGAGACGTACCAAGACACTGTTGTTGTCCAAGAGGCCTCAACCGAGCTCGTCACGATTCCAGCCGTTTTTGAAACCGTCACAGACACTGTGGTCGCTCAGGAAGCAACAACGAAGCTTGTTACGGTCCCCGCTGAATATGAAACTGTCACGGAAACGGTCGTCGTCACGCCTCAAACCGTTGATTACGTTACAATTCCTGCCACTTATGAAACGGTCCAAGAGACCGTCCTTGCGCAAGAAGCGTCAACTGAGCTCGTTACTATTCCGGCCACTTATGAGACGGTCACGGACACTGTTGTTGTCCAAGAGGCAACATCTGAACTCGTCTCTATTCCGGCTGTGTTCGAAAATGTAACGCAGACTGTCGTTGTTCAAGAAGCAACAACAGAACTCGTCACCATCCCGCCAGTCTTCGAAACCGTTACGGACACTGTCGTTGTGACGCCGCAAACAGTCACATACGAATCGATTCCAGCCGTTTATGACACGGTTCAAGAAGCGGTTGTCGTTTCCGACGCCTCAACTGAACTCGTTACGGTGCCCGCGACTTACGAAACTGTTTCTGATACAGTTGTCGTACAGCCAGCAAGCACAGAGCTTGTCACCGTTCCCGCCGTCTTTGAAACCGTCGCGCAAAATGTCGTCGTTCAAGAAGCCTCGACAGAGCTTGTCACAATCCCGGCAACGTTCGAAACCGTTACTGATACGCTCGTTGTAACGCCGCAGACCGTCGCTTACGAGGTCATTCCGGCGAAATACGAAACGTATGAAGACACCGTTGTTGTTCAAGAAGCGTCAACGGAACTCGTCACAATCCCAGCTACGTTTGAAGACGTCACAGATACCATCGTTGTGACGCCGCAAACCGTCGCTTACGAAGTTATTCCAGCAGAATATGAAACAGTGCAAGATACTGTTGTTGTTCAAGAAGCATCGACGGATCTCGTTACGATCCCAGCGACCTTCGAGACTGTAACAGACACTGTTGTGGTCCAGCCGCAAACCGTTGAATATGTGGTCGTTCCGCCTGTGTATGAAACCGTTGGTGAAACGGTTGTCGTTCAAGAAGCCTCGACAGAGCTCGTCTCCATCCCGGCGACATTTGAAACCGTTACAGACACAATCGTCGTACAACCCGCTGGCACAGAATATGTGACAGTCCCTGCCGAGTTTGAGACAGTTTCAGACACAATCGTTGTACAAGAAGCCTCAACCGAGCTGGTTTCTATTCCTGCAACATTCGAAACAGTCACGGATACAGTCGTCGTTCAGCCCGCTGGCGTTGAGTATGTCACTGTTCCTGCGGTATATGAAACAGTTGAAGAAGCTATCGTTGTTCAGGAAGCCTCTACTGAGCTCGTTACAATTCCGGCAACGTTCGAAACTGTCACAGATACGGTTGTCATCACACCGGAAACTGTCACTTACGAAACAATCCCAGCCGAATTTGAAACTGTTCAGGAAACGGTTGTCGTTCAAGAAGCTTCGACGGATTATGTGACCGTTCCTGCTGTCTACGAAACCGTCCAAGATACGCTCGTTGTTCAGCCGCAAGCGGTGACTTATGAAGTTATTCCGCCTATTTTTGAAACCATTCAAGAATCCATCGTCGTTCAAGAAGCCTCAACCGAGGTCGTGACTGTACCAGCCACCTATGAAACTGTGACAGACACGGTTGTGGTTCAGCCACAAACTGTCGAATACGTCACCGTTCCCGCTCAATATGAGACCTATCAGGATACTGTGGTTGTTCAGGAAGCGTCTACAGAACTTGTTTCTATCCCAGCAACATTCGAAACTGTGACGGACACTGTCGTTGTTACGCCAGCAACTGTGACTTACGAATCCGTTCCAGCCGTTTATGAAACAGTGCAAGAGCCTGTGATCGTTCAAGAAGCGTCCACCGAACTTGTGACAATTCCGGCCACGTTTGAAACCGTGACGGACACCGTCGTGGTTCAGCCGCAAACCGTTGAATATGTCAGTGTTCCAGCGGTTTATGAAACAATTGAAGAGCCTGTGATCGTCCAAGAGGCCTCTACAGAGCTTGTGACAATCCCCGCAACGTTTGAAACAGTGACAGACACCGTCGTGGTTCAGCCGCAATCTGTCACATATGAGACAATTCCGGCAACATTTGAGACTGTTTCAGACACAATCGTTGTACAAGAAGCGTCGTCTGAGTTGGTGACAATTCCAGCAACGTTTGAAACAGTGACAGACACGATTGTGGTTCAGCCGCAGACGGTCACTTACGAAACCATTCCTGCTGTTTATGAGACCATCGAAGAGCCAGTGATTGTCTCCGAAGCGTCAACAGAACTTGTTACCGTTCCGCCAGTATTCGAGACAGTGACAGAAACGGTTGTCGTTCAGCCACAAACTGTCACGTATGAAACAATTCCTGCGACATATGAAACAGTGGAAGAAGCTGTTGTCGTTCAAGAAGCGTCTACTGAGCTTGTCACTATTCCAGCGTCCTACCGCAATGTCACAGAGACTGTCGTTGTTCAGGAGGCCTCTACCGAGCTTGTCTCTATTCCGGCGAAATTTGAGACCGTTGAAGAGACGGTTGTTGTTCGTGAAGCGACCACAGAACTTGTAACGGTCCCTGCTGTTTACGGAACGGTAACGGATACGATAGTCGTACAGCCTCAGTCAGTTGAATATGTAACAATACCCGCTGAATACGAGACTTATACGGACACAGTTGTTGTTCAGGAAGCTTCTACGGAACTTGTCACGATCCCAGCGACATACGAAACCGTGACAGACACCGTTGTTGTTCAGGAAGCGAGCACAGAGCTCGTCTCTATTCCGGCGCAATACGAAACTGTAACGGATACTGTTGTTGTTAAAGAAGCGACAACTGAGCTCGTGTCTATTCCGGCAAGTTTCCGCGACGTTACCGAAACGGTCGTCGTTCAGCCGCAATCTGTGGCCTACGAAGTTATTCCAGCGCAGTTCGAGAACTATGAGGACACATATGTTGTTCAAGAAGCGTCTGCGGAACTGGTTGTTGTCCCTGCATCTTACCGCGATGTGACCGAAACGATCGTCGCGCAAGAAGCTGTGACTGAACTCACTGTTGTGCCTGCCGAATATGAAACTGTAACTGAAACGATCGTTGTTCAGCCAGAAACAGTTGAATATGCGGTTGTTCCTGCCAAATTCCAGACTGTCACAGAGACTTATGTCGCTCAGGATGCGGCGCAAGAAATGGTTATCATTCCGGCGCTTTACCAAACAGTATCCGAGCAAATCGTTGTTCAAGAAGCCTCAACGCGCCTTGAAATCGTCCCTGCGACTTACCGTACAGTCACTGAGACTATCGTCGTCGAACCCGCCCGTGTTGACATCGAAGTCATCCCGGCGGTTTATGAAACGCGTTCAGAGCAAGTGCTTATCGCGCCTGCTCGTGAGGAGTGGAAACCTGGCTCCCAAGCGATCAATTCCGGTGCCTTCTCAGGCGGCCAACTCAACACGGCGACATCCGGTCAATTTACTGTCTTTAACGGTGTTTCAGAACAAGTCGTTCAGTCTACCCAAACAATCGTGGCTCAAACAGGTGAAATCCTTTGCCGCGTCTTGATTCCGGCTCAATATAAAACCATCACAAAACAGGTTGTCGTCACGCCAGCCCGTACGGTTGAGCGTCAGGTTCCCGCGATCACGCGTCAAATCACACGCCGCGTTGTAGATACCGAAGCGACAGTTCGTGAAATCCCTGTTGCAGCGGTGACCGAAACAGTCACTCGCCGCGTAGTTCAAACCCCTGCCCGCTTTATGTCTTATGCTGAAGCGCGCGATTTAAACCTCCTCGACCGTGCTCAGCGCATTGGCGGAGGGAACTATAGCGGATTTGTTGATGGCAATGGCGACGGTCTTGATGATCGCGATGGCCTGACCCGCGCAGACGCTCTCGCAGCGGATAATGCTGGCACACGTAATGCTGGCGGAAACGGCTTCTTCACACAGCGCACGGGCACATATCAGACACAAGTGGTGTCCGAACCGGCTCGTGTTGTTGAACGCGTTGTTCCAGCCGTCACAAAAACTGTAAGCCGCCGCGTTGTCAAAACACCGGCCCGCGCCGTTGAACGCACAATACCAGCGGTTACGCAAGCCGTCACACGCCGCGTTGTCGACGCTCCGGCAACGGCGCAAGAACGCTTGATCCCGGCTGTAACGAAAACAGAGCAGCGCCGCCGCGTTGTGAAACCGGCTCAAGTTGTTGAGCGCGTCGTTCCAGCCGTCACAAAAACTGTGACTCGCCGCGTTGTTGACCGTCCTGCTTCAACCCAGGAACGCATCATCCCCGCAGTGACGAAAACTGAGACCCGCCGCGTTGTTAAAACGCCGGCATCGGCTCAAGAGCGGATTATTCCAGCTGTGACTGAGACCATCACGCGCCGCGTCGTAAAAACGCCTGCCCAGACACAGGAACGTGTTATCCCTGCCGTCACAAAAGCAGAGACACGCCGCCGTATCGTGAAGCCGGCTCAAACCGTCGAAAAAGTCATTCCAGCGGTCACGAAAACCGTCACACGCCGGATTGTTCAGGAGCCTGCCAAGGTTGTTGAGAAGGTCATTCCGGCCGTGACCGAGCTTCGTTCTCGCCGTGTTCTTGTCTCTCCAGCAAGCACGCAGGAACGCATCATTCCCGCTGTTACTGAAGCCGTGACACGCCGCGTTGTGGATGTCCCAGCTAGCACGCAAGAACGCGTTATTCCGGCTGTGACAAAAATCGAAACTCGCCGTGTTATCAAAACGCCAGCACAAACCGTGGAGCGGATCATCCCTGCCGTGACGAAAACCGTCACACGCAAGGTCGTGAAAGAGCCCGCGCGCGCCGTTGAGCGGACTATACCGGCGACAACACGCCTCGAAACGCGCCGCATCATCAAGACGCCAGCGCAAACTGTCGAACGCGTTATCCCGGCTGTGACAAAAACTGTCACTCGCCGTGTCGTGAAAACGCCTGCCAGCGCTCAAGAACGGATCATTCCTGCGGTCACAAAAGTGGAAACTCGCCGCGTCGTGAAAGAGCCAGCTCAAACCGTTGAACGGGTTATTCCGGCAGTCACAAAAACTGTGACCCGCCGTGTTGTGAAAACACCGGCTCAGACACAAGAGCGGGTCATCCCAGCGGTTACGAAAATGGAAACTCGCCGCGTTGTTCGCACACCGGCAACGACTGTTGAAAAAGTTGTCCCCGCTGTGACGAAAACTGTGACTCGCCGCGTTGTAAAAGAGCCTGCTCAAACGCAAGAACGGGTCATTCCTGCGGTCACAAAAGTGGAAACTCGCCGCGTCGTGAAAACACCTGCAACCACAGTAGAACGTGTTATTCCGGCTGTGACGAAGCAAGTCACGCGCCGCGTTGTGAAAACACCTGCCAGTGTTGTTGAGCGGACAATCCCAGCCGTCACGAAAACAGAAACACGCCGCCGTATCGTTACGCCGGCTGCAACTGTTGAAAAAATCGTGCCCGCCGTGACCAAAACGTTCACACGTCGCGTCGTGAAAACGCCGGCTCAAACTGTTGAAAAGACAATTCCAGCGGTCACACGCCTTGCGGAACGCCGGATCATCAAGGAACCTGCACGAACAGTTGAAAAGATCATTCCAGCTGTCACTCAAGTTGTTGAGCGCCGCGTCGTCAAGACACCCGCTCAAACACAAGAGCGCGTCATTCCAGCGGTCACGAAGGTTGAAACACGCCGCGTCGTGAAGACACCGGCCCAAACTGTTGAACGGATCATTCCGGCTGTGACGAAACAAGTCACGCGCCGCGTTGTGAACACACCGGCTCAAACACAAGAACGGGTCATCCCAGCTGTTACAAAAATTGAAACACGCCGCGTCATAAAAGAGCCTGCTCGTACGGTTGAACGCACTGTTCCAGCTGTTACAAAAACTGTGTCTCGCCGTGTTGTGAAAACACCTGCGACGGTGCAAGAGCGGGTTATCCCAGCGGTCACGAAAGTGGAAACACGCCGCGTTGTGAAGACACCAGCTCAGACGGTTGAACGCACTGTTCCAGCCGTCACAAAAACAGTGTCCCGCCGCGTTGTGAAAACTCCTGCGACGGTTCAAGAACGCATGATCCCTGCTGTCACGAAGGTCGAAGAACGCCGCGTCGTTCGCACACCTGCCCAGACAGTTGAGAAAATTGTTCCGGCTGTGACCAAAACTGTCACACGCCGCGTTGTGAAAACGCCGGCTCAAACGCAAGAACGGGTCATTCCTGCGGTCACGAAAGTGGAAACTCGCCGGGTGATCAAAACACCTGCTCAAACTGTTGAGCGGATCATCCCAGCCGTAACAAAAACAGTTACGCGCCGCGTGGTGAATACGCCTGCAGCAACGGTTGAGAAGGTTATTCCGGCGGTTGTGAAAACAGAGACGCGCCGCCGCATCGTGGAACCTGCGCAAACTGTTGAGCGCGTCATTCCGGCTGTGACGAAACAAGTCACGCGCCGCGTTGTGAAAACACCCGCACAGACACAGGAACGTATCATTCCTGCTGTTACAAAACAGGTGGCTCGACGCGTTGTGAAAACGCCCGCTCAGACTGTTGAGCGCGTCATTCCAGCGATTACCAAAACTGAAACCCGTCAGGTCGTTAAAACACCGGCGCAGGCTCAGGAACGTGTCATTCCGGCAACAACGCGCATGGAAACTCGCCGTGTCATCAAGACGCCGGCACAAACAGTGGAACGGATTATCCCGGCTGTAACAAAAGAAGTTACCCGCCGCGTAGTTCGAACACCTGCAAGTGTTCAAGAGCGCGTTATCCCAGCCGTCACGAAGCAAGTCACCCGCCGCGTGGTCCGCACCCCTGCGCAAACGCAGGAACGCATCATTCCGGCTGTAACCAAACAAGTGAGCCGTCAGGTCGTCAAGACACCGGCAAAAGTTGTTGAACGGGTTATTCCTGCGGTCACACGTGTTGAAGACCGACGTGTCGTTGCAACGCCGGCTCAAACTCAAGAACGTGTTATCCCGGCGGTTACAAAACAAGTGACCCGCCGCGTTGTAAAAACACCGGCCCGTACGGTTGAACAGGTTATTCCTGCGATTACCAAGCAAGTCACTCGCCGCGTTGTGAAAACGCCCGCTCAAGTTCAAGAGCGCGTTATCCCAGCCGTGACGAAGACGGAAACACGCCGCCGTGTTGTTACGCCTGCTCGTACCGAACAGCGCGTTATCCCGGCGATCACTCGCCAGGTCACCCGACGTGTTGTTGAGCAGCCCATGCGCACAGAAGAGCGTCTGATCCCGGCTGTAACAAAACAGGTCACACGCCGCGTCGTTGACCGTCAGGCGGGTACACGCCGCGTTCTTATCCCGGCTGTATATGATACGGTTGAAGTGACACGTTTGGTCGAACCAGCACGTACTGAAACAATGGCGATCCCAGCTGAATACGGAACTATCGAGAAACGTACGCAAATCACGCAAGAAAAAGCCGAATGGCGTCAGGTTCTTTGTGAAGCGAACTCCAACTCGACAGTTGTCTCCGCCATCCAGCGCGCTCTGACGACACAAGGCTACTACAATGGTCAAATCGATGGCATTTTGGGTCAACAGACCTACTACGCTGTCGAGCGTTTCCAGACAGCGCGTGGCCTGTCTACTGGTGGCCTTACACTGACCACGGTTGATGCGCTCGGTGTCGACTGGCGCTCTATGGTCAGCGGTGGTTCTTTCAACTCAACATCAACAATGACGACCTCAAGCGGCACAGCGCTCAGCACAAGCCGTACGGTCTCAACAAGCTACACCATCGATAATCAAAACCGCGTCTTCGACGGTGCGGGCAAACTTATCGGGTCCCTTGATGCAGCTGGTAATATTGTCGATATGAGCGGAAACATTCTGGTCCGGGCCGGAACATTCGGTTCGCAGAATAGTAGCGTGACAACAAACACGACGAGTTACACTATTCGGTCAAACGGAGAGGTTCTAAACGCCTCCGGTGTTGTAGTCGGACGTGTAGATGCTAACGGGAACGTTGTTGACAGTTCCGGAAACGTCATCGCACGCGCCGGATCGTTCGGCAGCTCCTCGGTAACGACCTCCTCTACCACCAACTTTACGGTGAATGCGGACGGTACAGTTATCAATGCTGTCACTGGAGCGGTTATTGGCCGCCTCGACGGAGCGGGTAACATTGTTGACCTGTCTGGCAATATTCTTGCCGAGGCTGGATCATTCAGCAGCTACACCTCATCTTCATCATCGTCGTTCAACTCTTCATCGTCTTCTACGACTGGTTTCTCGGTCCGCACAGACGGAACAGTGGTGAATACCTCCGGTGTTCAAATCGGACGGGTTGATGAAAATGGCAATATCATCGATAGCAACGGCCAAATCATCGGCCGCATCAACTAGAGCGAACTCGCTTTAAGACTTTTCAGCCCCGCGTTCATCGCGGGGCTTTTCTTTTTAAAGACTGTCCAAAAGGCTATAAATACAGAGAAAAGCGGCGTTGACATTGCTTTTCGCCGCTGTATATATGCCTCCACTTGGCTGCCGACTCTAAAGCACGGCGGCCTTCATTTTATTTTGACGGGGTCATATTGATAAATATGCGTCCCGCATACGCAAGGAACGACATCATGTTTGCTGTTATACAGACAGGTGGTAAGCAATATAAGGTTGCCAAAGACGATATCATCATCGTTGAAAAACTCGACGCTGAAGCTGGCGGTACGATCTCTTTCGGAGACGTTCTGGCATATGGCGAAGGATCTGACATTAAAGTTGGCGAGCCAACTGTTGCCGGTGCAAAGGTCGAGGGCGAAATCCTTGAGCAGCGCAAAGGCGATAAAGTGATTGTGTTCAAAAAGAAGCGCCGTCAGACTTACCGCCGTAAACGCGGACATCGTCAGAACGAAACAGTCGTTAAAATTACAGGAATTTCGGCCTAACCCGCCGTTTTGAAGGAGACTTAAAATGGCTCATAAAAAAGCTGGTGGCTCATCTAACAACGGCCGCGATAGTGCAGGCCGACGCTTAGGCGTTAAAAAATCTGGTGGCCAAGCGGTCGTTCCAGGAAACATTATTATTCGTCAACGTGGGACAAAGTTCTACCCAGGCGTCAATGTTGGCATGGGCAAAGATCACACTCTATTCGCGCTGACAGGTGGCCGAGTTTCGTTCACGACGAAACGCAACAAGCGTACATTCGTGTCTGTCGACCCGATGGTACTCGCCGCAGAATAGCGACCTGATAAAGGCGGGTCGCATCCTTAAGGAGCGACTCGGAACTAACAGGGAAATCGGGTCGCCGGTTTCCTTTTTTTGTGCCCTGTCTTAAATGCGAGGGTCACATGCTCGAAACAATCACAACTCGTAGGCTCATATTGCGGCCAATAAAATTTTCAGATGCCGAGGCGATGTCGAGGCTTGCCAGCGATTACGACGTCGCAAGCATGACAGGTTCCATCCCACATCCTTTCCCCGTCCTCACAGCGGAAATCAAAGCCATGATATTCAAAGCCGCTTGGAAACAAGGCCGAGAATTCGCATACGCGATAACCAAAGACGGGCGCGAATTGATCGGTATAATCAGTCTTTTCAAGAGGCCCTCACATACGAACTTCGAATTGGGATATTGGATAGGTAAACCCTACTGGAACCATGGGTTTGCCACAGAAGCGGGTTTCGCACTCTTGAACGCGGCTAAAACAAACCTCAAGATCAAAACCGTTCAAGCCAATGCCTATGCAGATAATGCTAGTTCCTATAAGGTTTTACGGAAATTGGGATTTACCGAGACAGGGACAACGAGCGAGCTGTTTTCCATAGCACGCTTAAAGAAGGCGAAAAGCGTAAACTTTGTGCTCAAGAGCGATGACGCCCTCTTGCGTCCAACCATCGACGCGGCCATAGAGAGCCGATAGGATAAACAATGAAATTTCTCGATCAGGCAAAAATATTCATACGCTCAGGAAACGGCGGCGCGGGCTGCGTTTCTTTTCGGCGAGAAAAATACATCGCATTTGGTGGCCCCAATGGCGGCGACGGCGGGAAAGGCGGCGACGTCTGGGCCGTCGCGTCTCGTGATTTGAATACTTTAATCGACTTCCGATACAAACAGCACTTCAAAGCGGGTACGGGCATTCATGGTATGGGCCGCGACCGCGCAGGCGCAGGCGGAGACGATGTAGAGCTACTTGTGCCTGTAGGTACGCAAATCATAGATGCGGATACGGATGACGTGCTGGTTGACCTCGTGGATGACGGGCAGCGTGCACTGCTCGCAAAAGGCGGAAATGGCGGCTGGGGAAATGCTCGTTTTAAATCATCGACCAACCAAGCGCCGCGCAACGCTAACCCGGGTGAACCCGGTGAAGAACGCTGGATTTGGCTTCGGTTGAAATTGCTCGCTGATGCCGGGCTTGTGGGATTACCAAATGCCGGTAAATCAACCTTTATATCAACGGTTACCGCGGCAACCCCGAAAACCGCAGACTACCCATTTACAACGCTTCATCCGTCCTTAGGCGTCGTTAATCTCGGCCCTACTGAGCGCTTTGTTATCGCAGACCTTCCAGGCCTTATTGAAGGCGCAAGCGACGGCGCAGGTCTCGGGCATCGCTTCTTGGGTCACGTGGAGCGCTGCGCCGCAATTTTACATCTCGTGGACGGTACGTCCGATACACCAGGCGATGACTACACCACTATTCGCCAAGAATTGATCAATTATGGCGGCGGGATTGAAGACAAACCCGAAATTGTCGTCATGACCAAATGTGATGCCATGAGTGAAGCAGCCATCGCCGAGGCCGCGAAAGACCTGGAGACGGCCTGCGGCGAAGCCCCGCTTCTAATTTCCAGTGTTTCTCAAACAGGGCTCAAGCCGGTTCTCTCATCCGTATTCCAATTTGTGCAGAAACGCCGCTTGGAAGAGCAAGCGGCTGCTGACGAACGAGAGCGCCGCGCCGCCGTTAAACGGGGAGAAATTGAAGAGACGACGGGATGGCAACCTTAAACCCGTTTCTGGCGTCCAAACGCCTTGTTCTGAAAATCGGGTCAGCCCTATTGGTTGACTCACATACCGGTAGATTGAACTCAGATTGGCTAAGCGCCCTCGCCAAAGATATATCCGACCTACGAAAAGCGGGCACAGACGTCATCTTGGTTTCATCCGGGGCTATTGCTCTGGGGCGGTCTCGTTTGGGACTGCTCGGACAAGCACTTTCATTACCAGAAAAGCAAGCCTGCGCAGCCGCTGGCCAGTCTTTGCTGACACAGGCCTATGAAAAAGCGCTTGGTGATCACGGCATCATCACGGCGCAGGCCTTGCTCACACTTTATGATACCGAGGACCGGCGTAGGTGGCTCAACGCACGCCAAGCCTTAACGACGCTTTTGGATCTCGGCGCCGTACCGATCATTAACGAGAATGATACAGTCGCTACGGATGAAATTCGTTATGGTGACAATGACCGCCTCGCAGCGCGTGCGGCTCAAATGCTGGGTGCAGATACCCTGATCCTGCTTTCGGATATAGATGGCCTTTACACGTACGACCCTCGCATCGACCCCTCCGCCCAGCACTTACCTTTTGTAAAACACCTCTCGCCCGAGATTATGGCCATGGGCGGAAAACCGAATGCGCAAGCCAATGTCGGCACGGGTGGAATGGCCACGAAACTCGCCGCCGCACAAATTGCCGTCCATGCGGGATGCCATATGTGCATCCTGGACGGTTCCCTGCCCTCACCGATAAGCCGAATACAAAACGGCGCACGCTGCACATGGTTCGAAGCTGTCGCCAATCCCGTTGATGCCCGCCGACAATGGATCAAAGGCTCATTGCGCTCAGACGGCGCCTTGATCATAGATGAAGGAGCCGCGCGTGCACTCAAGTCGGGAAAGAGCCTCCTTGCCGCTGGCGTGACAGCGATATCCGGCAAGTTTCTCAAAGGCGATACCGTGCAAATTCGATCTTTGAACGGCACGGAAATCGCGCGGGGACTAGTGTCCTACGACGCCGCGGATGCAGAACAGATCGCCGGTAAAAACTCAAACGAAATCAACGACATTCTAGGTTTTGAGAACGGCTCGGCAATCGTTCACCGCGATAATTTGGTGATGTCATCGTGAATGGTAGTATTGCTCATGTCGTTTGATGGCCTAAGCATCGGCCTTTTTGGGGGGTCCTTTAATCCGGCTCACCAAGGGCACATGCATGTGGCAAAGACGGGGCTGACACGCCTTGCGCTGGATCAGGTTTGGTGGATGGTCAGCCCACAAAATCCCCTAAAGCCTTTGCAGCCAAGCTATGAAAGCCGGGCGGAGACCGTTCGCGCGCTCAATCTACCACCGCGTATGCACATCAGTTCACTCGAACATGAATTCGGAACACAATATACTTGCGACACCCTCCGCCAGGCGAAGACTGTTTTCCCAAACACACAATTTATCTTCCTCATGGGCGCAGACAATTTCCTACAACTGCCGAAGTGGAAAAACTGGCGAGACATTATGGAGATGGTCCCTATCGCGATTATCGCTCGACCGGGACATGGCCATGCGCCCATTCGTTCGAGATTGGGACAGGCCGCCCGCATGTATAGCGCCAGCCGAATTCCTGAACAAAGAGCGCATACATTGAAAAACATGCAAGCTCCGGCATGGACATATCTGACGCCGCCCCTTAATAGCCTGTCTTCGACGGCAATAAGGGCCGCCCAAGCAAAAACATAGATTTACTGAAACAAGCATGCTATGGCGATTAGGTCAGACGCATCAATGGAGATAATCCTGACTTTGGAACCAACTGCGAGCGATGATACGCCCAATACCGATGATTCTGCCGCAAAGGCGCTCTCGGACCACATAATGAGTATTCTTGAAGAACACTCTGCTCAAGACACAATTCTGATTGATATCCGCGGAAAGTCTTCCGTTGCCGACTATATGATCGTGACATCAGGACGCTCAAACCGTCATGTTAGTGCGCTTTCTGACTATGTTCAGAAATCACTACGTACTCTAGGCCACAAGAGCTTGGGTATTGAAGGAAAAGAGGCCAACGATTGGATTCTTATGGATGTGGGCGACGTCATATTGCATATTTTCAGACCTGAAGTCCGCGTCTTCTATAATTTGGAAAAGATCTGGTCTTTACCGCTCCCCGATAGCCTTCGCGGCATGGAAAATTCGGATGATGCGGAACCGGCTTAGGCCGTGAAAATTGTCTTACGGGCCGGCGGCATTATTCGTAGCGGCCCTGAACGAGACATCATTGACGACTATCTCAAGCGTGCGAACGGCCTCACTAAAGCTTGTGGGTTTATAGGCGTAGCCGAACAACAAGTGGACCTCCGGCGAGAGAAATCTCGAGAGGCGGAAACTCAGACACTTTTAGGAAGCTGCGCGCCCGGGACTAAGCTGATCATTCTGGATGAACGCGGGAAAGCCTTAACCTCTCGCAAGATCGCAAATCGCTTACGCATGCTCAGAGATGATGGTTGCTCTAAGGCCATCATTGTTATTGGCGGCGCCGACGGTTTCGAGCCGACGGCTGTTCCTGTGGGAACAGAACGCTGGGCTTTTGGCGTACAGACTTGGCCACATAAGATGGTTCGCATGATGCTGACTGAACAAATTTACCGCGCTATGTCAATTTTAGCAGGAACCCCCTACCATCGAGACTAGTTTCGCTCTACCTGTACATCATGAGACTCAGTCTAATCTTTTTGCTATGCCTCAGTTGGGCGTTTAGCGCGGCTCACGCGCAATCTATCGACCCCGAGCGCCTGAATGAGCTATCGGAACAGCAGGAGATCGAACGCGCTAGAGAAGCGGAGCTAAGAAAAAACCAAGACTCCGTTCGCAAGGAAATATCAAGCCTCAAAGCTGACCTATCGCGGCTCGCTGCCGAAGCCAAAAAATATGAACGTACAAGCCGTGATATTGAGCGCCGTTTGGCCGATTTGCGCCAGACGGAAGCCCGACTTCGCACGTCGATTTACGGAGATCGAAAAACCCTCACTAAGCTTCTCGCGGCGTTGCAACGCATAGAGCGCAATCCACCTCCCCCCCTGGCCGTTTCTCCCTCAGATGCAGCCGAAGCCGCCAGAGCGGGTAAATTAATGGCCTCTCTAAGCCGCTCAATCAAAGTCCGCACAGATATCTTACAAGGGCAATTGCAGGATCTCGAAGAGATTAATCAAGGTATCGAATCAGAGAAGGAAAAGCTTGCGACAAATGAAAAAGCTCTAGAAGCTCGCCGAGCATCAATTTCGTCCGTTGTTGATCAAAAATCAAAGCTAGAGCGATCGATCTCCCTTGACGCGGCGGAAACGCAAAGAAAAGTCGCCGCCTTGGCCTCAGAAGCCAACAGTCTTCGAGACCTTATTCAGAAATTTGAACAGGCCACGCGCGGTGTCACGCCCCGGTTAAAGCCAAAACCCGGCGACGCGAATAAACCCACCCCGAAACGCGGCAGCGCAAGCACGCGAAGCACGGCGCCGCTTGCCCCTTTAAAGTTGCCGTCGGGTTCAACGCCATTCGCACAAGCGAAAGGGAAATTGACAGCCCCGGTATCTGGGAAAATATCGAAGTCTTATACAACTGCGCGCAAAGGCATTACGGTTTCCGTTCGGAATAAATCACAAGTTATAGCGCCAGCGGCGGGCCGAGTTGAATTTGCTGGGCCATTCAAAAACTATGACAACGTCATCATCCTAAATGTGGGCGGCGGATACTTCATGCTCTTGACCGGACTTGGCGATATCTATGTGAATGCTGGCGAAATCCTAGCGCCCGGAGAGCCGCTTGGATTAATGCCTTTTAATACAAATTCCAAACCAGAGCTCTATATTGAAATTCGGAAAGATGGCAGTACGGTCAACCCGACACCGTGGCTCGGCACTGCTTTTGCAAGTAATGGATAAACCTGCGTATTTTTACTGGTCAGAAACATCGCTGCGCGATATGACAAAGGCATTGGAGCCTATTATATGAAGTATATTCTACCGACTGTCGGAACAGTCGCCGCCATTGCCCTCTTCGCATTTTCAAGCACCTCCCAGGTCGCCACAGCCGTCGAGCAGCCGTCTCAAACAGATACATTTGCACAGCTAGAACTTTTTGCAGACGTGATGGCGCGGGTACGAAACGACTATGTCGTCGATGTGAATGATGCGGAACTTATTGAAGATGCGATAAATGGCATGCTTCAATCGCTTGACCCACATTCGAGCTATGTAGGCCCTGACGGATTCAAAGACCTGCAAGTGAGCACAAGCGGCGAATATGGCGGCCTCGGCATGGAAGTCACCTCCGAGAGCGGCGTTGTAAAAGTGATTTCTCCCATTGATGACACACCGGCCTTTAAAGCCGGCATTAAGTCCGGAGATTACCTCACTGAGATCGACGGCGAGTCGATTATCGGCTTGTCTCTCAACGAGGCGGTTGACCGTATGCGCGGCAAGCCTGGCGAGCCCATCACGATTACCGTTATTCGTGACGACGAAGATCCTAAGGAATATACACTATTGCGCGAGGTGATTAAGCGTCCGGTTGTGAAATATGAAGTCAAAGACGGATTTGCATATTTGAGAATTTCTCAGTTCAATGAAAAAACATCAGAGGAGCTCGAAGCTGGTCTTGCCGCACTTAAAGGCGAACTCGGCGGCAAAATCCCAGGTATCATCCTCGATCTACGCGGTAACCCCGGCGGCCTTCTTGATCAGTCCATTCGCGTCAGCAGCGCATTCTTGGACGGCGGCGAAGTTGTCTCCACACGTGGGCGCGTCGCCAGTGACACAGAGCGTTACAACGCGCAAAAAGGCGAGCTTGCGAAAAACATTCCGCTTGTCGTCTTGATCGATGGCGCTTCAGCCTCAGCCTCTGAAATCGTTGCGGGCGCTATACAAGACCGTGGACGAGGACTAATTATTGGGCTCACATCTTTTGGTAAAGGGTCCGTTCAATCGGTTATTCCTTTAAGAGGCGGCCGCGACGGGGCTCTGCGCCTGACAACAGAGCGCTATTATACGCCTGCTGGCCGCTCTATCCAAGGCACAGGCATCAATCCTGACATTGCTGTCGCAGCCCTTCCAGATGATGGGAAAGGCAACAAGTCAATCCATGAAGCTGACCTCCCCAACGCGATTGTAAACGAGCTTGAAGCCAAGAAACTGGAGAACGGCGAAGACATTACAGAGATTGTCATAGATTACCCCCCAGAAGGGTATAATCCAGAAGATGATTACCAGCTGCAAAAAGCGATTACCGTGCTAAAAGACGGGTCTTACGCAAAACGCCTCGCGTCAGCCGAGTAGCGGAATGGGCAATAAATTCTGCAAAGCAATACTATTGGCCCTTTGCGGTCTAACAGTTATTTTCCATGCTCCGGCCTTTGCAGCTCCCGATAACGCCGACATTGAAAAAGCCGAGTCAGAGCAAACGCTTGAAAAACTGCAAGTGTTTGCAGAAATTTTTGCGGCTATTCGCGAAAACTATGTGGAAGACGTTGATGATGCGGAACTCATTGCCGATGCTCTAAACGGAGCACTCGAGGCACTCGACCCACACTCACACTATGTTCCTCAGGATGAATTTGAAGAACGACAGAAAAGCTCTCACCGAGAATATGGCGGCTTAGGCATCGAAGTCGCGCTTGAAGATGAACTGGTGAATATTACATACGTCATTAAAGACGGCCCTGCCGGCAAAGCTGGACTTAAAAAAGGCGACTTCATCACCGCCGTCGAGGGCAATGACGTGCGCGGAAAATCTCTGTCGGACGCCGTTGAGGGTATGCGCGGCCTCGCGGGAGATCCCATCGTTGTTACTGTAAAATCTGTCGATCAAGACCCTCGCGACGTCACTATCGTTCGAGAAGTCGTGCAAGGACGCGTGGTACGCCACAGGGTAGAAGACGGCCTTGGCTATATGTATATTGAGACTTTTAATCACCCACGCCTCGCCGAGGATTTGAAGTTCGCCCTCGAAGACTTAAAAGAATCCCTAGGGGGTAAAATCCCCGGACTTATTATAGATGTACGCGGAAATCCCGGCGGACTTGTGGATCAAGTTGTAAAAGTTGCTAGCAATTTCTTGGACGGCGGCGAAGTGTTCTCTGCCCGTGGACGGACGCTCGCCAACACACAGCGTTTTAACGCTACGCCTGGCGAATTTGATGCCAACATGCCCATCATTATTATTGCGAATAGCAATTCGGCCTCAGCCGCCGAAATATTGGCAGGCGCTCTACAAGACCGCGGACGCGGCATTGTATTAGGGCGGCGAACGTTTGGCAAAGGGTCAGTTCAATCTGTGATGGGCCTTGAAACATCTGGCGGTGCCCTGCGCTTGACAACACAGCGCTATTACACGCCGTCTGGAAAGTCGATCCAAGGACGAGGCATTATGCCAGACGTTCTTGTCGCTTTTAGGCCTGACGACGGGGACACCCGCAAGCGCTTCAGAGAAGAAAGCCTTCCAAACGCTCTGCAAAACCCCGATGAAACAGACTATGAGGAAGACCTCGAGGCGCTGGACTACCCTCCTGCCGATTGGCCTGAAACCGAAGACTATCAGCTTAAAAAGGCGATTGAGCATATAAAAAGTCCGTCCTACGCCCAACTCATTGCAAAACTTAACTGACGACTTCTAACGCTAGACCTAACTGACGAACACAGTTATGACGCGGAATATGCAGGATCAATACAACCTCAGTCCGGTGATGATTGTCAAGCGCCAGAGACGCAAATTGCCGTCTTTGCGGGGCCATGTCTTGCGCGCGATTGGCGTCTCAATACTCCTCGGATCACTCGTCACCCTTTTGGTCATGGGAACAAAAAATCCTGAGGACGCTGTTGCAAAGGGCAGCGTCGCATTGGAGCCATTGCCCCTACCGCCTATGTCAACGGGTCTGGATGGCTTTGGTGAAAACTTACCAGACCTTTTAGGCGAGACAGTACCACTCGGCGAGAACCCAACCGAGCGGATTGACGCCTTGGGGAACCCTGAAAGCCCGAACGAAATGGCCGGGGAAGCAAATATAAATACCCAAACGGTTCCGTCCACGAGCACTGGTCCGAAGACAATTCTTATTAATGGACAGCCCCTAGAAAGCTCGCGCCCTAAATCGCCACTTCCCCGCGCGCCGATCGCTGGCCTCTCGCGAATTACTCCTTTTGGCCCTGTACCGCACCCCTCTAATGATGGCGCGCGCGCCGTGAATGCTTACGCCCGTCCGTTCAGCCCTATCGCTGGACAGAAAACCTTATCAATTATTGTTGGGGGTCTTGGAATAGATGAAGCGGCGACACGTACGGCAATTGATATCTTGCCGCCCGAGGTTAGCCTTTCTTTCGCCGCTCACGCATCCGGCCTTCAAAATTGGGTCAATCAAGCCCGCGCCGCAGGACATGAAGTTCTGATTGAACTCCCCATGGAATCAGCCGGCTTTGATCCGAATGAGGCAGGCGCGGATCATGCGTTGACAACACAGCAATCCGCGAGCCGAAACATTCGCAATCTGGACTGGCTCATGGCGCAAACAACCGGCTATTTCGCTGTGACTAACTACAATGGCGATGTCTTAATGAAACGTACCGATATTCTTGCGCCTATTTTTACACAAATCGCCAATAGTGGTGTCGGCTTCATTTATGACGGTTCTTCTCAAGCGCCATCGCTACCTGCTCTCGCAGCGAGCCTAGGTCTGCCATATACTCAGGCCTATTCAATTTTGGACTCCGATCCCGCGCAATCCTCCGTGCAAACCGAACTCTCGCGCCTTATCGTACAAGCGGCATCCGGGCAGACACCCATTGGAGTTGGTTTCGCATATGCAGGTACAATCGAAACGATTGCCGCTTGGTCGACAAACCTGCAAGGACAAGGCATCCAAATTGCCCCCGCGTCCTATGCCTTTACACGAAAGAGATAGCATGCCGGTCGCCACCGTAGACAAAACGCTTTACAGACCAGCTGTTGGCATCGTCGTTTTCAATTCCAAAGGAAAAGTTTGGCTGGGACGACGCAAGGGAGAAAAAACCAAGTATAAATGGCAATTTCCCCAAGGCGGAATTGATAAAGGAGAGAGCGCCACGGACGCGGCTTTCCGGGAGCTCTGGGAGGAAACAGGTTTAAAGTCGAAACATGTACAGCGTTTGGCCAAAATTGATGAATGGCTCTATTACGATTTTCCACCAGAATATCAGCGACGAAAGGCCGTAAAGGGATGGTACGGACAGCGCCAAAAATGGTTTGCGTTCGAACTCACAGGAAAAGACGCGCACGTCGATTTAACGGCCCACCCCTCACTCGAATTCTCTGACTGGCGTTGGGGGAAACTTCAGGAGACACCCTCCCTCATTGTTCCATTTAAGCGGAAAGTTTATGAACGCTTGGTGGTCGAATTTGAAGGCTTTGCCTCCAAACCAAAATAGATTAAGCCCATTCAATGACAAAAGCCCGTATTCACTCAAAGAACGCAATGATATTCGTTTTGATCACAGTGATGATCAATTCGATCGGATTTGGTATTATCATTCCTGTTTTACCAGACCTCCTGACTGAGCTTACGGGGCAGCCCCTCAATGAAGCGGCTATTCACGGCGGATGGCTCACATTCTGGTATGCTGTCATGCAGTTTTTTTGCATGCCGATTATGGGCGCATTATCCGATCGTTTCGGGCGGCGACCGATCATGCTACTTTCTCTCTTTGGCCTTTCGCTAGATTATTTCCTCATGGGATTTGCCCCCACAATTGCCTTTCTATATTTGGGACGCCTCATAGCAGGGGGGCTTGGCGCCACGTTCTCAACCGCAAACGCCTACGTTGCTGATATTACGCCGCCCGAGACGCGCGCTCAGAACTTTGGCCTGATCGGCGCATCTTTCGGTGTCGGCTTTATGCTTGGACCCTTCCTCGGCGGTTACCTCGGGGAGTATGGACCGCGCGTTCCGTTCATCGCGGCCGGCGTAATCGCACTCTTAAACGTAAGTTACGGGCTAATTTTTCTTCCTGAAACCCTAAAGAACGAGAACCGCAGAGCATTTAGTTGGCGCCGCGCAAATCCGCTTGGCTCCGTGAAATCTCTAGGCCGAATCAAGGGCGTTAAAGGCCTTATTTTTGTCCTTTTTGTGCTCGCGATGGCGCATACCACATACCCAAGCGCCTACGCCTTCTCGATCATGGAAAAGCTCGACTGGACCTCACGCGACGTTGGTATTTCTCTCGGCGCTTTTGGGCTGGCAAGTATCGTCGTTCAGGGCGGACTAATCCGTATTATCATTCCCAAAGTCGGCCTCTATTGGGCCGGCATTATTGGTATGCTTTCCGCCGCTCTTGCCTATACCGGTCTTGGCTATGCAAATGCGGGCTGGATGATTTACGCTATCGGCCCGCTTGCAGCGTTTGCTGGACTCTACAACCCTTCGCTCTCCAACATGATGTCCAGCCGTATTACCGCCTCTGAACAAGGAGAACTGCAAGGCGCTATTGGCGCTGCCCAAGGGTTTGCGTTGATGGTTGGCCCGCTACTTATGACGCGGAGCTTCGAATTTTTCGCTGCGGCAGATGCAGATCTTTATATTCCCGGAGCGCCGTTCTATCTTGCAGGAGCCCTCGCCGCCATTGCGCTCGTTTCGTTTTTAATCGTTACCCGCGAAGATGAAAAAAAATTAGACATCTCGGACGTCGGCGTAGCGCCGTCACCGGCTTCGCCGCCCGAAGTCTAGCCTTATTTCAGAATGCTCTCGCAATGCCAGCATGTCTCATAGCTCCCTATGGGGCTGCCTGGAGGAAGTGCCTGCTCCGGCGTTACAGTTGACGATGTCTCTGTAGGTCTGTTTTCAAAGCGCCGGATTTCCGAAACGAGGAATTCGGCGTGATCTGAATTTTGGCGGCTAAGGTCTTTCATCATCGCGGAAAGCGCAAACTGAGCGCGCGCTTTGACCGGCGGCGTCGCCGTTCCCGCAACAAGGTCCATCAAGCGGTACACATAGCGCGATTGGACCGCACGTCCGATTTCATTTTGTCGGCCAGACGTGGGAATATCCAAGACAGCACGGTTAATCGCGCGAAGGACCTCCTCAAAGCCGAGATTGCCCTCATCCCGTCGGTGAAACTCCACAAGCCGCGCAGCGCGCTGAGGGTTGAGAAGAGCGTCGAACGTGAGTGACGCGGATGTATCCGCCGCCGAAACCAGATCAAACGCTGGAGACGCCGTGCGTTTAAATAACTCCCTGTCGCTATCTGCGATAGAATAGCTAACGAGAGCCGGCGTGAGCCTTGAAAGCGTGGCGTCTGGAATGTCTAGTTCCGCCGGGTTAAGGGTCGTCAGCACAGCTTTAAGCGCCTCTCGCTGCGTGTTTGCAGGCACAATGAGCGCGGGATTTAATTCTGATCCGGCGACGTCGTAGCCAAATGACATACCTCCAATCGATTTCGCCGCCGATGCCATTTGGTATCGATGATACAAATAGATGGGAACAATAACGTTGTTCAGGTCGGAAATTGGCTGTCCTTTCTTAAGGCGTGACGGCCCAAAGTCTTTGAGCGCCATGCGCCGAACATCCATAACGTCATACAACGTTTTTACCGGATCGTTTCCGTTGTCCCAGACGGCCCCCTTAGGGTGTCCGGTACCAATCGAACGTGCTTGCGGATCCGCGACGTAAAGCAAACCTTGCGCGGCCCCCTTCTCAATCAGAGCGTCTCTCTCCTTCGCTGTACTGTCCCCATAAAGGAGCGTTGCCGCATGTTTATCCCAAGGGCCGATACCCACGCCGTATGTATGGCTAAAATCAAGCTTGCCATCTTTTACGCGCACGTCGGGCGCGGGGTAATCCATAACAGAGCCTTTATCGTAGCTACTTGCGGCGAAGTTGTGCGCGAACCCCAATGAATGCCCAATTTCGTGAGCGGCAAGCTGTCGAATGCGGTCGAGCGCAAGTTCGGCAGGATCGTCATCTGCGCCGCTTCCCGTTTTACCGGTGCCTGCAAGCCCTTCGAAAATCATTAAATCTTGACGCACGCGAAGGGACCCAAGATTCACATGGCCTTTGATCATTTCGCCTGTGCGGGGGTCCGATACACCGCCGCCATAAGACCAGCCCCGAGTTTGACGGTGCACCCATTGAACAACATTATATCTCACGTCCAGTGGATGATAATCTGCGGGGAGTAGCTCGGCGCGATAACCATCAGGGAATCCAGCGGCCGCAAATGCGTCTGTCCACCAACGGGCTCCGTCAAGCAACGCGGAACGCACTGGCTCCGGCGCGCCGCTATCAATATAAAAAATGATTGGATTAATAGTCTTCCCGCTCGCGTCCTTCTGTAGACGGTATCGAACGGCTAGCTTTTTGACAATTGTGCCATCCAGTGGCGCGCTATAATCGTAATGAACGCTCTCAATGGCACCCATGCGAGGGTCAGATTCGCGCGGCTCAAAACCCGGTTTCGGAAGACGTACAAATGAATGGTGCTGAATCAACGTCGCGTCTTTCCCATTAGCCGCCGTTGTGGCCACTTCTCGCCCTGCGTCTTGAGTGCTCAGCGTAATAAACACGTCGATCTCGTTATTATCGGGGAATGAAAACACATTTTCAGTATCCACAAAGGTGCGTTCTGAGGCGATTGAAAAGCTGCCCTGCTTCGAGTCTTTGAGATGCTGAACGAGTCCGAGGGCATCCCGCGTCAGAAATTCTGTGATGTCCACTAAAACCGAGCCATCCGGCCGTTCGGCGGCAATTGTCAATGACGCGATAAAGGAAGGCGCGAAGCTCTCACGAACTGCACGCTGCTCAAGCAGATTTGCGCTGCTGGCGCGATAACGCGTATTTTCCGCTTCGATAATGACCTTGTCCCCAAAGCGTTTAAAAATAATGATCTGACCATCATCACCCCACCCGCGGTCAAGACCGACCGGATTTGATCCGAGTCCGGCTGTCAGGCGCGCTGTATAAATCGCGCGAAGCATCATCCGGTCGCTGGACGCTTTCGGCAGACTAGCTAAAACTTTATTTGACTGTTTATGGACGTATAAATCCACAAAACCAGCCCTTAGCTCATAACCCGCGGTCGCCTCAGAAAATGAAGTGGTTTTTGCAAGGGTGGGCGTTACCATCATGGCTGAAAATAGAAGGCAAATCAAAAAAGTCAGTGTGCGGCGCATCAGTCATCCCTTTGTTCTTTTGACTTAGGTAGCGCGAATGATAGCCCCTGTATAGACACCTCTCCCAAATCCACTTGCACACTATCTAGGAGTCCTTAGACTGATAGAAAATATAAGGATAAATATGCGTTCCCTTTTCATCAGCCTCGCTTTTTCGTCTGTTCTCATTGCTGGCTGCGCCACCACATATGATCCGGTTGAAGTCTGTTCTGCGGAGTGGATAAAACCTCGCGTTGATCGCGCCGTCGGTTACATTGAGCGCGACACAAAAAGCCTCATTAAGACTCTGAATAAAAATGCAGACGAATTCAAAAGCGGCAAAACCCCCGGTCCATTTCAAATGATTGCGATTTCTTCCGCCGTGAACAAGCTCACGAAGCAACTGAAAAATGGTCAAGGTGTGAAAGACTTAAAAATACTCCGCGAGACATGTAACGACCCGGATATTGTGGAAAATGCCCTAACAGAATATATGCAGGATCAGGGCCTGCCTTTACCGCTCATTGGTTTTATTAAGGGCCTTAAAGTGTACCGCGACGTCGTCGACGGCAGTTCAACCGTTCGCGATAGCACCACTTAGTCGCAGCCCCGGTAATTGACGCTCGCCGCTGAGAAGTTTAAAGGGCGTTTCATGACTTATTGTGTGGCTGCTCTTTATCATTTTTCCCGTCTTTCAGACTATGAAGCCTTGCGCTCCCCGCTACAGGACATGTGTGACCTTTTGGGCATTAAAGGCACACTGCTACTCGCGCGCGAAGGCATTAATGGCACCGTTGCCGGATCAGATGAAGCGATTTCCGAGCTTTTAACATTTCTCCGCGCGGACCCCAGATTATTCGACCTTGAACACAAGGAAAGCCGCGCAAGTGAAATGCCATTTTACCGTATGAAAGTACGCCTCAAGAAAGAAATCGTTACCATGGGCGTTGACGGTATCGACCCCAATAATGTCGTCGGCACATATGTTGATCCCCAAGACTGGAACGCTCTCATTAGCGACCCGGACGTCGTCCTTATCGACACTCGCAATGACTATGAAGTTGAAATTGGAACTTTCAAAGGGGCTCTGAACCCCGACACGCAAACATTCCGTGAGTTTCCTGCATGGGTCGAGAATAACCGGGAAAAGCTCAACAAACCAAAGGTGGCCATGTTTTGCACGGGTGGCATTCGTTGT
Organism: Maricaulaceae bacterium; assembly: GCA_048268905.1. Taxonomy (GTDB): domain Bacteria; phylum Pseudomonadota; class Alphaproteobacteria; order Caulobacterales; family Maricaulaceae; genus JACOMS01. The sequence continues at coordinate 419,817 of JBLWUN010000002.1, read as the reverse complement.
GAAAAAGCAAGCTCTTTCATGAAGTTAAATGGGTTTGATGATGTATATCACTTAAAAGGCGGGATCCTGAAATACCTCGAGACCCAGCCTCAAGAAAGCAGCATGTGGGACGGTGATTGTTTCGTTTTCGATCAACGCGTCGCCGTCAAGCATGGTCTCGAAGAATCCGATTATGATCAGTGTTTTGCCTGCCGTTATCCGATTACAGAAGAAGAAAAGCTATCACCGCTTTACGTAAAAGGCGTCTCCTGTCCACGGTGCCACAACCGGATGAGCGAGGATCAACGTGCGCGCTTCGCCGAGCGTCAAAAGCAAATCGAACTAGCGAAAAAACGCGGCGTTGTCCACATTGGACGCGAGGAATAAACCTAAATACCTTATCCTCATCACAACGACGAAATAAAAACGGCTGTTTCCGATAACCATGAACCGGCCAGGCGCTCTTCACTTGTCACGAACCCTAACCGTCGCGCGTAACCAACTCGAGAAAACTTACTTTAAAAACAAAGCATTATTCCGATATTGCGATGTCCATCACTGTCAGGTCAATTTTTGATCGTCCCTTCCACGTGTCACGTTTAACCCGACCCGCTACGTGGACTTTTGGCGCGTTGGGCGAAAGAAGTATTTCGTCAAGACCGCTCTCGTCCGCGCGAAAACAAATGCCATTTATGCGCCGCCCGCCGCTATCTTCAAACGAACACCGCACATGGCCACCGCGCACACGCTCTGCATATGATACCCGAAGATCAGGAAAGACGAAGACAGGCTGCGGGTTACCCGCCCCGTAAGGGCCGATTTTCTCAAGTAAATCGATAAACTCATCATTCGCAGCCATCGGCGACAAAAGACCGTCTACTTTTAAGGATAAGTCACGCCTCGCCGCTTCAATATCCATGGACAACCGCTCGTTTAGGAAAGCGCGAAGCTTATCAATCTGCGCGGCGTCCATCGTCAGCCCTGCCGCCATTGCGTGTCCTCCGCCCGCCACTATTAATCCGGCGTCCTTAGCCGCCACAATCGCATCCCCCAAATGAACGCCGGCCATCGACCTCCCTGAGCCTTTCCCGACCCCCTCATCATCAACTCCGATCACAATTGCGGGGCGGTTGAAGCGGTCTTTGAGGCGGCCCGCCACGACACCAATAACGCCCGGATGCCAACCCGCCATAGAGACGATCAATACGCCGTTTGGGTTGCGGTCGAGGGCCGCTGCGGTAAGCGCTTCCGTCAGCATCTCGTCCTGGATAAGCTTGCGTTCCCTGTTAACGCGATCAAGCTCCGCGGCATGGCCGTAAGCCGTTTGTGCGTTTTCGGTAGAGAGCATCACAGCGCCCATGTCGGCTTGACCAATTCGCCCACCCGCATTAATGCGCGGTCCCAGCACAAAACCAGCGTCATAGGTCGTGTACGGCGCGGTTGCGCCGGCAACATCCGCGAGCGCCGCGAGTCCAATGATGTTGCCTTTTGATAGAACCTTCAGGCCCTGCGCCACAAATGCTCGGTTTACACCCTCTAGAGGCACCACATCACACACGGTTCCAAGGGCCGTCAGTCCCAAGAGGCTGAGTAAATCTACGCCCTCGCCGAGTCCTCTGCGCCGCGCGCCGCGGTTCAGTCCCGCCAGCAACATAAATGTAACCCCCGCCGCGGCGAGATAGCCAAGACCAGATGAGTCATCCGGTCTGTTGGGATTGATAAGCGCCGCACAAGGCGGCATATCGCCGTGCATCAAGTGGTGATCGACCACAATCACAGATAAATCCAAATTGCTGGCTTCAATAAGAGCGTCTGTGGCCGCCGCACCGCAATCCACCGTGATAACGAGCTCCGCGCCAGCGTCCTTTAGTTTTCGGAAGGCCTCACCTGAAGGTCCGTACCCTTCCTTAACACGGTCCGGAACATACACATCGAACTCTAGACCAAAGGCTCGCCCCCAACGAATGAGCTGCGCCGCAGATGTCCCTCCGTCCACATCGTAATCGGCGAATATCGTGATCTTCTTGCGTGCCTTCACGGCATCAAGAATGAGCTCCACAGCCTTGTCCATGTCTTGCAATGTAGAGGGATCAGGCATGAAGCCGCGCAGCGTCGGATCCATAAAACCCTCCGCATTCTCGGGGGTTATGCCCCGCCCCGCCAACAACCTCGCGGTCAGTTCGTCAAGACCCGCCATTTGGACAAGTTCTTTAACCCGGTTCTCGTCACCGCATCGAAACCGCCAGGCCTGGCCCGCGATTGATTTATCAACACCGAGTAAAGGGCCTGTCATCTCAGACTGGACGGTCAGAGTGCAAACGCTGCACTGTGCCATCCATAGAATTCATGATTAATGTTTCAGTGTAGACCCTTTCGCGAGAGACGCGAACACCGCTGACGAGGGTCCCATCCGTGACGCCTGTCGCGGAGAAAATTGTCGGCCCAGCGGCCAAACCTTTAAGATCATATTTGATGTCAAGATTATCTATGCCTACGCGGCGGGCCCGCTTGACTTCATCATCATTTCTAAACACCAGACGCCCCTGCATCTGACCGCCAACACAGCGCAGCGCGGCAGCGGCAAGAACACCCTCCGGCGCTCCGCCTTGGCCAATATACATATCGACTTGAGTCATAGGATTTGTCGTATTGATGACACTTTGAACATCGCCATCCGTAATCAGCAAGACACGGACCTTTACATCCCGCAGTTCCTCAATAATTTTGCTATGGCGCGCACGATCAAGGACGCAAACAGTCAACTCTTCAACAGGCACGCCTTTGGCTTTTGCTAAGGTGCGAGCATTATCCGCCGGCGCACTATCAAGGTCAACAATGCCGTCCGCATATCCCGGCCCTATAGCGATTTTGTCCATATAAACGTCAGGGGCGTAAAGAAGGCCACCACGGGGCGCGAACGCGATAACGGCCAGCGCATTTGGCATAGCCTTCGCTGTCAACGTAGTTCCTTCCAATGGATCAAGCGCAATGTCGACTTCAGCGCCTTTCCCAAGGCCCACTTCTTCGCCAATATAGAGCATCGGCGCCTCGTCACGTTCGCCCTCGCCGATCACAATACGGCCCCGAATTTCCATTTTGTTGAGCGCCGTGCGCATGGCGTCAACAGCCGCTTGATCCGCAGACTTTTCGTCTCCGCGTCCAATGAGTTTGGAGGCCGCAATAGCTGCCTTTTCCGTCACCAGAGCTGACTGTAAAGCCAACGCAGCGTTAAAACTCAATCGCCCAGCCATCACTTTCTTTCTATTTCAACAAACGTGCCTATGGCCGTTTCTTCTATATCGCCCTATTGGGACGCACTTTCCCTGCCATTTTGAAGGAATACTCGGATATTGCGCGCCGCTTGACGAATGCGTTGCTCGTTCTCAACAAGTCCAATACGTACATAACCTTCACCATTCTCGCCAAACCCGACACCCGGGGATACGGCAACTTCGGCCTCAATCATAAGCTGCTTGGCGAACTCCAGCGACCCCATATCTTCAAACCCCTTCGGCAAAGGAGCCCAAATGAACATTGAGCCGTCCGGTGATGGAATCTCCCAGCCAGATCGCCCGAAAGCTTCGATCAGTACATCCCGCCGGTGCTTATAAATCCGCCGCGCATCATCAACGCAATCTTGTGGACCGTCCAGAGCCGCGCACGCTGCCACTTGAATGGGCGTAAACGCGCCGTAATCCAGATAGGATTTTACCCGTGCCAAAGCGCCGATTAAGCGCTTCGAACCGACAGCGAACCCCATTCGCCATCCCGCCATAGAATATGTTTTTGATAGAGAAATCGTTTCAACAGCAACATCTTTCGCGCCTTCGACCTGAAAAATTGACGGTGGCGGCGCGCCAAAATAAATTTCGGAATAAGCCAAATCAGACAAAATGATAATATCGTGTTCTTTTGCAATACGGACAATCTCTTCATAAAATGATAGATCAGCGACCTGTCCTGTAGGGTTCGACGGGAAACACACCACGATCGCCATAGGCGGCTTGTCCGCTTTTGCCAGAGCATCTTTCACACCCGCCAAATATTCATCCGCCGTAATCGCCGGTATCGCTTGAATTATTGCACCCGCAATTATGAAACCATAGGCATGCAACGGATAGGACGGATCAGGCGCATAAATGACATCGCCCGGCGCGGTAATCGCCTGTGCTAGATTGGCAAACCCTTCTTTCGATCCGATCGTGGCAATGATCTCATCTTCGGGGTCAAGATCCACGTCAAACCGCCGCTTATAGTACCGGGCACAAGATCGGCGCAGACCAATAATTCCGCGCGATACGGAATAACCCGTCGTTCGCGGCTTTTGAACGGTTTCAATGAGCTTATCGATGACGTGCTGCGGTGTTGGAAGATCCGGATTGCCAAACCCGAAATCAATAATGTCCATACCTTCGCCGCGCAACTTGGCCTTGAGCTTGTTGACCTCAGCAAACACATAAGGCGGCAGGCGTTTTATCCTGTAGAATTCTTCTTTTGACATGTGAAACTCGTTTAAGGCCGCTACTGCGGATCATCTTTTTTGTAAGCATTCACTTTTTCGCGAAGCTCTTTGAATTCATTCAATATTTCAGCCTCGGTCTTCGCGGGCTGCGCGTCTTCTGGAATGGCAAAACCGTCTCGCGCGCTGATTAAATCATTGGCTGCAGTGTCCCAGGCACTCGCTGAGCGTAAGTCTGTTGGCAAAGCTGGAGCTTCGGAGATATTCGGGTAGTCTTTGACATTTTTAGCCTCCTCCTGAAATTCAGGGAGCTTCAAAAAGTCTACATTTGGAAGGCTTACAGAGCTACAGGCGCTCAGAAAGGCCGGAGCGGCCAGCAAAGCCAAAAGATGTACCGAACGCTTCATATTTCCGACTCCTAAAAAACCTATCATGCCTAACATATAGGCAAAATAAAGACTTCACGCATTAAATATCTAAGGAAAAACAGCTGGCGACATAAGTCCTAACGTTTCATCCCAGCCCTGCACAGCATTATAATTCTGAATAGCTTGCCCCGAAGAACCTTTAGTCAGATTGTCAATAACCGCCGATATGATCACGCGGCCCGGTTGGCGGTCCTCGAAAAGACCAATCCGAACAAAATTGCTCGCACGAATATGACGCGTTTGCGGCGCGGTCCCCGTAGGCTCAATATAGATGAATGGCTCATCTGCGTAGCGCGTCTCATAGGCATCTTGTAAGTCCTTAAAAGACACGCCTGGCTTGAGCTTTAAATAACTTGTCGAAATCATTCCCCGATTCATAGGGATAAGGTGCGGCGTGAACGAGACGCAAACCTCTTCACCGCTTACATGGCTCAGCATTTGATCGATCTCGGGAGCATGGCGGTGCGTACCCACAGAGTAAGCGTGCGCACCGTCCGCGACTTCAGGATAGATTAAAGATGTAGCCGCTTTGCGGCCTGCGCCAGTTACCCCTGATTTTGCATCAATAATAATGTTGTCCATTTCGATCATATCTGCGTCGATTGCAGGCAACAAAGAGAGAAGCGCGCACGTCGGATAGCATCCCGGGCACGCGACCAGCTTTGCCCCGAACAAATCGGCTCTCGCATATTCTGTCAGCCCATATACAGCCTCTTTCAAGAGATCTGTATAAGCGTGCGCTCGACCGTAAGTCTTTGCGTAAAGTTCAGGATCCTTAAGCCGAAAATCAGCAGAAAGGTCGATAACCGTTTCGACCTTATCGATGATTTGCGCGATTGTTTCCTGACTGGCACCGTGAGGGAGACATGCGAACACAACATCAATATCATCCCAATCCACATCTTCCGAACTCACCACATCTGGTAATCCAAGATTGGCAAAATTTGGGTATATCTCAGCAAGCGGCTCACCCGCGCGGCTATGCCCCGTAAGTGCCTTCAACCTAAGCCGCGGATGACCCGAAATTAGGCGTACCGCCTCCGCGCCCGTATATCCAGACGCCCCTAAAATTGCCGCATGTTTAATCTGTTCAGACATCGATCAAGTTCCATAAAAAAAAGCGCCTCGGTGTCCCGAAGCGCTCGAAATAAAAGCAAAAATGCTTGTGTTTTCTTTAACGCTTGGAGAACTGGAAGCTCTTACGGGCTTTCGCTTTACCGTATTTCTTACGTTCAACAACGCGAGAGTCGCGTGTCATGAAGCCCGCGGCTTTAAGGGCACCGCGCAAAGATGGCTCGTAATATGTCAAAGCTTTTGAAAGACCGTGGCGAACCGCACCAGCTTGTCCAGAAAGACCGCCACCTTTAACAGTTGCAATCACATCATACTGATCAACGCGCTCACAAACCTCGAAAGGCTGACGAAGGATCAAGCGGAGAACGGGACGCGCAAAGTAGACGGCTTGGTCACGACCATTGATCGTTACTTTACCGTGACCAGGCTTGATCCAAACCCGAGCGACGGAGTTTTTACGCTTGCCTGTCGCATATGAGCGGCCAAGTTCATCGATTTTTGGCTCAGCCAGCGTTGCAGTTTGCTCTGCGGCTGCTGCGTCGCCGCCTTCCATGACCGATTTAAGGTCTTCGAGTGTATTCGTTTCGGCCATGTTTATTTCACTTTCACATTTTTGGAGCTCAGTGACACGAAATCTACGATTTCAGGTGCTTGCGGCTCATGTGGATGCTCTGCTCCAGCGTAAACGCGAAGGTTAGAGAGCTGCTTACGGGCGAGCGGGCTTTCTTTTGGAAGCATACGCTGCACAGCTTTGCGCATAACGCGATCTGGGAAACGTCCGTCAAGAATGTTGGCGGCAGTCGTTTCTTTTAAACCACCTGGGTGGCCTGTGTGGCGATAATACATTTTATCGCTACGCTTCTTACCGGTGAATTTAACCTTATCTGCATTGATGATGATGACATTGTCGCCGCAATCAATGTGTGGAGTATAGTCAGGACGGTGCTTGCCCCGCAGACGCATAGCGACAAACGCAGCCAAACGGCCGACGATTGCATTTTCTGCATCGATGACTATCCATTTCTTATCGACCTCTGCGGTCTTCAAAAATTTCGTCGTTTTCATAGTGACCTCTTTTGGAATCCTCACAAATCATCTGCGGGATTTCGATGGGCGGCTTGTATGCGGTGAAAACATATGCGTCAACGGCAAAAAGCAAGCACCTACTTCAAAATCACCATTAAAAACAGCGACTTAAAAATACGGTACTATTTTACCACATCATTTTTCGTGGCTATAGAACTAAAATTCGCCTTGAGCCGTGAACCAGCACACAAATTCATCTATTTCAGCGTCAGTCAAGTGTATCCCAAGTTTTGTGCGCCGCCAAAGCACATCTTGAGGTGAAGTGACCCATTCCTCAGCCACAAGGTAGCGAACCTCTGCCTCAAATAACCCCTTGCCAAACCTTCGCCCCAAATCCTTTTCGTCTTTGGCGCTGCCAAGTATCCTTGAAATGCGCGTTCCATAACAGCGAGCGAGTCGGCGAAGCGTCCCTGCCTCCACCCAAGGATATTGATGAGACAGTTTTTCAAAAAAGTCATCAAAATCACCTTTTGGAATATCGCCCCCGGGAAGACATGCTTTGTGAGTCCACTCTTTACCCACGTCTTTGAAGTAAGGAGCAAGCTTCTCAAGCGCGTGATCCGCGAGCTTACGCGAGGTCGTTATCTTTCCGCCATAGATCGACATGAATGGCGCTTCATCCGAGAAAGTTTTAATATCCAGTACATAATCTCGCGTGACGGCAGCCGCGCTTTCGCTTTTGTCATCATAGAGCGGGCGTACACCTGAGTAGGTCCAGACGACATCTTTGGGATGAATATCCGTCTCTAAATATTCGCTAGCGGCCCCGCAGAGGTAGGTAATTTCTTCTTCGGAAATTTTGACCGGGCCTTCAGAATGAGAATACGGAACATCCGTGGTTCCGATCAAAGTGAAGTCGTCTTCGTAAGGAATTGCAAAAATAATGCGGTTGTCTTTATTTTGAAAAATATAAGCGTGCTCGCCCTCAAAAAGCTTACAGGTGACGATATGACTCCCCTTCACCAACCTCACGCCAGCTCCGCCCTCTGATGTCTTAACCTTTAACAGCACCTCATCCACCCAAGGCCCCGTTGAATTAACAATAGCCTTTGCCGTTATAGTCCGCTCTCCCTCACCCTTGACCTCGACCCTCGCCCTATAGCCCTTCTGCGTAGGGGCCACTGACACGACATTGGCATGCGTTAAAACTTGCGCACCTTTTTCCCTCGCATCCATAGCGTTTAAGACCACCAAACGGGCATCCTCAACCCAGCAATCCGAATATTCAAACCCTTTGGTAAGGCGAGATTCTAAAACGCCCGCGTGAGGCGGCTTGGTCAAACTAATCGTACGTGTCCCCGGCAGTTGCTTTCGTCCGCCGAGGCTATCATAAAGAAACAGGCCCAACCGTAACATCCACGCCGGCCGCAGACCTTCATCATAGGGGAGTACAAATCGCATCGGGCGGATGATATGCGGCGCAGATCGCAAGAGAACTTCACGTTCAATCAAGGCTTCTCTCACAAGGCGAAACTCGAAATATTCCAAGTAACGTAATCCGCCATGGATAAGTTTCGTACTTGACGATGACGTATGGCTTGCGAGGTCATCACGCTCACAAAGCATAACTTTCAGTCCCCGCCCCGCAGCATCCCTCGCGATCGCGGTGCCATTTATGCCACCGCCTATGATGAGTAGGTCAAAATCGCTCGCCATTTACCGCTCCAAACCGCTTTCGCCTAACATGCTATAGAGAAAAGCTATTTTTCAAAGTGTTATATTTTATTAACTCTAATCCCGCATCCTAGCGTTGATACGTCACACCGAGTCTAAAAGGCCTCTAATACATCGTCATGAATCTCTCTAACGACATTACACCTTCCGAGGCACATGTGACTGACGCGGAAGATTGGGCGCAAACAATTGGCGAGTCGACCAAACTCGGCATTTTAGTGTTTTCGAGCAAACTGAAGCTCACATATTACAACTCATATGCGGTAAAATATTTCGACTTCGACACCGAAAGCCCGACCTTCATGAGCATTGCCCGCTTGATGGTCAACCGCGGGGACTTTGGGCCTGTTGAAACAGAACCTTTTCTTCGAAACTACGTTCAAGAAATCGCAAATTTTATCGCCGGGAAAAACGTCCAAGAGAAGCCTAAGCAGTTAGCTCCCCCAAACGGGTTAACCTTGGAAGTTTCGCGAAAGCTCTGCAGGAACAAGTCGGTCATGTATGTGATCGAAGATATTACCGATCGTCACAAGTCCGAGGAAGCCCGCAAAATTGCCATGGAAATTGGCTCATCCGGCTATTTCGTCTATAATTACGATACAGGCCTTTTTGATTTCAATAGCCGATATTTGAAACAAATTCTGTCGCCTGAAGAATGGAAGGCCATCCACCAAAGGGGGTTCTGGCCAATTGTTCATCCAGATGAAGTTCAAAAGGAAATGAAGGCTTGGGATGAGGCCATTGCAAATGGAACCAATTATGACAACACGGTTCGCATTAAGTCTCAAAAGAGCGGCGTAAAATGGTTCAGATTCCACTCCCGTCCGCAAACCCAAATCAGCAGTCGTCACACAAGTAATATTTGCTTTTTCGAAGACGTGACCGAAGACTATAAATTACGCGAGGCCCTTCGAAGCGCCAAAGAGGTCGCAGAAAAAACGGTTCAAGCTCAGAATAATTTCTTGGCCCGCTTGGGACACGAAATTCGTACGCCAATGAATGCTGTCGTGGGAATTACCGACGCACTGATCCAGCATACCTCCGATGAGTCGTCGGTTGCTAAGTTGAAACTCATTCAGTCCTCCGCTGACAACATTATGAATATCCTCGAAGGAACGCTGAATCATAACAAGCTTGATGCAGATAAGCTACTCCTCGACCCCAAGCCCGCGAACCCCCGCGAAACCGTTCAATCTATTTGCGATTTGTGGGAACCTTTGGCGCGGAAAAATGGCACGGTTATTAAATGCCACATTGAAGAAAAGACGCCACATACGATAACGTTTGATCGCTTCCGTTATGAGCAATGTCTCAACAATTTGCTCTCCAATGCTGTCAAATTTACACCAAACGGGCAGGTCCACGTGATTTTAACTGTCGTCGGGGAAACGGGCCCAAGCCCTCGCCTTGTCCTCGCGGTAAAAGATACCGGTATCGGTATGACCCCCGAACAGCAAACCCGAATCTTTGATGCCTATACGCAAGCGGATAGCTCAATCTCAGCGCGGTTTGGCGGCACGGGCCTTGGCATGAATATCGCGAAATCCATCATCGAAATGATGGGCGGCGCGATCACAGTTAAATCAGAACTCGGCAAAGGGACCGTATTCGCCCTATCTCTTCCAATTGAACTTGAAAAAACCCAAGCACCGGAAGCCACTGAAACATTTATGGATCAGCTTTTCGAGAAAGAAACACCCAAAGAAACACCTTATTCTCGACTTAAAATATTAGTCGCTGATGACAATCCAACGAACCACCTTGTCGTCGAGTCATTGCTCCAATCCGTCGTGGGAACAATCTATAAGGCAAACAACGGACAAGAAGTCTTGGATATTCTCGAGGTCCAAGACATCGACATTGTCCTTATGGACATTCATATGCCTGTTATGGACGGGATTGAAGCGACGCTCGCAATCAGAAGTTCCCCCAAGCATTGGTCCGATATCCTCATCATTGCACTGACAGCCGACCCGCAATATCAGCAGCTTAGGCTTTGTAAAAATATCGGGATGGACGAATCTCTGGCAAAACCTATTAAACTTTCTGGGCTCCTCGAAGCCTTCGACCGTGTTTTGGACCTTGATCGCAAAAATGCTCCCTATAAGGCCATTTACCAGGCCGCAGGATAGCCTCCTGCATCATTGCCATTGACCTTTTAGCCGCAAAAGTTAATTCTCCCCAAAAATTTGGGGACAAACATGACACATTTTAAAATACTTCTCGCCAGCGTGGCGGCTGCGGCCCTTACCGCGTGTCAACCATCGCTGGAAAATGCAAAATCAGCTTCCGTGGAAACAGACGACGATAGCTGGTGCATTACCGGAGGGCCAATTTATACCGCCGTTGATGACGCGCCGAAGGCTACGGCAATCGCGGTAACTGACGGCATAATTAGCAATGTGGCCTTCGAAGTCGTGTCCGAGGGCTGGTGCAGCGACAATGCACCGGAAAACGCCTCAAATATAAATTTAGATGGCAAAGCGCTTTATCCGGGGCTCACAGATGCACACGGTCACCTATTGGGGATCGGTCTGCGCGAAATGACCCTTGACATGACTGGCGCGCTGTCTTTGCCCGAAATGCAGGCTCGCTTGAAATCTGCCATTGAAAGCGCTCCCGAGGGAGAGACAATCTACGGCGCAGGATGGATTGAAACGCATTGGCCAGAAAAACGCTTCCCGACCCGCGCCGACCTGGACGCCATTGCGCCACACCAAATCGTTATGCTGTCACGCGCCGATGGTCACGCCATGGTCATAAACTCAGCCGCCTTAGAAGCGGCAGGCATTACGAAAGATACAGAAGTTCCGTTTGGCGGAGATATCCTGAAAGACGCGAACGGCGAACCCACAGGCATGCTAATTGACAATGCGATGTCCCTTGTGGACTCACTTTTCCCCAAACTGACCCCAGAACTCCGGAAGGAGGCGTTCATTCGAGCCTCTGACGTTTACACAAGCCGTGGCTGGACAAATATTCATTCAATGTCCGTCGATACCGATAGCCTTCCAGTTCTCAAGGACCTCGAAAAATCCGGAGATCTCGGCCTTCGCGTTTACAATTCGCCAGATGTCTCCCGCGTAGACGAAATTTCAGTGATCACGGGATTTGAACCTAGCAATCATATATCGGCCCGCGCGATTAAGCTCTACTCGGACGGTGCGCTCGGTTCGCGCGGCGCGGCGCTTCTCGCACCATACGATGACGATCCAGGAAATATGGGCCTTCTTTTGATCACCAAAGAACGCATTATGCCGATCCTGACTGAGGCCCTGAAAAAAGGTGTGCAAGTCAATACACACGCCATTGGCGACCGCGCAAACCAACTGCTACTCGATTGGTACGAAGAAGCGTTCAAAATGGTCCCACCAGCGGAACGCGCGATCGCTGAACCCAGATGGCGGGTTGAGCATGCTCAAATTTTGACACTCGACGATATTAAACGCTTTCAAGCGCTGGGTGTTATACCCTCCATGCAACCGTCTCACGCCATTGGTGACTTGTATTTTGCTGTTGACCGCATTGGACCTGAACGCCTCAAGGGCGGATATGCGTGGCGCAGCCTTATTGATAGCGGAAGCATCATTGCAGGTGGTTCAGATGCGCCCGTTGAAGTCGGTGATCCTCGCATTGAGTTTTACGCCGCCGTAACCCGTAAATCTCTGGACGGGTATAACGACGAAAATTGGTACCCTGAGGAAAAAGTAACGCGGCAGGAAGCCCTCAAAATGTTCACAATTTGGCCTGCCTATGCGGCGTTTGAAGAGGACAAACTCGGGTCAATTGAAGTGGGTAAAGCCGCCGACTTCTCCGTGTTTAATACCGACATCATGACCGCGGCCCCAGAAGATATCCTGACAGCCAATGTTGCCATGACGATCGTCGATGGCAAGGTTGTTTACGCGGCACCCAAATAAACCGCGTACACAGGCTCAAACGAGAAACGTACTGATATCTTCAAGGCTTTTCTTGATTAGCGCATGGGCGGGCACCTTTGCGCCGTTCGCCGGGTAGCCAACCACAAGAAGCACAAAAGGCTTTTCCGTTTCGGGACGCCGGCAAATATCAGATAGAAACCCCATAGGCGCCGGCGTGTGGGTTAATGTTCCAAGACCGGCAGAATGCAAAGCAGTGATCAATAGACCGGTCGCCAGCCCCACAGATTCGGTAACATAGTAATTCTTATGATTTTCGGCGGCTAAAGCCCCGCCCCGCCTCTGCGCGAAGACCGCAATCAACCACGGGGCCACTTCCAGAAACGGTTTCTCTGCATCAGTCCCCAAAGGACGGAGCGCCTCAAGCCATTCCTCGGACGCCTTTCCATTGTAAAATGCCCGCTCCTCTTGCTCAGCGGCCAACCTGATTTGGCGTTTGATTTTGGGATCGGAAATCGCAACGAAATGCCAAGGTTGATGATTGGCCCCGCTCGGCGCCGTTCCTGCAGCGCGGATGCACGTCTCGATAATGTCCCGCGGAACGGCGTCGGGAGAAAAATCTCTGATTGTTCGTCTTTTTGACAAACTCGCAAGAACGTCTTTCGCCCTTGCCACCATCTCAATCTCACTCAACCGCTCGTAACCCGTCAAGGGAACATATTCGGCATTCGACGTCACTAGATTTTAGACCAATCTAAAATAACTTTGCCGCTCTTACCTGTTTCCATAAGGTCAAAAGCGGATTGAAAATCGCTCGCGGCGAAATGATGGGTTATCATTGGCGACATATCCATACCGCCGTCGATAAGTGCGATCATTTTGTACCACGTCTCATACATTTGCCGGCCGTATATCCCCCGTAAGGTCAGCGCCTTGCCGACAAGTTTACCGAGATCCACAGGGAATGGCTTTGCCGGTAAACCCAGCATCGCGATATTACCCCCCATAATCATCAAATCGAGCATACCGTCAAAAGCGGTTTGTTGACCGCTCATTTCCATCCCCACATCAAAACCTTCCGCCAAACCCATCTCGTTCATGACATCGCGCGGATGCTCTTTCGTGACATTGACCGTTCTAATATCAGGCGTAATGGTCTTGGCAAAATCCAGACGCCAATCATTGACATCCGTGAGCATAATTCTGCGCGCGCCGGAGCGTCGCGCCACGGCCGCCGCCATGATACCGATGGGACCCGCGCCCGTAATCATCACATCTTCCCCAACGAGGTCAAATGCTAGCGCCGTATGCACGGCGTTACCAAGTGGATCCATAATTGCGGCAATATCTAGGGGAAAATCTTCCGCTAAGGGAATCACGTTAAATTCCGGCAACGCGAGATATTGGGCGAACGCACCCGGTAGATTGACACCGATTCCCTTCGTATCTGGATCGAGGTGAAAGCGGCCCGCCCGTGCATTGCGCGACCTGTTGCCTACCACATGCCCCTCGCCCGTCACTTTCTGTCCTACTTTTACGCGGCGAACGCCAGATCCAACCGCCGCAACATATCCGCCGTACTCATGCCCCACAACCATGGGAACCGGGACATGGTTTGCGGCCCAATCATCCCACTTATAGATATGCATGTCGGTACCGCAAATGGCGGTGCGCTCGATCTTTATCAGGACTTCGTCCGGGTCAATCGACGGCACAGGTACCTCTTGCAGCCACAATCCCTTCTCGGCCTTCGCTTTTACAAGCGCCTTCATTGTTTTTGGTATGGACCTATCGGTCATGAAATCACTCCAAGCTCGCGTCCGACCTTTGTAAAGGCGGCAACGGCTTTATCAATATGTTCAAAACTATGCCCGGCGCTCATTTGTGTCCGAATTCTAGCCTTCCCTTTCGGGACAACCGGAAAGAAAAAGCCGATAACATAAATACCTTCATCCAGTAACCTTGTCGCCATCTCTTGAGCGAGGGCTGCGTCGCCTAGCATTACGGGAATAATTGGATGTTCGCCGGGGAGAATATCGAAACCTGCGGCGGTCATCCCGCTACGAAAGCGCTCGGCATTTGCGAATAATTTTCCGCGGAGATCATCGCCATTTTTCGCCATCTCAATGGCCTTGAGACTGGCCCCCACGAGCGATGGGGCAAGCGAGTTTGAAAATAGGTAAGGACGAGACCGTTGACGCAGCATATCAATCACAGGCTGTTTAGCGCACGTAAACCCGCCCATTGCGCCGCCCAGAGCTTTACCAAGCGTTCCGGTTAAAATATCGATACGGCCTTCTACGCCGCGATAGCCAGCCGAGCCCCGGCCCCCATCGCCAAGAAAACCCGTTGCATGGCAATCATCTACCATAGTCAGTGCATCATACTTATCCGCGAGATCGCAGATTTCGTCCAGTTTCGCGATGAAGCCGTCCATTGAAAAAACGCCGTCAGTTGCAATCAGAATATGCCGCGCGCCGTCAGCCCTTGCCCGCTGAAGCTGCACTTCCAGATCCATCATATCAGAGTTCGCATACCGGTAGCGTTTCGCTTTACAGAGCCGCACGCCATCGATGATCGACGCATGATTAAGTGAATCGGATATAATTGCGTCCTCTGGCCCTAATAAAGGTTCAAAAACGCCGCCATTAGCATCAAAACACGCGGCATACAGAATACTGTCTTCATAACCCAGCCAATCGGCGATAGCCGTCTCCAACTCCCTGTGCTGCGCCTGTGTTCCGCATATGAAGCGAACAGACGCCATGCCAAAACCGTGCTCGGAAAGCGCATTGCGGCCGGCGTCTATAAGCTCTGGTCGGTCAGCGAGGCCGAGATAGTTATTTGCGCAAAAGTTCACGACATCGCGCGCCTTACCATCTTGCGTGACGACAATATCCGCGGCCTGCTTACTTGTAATCAAGCGCTCTCGTTTATAAAGACCGTCAGCCTCTATGGACTGCAGTTCATGTTTCAAATCGGTATAGAACGAAGCGCTCATAGTATTCTCCATGCTTAGGTCACGTCTTAGAACCCATTCTTACGAAAATCATTTCAAATATGGACTAATCGCGTCATAAATTCACCATGACACATACTCTTGATACCGTGTTTAAGGAAATAAGATCCTGCACCGTTTGCCGGACCGCCAAGAACTCTTTGCCGCATATGCCTCGCCCGATCATTCGCGGGACAACTCATTCGCGGATCCGTATAATCGGTCAAGCGCCTGGTAAGCGGGTTCATAACAGCGGTATCCCGTTTGATGATCCTAGTGGAGACCGCTTAAGAGACTGGCTGGGGGTATCTCGTCAGCAATTCTATGATGAAGACTTTTTTGCCATCACGCCGATGGGGTTTTGTTTTCCGGGGCTGGATGAAAAAGGCGGCGACCATCCTCCCAGAAAAGAATGCGCCCCCCTTTGGCAGGAGAAAATAGATCCGCTGTTTGCGAATGTGGAACTCACATTGCTTGTGGGGCAATACGCGCAAAAACATGTGCTTGGAAAACGGCGGCAAAAGAACCTGACGGAGACCGTAAGACATTGGCAGACATATACGCCAGAGTTTCTGCCGCTCCCGCATCCCTCGTGGCGCAACAATGTTTGGATACAAAAAAACCAATGGTTCGAAGAACCATTGGTATATTTAAAATCAAGAGTTAGGGATTTACGCCCGTAACATAAGCTCTATTTGATGTTAATTTCAGAGAATAAGGCTTTGCTTTTACTCACTTTTTTAGGTTTTCCGTAAACATCAACACTACCGACACCAGATGCCGTTACATCAACGCTTTCTGAAGCAAAAACGGACATTTCGCCAACGCCCGTCAAAGCCACGTCAGCAGATTTGCATTTGAAATTACGCGCATCAAGTTCGCCGACACCGCTCACACGGGCCTTTAAAGAATTACAACGCCCCTCAATTTCCACTTCAGCTACACCTGAGACTCTAAGATCGAAGTCATCCGCGTCAACGCCTGTAATATCGCCCGAAGCTACACCCGAAACCTTCAAAGCGCTCAGTGACGGGAGCGACACGCGGACATTAACCTCTTCTCTATTGTTATTCTTTTTTGAGCGATTATTTTTCTCGGTCTTGAGGTAAAGAACCCCGTCCTTTTCATAGACATCGAGATCTTCCATATCCTTTTCAGACCCTGAAATTGTAATCGCGAAAGCGGCTCCAACAGACACATCCACTTCAAAAACGCCGCCCACATTGATCTGGTCGAAATTTTTATAATCGAATGTTTGCGTCATTTTATCACCATGGTCATCAGTTCCATGATCGTCGGTTCCGTGGGCGCTGGCACTCACCCCGGATAAACATATCCCCGCCATCAAAAATGTAGCGGTAACTTTAAATATATTTTTCATAAACGTCTCCTTTGTTATCGTTTATCAATAATTACGACAAACGTCAAAGTCAACGGTTATTTTTCTTCTTGGACGCCTCAGCAACTTCAATATCCTCATTCGACGCAACCATACCCCCAGAAATAATCATTTTTGCCCCCTCTTCCGGCGTCATGTCCAAAATTTTTATTTCTGAACGTTTGGCAAACAGCAAAAAACCCGAGGTGGGGTTTGGCGTGGTAGGCACAAAGACACAAACATGGTCTGCGCTCAGATGCTCAAGCGGTGCGCCCTTCAAGCTCGACGTGACAAATCCAATCGCCCAAAGCCCCGGACGCGGATACTCAATAAGACACACATCTTTAAACGCTCTGTCTTTTTGCAAGGCGACAGTCGTCACGATTTGCTTCAGGGCGTTATAGATATTGCTCACGAGAGGCACGCGGGCCAATATCCGTTCGCCGAAACGCAGAATTGACGTTCCGATGAAATTTGATGCGAGCAGACCTAACATCCAAAGCGCAACGACAGCCATCACCAAGCCGATACCTGGGATGCTTAGACCTGTGGTCTCCTTTATCCAAATGTTTGGATTCCAGACAGGCGGAACAACGCTCAAGACGCGTCCGTCAACGAGGCGCACAAACCACGTCAAAAGCCATATTGTGACCGCAATCGGCAAGGCGATAATAATACCCGTAAAGAAATTATTCCGGAAGCTTCTGAAAAACCCACCTTTGTGCTCTTCTTTGGCGGCGTCTTCATTTTCGGGGTGTTGCGACATGTCGGATTTCCATTAAAAGTGGGACATTATGGCGGAGATGGCTATACAATCCGCATATAATTACTATGCCTATACAAATATATTTTAGACATTGGTATGATGAAAATGAGGCGATACTCAGTAAAATCAACATTGCTTCTCGTAGTTCTAGGCTTTTTGCTTTGCCTGGCGGCTTTGGCCTATTTTTACAGAGACGATATTTTCCAATCACTCCAAGACCCTGGCGAGCCTTTCCAAACCTATCAAAAGCCAGCTGCACCCGACTATAACCTCGTCGATAGCTGGATTGCCCTGCCCGATCTTTCGGCAGACCCATACGAAGCCCCTTCATCTGGCGATGCCTTTGTGATCGTTCCCAGCGTTTACCGAGGGGGCGAACATTGGAACCTTCCAACGGATGACAACCGCCGACGCCTAAAGCTGCAGAGAATCATTCGTCCAAATTACGTAGCGCCTTACGGGACCGCTGGCCGTCTTTTTGCACCACATTACCGCCAAGCATCATTCTATACATTTATGACCACCCGTGAGGATGCCCGGCGCGCGCAAGATTTTGCCTATCAAGATGTGAAACGGGCCTTTGAATTCTTTCTGAAACACTCGCCGCCGGAACGCCCCATCATCATCGCAGGTCACGGACAAGGGGCGAGTCATGCCGAACGTCTGCTCGCAGATTACTTCCAAGGCGACTTGAAAAAGCGTCTCGCGGCGGCATATATAATCGACCACCCGCTGCCGCTGGATAAATTTGATGGTGCCTTATCCAATCTTACGCCGTGCGAAACAGAAACCGACACTCAGTGCGTTGTTGCATTTGGTGCATTCATGCCAGACGATGACGTCATTGCCCGCCGGTTTGTCACGCGTTTGACTGTTTATGATGGTGACGATTACAGAATCGTCGATGGGCGCCCACTTTTGTGCACCAATCCCTTGCTCTGGAACAGAACGTCGGATTATGCACCAAGACGACTTCACCTTGGCGGTCTTGCGGCAGAAGGTCTCGACCCGAAAATGATGCCAGCCCCCCTTGCAAAGCAAACAGGCGCCCAATGTCAGGATAATATCCTTTACATTGACCGCCCCAAAAGTCCCTCGCTTCGCCGTCCGCTCAAGTTTGGCGGCAAATTCAGAACGCTCCCATCGAATATCTTTTTTGAAGACCTACGTGTCAACGCCGCCAAACGCGTCGCCGCCGTCATTTCGAGCGGAAGACTGCCTGAGCGCGCCGAGAAACTCGACGACTTAGATGTCATCGAGATTATCGAAAGCCCCGTAACGCCAGTGAAGAAAATACGTTAGGTACTTTTAGACAAATCGTCGAAGCGTTTTATATCTGTTAACAACGCCTCGAACTGATCCATCGGGATCATGTTCGGGCCATCGGACGGCGCATTGTCTGGATCAGGATGTGTCTCCATAAAGATCGCTGCGACGCCAATCGCGGCAGCCGCGCGCGCGAGCGTCGGTACAAACTCACGTTGCCCCCCGCTCGTTCCGCCTTGCCCCCCGGGTTGCTGCACAGAGTGGGTCGCATCGAAGACAACCGGAGATCCGAAACTTTTCATAATTGGCAGCCCGCGGAAATCTGTGACCAATGTATTATAACCAAAGCTCGCACCACGCTCGCACGCCATCACATTTGGATTGCCCGCTTCACAAACTTTCGCCAGAACATTTTTCATGTCCCACGGCGCGAGAAACTGACCTTTTTTTACGTTAATGACACGGCCAGTCTTTGCCGCAGCCACGAGTAAATCAGTTTGACGACACAAAAATGCCGGGATCTGAAGGACATCTACCACTTCACCGGCGATCGCGGCTTGCTCAGCCGTGTGAATATCCGTCACACAAGGCAAACCGAGTTCGGACTGTATCGATTGGAAAATCGGCAAGGCAGCCTCAATTCCGACCCCGCGCGGGGAATGAATACTGGTCCGGTTCGCCTTGTCATAAGACGACTTATAAATAAGATTAAATCCGACTCGCTCGCAAATCCCTTTGAGGCGCTCTGCCGTCATCAAAGCATGATCTCGGCTTTCCATTGCGCAAGGCCCCGCGAGAATGGTCAACGTTGTATCATTTGCGATAGTATATGTTTTCCCGCCAGGAGACTTTAGGGCAATTGTTGCATTTGGTGTCGTCATGTTCGCACTCTTGAAAAAATTAGTATGTCCCTATCACATGGCGACATTAAAAACATAGATTTTTACATCAACATGCGTCACATCATGTCACATTGTATTGAAGCTTGAACCTGTATTCTCGAGTATTATAGTCGTTCAAGAAGGAGACCTGTATGGTAGCAAAATCTGTGCTAGACCTGATCGGCAACACACCCCTAATCCGCCTCAACGAAGCCTCCAAACTCACTGGATGCGAAATTTACGGTAAGGCTGAATTTTTGAATCCCGGTCAGTCTGTGAAAGACCGAGCGGCGCTGAGCATTATCCGCGACGCAGAAAATTCTGGCGCTCTACGCCCCGGCGGGATCGTCGTTGAAGGGACTGCGGGCAATACAGGCATTGGTTTGGCTATGGTCTGTAGCGCGCTCGGTTACCGGTGCAAAATTATTATGCCGCGCACACAAAGCCAGGAGAAAAAGGACGCTGTCAAGCTCCTCGGCGCTGAGTTGATTGAGGTCGATGCAGTGCCCTATTCGAATCCCGGTAATTATGTGCATGCCTCCGAACGCCTTGCTAGGGAACTTTCGCAAAAAGAACCCAACGGTGCAATATGGGCGAATCAATTTGATAATACCGCCAACCGCGATGCGCACATCAAGACAACCGGCCCGGAAATCTTTGAACAAACAGATGGCAAGGTGGATGGATTTGTTTGCGCCGTCGGCTCCGGCGGTACACTGGCGGGGATTTCACTTGCCCTTAAAGCTCGCAATCCAAATATTCAAATTGGTGTGGCCGACCCTTTCGGTTCCAAAATGTATAGCTATTACAAAGACGGCGTGCTCGAAACGGAGGGAGGCTCTGTGACCGAGGGAATCGGACAAGGTCGCATTACAGAAAACCTCAAAGGCGTCATCGTTGACAAGGCTTACCGCATTTCCGACAAAGAAGCGCTCGAAGTTATTTTTGGTTTGAACCAACTGGAAGGTATTTGCCTCGGGGGATCGTCTGGTGTCAATGTCGCAGGAGCCATACATATGGCGCGCGAAATGGGGCCGGGACACACGATTGTCACGATTCTGTGTGACTTTGGTCAACGTTACCAGTCAAAAATTTACAATCCTGTTTTCCTTCGCGAGAAAGGGCTCCCCGTTCCTTCATGGCTTCTTTAAATCCACTCACGACGACAGATTGGCTTGCCATCAACATAGATCGTCCAGATGTAAAAATTCTGGACGGCACGTGGGTTATGCCGGGCGAGAGTGATCCCTTACCGAACACATTTATTCCCGGCTCCCAATATTTCGACATCGATGTCATCGCCGACCTATCATCATCTATGAAACATATGATGCCGTCTCCCCTCGTTTTCGCGGACGCGATATCAACCATGGGTATCAAGAATGAAGATATGGTCGTTATTTATGACCGTCACGGGACACGTACCTCCCCGCGCGTCTGGTGGACGTTTCGGGCATTTGGACACGAAAATGTGACGGTTCTCGACGGAGGCTTACCGGCTTGGATCAGAGACGGGCACCCAACGGTGAACACCTACAGCGCGCCTGAATCTCGGTCACAATATACCGCACGTTCCCCACTCTCAGGCGTGACGTCCCAATCTGAATTGATATCTCAACTTGGTTCCAATTTACAAATTCTAGATGCAAGACCAACGGGGCGGTTTTTCGGGACAACACCAGAACCACGCGCGGGTCTGCGCTCTGGTCATATCCCCGGAAGCAAGACTTTTCCTTTTGGCAGCGTCATAAATGAAGATGGTACCTATAAATCCCCCGAAGAAATCAAGGCATTAGCAGAGACCGCTGAAGCCGATGTATCAAAGCCTATCGTCACCACATGCGGATCCGGTGTGACCGCGGCCGGAATTGGACTTGCCCTTTACTTGATTGGGGCAAAAGACGTCAGCATTTATGATGGCTCATGGACAGAATGGGGCGCCAGCAATGCCCCCATTAGCTTGGACAAGTAAAATGACACCTAAAACGAAGTTTGCCCATATTGGACGTCCCAAACCGGGATTAGCAACGGCTGTTAATCCCAATATTTCAAGAGCCTCCACTCTTTTATTTGACCGCGCGGAAGACCTCTACCGCTCCGATATTCGAACATATGGGCGGCACGGCTCCGATGTCCACGATGCGCTTTGCGAGGCATTTAACGCACTTGAGGGCGGCGCAGGCACGTCTCTCGCTCCGTCTGGTCACGGCGCGGGGACGCTTGCAATTTTATCGCAAGTTAAGGCTGGCGACCATTTACTTTTACCAGATTCCATCTACGGCCCCACCCGGACATTCTGTACCAATTTCTTACCTCAGCTAGGCATTGAAACTGAACTTTATGATCCGCGAATGGCTGGCGGTATCGACGCTTTGATCAAGAAGAACACATCTGTCATCCTCATGGAAAGTCCGGGCTCTTTAACATTCGAACTCCAAGATATTCCCGCGATCACCAATGTGGCCAGAGAAGCCGGCGTTGTGACCATTATCGACAATACATGGTCTTGCGGTATTTCATTAAAACCACTGGCCTTAGGAGCAGACATCAGCTTCCACGCGGCGACAAAATATGTAGGTGGCCATAGTGATATTATGTACGGGGCGGTTATCAGCGCCACATCCAAAATCGCGGATAAAGTCGCAGAAACACGCAAATATTTGGGTATCGCTACGTCACCGGACGACACATATCAAATTCTTCGCGGCTTCCGTTCACTTTATACCCGTTTCGAAGCTCAAGCGACGTCAGCGCTTGAACTCGCGCAATGGCTGGAGACACGTCCCGAGGTTTCTCGGGTGTTACATCCTGCACTCCCGTCCCATCCCGACCATGCGATTTGGCAACGCGACTTTACAGGCGGCGCCTGTTTGTTTGGCGTTGTTTTAAAACCTTGCACCGAAACGGCCGTGATCGACTTGATCAATAGCCTTGAGTTCTTTGGTATTGGTTTTTCCTATGGCGGCTACGAAAGCGTTGCTATTCATTGTGACCCACAGCTTAAACGCAAATTTGGCCCCAAATTTGAGGGCCCTCTCATTCGTTTCGGGTGTGGCCTAGAGGATATTTCCGACCTTAAGCAAGATGTTGAACGGGCGCTTACGACAGCTCTCTAACAGAGGCCTACATATTATATGCGAAAAGCAATTTGGCGAAAGAAACGCACTTGGCTAGCCCTCTCCGGGCTTGGTTTACTCTTGTTGCTGAATTCTTGTACCGCCACACGCGTTCTGATGCAGACCGCGCCGTCATCGCCCAATGGCCCCGCCGCATCTCCGCCAATAAACATCAGCTCAAAAGACGAATGGATAGCCAAACGACCAGATATTTTGGCTCAATTCGAAAAATATGTGTATGGCCAGATTCCCAATTCTATTTCGATCCAGCAAACTAGTGCCGCCGACATTGATGGTCTTCACTTCGACGGGTCCTCTGTTCTCTCAACGCGGCAATATTCCGTTCTAAACAATGGACAAGATACGGGGCGTGAATTTGGAATAGTCATTGCCCGGCCTGCCAATATGAACGGTCCCGTGCCGCTGATCATAATGCAAAATTTCTGCCCGAATAACGATGTCATTCCCAATCCAGACGTTCCAGTGCCTGATGATATAACGTTTTCATGCAGCGGCGACGGCATGATGTCGGGTGTCTTCACCTATATGTTCGGGCGATACATCGTCACCCCGCCAATCGCAGATATTATGAACCGAGGCTACGCGATCGCCGCCATGTATCCGAGTGAGTTTGTTCCCGATAGTAAAGAAAGGGGGGCGCCGGTGTTAAACACGCTCTTTGCAGAACAAGACCCCAAAACGCGAACCGGTGCTATCGCGGCCTGGGCCAAGCAATTTTCACTTGTCTCCCGCGAATTGAAAGCTAGTCCTGAGTTTTCCTCACATATCGCTTTTGGGCACTCGCGCTTTGGGAAAACGGCGCTTCTGGCCGCCGCCATGGATCCTCAAATTGACGGGGTTATCTCCCATCAATCCGGTACGGGCGGCGCCTCTCTATCCAAGGAAAAAAACGGCGAAACTGTAAAAGACATCACCGAGACCTATCCGTACTGGTTCAACGGCACTTATGCGGCCTTCGCGGGACACGAGAATGATTTGCCCATCGACCAACACGACCTACTCGCCCTTATCGCGCCGCGCCCGGTTCTACTTGGCAACAGCAAGCGTGACGTTTGGTCGGACCCCAACGGCGCGTTTCGGTCAGCCCAGGGCGCCACGCCTGTCTATAAATTGTTTGGCTCTGAGGGACTCACAGAGCGAAAACTGACAGGTTTTGCGCCTGATGACGATATCTCTTTTTGGATGCGCCCCGGCACACACGGGATTGTAAAAGAAGACTGGCCTGCATTTTTAGATTTTTTAGACGCACATTTTAAATAAAATGGCAGACCCGGCAGGGCTCGAACCTGCAACCTGCCGCTTAGAAGGCGGCTGCTCTATCCAATTGAGCTACGGATCCTTAGGGTTTTAATGCGTCCAGGGGTGTTTGCGGTCGAACGCAAAATTATCCGAATAAGACCGAGAAACGCGGCGAACCGTTTTTGGCTTGATCACTTGATGCGGGATATTATTGGCTTTAGCGTAGGATACAGCGTCTTCGAGACTTTGAAATTTTAGGTCCAACTGATCCCTCATATCTGTACCGCGCATAGTCCCCGTAAGCGGATCGATCACACGTGAAGACACATGCGAAAATTCCAGAACCCACTGCTCGCTACCCGCTCTTCCAGATTGCATAGCATTCGGTGCGGGCTGATATATTCTGGCTAACATCAATGAACTCCAAACCAATTTCGCTTGGCATAAACATGTTCAGACAACATGTAAATATCTGAGACGAACAATCATCCGTCTCGGTTGAAAGCGTTATTCAAAATTTTCTTGACGTCGGAAACACCCTGTCGCCTATCCTGGTTCTGAGACGTGTGGAGCGCCTGCCGCAAGTCAGTCATTGATACACCTTTGTCTGACGCTCTACGTGGTTCTCCACTACGGCGTTCAGGTACGGGCGGTGCTTCGCGGGTCGCTGCTGACTTTTGCCGCAGCTGCTGTCGCTGCTCGTCTGTTAAAACGGCGCGCGACCGCCAATTTTCAAATACACGCGTCATAAATTCCGGATCGTCAATGTCATGCGCCCAAAGATCTGTAAACTTCGCGCTTGAACTATGAGGTCTATATTGTTCTGGAAGCGTATTTAGGATGACCCGCATCGGGATATTCACACTTTCCCCGAAAATCATCGCCTCCGCGGTTCCAAGGGATGGCAGGAAGGCCAAAAGCTCTTCAGCGCCGTCTGAGACGGCCGCACGTACGAAGTTTTGATCGACTTCATTACTGAGCCGCATCGAGAAAATTGTACTACACTGCGACAACGTCGACGGTTCGAGCTCGGAAGGCCGTTGGGAAATGATTGCGAGTGATACACCGTACTTCCGCCCCTCTTTCGCGATTCGCGCTATAGATTTACGGGTGGAATTAAAGCCCAAACTGGGATCGCTGGGGATATAGCGGTGAGCCTCTTCACAAACTAGCAAAATTGGAATTCGCCGCTCGCTCCACATCGCCAAATCAAACGCAAGTCGGCTAACAACGGACACAACGACGTTCAAGGTCTCGGAAGGAATGCCTGAAAAGTCCAATATTGAAATCGGGCGACCATTTACGGGTATCCTGAATATTTTACCAATGATGGAATCAATTGGCATCGTGGAGGCTTGATTGCGAAACACAAATTGGTACCGCGGATCCGCCAACATTGTCGTGATTCGACGGTAAAGCCTCTTATACGGACCCAGATTGCTCGTATTTTCTAATTTACCCATCTCGTGATTTAAAATCTTGAGAACATCACGGATACGATAAGGCACTGGCGAATCAAGCGAGATATGAGACCCGCTTCGGCTAAGCTCGGCTTCAAGTTCCTCAATCTTGACCTGAGAACTGATCCCGCCCTGCGCCTTCGCACTATCATAGAGGCGTTTTGCCATGAGAATAGTATCGTGCAGAACCTCCTCTTCCTCCCGCGCCTGATCGACAATCTCGCTGGCCAAAAGTTCAACAGTTTCTTCAAAATTGAAAAGCCAGAGCGGTAAATCCAAATCGTTATTATGAATCACCTCAGCCATATTTCCGAAACTCTTCGAATATTCATTATGCGGGTCAAACAAGACGACGTGCGCGTTGCCGTTTTCTTTCAAAATAGCCTGCATCACCAAGGCCACGGTGCAGGACTTACCTGAACCGGTTGAACCAATAATTGCGAAATGCTTAGATAAAAGATCGTCAGTTCGGACTTTTGCAATAATATTTTTGTCTTGATGGAGACGCCCGACCTCAATGCAAGGCTCATTTTCGCGATTAAAAATAAGGTCAAGTTCCGCCGGAGACATATTGAAAACAGGCTCACTAAGGACCGGAAATGTTCGCACACCGCGGAAGAAACGTGTTTGCCGGGTGGTCGCGTTGGTTGATATCTCACCAAGGATATCGAGCTGAGCTAAGCAGCCATCATGCATCCCCTCGTCGTCCACTGATCCGATCTTAAGGCTGGACACCATTCCGACGACAATCGATTCGCGCGTAGCGATTTTCAAAATTGTACCAAGCTGCGCCAAATGCAGCATATTGTTACGAATCACCATTTTATTGATGGAGATAAAAACCTTGGACGCTCCGACAGAAAGAATGCGCCCAACTTCAACTTGCTTAAAGGGCTTTGCGGAAGAACCACCCCGATTATCTATAGTTTGTGCATGCGGTTTCATATGTGTTTCCCAATTGGGAATACACTACATCGACAGACGTTATTAAAGCCTTACTAGGCTCTAATACGTCTATCAATATGAAAGAAAATGGTCGGGGAGACAGGATTCGAACCTGCGACCCTCTGTTCCCAAAACAGATGCGCTACCAGGCTGCGCTACTCCCCGACTTGGAAGCCGTCTTTTATACATAACAGGCAAAAGCGCAAGGGCTTATTCTTCAGATTTTGCGCTTTGATTGCCAAAAAATTCATGCTCGACAATATCACCGGCCTCAATACCCAATTCTTGGGTTCGCCCGCCCGGAAGCTCAAGCACAGCAGCGACTACCCCCTCAGACGAACTACTCCGAAGCGAGTAAGGCGTTGCTGAATGCTGAATTTTAAGAATTTTGCCATTTCCACGAATAAACAGAATATCCAGAGGAATAGCTGTATTTTTCATCCAAATACTCGCCACTTTTGGCGCTTCAAATTCAAATAGCATACCATTGTCTGGTCCCAGCTCATCACGGAACATCAAGCCACGCATTTGCTCAGTCACCGTATCTGCGATCTCCACAGAGAATGCATGAGTGGCATTGCTAGACACAATTGTCAGAGGTTCGGCAGCGCCAAAATCTATAGGCTCTGGAGCGTTTTGCGCCGTCGCCGTAACGCTTAAAAAAGCGAGTGATAAAATCAAAAGACGTTTCATGGGTTCGACTTAAACAAGTCGGCGCGCCGCGCCAAGTGTTTTTTGCATTTGGGGGAGCGTTAGCGAGTGGCAGTCCCTAGGGGAATCGAACCCCTCTTTCCAGGTTGAAAACCTAGCGTCCTAACCGATAGACGAAGGGACCGCGTCTCGCAACGGAGGGGGATATAACTGCGGGAATTCCCACTTGCAAGCCCGATTTTGATAATAAGTCATTTTTTTTGATTACCATTGTAATTATCGAGCCTAGGCCGTCTTCATTTCGCCAAAGCGGCAAACTTTGCCCACTTTCCGGTGCATCCCGCAAATATTCCCACGGAATATACTTTTTGATCCTTATAAGAAATCACCATATATTTCGCGCTTTCCTCATCGCGAAAACGGAATCGCCGGTTCAGTGCAAAACCAGCATTTCTCACGCCAGACATCAGAAATAAAACATACCAATGACATTGCCACCGAGCATGGATCCGGCCCTCATTACCTTTCTCGGACTCGGACCAACGCCTAGCGTGAAAGCTCAGATAGAATAAATTCCCGTCCGCCCAATTCCCACAAATTTGTATGCTCTCCGCCCTCAATGGTAAGCTTCGTTTTTGGCCCTTGATAAGCTGCGTATAGCTTTTCGCCTTGCGAAAAAGGTACAACCGAATCCGCCGTTCCGTGAACCCATATCAGGGGCATATCAAAGAGAGCCAGCGCTGCGTCAGAGCGAAATTTGTCTTTCATCAATAAGTGAACCGGAAAAACCGGCATGGCCTCCTGCCCCACTTCTACGGCTGCGTTAAAGGGTGCCTCTAAGATCAGTTTGGCAGGCCTTCGCTCCAGCGCCAGTTGCGCTGCGGCACCCGACCCGAGCGATGTTCCGTAAAACACGATACGCTCTGGCGCCACGCCTTGCCGGCGCACCCAATCATATTGAAGAATTGCAGCCTCAACTATCGCTTCCTGCGAAGGCCGCCCGTCACTCCCTGGGTAACCGGGATAGCCCACACCAAAGACGCCGAAGCCTTGAGCGGCGATATCTGAATATATGGCGTGTTTTGAGAAAACAGCCGATCCATTTCCGTGAAAAAACATAATCACGGGCGCTCCCTCTTTCGTCGGAGCTATCCACCACCCTGTAACGCGCGCCTTATCAGATCGCTCAAGACGTACTTCTTGCGCCGCGCTGAGACCAACCTCAGACGGTGACAAATATTCGTTGGGGGGAAAATACAAAAAATTCCGCTGGAACACGTAAACGAGCACCAACGGAATCGCATAAAGTACGACGAGCGAAACGAGCCCGATAAGTAAAAAGCGCTTCATGAAAACAACACTTTCAAGAAACGCGCCATTTTAAAGTGACTTAATAATATCCTCGACCATCTTCTTGGCGTCGGCGAGGAGCATCATCGTCTTATCCTCATAAAACAAGTCATTGTCGATGCCCGCATACCCTGAGGACATAGACCGCTTGACGACGAGCACTGTGGAGGCCTTATCTACATCGAGAATAGGCATACCAAAGATCGGGCTTTGCGGATCTGTCTTCGCCGCCGGATTGGTCACGTCATTCGCGCCGATAACAAACGCAACGTCCGCATTCGAAAACTCAGAGTTGATATCCTCTAACTCGAACACCTCATCGTAAGGGACATTCGCTTCAGCAAGCAAAACATTCATATGACCCGGCATTCGGCCTGCAACGGGGTGGATAGCGTAAACAACGTCAACGCCCTCTTCTTTGAGTTTATCGGCCATTTCTCGTATGGCATGCTGCGCTTGCGCCACGGCTAACCCGTAACCCGGAACAATGATAACCTTAGACGCATTTTTCATGATGAACGCTGCATCTTCCGCAGATCCGCGTTTGAACGGACGTTGCTCTGCGCTACCAGATGAAGCGCCGCTATCCGCCGCGCCAAAGCCGCCCAGAATAACACTCAAGAATCCCCGGTTCATAGCTTTACACATAATGTAGGAGAGTATGGCCCCAGAAGAGCCAACAAGCGCACCTGTGATGATCAAGGCCATATTGCCTAGGGTGAAACCGAGCGCGGCTGCCGCCCATCCTGAGTAGGAATTGAGCATCGAGATCACAACGGGCATGTCCGCGCCGCCAATTGGAATAATCAAAAGGAAACCGAGCACGAATGTTACGCCGATCAGTATCCAAAAAAGTATTGGGTCCGAGCCACCAGACTTCATCAACATACCGACCAAAGCCGCCGTACTTAGCGCCAAGACCAGGTTGAGAATGTGACGCCCGGGTAGCAAAATCGGCGAGCCTGACATGTTGCCATTGAGTTTTGCGAACGCAATTACAGATCCAGAAAACGTAATCGCGCCAATCGCTGCGCCCAGTGACAGCTCAAGTAAGCTGAAAGGCTTAATGCCATCTTCGGTCAAGATGCCAAAGCTGTCTGGCGAGAAAAACGCCGCAATCGCTACAAGCACGGCCGCCATACCCACAAGTGAGTGGAACGCTGCGATAAGCTGTGGCATATCTGTCATCGGAATTTTTTTCGCAATCAAGGCGCCGATGATACCACCAACGGCCAGGCCACCGGCTGTGAAAAGCATAGCGCTTTGCCCCATACCTGCGACAAGCAATGTGGTGACAATGGAAATCGCGATACCGATCATACCATAGGTGTTACCACGGCGAGATGTTTCTGGAGAGGATAGGCCTCGTAAAGCCAAAATAAAGAGAACCGCCGATACAGTATAAAGGATAGCGGCTATATTTGCTGATAACGTCATATTCGCCTACTTCACCTTCTTCTTATACATCGCAAGCATGCGCTGGGTGACGAGGAATCCGCCAAAAATATTCACCGCGCAGAGCGCAACGGCCGCCGTGCCGGCGCCGATCGAGATGTTAGAACCACCGTGAGTACCCGCCGCAACTGCCACCAGGGCACCTACAATAATGACGGAAGAAATAGCGTTGGTCACCGCCATTAAAGGCGTATGAAGCGCTGGCGTCACAGACCAAACAACATAATATCCCACAAAAATAGCGAGTACAAAAATCGTAAGCTGAAACACAACGGGGCTTACGCCCATGCCGCCAGCCATTATAAGCATTGCTGTCATAACCGTCCCCTAACCTACTTCAAACGCTCATGGACGACTTCGCCGTCCCGCGTCAGGGCACATCCCTGTATAATCTCATCTTCCCAGTCCGGCGCGTAAGATCCGTCTTCAGCAGTAACCAAAGGCAGGAAGTTCTTTAGATTACGCGCAAACATATTGGACGCATCTGATGCCATTCGGGACGGCCAGTTCAAATGCCCGACAATCTTGACGCCGTTTTTCGTCGTAACAATTTTACCTGGCTCAGCACCCTCAACGTTACCGCCCCGCTCAACCGCAAGGTCTACAAGAACTGAGCCCGGCTTCATGCTGGCAATCATATCTTTCGTCACAAGAATAGGGGCCGCCCGCCCAGGGATTAATGCCGTCGTGACGACAATATCCTGCTTCGCAATATGCGCCGCTGTGAGTTCGGCTTGGAGTTTTTGATATTCAGGCGACATTTGCTTGGCGTACCCGCCGGCTGTTTCCGCGGCTTTGAATTCTTCGTTCTCAACGGCGATAAATTTGGCACCGAGCGAGGCGACTTGCTCTTTGGTCGCAGGCCTTACATCGGTCGCGGTGGTGACCGCGCCAAGACGCCTTGCTGTCGCAATGGCCTGCAAACCTGCGACGCCGACCCCCATAATGAAGACTTTAGACGGAGCAATGGTGCCTGCCGCAGTCATCATCATTGGGAATGCACGTCCGTAAATACCGCCTGCCTCAACAACAGCACGGTAGCCGGCCAAATTTGACTGAGACGACAAAACATCCATACTTTGAGCACGAGAAATACGCGGAATATACTCAAGTGCAAAGGCCGTAACGCCTGCTTTAGCGCAGGCTTTGGCATAGTCAGGATTGTCTGTTGGGTTCATTAAACCGGTGATACCAGCGCCCTGAGTCATTTTCCCAACGAGGTCCGCGTCTCCGCCTGTAATGGATAGAACCAAGTCAGCGCCTTTAACAGCGGCAGCATTGCTGGCTGACAAGGTGGCGCCGACGTCTTTAAAATCGCTGTCAGGAAAGTCGGCCGTCGCCCCAGCCCCTTTTACGACACTTACTGAATGCCCAGCATTCACAAAACTTTTGACCGTGTCCGGGGTGGCCGCTACGCGAGCTTCGTCGCCGCCCGCATCCTTGAGTACAGCAATTTTCAAAATATATTCCTTAAATTTAAGAGACTAGCCGAGCGCCGAAAACAATGCGCACAAGAGTCCAGTAACAACAGCCAAGCCGCCAATACTCGCGAACCAAGCGCCTTTAAAACGAAGGCCGACACCTATAACGATGCCCACGACGAAACTTGTCACAAGCGCCGGAAGCCAACCAAGCGACGTTCCAAAGAAAAGCGTTGGGAACAAAAGCGTGACCACCAAAAACGCCGCGCCGTACTTCGTTAAAGCCATAAAACCACTAAATGTCCCACGATGCGCTTCAACGGGCATCTCGCCATGTACATAATTTGAATGTTCAGCCGCCATTTTCTCTTCCTCTGAGCGTGAAATTTATTGCTGTTGCCTATCATGGCACCCTCACGGCCTCAAGTGGGGTTCGGCTCAAAAGTTCATTTTGTAAAACTTCAGGCCATTAAGGGCATTTTTACACATATGTCCCATATTGCGACGCATAAGTGATCGGATGAAACCGACATAACGGGGCGAAACTTGCCTCAAAAGGGTGGTAAAAAATGGGTAAAACGGTTCTAATCGTCGATGATGATCCCACACAGCGTCGCTTGATGCAGGTTGTCGTGGAAAAAAGTGGCTTTTCAACACTCATGGCGGACAGCGGCGATCGCGCGCTCGAAATGATTCACGCGGCGGATGGCAATAGGATTCATGTTGTTCTACTTGACTTGATTATGCCCGGCACCAGCGGCATGGACGTGCTCGCTGATTTAAATAGCAAAAAACCGGAACTTCCCATCATTGTACTAACGGGCCGCGGCAGCATCGATACTGTTGTCGAAGCCATGCAAGGCGGCGCACGGGATTTTATTGTTAAGCCTGCGAGTCCTGAGCGGATCATCGTTTCCCTTCGCAACGCGCTTGAAATCAACAATCTCGTCGGAGAAGTTACCCGTCTTAAGAAAACCTCCACGGGCGGACTTCGCTTTGATGACCTCGTTGGCAACGCCCCTGCAATGCGTTCGGTGGTCGCCATGGGTGAACGCGGCGCACGGGCCAATATTCCCATCCTGATCACCGGCGAATCTGGTGTCGGTAAAGAGGTCGTCGCTCGCGCCATCCAAGGTGCTTCGGAGCGATCGGATCGCCCCTTCATAACGGTCAACTGCGGTGCCATTCCTGAAAACCTTGTGGAAAGTATTCTTTTTGGCCACGAAAAAGGCTCCTTCACCGGTGCCAACGCCAAACATTTAGGTAAATTCCAAGAAGCAAATACTGGCACGCTTTTCCTCGATGAAATTGGTGAGCTACCATTAGACATGCAAGTCAAGCTCTTGCGCGTCCTACAAGAAGGCGAAGCCGATCCAATTGGATCAAAACGACCTGTAAAAGTGGACGTCCGCATCATTTCCGCGACAAATAGAAACTTGGCGGACGCGGTTAAAGCCGGAACATTCCGCGAGGATCTTTACTACCGTTTGAATGTCTTTCCGATTCAAGTCCCTGCCCTGCGTGAGCGGCGTGAAGATATCCCGCTATTGTTGGAACACTTTATGAAGCGCATCAATGCGCAGGAAAGATTGTCCGTTTCTGGACTCACGCAACCAACCCTTGATCTTTTGAAGTCATATGATTGGCCGGGCAATGTTCGACAGCTTGAAAATGCGGTTTTTCGGGCCATGATTCTATCTGATGGCGTAAAATTACAGCCCCAAGACTTCCCCCAGATATCGGGATTGAGCCCGACTCTAAAGTCCGCATCTGTGCACTCCATGAACACGCTTGTATCGGAAAAGCAAGACAGTTCCGAGGCAACATCGATCCACTTCCTGGATAAAGACGGGCATTTACGGACACTCGAAGAAATCGAGCGAGACCTTATCGTGTATGCCATTGATAATTATAGCGGACACATGTCCGAAATAGCCCGCCGTCTCGGCATCGGGCGCTCGACGCTTTACCGAAAAGTTCGCGAACACGGGATGGACGTTGAGAACGTTCGTTCCGCTTAAACCTACGCGAGGATACCATGAAAAACAAAATCAAACTTACGCTTTTGGCGACAGCTGGCGTTGCAGCTCTCGCTTGGCCTGTCGCCGCTGGGCATAACATCATGAAATTACGAGGGGCCTTTCCAGGTTCTCCTGTAATTTCCAATCAGCCGTATATTTATGCCCAACAGGGTGCCTACCCGCAATACACATCGTCGTGGCAAGAGCAAAGGCTTCAGCAAGCGGCTCAATATCAAGCTACGCCTGGATACGCCTACCAACCGGCACCGACTTATGTGGCGACAACAACCAACCACATCGGACTTCGCGGCCTGTCATCTCCCGGCGGCGTTCAATATAGTCGGTCTGCCGCTAACGCTTTTCACGCTGACGCTTCGCGAGCTTATAATGTCGGCGGCGTGAGCATCAGAACCAACGCCGCACACACTGATCGCATGCTTGACTGGCAAGAAAACTTGACAGGCAAATCTATCACCCTTCTCGCCAACAGAGCAAACGGTGTATTGCAACCCAATTCGCTCTATTTGGGCGGCGGGATTAAAGGTGGCCTCATGTATCAGCGAACAGATGCCCCGGGCCAGTTCCCGATATTGTCGCGTTTCCCCTTCTTTTCTCCGTCTACCGATAAAGAAGCCGGCGTTTTCGCAATCAACAACGCTGCCCTCGCCTTTACAAGCACATTTGGGGACTGGACGACCTTTTATATGCAGCCGGAATATTCCGAAACAGATTTCGCGAGAGATCAAGACGAAATGCAGCTTCGCAAAGCTTTCGTCGTCTTTGGTAACCTGGAAAGGTCCCCATTTTACGCCGCTTTTGGCCGTAAAACGATCGATTTTGGTAACTTTGACAGCTATAATGCGTTTACTCACAATGAAGGGGCGCATTACTTCCTCGCCCATTCCGATCAACCTGTGCTCGAACTCGGCTTCTATAAAAATGGCTTTAAGTTGACTGGTTCCGCCTTCTCTGCTGGCCGCCAACTCCGGGTCGCTTACGCTGGCGAGGAAAACAACATTGGAAATTACGCCTTCAACGCAGAAAAAGAGTTCAGATTTGGCCGCAACCTTGACAAATCGTTCTCGATTGGCGGCGGTTATCTTCACGATACAATCTATCGCAATAACTTCACGGCGCACACGTTCCAAGGCATTCAAAATGGTACACCGCCAACAAATTTCTTTAGCTACCGCAACAGCGCCGTAAACGGGTTCGCGGAATACAATAGTAAGTTTTTCGATGCGATGCTGGAATATACCACAACATTAGAGCCTTGGGGTGCCGCCATTCCGCAAGACGCAGACGGCTTCATTGATCCGGCCTATATCATCGATCCGCTTGGCCCCACTAACGACATTAACAACGTGAATTTCGATCAGAACCTTGAGGTTTTGGTAGCTCAAGCACGTATTAAGCCGATGGTGAACGGACGCCCTCTCGCCATTGCTGCGACAGGTTCTTGGGGTCAAATCGCGGATGATTTTGTCGGCGTTGGCATCGGTGGACAACCCACATCTTGGGGCGAAAACCAACAGCACGCCGTTTCTCTTGAATACCCTATCTCGCCCTACCTCGAAGTTGGCGCTGAATATGTTTACAATAAAGGCTTCATCCCGTTTGTCGCACCGCAGCTTGTCTCAAGTGCCGAAACACAGGCGCACGCCGTCAATGTGGGATTTAAAGCTAGGTTCTAAGCCACCAAACTATGATTTTGAGGGGCCTTCGGGCCCCTTCTTTGTTAGAGCTTGCCGGTTTTTGTCTTTGAGAAAACGCCCTTTCACAACAGCGCCATCTCCGAACTTCGCGCGAACTTTATCCGCCGCGCGCTCCGCAACACCGCGCTTGAGGGCTTGAGGGTCCAAAAGGTCTCCACTATCCCCAACCGGCGGCGCAAGATCAGAAATTCCGGCGCCGATCAGTCTGAACTTGCGGCCATTGGCTTCGGCTTCCAACAAAGGCTCCAAGGCTCGGTAAATACTATCCGCCAACTGTACTGGCTGCGGCTGCGTGCGCCGCCGACTCAAACTCTCGAAATAGTTGGTCTTGAGCTTTAGGGTGACAACCTTCCCTGCGATATCGATCGCTTTGGCGCGATCAGCTGTCTTAACACAGGTCATCCACAATCTGTCTTTTAGCGTTTCAAGATCGGATATGTCGGTATTGAACGTAATCTCTGACGAGACGCTCTTTCTCTCTTGTCCTGGGCTCACTTTTCGAAAGTCTTCTGCACGCGCAAGGCGCGCAAGGCGAAGCCCCGCCTCGCCGAAACGCTCCAACATATCTCGGTCACTTCGTTTTCTTACGTCTCGAATAGTATGCAGTCCAGCACGTGCCAAAGTACCTGAAAAGGCGGGGCCAACTCCAAAAATGAAACTCACCGGTTTATCTGCAAGAAAATCCTCAGCGTCTCGGCGGCCAAGCACAGCAAAACCAAATGGCTTGTCGAGATCTGACGCCGTTTTTGCTAAAAACTTATTATAACTCAACCCCACAGAAACCGTAACGCCAACGTCTTTAAGAATGTTATTTTGCAACCGAATTAAGCTTTGCGCAGGACTACGTCCGTGAAGGCGTTTCGTTCCTGTCAGGTCCAAAAAAGCCTCGTCAATGGATAGTGGCTCCACCATTGGCGTGAGATCAAGCATCATTTGGCGAATGCGTTTTCCCTCGCGGCTATATTTTTCCATATTTGGACGTACAACAACGGCGTTCGGGCAAGCCTTCAAAGCTTTGAACATTGGCATGGCCGACTTCACACCGTAAACGCGGGCATGGTAGCACGCTGCGGACACCACGCCGCGCGTTCCGCCGCCAACAATAACCGGTCTATCGGCAATTTCAGGATTGTCTCGTTTTTCTATGGAACAATAAAAAGCATCGCAATCAACATGCGCAATAGATAAATCATTCAGCTCAGGATGGCCAACCTGGCGACGACTACCGCAATGCGGACATACAGACATCGGTTTGACGACAAAAGCGCAATCCCTACAGAGACTTACAGCTGTTTCTTTGGTCTGCATTAGAGCTTTCAACTCCCTGAAAGACGTTAATGTTCTTTTTATGTTCTTTAAGTAATTCTAAAGACCTTGCATACCCTTGATTAAGGTTATTCGTGTTAAATAGACATTATAAAAAGGTCTGTGCAGACAAGCACAACAATAGGTGAACGGAACAGATGTTACAAATCATGCCCAAAAAAATTCTCATCGTTGAAGACAATGAACTAAACATGAAACTGTTCTCGGATCTTCTGGACGCGCACGGCTACGAAATTCAACAAGCTCGTGAAGGCCTGAAAGCTATCGGTATGGCCAAGTCATTCCGCCCTGACCTCATCCTCATGGATATACAGCTACCGGAAGTTTCAGGGCTCGAGGTCACGAAGTGGATCAAGGACGACGAAGAGTTAGCCGACATTCCAATTATTGCTGTCACAGCCTTCGCCATGCGCGGCGACGAAAAGAGAATTAGAGATGGCGGCTGCGCAGACTACATTTCCAAACCTATCGCCATAACAACATTTTTGTCCACGATCCGCAAATTCATCAAGTAGAGCCGAAGAATGAGCGCGCGCATATTAATCGTAGACGACCTAGCCCCTAACCGGCACCTTCTCGAGGTCAAACTTGCGGCTGAATATTACGATACGATCATGGCAAAAAGCGGCGAAGAAGCCCTTGAAATTGCTGATGTAGAGCGCATCGACCTCATCCTCATGGATGCAATGATGCCGGGAATCGATGGCTTCGAAGCCTGTAGGCGTCTCAAGAAAAATCCGAAAACTTACCACATTCCGGTCATCATGGTGACCGCGCTTGAAGAAACGAAAGACCGAATTCGCGGACTAGAGGCTGGCGCAGACGACTTTATTACGAAACCTATTGAAGATTTCAACCTTATGGCCCGCGTACGCTCAATGCTGCGCCTAAAAATGGTCACCGACCAGCTCCTAAGCCACACGGGTCACTCTTCTGGTAACTCCCGGCCGATGCTAGAAAAGATTTACAAGCGTCGCGGCCACATTTTGGTGGTGGAAGACAATCAAACACGCGCGACCAAAATAACCAAACCGCTAGAAGGCACCCATGAAGTGACCGTTATCGCGGATCCGAAAGAAGCGGTTGACCGCACAAAAACAGACGTCGACCTGATCATCATTAGCTTAGTCTCCAATCAATTCGACGGCCTTCGAATTTGCGCATCGTTGCGCTATGACCACGCCAGCCGCGACATTCCGATCCTCGTTGTTGGAGACACTGACGACGAGGCTAAATTGGTGCGGGCGTATGATCTTGGCATCAATGACACCCTTATGCGGCCGATTGAACAGCAAGAGCTGGTGGCACGTGTTAATACTCAACTGCGGCGTAAATTTTACGCAGATGCCCTCCGGGAGAACTTCAACGAGAACTTGGAGATGGTGGTTGCCGATCCTTTGACAGGCCTTGGAAATCGGCGCTACTTCGACGGCGCAATAAAACCCTTGTTCGATTGCCTGAATGAGCAAGGTGATGTGTTTTCAATCATGGTCTTCGATATTGACCACTTTAAGCGCGTGAATGACATTTTGGGACACGATATGGGCGATGAAATACTCAAAGAAATCGCCGCACGCCTTGTGACAAATATGCGGGCGATTGACATTGTCAGCCGCTATGGCGGCGAAGAATTTATGATTGCGATGCCCGACACGGGCGAGGACGCCGCTATTATTGCAGCAGATCGCGTACGCGCCTTTATCGGAGGCACACCGATTTATGTGGATGGTCAGGCCTTGAATATAACCACCAGCGCAGGTGTGGCGGAAGTTCGGCCTGGCGAGAAGCTCCGCGATGTCTTCAAGCGTGCTGACGAGGCCTTATACCGCGCCAAACAGCAAGGCCGTAACTGCGTCATCGGCGCGGGTACACTCAACGAAAAAGAAGCCGCTTAAGCGGTTCTAAAGCCGCTTATCGGGGGCGAATTCATTTTTACGAGAGAACCCACGTGGTGCCATACGGCCAGCCCCTGCTCGGTTTCCTTCAAGAAGCTTCCAGTCTGGGACGGAGTTTGTCCGCCCTGAACTGTCCACATATGTCAGCCCTGTTTCCGCATCAAAAGATGATACATCTCCCAGACCTCCATCTTTGTATTTTTGCAGACGTACACCTTTACCGCGCGCCATCATGGGAATTTGCTCCGTTTCAAACACGAGGATTTTCCGGTTCTCGCCAATCGTTGCAACACGGTCTCCTCTGACTTGAATGCACCGCACGGCTTCTGCTGCACCTTTTACATTCAGGATTTGCTTGCCTCCGCGGGTGGACGCGACAATGTCGCTTTCACTGACGCGGAAACCGTATCCTTCATTGCTGGCAACTAGAAGCTGCCGTTCTGGATCGTGTACAAACAAGCCAACAGGCACATGGTCATCTTCAAGATCGACCATCAATCTTATCGGCTCTCCGTTGCCACGCCCGCCAGGCAGCTTATCTGCAGAGAGCGTATAAAACTTGCCATTCGATGCAAACATGATGATTTTGTCGGTTGTTTCAGCAGGGACAATAAAGGCTGCGCTGTCGCCCTCTTTGAATTTTATCGTAGAAATATCGTCGACCTTGCCCTTCAAGGCACGAATCCAGCCTTTTTCAGACAATACAATTGTTGTGGGTTCTTTGGTAATAAAGGCGGTCGCGAGATCGATTTCAATCTCCGGTTCCTCCGCGAACGTGGAGCGGCGCTTTCCGATAGCTGTTTTAGCACCGTATATATCACGAATGGACCGTATCTCTTCGGCAATCGCCGACCACTGCCTATCTGCGGACGCTAAAAGGGCTTCAATTTCTGACTTTTCAATTGATAGCGCGTCATGTTCTGATTTGATTTCAATTTCTTGCAGCTTATTCAAAGCTCTCAAACGCATGTTCAAAATGGCGTCTGCCTGCCGTTCCGTAAGGTTAAACCTTGCGATGAGCTCTTTCTTGGGTTCGTCCTCGAAGCGGATAATTCTGATAACCTCATCAAGATTGAGGAACGCGATCATGTATCCGTCGAGAACTTCAAGGCGGTCTTCGATTTTGCTCAAGCGCTGACGGGAACGGCGTTGTAACACTTCGCGCCGATGATCAAGCCATGCTTGAATAACCTCGCGCAAATTCATCACGCGCGGCGTTCGCGTGGAGTCGAGCACATTGAGGTTCAGGGAAATGCGGCTTTCGAGGCCGGAGAGTTTGAACAGGCTCTCCATAAGCAAATCCGGCTCAATATTCT
The DNA here is from genome assembly GCA_048268905.1 of Maricaulaceae bacterium. Lineage (GTDB taxonomy): Bacteria > Pseudomonadota > Alphaproteobacteria > Caulobacterales > Maricaulaceae > JACOMS01. The sequence goes on along the minus strand of JBLWUN010000002.1, from coordinate 380,019 downwards.
TACTCTTTGGCTCCAGAACAATGCGAATGTCCTCGGCAGACTCATCGCGTACGTCCGCCAACCACGGTACTTTCTTTGTCTCGATAAGTTCGGCAAGCTTTTCAATCAAACGAGACTTTTGGACCTGAAAAGGAATCTCGGTAACAATGATCTGATATTGGCCCCGCCCGATGTCCTCGGTGGACCAACGGGCGCGCACTTTAAAGCCGCCTTTGCCGGTCTGGTATGCGTCCAGCATAGAGTCTTTTGGCTCAATAATAACGCCGCCCGTTGGGAAATCCGGGCCTTTGACATATTGCATCAAAGTTTCAATGCGCGCATTTGGCGTTTTAATCAGATGTAGCGCCGCATCGCAAATTTCAGCGGCGTTGTGGGGTGGTATAGACGTTGCCATACCAACGGCGATACCTGTAGAGCCGTTTGCAAGAAGGTTCGGAAAACCCGCGGGCAGAACGGAGGGCTCTTTATCTTCTTCGTTGTAGGTGGGAATGAAATCAACCGCGTCTTCATCAATTCCAGCAAGAAGCGCCACCCCTGCAGCCGTCATTTTCGCTTCGGTATAACGCATCGCGGCGGCACTATCGCCGTCAATATTCCCGAAATTGCCCTGCCCGTCCACAAGGGGGTAGCGCGCAGAGAAGCTTTGAGACAACTTGACCAGCGCATCATAAATTGAGGCATCCCCATGCGGGTGATATTGGCCCATAACATCACCAACGATACGCGCGCACTTTTTATGAGCATTTTCGGGGTTAAGCTTAAGCTGTCGCATCGCGTACAAAATACGCCGGTGAACAGGCTTTAATCCATCGCGCACATCAGGTAGCGCGCGCTGCGTAATCGTCGACAATGCATAGGCCAGATAGCGAGATGAAAGCGCATCATCAATGTGCTCCTCGATCACGCCTTTATCGTCAGGCATATCAGGTTCTAAGGTTGTCGTATCAGACATATGTCTCTCTATTCTTTGATTCGGACGAGTATAACAGTTAGCTGTGCCCGAAAGCTACAAACAGGGTGATTTGAGCATTAAGCGGGGATAAGAGACCTACTCGGCCCGCAAACGTTCAATCATCCTCGCGCGGGCTTCTGGAAGCGTTCTGTTAACACCCCATTGAAGGCGGGTTTCCAAAAAGTACCCCGTAAGATCCAAGCCATCCTGAACGTCTTTTTCGCTCGCCTGATTCCCGCCTTTTAGGAATGGCGGTAAGGCGAATAATTTATCCAGATATGGCGCGGCAGCCTCCGCTGAAACGGCACGGCCGGAGCGCGGCGAGACATGCGTCAGGTTCTCTAATACGCCCGTCGCCGCACAAGTGGATAGATCGAGGCCGTAGCCCATAGCCGAAAGCAATCCCACTTCCCAGCGGACATATAGGGCGGGCCACACATCCGGATCGTGAAGGTAGTCAATCACAACCTCAAAGCCATCGTAAACGTCTTCGTGAACTTCGCGTTCAGGTAAGGTTTCACGCGCGACGGCGCAAACGGCGTTCAGCCCAGCAAGGGATAGTCGATCATCCATAAGGTCGGCAGCGCGCGAGGTAAGGGCTTCAACCGTAAACGCCCCGAGATGTTCTGATAGCCGGGCCTGCCACTCCAGCTTGACCTTGTTTCCCGCTTGCAAAACGGGACGCATCCGGCGGCCTGCGCCGCCACGTACCAAGCCCATATGACGACCTCGATCACGTGTTAGAACTTCAATAATGGCAGAGGTTTCACCGTGCTTACGGGCGGCGAGAATATACCCTTCCCCGCTCCAGTTCATTTGCCCCGCGTCTCCGCCAAGCTATTCGTATCCCTAGACATCGAACTCCAAGCCGCTCTCAACGTAACGCGCGCGATCATCGCTCCACTTTTCCCTGACTTTAACGAACAAAAATAGGTGTACTTTTTTACCGAGCCATTCCTGCATTTCATAGCGAGATTGCGCACCAATATCCTTTATAGTGCGGCCAGCTTTGCCGAGAACGATGGGTTTTTGAGAAGGTCTTTTAACGTAAATGACCTGATCGATCCGAATGTCGCCATTCTTTTGCTCAGTCCACTTTTCAGTTTCCACCATAGACGCGTAAGGTAATTCATCATGGAGCCGCAAGAAAAGTTTCTCGCGAGTGATCTCTGCCGCCATCAATCGAAGCGGGATGTCCGCGGCTTGATCCGGCGGATAGAGATAAGGTCCCTCGGGCATTGCGCCGACCAAGACTTGCCCAATATCATTGACCCCGTCCATATTCAAAGCGGATATTAAAAACACCTCCGCGTAAATCGACTTTTCGTTGAAGTAGGCAATAAGCTCGAGCAATTTATCTCGCTCAATTTGGTCAATCTTGTTCAGCGCGAGATAGGTTTTTTCGTTTCCGCGCAGCGCTAATCCAGAAAGCACACGCTCCGTGTCCTCAGATGATAGCCGGTCTTGAGCGTCACCTTCACCGGCTCTGTTGCGGTGAAACGCCGGAGCATCCACGACATGCACGATGGCGTCCGCATCATCGACGCCCGTCCACGCCGCATGCACCATTGACCGCGCAAGGCGGTCTTTGTCTTTTGGCTTAAATATACCGGGAGTATCGACCAAGACGAGCTGCGCGTCTCCCAACATTGCTATGCCTCTGATCTGAAAGCGTGTCGTCTGCACTTTGTGCGTCACGATGGAGACTTTCTCTCCGACCAGAGCGTTTACGAGGGTCGATTTTCCGGCGTTTGGCGCACCTATAATGGCCACAAAGCCAGAGCGTGATTGACTCATTGTCATTTATCCCAGTTCTTTAGCAAATTAGAGGCCGCTTGCCTCTCGGCCATTTTCTTTGATCGGCCCTTGCCAACCCCAATGCCGCGTCCTTCAACAGAAACGGAGACAATAAAGTCCGGGCGGTGATCTGGCCCAGATCGTTCTTCCAGATTATAGACCGGCGGCTCACATCCCGCAATTGAGGATTTCTCTTGTAGTTCCGTTTTGGGGTCTTTGTCACTTCGGGTCAAAGCCTCCGATATGCGCTCGCCCCAATGCCGATTGTAAAACGCCGCTGCGGCCGTCATACCGCCGTCGAGGTAAATGGCGGCTAGCAATGCTTCACAGGAATCGCCCAGAATAGATGTCTTTTCTCGCCCGCCCTGCTTTTCTTCGGACTTAGACATGAGAAGCGCATCAGATATTTTGAGCTCCCTTGCCACATCCGCACAGGTTTCTTTTCGCACAAGAGCATTCAGGCGTCTCGCCATTGAGCCCTCAGGTGCCAAACTGCTAACGTATAGTTTTTCAGCCGTCAAAAGACCGAGAACCCGGTCCCCAAGGAACTCCAGTCGTTCGTTGTCTGCCGATTTGCGGCGCCCATCACCATAAGATGAATGGGTAAGCGCGGTCATTAATAGAGCGCGATTTTTGAACACATACCCAACGCGTTCTTCAAGTTGGCTAAAAGATTGCGGTTCTCGATTCATCGCAAACCCTTAAAGAAGCGATCTCGACGAATGTGGCCCCAAGTCCAAGGCTTAAACAAAGAAAACTCCGCGGTCACAGATAATAAAACAAATTCAGCGCGGCCAATGATATTTTCAGCGGGAACATATCCGGCACCACCCTGAGTATATGGCACACGGCTATCGGCGGACTCATCACGGTTATCGCCCAAGAAAAAGTAATGGCCCGCGGGGACAATAAAGACAGACGTCATATCAAGGTCGCCGGACGGTGTCTTATCATAGATAATATGCGGCTTGCCTTCTGGAAAAGTTTCCAGCCAAGCATAGGCGGGGTCAATATCTCCGCCAATGTCGCCGCTGTCCGCTTTTCTCAAAGTCACAGGCTGACCATTTATCAATAGTACACCTTTCTTCATTTGGATCTGATCCCCCGGAAGTCCCGCCAACCGTTTGATGAACGTATTGGGGTTGTTGAGAGGTTTAAAGACCATAATGTCGCCGCGGTGAGGCGCGCGTTCGAAAAGGCGCCCTTTCGCCCAAGGAAAAGGAAGTGGGTCAGCCGCAAACTTCCCATAACCCACGGAATATTTGGACGTGATGACATAATCACCAATCAGAAGGTTAGGCTCCATCGACCCCGAAGGGATATGAAAAGGTTGGAAAAGAAATGTGCGTAATATTAGAGCGATTCCCAGCGCCCAAAGAACCATTGAAACGGTTTCTCTGGCGCTCGCGAGAAACGATTTCTCGGCGGGCGTATCGGCCGGTGCGCTATTCTTGATGTTAGGCATGCCAAAGGCTTTCAAAGGTTGTCAGTCAAAAGTCAATCACGAATCAACTTCTGGAAAGGCTTCAACTATGACAAATGCTTGGGCATAAGGGAAGTCATCGGTCAGGCTTAGATGTATGCGGGCACCGTGCCCCGCTGGCGTCGCCTCTTGCAACCGAGTCTTTGCGCCTCCCCTTAGCGTAATTTGCGGAAGACCGGACGGCGCGTTGACAATTTCAACATCGTGCCAAGATAGCGCGCCTGTATCTTCACGGCCAAGGGCCTTGGCCGCCGCTTCTTTCCCGGCGAACCTTTTGGCATAGTAAGAGGCTCTTCCCGATTTCGACTCGCAATAGTCCCTCTCGGCCTGCGTAAAAATGCGGTTGAGAAAGCGATCGCCAAACTTACCTATCGACCGCTCTATGCGGCGAATGTCGCAAAGGTCCGTGCCAATACCTAAAATCATGCGTTCACATCGTCGCGTGCGGCGTCCATCCGTTCCCGCATTTCCACAAGGACAGCGTCCATACCAACGAAAATAGCTTCGCCTATCAAGAAGTGGCCAATATTAAGTTCCATAAGCTCAGGGATAGCGGCTATTTCCGCAACGTTCTCAAACGTGATGCCGTGACCAGCATGAACTTCAAGCCCCAAAGACGCGGCGAGTTTCGCGCCATCTGCCATTTTCGTCAGAAGTGCGCTTGCAAGCGCTCGATCTCCTGCTTCGACGGCGTGGGCATAAGCCCCTGTATGGATTTCGATGACGGGCGCGCCGCAAGCAGCCGCTGCCTGTATTTGCGCAGGTGATGCTTCGATAAATAATGACACGCGCGCGCCCTCCTCCGTGAGTTCACGAACAATAGGCGCGATAACATTATGCAAACCAGCAACGTCTAGCCCGCCTTCCGTGGTTCGTTCCTCGCGGCGCTCTGGCACCAGGCACACGGCACGCGGCTTTATCTGCTTGGCAATTTCAACCATCTCCGGAACGGCGGCCATTTCCATATTCAGCGGGATGTTTTCGGAGGAACACAGCGCCTGTAACCGTGCCATATCATCATCATTGATGTGACGGCGATCTTCTCGTAAATGCGCGGTAATACCATCGGCGCCAGATTGAATAGCCGCAAAAGCGCCCGCAACAGGGTCAGGATGGGTCCCTCCCCGCGCATTGCGAACTGTCGCAATGTGGTCAATATTGACCCCCAGCCTGAACTTCTGATCGGTCATGCGAGGCCGCGGCTACCGGGTTTCGTGGCTGGCATTGCCGCCAAATCGGCCGGCAATTCATCAGGCGAGAACGCGGGAAATTGCCGCGCCGCGAGGCTGATTAATGGCACGCCGATGTCAGCTTTCCCGCCAGAGCGATCAAAAATGCAGGCTCCCGCAATAACTCTTGCACCCGTTCTTTCAATGCTACTGATACATTCCCGCGATGACAAACCCGTGGTGACGATGTCTTCGACCATCAAAACTTTTTGACCGGGTGCCAATGAAAACCCGCGACGCAATGCAAACTCACCATTCTCGCGCTCTGTAAAAATGGACTCAAGCCCCATATGACGCGCTGTCTCATATCCCGGGATAACCCCCCCCATAGCCGGAGCAACGATAATGTCGGGCTGGACGTCCAAAGTCGCCCTGACCTTTTCGGCCAACGCTTTGCATAGTTTTTCAGTTAAAACAGGGTTTTTAAAAATAAGTGCCTTTTGCAAAAACACAGGGCTTCGCAATCCTGAAGACAAGATAAAGTGACCTTCGAGCAAGGCGCCGGCCTCGCGAAATACATCCAATACGTCGTCCGTTGTCATATTGCTCATCAAATATACTCTTCATTTTCAGCGCGGGTTCTGTGCGCCGCAACTACATAGGTGCTGGCGCGCATGGCCGCAATTATTTGTGAAAGGTGCCGATTATCTTTAACCTCGACCACCATAATCATATCAAAGAATGCCGAACTTCGCTTCAGCGTCTTGATAGACGTGAGATTTCCGCCGGCTTCGCCAATGATTTTTGTAACATCCGCGAGAGCACCGGGGACGTGCTCCAGCGTTGTCGAAATACGGCCCGTCGATGCCGCATTTTCAGCGGTTCGCCGCCAGCCAATGTCGAGCCAATCATCCGTGGCATCCTCTGACATCTCGAGCATTTCACAATCAATGGTATGTATGACAATACCGCGTCCTTTTGTTTGAATACCCACAATACGGTCACCCGGAATAGGTGAGCAACAATCTGCAAAATGGAGACTTACGCCCGCCGTAAGGCCGTCGCCTTTGACATAGAGTTTAGCGGTATCATCACTGATGAAATCACGGTTCGCATAATCTTCGACGATCTTGGGGTTTTTCCGACCCGGATAGACGGCGTCCATAAAATCTTTGACAGATAATGTCCCTCCTCCCAATGCAAGGTAAAGGTCGTCAGGTTTATTCAAAGACAAACGTTTAAGCGCGTCGGAAATCGAGCTTTCGCTGAAGTCTTTATCTTCACGGACAAATGCATGTTCCGCGAGCATTGCCCCTATACGAATAAGTTCCTGCGCCTCACCATCGCGAGTTAATCGCCGTAGAGCCGATTTAGCCTTACCCGTTACGACCATGCTTTCCCAATTTGGCTGCGCCTCAGGCTGTCCACCTCGAATGATTTTAACCACATCTAGGTTTTGTAATTCGGTACGCAGCGGGCGTTGCCGGTTATTCACAAGCGCACCAATGCATGTGTCGCCAATTTTAGTATGAAGCGCATAGGCGAAATCCAGCGGCGTTGCGCCGCGCGGCAAAGCGATTAGATCTCCCTTTGGCGTGAAGGTAAACACTTGATCAGCGAACATTTCAAGCTTGGCATGTTCGAGGAACTCATCCGCGTCTCCGCTTTGCTCCATCATCTCCACGAGTGGACGCATGCGCTTTAAAGGATCCCCACCGCTATCCTTGGCTTTCTCTGGATCATAGGCATAAGATTGGTTCTTATAAGCCCAATGGGCTGCAACGCCCCGCTCCGCGACGTCCTCCATCCTCGCTGTGCGTAGCTGAATTTCCATGCGGGTATTATCGGGGCTTAAAATCGTGGTATGAACAGATTGATAGCCGTTCGGTTTGGGTACGGAAATGAAATCACGAAACCTTGCAGGGACGCAGCGAAAATGCGTATGAAGGACACCGAGTACACGGTAACACATCGCCACGTCCTCGACGATTATGCGAAATGCATAAATATCTGCAACGTCTTCGAAGGTGATGCCTTGCCGGTCAAGCTTCCTCCAGATCGCATAGGCGCGCTTTTCACGGCCATATATCTTTGCCGAAATTTTCTCCTCATCCATCAGATCCCGAAGAAGCACGGACATTTGTGAAATCGCGTTGGCCTGGCCCTCGCGCCATGCGGCCAAACGGCTTGAAATCGTCTCATATACGCTGGGTTGGAGATGCTTAAAGGATAAATCCTCTAGCTCGGAACAAATACGGTCGACACCGATCCGCCGCGCAAGGGGCGCGTAAATGTCTAGCGTCTCCGTGGCGATGCGTTGGCGTGATTCAAGCTTTGGGTGAAACTCCAATGTCCGCATATTATGTAGTCGGTCACAGAGCTTGACCAGCAACACACGAATATCCCGGCTCATTGCAAGAACAAATTTTTGAAAATTCTCGGCCTGTCGGCGCTCACGTGTGGCATCAGGATGCGACAGCTTGGCTTTTCCGAGCTTAGTCACGCCGTCTACAAGTTCGGCAATTTCTTGCCCAAACTGGGCCGCCATTTGCTCGAATGTCGTATCCGTATCTTCTAGCACATCATGCAAAAGCGCCGTGCAAATACTCGCTACATCCATATGCAACGATGCCAAAATACCCGCGACGGCGACGGGGTGCGCGTAATAAAGATCGCCAGAGTGCCGTGTTTGTTCCCCGTGAGCCGTTTTGCAATATTGATAGGCGCGTTTCAACAAATCCGCATCGGCTGACGGATCATAGGTCTGCACCAAGGCGACCAACTCATCATCCGTCAAAAAGCCATTTCCAGCCGGTTTTATATCCGAAACTTCGTTCATACATCAGATATAGGGGTGAGGGTTGAAAGGGGCAATTATTATAAAGGGCCGAGACCGCTTTATTTACAGATTAACAGCGGCCATGAACTCAATCGGTTTAGGCTGCCAAAGGCTCCAAACCATCAAGGCGCTCAAGAAACCATACTTGTTCTATTTCTGGCATATCGAATGGCAATGTGAGCATTCGCTGTATCATAAGAGACTGGAAAAACGCATGGTCATATTCTGTTCCCGACGTTTCGAGGTCGCGAAAAATTGAACAGGCCGCACGTATCAGTTTGGTATGACCGGGAGAAAGCCCTGCACGTTCACACAATGCCTTTAAACCAAACGGCCCACCATCATGGATCATCAAGGCAGCTTTTGCCGGATTGATTCCGGACATATTTGCGAGGGCATGTTTAAGCAACCGCATCCGGCCTAGACCCGCCATGCGGATCAACAATGATGGCATCAGCCGCCCTTCATTCGCGAGCCGCTCCACAAGATACTGCATCTCTCGCTCACTCATATCCACATCGACGATATCCAGAGTCGCCCGCTCGCGTGCCCGTGTCGCGATGTCAACAGCGATCGAAACAGGGACATCATGACGGCGGTTAATCAACAGGGCAGCCTCTTCGCTCACCATCGTGATTAGCTTTTCCATGACGCGTACCGGCAAGTCACGCCGTGAAATAAACGCTTCTTTTATCAGATCGTCATCGTGATAAACTTCGAGCATCGTCCCCGCGAGTTCTTCATCAATTATAGCCCCGTCATTTGCGGCGACCTCAGCAACCGCGCGGCTATCCCCGAAACGAACAATTTCACGAACGACAGTCCCGCTAACCTTCGAACGTCGGGCAATGGCAATGATTTTCGCCGCCGCTTTCGAGCGCAAGACATCTACAAGATCATCATCTGTCAATACAGGCGAAAACGTTAAAACGGGCACCGCGACATTATCAATATCAGCCGCTATCTTGAGCGCGATATCTCTCGGTAATTCGGGAGAGTTTTTCAACGTAACGGACAGTGTTCGGCGGACAATCGCGACGGCGTCTTGCGCCATAAATTCGAGCAACTTGTGTGCAAATTTACGCTCAGCGTCCGAGAGCCTAGCGGCACGAACCGTATGGCAAATACGCTGCGCAGCCATAGCGCGTTTTTCAGGATCCGGATGACGTAGCAAAGCCCGAACGTCTTCTTCTTTCAATTGTTCGAGTTTCAACCCACTCATAACGCCTCCATGAGACCGATATATCTCGGTTATGGTAAATTATGTGTTTATTGATGGAAGAGAATGGTACCGCCTCTCAGGTTTGAACTGAGGACCTCTGGTTCCACAAACCAGCGCTCTAACCAACTGAGCTAAGGCGGCACATCATACGGGTATGATAGGGCACGGTCTCTATAGCAAGCTGAGACGCCTATCAAGATACGATTTCAAAAAATTATCAAAGAAATATAGGCTACCTCCTCCTTGGCTTTCGCCAAAAAGGACCCGCTTATAAACTATGACTTAACTCGGCATTTTGATCGATTGCCACCCCTGACTGCCCAACGATTCTTGATAGGTAATATAGTCGTGCAAATCACGTGCGCGGCGCGCAGGATCGGGGTGCGTCGACATAAATTCTGGTTGTCTGTTCGTATTCGCCTCTGCCATTTTTTCCCAAAGCTTAACTGACTCGCGAGCGTCATAGCCGGCTTTGTGCATATATTTAGCACCGAGAAGATCAGATTGGCTTTCATGAGCACGGGAATATGGCAGCATAATCCCAACTGTGAAACCCATCCCTAAAGCGGCACTAAGAAGTTGAGAGTTACGGTTCGCTGAACTCATGCAGCTATTATATTGCTGTTGGTTTTGCGACTTGGAACGGCAAGATTTCGCCATCTGCGAACTACCAAGCAACGAAAGACCGGCAACGCCGACCTGCCCAGCCATCTGCGTGCTAACGCGTTCCGCGGCGTGGCGCCCTGTAACGTGACCGACTTCGTGGCCCATTATTGCGGCGATCTGATCATCGTTCTCCGTAAAGTCCATCATACCCTTATAAAAGCCAACTCGATTGCCCGGTAAGACAAAGGCATTCTTCGTATCAGTATCAAAGACTGCATAATCCCAAGACTCATTGGCTTTGTTGGCGCCCTTAGCAATCCGAGCGCCAATATTACGCAAACGATTCGTATATCGAGGATCTGTAGATGTCGGGGTTGTCTTTTTAGTCTCAGCCCAGCTTGTCGCCGCCATCTCTTTAAGCTGTGAGTCGCCTACTAATATAAACTGGCTCGCGCCTGTTTCAGGATTTGTTGCACATCCGCTAATCGCGGGCGTTAAAGACAAGACCCCGCCGGCAGCCAGGCCTTGAACGAGGCGCCTGCGCTGCAGCATGCTTCGCGTTTGCTCGTCCTGATGCTCAATGCCCTGTTGATGATGAATACACATATAACCTCCCGACGGTGAATAACCCATATCCCACTCTATAACTAATCGAAGCGCTTAGGAATAGGTTCCAACTGCTATTTACCCCATAAATACGCGGGTGATGTTTTGCGCACGTTCATGTTAACGTCTATATGGATACGATACCGTCGTCTTAATTGTGGGAGATTTCCGTGCGGAAACTACTAATTGGTCTGTTTGTCATACTCGCTTTGCTGATCGGGGCGATTGCAATTGTACCCTCTCTGGTGCCCTCCTCCGTCTACAAAGAAAAAATTCAAACCCAACTCAGCAAGGAACTTGGCCGAAACGTGGCAATTGATGGTGATGTCAAAATCGCCGTCTTCCCGTCCATAAGAGCGAAAACAGACCGCGTCGTTATTTCCAACCCGCCTGAATTTGATGGTGATGTTTTCGCGTCCATGGACGGACTGAACGCGCGCGTCAAACTTCTGCCACTTTTATCCAAGCGCGTCGAAATCAGCGCCTTCACGCTAAAAAGACCCGTAATCAATTTAGAGAAGACAGCAGATGGTCGATCAAACTGGGTTTTGGGCGCACAAACCGAACAGCCCGCCCAGACGCCCGAAAGCGGCCCCTTTAAGCGCGATGGCCGGTATAGCGAAATTGACCCAGCCATTGGGTTGTTTGCAATCGAAGACGGCGAAATCACATACAAGGATGCCGCGAACGGCACATCTTATGAACTCAAGGAAGCAAACCTTAAATTCTCGCTGCCCAGCCTCGCCAAAAAAGTAAAAATTGATGGCGATGTCATTCTGAACGGAGAACCCATTACATTAAAGATGGCGCTAGACACGCCTCGGAAATTCCTGAACGGCGAAGCCGCCCCGCTTGATTTTGATCTAAAAACAAATTTTGCAAAGCTCTCCGCAAGTGGCCAATTTTTGGCCAGCGAAGACATCGCGTTTGATTTGAACATTGACGGCAAGCTTTCTGATATTGCCGCTCTTGCGGCCTACCTGCCTACCGATCTTCCCCTCGCGAAGCTCGCCAAAACAGCCGATATTACAGGTCAGTATAGCTTTGATGGCCAAATATTTTCGGCCAAAAATGCCTCGATTGGGGCCTCTGGTGACTTAATGAACCTCTCCTATAAAGGGGACGCCACGATGGCAGAGAACCCCGTGCTTGATGGCTCTGTAAAGCTTGATGTATCAGACATCCCCCTACTGGCGGGACTGCTCGGTCAGCAAATCAAGGGAATTAATCTTTTAAAAACTCTAGCACTTACCGCGGATTTAAGCGCTGAATCCAGTGGGTTTGCCGCAAGTAATATCTCTGCAAAGGTTTCCGGGCAGGATTTGAACGCCGCCTTCACGGGCACCGGAAGTTACGGGGATGTGGTGACGGCGAAAGGACGCTTCGATGCAGATACCGCGTCCATCGCGGCGTTAATCAAAGCGCTCGACATGGATATTCCACAAGCCAAAGCGCTGGGCAGCGGTTCCTTATCAGGCGATTTAAACATGAACGGCGACAAAATTTCGTTGACGACTTTGGTTGTCGATACCAAAGGCGGCGTAGCAGAAGGTGGCTATAATGGCACTGTAACCCTTGGAAAGACGCCTTCTGTGGACGGTCAATTTGAGACGTCCATATCTTCTCTCGCACAGTTCCAGACAGCTTCAGGGACGTCAATCCCATATGCGGACGCCATCGGTGCGATCACTGCAAAGGGGCGTGTTTCAGGTTCAATGAAAGCCCTCACCCTCTCAGACCTAGACGCGGCGCTATCCGGCGGTAAGCTCAATGGACAGTTTAAAGGATCTGCAAATGTCGCCGACGGTTTTGACCTGAAGGGCGAATTATCCGCGGACGTCCCCTCCCTGCGCGCCTTGGCCGCCAGCACAGGCACGCAGCTGCCCCCAAGTACACCTGCTGGCTCTATATATGAAGCGGCCTCTATCTCAGGAACCATCAGCGGCAACCCGAAAAACATCACTTTTGCGGATGCAAAAATTGCGGTTGATCACCTAAAAGGCACGGGCCGCCTATCTATCGATATGGCGCAATCAAAGCCCTTCATTGTGGGCAAAATTGATATGGAAGGGCTCGACCTTCGTCCTTATATGGCAAGTTACGCTGCACAAAATCCAACCGGCGAAATAGTCCCATGGAGCGAGGACCCTCTTAACCTCGCCATGCTCAACAGCGTGAACGGAGACTTCAAACTCAATACGCCTTCTATTACCACCGACCGTATGGTCATGGGTGCCGCGAATGTGGACGCCAAGCTTAGAGATGGCGTTCTTACAGCGAATGTACCGAAGCTTAACATGTATGGCGGCCTTGGGAATTTAAATGCGGTTTTGGACACCTCCAAGACAGAACCTCGCATCGTCTTGGATATGAAAATGAACGAACTTCAGTCCAACACGTTTTTATCTGCGATCGCAGGTTTCACCAACGCGACAGGTAAAGGGTCCACGGGGGTACACATTGAGGGGCAAGGCAGCACGCAATCCCAAATCATGAAATCACTTACTGGTAACGGCAACTTCAATGTCAAAGACGGACAAATCTCAGGAGTCGACCTACAACAATTCCTAACAGGTCTAGACACAGCTCTCAAAACGCGCTCACTTCCCTCAGGGATCGGCTCAAACTATGCAACAAAGTTCAATGACATTGCAGGCCTTTTCACGATAGAAAACGGCGTTGCAAAAATTGGCAAATTCAATCTGGATGGATTTGGTGTTGCGGCGCAAGGCGCAGGACAAATTGATCTTGGCGGTCAAAATATCGACTTTAGTTTGCGTCCTCGCCTCACGGGTAAAAGCGCAAGCGACCTCGCCAGTTTCGGCATCCCTTTAAGGCTCAAAGGTGAATTTGGCAGTGTAAGCGCTGGCCTCGACACAGAGCTATTGGGCCAAATCGCTGCCGCAAAGGCTAAAGCACAACTCCAAAAAGAGCTGACTGATAAGGTGGGCGGCCCCGTTGGCGGCATACTCGGCGGTATCCTTGGTGGATCTCAGCCGGCGGCAACACCGCCTCAGCCGGAAAACGGCGAAAATGCCCAACCCACACAACCCAAGACGGAAGAAGCCATAACAAATATTCTTGGCGGGTTGTTTGGAAACAAATCCAAAAAAGAAGAGACGCCGAAGGAAAAGCAAGATTAAGTTTAGCTTTCTCTCGGACTGTTTATTCTCGTCTTTGATTAGACCTGCTTGCTCAATTCAACGCTCGTGGAATGAAATTCTGTATGCTCACCCGCGCGCGTTCTTACAAGGCATGAATTTTGAAGAATTGGCATATATAGGCACACCCTTCCTTCATACTTATGATTATATGCTTTTGTTTTTCAAACTAGGATAAATAATGGCGATAAATGACCCCGTGACGGCCGCCCAAACACCCGCTGCGGACTTCACGATCGAGCAAAAATGGGACGCCTATACCCCGGATGAACACGCTGTTTGGCAGACATTGTATAGACGCCAAATGAAGGTTCTCGCGAAGCGCGCTGTACCCGAATTTTACAATGGTCTCGAAAGCCTAAATCTGAATGACGGCGGCATTCCAAACTTCGACCGCGTTAACGACTCCCTATACAAGCTCACAGGTTGGCAGATTGTCGCCGTTCCCCATCTGGTTCCAGACGACATTTTTTTTGAACACCTCGCCAACCGCCGCTTCCCCGCTGGCAGGTTCATGCGGAGCCGCGCCCAAATGGATTATATACAAGAACCCGACATTTTTCACGACGTCTTCGGCCATGTCCCACTCCTCGCCCAGCCCGTATTTGCAGACTATATGGAAGCCTACGGGAAAGGCGGTTTACGCGCCCTAAAATATGACTGCCTTAAAAACCTCGCGCGCCTTTACTGGTACACGGTGGAATTTGGTCTTATGAAAACAGAAGACGGTGTTAAAATATATGGGGCCGGGATTGCCTCATCCCGCACCGAGAGCGTTTTCAGCGTTCGAGACCCATCGCCCAACCGCCTGCATTTCGACCTCGAGCGGGTGATGCAAACCGACTACCGTATCGATGATTTCCAGCAGGTCTATTTCGCGATCCATTCATTCGAAGAATTGTTCGAGGCGACCCAACAAGACTTTGGTCCCATATACGAATTTATGTCTAAATCCGAAGACGTGTATGGCGTCACGGACATTTTAGACACGGACATCGTCTACACGGCAGGGACCCAAGACTATGCGCGCGCGGGTGGACGTCTTGCGAAGGACGGCAGTGTTTAGGCCGTTACACCGAGTTCAGCTTTTCGCGCTTTGATCGACCACCCTAGAACGTCCCCGCGGCTAGCGGAGACCAGCGAATCGGCCTTTGCATCGACGAGACCATAAGAGCCAAGGGACGCGATCAGCGTTTCCATATCCGTCTCGTCAAGAGCCGCGTCACGCATACTTTGCATCCGCCCCGCATAGGCTTGGATTTCCGATTCCATTCCGGACAACCACTGTTCAATATCAGACAACGCGTAGTTCTTCCTCTTCTCATAAAGCGC
Source organism: Maricaulaceae bacterium (assembly GCA_048268905.1). GTDB lineage: Bacteria > Pseudomonadota > Alphaproteobacteria > Caulobacterales > Maricaulaceae > JACOMS01. Next base: position 364,852 of record JBLWUN010000002.1, on the reverse strand, counting down.
CTGAGTTCCAGAATATAAATGCGCGGCCAAACCCGGAGATTGCCGCGCAAGGGTCAATAAAGCGTCTTGCCGCGGTCCAAAATCGGCGGCGGCAGCGTCAAATTCACGATCCGTCGATCCAGACATATCTGTCTGAAACAAGCACTTCGCCGATGCAATGAATCCTGTGTCTAAAATGGCCTGCGCGCCCCGGTATTTTTCAGCAACTTCAACATCAATTGCGCTGCCTTGCTTGTGACTTACCGCACAAAACTGCCCTCCAGGCTTTAGAATTCTTGCAATTTCCGACGCGGCGTCAAAAGCCCCTGCATATTCAAAACCAAACTGACTTCCGACGAAATCATAGCTTGCCGCGCTAAATGGCAACGAGGATGCGGAGCATGGAAAGGTTTTTACATTTGGGTAAAGTGTTTTCAAAACATCTAAGGCGTTTTGTGATATGTCCGCACCTGATAAATCCGTGAACCCTAACTCGCTAGCCTGCCGGATCACAGACCCCGCTCCGCACGCGACGTCCAATATTGCAACCTCACGCCCGAGAGACGTAAGTGCATCTTTCCAAAATGTATGGAGATCGGAATCATATTCGATCCCGACACCTACATTGCCTGCGTCACCCCCACATGATGACCGGTTTTGCCAATAATTATCCCAATCATTGGCCCGCCGATCTTCATCCATGTACTACCCCCTTTGAAACGGATAAAAGTCCGTCCCCAAATTCATGATTTCAGTTAACTCATCCAGAGCATTAAAGCTCTCATCCATTAATACCGGATCCCTCAAGTCTTCCGGCGCGAGCGTATCACGATAATGACGTGTAACCCAATCGGCGAGTTGACGATGCAGCCCCTCATCAAAACGCATGGCCGGATTGACTTGCGCCCACTCCTGTTCCGTGAGCGTTACGCGGAGCCGCAAACACGCAGGCCCGCCGCCGTTTCGCATGGACTGCCTCACATCCACATACTTAACCGACCCGATAGGGCCATTGCTGGCTTCGAGTGCCTCGCAATAAGCCCTTGTCGAAGGTGTTTCCTGAGTTTCAAGCGGCGCGACAAGCGTAAGCCTGTCCTCACGAGGGAACTTCACCAACATTGAATTGAACAAATAGGCCTTAATAGCGTCTTCAATTGGCACGTCAGCTTGCGGAACTTCTATGAAATTTGGATTAAACCGCCCTACCGCCGATGTCATAACGTCTCGTTTCATCGCTTCAGTATCAGAAAAGGCGAGTTCGTGATAAAATAGCGTTTCAAGCGCCCCGACGCAAACCACATCATTATGAAAAGCTCCAGCGTCAATTGCAGCGCCCGATTGACGTGCAAAAACGACCCTCTTTTCATCAAGGCCGTGTGACCGGGCAATAGCTTTCACAGATTGCAGGGTTTGCCGCGCGGGGAAACCGTCGCGTTGTAACTCCTGTCCATCGCGCCCATAAACAAAAAGCTCGACCCCGGCCTCTGCCCGTTCACCGCAAAGACGAACATGATTCGCAGCGCCCTCATCCGCAAAAACACTTTGCAATGGCAGAGCCTGATGAACTTTCGCAAATGGGAAGGCCGTTCGAAGCGCTCGGCCTGTCTGTTCGTGCTCAATAGATCGATGTAGCATTGTTGTCAGGTTGGCCGGCGTAAGGTGCAACCGTCCGTCACGACAATCAGCGGATGGGCTGACGGTCGCCGCGTTCGCGGACCACATGCTTGATGCCGACAATGTGTTCTTCGCAAGTGCGGGGTCAGTCCGCCAAACGTCTTCATAGACTTGCCGGTCTGTCCCAGAATATCCGCAACGCCGCAGCGTCGGTAAATGAGGCCTTTGATGCGGCGGTAAAACGCCTTGCCAAAGGCCCGCATCATGCATCGCCCGCATTTTCTCCAGCCCCTGCAGGGCCGCTTGTTTTGGGCTTGCAATCAGCCCTGCGTTTCGGGCGGAGGCAAGATTCCCCTCTGACAGCCCCCCATAATTATGGGTCGGTCCAATCAAGCCGTCAAAGTTGGCTTCCGCCGCAAATATCTTGGGCTCATTCATCTTTCAGGCCTTGCATTGCCATATATTTGGGTTGGTCCGAAACTTGGCTGGCCATAGGCCACGCACAAAAGTCAGCCGCATAGTAAGCGCCTGGATTGTGGTTTCCAGACGCGCCAGGTCCGCCAAAAGGCAAGAAGCTTGCAGCCCCGGTTGTAGGCCGGTTAAAGTTTACAACACCGGCACGGATACGCGCTTTAAAATCATCCCAGAGTTTTACGTCATCCGACACAAGGCCAGCAGCCAAACCGAAGCGCGTATTATTCGCCAACTTTATGGCGTCATCCCAGCTTTCCGCTCGAATCACTTGCAAAACAGGCCCGAAAATCTCTTCGTCGGGAACATCGCAACCGCTCACATCATAAATTCCAGGCTCAACAAAAGCGCCGCCGCGTTTAGAAATCTTGGCGGGACGTAAAATCTTGGCCCCCTTATCCGTCATGGCTTCCGCGCTTTTGACAACAAATCCGGCAATATCCGCGCTCACCAATGGTCCGATTGTGGCCGGCTGGGCATCATTCCAAGCGCCCAATGTAAGCCGTTCCGTCATGCTTATAACTGCGGCCAAAATTGCATCTCCCGCGGGTCCTTTGGGTAGAATCAAGCGGCGCGTACAGGTACATCTCTGCCCCGATGTCACGAATGCGGATTGAACGACCAAGCTGGCCGCCGCCTTCGCATCACTGGCATCCCACACGATGAGCGGGTTGTTCCCGCCCATTTCCAGCGCCAAAATAATTTCTGGGCGTCCTCCGAAGAGTTTATGTATGTAGGCGCCTGTTCGAGCGGACCCTGTAAACAAAACACCGTCGAGATCTTCATGCTCAAGTACCGCTGCACCTGTCTCCCGCGCCCCTTGAACCATGTTTATCACGCCCGCAGGAAAGCCAGCATCCGCGTAAAGCTTCGTCAGCGCCTCCCCAACAGCAGGGCATTGCTCGCTGGGCTTGAAGACAACAGTATTTCCGGCGATCAAAGCAGGTAAAATCTGGCCATTCGGTAAATGGGCTGGGAAATTATAGGGGCCAAGCACCGCCATTACGCCGTGCGCACGGTGTTGCAAACTGGCGCGGCCAAAGTCTGTTTCGCGGTCGAGCGTGCCCGTACGGTCGGCATAGGCCGTTAGCGATATATCTGCTTTGGCGGCAAGTGCACCGCCCTCACCTGAGGCGTCCCACAAAACCTTTCCGGTTTCGCGAGCGATGAGTTCTCCCATCGACGATTTGGCCTCAGCGGCCAATGCTTTATATTTTTCCACGATCGCCATGCGCTTATCCAGCGGCGTTCGTGACCATTCATCAAAGGCGCCGCGCGCCGCTTTGTAGGCGGCATCAACGTCATCATGATCTGCGCTATGGCCCTGCCACACGCGTTCACCATTGGAGGGATCGATGCTTTCGAATGCCGCGCCGTGGCCCTCGCGCCATTCACCATCAATGAAAAGACTTTTTATCATTGTTTAATCCATACTCGTGCTGTGTCACCCGGCGCAAGGCGCAGGGACGTCAAGGCCTCTCGGCTCATCTTTATGTGTTCGCCTGAAACCAACACATGCTCAAAAATACATCTAAAATCCGAGACGCGGTCATTGCTCACAAGCGCTAAAACACCTTGTTTATTCAGATCGCTGGTCTCGGCTGTTTTAAATAACTGGCTTTCACGGATTGTCCGAACATCAGTAAGAAGAACACTTAAAGACGGCCCGCCGTCGAAGATATCTATCGCGCCGTTATACCGAAATCCTTCACTCTCTAAATATCGGCGCGCACCAATGCCAGAGGGATGCGTTTGCCCCATAACCGCTTGCGCCTCCTGCGGGAGTAAGGCCGCATAAATCGGATATTTCGGCATCAAGTCCAGTATAAATTGATTGTCTTGCTCCGCGCTTACATTATCCGCCTCTACGAAGTCCATGTGGAAAAACTTCCGTCCAATCGCTTCCCAAAAAGGCGAATAACCTTCCGCGTCTACGTGCCCCCGAAGCTCGGAAATAACGCGCTCAGAGAAACGATTTGGTGCCGCTGCCATCAACATGTAGCGGGACTGTGAAATCAAACGCCCTGCCCCAGTTCCGCGCATCTCCTCAGGAACAAATAATGTTCCGACCTCCGTTGCGCCGGGATATTCGCTCACGAGAATCAGGACTTCCATGTCAAACCGGCGCTTCGTTACCGCAGACTTTTGAGCCACATTCAGAATTCGAAAATTGAAAAAGGGGTCATCAATACCGACCTGAGCCTTAATACCGCTAAGCCCCACTATCTCTCCGGACGCCGTATCCTCAATGACCAATAGGTAGTGATGTTTTGATGAGTTGACGTCCTCGCCGCCGAAACTTTTTACGGATTTTTCCAGTTTCGTAGCGAGAACATCCTCACTCACAGCCAAAGATGTAAACCCAGGCCCCGCCTTTTTTGCGAGGCGAGAAAACTTCGTCAGATCATCTGAGCTTATGGGCCGGACAACTAACACGTCATATTTTCCAGTGCCAAATTCTTAACGGCCTGCGCGTCAAATTCCCCCGAGGCTAGCTTCATCAGAATAACCAAGGATAATTTCGCGCGTTCCGTAAGGCTCGACAGTTTGATAAATTCTCTGTCAGAGTGAATGTCTCCCCCTATAACTCCCAGCGTATCCACATTTGGGCAACCTGACGCCCACAAATTGTTGCCTTCACACACACCGCCGCTCGGCGCCCAGCGAATATTCTGTCCCAATAACGCCCCCGCTTGCTTGACCCAATCAAAAACTTGTTCGTTCGCGGGGGCCATTGGTTTAGGCGGACGGGTGAAGCCTCCAGTCAACTCAGCCGTGATGCCGTCTTTTGCATTTATGCGGTCAACCAACTCCGAGACCTTCGATTCGATCCATTCCATATCTGACGGTTCAACCATTCGCACATTATATCGGCCAACGGCCAATTCCGGAACGATATTTGGGGCGCCGCCACCGTCGATTTTTGCAATATTGAAGGTGACACCCTCGCGCTGGCCATTCAGCCCATCAAGGGCAACGACGAACTCTGACATTGCCGCGATGGCATTGCGTCCCAAGTGATGCTCTCGCCCCGCGTGGGCGGCGCGTCCCTTTATAATCAAAGCAAAATTGCCACTGCCCTTGCGTGCGCCCGCCAATGAACCATCGGCCAATGCGGGTTCATAGGTCAGCCCAACATGCGCCTCGCGGCCCAACTTCGCTAATAAGGGCGCGGAACCGGGCGAACCAATTTCTTCGTCGGGACTAATCAAAATCTTGTACCCAATATTTGGAGCAAGACTATAGGCTTCAAATGCCATCAGCGCATTCGCCATCACGAGCAGACCGCCTTTCATATCCGCGGTGCCGGGTCCATTGACAGTATTGTCATCCAGATAGACAGGCTCCAAGAAATGACTGTCTTGAGGAAATACGGTGTCGTAATGCCCCGTTAGGACCAACTGAATCGGTGCCTCCGGACGAACTGTTACGAGAACGGCCGGTGCGTATTCCACTTCTTTTTTTGAACCGTTTGCTTCAACAAATTCACCAACGGCAAGATCTACGTCTTCCACAACGCCCGGAAGTTTAGAAAAATGCGCTATCAACAGACGCCGCATGTCATCCAGACCCGCGCGGTTCCGGCTTCCCGAATTTTGCCGCGACCAAACGAGCAAAGTATCCACCGTTTGAGCCTGCGTCGCATCAAGACCGTCAACGAGAGCCTGCTCAGTTTCAGACAATTTCAGTGAATGTAATGCTGGTGCCAAGGCCTTCTCCAAATCTCTGCAGATGATAATGTCTACCGAATATATGGCAAGCAAGGCAAATTTAATCCAAATTTCTTGGATCCCTTAGGACAGAAAACCAAAAAAAAACGGCCCGATCGAAACCGGGCCGCGATATTTTCAAAAATTTTCTAGAAGACTAGCGTGTGCCAACTTCAGAAAGCTGGATCAGAACTTCTGTCCGGCGATTTTCTTTTTGTTTTACGCCGTCACCGGTCTGAACAGCAAGTTCAGTTTCGCCTTTTCCTTCAGACGTGATGATAGCTGGATCCATACCCTGACGCACGAACTCTGTGCGGGCATCAGCTGCGCGGCGCTTGGACAAAGCCAAGTTGTACGAAGCTGGGCCGGACGTATCTGTGTGGCCAACAACGCGGATGTTGTCGACTTTACAATATTGACCCGTATCTAGAACGCGCTGAATCGTGTTGCGTGTTTCAGCAGATTTACCTTTATCGAACTCATAATAGATGACTTCGGAGCGGAACTCTTCTTTACAAAGATTTTGCTGATAGATGATCTGGCATATCGCTTCATCAGAAACAAGTGAACCATCAGGACATGTAAATGTTGGACGTGCTGGGCAAGTCGCAGAAGCGAGGATCTCGCTGCCATCCCAACAAGTCTGCATTGCAGGCGGCTGAGCTGGGCAAGTTGCAGAAGCTGCGATCTCGTCGCCATTCCAGCAAACTTTCATTGGTACAGGTTCAGCCGGACATGTTGCAGACGCAAGAATGGAAGAACCATCCCAGCATGTTTGCATGTCTGGTGCAGATGCGCCGAGTTTGTAACGGAAACCGGTCATTACGCTGTGAGCACCAACATCTTCCATACTAAATGCGCCTGCACGCGTCGTACCGAGTGAAGGCGCTACAGTGCCGTCAAAATCGAGGACGTTTGAGTTCATATAGCGATAATGTGTGTCCCAAGTCAGCTTTTCAGTGACCTTATAACCAACACCGGCAAGAAGTTGCCATGCGAGGCCGCTATCGCTGTCGACGAAATCACAATTAACACCTGTTGGACAAGCTGGAGTGTTGACATTTACAACACCCGGAGCAATCGGTAGCGCACTCGGGAAGTCATGAGCAACAGTCGATGTTTTGCCGCGGATCATACCAACACCAGCACCGATATATGGTTCCCAACGACCGAAATCGTCAAAATCATAAATCGCGTTCAACATCATTGTATTTGTACGGAGCTTAGACGCGCTGTTTGGAAGGCTGCTGATTTTACCAAGGTCAGTCCAAAGTGAAGCTGCATCAAGTTCCAAACGCCAATTATTGCCAAACTCGTAACCAAGACCCAAAGAGCCTGTAGCATCGCCAGTACTCTCTACGTCACCAACAACATCGCCAGTTAGATCAATATCCGTATGAGCACCATAACCCACGTTACCGCGAAGATACCAGCCGGAATCGTCTGCGGATGCGAGCGAAGGCACTGCCATCAATGCGGCTGTAGCGGCCGCTGTGAGAAGCTTGAGCTTCATATTCTTTCCTCCGACAGCGGCATTTCTGCCGCAAGTTAATTTTGCGCAAAATTGCGCTTTGAACAAAGACATGGGAACCCATATCTAATGTATATACGCTGGCTACACGATTTAGTTCCGTATTACCAGCCTTAGAATACCACTATTTGCATAGATTTAAACGAATTTTTCGAAAAAGTTGCTAAAATGCATCACTCGCGGAAACTTACTCTCTGTATTGGCGAATCCCATTGGTTTAAAAAGCAAACCACAATAGTTAAGAGACTTAACTGTTGTGGTGAGCCCGCACGGACTTGAACCGTGGACATCCTCATTAAAAGTGAGGCGCTCTACCAACTGAGCTACGGGCTCCCTCAAGAGCGCGCGGAAACTAGGCGGGGGTTGCCAGAAGGTCAACCCCAAAATTGGACGAAATGATGGCTAATTTCAAACTTGCAAAATATGTCGTTTTGACAGCAGTTTTGAGCTCAAACCTGTGTCTAATGGGCTGTGCCAACATACCGAACCCGGTCACAATGCCAAATGGCGACTACAATGAGACTGTAAAATATCTCCCCCACGCAGCAACAACACCCGTGCGTGACTTAAACATCGGAATCAAATCAATTCCCCGCCAATTAGAACTTTTACAAAACCCCTACGGAACGGACACAACAACAAGCTGCGCGGCGATTTTAAAGGAGGCTCGCGACCTCGAAAAAGCGCTGAAAGAGAATCACAAACGAATCAATGGCCCTGATTACGACCACGACACCCGCGCAGGTTACATTGGGGAGGCCGCCCATGACGTCGTGAGCGCCGCAGCGGCATCGGTTATCCCTTATAGGGGAATTGTACGCTACGCGAGCGGAGCACAGCAGCGAGAAAAAGAGGGCATCGAGGCCGACCGCAAAGGACGTCAGAGACTCGGCTTTTTGGTCGGTACGGGGGCCGCGCGAAATTGTCCAGGGTTTCAGAAACGACGAAACATTAGGCGTTGAGCCCGCGCCGGAACTCCTGAACAAACCCTTCAAATGTTCCTTCAGATATCCGAGCGCGCATCCTCGACATTAAATCCTGAAAATACGCGATATTATGCCAACTGATTATCATTGACCCCAATAATTCTCCGGACCGGATAAGGTGATGCACGTAAGCTCTGGAATAGTTCTGAGACGCGAGGCACCCCACGCGAACATCCAGCGGATCAGTATCCTCTGCAAACTTGGCATTTTTGATGTTATATGGCCCCTCATCTGTCCAAACTTGACCATGACGACCAGACCGCGTGGGGATTACGCAATCGAACATATCGACGCCGCGATACACAGCTTCAACCAAATCAATCGGCTTTCCAACACCCATGAGATATCTTGGCCGGTCACTGGGTAAGATTGGCACGGTAAAATCGAGCGTTTCACACATGGCGTCGTGCCCTTCGCCAACGGCCAACCCGCCAATAGCATATCCACCATAACCACCAGCGGCACTCTCTGCCACACTGGCTTGTGCACTGATCTTGCGAAGGTCTGGAAATGTGGAACCTTGAATAATCGCAAACAATGTTTGATTTTCTCGCTCCCCAAAGGCCTCAAGAGAGCGACGCCCCCAGCGCAGCGATAGCTCCATGGATTTGGCTGCGGCCGCATGGGGAGATGGAAATTCCGTACATTCGTCAAATTGCATAGATATATCGGCGCCAAGCAGATCCGCTTGAATCTCGATTGACCGCTCGGGCGTAAGTATATGCCGAGATCCGTCAATATGACTTTGGAAAGTCACTCCTTCCTCGCTCATTTTCCTGAGCTTCGACAACGACCAAACTTGAAAACCGCCCGAGTCCGTCAAAATAGGGCCATTCCAACCGCCAAACTTATGAAGACCGCCAAGTTTCTTGACCCGCTCCGCTCCAGGGCGAAGCATTAAATGATAGGTATTTCCAAGGATAATATCTGCGCCAGCGCTTTTGACTTGATCCATATACAAGCCTTTGACCGTGCCCGCCGTGCCCACAGGCATAAATGCAGGTGTTCTTATATCGCCGCGTTTGGTTCGCAGCACACCCGTGCGCGCCTTCCCGTCAGTCGCAGAAATATCAAAAGGGAAACTCGCCATTAGGCCGCCTTCCAGATTAGGCTTGAATCGCCGTATGAATAAAATCGGTAATCGCTGTCTATTGCATGACGATAGGCGGATTGCATCCGGTCCAGTCCTGCGAGCGCGGAAACCAACATAAAGAGCGTCGACTTTGGTAGATGAAAGTTGGTCATTAATCCGTCAATGATTTTAAACTCATATCCGGGCGTTATAAAAATGTCCGTGTCAGCGCTCCCGCTAACGAGATGACCTAAATCGTTGGCAGCGCTCTCAAGGACACGGAGCGCCGTCGTCCCGACTGCGATAATCCGGCGGCCTTCTGACTTCGCCGCGTTAATGCGTCGCGCCACATCGTCCTGTAGCTCATACCACTCACTATGCATTGCATGGTCCGATGTGTCGTCACATTTGACCGGAAGGAACGTACCTGCGCCCACATGCAAGGTCACGCGCTCGATTTGAATGCACGCCGCTTTTAAATCCTCAAAAAGCCTCTCTGTAAAATGAAGCCCCGCCGTTGGCGCCGCAACAGATCCGGCATCCTGCGCATATATGGTTTGATAATCGCATATATCTTTCTCGTCTGGCGCCCTCTTTCGCGCAATATAGGGTGGAAGCGGCGGTTGACCGGATTTTTCAATCGCGTCCCGCAAGGCGTCGCCAGCGACAGAAAAAGTCAACGCCACATCACCGCCATCTTGTTTATCTGTGACCCGCGCCGTCAAGCCGTGCGAAAAATGCAACGTATCCCCTACTTTCAATCTCTTTGCCGGTCTAACGAAGGCCCTCCACGTTGACGGTGCCTCGTATTTATGAAGGTTTACGGTCACGTCCACGTCGCCCCCGCCGCCATGCGCTCTAGCGGGCCGAACCGCAACCAACGCAGCCCGAAGAACGCGCGTGTCGTTAATGACAAGCACATCGCCCGCACGCAGCAAAGAGACGATGTCAAGGACACTGAGATCCTCGACATCACCGTGTGCAGGCACATGCAGGAGGCGCGCCGAATCGCGCGGAACAGCAGGACGCAGAGCAATCCGGCTTTCAGGCAGGTCAAAATCAAACGCCTCAACGTTCATAACGGTCACCCGTGGAAATTCTCAGCGCAAATAATGCTGACAAACGTTCAGCTCTCCATATGGGAGCCAATTGCCAAACCGGGCGCAAGAGCGCCCGGAAAATTACAGCTACTTCACTGTCATTTTTACGATCTTACCAGGATAGCGCGGCGGCTCACCTTTCGGCAACGTATCAACTAGGTCCATGCCCGTTTCGACTTCACCCCAAACGGTATATTGCCCGTCCAAGAAAGTTGCATCATCCAGACATATAAAGAACTGGCTGCTCGCCGAGTTCGGGTTAGATGAACGCGCCATAGAACATACACCGCGTACGTGAGGTTCTTTTGAGAACTCTGCAGGGATATTCTCGTCTGCGCCGCCCATACCCGTTCCGTTTGGACACCCGCCCTGCGCCATAAACCCGTCAATAACGCGGTGGAATGTCAGACCATCATAAAAGCCTTCGCTAGCAAGACGCGTTATTTGCTCCACATGTTTAGGCGCGAGATCAGGCCTTAATTTGATGACAACGTCACCTGTTTCGCCGCTGTTTGAATCAACGGAAATGATTAGCTTATCTGCCATTTTTCATCCTTAAGGTTTGAGACGAGACGGAACTTCAATGTCACAAATATCTGGGTAGGTTCCGTCTTCTTTTTTGAAAGTTTTGAGATAGTTTTTAAAAGCCGGGCTCTCTGTATCTAGAACCTGCACGTGGACGCGCTCTTCTTCAGGCAGATCAGCTTCAACGCGAACTTTTTCCATTTTATCAGGGACGAATGTCGGGTCGTCACTTTTCGCCCCGACTTTGATCTTAAGGAGGTTTTCCCGCCCCCACACGGTTGTGCCCCACACTGAATATTTAGCATCAAGATGATCCGCCTTTCCGCGCATCAAAAAGAATTGGCTATTGGCGCTGTTCGGGTCGTCGCTACGCGCCATTGATGTCACACCTTTACAGTGAAGACCAAAGGCCAGAACTTTGCCATCTTTCGTGAGAATGGCCTGTGCCGAAGGCTGCGTCGCAACAGGAAGGGCCTTATAAAAACCGACGCCGACCTCCCCGCCGTTTGCCCCTTGCCCACCAATCGGACGTGATCCGACGAGCGTAACACCCATATCTGGAGGCCTACGAAACGTGAACTCACCCGGTAGATCCGGAAGATCCGAATCGCCAGTCCCATCACCCTTTGGATCACCAGTCTGGTTCATAAAGTCTTCGATCACGCGGTGAAACGTGATGTAGTCATAGAATTTTTGCCGTGCGAGCGTCTTGATCCGCTCCACGTGCGCTGGCGCGACGTTGGGGTAAAGCTCAACAATCATGCGGCCTCGATTGGTATCGATATAGATTGTGTTTTCAGGATCCGTATCGCGCCACGCAGAATCAGGTGCTGAAAAATCAATAGCTTGAGCAGCCTCTGTATCAGCAGCAGCTGTCGATACTTGCTTTACATCCGCCGGCTTTTCAGCGGCACATGCGGAGGTTGATAAGGCCGCAGACGCGAGAAGCATCAACGTAAATCTTTTAATCATGAAAATTTATCCTTTAATCGGATCTCAACTTCTGGAGTTACGAACTGCGATATATCGCCTCCTAGACGGGCGATTTCTTTGACAAGCCGGGAAGCAATTGTTTGATATTGTGGGTCGGCCATAAGAAAAACAGTTTCGATATCTGGGTTAAGACGGTCATTCATTCCCGCCATCTGAAACTCGTATTCGAAGTCCGAAACAGCGCGCAATCCACGCACTATCATAGAGGCACCAACACTTTCAACATAATGAATCAGTAAGCCTTCAAATGCTCGAACTTCCACATCAATATATTTGCGAAATGGTGCCACTGCAGTTTCTACCATCTCAACGCGCTCCCCCAATGGAAACAAGGGATTCTTATCCCTGTTAATTGCGACGGCGACGATAAGTTTATCGCAAAGCTTGCTGGCACGCTTCATAATATCGATGTGTCCCAATGTCATGGGATCAAATGTACCGGGGTATAAAGCTACGCGTTTTGTCATAGGCACCTTATAACCGTCACAATTCGAGAATCCAGTGAGAATTATTGAATTGCATGATTGATATATATCAGAGAAAGCTATCGTTGTTTCTTTAAATACGCCCCATGATTAGCCAAACAAAAAAAGTCGACAAGCTCGACAATGAAACCTACATGATTACCTGCATGGACGGCCCTAATACGGGGGCGCTCCGCCTGCAGCACCTCGAAGGACATCTCATCCATATTGAGAAAAACAACCACAAATATCGTGTGGCGGGCCCTATGAGAAATGACGTGGGCGGCGAAATAGTCGGAAGCTTCTTTCTCATCGAGGCCAACAGCGAAGCGGAAGCTCGCGCTGTTTTAAAAGGTGACCCTTACCTTGAATGCGGAATGTACGCGTCAATGACCGTTCATCAATTTTCACCCGCGTGCGGGACATGGATGGGGGGCGTCATTTGGGACAGAGACGAGCTACTCAAAAACCACCCGCGGTAAGAAAACTCTATTTTTCGATTTCTCGCCGTGCAGAAACCAGGTCTGAGTGTATTTTTTGAAGCTCACGGCGAAACACCACATCGCCGCGCGAACTTTCTTTCATCAAAAACTCTAAATTTTCCACGGCGCGATCAAGGCGCCGCGCGGCTTTCTCTGAGCTCTGTTTTGACGCCGGATGAATATGTCTATGAGAATCAAGTTCGGTTGCAATATCGCCGCAATAAGGCACCGATAAACCCAAAGGAAGCTGAGTTTCCGGGTCTCCGCAAGCGATATCCAGCTGCGCCTGAGACAAGCCAATTGCTTCCGACAAATCCGCGCCCGAAAAATCAGCGCCATTCAAAATGGCGTTTTCCATCATCGCGTTCCCAAATTTCACATCCTTTAGGATGCTTTCGGTAAATTGCGCACCTTGCAAATTTGCATGTTCAAAATTAGCACCAACAAAGTGTGAGCCCGCAAAATTAGCTTGCGGTGCCGATGCACTGGTCAGGTTGGCGCCGTCAAAATTGCTGTGCGTGAATTCACTGCGCCCTAAATCAGCGCGACTGAGATTCGTATTCGAGAAAACGGATTGATGCAGCTTTGTCTCAACCATCGTCACATCTTGCATGTCCGAGTTGTCAAAGTTCACATATTCACCGGTAACACGAACAAGAAAAGCTTTCTTGAAATGCGCAGATGAAAGATCGGACTTGTACACCCGTCCACCCGATAAATTAGAGCGGTTAAATGTCGAACCCGCGAAATTTGCATCGCGCAAAACCATGCCGGGCATATCTTTCCCGGACAAGTCGCACCCCATGCAAGACCCTGAAGACGTGTGCAATCCCACGCGCGTTTGCGCGAACGCCGGAGCAGAATACAAAGTCATGAGCGCAGAAATAATAAGAATTTTAGGTGCTATTGAGGTATTCATGAGCGCCTTATACTTGAGCGCAAAATGAAGTGCGACTAAATTTGCGTTAATGTACAGCACGCTTTCCCCAAGGATAACTTGACAAAACAGTGAACATGAGTAGAACAAACCATGATGTTGCTAATTTGTTCAAGGTGATTCCATGCTGACTCAGAAACAGAAAGACCTGTTATTGCTAATTGATCGACGGATCAAAGAAGCTGGTATTCCTCCGTCCTATGACGAAATGAAAGATTCTCTTGGGCTAGCATCTAAGTCCGGCATTCACCGCCTTATTACAGCGCTTGAGGAACGCGGCTTTATCCGCCGTCTTCCGAACAAGGCGCGGGCGCTAGAAGTCTTAAAAATTCCGACAGACGCTTCAGATGTTCCTGTGCCAATAGCCGCCAATGACGAAACCGAGATTCCCTTTGTCGGTAAAATCGCGGCCGGCAATCCGATCATGGCGCTCGAGGACAGTTACAATATGATTGCCGTTCCGCCAAACATGATGGGACGCGGCGACCATTTCGCTTTGGAAGTTGAGGGCGAATCCATGATCGGCGCGGGCATTTTAGACGGTGACATTGTGGTCATCCGCCGCGCGAACACCGCTCGAAACGGCCAAATTGTCGTCGCGCTTGTGGACGGCGAAGAGGCAACACTTAAAACTTTGTGGCGTAGAGGCCAAGTGGTCGAGTTGATTGCAGAAAATCCAGAGTTTCCCACGAGAGAGTTTGGACCGGACCGCGTCGAAGTTCAGGGTACACTCGTCGGCCTCATCCGAAGCTATCAATAAGGGGGCGATTGCCCCCACGGACGATTTGAGCGCGATAGCGGTAACGCCGCTTTGATCCTTATCTTTGTAGCCTTCAAATAGACATCCAAACTGCCGCTTGATCTCAATATTTTCTCATCAATTAGCACGGCTTGGCATTGCCGGGCAGAGACGGGACCTGCGCGGCGCTGGGTCAAAATCACCAAATCGGAAGAGGCACATTCAGTCGAAACCTCGGACGGATAATCCGTTATCGAAATGGTTTTCCCATGCAAAGCCAACCGGCAAGCAAAAGGATCACAGTTGGCACCAAGATCTTTGAACGACTTTAATTCGGACATCGATGCACCTGCGCGCCGTGCGAACTGCTCACGCCCAAAGCTGTCCGCACGCTTTCGCCCCACATACAATGTATCAGGCGCGGCACTAGACAACATAGCTACATCACCATTGCTGGATATCCGCAAATCCGCGGATGGCATTGCGAGCCAAACTGAAAAACAGACGCCGACGAGAAACACACCTAAAATTCGCACTGCGAGGCGTCCAAGACACAACGCAGTAAACGCAAACCCGTACAACCCGACCACCCAGGACGGTGCAGAGGCGATATGAGCGATGGCGCCCTCCCAAGATTCAACCATAGATGAGATTTTAAGGATGAGATCGAGGCCCTGCCCCATCACCCAAAGCGGCGCAGCTTCATGCCCAATCAGCAAGGCGGGGAATACAGTGATGGCAGCCGGCATCACCCAAAACGTAAAAATCGGCATGGCGAGCAGGTTTCCTGCGAGTCCATACGTCGCCATTCGATTAAAATGAAGGATTGCGAACCCCGATGTGGCCAAACCGGCAACCAGACTTGTAACGGAGAGAGAGATAAGGGATTGTCGAAAGCGTCGCCAAACACCCACTTCATATTTGCGAACCTGCTCCCAATTGCGGTAGACAACCACGAGCGCAGCGACCGCGGCAAATGACATCTGGAATCCCGCACCCGTGAGCGCTTCAGGGTGCCACAACAACGTTATCAATGCCGCAAGCGCTACAGACCGCATGGAGACCGCCTGCCTATCTAAAAGTACGGCGAGAAAAACGATGATTGCCATAATAAAAGCTCGCTGCGTTGCCACAGACGCGCCAGAAACAACGAGGTAAGCGATCGCAGCCATTGCCCCAATTATTGCGGCGGGCTTGCGGACATCCAAACGGCGGGACAGCGGCGAAACACATGCGAGCCCCAGTGTCGCTAAAAAGTACACGCCGCCAGCCAACAACCCCATATGCAAGCCTGAAATGGCCAAAATATGCGCGAGCCCCGCCGCGCGCAGCGCCTCTGTTTGCTCTGGAGGAATATAACGCCTTATTCCCGTTAACAGACCGGCCTGCAAGCCAGACGTCTGGGCTGGGCCATGATCCACAACTCTACGCGCCAAATCATATCGAAACGTGACGATTTTGCGCCTAAGTTTCTCCCCGAACGATTGCACTTCACCTTCGAGCACTTCGGCGCGAGATACTGAAAAGCCATATCCTCCAACTTGATCAAAATAAGCTCGCCGAGCTGGGTCATACCCCCCAGGAACGGCGGGCCCTGGCGGAGCGGAAAGTATGCTTCGAATGCGAATAAAATCACCCACGCGAACGCCGTCGCCAGCCCCAATCGTTCGAATAACAACCGGCGTCTCCTCAGGTGTCAATCCCTCGATTTGTGCCACGACGATTTCCCAGCGCTTACGATTACCGGACATTGTTTCCGACTTAACCCAGCCTTCAACCAGATAGGCCCTTTCATATTCCGGCAGGATTGGCGCGTTTGCCGCGCGGCTATGCCAAACCGAACGACCAAAACCTGCGCTCATAAGCAACAAAACAAGCACGATATTTGCGCGCCAACCAACGTCCCGATCAATGCGTTTATATAGCAAAAACAAAACGCCAATGACGGTCAAACAGGCGCGCCAATCTGGCTCAAAAGGCACGCAAAAGTAGAGAGCGATTCCCGACGCGAACCAGACGGTGCACCACTCAAATGATAACGGGGCATCGATACGGACGGAGTTTCCCAGTTTTTCTCTCATGAAACGGATAAATTTCATGATTGACGTTGGGATTATCCTATTATTCTTAGCTTCCATATGGGATAGGACACCATAAAATTTCTTGTTCTAACCTAGAGACGATAAACCAAAATGACTACCGCAAAAGTAATCACTCGCTTTGCGCCCTCCCCGACCGGTTTTTTACATATTGGTGGAGCTCGCACAGCCTTGTTCAATTGGCTCTACGCAAAGCGTATGGGCGGCGAGTTTCTTCTCCGGATTGAAGACACTGACAAGGCAAGATCCACGCCGGAAGCAACCCAAGCCATCATTGACGGCATGGACTGGCTAGGCCTTGGCCACGATAAAGAAATTGTTTACCAAAGCAAAAATGCACCAGCGCATATCGCGGCCGCAAATAAGTTGCTCGAAACCGGAAAAGCCTACCGCTGCTACTGCACACCTGAGGAGCTTGAAGAGCTGAGAGGCAATGCTCACCAGGATGGAATGGCGTTTCGTTCCCCGTGGCGCAACCAAGAAAATCACATGTCAGATGCGCCCTTTACAGTTCGCTTTCGCGTACCTGACGGCTCGACCTCAATCAAAGATCGGGTTCAGGGAGACATTACGTGGGAGAATAAAGATTTTGATGACCTTGTGCTTCTACGCGCTGACGGATCACCCACCTATATGCTCGCCGTTATTGTCGATGACCACGATATGGGTGTTACCCACGTCATTCGCGGAGATGACCACTTAATTAATGCCGGTCGTCAAAGCATGATTTATGAAGCATTAGATTGGGCCGTGCCCATATGGGCACATGTCCCACTCATCCATGGCCCGGACGGAAAGAAGCTGTCAAAACGGCACGGCGCACTCGGCGTGGATGCGTATAAAGACATGGGCTATTTGCCCGAAGGTATTCGAAACTACCTCTTAAAACTGGGTTGGTCCCACGGCGATCAGGAACTCTTTTTCGGCCATGACGCGGAATCTGTCTTCGATCTTGAAGGCCTGAACTCAAGCCCTGCAAGGCTCGACTTTGACAAAATGGATTTCATCAATGGACAACACCTGCAACGCGCCGATAGGAATGCCCTTTTAATCGCGGCAGAGCCTTTCTTGGAAACCGTCAACAATGGACCGCTGGACATACAAAAAAAGACCCGTATTGCTGCGGCGGTAGATACCCTCAAACCACGCTCTAAGACTTTGAAAGATTTTTCAGATCAAGCAGAATACCTTCTGATTGATCGCCCTCTACCGATCTCTGCCAAGACAAAGAAAATTTTAAAAAATGAGGCGCTGGACCATTTGCAGGCTTTAAAATTAAAGCTGAGCGGACTAAGCTATGACGAGTGGGACACGGAAACGATCCAAGCCTGCCTCGACGCCTATACCCATGAAAAAGGGATTGGTTTCGGCAAGGTTGGACAACCCATGCGGGCCGCCTTAACCGGTGGTCTTCCCTCACCGGATTTATCACAGGTTTTGTTCCTATTAGGCCGGGACGAAACTTTGGGGCGCATTGAAGACATATTGGCCAACGAGAATTTATAAGACATAGATATTGGAGTGAAACGACATGGAAAACAAAATTCAGAATACCGGCAAGGCGACGGTCACGATCGGTTCCGAGAGCTACGAGCTACCTATTTTCAAAGGCTCAATGGGATCGCCGGGAATTGATGTGCGCTCTTTGCACGCGCAATCAGGTCACTTCACTTTCGACCCAGGCTTTACGTCGACATGCAGCACTGAGTCCCAAATCACGTTCATTGACGGCGATAAAGGACAGTTACTTTACCGCGGTTACCCTATTGAGCAGCTTGCCGAAAAATCCACATTCATGGAAGTCGCCTACCTTCTCATGAATGGAGACTTGCCGAACAAGAACGAGTTTGCGAGCTTTAGTAATACTATTACCCAGCACACAATGCTTCATGAGCAAATCGAACGCTTCTTCCACGGCTTCCGCCGCGACGCTCACCCAATGGCGATGATTTGTGGAACAACGGGTGCTTTATCCGCTTTCTATCACGACGAAACCGACATTTCTGAAAATGAAGCGCGCGACCTTGCAATGCACCGCTTGATTGCCAAAATGCCGACCATCGCAGCGCGTGCATACAAATACTCTATCGGCCAACCGCATATTTATCCTGACAATTCACTCTCCTATTCCGAAAACTTCATGAATATGTGTTTCGCGGTTCCAGCTGAAAAATATCATGTGAGTCCGACGATTGCGAAAGCCATGGATAAAATCTTCATTTTGCATGCAGACCATGAGCAAAACGCATCCACATCAACGGTTCGTCTGGCAGGTTCATCTGGCGCCAACCCGTACGCCTGTATCGCGGCCGGTATTGCTTGTCTTTGGGGCCCCTCTCATGGGGGCGCAAATGAAGCCTGTCTGAACATGCTTCGCGAAATCGGTTCAGTTGACCGCATTCCCGAGTATATCGCACGCGCGAAGGATAAATCAGATCCATTCCGGCTTATGGGCTTCGGACACCGCGTTTATAAGAACTTTGACCCACGCTCACGCGTGATGCAGAAAACATGTCACGAGGTTTTGGATGAGCTTGGTATTAAAAATCCGATTCTAGATGTTGCGATGGAACTCGAAAAAATCGCGCTTGAAGACGAGTATTTCGTCTCCAAAAAACTCTATCCGAATGTCGACTTCTACTCTGGTATTGTGTTGAGCGCCTTGGGTTTCCCGACCTCCATGTTCACAGTGCTCTTCGCTCTGGCGCGGACTGTTGGCTGGATTTCTCAATGGAATGAAATGCAAGAGGACAGCACTCAGCGTATTGGCCGTCCACGTCAACTTTATTCCGGCGCAGTAGCGCGGGATTATGTCGATTTATCTAAGCGCTAATTAACGATAAAACTGTCTCGGCGGCCCTCGCACTTGCGAGGCCGCCGCTTCCTTTCATCCGATCTGTCTGCTCTTTCAAACTGTCAGAAATCGAGTGGCGTTTCTCGGGATCTTCCATAAAACTCTGAATACCACTCGCCAGGTTTTCACCTGAACAGTCTCCTTGCACAAATTCAGGCATAAGAGGCTTATCCGCTGCAATATTGACCAGTGAAATATAGTTGGGCTTGTATAGACGTCCCGCGACGAAATAAGTCAATCCACTCAACCGGTAGCCAACAACCGTAGGAACCCCTGCGCAGGCGAGCTGTGTTGTCACAGTTCCCGAACAGGCAATTGCGGCATCCGCCGCCGCAAACACGTCGAACTTATCGCTCTCCGGAAGCAAATGGATGCCCTTCAAGCGCTCATCACCCATTGCAGCCTCTTTTACTTGGGTGGCAACGCTTGAAGACACGGGGCTCACAAATGTCATTTCTGGGTAACGCTTGCGAAGGCGGTCGACCGCGTCCGCAAAGGGGTCAGTCAATCTTTGTATCTCTGCGGCCCGGCTTCCAAATAGCAAGGCAATCAAAGGCTTATGGGGAGAAACATTCAGCCTGCCCCGAAGGCCCGCGCCATCCCCTTGTCTGCAATCAACGTCAAACATCGGGTTTCCCACATAGGTGACATCAAGACCGTGATGCTCAAAATAATGTGCGTCGAAACTGTGTATCGTCATAAGGTGATCAACCCCCCGCGCCAGAACTTTAGCCCGGACCTCTCGCATAGCGAAGACTTGCGGGGCCACGTATTTTATTAAAAGCCCCTCATAGCCCGCGCGGCGAAGCGCTTTAGCGACGCGGATCATAAATCCCCAGCTGTCGATCAAAACGACCGCAGATGGGTTAATCGCCATAATATCACGAACCGCCTCTCGAACTTTTCTGACGACCACTGGAAAGGCTTTGAGCGCTTCGGTAAACCCCAAGATAGATAAGGGCGAAATATCGAAATCGCTGGATACACCTTCGCTCGCCATGGCGTCTCCGCCAATACCATGAATGTCAAGACCCGGCTGTTTTACGAGAAGCTGTCGTATTAGCGCGGCGCCCAGGTCATCTCCAGAGCGTTCGGCCGCAACAATGAAAACAGATCCCGTCATGCCTTCGCCGGTGGAATTCCAACGACAAAAATGCCCGCTGCATTCGCCGCCTCAACAAGCCTGTCCTTGTCCAGCACAAAAGCGCGCCCAGCCTCAACAGCAATCCCCGCTAATCCCGCTTCAGACGCAAGTTCAACTGTGGTGACACCGATTACCGGGAGGTCCACGCGTTCTTCCTGGCCAGGCTTGACCAATTTGGCCAAAATTCCTTCAGGTTTACTATGGCTCCCACGTATATCGGAGGATAGCGCGGCAACACGGCGCAACATCGAGTCGGTCCCTTCTTGTGCCTCGACCGCCAGAACGACGCCGCGGCAAACAACGGCCCCCTGGCCGATATCCAGCGCTCCAATAGCTGAGGCAACTTTGCAGGCCTTCTCAACGTCTGCGCGGTGTTCTGCCCTCAATTTGACGTCGCCAAGGTTGCCAACGGGCATCAACAGATCTTTGCAAATCTCTTGCGGCGAGACGATTTCGAAACCATCCTTTTCGAACACGTCCAGAATAAATGACAACAGACTATCGTCGCCATTTTTTGCAGCCTTTACCGCCCCGGGCAATTTAAGAAGGCCTTTGAAATCGGGGCGCAATTTTGAAAAATCTGGGCGTTTTACATACCCTGCAAAGCAAACATGTGTGCATCCAGAATTCTTGAAATACTTTGTTATTTTACCCAGCTCTGCCAAGCCAAACACTGACGTCTCATCAGGGAACGCAGCAGGATCAGCAAATCCGTCCAGCACGGCTGTCACGAGCGGGACCGCCGCCTCTTTCGCTCCAGCGATGACGCTGTGGGGCAGTGCCCCGCCGCCGGCAACTAGGCCAATTTTCATCCTACCCGCCTGTGTGAGGCATACATATGGGCCGCTTATTTTGGTCGCGAATGAAATTCACAATCTCCATCACCAACGTATGATCTGAATAGAGACGCGCCGCATCTTCGAGACGTTCAGCAAATGTCCCCTCTGGCGCAAAGAGCAAACGATAGGCCGACCGCAAATCGCGAACCATTTGACGATCAAAATTTCGTCTCTTGAGCCCAACAACATTCAGACCCGCGAGGTGAGCTGTATTTCCAATCACAGAGCCATATGGAATAACATCTGTGGTGACGGTCGCCATGCCGCCAACAAAGGCGTGGGCACCGATTCGCGTAAACTGATGAATGGCGCACAATCCCCCGAGAATGGCGTGATCACCAATGGTCACGCATCCGCCAATTTGCGCGCCATTGGAAATGACGACATTGTTGCCCATGTGGCCTTCATGCGCCAAGTGGCTCCCGACCATCATATAACAATTATTTCCGATGATTGTGTCGCGTTTACCGGAGTCCGTTCCAGGGTGGATGTTGACAAGCTCCCGAAAGATACTTTTTTCACCAATTATAATTCGAACGTCACCGCCCTTGTGCTTAAAATCCTGCGGCGGATGGCCCATGGAGACAAACGGGTAAAGCTCACAACCGGCACCGATCGTCGTGTTGCCGGCCAAGTTAACTTGGCTGATGAGTTTCACATTTTTATGAAGCTTAACATTTGGCCCCACAACACAAAGCGGACCGATTTCTACCCCGTCATCCAATTCAGCCTTTGGGTCAACTATTGCTGTGGGGTGTATGTTAATTGCCATTATTATTCCTGATTGTAATCCATCTGCGCCGCTGCGAATTTCAGAGTGGCAACAACCTTGTCGCCAACACGAGCGGTTCCAGCAAACTTATAGAAAGGCAAACGCACTCTTACAATTTCAACGTCTACAATAATGGTTTCGTTCGGATACACGGGGCGTTTGAACTTCACTTCATCCACATTTGTAAAGGCGATGAATTTTTCGTCGTCGAGACCCTTTGTCAAGGAAACAAGCAGTGCTCCGGCCTGAGCCACCGTTTCGATGATGAGAACGCCTGGCATAATAGGCATATTTGGGAAATGCCCTCGAAAGAAGTCGGCATCCTCGGACACATCCGACTCGATCCTTATTGAATTTTCCGTAATCGCTGTGACGCGGTCAACGAATAACATGGGTTCACGGTGTGGGAGGTGCAATTTCACCACATCCGAGCCAAGGGGCAATTCAAAAGAAGCGACCACGAGAGCTACCCTTTCTTTAGAAGGCGTTTAGACGCGGCGAGTACCTTCATATGCTCACGAAGAGGCATGGCTGGAATACCGCTCCAAGTCTCGCCTGCCGGAATATCCCGCATCACACCGGCATAGGCCGCAAGGCGTGCACCATCTCCAACGACGATGTGATCTGCCAGGCCGACCGAGCCGCCCATAAGAACACTTTTGCCGATGACGCAGCTTCCTGACACGCCAACACGGCCAGCCAACATAGATCCTTCGCCGATTGTCACATTGTGAGCGATCTGAACGAGATTGTCGATTTTGACATCATTATGGATAACCGTGTCACCCAAGAGGCCCCGGTCGATACTGGTATGGCATCCAACACTGACCCGATCGCCGATGATCACGCGTCCAACATGTGGGAGATCATATATCCCACCTTCATCAGCATCCACGCCAAAGCCGCGCGTCCCAATAGCCGCCTGTGACTTTATTTTACAATTCTCGCCAATAATCGCGCATTCAATCGTCGCAGACGCACCAATGAATGTACCAGCCCCGATCTCAACGCCAGGCCCAATGACAACAAAAGGAGAAATCTCCACGTCATCCGCAATTTTTGCTGTCTTCGAAATGACGGCTGTAGGATGGATGCGCCCGCTTTGCGCCATCGCGACACGATCTCCCGTATCCAACAAACTCTTTTGCGTGAAGAGACGCTCGATCAATCGTCCAAAATGGGCACGCGGTGTTTCGGTTATAAGCGGAATAATTCCCGCAGCCCCGACCAAGGCGGCAAGGCTAGACGGCACGAGGCACGCGCTAGCTTTCGCGGTCTCTAGTGCGCTAACCTGCTTTTTGGACTGAAGAAAACTAACGTCACCGGGACGTGATGTTGCCAGATCCGCAACCTGTGCAATTTCAACGTCCAATAACTGCGTTTCTAAAGGCTCGATTTTCAGGCTAGATAGAAGCACGCCCAGCGAAAAAGGGCCATGTGTCTCGAAAAAACGAGTATCGACGAGACCCTCAGTCACGGTCTTATTTTACCGGAGGCGCTGCGACGGTGATGCGCTCGCGAACAACGGAGATACGTGTCATTTCGCTATTCAAGCGGGTCAGGACTGCATCTGTGATATCAACGGGATCACCATAGATAATAGTCGAACGATCAAGCACAACGTCGGCACCGCGTTCTTTCGCAATGGCTTCGATGATTTCTTGAACTTTTTGACCAATTTGGATGAGAGCCTTTTGCTCTGTGCGCGCAATCTCAACCTTTTTTACCTTGGCTTCATTGGCAACTTTTTGCTCCGTTGTCAGA
Source organism: Maricaulaceae bacterium (assembly GCA_048268905.1). GTDB lineage: Bacteria > Pseudomonadota > Alphaproteobacteria > Caulobacterales > Maricaulaceae > JACOMS01. The sequence continues at coordinate 340,777 of JBLWUN010000002.1, read as the reverse complement.
AACTCAACATACTTTTTCTGAAGGTCAGGCCGCGATTGAATCGCCGCTTTTTGCTCTTCGGGCGTTTTGCCTTTTAGTTCAGCGTTTAAAGACTCGCCGGACGTTTTCATTGGCGAAGCTGAGCTTTCAAGCTCGTTACCCATTGTTTTGCTAATAGCTTCGATTTGCCGAGCGACATGCTTGCCAACTTCGGATTCTTTTACAACCCGTTGCGAGTCGACAACGAGCACCTTGCTTTGAGCCGTTGCCATAGAGCTAACAATGAGAAGAGCCGCGAGAGCAAAAGACCCGCGGCGAAAGAGTTTTGTAAAAATCATTTTTAGAACCTTGTTCTTGTCGTAAATTGGAACGATTTCCGTTCATCATATGGATATTTCTTGAGCGGCTGAGTGAAGTCAAACCGAATGGGGCCAAACGGCGATTCCCAGAAAATACTCGCACCCGCCATTGCGCGGATGGAAAGATCGTCAATGGTCTTTGTCGTAAAGTCGCCTTCAGTTACTTCAAATTTATCAGCATCATCAAGCAAGCCCACAGTGCCCGCTTCGACAAACAAACTACCCAATAAATTTGCTACGCCAAGTGGAAAACTCACCTCGGTCGAGACCAAGCCATAAGCTTTACCACCCAAAGCATTTCCACGGCGCGTTTCCCCCGTGATATTATTGACCTGAAGAACACGTGGACCGATACCGGCATTATCGTAACCACGGAATTCATTATTACCTTTGAAGAAGCGGTCATTAACGCGAATATTCTCGCCGCCCCAACCTGTTACATAGCCACCAGAAACCTTCGCACTGGCAATGACATTTTTGAACAAGCCTTTGTAAACGTTACCGACGACATCCGTCCGCAGATATTGGACATCTCCGCCCACGCCGGCAAAGTCTTGTGACAGACGAAGGTCAAAACCACCTGTTGGCGTGATAGGATCATTTCGACGATCCCATGCGAACGTGTAGCCAAGAATGGACGACAAACGTGACCCATATGGCAAACCTGTTTCCGGGTCGCAAAGACTGCTGGAACTTGATGAGGCAGATGCCGTGCCGCTACATGTACCAAATGGCACCTCGACGTCCTCCGTGCGTAATGAATAGCGCGTTGAGAGAGAGGTGTATTCAGTTACAGGAAACGCGAGGCTGACAAGGCCGCCTGTCCGAGATTGGCGGAAGCCCGCCTCGTCAAGGAAGTCTAGCGTCACATCAAACAGCTCGATACCTGCAGCCAGATTACGCCCAAGGAACCGCGGCTCCGTGAAACGCAGGTCGATCTCCCGTCGATTCGAGCTTCCCCGAATAACAAACCGCATCAACTGCCCCCGTCCACGCAAGTTTCTTTGCGTAATCGATAAGTCTAGCAAAAAGGCATCTGCGGAGGAGAAACCCGCACTGAATGAAAGCTCACCTGTGGGTTGCTCTTTAACCTTGACCTGCACAACAGCGCGGTCAGCATCCGAGCCTTGCGCCTCGGTGATTTCCACATCTTCGAAGAAACGTAGCGCGCGTACGCGGTTTTTCGAACGATCGAGGAGAACACGGTTAAATGCGTCACCTTCGACAAGTTCCAACTCGCGGCGAATAACATAATCCAGCGTCGTTGTGTTCCCGACAATGTCAATACGCTCAATATAAACTCTCGGCCCCTCAACAAGGTTAAAGACGAGGTCAACCGTTTTTGTTTCGCGGTTGCGTTTGATATCGGGTTGAATGTCCACAAACGCGTAACCCGCAGTACCCGCAGCAAACGTTAGGCCTTCAATAGCTTTCTCAACGTCACTCGCCTTGTAAATATCGCCCGAATTGATGCCAACAATGCGCTTAAGCAGATTTTTGTCGAGAGTCTTAAGTTCAGTTTCAACCTCAACGTCACCCCAACGGTACTCTTCGCCCTCATCAAGGGTAAAGGTAATAAAAAAGTCTTCCTGATCCGGCGTCAGCTCTGCAACAGCCGATACAACTCGAAAATCGGCAAAACCACGATCCGTATAAAACTTGCGAAGCTGTTCGCGGTCATATTCCAAACGGCCTGGATCGTAATTATCATTCGATGAAAAGAATTTGTACCATATCGACTCAGAGGTCACGATTTCTTTACGCAAGCGCCCATCCGCAAACTCGTTGTTGCCGATAAAGTTGATGCGCTTCACGCCTGTTACAGGCCCTTCCGTAATTTCAAAAATAAGATCAACGCGGTTCTGAGGCTGCTGAACGACCTTAGGCACAACATTCGCAGCGAAACGTCCAGACTGGCGATAAAGCTCAATAATTCGCTGAACGTCTTCTTGAACCTTAGAGCGGGTAAAAATCGAACGGGGCTCAGCTTCGACTTCGTCCGTTATTTTTTCGTCTTTAAGAGCCTTATTGCCCTCAAGGATAACACGGTTAATAATCGGGTTTTCAATCACCTGAATAAGGACGTTACCGTCGCGGGGGTCAATCGCCACGTCCGCGAAAAGGCCGGTCGCATAAAGCGTTTTTACGGACAAATCTATCCGGTTTTCACTATAGGGGTCACCTGGAGCAAAGAGGAGATATGACGCCACCGTATTCGCTTCAACGCGCTGGTTTCCTTGAACTTGTACGGAGAGAATAAGCGTCGGCGCCGGAGGCAACGCGGCCTCCTCCTGCGCGGCTGAGAACTCAGCACCGAACCAAACGAAGCACATTGCAAATATCGCGAATAACTTACGAAGCGTGACTGGCTGTATATTTAAAGAAAAACCCATAGAATCGACCGTTTAGGAGAGCATGCTACGTACGTAGCCAATATCATTTATCGTAAGAAAAACCAATGCGGTAAGCAGTAAAGCAAACCCTATCCGAAATCCAAACTCCTGTTTTGTTTCACTTAGCGGGCGGCCCGCAAGCGCTTCATACCCGTAGTAGAGCAAATGTCCACCGTCGAGTGCCGGAATCGGCATTAAATTTGCGACACCTAGCCCAACGGAAAGAGCTGCCGCGAGATACAAAAGCCGCTCTATCATATATTTAATTTTCGTCCAAAGGGGAGCGTCTATGTTGAGTGTATCGACCGCTGTCTTCCCGGTCATCGTGGCGATTCTCGCAGGACCGCCCAGTGCTTTACCGTTTTCCCGGCCCTGGAAAATACGTTTCACATATGTTCCGGTCATCGTAATTGTCTGGCTCAATTGCTGAGTCCCGAATTGAAGGGCCGATAAGGGAGTGTAAGAAACAGCAACGGCGTTACCTTGCCCGCCAACTAAAACGCCCGCAGTTCCAATGCTGTTTTTACCGCCGATTCCGTCCACCCGCTCTGTTCGCTGGGGCGTAATTTCGAGTGAAATAACCTCGCCATTTCTTTCAACACGCGCCGTCATGGTAACGTCACTACGCAAAGCAACATAAGAGGCAAATTTAACATATTCGCTCACATCGTGACCGTCCAGCGTTAGAAACTTGTCACCAACTTGCACACCTGCTGCTTCTGCCGCCCCGCCCTCAACAACGTCGACAACGACCGAGGACACCGCCACTCGCCCAAACATAAGAGCCACAGACGCAAACACCAGAACCGCCAAGATGAAGTTCGCCGCAGGTCCGGCCAGCACAATGAGCGCGCGCTGCCAAAGCGGTTTAAAGTGAAAACAACTTGATACGGCTTTGTCGCCGTACTGGTTTGCAAGATCGGACTTTAATGCATCTAGATGCTCTCGATCGGGATTACTCGCCGCCCCTGCGTCGCCAAGGAACTTAACATATCCCCCCAAAGGGTAACGCCCGATGACCCACTCGGTGCCGGATTTCGCCGTCCAGCGCGCCAAAGGGCGACCAAAACCGATGGAAAACCTCTCGACAGACACCTTAAAAAACCGCGCCACGGAGTAATGACCCAACTCGTGAAAAAACACGAGAAAGGACAGCATAACCAAAAAACTGGTCACGAAAATCAGAGCTGAAACGGCGAATGAAATCATATGAAGCTTACACTAAATTTGGTGAAATTTGGTCTATTTAAACCAACTTTACAAGGCCTTGATATACTGTCTTGACGTTTGACGCGCAGATTCGTCCAGGGCGATAATGTCGTCAATGTCATAAACCGAAGACGTGAAATCTCCGGCCCTTTCGTGGCGTTCAAGCGCCGCCTCAACAACTTTTGCAATATCTAGAAACTTGATACGGCCTGCAAGAAATTCGGCCACCGCGACCTCATTGCTCGCATTCAGGACATTGGACGCACACCCACCTCGCTCCAAAGCCTGCCTCGCCAACCGCAGCGCCATAAATTTCTCCGTATCCGGCTTGAAGAAGGTCAGACCTGACATCGCGGTCAAGTCCAAGCGCTCCACTGGCGCCGCCATACGGTTTGGCCAACCTAACGCATAGGCAATTGGCGTACGCATATCCGGCGAACCCATTTGGGCCAACACTGATCCGTCCACATATTCAACCATTGAATGGATGATCGATTGCGGATGAATGATGATATCGATATCTTGGCTAGGGCGGCCAAATAGATAGCTTGCCTCGATCAATTCAAGGCCCTTATTCATCAAGGTCGCTGAATCTATCGTGATTTTTGCGCCCATACTCCAAACCGGGTGATTGAGCGCATTTTCTCGCGTCACATTTTCAAGGTCTTTCTTTGAACATGTTCTGAAAGGTCCCCCACTGGCCGTTAAAATCAATCGCCGCACACCCGCAGGTTTATCATGCTCCAACACTTGAAAAATGGCGTTGTGTTCTGAATCCACAGGAAGCAAGGTCGTTCCGGACGCTTTGACCCGCTGCATAAATAAATCGCCGCCGCAAACGAGGCATTCCTTATTTGCGAGCCCCAGTACTTTGCCTTGCTCAACGGCGGCCAGCGTGGGTTTCAACCCCGCTGCGCCAATTATAGCCGCCATACAAAAATCGGCCGGGCGAGCAGCGGCTTCGATAAGCGCCCGCTCGCCGACTGCGATTTCCACATCTGTTCCTGCAAGCCGTGACCGAATTTCTTCTTCGCCGCGCGGATCCGCCAAAACGACAACTTCAGGCTCAAATTCGATCGCTTGCTTGGCTAATTTTTCCGCGTTCTGGTTTGCGGTTAAAGCGGTAATTTTAAATTGTCCGGGTGCACTGCGCCGGACGAGATCGAGCGTGTTCTCTCCAATCGAGCCCGTCGAGCCCAAGACTGTCAAACGCCGCGAAGTCATTTTATAACGGCCAAAGGCCAGGGAAAATATACAGCGCTATGGACACCGCGAACACGACCATCATCAAAGAATCCAGTCGGTCCATCAATCCGCCGTGACCGGGAAGTAAATCACCGGAATCTTTAACTTCAAGTTTGCGCTTCAAACCGCTTTCCAAAAAGTCACCAATAACAGAGAAAATGATCACTGGCATCGCGAGTAAAACGCCGTGAGATGGTGAAAACCGCAAAATCCACGCCAAAACCCCGCCCACAATTGACGCAAAGATAAACCCGCTCAAGAAGCCAGACCATGTCTTTTTCGGACTTAATCGCGGCGCAATTTTTGGCCCCTTGAAATAAGACCCGCCAAAATACGCACCTGTGTCAGCAGCGGCGACAACCGCAATAAGGTAGGCAAGCAGTAGTAAACCCGGCGCCTTAAACCCAACCTCATTGCCGCGTAGCGCTACGATAAACATACAAGGGACGGCCACATATAGAAATCCAAATCCCGACCACAAGCCTCCACCTCGGCGCGAGCGCTCTACCGTAACGAAGGCCGTGGTTATGGCTGTGGTAACGCACGCCGCCCAAACAGCGCCAAGATATATGTATATGACACCAACAATAAGGCCAATCATCGGCACGGCGAACGCAGCCCAGCTTGGCGGCTTATCCGCCATGGTGACCCACTCCCAAATTAACCGGCAACCGAGAACCATAACTAAAATAGCCCAGAGCATTCCGCCAAAGAAAAAGGGCGAAAAACAAATGGCAATCAGAATAACGGCGGAGAAAAACCTTAGGCCTAGGTTTTTCCAGATGCCTTTTTCAGACGTTGGTTTCTGAAAAGGGACACGCACGCGGAGCTACGCCACTTCTACAGTGTTTAGATTGCCAAAGCGGCGTTCTCGGCCTTGAAATTCAGAAATAGCCGATTCAAGATCATCTCTACTAAAATCCGGCCAAAGGACATCCGTAAACACGAACTCAGCGTAGGCCGCCTGCCATAGTAAGAAGTTACTAATTCGCTTTTCCCCGCTCGTTCTGATGACGAGATCTGGTTCAGGTAATGACGCGGTATCTAGCCGTGAAGACAGCTCATCTTCGCACAGCGTCTCCATATCCACGCCGTCTTGCGCCGCGCGGCGAACCGCGCGTAAAATCTCGTCTCGGCCGCCATAGTTAAATGCAATATTTAGATAGAATTCAGAGTTCCCCTGTGTCCGAGTCTCGACCTTATTGATCACAGACAATAAATCTTCTCTCAACCCGGCACGATCGCCTAAAATACGGACCCTGACATTGTTCTCGTCAAGGCTCTCCAGATCGTCATCCACATATTGCTTGAGCAGATGGAAGAGCGCCGAAACTTCAGCCTTTGGCCGGTTCCAGTTCTCCGTAGAAAAGCTATAAAGTGTTAGATATTTTATGCCGAGATCTGCGGCATCTTCCACAATCCGCCTAACGGTTTTTACACCTTGCTGATGTCCAAAAACACGCGGTCTATGCCTCGCCTTCGCCCAACGGCCATTACCGTCCATAATGATGGCAACATGAAGCGGAAAATTCGCTGTATATTTGGGCTGCGGGATCACAATATTCCTAGACCTGCATGATCTCTTCGGTTTTAACCGCGAGGGCATCATCGATGATGGCCACAACAGCATCTGTTTCTTTTTGAACGTCCGAAGAATGCGCTTTTTGCTCGTCTTCGCTCATATCGCCGTCTTTCTCCATACGCTTAAGCGTATCCATCGCGTCGCGGCGCACGTTTCTTACGGCAATTTTAGCGTTCTCTGAGTAGGTTCCGGCCACTTTCACGAGGTCTTTACGGCGCTCTTCAGTGAGCGGCGGCATAGGGATACGAAGTGTTTGCCCGTCAACCACAGGGTTAAGGCCAAGGCTGGATTCTCGAATACCGCGTTCGACCGCACCTACAAGCGTTTTATCCCACACGCTTATCATAAGCATACGCGACTCGGGGACGCTTACTGAGCCGACCTGATTAATCGGCGTTGTGGAGCCGTAAGCCTTCACAGTAATTCCTTCAAGCAGGGCGGCGTTTGCCCGACCCGTACGTAGACCTGAAAACTCGGTTTTAAGGGCTCCAACTGCGCCGTCCATGCGACGCCGATACTCTTTTAAATCAAATCCTGACATCTTCACTCCTTTACGGGTTCTAACCCCGCCAGTATGGCCAAACTATGACCTTATAATTGTACAATCACCATCACCACGAAGAACGGCATCAAATCCCCCCTTCTTATGAATTGAGAAAACTATAATGGGGATTTTATTGTCCCGCATCAAGGTCACTGCGGCGGAATCAAGCACCCGTAAATCATCGGCTAGAACTTTATGATAGGAAAGATTGTCAAAACGCACGGCGTCGGGCGTCGTTTTGGGATCGGCGTCATAAACACCATCGACCTGCGTACCTTTTAATAAGGCATCGCAATTCATTTCAGCGGCCCGAAGCGCAGCGGCTGTATCCGTTGTAAAATACGGATTTCCTGTACCCGCCGCAAAAATAACAACACGACCCTTTTCCATATGGCGTACCGCGCGCCGTCGAATATAGGGCTCGCATACGGTTGTCATAGGAATAGCGGACATAACTCGCGTATCTACGCCGAGGCGCTCCAGAGCACTTTGCATAGCGAGTGCGTTCATCACGGTCGCGAGCATCCCCATATAATCAGCAGTCGAACGCTCAATTCCGCCAGCGGCTGCCGAAAGACCGCGGAAAATATTTCCGCCGCCGATCACCAAAGCAACCTGCACGCCATTGGAATGAACCTCAGCAATTTCGCCCGCAATTCGATCTGTTGTCGAAACGTCAATTCCGTATTTTTGATCCCCCATGAGGGCTTCACCCGATACTTTTAAAAGCACCCGATTATATTCGTAAGCCTCTGTCACAAAAATCCTCGCTTAATGGTTTCCGCAATACCGATTCACCGCGATAATAACGAACGAAGCCCCGCACACCAGAAGAATGGCATGCGAGGCTTCATTTTTTTAACAAAGAAAGACTTAAGATCCAGCAACCGCCGCTGCAACTTCCGCTGCAAAGTCTTCTTCTTTTTTCTCAATGCCTTCGCCGAGTGCGACGCGTGCATAACCCGTCAAAGTAATATCGGTGCCCAAAGCCTTCGCCTCATCAGCCACAACTTCCGCAATTGAACGTTCACCGTCCATCACGAAGATTTGTGTCGTCAAAACAGACTCTTTAAAGAACTTCGTCATCCGGCCTTCAACCATCTTATCGACGATGCTTTCAGGTTTTCCAGATTCGCGGGCTTCGGCACTCAGCATTTCGCGCTCTTTATCAACGACGGCCTTGTCGAGGTCTTCGACGTTTAGGGCAAGAGGGTTTGTCGCAGCAATGTGCATGGCGATTTTCTTACCGAGCTCACTCAGTTTTTCAGCATCACCGGAAGACTGAAGGGCGACCAAAACGCCAATCTTGCCCATGCCGTCAACAACAGCATTATGAATGTAACCAGCGACAACACCTTCCGAAACTTCAAGAGACTCCATCCGGCGAACGGACATGTTCTCACCAATTTTGCCCACGAGGTTGGTAAAATGTTCAGCAACACTGACACCTGCTTTTGTTTGAGCTGCCTGAAGGGCCGCAAAGTCACTCGCTTCGATCGCAAGATTAGCGACTTCGGCAACCGCGCCTTGGAACTCAGCGTTGCGAGCAACGAAATCTGTTTCAGAGTTAACTTCAACGACGGCACCTTTCGTTCCATTGAGCGCCATAGCCACAAGTCCTTCGGCCGCTACCCGGCCCGCTTTCTTGTCTGCTTTGGCGATACCTTTTGTACGAAGCCAATCAATCGCTGCTTCGAGGTCCCCGTCGGTTTCTGTCAGGGCCTTTTTACAATCCATCATGCCTGCAGATGTTTGGTCACGCAGGTCTTTCACAAGTTTGGCTGTAATCTGAGCCATAATACTCTCCTGAAATGTGTCGGCGGCGTTCAAAACGCCACCAGATAATGTGTTTAAGCCGTTGTAGCGGGAGCTTCCTCAGCGGCAGGGGCTTCTTCAGCGGGTACATCGCTAGCTTCGATCGCCATTTCAACGGGGTCAATCGCCGCGCCAATGTCAACGCCAATGTTGGCTTGCGCTTCTGTCATGCCATCAAGAACAGCGTCAGCAATCAAATCACAATAAAGGCTAATCGCGCGAGCCGCGTCATCATTCCCAGGAATTGGGAAGTCAGCGGAGTCCGGGTCGCAATTTGTATCGAGAATCGCAATAACAGGGATACCCAAACGGCGCGCTTCTTTAATCGCGATACCTTCTTTGTTTGTATCAATAACAAACATTAGGTCAGGTTTGCCGCCCATATCTTTGATACCGCCGAGCGCTTTTTCAAGCTTTTCCATTTCGCGTGTCAGCTTGAGCGTTTCTTTCTTGGTCAGACCGCTTGCGCTATCGTTTGCCATCATGCTCTCAAGCTCACGTAGGCGGCTGATAGACTTGGAAATAGTGGTCCAGTTCGTCAGCATTCCGCCGAGCCAACGGTGGTTGACGTAATATTGTGCGCAACGTTTCGCCGCAACAGCCACAGGCTCAGAAGCCGCGCGCTTTGTACCCACGAAAAGAACACGGCCACCTTTTGAAGCAACGTCGCGAGCTTGAACAAGCGCCTGGTGCAGCAAAGGCACTGTCTGTGACAGGTCCATAATATGAATGTGTGAGCGGGCACCAAAAATATAAGGTGCCATTTTGGGGTTCCAACGGTGTGTTTGGTGACCGAAGTGAACGCCTGCCTCAAGTAATTGACGCATTGAAAATTCTGGTAAAGCCATGGATATCTCCTTGTTTCCGGTTGACCAGACACGGGGTGTGAAGACAAATGTCTCACCGGAATCGATAAATACCTATATGGTAAGTACCGTAACCCGTGTGCGAGTTGAGCGCGCTACATAACAGGATTATCCACAGACGCAACCCTAAAATCCTGCGGATTAAACGGAAATCTCTTCGATAGATTCGATGATCTGCGTGGCCTTCATGACTTGCCGAATCTTCTCGTCCACACCGAATTGGCGGGATAACCGCCATTTAGCTTCTCGTTGATGCCCGAGCGGAACGATGAGGTCCAAAAATCCAGATTTCTCGAACGGCACGTCCTGAAGTCCCTCTATACATTTTTGAAAACGGTCCAGCTGTTCTGGCGTTCCCGAGCGAAGACGCACCTCAAGTCCTTTAACGATTGCCGGTATCTGGACATCCCTGACTTCAAGCGCTTCAATGGCATTGCAGAAAATCTTCAACTCACCTTCGCGTTCGTCGACCGACACTGTCGCCAATACAAGATCACCCGCATTCAGAAACTCCCGGCTTGTCCCCAAGATATCTTCCCCCACAAAGACTTCAAAATCGCCGGTTGGATCAGAGAGGCTAAGATAAGCAAACCGCTTATTGCGTTTAGAGAGCCGCTCTTGACGGCGGCGTACCACACCCGCAAGCTTCATAATGCGCGCCCCGGAGCGGTAAGTCTCCTCAATGTCTAGCGCCATCACCGCTTTCTTACGGCGCAAATGCTCGGCATAAGTTTCCAGAGGATGACCGCCAAGATAAAATCCAATCGCCCCGAGTTCGTGGTCGAGCTGTTCAATATTGCCCCACGCTTCTGCCTCAGGCAAATCCGGCTCGACCATTTCAACCTCGTCACCACCAAACAGGCTATTCTGAGCCGAGGCCCGCTCTTGTGCCGCCCTCGCCCCTATGGATTGCAGCGTTGAGGCGGAGGCCAAAGACTTGGCCCTGTTAGGTTCCAAACAATCGAAAGCACCGCCTCTTGCCAAATTTTCGAAGGCCCGCTTATTGACGATGCGCGTATCCACGCGGCGTGAGAAATCAAAGAGATCTAAAAACGGCCCGCCTTGTTCACGAATTTCAACCACGTGACGCATGGCGTCGACTCCTACATTCTTCAATGCGCCAAGGGCATAAAGCACCGCACCATCCTTGACTTCAAAGTCTGCGAAAGACGCATTCACGCACGGCGGACGAATTTCGATATCCATCCGTTTGGCCTCTTGATAGAATTGGGCAAGTTTTTCCACATTGGCGATATCAAGGCTCATCGTCGCGGCCACAAATTCGGTGGGGTGATAGGCTTTAAGATATGCGGTTTGGAAAGAAATCATCGCATAAGCGGCCGCGTGTGATTTGTTAAAACCATAACCCGCAAATTCGTTCACGAGTTCGAAAATCCCGTCGGCTTGTTTCGCATCAACACCGCGCGCAACCGCGCCTTCCACAAACCGCGACTTTTGACGTGTCATTTCCTCTTTATCTTTTTTACCCATTGCGCGGCGGAGCATGTCCGCTTCTCCGAGCGAATAGCCGGACAGAACCTGGGCAATTTGCATGACCTGCTCTTGGTAAATGATAATCCCGTACGTTTCCTTGAGGATTTCCTCCAAGCTTTCGTGCGGGTAAGCAATTTCGACACGTCCAAACTTACGGTCAATATAAGTGTCGATATTCTTCATCGGGCCCGGACGATATAGAGAAATCAAAGCCGTGAGTTCTTCGATTGTGTCCGGCGCCATTTTACGAAGCGTATCGCGCATCCCCGAACTTTCAAGCTGGAACACACCGGCGGAAAGGCCTTCTGCCAACGGCTTATAGGCTTCGGGATTAACGGTGCTGACTTTGGAGAGGTCGAGGTCAATACCTTGCGCCTTAAGATATTTTATTGCTCGGTCAATCACGGTCAGCGTTTTAAGGCCCAGAAAGTCAAACTTAACAAGACCCGCCTTTTCAGCCCATTTCATTGTAAACTGCGTGGCCGGAATATCGGATCGCGGGTCGCGATAGAGTGGAACAAGCTTTGTGAGCGGGCGGTCACCGATAACCACGCCAGCCGCGTGCGTCGACGCATTGCGGTATAGCCCTTCAAGCTGCAGGGCAATATCGAGCAGCTCTCTTACCGCTGGTTCGTCCTTCCGCGCGTCCTGAAGCCCTTTTTCCATTTTAATGGCTTCACCAAGGGTCACAGGGTTGGCTGGGTTGGACGGCACGAGTTTCGCTAAGCGATCAACCTGCCCGAGCGGCATTTGCAAAACGCGCCCGACATCGCGCACAACCGCACGGGCCTGAAGCGTACCAAAAGTAATGATATGAGCGACCTGAGCATCACCATACTTTTCCTGAACATAGCGTATAACTTCGCCCCGCCGCTCCTGACAAAAATCGATATCAAAGTCAGGCATGGACACGCGCTCTGGATTCAAAAACCTTTCAAAGAGCAGTCCATACCGAAGAGGATCTAGATCTGTAATTGTAAGGGCCCACGCGACAACAGAACCCGCACCAGACCCGCGGCCAGGACCAACGGGAATACCTTGCATCTTGGCCCACTTGATGAAATCAGAAACGATCAGAAAGTATCCGGGAAATCCCATTTGCCGAATAACGTCCAGCTCAAAATCGAGGCGCTTGAAGTAGTCCTCTTCACTTACCGCCGGATCAACCGACAACAAGCGCGCTTTCAACCCCTCGCGGGCTTGGTCAGCCAGTATATCGCCCTCACTCTGTGAACCATCACCGAAGTTCGGCAGAATGGGGTTTCGTTTTTCGGATTTGAATGCACAACGCTGCGCAATATCCAGAGTTGCCTCTATCGCTTCAGGTAGGTCTTTGAATAGCTCCACCATCTGTTCTTCGGATTTAAAATAATGTTGATCTGAAACTTTACGGCGATCTTTTTCCAGGACGTAACTTCCTTCCGAGATCGCGAGCAACGCATCGTGAGCTTTATGCATTGTGGGATCAAGGAAGTATGGCTCATTCGTCGCCACAAGCGGTAAGCTTTTGCTGTAAGCCCAATCAATGAGTGTTTTTTCCGCCTCAATTTCGTGAGGCAAGCCGTGCCGTTGCAATTCGACATAGAGACGCGACGGAAACAACGCGTTCAACTTATCTAGCCACTTCTCGGCTTCGTCTAAACGGCCCTGACAAATGAGCTTGTTGAGGACCCCATCAGGGCCGCCAGTCAACGCAATTACACCGTCTGTGTTCCCATCAAAACGGGACACCCGGACATGCGGTAAATCTGTGGGATCCACATCAAGAAACGCTGCGCTCGACAGCATCATCAAGTTCTCATAACCCATTTCAGATTGCGCAAGAAGAGCCACTGTACCGTCAGGTTCTCGCCGGATCTCTCCTGGCTGCGAGGGCAGCTCCAAATCCAAAGACAAAGTCAATCCGATGATGGGCTGAATGCCCTCGCCTGACATAATTTCCGAGAACTCTAGAGCCCCGCACATATTGTTCGTATCAGTCAGACCCAACGCCGGCATGCGCCACTTACGGCACTGCGCCGCGGTTTCCTTTATTTTGAGGGCTCCCTCCAACATCGAATAGGGAGAGCGGGACCGTAAATGTACAAATTGCGCCTGTCGTCCCGCCATAACCTATCCGTTTGTTTTAACCACCGATGACCATCATCCAAATTGTCATCATAGAGACGAATCCCGCCATAACGATACCCGCGCTGATGTCCATAACAAGTTGCTTCATTGGTTTATCCTCACATTTCTCTAATGTTCACTATTTGTTCTTACCTAAATCTATTGAGAACGTCAAGAATTATTGTGGACAATTTTACCATTGTCCCCAAAGTGCTCCTATGAAATTGTTCTACTCGCCGCGAACGGCGACCGCAGTCATCATTGCAAATATGATCGGGACCGGCGTTTTTACCAGCCTTGGTTTTCAGCTCGTTGATATACAAGACGGTTTCCCGATCATGATGCTTTGGATATTAGGCGGCGTCGCCGCGCTTTGCGGTGCCTCGGCTTATGCAGAGCTTGGGGCCGCGCTCCCGCGTTCTGGCGGTGAGTACAATTTTTTGAGCCGAATATATCATCCGGTCGCAGGTTTTGTTTCGGGATGGGTCTCCGCGACTATCGGTTTTGCAGCACCCGTCGCTGCCGTCGCCATCGCGTTTGGCACCTACGCCGTAAGCATCATTCCTGGTGCGTCGCCGCGGTGGATCAAACCTATGGCCATCGTTTTAGTGCTCATCGTCACCCTTATACACAGCCGGAATAGAAGTAGCAGCGGCGGCTTCCAAATGGCCTTCACAGTCCTGAAAGTGGGTCTAATCTTCGCCTTTTGCATCTTTGCGCTATGGCTCGCGCCTGCCCCGCAAGCCGTTCGCCTCGTTCCCATCGCAAGTGATATTAACGTCATGACAAGCTCCGCATTCGGGGTTTCCCTCATTTACGTCACTTATGCTTACACGGGATGGAACGCTGCCACCTATATTAGCGGAGAATTAGCGGCACCTCAAAAAGACCTCCCCGCTGTTCTTTTGATCGGCACGGGGCTGGTAATGGCGCTTTATGTGCTCTTAAATTATGTATTTCTCCGCGTCGCACCGATCGACGCCCTCGCCGGGAAAGTGGAGATAGGGTACATCGCGGCGCGCCATGCCTTTGGGGATGTTGGCGGCCGTATTGCAGGCGGGATGCTGACGCTCTTACTGATATCCTCGGTCAGCGCCATGACGCTCGCTGGACCGCGCGCCCTTCAAGCGATCGGCGAGGATTTCCATGCCTTGCGCTGGCTTGGAAAAAACGAACACAGGCGGCGTTCCGCACATCGCGATCGGCTTTCAATCTCTTATCGCTATCCTCTTTATTCTGACATCAAGGTTCGAGCAGATCATCGTCTTGGCGGGCGGTATGCTCGCCTTCAATAGTTTCTTAGCGGTGCTGGGAGTTTTCATACTAAGGTGGCGAGAACCCGAGCTGGCACGCCCCTACAAAGCACTCATTTACCCGATAACGCCGCTTATATATTTGCTCATAACCGGTTTCACATTAGTTTATGTCATTGCCAACCAACCAAAGCAGGTCGTCTTCGCCATCGCCATCATTCTATCAGGCGCGGCCTTTTACGCCGTCACAAACAGGAAGAACACTTTATGATGTGCGAAGAACCTGCACAGGTTTGAACGGGACAACCTTTCCGTCTTTCACCGTCAAAACGCGGTCCATGAAAGGTATCAAAGACATATTGTGCGTCGCGACAAGAGCGGACACGCCTTCCAAACGGGTGAGATCCAAGAGGCTTTGAAAGACAGACGCAGACGTCGCCGGATCAAGGTTACCTGTGGGTTCGTCCGCCAAAAGAATTTGTGGTTTATTCGCGATCGCCCTCGCGATGGCGACCCGTTGCTGCTCACCACCCGACATTTGCGATGGCTTGTGAGTGAGGCGGTGTGACAACCCCATAATTCCCAAAAGGCGATGCGCTTCCGCTTCCGCAATCTCTCGTTTTTTTCCGGCGATCATTTGCGGGATCACCACATTGTCCACAGCGGAGAATTCTTTCAAAAGGTGGTGGAACTGATACACAACGCCGATGGACTTTCGGCGGATGGCTGTCCGCGTGTCGTCATTGAGCTTCAGACACTCCCGGCCATTAATGTAGACCTCACCCGCATTTGGCTTTTCCAGCAAGCCTGCGGCGTGTAGCAATGTCGACTTTCCCGAACCGGACGGACCGATAAGGCCGATCATTTCTCCGGGATATATATCGACGTCGGCACCGGACATAACTTTCAACGTGCCCGCACCCGACTTGTAGGCTCTGTGTAAGTTCCGAACAGAAAGGATAGGACGACGTTTACTCATAGCGTAAAGCCTCTACTGGATCCGTATTTGCGGCGCTTAAAGCGGGGAAGAAAGTCGCGATCGCGGAAATACCAAACCCGCACAAAGCCACAGCTATCACTTCGGTCCAGACAATTTTCGCAGGAATACCACCGGAGAGCTGGTACACATCCGCGGGAAATAATTCTGTGCCGGTAATTGCCTCTATCACAGCTTGAACGAAATGAATATTCACGCATATCAGAACCCCCAAGACAAGTCCGGTTAGCGTCCCGAAGAAACCAATTGTCGATCCTGCCAAAAAGAAAATACGCAGAACTGAGCCGCGAGTCGCGCCGATGGTTCTCAAAATAGCGATGTCCTTGGCCTTGTTCTTCACAAGCATGATCATTGCCGCCAAAATAGGAAACGTAGAGATTATAACAACCAAGACGAAAATCATCCGCATGGCGACTTGCTCTGTACGCAAGGCCGTTGCGATTGTGTCGTTCTTATCTTTCCATGTTTGTATCCAAACGGGCGCGCCAGCCGCTTTCTTAATCGGCTCAATCATCTGATCAATTTCATCGGCGTTATGAAGGCGCACTTGAATTTCGCCGGATTTCTTTCCCCCTGAAAACAACAGGTTTGACTGGTCTAAATCCATATAAATATAGGTGACATCGGCTTCGAACAGGCCAAGTTCAAATATAGCTCCCACAGTATAAGTCTTGGAGATCGGCACAGGCGGACCAATCGCGGTTGCACGGGTGCGAGGCGACAAAATCCGAACGCGGTCTCCAACGCTCAACCCCAAAGAGCTCGCGAGGTGTACCCCCATCGCAATCTCGTGTTCAGCCCCCTGCCCTTGCCCAAATCCGGCCAAGCTACCAGATTTGATATTGTCAGCGATCAATTCAAAATTTCGAATATTGTCCGGCGAAATGCCGATCACCTGGCCAACTTTCAACTGCCCATTGGCTTGTATTCCGGAAAGATTTTCCGAAAATTCAAAGGCCTTGTCCACTTGCGGGAGAGCGGCCAAACGCTTTTCCAGCGCAGCCATATCAATAGCGTCCGGTTGCGGGTTCGAGGACGCCACATACATGTGCCCTTGCGACCCCACGTAAAGGTCAATCAACGTCTCACGAAACCCGTTCATGATCGACATAATTGTGATCATCGCCATAATCGCGAGCATAATGCACGTGAACGAAATAGCCGCGATAACCGCGACGCCGCCTTCACTTTTACGCGCGCTTAAATAACGCCGCGCAATCTGCCGCTCAACCTGTCCAAACGGCACATTCTGACCGCCTTTGGCCTCTTTTGGGAGTTTCCTTGACGCGGCCATAAACGATTAGCCTTCAAACGCGGCAGAAACAAACGCCACCGCCGCATCCGGCGACAGGCTTTGACGCTCGCCTGTTGCACGGTCTTTAACTTCGACGATACCGTCTTTTAAACCTCGTGGCCCGACAACAATTTGATAGGGCAAACCGATGAGGTCCATACGAGAAAACTTTACGCCGCCGCGATCCGCTTTGTCGTCATAAAGAGGGTCAACTCCCGCCGCGCCAAGTTTTGTATAAATTTCTTCGCAAACCTTATCCGCCTCTTCATCGCCAGATTTGAGATTGATGATACCCGCGCCGAACGGTGCGACAGATTTTGGCCAAATAATACCATCTTCATCATGGCTAGCCTCAATTATGCCGCCCACAAGGCGAGACACACCAACACCGTATGAGCCCATCATGACAAGCGTTTCCTTGCCGTCTGGCCCCATCACTGTTGCGTTCATTGGCTTGGAATATTTATCCCCGAAGTAGAATATGTGCCCCACTTCAATACCTCGCGCCGACAAACGTTTTTCTTCGGGAATTTTTTCAAACACGTCAGGCTCATGCATTTCGTCTGTGGCCGCATAAAGAGCGGTGCGTTCATCCACTATAGCTTGAAGGTCACCGCCGAAATCGACGTCGCCTGGAGGGGCCATATCCACCAAATCAGAATGACAGAAGACCTCACTTTCGCCGGTCTCCGCAAGAATAAGAAACTCGTGAGACAAATCCCCGCCGATCGGGCCCGTATCCGCGCGCATCGGCACCGCTTTGAGACCCAAACGGGCATATGTGTTCAGATAAGCCACAAACATCCGGTTATAAGATTTGCGAGCATCCTCCGGCGTAAGGTCAAAGGAGTAAGCATCCTTCATCAAAAATTCGCGGCCACGCATCACGCCAAACCTTGGACGACGCTCGTCACGGAATTTCCATTGAATATGATACAGGTTCTTGGGTAAGTCTTTGTAAGATCTCACAAATGACCGGAAAATATCCGTGATCATATCTTCGTTCGTGGGACCATAGAGCATTTCCCGGTCACCGCGATCCATGATGCGAAGCATCTCTGGCCCATAGGCGTCGTAGCGTCCCGTTTCTTTCCAAAGGTCGGCGGACTGTATGGTTGGCATCAACATTTCGATCGCGCCCGCTTTGTTTTGCTCTTCGCGAACGATACGTTCGATATTGCGAAGGACCTTGAGCCCCAACGGTAGCCATGAATAGATTCCGGCGCTGTTTTGCTTAATCATGCCCGCTCGGAGCATATATTTATGAGAAGCAATCGTCGCTTCTGCGGGAGTCTCTTTCAAAAGCGGTAAAAAATACTGCGACAGGCGCATATCATATTCCCTTATTTAATGTAATCAGGCTTAGCGCTTCGCGTGATAAGTCACAAGCAAAGCTATGCACTCAAACCCATTTTTGTCTTAATTTTACGAAATGTTGACTTACTGACCTTTGTAAAAGGCAAAATCTCGCCAATCGATCCAACCAAAAATGATTGTCGCGCAGACGATGGCCCAAAGGACAGTCGCGATAATCGTCGTAAGTATGAATTTACGCTTCATCTGGCTATCAACAGGCGCACCGGGCTCCGTTCCCTTCACCACGTTATTCTCTTCGGCCTGACCTCTGACCCCCGTCGGCAGAACCATAAAAAGCGTAACCCACCAAATGAGGAGGTAAACAACCAACATCGAAAATAGATCCATTAGTGCGCCTCTTTTGGTGTTTCCATTAATTCGATTAAAACGCCGCCCGCGTCACCTGGGTGAAGAAACACCACAAGCGTCCCATGAGCGCCAATTCGCGGTTTGTTTAGCACACGCATGCCTCTTTCCGCCATGAGCAGACTTGCCGCATCTATGTCTTCGACTTCGAAACAAACATGATGCTGCCCGCCCTTTGGGTTTTTCTCCAAGAACTTAGTGATTGGAGAATTTTCACCGTAAGGCTGAATAAGCTCAACTTGACCGGATGGAAGATTAACAAATGCGAAGGTCACACCCTGATGCGGGAGGTCCTGAGGTTCCGTAATATCCTGCACGCCAAAGATGTTGCGGTACATTTCGATAGCGGCATCAATATCGGGAACCGCGACGCCGACGTGATTAAGAGGACCCAGCATAATTATACCTTCAGTGCTATGACGTCGACGACAGCGCGTTTACCCGTACGGTTTTTCACATGTTGCCGTACTTTGGAACGCACCTTATCTTCGACCAAATCTTCATCCTGTTTGACATTTTTGGACATTGTTCGAAAGGTTCTTTCTGTCACATCCGCGACTTCATCCAAAAGCCGTTCTAATATTTGTCCGTCATCACCTTCGGGGAAACCGCTTATGCGAGGTTCGGGACCTGATAGAAGCTTACCTTGCCTGTCATAGGCAAAGCTCACGCTAATGTGCCCTGCATAGGCCATCTTGCGGCGAAGACGGAGGCCGTTGTCCGAGGCCGACACAATTTCGTTCCCGTCTTGATGCAGCCGGCCATTGGCGACAATATCTACGATTTTCGGTCCGTTGGGCGCCAAACGAATGACCTCACCATTATGCGGCGCGAGAGTCTTTTTGATGCCGAGAGACCTCGCCAACCTCGCATGTTCGAGCAAATGACGGCGTTCACCATGCACAGGAATGGAAATTTCAGGTTCCGCCCATTTATACATTTGCTCAAGTTCGCCTCTGCATGGGTGGCCTGATACATGAATAGGCCTGTCTTTCTCCGTCACGATTTCGATACCCTGATCCGCCAGCGCGTTTTGTAACGCGAAAATACCTTTTTCATTTCCAGGAATGATTTTCGAAGAAAATATAACCACGTCGCCTTTATGGAATTTGACGTTGCGATGATCATTGTTCGCAATGCGTGAAAGCGCGGCGCGCGGCTCTCCTTGACTGCCGGTGCACAAATATAAAACATGGTCCTGAGGCATATTGGCCGCATCTTCTTCGTCGATGAAACCCCCGACATCACCCAGCAGTCCCACAGCCTTTGCGGCGCGGGTCATGCGGTGCATAGAACGGCCCACGAGGCAAATTGACCGTTCGTTCTTTTTCGCCGCGACCATCACGCTCTCAAGTCGAGCGACGTTGGACGCAAATGAGGCAACAGCCACACCTTTGCCCTTATATTCTCCGATGAGTTTTGTAAGCTCGTCTCTTACCCCAGCCTCAGACCCGGCAAACCCCGGAGAGAACACATTGGTCGAGTCGCAGATCATCGCCAATATCCCCTCCTTGCGAAGAGTTTCAAGAGCCTGCGTGTCGACAGGTTCTCCAATTTGCGGATCATCATCGATCTTCCAATCGCCTGTGTGATAAACGAGGCCTAGCGGCGTTCGAATAGCCAAAGCGTTTGGCTCCGGAATAGAATGGGTAAGCGTTAAGTATTCAAGATCAAACGGCCCCAGATTGAACCGGCCTTTGAGCGGAATTTCTCGCAGATCTACATCACCCAAAAGACCGAATTCTGCGAGCCGATCTTTCACCAACCACATTGTAAATGGCGTCGCATAGACGGGGCACCTCAAGCGCGGCCACAAACGCGCCAGCGCGCCCATATGATCTTCATGTGCATGGGTCAATACGATGCCGAGCAAATCGTCCGCGCGTTCTTCGATGAACGAGCTGTCTGGCATAATAATTTCGATACCCGGCGTTTCCGGACCACCGAAGGTCACGCCAATGTCAACGATGATCCATTTATGCGCCCCTTCGCGGCCATAGCCGAAAAGGTTCAAATTCATACCTATCTCGCCGCTTCCGCCAAGTGGCAGGAATACGAGTTCTTCATTGTTTTTTGTCATGACGCGCTTATACGGTCCGATTGGGTTTATTCAACTGCCATATCTCATACAATCCATTTATCGTCAGCTTTGAGTCGTAAACATCGATTGTTTTTGAAGACCCCTCAAAAAGTGACGCAACACCGCCCGTTCCAATGACAGTAAATTTTTTATCATGCTCGTCCTTTATCCGGTTCACCAAACCATCGATCAAACCAATATAACCCCAGAAAATACCTGATTGCATCGCTTGCACGGTATTCTTGCCGACAATTTGCTCAGGTTTCTTGATTGCAATTCGAGGAAGCTGCGCCGCGGCCTCGTGCAAAGCTCTCACTGACAAATTGATCCCCGGCGCAATGATCCCGCCTTCAAAATATCCATCTGCCGAGATCACGTCGAAAGTCGTCGCCGTGCCGCTATCAATAATGATAAGATCTCCCGGATATCGTTTCCGTGCGCCCAGTGCATTGACGAGCCTGTCTGCACCGACTTCTTTCGGATTGTCCGTACGAACGCCGATCCCAATCTCAACACCATCTTCGCCCACAATAACCGGATCTACGCCGAGGTGCCGCTGCACGAGATTTCGCATATTGAATAGGGACTGCGGCACAACCGTAGAAATTACGCACTCGCTGATATCTTTAAAACTCAACCCCTGCATCGCTAAAAGCTGATGCAACCAGACTGCATATTCATCTGCCGTACGCGTTGCGTCAGTCGCAATACGCCATTCCATAACCCAATCCTTTTGGTCGTGGATGGCAAACAATGTATTCGTATTTCCGCTATCAATCGCTAAAAGCATATGAATTCCTTTTATCCGAAAAAAACATCGCCCGCATGGACATCTGTCATCGTGCCATTCGGCAAGCGCACCTGCAACTCACCATTTTTTCCAAGCCCCGTCGCCTCTCCGGTAAAACTTTTCGTCGGCAGCCTGACTGTAACGGAGCCCGGTATATTTTTGGCCTGCCGCAGCCATTGCCGCCGGATAGGCTCAAACCCTTCGGTCATCAATATGTGCCGCCAATGCTCGAACCGAGACGACAAGATAGCCAAAGCCGCGTCAGGCCCCGACATTAAAGGCTCCGACACCGTGAGACTTTCTTCCGGCATGTGAGAAAGAATATCTGTGGTACCATAGTCGGCCACCTTGGGATGCGCGACCAAGTTCACGCCGATACCGATGGCGATCCAAGATTTCCCCCCGTAGTTTCCAGTCTCCAACAATATACCGGAAATTTTGGCGCCGTTTACAAGAACGTCATTAGGCCATTTGAGCGATATTTCCGCGGCATCTTTAATATAACACCTCACAAGGTCGGCAACAGACAACGCCGCGACAAAGCTGATCAAAGCCGCCTGTTGAGCATTCCCGAAATGCGAATAAAGCCCCGTGCAAAATAGATTTCCACGCGGGGAATACCATTCTCGGCCGCGGCGCCCGCGGCCATCAGTTTGCTTGTCCGCCCTTACCCAGAGCGGACCCAAATCCCCTTGTTCGGCGAGACGGCGCGCTTCGGCGTTGGTTGACCCAACAGTTTCAAGGGCGATGAATCGCAAAGCGTTAGAAGAGGCTCGAGGCTGCAGAGGTGATCCAGCCTTGAGACGTCAAGGCCATGAACGGAATAATCATGACGAACACAAGGAGCGCCGATAGTCCGGAAATCAACCGTAGTGAAAGCGGAGATTCAACAAAATCTCTGTCTCGCTCGTCAAACCACATGATTTTCACGAGGCGGAGATAGTAGAATGCACCAATCACACTGGCCACGAGCGCGAAAACCACAAGCCACGTCAAACCGGCATCCATAGCGGGTAAGAATGCATAGAGCTTGCCGAAGAAACCTAATAGCGGCGGGATGCCCATAAGCGAGAACATAAACACAGATAGAATAATCGCCATGCTCTGGTTGCTTTTTGAAAGTCCCGCGAGATCGCTCAGTTCCTCAACCATTCCGTCACGGATACGCATTTGCAGAATACATGCAAAGATACCGATCACAGTAATGACGTAGATCGACATGAAGATCAGCATGCCTCGCACACCAGCCTCACCGCCCGCCGCAAGCGGAACGAGCGCGTAGCCCATATTCGCGATGGAGGAATAAGCCATCAGACGTTTGATGTTTGTTTGGCGCAAAGCTCCAACCGCGCCGATCAGCATCGAAAGAACGGCAAAGACAATAACGACCTGCTGCCATTGATCTTCAATACCACCGAAAGGTCCCACCAATACACGCGCAATCAATGCGATCGCCGCGAATTTTGGTGCGCCGGCAAAGAAACCCGACACAGGCGTCGGCGCCCCTTCATATACATCGGGCGTCCACATATGAAATGGTGCCGCCGAGATTTTGAACCCCAACCCGCACAAAACAAAGACCATGCCAGCAATCAAGCCTGCTTGGGTGCCGTTGGCCTGCACAACCTCGCCAATACGGTCAAAGTGCAAAGACCCCGCGGATCCATAAACAAGCGTTATTCCATAAAGAAGAAGCCCTGAGGAAATAGCACCAAGTACAAAATATTTAAGACCTGCTTCCGACGCGCGAAGACTGTCGCGGTTAAAGGCGGCGAGAATATAAAGTGCCAAGCTCTGAAGCTCGATACCAATATAAAGGGTCAAAAGACTATTAGCAGAGACCATGACGCTCATCCCCAACACGGCGTAGAGAACGAGGACCGAAAACTCGTAATTATCAAGTTTTTCGGACTCTAGGTAAGACTTGGCAAACAGCAGCGTTGCTGCCCCGGCAAAACCAAGGAAGAACTTCACATAATGACTATAAGCGTCAACGATGATTGCACCGTTGAACACCTCACCTGTCGGCATTCCAATCAGAAATCCTGATAGGGCATAGAGAACTAAAACCCCAACAGCGATGTACCGCACCAACGGCGCACGGTCTCGCGTTTTGGAAAACCCAAAACCCAAAAGCGTCGAAGCCGAAAGGGCAATTAAAATTTCGGGAGCAACGAGCTGCAACATGGCTTAGGTTCCCTGTGCGATAGACGCGGCGAAGTCTGCGATAAGGCTCTCGACGGAGACCGCGGTTATGTCTGTGATCAACGATGGATAAACGCCCAGAATGATAACAAAGATCGCGAGCGGTGCGAGAATAAGTATCTCGCGGCTCGTCATATCTTGTATGTCGTCCAGCTTTTCGTTGACGGTTTCTCCAAAAATGACGGCTCGGTAAAGGTAAAGAGCGTAAACAGCGGACAAAATCATACCTGTCGCCGCGCCCAAACCAATCCATGGACTAACTTGGTAACCGCCGACCATTGTCAAAATCTCCCCGACGAAACCACTCGTCCCGGGAAGCCCTACATTGGCCATTGTGAATAGCATAAAGAAGAACGCATATATGGGCATACGTTTTACAAGCCCGCCGTAAAACGCGATTTCGCGTGTATGCATACGATCATATATAATACCGACGCAGAAGAAGAGTGCCCCGGAAATCAAGCCGTGAGACAGCATTTGGTACAGAGCCCCCTGCACGCCCTGCATGTTCACCGCGAAAATCCCCATCGTCACGAAACCCATGTGAGCAACAGAGGAGTAAGCGATCAATTTCTTCATATCTTTTTGGCGATACGCCACCAAAGATGTGTAGATGATCGCAATCACGCTCATCCAGAAAATAAGCGGGCTAAACTGAAGGCTGGCGTTTGGAAATAGCGGCAAAGAAAAGCGTAGAAATCCATAGCCGCCGAGTTTCAACAGTACACCCGCCAAGATCACAGAGCCTGCCGTTGGCGCTTCTACGTGTGCGTCCGGTAGCCAAGTATGAACAGGCCACATCGGCATTTTGACAGCAAATGACGCGAAAAACGCAAACCATAGCCATGCCTGTGCGCTCGCCGGTATATCTAGATCTCGCGAAAGAATACGAATGTCGGTGGTGGCCGCACCAAGTTGATTGGCTCCGAAATTATAGATCCAAAGAATGGCCGCGAGCATCAAAACAGACCCCAGCAGCGTATAAAGAAAGAACTTATAGGACGCATAGACCTTATTCTTACCACCCCATACCCCGATAATAATGAACATGGGAATCAAGACAGCTTCGAAGAACAGATAGAAAAGGATCAAATCAAGTGCGCAAAACACACCTATCATCAGCGTTTCAAGAATAAGAAACGCGACCATATAGTCCAGCATACGGGTTTTAATCGACTTTTGGCTGGCCAAAATACAGAGAGGCGTGAGGAAAGCCGTCAGAACGATAAACAGAACGGAAATTCCGTCTACGCCCAACCGATATTCAATACCACCGCCGAGCCAAGGCACATCTTCGACAAACTGATAATCTGCTGTGCTCGGGTCAAACGACACCACCAACATAACAGACATAATAAATACGGCGCCGGATGTGACCAAAGCCACAAGCGGTGCATTCTTCTCAAGTTGCTCTCTCGCATCTTTCTTTGTAATTCGCGCCATGAACATCATGAAGCAAGCTACAATGAGCGGAGTGAACGTAATAACACTTAGCATTGGAAGCGATTCAAACATGCTAGGCTCCTATCGACTGGAACACGAGGACGATGATAACCGCCACGCCGAGTAGCATCACAAATGCATAATGGAAAAGATATCCGCTTTGGAGAGCCGACAAACGCTTCGCGCCCGCCATCGCAGCCGCAGCAAATCCGTTAGGGCCAAACCGATCGATAAAACCGATATCCCCTTTTTTCCAGAAAAAGTCGCCAAGAACGCGCACAGCGCGGACAACAGTCGCATCATATATTTCGTCGATGTACCACTTATTGAGCAAGAACCGGTATAAGGGTCCACCCTCAGATTTCAGACGCTTTTCAATGCCATTATCATAAACATACATAAACCAAGCAATCACGAAGCCAAGCGCCGAGACAAAGAGAGGTGCCCACAATACCCAAGCAGGGAAATCATGATGCCCGCCTGCCCCAGACGCATCGCTCGCATGTCCCGTGTCCACAGCAGCATAAAGGTTTGAGGCTGCGAGTTCTGCGTGCGACCCCGTTGGCACCGCGTGATGCCAGAAATCAGCCGCGCCGCTTCCCATGAATGAACCGAAGAACATGAGACCGGCTGCAAGTGCGCCAAAGCCCAGCACGAACAACGGCACAAGCATAACCAAAGGAGACTCGTGTGCGTGGTCGAGAACCTTCTTTTCTCCGCGGTATTTTCCGTGGAATGTCATGAAAATGAGACGCCAAGAATAGAAAGATGTCATCAAGGCGGCGATAATCCCCGCCCAGAACGCCATCGCCGCTTGCGGCGTACCGCCAGCGTAGGCGGCTTCGATAATCGCGTCTTTAGAGAAGAAGCCCGCAAATCCAATGCTTGTTCCGGGAATACCAACGCCTGTGAGAGCTAACGTTCCCAGCAACATCATAATGTAGGTGACAGGAATAATCTTCCAGACGCCGCCCATTTTCCTCATATCCTGTTCATGGTGCAAAGCATGAATGACGGACCCTGCGCCCAAGAATAAAAGCGCTTTGAAGAAAGCATGCGTAAATAAGTGGAACATCGCTGCGTTATAAGCTCCGACCCCAGCGGCAAAGAACATATAGCCAAGCTGTGAACAGGTTGAATAGGCAATCACGCGCTTAATATCGTTTTGCACCAAGCCGACAGTCGCGGCAAAGAACGCTGTGAACGCACCGACAATGGTAATAAATCCAGACGTCAGCGGGGCCATTTCAAAAATGGGATAGGCCCGGCAAACCAGAAACACACCCGCAGTCACCATTGTTGCGGCGTGGATCAGTGCAGAAACAGGCGTCGGACCTTCCATCGCGTCCGGCAACCAGACGTGAAGAACAAATTGGGCCGATTTCCCCATAGCGCCGATAAAGAGCAAGAATGCGATAATCTCGATCGCATTTACGTCCATCCCCAAGAAGGTGACCATGCGATCTGAGTTTTCTTGGATTGCGCCGAAAACTGTTTCAAAGTTCACAGACCCGAACACAAAGAATATGGTCATAATGCCAAGCGCGAGGCCCACATCGCCAACCCGGTTCGTCACGAACGCTTTAATCGCGGCCGCATTCGCAGACGGCTTTTTATACCAGAATCCGATCAAGAGGTAGGATGCGAGTCCCACGCCTTCCCAGCCAAAAAACAACTGTATGAAATTATCTGATGTAACAAGCATCAACATGGCGAAAGTGAACAAGGACAAGTAAGCAAAGAAACGAGGCTTGGACGGGTCCTCATTCATATAGCCCCAAGAATATAAGTGCACCAAAGCAGACACTGTGTTCACAACCACCAACATGACCGCGGTGAGCGTATCAATATTTAAAGCCCAGTTTGCTTTAAATCCGCCCACGTCCATCCACCGAAGAATTGTGATGTGGGATGTTTCATGGCCGAAACCGACCTTAAACAGAGCAACCCAAGACAGCGCAGCCGATAGGAACAACAATGCCGTTGTTACGACCATAGACGGCTTTTCGCCTATTTTCCGGCCCAACAGCCCGGCGATAAGTGCCCCAATAAGAGGCGCAAAGACGATTATTGTGAAAAGCATTCGCCCTAACCCTTCATCAAATCTATGTCTTCAACGGCAATGTTGCCGCGATTACGGAAGTATACCACCAAGATTGCCAACCCAACCGCAGTCTCGGCGGCGGCAACTGTCAGGACAAATAAAGCGAACACTTGGCCCGCGATCGGCTCGTTGCCGACGGCGTTCGTCATATGCGTTGAAAACGCTACAAAGTTGATGTTCACAGACAAAAGAATAAGTTCAACGCACATCAAAATTATGATCACGTTCTTGCGGTTCACAAAGATACCAAAAACACCAATGGTGAACAGCATCGCCGCAACGACGAGATAATGAGACAATCCGATAATCATGTTCCCACTCCCTGTCCTGGTTCAATGTCCACATGTTCAACACCGCTCTCGCGTGTCCGGCCGATTTGGTCTGAGATATTCTGCTTGCGAACACCCTCGCGTGTGCGGTGCGTCAGCACGATCGCACCGATCATCGCCACAAGCAGAATAAATCCGGAAGCCTCAAAGAAGAACGCGTAATCCGTATAAAGCACACGGCCTATCTCTTCCATATTGGAGCTGCCCTTGGCAGCGACATGTGGCGCGGAATCATCCGCGGTAAAATAAACAGCTCCGACCAGAATAAGCTCAACCAAAATAACGCCAGCCACAACCAGCCCCGCACCAAGATAATCCAGAAACCCTTGCTTCATTTCGACAAAATCAACATCCAGCATCATCACGACGAAAAGGAAGAGAACAGCGACGGCCCCGACATAAACCATCACCAAAAGCAGCGCGATGAATTCTGCGCCCATCAACACAAATAAACCTGCAGCGGAAAAGAATGTCAGGATTAAAAACATGACCGAGTGCACGGGATTGCGTGCGGCCACCACCATAAAGGCGGACGCGACGGCCGTTGCGGCGAGTATATAAAATGCGATTACTGTCAGCACGATTCGATCAATCCTTTTTGCCTGGCCGCCTTAGCGGTATGGCGCATCCATTTCCAGATTTTTTGCAATTTCTCGCTCCCAACGGTCACCATTGGAAAGCAGCTTTTCTTTATCGTAGTAAAGCTCTTCGCGTGTTTCCGTAGCGAATTCAAAATTCGGCCCTTCGACGATAGCATCCACGGGACATGCCTCTTGGCAGAAACCGCAATAGATACATTTTACCATATCAATATCATATCGCGTTGTCCGGCGCGAACCATCTTCGCGCGGCTCCGCTTCGATCGTAATCGCTTGAGCCGGACAAATCGCTTCGCAGAGTTTACAAGCGATGCAGCGCTCCTCACCACTCGCATAACGACGAAGGGCATGCTCACCGCGAAAACGCGGAGACAAGGGACCTTTTTCAAACGGGTAATTCACCGTCACTTTTGGCCGGAAAAAATATTTCATGGCGAGAACAAACGCCCCGATAAAATCGAGGAACATCGCACCGCGTATAATTTGTTTAAGACGTAACATATCAGTCCCCTACGCGATCTTATCAGCAAAGAACGTCATCATCGTCGCCACATAAATAACGGCCGCAATGGATGTTGGCAAAAACACCTTCCATCCCAAGCGCATTAATTGGTCATAACGATAGCGAGGCACGATGGCCTTGACCATAGCGAACAGGAAGAACAAGAACGCTGTTTTCATGAAGAACCAGAAAAATGGTGGGATAATAGGTGCGTCAAGACCAATATCAATGGGCGCGTACCACCCACCGAGAAACAAGATCGTCATCATGGCGCAAAGCAGCATGATGTTCACATATTCAGCAAAGAAATACATCAAGAACGGTGTGGAAGAATATTCAACCTGATAACCCGCAACCAACTCAGATTCTGCTTCCGGCAAGTCGAAAGGCGGGCGGTTAGATTCGGCGAGCGCCGAAATAAAGAACAATACGCCCATATAAAACATTACAGGGAATAGAAGCAGCGACACCGGTTTTGAAAAATCGAGCATAAACATATGCCACTGAAAGAACCCGCCTGCTTGCGCCTCGACGATGTCAGTCAGATTCATAGACCCGACCAAGAAAATCACCGTTAGAATGATGAAACCAATAGACACTTCGTAGGAAATCATCTGCGCTGCGGACCGCAAAGCCCCCATAAACGGATATTTCGAGTTTGAGGCCCAGCCGCCAATAATGATCCCGTAAACACCCAGGGACGAAATGGCGAGTACATACAAAACACCAATATTGATGTCTGCCATAACCCAACCCGGCGCAACAGGGATCACAGCCCATGCCCCAAACGCCATAACAAGCGCAATCACTGGCGCTAGAATGAAGAGAAGCTTGTCAGAGCCCGCCGGAATAACGATTTCCTTGAAGAAGAATTTCAGAGCATCCGCAATCGTTTGCAAGAGACCAAAAGCACCTACAACGTTAGGGCCGCGCCGCATGTGCACAGCCGCCCAGATTTTACGGTCAGCAAGGACCAGAGCCGCAACGAGCAAAGCAAGGACGAGGACAAACCCGACGACCTGCAATAGCTTCAGACCAAACCACGCGAGCGGCGATAGATCGGACCAAAATTGTATAAGCGCCAACATTATTCCGCCGCCTCTTTCATTCCGACCCCTTCGCCCAAAGCCGAGCACTCCGCCATAACGGTGGACGCGCGTGCAATCGGGTTCGTCATATAAAAATCAGTCATTTGGTTTTTGAATTCACCACCACCAACAGACCCCGCAGCGCCAAGTTTCGTGACATCAAAAGACACCGCGCTTTCGTGGCCTGGCGCGTGATCAACACTGGCAAAGGTTGGGTGATCCGCGAATAATTTTTCGCGAAGCGCGTCCAAATCATCATATGGAAGAACACGCCCCACATGAGCCGACAAAGCCCGGACGATCGCCCAATCAGCTTTCGCTTCGCCTTTAGGAGCGACGGCAGCAAAGCCCATCTGCACACGGCCTTCCAGATTAACGTAAAGTCCGTTTTTCTCTGTGTAAGCGGCGCCTGGTAAAATCACATCGGCGACATGCGCTCCAGCGTCGCCGTGGCTGCCCTGATAAATAACGAATGCATTTGCCAGCTTACTTGTATCCATTTCGTCCGCGCCCAACAGATACACAGTTTTCACATCCCCGTTCTCCGCTGCCGCGAGTATATCCGGAACAGAACGCCCTCCCTCACCTGGGACAAAGCCAAGATCAAGTCCGCCGACCCGTGATGCTGCATTATGCAGGACGTTGAAACCGTTCCATCCGTCTTTTACCACGTTAAATTTTTTCGCCAATTCGCCGCAAAGCCGCAATATTTTATCGCCGTCTTCGCGCGTCAACGCGCTCTGCCCAACAATAATCATTGGTTTTTTGGCAGATTTGAATTTGCGCGCAAAACCCTTCGTCGAACCTATGAAGGCTTTGAGGTCATCGGCACTGGTCCCAATATGATCATAAGGATATGTGAGGTCGGCGCCCTCACCGATCAGCCCAATATCAAGACTATCATTCAGCCATGTCTTACGGATACGCGTATTGACCAGAGGTGCCTCCAATCTTGGGTCTGCACCCACAATCAGGATTGCATCCGCGTCTTCAATTCCAGCGATCGTGGTATTGAAGAGATAGCTTTCGCGCACGTCATTGGAGATTTTTGCACCGTCCTGACGGCAATCAATGCTTTTGACTCCGAGGCTATCCATCAAGTCTTTTAGAGCTTTCATGGATTCGGCGTCGCATAGGTCACCGGCAATCGCAGCGATCGCTTCAGGGTCGCCTTTGAGCTTCTCTGCAACGAGCGCCAAAGCTTCGTCCCAATTCGCAGGCACAAGCTTGCCATCTCTACGAATAAACGGACGATCGAGACGTTGACGTCCCAGCCCGTCCCAAACAAAACGGGTTTTATCGGAGATCCATTCTTCATTCACGTCATCATTTATGACCGGAAGGATTCTTAAAACACGGCCCGTACGGCTATCAATACGAATGTTTGACCCGACCGCGTCCATAACATCGATGGACTCAACACTCTCAAGCTCCCAAGGGCGTGCATTGAAGGCATAAGGTTTAGACGTGAGCGCGCCAACGGGACAAAGGTCAATCACGTTTCCTGACATCTCAGAGGTCAGAGACTGCTCAAGATAAGTTGTGATTTCCGCATCCTCGCCGCGCGAGGCCAAACCAATTTCTTCGACGCCGGCAACTTCGGTGATGAACCGAACACACCGCGTACATTGAATACAACGTGTCATCACAGTCTTGACGAGCGGGCCCATAAATTTGTCATCGACGGCACGTTTATTCTCTTCGAAGCGTGAACTGTCTCGTCCGTACCCCATGGCTTGATCTTGAAGATCACACTCTCCGCCTTGATCGCAAATCGGGCAATCTAGTGGGTGGTTAATCAGCAAAAACTCCATTACGCCTTCGCGCGCTTTTTTCACTGTTGGAGAGTTGGTCAGTATATTTGCGGGGGAACCATCACGATTTGGGCGCATATCTTTGACTTGCAGCGCGCATGACGCTTGCGGCTTCGGGGCACCGACCCATTCCACCAGGCACATACGGCAGTTTCCCGCTACAGAGAGACGCTCGTGATAGCAAAAACGCGGGATTTCCGCACCCGCTTCTTCACACGCTTGCATGAGCGTATATTCGCCGGGCATGTCATATTCTTTGCCGTCAATATTAATTTTAAGAAGCTCAGTCATAGCTTTGGTCCAGTAATCTTAAGCACTTTAGACAGTCCCTTTGACACGCCGAAAAACACTATGGTCGCCACGACGCCGCCAACAACGCCGCTGACAAAGGCACCCATATTTCCAGTCATATGGCTAGCAACGAATGTTTTCGCCGCGCCGAATGCTAAAATGCCAATGAAGGCACTTACTGCAAAAACGAGTATCTGTTTGCCTTTCAGTGTCACGTTCCTACTCCGCCGCCTGCACGAATATTGGTTTGCCCGCGCGGTAATTATCGATGCGGTCTTCGATCTCGTGGCGGAAGTGGCGAATAAGCCCTTGAATAGGCCACGCTGCGGCATCTCCAAGCGCGCAAATTGTGTGCCCCTCAACCTGTTTCGAAACATCGAGAAGCATATCAATTTCGCGGGTTTCCGCTTCGCCGCGCACCATTCGCTCCATCACGCGCCACATCCAGCCAGTACCTTCTCGGCACGGCGTGCATTGCCCGCAGCTTTCATGCTTGTAGAAGTATGAAAGACGCGCAATCGCTTTGACCACGTCTGTACTTTTGTCCATGACAATAACAGCAGCGGTCCCAAGACCTGATTGATGTTCGCGTAGAGCATCAAAATCCATCAATACCGTATCGCAAATTTCTTTTGGCAAAAGCGGAACAGAAGAACCGCCCGGAATAACGCATTTAAGATTGTCCCAGCCACCGCGAACGCCGCCCGCATATTCTTCAAGGAGCGTCTTCATCGGTATAGATAGGGCCTCTTCCACGTTACAAGGTGTGTTGACGTGACCAGAGATCGAGAAGACCTTTGTGCCTTTATTGTTGTCACGTCCGAAAGACGAGAACCAATCCGCGCCGCGGCGCAAAATCGTCGGAACAACGGCGATAGATTCGACGTTATTAACAGTGGTCGGGCACCCATAAAGACCCGCATTTGCGGGAAAAGGTGGCTTCAAGCGGGGCTGTCCCTTTTTGCCTTCAAGGCTTTCAAGCAGCGCAGTTTCTTCGCCGCAAATATAAGCGCCCGCACCGTGGTGCACAAAAACATCGAAGTCCCAGCCGGAACCACACGCATTTTTCCCCACAAGACCCGCCGCGTAAGCTTCGTCAATCGCTGCCTGTAGGTGATAGCGCTCCATAATGTATTCACCGCGCAGATAGATGTAAGCCGCATGCGCCCTCATGGCGAAAGCCGCCACAAGGCAGCCCTCGATCAAAAGATGCGGGTCATGACGCATCATTTCACGGTCTTTACATGTTCCGGGTTCAGATTCGTCGGCATTCACCACGAGGTAATGTGGACGCTTGCCCACCTCTTTTGGCATAAATGACCATTTCAATCCTGTCGGAAAGCCCGCGCCGCCGCGTCCGCGAAGACCAGACGATTTAACCTGATTGATAATCCAGTCTTGTCCCTGCTCGAGCATTTCTTTCGTGCCCAGCCACGCACCACGTGCCTTCGCGCCTTCTAGGCGCCAATCTTGCTGACCATATAGATTGGTGAAAATCCGGTCTTTATCCTGTAGGAGCTCAGCCATGATTATGCTTTGTCCTTCTTAGCTGTCGGTTTCTTTGTCGCCGGTTTTTTGGCGGCAGCCTTTTTCACTGTCGGTTTCGTTGCCGTTGCTTTCTTAGATGCAGGTTTTTTAGAGGCCGGCTTCTTTGCAGCGGCTTTCTTAACCGGCTTTTGTTTAGTTTCGGTGGCTTTTGCACTCGCAGGTTTCTTGTTGCGAGGGGGACGCGCCGCCTCAGGTTCAACATCTACAAGACCAGCACTAATATTATTGCCTAGCTTCTCAGGACGCTTTTTGGGATCCACATGGGCTTTCTTGTTAGGATCAACCCAGCCGCCGCGGGTCGCACGTCGTTCTTTTGGGTCCGGCTCATAATAGTTGAGCTTCACTTTCTTCTCTGTGTGCGGGAGTTGAACAAGCTTTTCTTTGTGAAAGTGCCCCTTCCCCTTCAAGGCTTTCGCGCCGCCCTCTGGCTCGCTCGCAAACCGAGAATTTTGCGGTCCAGCTTTAACAGGCTTATCAGCGGCGAGGTCATCTAAAAGTGCTTCAAAGGTTTCAGCGTTCAAATCTTCGTAATAATGATCGCTTTCACTATTGCTGATCTGGGCCATCGGTGCGTTCGTACATGCGCCAAGGCACTCCACTTCAACCCAAGATAGCTGCCCATCTTCGGTAACAGACCCCCGAGGGCCAATCCGGCGCTCAAGAACTTCGATCAACTGATCAGACCCGCGCAGCCAGCACGGGGTCGTTCCGCAGAGTTGAATATGGTGTTTTCCGACGGGCACCATATTGAACATGGTATAGAAGGTGACAACTTCATAGACACGAATATAGGCCATATCGAGCATGTCGCCGACTTCACGTAGCGCCGCTTCAGGAAGCCAACCGCCCGCATCCTTCTGAGCGATCCAAAGCGCAGGAATAAGCGCAGAGCGTTGACGCCCTTTGGGGTATTTCTTCACCCACGCTTTAATCTCCTTCTTCGCATCCGAAGAAAGTTTAAAATCGGCAGGCTGCCGGATGGCAAGACGGCGAGAACTCATCGGTCAATCTCTCCGAAAACGATATCCAGCGATCCCAAAATCGCAGACACGTCGGCCAGCATGTGGCCTCGATTAAGGTAATCCATCGCCGCCAAATGAGGGAATCCCGGCGCGCGAATGTGGCAGCGATAAGGCTTATTGGTGCCGTCCGCGACCAAATAAACACCGAACTCGCCTTTTGGCGCTTCGACACTGGTATAGACTTCACCCGCCGGCACATGAAAGCCTTCCGTGTAAAGTTTGAAATGATGGATAAGCGCTTCCATGCTTTGCTTCATCTCACCTCTACGCGGCGGCGTGACTTTATTGTCTTCAGAAAGCACAGGGCCTTCCGGCATCATTTCCAGCGCCTGCTTCATAATCTTCGCAGATTCGTACATTTCG
This sequence comes from Maricaulaceae bacterium, assembly GCA_048268905.1. Lineage (GTDB taxonomy): Bacteria > Pseudomonadota > Alphaproteobacteria > Caulobacterales > Maricaulaceae > JACOMS01. The sequence goes on along the minus strand of JBLWUN010000002.1, from coordinate 305,738 downwards.
TCGACACGGCAAAGATATCGGTCGTAGCAATCACCGTTTTTACCCAGTGGAATTTTGAAATCGAGTTCATTATAGACTTCATACGGTTGATTACGGCGCAGATCCCAAGGGATCCCCGAACCCCGCACCATGACGCCCGAGAAGCCCCAATCATAACAATCTTGCTTTGAAACCACGCCAATATCGACGTTACGTTGCTTGAAAATACGGTTCTCCGTCAACAAGGTCTCAATGTCTTTAAGCTTTTGCGGGAACTGGTCACACCAGGCTATCATATCGGAAATCAGCTTTGGCGGCAGATCCTGATGAACGCCCCCCGGACGGAAATAAGCCGCGTGCATACGCGAGCCTGACGCACGTTCGTAAAACACCATCAACTTTTCGCGTTCTTCAAAGCCCCAAACTGGCGGCGTCAACGCGCCCACATCCATCGCTTGGGTTGTCACGTTAAGCATGTGCGAAAGAATACGGCCGACCTCGGAGAATATAACGCGAATAAATTGCGCGCGGCGCGGCACACCGAGCCCCATGAGCTTCTCAATCGCCAAGCAATAGGCATGCTCTTGGTTCATCGGCGCCACATAATCGAGGCGGTCAAAATAAGGCAGCGCTTGAAGGTAGGTTTTGTGTTCGATCAGCTTTTCTGTACCACGGTGCAAAAGACCAATATGCGGGTCAACGCGCTCTACGATCTCGCCCTCTAGCTCGAGAACAAGCCGCAAAACGCCGTGCGCTGCGGGGTGTTGCGGGCCGAAGTTAATGGTGAAATTGCGATCGTCACCTTCAATTGTTGCTTCAGTCGTGGTCATTATTCGGCCCCCTTCTCATCGCCGGGAAGCACATACTTCGCACCTTCCCATGGGGACATAAAATCGAAGCTTCGATATTCTTGCGGCAAATTAACAGGTTCGTAGATCACGGACTTACGCTCTTCATCGTATCGCACTTCGACAAAGCCGGAGAGCGGGAAATCTTTGCGGAGCGGGTAACCCTCGAAGCCATAATCCGTCAAAATACGGCGAAGGTCAGGATGTTCGTCAAAGACAATACCATACATATCAAAAGCTTCGCGCTCATACCAATTCGCATTTGGAAACAAAGACGTAATTGATCGAACAGGGACAAGCTCGTCTGTCGTGATTTTGACGCGAACACGGTGGTTATGCGGCATGGATAGCATGTGATACACGACATCGAAACGGCGCTCACGCTCCGGATAATCAGAACCGCATATATCAATCAAACTGGCAAACTTGCACAGGCTGTCATCACGCAAGAAGCTGATGACGTTGACGATCTCGGCGCGCCGCGCATTGATCGTCATTTCGCCGTGTTCAATTTCAATTGAATTGACCGCGTCGCCCAACTTGGACTGGATATGATCTTTAAGGTCTTCCACGCTTTATCCTAACGCTGAATATTGCCTTCGCGGCGGATTTTCTTCTGGAGCTGCAACACGCCATAAACCAGAGCTTCCGCCGTTGGCGGGCACCCTGGCACATAAACATCAACAGGCACAATACGGTCACATCCACGCACCACAGCGTAAGAGTAATGATAATAGCCGCCGCCATTGGCACACGACCCCATAGAAATTACGTAGCGAGGCGCTGGCATTTGATCGTAAACCTTGCGGAGCGCCGGGGCCATTTTATTGGTCAGGGTTCCCGCGACAATCATAACGTCGCTTTGTCGCGGACTAGCCCGCGGCGCAAACCCAAAACGCTCAAGATCATAACGCGGCATCGAGGCCTGCATCATCTCCACAGCGCAGCACGCCAAACCAAAAGTCATCCACATTAACGAACCGGTACGCGCCCATGTGACAAGATCGTCAGACGCCGCAACAACAAAACCTTTGTCGGCAAGTTGGTTCGATAGACCATCAAAAAATGGATCATGCTTTTTGGGATCGTAAGCAGGCGTTCCTAAGTCACGCGCTCCAGCTCCAGCTGTTAGAATAGTCTCAGACATAGCTTCCTCCTACTCCCAGTCCAGGGCGCCTTTGTCCCACGCATATTTAAGGCCGACGAGAAGTTCCATCAGGAACAACATAACGACGCACCAGCCATAAACCCCGACCTCTCCAATGGATACCGCATAAGGGAACAAAAATGCCACCTCGATATCGAAAACAATGAACAGAATCGCCACTAGGTAAAATCGAACGTCAAACTTCATGCGAGAATCATCAAACGCATTAAAGCCGCATTCATAGGTCGACACTTTTTCAGCATCAGGATCCGTCGGCGCAATAACAGTTGGGATCAAAAGAAACAACAGGCTCAGGGCTGTCGCAATCCCGAAAAGGATGACAATTGGCAAATATCCCATGAGGAAGTCAGTCATAAAACTTTCTTTCAGAGTTCCAAACCCGATAATTCGGATTCGGTTGCTGGCCTTAAAGATGGCCGGAAATTATAAAGGCTGACTCTTTATTGCAATGGCTAATTTGGACAATCCCAAGGTTTATCGACCCCAGTTGCGAACGTCTCTCATTAAGTCCCGCAAAATGTTTGCTGGACGACCTCATCAGGCTCAGGGGCCCGCTCATAGACCTCAAACGGCAATTTATCATCAAATGGTTGGGAAAAAGCCTCCAGCGTCTCCTCAAAAACAGACTTATCTCCAGAATATGCGGCCTCAATCGCGGCCTCGACGCGGTGATTCCGCGGGATTACATAAGGATTCGCGGCCCGCATATCTTGGACAGCTTCGCTCTTCAGTCGTTTGGTAAAACCTGCATGCCCTTTCCAGTCGGTAAGCCAAACCTGCCCTTGCTCAGCATCGTCAAATTGCGCCAAAAAATCTTTATCATCGTGTCCATCTGCGATATCGGTCAAACACCGAAAAAACAATGTATAGTCCACACGGTTCGCCGCCATAACCTTAAAAGTTTCGCCGGAAAAGCGCTCAACATCATCCAGCATGGACAAAAGACCAAACTTAGCGGCAATCCGCTCATTAAACGAATTTTTGAATCGCGCGGCGTAGTCGGCAAGCACGCCCTCGGCGGCTTTAATTTGAGCGTCTTCATCTACGCCCAAGAGAGGAAGCAAGCTTTCCGCAAGCCGCGCAAGGTTCCACTGCGCCATCTCTGGCTGTTTATTCCATGCGTAGCGCCCGTGCCTATCAATCGAGCTGAACACCTTGGAGGGATGAAATTCGTCCATAAATGCGCAGGGACCATAGTCGAGTGTTTCACCAGAAATACACATATTATCTGTATTCATAACGCCGTGAATGAAACCCAGCGCCATCCACTGCGCCACAAGATCCGCTTGCTTTAGGGCCGTCTCTCGTAAGAAAAAAATGTAACGCCCTTCCCCGCTTTCAGGTGCGTCAGGATAGAAGCGCTCTATCGCAAATTCAGCAAGCGCCTTCAAATCCGATGGCGTTCCATTTGCAGCGGCAAATTGAAACGAACCGACTCGAATATGACTTTTTGCTGACCGGCAGAGCACCGCCCCCGGCTCCGCGACCTGCCTTTGTATGGACTCTCCCGTGGTCACGATAGAAAGAGACCTAGACGTCGGAACGCCCAACGCCGCCATAGCCTCGCTCACGAGATATTCTCGAATAGCGGACCCGAGCGTCGCCTTTCCGTCCCCGCCGCGCGAATAAGGCGTGCGCCCCGCACCTTTAAGGTGAAGCTCGCGCGGTGAGTTGTCCTTTGAAATAACCTCACCGATCAATCGGGCGCGTCCATCCCCCAACACTCCCGACCAATGGCCAAACTGGTGTCCACTATAGGCCATAGCGATCGGTATTTCTGATTCAAATGGCTCAACGCCCGCAAGGATTCGCGAACGAGATCGCTCTGAAAAGCCCTCAGGAAGGCCAAGCTCAACGCCCAATGTTTCATTATAGGCAAACAGGTCCGGCGACGGAAATTTGGACAAACCCAGATTGTTGTAAAAAATGCCAGGTAAAGCACGAAACTTCATGTTCATTTTCAATTCGGTTGCGTCTGCCATGACATGCTTTCTAGAAAGCCCTCGGCGAATAAATGATTCCCGATGAACATTTGCACCTTACAGCAATGCCAGAAACAGAAAAGCCCCGGCGCAAGGCCGAGGCTTTTCAATGTCACCACCATTACAAAAGTAATGGCGCGAGTGACGGGACTCGAACCCGCGGCCTCCGGCGTGACAGGCCGGCGCTCTAACCAACTGAGCTACACCCGCATATCGATTGCTCGAAATGAAGGCGCTGTGTAGCCGCAAGCCTTCACCCCGTCAACGCTCTTTTTTGTACTTTTCGTGACTTTTTTTCTTTCTTGTTGGCGGCGATATTATCGCCCACTATACTCATGATATGATTAGGGTTTTAGAGAACATCATACCTGCAAATTGGCAAGACGAAATCGAACGAGAGCTCCTTGGTTGGAACTTCCCTTGGTATCACTACGCTAATACAAATTACGTCGACAAGACAACGCGCGCGGACGATGGACCGCAATTCACACACGGATTCATAAGGGACGATAGCCGCAACTCAGCTTACGAAAAAATACCGAGGGCCATACTTCACAATATTGGTATCGACCAAGTCACAATTCTTAGAGCGAAGGCAAACCTCTTAACAAGGGAACTCAAGCCCTTTACGCATCCGCCACATATCGACGACAAAAAACGCCACTTTGCTCTGATATACTATGTCAACGACAGCGACGGTGACACAAAGTTCTATCGAGACGGTCAGATATTTGAATCGATTGCTCCCAAAAAAGGAAACGCCGTACTGTTCGATGGTGCCCTCTATCATGCATCCAGTTCACCCGTCGAAAACAGGTTTCGCATCGTTATCAACTACAACCTTAGCCCATCAGACTATTTAACAGGCATCCTGAACGGCGAACCGATAAATATATTACAAACTTAGCCTACAGCGCCAATTCAGAACAAATTGCTTCAAGCGCGTTTTTGTCGACATCGTCGAATGTAGAAAATGCGGTTGAATCAACGTCCAGCACGGCAAGCAATGCCCCACTTTTGTTAAATACGGGAACCACAATTTCAGAGTTTGAACGGCTATCACAGGCGATATGCCCCGGAAACGCATGAACGTCTTCAACAATCAGGGTTTCTCCACGTTCTGCGGCCGCCCCGCAAACACCTTTTCCAAAAGGGATTCTCAAGCAACCTAATGTACCCTGGTAGGGACCAACCACCAGTTCGCGCGGTTTTGCAGGATCGACCATGTAAAAGCCCGTCCAAAAAAAATCATCAAATGCCAGATTCAAAAGGCAAGCCGCCGTCGACAAGCGCGCGATTTGGTAGGTTTCGCCCTCGTTCACCGCGCGAATTTGCTTGGCAACGTCGTCGTAGATTTCCTGCTTATTCATAAAAATCTCAAGCCACAAGCTCTGCGGATATGACGCCGCAGAGCCTAAAACAGTCTATTTGACGGGGTTTCCATCCTCATCAAGCTCAACCACCGGATAGCCCAAGGCCACAACGTCGTCCATGAGTTTCGCTTTATCACCAACAACTACCATGATCATTTCATCAAGTTTCAAGTGCTTATCGGCAAGTGCATTCACCTCAGCCTGCGTCAATTCACTTAAAATCTGATTTTGCTCATCCACAAAAGACGGATCGAGATCATAGGTCATCATACTCGCCAAGAATCCCAGTTTCTGTCTTGGCGTTTCGTAAGACCTCGCATCACGCTGCCCTATAGCGCTCTTGGTAAAGGCCAACTCAGCTTCTGTGATGCCATCTTTCTGATAAGCCGAAATTTCCTTTACGAATTCAGTGATTGATGCCGCCGTTGAATCACTTCGCACGCCGGCTCCCGCACGGAAATACCCGCGGTCTTCTTGGCCATCAAAAAAGGACCTTGCGCCGTAAGTATAGCCCTTATCTTCACGTAAATTGAGGTTGATCCGGCTATTGAAAGCTCCGCCCAAAATGTAGTTCATCAAACCTGCGCGGTAAAACTCACCTGTCGCATCATAAGGCAACGCCCGCTTGCCGATCCGGATTTCGGATTGCGCCGCATCAGGTTTGTCGATGAAGTAAATTTTTGTACCACCAAGCTCAGGAAAAACGTTCGTCTCTACAGCTGGGACATCAACGGCCTCCCATGAAGACAGGGGTTCTAGCGCTTTTGTTACGCCGTCTTTTCCCAGATCGCTCACCGCAATGACGCTGGCGATTGCGGCAGAATAATTCGCGTCATAAAAGGCTTTAACATCGTCGAGCGTGATATTCGCGACCGTCTCTTCTGTTCCCGAGTTGCTATATGCAAAGGCGTTATCATTCCCAAAGAGGAGCCGGTTGAAGTTTTCGGTCGCCACGCCGCTCGCTTGCTTTTTCGCAGATTTAATGCCCTGTATAGCATTGCCTTTAATCCGCTCGAAATCTGCCGGATCGAATTTTGGCTTGAAAAGTTTCTCCATCGCAATTGCAACGGTTTCATCGAGATTTTCCGTGAGCGTGCGAATATTTACTGTCGTGAATGTATCGCCGCTGAACATCGACACACTCGACCCCAACTTTGCCAAACGGTTAGACAAATCTTCGGAAGACGACTCCGTGGTCGCCTCGTCTAACATGGCCGCCGTCATCGCGGCCAACCCCAATTTTTCCAGGCTCTCTTGCGACTGCCCCGTCTTTATACGAATACGAATTGCGGTCGTCGGCGTTTCTTTATTTACCGCACCCAAAATCTCTACGCCATTTGATAGCTTTGCCGTATAGACAGGCGGCACCTTAATGGCCGGATTTGGCCCAGCCGGTGGAATGACGCTGCGGTCAAAACTATCGACTGGTGCAGACCAATCCAAATCGCCAGCGGGAACCTCTTCCGGTATATCACGCTGATATCGCTGCCACGTATCTGGCTTAACAACTGAGTCTCCCTGCCCCTTCGGAACGATGCTCATAATGACGGCGGGTTTTCCTTTTATATATTGCTCATAAACCCTCATCACGTCGGCTTTGGTCACATTCTCATAACGTGCGATATCATCACCAATGCCGTTCGGGTTATTTCGGTAGGTTTCGTAAGCCGCGAGTTGCGAAACTTTGCCGGATACGCTTTCAAGACCATAAATCATGTCTGAGACAATGCCGGCTTTCACGCGTGTAAGGTCATCGTCCTCAACGCCGCGGCTCTCAAACTCGTTAAGGGACTCGCGCAGAATAGTCTCAATCTCGGCCAAGCTCTTGCCTTTCGCAGGGTTCGGCAACGCCAAGAGCGTAAACTGGCATGAGAGCTCCCCGCACCCATGGCCAGCTGAGGACTGCACGGCAAGCCCATCTTTTTCTAGGTTCTTATAGAGTAGAGACGTCCGTCCGCTTCCCAGAATATTCATCAACACATCCAGAGGGGCTTCATCAGGGTGATTTGCGTGAACTGTCGGCCACGACATGTAAACAAGTGGAAGCGCCACATTATCTTCCATGGAGATATACCGGTCTTCATCAAGGGTAACAGCGGTATAAACGGGATCTGTGACTTCAGGGCCAGACGGGATCGGGCCAAAATACTTCTTTACCCATTCAAGTGTCTGGGCTTCGTCAATATCACCGCCAATCGTAATAACGGCATTGTTCGGGCCATACCATTGCAGAAAAAACTTCTTGAGGTCGTTAAGTGTTGCTCGGTCAAGGTCTTCAATATAACCGATCGTCAACCAAGAGTAAGGATGCTCCTCAGGAAACAGCGCTTCGTTGACTCGCTCTCGCAGGAGACCATATGGGCGATTGTCATAATTTTGACCGCGCTCATTTTTAACAGTCTCGCGCTGGTTCTCAAATTTCTCCGGCGTAACTGCATCGAGGAAGTAGCCCATACGATCGGATTCGAGCCACAACATTTTCTCGAGTTGATTAGAAGGCACCGTTTCGTAATAATTGGTCCTGTCCGTATTGGTTGACCCGTTCAATGTTCCTCCCGATTCAGTAATCAAACCAAAATGCTGCTCATCAGCGACGTTTTCGGAACCTTGGAACATCATATGCTCGAAGAAATGTGCGAAACCAGACTTTCCGACTTCTTCCCGCCCAGATCCGACATGGTAAGTTACATCCACATGAACCAGCGGGTCTGACTTATCCTGATGCAGTACAACGGTCAGGCCATTGTCGAGTTTGTATTTCTTAAAGGGAATGACGATTTCATCGCCAGATTGCGACACTTGCTCAACGAGAGTGAATCCAGACGGCACATTTGACTGCGATAATTGTTCTGAATCATTGGCCCCCGTGCCCGCGTGATTGTTACAAGCCACAAGCACTAAAGCCAATCCGGCAGATATAAGTAGTTTTTTAGTCACGCGACACTCCCTTATTGATTTTCGATAAAGTGTTTAGCGCGTGTCTAAGTCCTTGTCCATGGCCCGCGGCGTGAATTTCCCTGCGGACGTTCGGAGGCCTGCGCATCAGATTTTGCGCTTGCACGGCGGCTTTTCGGCGAACTCTCTGTCCCCACGCGCCCGCCCGCAAACTTTCGGAGTGCCTCTATGCGTTTTTCGATCGGAGGATGCGTCGCAAAAATCCCTGCAAAACCAACGCGCGGGTTCTCAAAAGCCATTTCCTTGATTTCTGACGGCAGGTTCTCAAGATTCGCGTGACCGGATATTTTTTCCAAGGCTCGGATCATCGCATCTGGATTTTTCGTCAATTCGACCGCGCCTGCGTCTGCCATATATTCGCGTTTTCGCGAAAGCGAGAAGCGGATCAAAATAGCGAGAGCATAAGAAACGGCGATAATCAACACAGCGATCAAAATCAAAGCGCCGGCGTTCCCCCCGCCGCTTCGGCGGTGATTATTGCTGCGCGGGATATTTGTATGCATCATACTGCGAACAACGGTTTCACCGAAAAACGAAAATATGCCGACAAATATAACAGAAATGATGAGTAAGCGAACATCGCGGTTTTTCACATGAGACAGCTCATGCGCAATGACGGCCTCGAGTTCTTCATCATCCAGATGATCCATCAAGCCGCGTGTTAAGGTGACCGTGTAGTTGCTATCTTTCAAGCCGCTCGCAAATGCATTCATCGTGGGTGTTTCGATGATACGTAGCTTTGGCGTCACTATACCGCGAGAAATACAAAGGTTTTCAAGAATCTTGTAGGCGCGCGGCTCTTGGCGCGCCGAAACGGACGCAGAGCCAGCGGCCATATTTATCATGGCGTTGTGCCCCATAAAGGCAATGGCGAACCACCCGCCCGCAGCCCCTATTGCAACCGGTGCCGCTTGAGGCATCATCTGAAGGGCATATTCCATACCGTCAGAGACGCCCAATTCGGTCCCGAAGCTCACCCAAAGCAAAATCAGCGCGAAAGCCAAGCCCATCAACAGCACAGGGAACAACGCAAGCAGCACGATACACCGCAAATTGTTATTCCATATGTGTGACTTTAAGCCATACGCCTTCATCATTGTGTTGGCCTTCTAATTGGCCGCACGCCCCTCATCAGGGTTAGGCAGAGAAATCCACAACAACGGGTTCTTGCAGCGCCTCGCGGCCTTCTGGCGCTTCGAAAAACTCCCGAGGGCTAAAGCCAAACGGCCCAGCAATCAATACAGCCGGGAACTGTTCACGGCCCGTATTATACTCTTGAACTGCATTGTTATAGAAACGGCGAGACGCGGCGATCTTATTCTCTACGTCGGCCAGTTGATCTTGGAGCTGCAAGAAATTCTCGTTGGCTTTAAGCTCAGGATAAGCTTCAGCTAGCGCAAAGAGTTTTCCAAGGGCTTGTGTGAGCATCCCTTCAGCCTGCGCCTGTCCTTCGACAGTGGTGGCAGCGACGGCTTGCTGACGCGCCTTAACGACTTCTTCAAACGTGCTTTTTTCGTGAGCAGCATAACCTTTTACAGTGTTCACAAGCTGCGGGACGAGATCTTGACGCTGCTTAAGCTGGACCTCGATATCGGACCAAGCCTGATTACAAGTTTGGCGCAGCGCGACCAATCGGTTGTAAATGCCGATCAGTATAAATCCCAGAAGGACTACTATACCCAAGATTACAAATAAAACTGTCATGCGAACCCCCGTAAATTATGTTCGAGTCCGATGTGCGATATTCTCGCGCGAAAAACAAGAAAAAACCTCTGCTTGATGCAGGTCAATTACATATAGAAAAAGCCGCCTCGGGCGACCCGGGCGGCTAGCCTATAAGAAACAGCAGAAAGCTGTTTACTTAATTTTACCCTCTTTGAACTCAACATGCTTGCGCACGACGGGATCATACTTACGCTTGACCATTTTTTCGGTCATGGTGCGAGAGTTCTTTTTTGTGACGTAAAAATAGCCCGTATCAGCGGTTGAATTGAGGCGTATCTTAATTGTTGTTGGCTTAGCCATAGCGGAGCCTTTCCTGCATAAATAAGTCGCCGGAACATAGTCAGCAAATAACCAGTGTCAACAGCTATTTGAGGCGATTTTCATCCATTTATTCGATATCAGGCTCGCCCGGCCAAATCACTATACGCTGGGTTTGCTCTTCCTCGGTCACATGTATTTCACTGATAACAGCGTCCTGAACACTCATACCTGCATCATGAATGGTTTGCCGGGAACCGGACACGAGATGATGCCATTCCGGTAAATCCTCGCCATTGGCAACAAGCCGGTAAGCACACGTCTGCGGCATCCAGCCGAGCTGACTCACATTCCCGGGGGTCAGCGTCACACAATCAGGAACCTTCTTTGAACGATTCGCGTAATCTGTGCAGGAGCAAGCGCCTGCATCAAACAATTTACACACCACATCAGTAATATAAATTGCGCCTGTATCTTCGTCCTCAAGCCGTATGCAACAGCACTTGCCGCATCCATCGCATAAACTCTCCCACTCCTCCGTAGAAAGTTCATCCATTTCTTTGGATTTCCAGAATGGTATATTTTGGGCACGACTCATGCAGGGCAAGCTAGCCGCGTAAACAAAAATAGGATAGAGGCAATGTGATGCATACCTTCAGAGCAGATATCCACGCGGCGAATGACAACCGCACACATCGCAAATGGCGATGGATACTAGGCATCAGCGGGGCGCTGTTGGTCTTGCTCTCGATTGCTTATTTTGAAGGTCGTTCCTACTTATTTGAAGGGCTCCCCCCCCTCCCGAACAAAAACACAATGTGGGAGATGAACCTTCAACCCAACACAACATTGCTCGACAAAGATGGAAACGCCTTCGGACACCGTGGTCCCCATATTGGACGCCCGCTTAAACTCGATGAAATGCCCGACTACCTTCCCAACGCCTTCCTCGCCATTGAGGATGAACGGTTTTATAAGCACGCCGGGATCGACCGAAAAGCCATCATGCGCGCGTTCTTCGAAAATACGAAGTCGGGCACCTCGCGCCAGGGCGGCTCCACCCTGACCCAGCAACTCGTTAAGAACATGCTTTTAACGCCAGACAAAAACTATCGGCGTAAGTTCCAAGAAATGTGGCTGGCCTATGAAATGGAACAAGTGCTCTCCAAGCCTGAAATTCTCGAACTATACTTAAATCGCATAGACCTCGGCAGCCGCTCATTTGGCGTTGAAGCGGCGTCTCAGCGATATTTCGGAAAGTCCGCCACGGAGGTCACAATGGCCGAAGCGGCGCTTTTAGCTTCTCTCCCCAAGGCGCCTTCTCGGTACGACCCCACTCGCAATTTTGACGGCGCTTGGGCGCGTGCCAAATTGGTATTGCAGAGAATGCTTGCGAACAACATGATTTCTGTGACTGAAATGGCTCAAGCGGAGAACTCTCCGCCAGAAATACTCGAAGACAAACAGCTCGCTATCGACCCTGTCATGATCGGTCATGTCTTTGATATGTTATCAAATCGGGCGGAAGAGCTTATCGGCCATAAAGCCAAAGACTTAGTCATTAAAACAACAATTGACCCTACGCTGCAAAAAGAAGCCCACAAAGCTTTGAACGATGTCATCAAGCAGAACGAGAAATCCCGCAATGTGAGTGAAGGCTCGTTGATTATGGTGGATAATGCTACGGGCGCCATAAGAGTTATGATCGGCGGTAGGGATTATGAGAAGAGTAAATATAACCGCGCCGTCCAAGCGAGGCGCCAGCCAGGTTCATCGTTCAAAGCGTTCGTTTATGCAGCCGCTCTTGAGCATGGCTTTACGCCGGGAACGGTCCGTATTGACCAGCTTACGACAATAAACTCTTGGACCCCCGCCAATTACACTAAACGTTACCGTGGCCCCATGACAGTCAGGGAGGCACTTAAGCACTCCATCAATACAATCGCGGCGCAAGTGGGCAGCGAAATCGGTCCCAATAATGTTGCTGAGCTTGCGAAACGCTTTGGTATAAGAACCGAGATGCGCGCGCACCCGTCTATCGCTCTCGGTGCGTCCGAAGTAACGCTTGAGGATATGGTCACTGCCTACATGGTTTTCGCAAACCTCGGCGTTAAAAAAGACACCTATATGATTGAAAGCGTTTCTGATACCGCAGGGAATGTCCTTTATACTCGGACAGAAAGCGTCCCAGAACGCGTCTATCCTTTGCGATATTCCAGACAAATGGTCAGCATGTTGCGCGACGTTATTTCCTCAGGTACAGGGCACGGCGCGCGGATTGGCGAGCGCGAGCTTGGCGGGAAAACAGGCACATCGCAAGACTTTAGGGATGGATGGTTTCTTGGATTTTCCAAGCAATATACCACAGGCGTTTGGATGGGGAACGACGACAATTCTGCTATGATCAAAGTCACTGGCGGACTTCTTCCTACCGACGTTTGGAAGAACTTTATGGCGAAAGCTCTCAAAGGGGTGCCCATGGAACCTTTAACGCCGCCAGACCCGGAAGCGGACAATGAATTAGATAGAGAACTCCAAACGTTCTACAGCAACCTCATTTCCGTCCTGATAGAAGAAAGAAATCTGGCGAGCGGGATTTCCTCTACAGAGAACGAAACACAAGGGTCCACTGCTGGCCATTAAGAACGCAGAGCCGCAATCAATATTGATTATTAATTGGCGATGCCCCTCAAGCAGCGAAACCGCAGGAGCACTTAGAAGACCTCGTAGGTTTTCTTGCGCGCCTCGCGTACCCATTTACCATCTATGTAATGGATACCACATTCCGTCTTATCAGTGTTGCGCCAACGCCCGGCCCGGGGGTCTTCGCCCTCGGCGACGCGGGTGGTACAAGGCTGACAACCAATGGACAAATAGCCCAACGATAACATCGGATGAGATGGAAGGTCATGCCTTCGCATGTAAGCCGTCACATCTTTGGCAGACCAATAGGCTAGCGGGTTAATCTTAGCCTGCCGCCCACCAAGCTCAAGCATAGGCATATTGGCCCGGTCCGGCGTTTGGTAGCGCTTGCGGCCAGTGATACGCGCCGCATACCCAGATATGACACCGTCTAATGGTCTGACCTTTCGCAAATCACAGCACGCATCAGGGTCCGATTTATGAAGCTGTCCGTCGGCATCTTCCCGTTTTAACTCTTTATTGTCCGGCGTGATATTTTTAAAACCGGTCAGCCCTAAGTCTGAAACCAGCATGTCCCGATAGTGAAGCGTCTCGCGAAAGTGCTTTCCTGTATCCAGAAAAATAATGGGAAGACTTTTGTCAATTTGCGAGACCAGATGCAACATAACGGCAGAATCCACGCCTAGTGAAGACGCCAAAACAATTCGCCCATCAAATTCTTCAATCGCTCGCTTGAGCGCCTGATGCGCAGACAGCCCAAAATAAGGATCTTGATCGGTTACCGCTGCAATAGATGTCCGGCGCGCATCAAAAACGCTCACTGACGGGCCATTCATTATGGCATATCCGCGTTGGTAAGTCAGGCCAAACGCGTCCATCGCCGAGAACCAATCAGATTCGTTTTGCCGGGCGTATGTTTCTTCATCAACTTTCACCGCATCAAATCCGCACTGAAGCGCATAAACATATTGATCAGGAATTAGAGGTCCATCTGCTATAAGCTGCCCCTCATATCCGTATTTTTTACGCAATTCCCTCGCTATGGAAAAACCGCGCCCATCCGCAAATGATGGAAACTCGACGAGGATCGTTTTGATCGTCGGTAAACGAAGTGCAAAACTTTCAAGGTCCACATCATTTGGCAAGCGAACACTTGTAAGTGTATTACTCGCCATAAATGCTTGAAAGTCAGGTATATTTTCTAGCTGGGCCGCGTTTTCAGCGTGGCCGTCTCGTATAAGCGCTGCTGAACTAGACATATAGCACCTCCTTAAAGGGTGTCATTCCGAGGCGCCTGTAGGTGTCAATAAACCGTTCGTCGCTCTCACGCACCGATAAATAAAACTCGACCATCCGTTCTATCCCATCGATCAACTCGTCTTGCGAAAGCCCTGGCCCTGTAATGTCGCCGAGTGACGCCGTTTCACTGCCGTCGCCGCCCAGCTTCACTTGGTAAAACTCAACGCCAGCTTTCTCCAAACCCAAGATGCCGATATGACCCACGTGGTGATGCCCACAAGCATTGATACACCCAGAGATTTTGATCTTCATTTCACCAATCGCACGCTGCCGCGCAGGGTCAGCAAATCGTTGCGCAATTTGCTGCGCAATTGGAATTGAGCGCGCAGTTGCCAACGCGCAGTAGTCCATTCCCGGACAACAAATAATATCCGAGATCAGTCCAATATTGGGCGACCCCAAACCTTCGGATTTAAGCGCTTGATACAATGCGGGTAGATCAGATTTCTTCACATGAGGAAGAACCATATTTTGCTCATGTGTTGTTCGGATTTCTCCAAATGCGAACGCATCCGCTAAATCGGCAATCACCCGCATTTGCTGCGATGTTACATCGCCCGGTGCCCTGTCCATTGGCTTTAATGAGATATTGACAATCGCATATCCTGCCTGCTTGTGATCTGCCAAATTATTGTCCGCCCATGCCGCGAATTCCGGGTCTGACGCCCGAGCGGCTTGGATCTCAGCGTCTCCGTCCGCCGCCATATCAAATGCAGGCGGCGCGAAATAAGCCTCAATCCGAGCAATCTCGGCGTCGGACACAGCGATTTCCGAGGGTGTTAACGATGAATATTCAGCATCCACTTGTTCACGGAAGCTCTCAATACCCTCTTCTTGGACAAGAATTTTAATCCGGGCTTTATACTTATTATCGCGCCGACCATATCGGTTGTACACGCGCATTACGGCCTCAAGATACGGTAGCAATTCCTGTTTTGAAATAAACTCGCGAAGCGTCACGCCAATAATTGGCGTTCGCCCTAGCCCGCCGCCGACGAGGACATGATATCCGATTTCACCCTGCTCATTTTTTATAATCTCGAGCCCGATATCGTGCGATCGAATAACAGCTCGGTCATGGGGCGACGCTGTCACGGCGATTTTAAACTTGCGCGGTAAAAACGTGAACTCAGGATGCATTGTTGACCATTGACGGAGAAGCTCGGCCGTTGGCCTGGGATCCTCGACCTCTTCCGCGCTTGCGCCGGCATAAGGGTCAGACGTGACGTTGCGAATGCAATTTCCAGACGTCTGGAAGCAATGCATCTCAACGTCTGCCAAATCCTGTAGCATATCAGGAACATCCGTTAATTCCGGCCAGTTATACTGTACATTCTGGCGGGTTGTTATGTGACCATAACCCCGGTCATATTTTTCGCCTAGCATTGCAAGCTGACGCAATTGGCGTGAACTTAAGGTTCCATAAGGCACCGCAACGCGGAGCATGTAGGCATGCAACTGCAAGTAAAGCCCATTCATCAACCGCAAAGGCTTAAACTGATCCTCGGTAATCGCCCCGCTTAGACGGCGAGCCACTTGCCCGCGAAATTGCGCCACGCGGCTTTGAACGACTTCGTGATCAAACTCATCATACCTGTACATCTAGGCCTCCTTGCCTTGGAACGCGGGGTAACGTGATTGGTCGTGCGTTGGGCCCGTAACCCGGAATTTCTCACGGTAGCGGACAGGCAGTCCTGTTTCCGGCTCGACATCGATAAAATACACGCCGACCACTAAATTGTCGTCCGAGTCCCGCTCGCCGGCTTCACGCATCTTCTCAATCAAATCACCGTCTTCGGTCTTCAATGCATCGGCGAAGTCCGTGGACCATTCCAGCGACGCTGTCATCCAAACATTCAAGCCTTCGCGCAATTCATTTGCTGTCAAAGATTGCGGTCCGACACCTTTGTGTTTTGCGCTCATATTGCGGCTCCTACCTTGACTTCCGACGCCTTGAATCCGCCCTTGCTTTCATAGCCCAAAAGCAGAACCGCCGGCCCTTTAATTCTATATTTTTCAATGTCTTGCGGAAGGTTTTCTAATGTCGTCGAAACAATAACTTGCTCCGGCCGAGAGGCATTTTCCACCACTGTCACCGGGAGATTTTTAAGGGCCCCGTGAAGGAGCAAACGCCCCTGAATAAACCGCGCTGCGCCAACCCCCATATAAACAACGGCCCGTGCATCAGGTGAGGCAAGCCCTTTCCAATCGTGCTCGGCGAACCCTTTGGCGTCATGGCCGGTGAGCAAAGCCACCGCCTTATTATGTCCGCGAGTTGTCAGGGAGGCTCCGATTTCCGCAGCAGCCGCGGCGGCGGCGGTAATACCCGGCACGATCTCGAAAGAAATTCCTGCGGCGTCCAGCGCATCAATTTCCTCATCTGCGCGCCCAAATATGAGCGGATCGCCGCTTTTTAAGCGCACAACAAACAATCCCTGCTTGGCTTTCTCGACAAGGCAGCCATTAATCTCGTCCTGAGACGTTGAAACGCCGCCGGGCTCTTTGCCCACATAGATATACTCGGCTTCTCTGCGCCCGAAATCCAAAACGTCCTGACTGACAAGCCGGTCATAAACAATCACATCCGCGCTATGAAGTTTTTGCCGCGCGCCCAAGGTTAGCAATTCGGCATTCCCCGGCCCCGCACCTACCAGCGCTACATGACCAGCGCGCTCAGCTGAATTCACGCCGCGAATTTCATCAGCCACCCTACGTTCTAAATCAGCGGTAGAAACACGGAGTTTGGCCCCCAAATCTGGTCCAGACAAAATATTTGCCCATATGCGCTGGCGTTCGGCAAGTTTGAGGTTCATCCCTGCAATTTCAGCTCTGAGCCTCTCTATTGTTTTCGCCAGCTCGCCCGTTTTGGAGGGGAGCCTTGTTTCCATATCTGCTTTTATTGCCCGAGCTAAACCGGGCGATGTGCCCTCAGTTCCGATCGAGACAATGACAGGGCTTCTGTCCACCAGAGCAGGCGTGAAAAAATCGCAATCCTCTTTTTGGTCTGCCGCGTTCACGAAAACGCCCAATGCCCTTGCCGCTTGGGCAACGCGGCTATTTTCTGCCGCATCATCCGTCGCGGCGTAAACGAGCTGCGATTTCTGAATATCCTCAGCCGTCACGTCTTGCTTTTTCCAGATGACCCGCCCCGTCTCCACTAAACGGGAAATTTCAGGCGAAATAAAGGGAGCCATCACAATCAGCTCGGCGTTGGTTTTCACAAGCGTACGTAATTTCGCCTCCGCAGGCGCGCCGCCCCCGACAATCAGAATAATCTGGTCTTGTGTATCCAGATGAATAGGTAAATAACGCATAACACCCTCGCCGAAGCGGACTTTACTTAATTGAGCGTTCTATATATAGAACAATTCGTATTATACCAGTCCCCGGCAATAAAATTTTTGTGAGTTCACGAATGGCCCGTCAAAAGCGTAAATCCAGCCCTGAAGCAGACGCCCTAAGCGAAAAGCTCGGGCAAACCATCCAGCGTCTTCGTATGGCGGACAAGCTTTCACTGGGCGAACTGTCAACAATGTCGGGCGTCGCCAAGTCCATGATTTCGCAAATCGAGAGGAACGAAACCAATCCAACGCTTGCAACGGTCTCTCGCTTAAGCCAAGCGCTCGGCGTAAGCTTTGAAACTGTATTCGCGACGCAATCACAAGATGACCCGTTCATCGCTCACACCAAAATTCAGGACACCCCGCTGCTAAAAAGCGAAGATGGGCTTTGCGAGCTTCGCATTATTGGTTGGATCGAAACCGTACAGTGGGCGCAATGGTATGACTTCAGGGCAGAGCCCGGTGGCATACTCGAAAGCTCCCCTCATCCGGACGGGTCCGTTGAAAACCTGACAGTCCTTCAAGGGTGCCTGTCCGTGACCGTTGACGGAGAGACATGGACGGCAAACGCAGGTGAAACGCTCCGCTATCGCGCTGATAGAGAACATAAAATCGAAAATACAGGAAAGGTTTCAGCGCACGCGACGATGGTCAACATCCTCGCTCATGCAATAAAGCCATGAAAACCACATATTTAACATGAAAGTAACCAATCTTTCATTGGCCTCTCGGATATAGTTGTTTAGAAGGTGTCGAGTCGAGAACGCCTTAAAAAGCGCTAACAGAACGCCATGGAACTTGTCATGAACTTAAAGCATCTATTGATCACAGCCGCGATCCCCGCAAGCTTAACAATTGGCGGCAGCGTGGCATTCGCTCAGACGACGATCAATGCAAACCAAACAACGCCTATTGTTACATCTACAGCAGGAACTGGCGGCACCCCTTCCGACGTGGAGATTACAAGCGGGACGACCGTCAACCCTGAAAGCGGGACAGCGGTGACGATCGACTCTGACAACTCCGTCACAACTGCAGGGACGATAAGCATCTCCAATAGCGACAATTCCACAGGCATAGAGTTACAGGGCGGCAACACAGGAAATCTGACAGTTACGGGTGGAAGCATTCAATTAATCGAGGATTACGCCCCCACAGATACAGATAATGACAATGTCGTAGACGGCCCCCTTGCAGAAGGCACGGGACGTACGGGCATTCTTATTTCCGGCGCGAGCCCCTTTGCTGGAAACGTTACCCTTCAAAGCGGCACGACCATGACAGTTGAGGGCAACGATTCCTATGGCATTCGTATCATGAATGCCTCAGGACTGACTGGAAACTTGGAAACTCAAGGCACAATCTCGATGCTTGGGGCGAACAGCCACGCCATCAGCTTAGGTGGCGCCTTAACTGGCAATTATACAAATACAGGACGGATCAATGTACGCGGCGAAAACTCATCAGCGATCGTCTCTTCCGGCACCCTAACAGGCCAGCTCAACAATGCTGGAGCAATTACTAACACAGGGTATCGGTTTTCTGATCGGCCATCTCTCGCGGGTCGGAACCTTCTTTCGGGCGATGATCTTTTACAAGGCGGGGCGGCTATTGAGGTCAATGGAAATGTAACAAACGGCATCTTTCTTGAACGCGTCATAACGGAAACAACGGCTGAAGATGGCACGGTCACTCAAACCGTCACGGCTGTGAGCTCAGTGACGCAGCAAGGCAGCGCACCGGCCATCCTCATTGATGGTCAGGGCACACCCATCGCGATCGGGCTTGTGGCATCGATTACCGACCCGAATGACGCAAACTATGTGGAAGCCGAACAATATGCTTTTGTGAATCAGGGTTCATTAGCCGCGACAGGCGTTTATGACGATATAAACGCGACCACGTTTGAAGTGCGTGATGCAACGCTTGAAAACGGACTGAACAATTCAAGCAACATGGCGGCAAGTACGTTTAGAAGCGGCAATGACGGAACCGCAGACGTGGCGGGCTCGACAGGCCTTGCCCGCGTCATTGTCTTCGGGGATGGAGCAATTGCGGATACGATCAATAACTCTGGATTGATCATCGCGTCAGTCACAGAAGCCACGGATGAAATTTATGCTGACCGTGATAATGTCGTCGCGGCACGTGACCTTCACGCGGTCGCCATCGATATTGAAGCAAATGCGTCACTCTCCCGCCTTATCAATTCAAATGGCATAAGTGCCCTTATTACGGGCCGCAACGGAGACGCCATCGCTATTCGAGACCGTTCAGGGACGTTAACTTACATTGAAAACTCAGGCTCCATACTGGCTGCAGGCTTAACGTCAGATTCTCAAAATCTTCAAAGTACAGATTTCAATCTTATCGCAATTGATCTCTCCGCAAACACTTCGGGCATCACACTCAATCAAGTCGCCAAAGTCGATGAAGATCTCACAGACGACATTACGCCCGCATTACCATCGATTTCCGGAGATATTTTTCTTGGGAGCGGCGCGGATAGTGTCAATATAGGTGCCGGATCTGTGACTGGCGCCCTCGCCTTCGGAGACGGCGCTGATAGTCTCACTTTGTCAGGCGGCTCGTCCTATACAGGCGCGCTCACAGACACTGACGGCTTGCTAACGATCGCCGTGTCCGGCGGCAGTACATTGTCGCAAACAGCCGCCACTCCTATCAATGTTACCGATGCAAGTTTTGACGGCACATCTGTTTTCCGTCCCACCCTCGACGGGGCGACAGGAAACGCATCGACGATAAATTCTTCAGGTAATATTACGTTCGCTGACGGCGCAACGATTTCACCAATCCTGAACAATGTCATCAGTTCAACAAGTACAACATTCACTATTTTAGATGCGGCGGGCACTCTAAATCTCGGCGGGAGCCTATCCTCGATTTCTGCGCTCGAGTCGCCTTTCATGTACGATACAACGTTTGCGCTCGACCCTAACGATCCGAATGCCCTTATTGTTACGCTTGACCTTCGCTCAACCGATGCGTTGGGTCTGGACAGCGTTCAAGCCCAAAGCTTCGGAACGGCCTTTAACGCCATGCAGAATAATACCGGTCTGGCCAATGCCTTTACCAACATTACAGATGGGGCTGAGTTCAACAGGGCATTAAACCAACTCCTGCCGGAATTTGCCGCCGCAGCACGTCAATTCGTTGTTGCAAACGTTGATGGCGCAGTTGGCGCAGTCGGCACGCATCTCGACAATGCGCGGCGGTCTCAAGACAAACCCGGCGGCATCTGGATTGAAGAATTTGCATACTTCGCGGATCGCGACCTCGCGGGCCTTTCCGAGCAATATCGTGGACATGGATTCGGTATTACGGGTGGTCTAGACACTGCGTTTGGCCCGTTCCACACAGTCGGTATCAATGCCGGTTTCGCTACAACAGAAATTGAAGATGTGGCGGGCGTTGATGAACCCCTTGACGTCATCACATTCCAGCTTGGCACCTATGCGGGTTACAGCTCTGGGGCCCTTGGCGTCGAAGCATATGCCGGCATGGGCTTTAATGATTTTGAGGCGTCGAGAAGGATAGAAGTCGGTAACTTCAAAGAATCCGCTCAAGGTGACTGGAGCGGCACCCACTATAACGGTTCGCTCCGTGCTGGATATGATATTGACGTTGGCGAAAAATATTGGCTCCGTCCGGCGGTCTCAGTGGATTATCTTCGCCTGAACGAGAACGCTTACACAGAGTCAGGCGCAACAGGTATTGCCCTCTCTGTTGATGAACGGACCTCAGAATTGGGCGGCGTCACCGCTATGCTCAACTTTGGGAAAAACATTCAGGGCCGCCGAACATGGCTCCGCCCGTCACTTCGCGTCGGATATAGAAATGAATTTATCAATAGCGGCGTCGTAACAAATTATAGCTTTGCTGGATTGAATGAATATGCCGAACTCGTCGGCTCTGAGCTACCGAGTAGTGGCGTACTCGTCGGGTTCTCCCTCGCGGCTGGCAGCGGTTACTCCTCCTTTGGATTTGACCTCGACAGCGACATCCGAGACGGATTTGTACGTCACACAGGACGAATTGTATTACGTTTAATTTTCTAATCGAAACCGTTTGCCCTATCTATGACTTGCCGAGGGCTAGTCACCCTGATAGAGACGCGCGGCAATTCAGGAGACGACCAGCATGAAAATCAACGGCAACGAAATAAAGCCCGGCAACATCATTAAGCACCAAGACACCTTGTGGGTCGCTGTGAAATGTAATGCGGTCAAACCCGGCAAAGGTGGTGCGTTTAACCAGGTCGAACTCAAGAACCTTTTAGACGGACGGAAACTTAATGAACGCTTCCGCGCCGCAGAAACCGTTGAGCGTGTTCGCCTTGAACAAAAAACCCACACTTTCCTGTACGCTGATGGGGAAATGCTTGTTTTCATGAATGCAGAAAACTACGAGCAGATTAACCTTCAAGCGGAATTTGTCGGTGAACGTGCCATATTCCTCACAGATGGCATGGCTGTGAACCTCGAATTTTATGAAGAGCGCCCCATTAGTGTTGCCCTTCCTGACCAAGTCATTCTCACCGTCTCGGAAACCGAGCCGGTTGTAAAAGGTCAAACATCAGCAAATTCCTTCAAACCCGCAATTATGGAAAACGGCGTACGCACGGCGGTTCCCCCATTTGTGGGCGTCGGTGAACGTCTTGTTATCAACACCGAAGACGGCGCTTACGTAAAGCGGGCTGACTAATGTCAGGTGCATCTGCAATAATGAATATTATGCAGGCGGCCGCTCGAAAGGCCTCCCGCAACCTATTACGCGATTTTGGCGAAGTTGAAAAACTGCAAGTCTCACGAAAAGGCCCTGCTGACTTTGTATCTCGCGCCGATAAAAAGGCCGAGCAAACCATTTTTGAAGAGCTTAACCGTGCACGTCCCGGGTATGGTTTCCTAATGGAAGAAGGCGGCGTCGTTGAAGGGACAGACAAAACGCACCGCTTTATTATTGATCCGCTTGATGGCACCACAAATTTTCTACATGGCATTCCGCACTTCGCGACCTCCATTGCGCTTGAACGCAATTTGGACGGGACACGAGAGCTCGTCGCCGGCATTGTCTATAATCCAATCACCGACGAAATGTTTATGGCCGAAGCTGGCCGCGGCGCCTATATAAACGATGGCCGCTTAGGCGGGGCTGATCGGAAACTCTCTGCATCACGTCGGGATGATTTTTCTGCGGCAGTCTTCGCTACAGGGATGCCGTTCAAAGGCAAACCCGGCCATGCGAAGTTCCTAAAGGAACTTCACCAAGTTATGGCCGCGACGGCTGGCGTTCGCCGTTTTGGCGCCGCCTCACTTGATCTCGCATGGACAGCCGCCGGTCGATTTGACGGTTTTTGGGAACGCGAACTCGCCCCTTGGGACGTTGCAGCCGGGATACTTATCGCGCGCGAGGCCGGGCTAACTGTGAATAGTCTTTCAGGCGGCAATCCCGTCGATACAGGTGACATCATTTGCACAAATGACCATTTGCTCGTACCACTGCTCGCTCGCGTAAACGCCGCATAAAAAAGCGGCCCGATGGGCCGCTATATCAATACTCAAATAGACACGATAAATTAAGCGTAGACGCTTTCTTTGCCAAAATGGCGTGTGAGCAAATAATAGACGACGGCGCGATATTTACTGCGCTCGGAGCGACCATATTTTTCGAGAACCTCGTCAATGGCCTTGTCGAGATCCGGGCCGTCAGAGAGGCCAAGCTTCTTGATTAGGAAATTGTTCTTAACCGTAGCCAGTTCAGACGGGTCTGTTCCAGCGACCGTTGAAGCGTCACTATTATAAATGGCTGGTCCGCAACCGATTGTCACCTTTGTTAGAAGGTCCATATCTGGCGTTTCACCAATTTTATTGCGAATATCATCCGCGTATTTTTCGATAAGTTCGTCACGTTTGCTCATGGGAGCTCCTCCGTATTTTTCCAATTTCACGGGTCAACTTTAAAGGAGACGCCGCATCATGCGCCGCCCTCAATGAGCGAGCTTAAACAACGTAGGAGATGACAGTTAAACGCACCATGAACGCCCCATTAAGAGGTTTACACATTGCACTCGTTTACATTCTGTCTGGAACTTCAATTCCCAAAATATTGAGTGCAATCTCAAGCTGACGAAGCGCTGTTGCCGCAAGCCCCAAACGCGAGGCCTTGATAAGATCAGGCGTTGAATCAATGAGAATAGGACAGTCTGCATAAAAACGAGAAAAACTCTGCGCCACTCGAAAAATGTGCTCACAAAGGATATGTGGTGCGCGCTTTTCAGCGGCATGGGCAAGCGCTCTATCAAAAGCATCAAGTGCTAAAACAAGACCCTGCTCCGAAGGCTCAACTGCGACGATTTCCCCGGGTTCAAAACCCGCGTCTTTCGCCTTTCGCAACAATGATTTTATGCGCACGGACGCATATAAAAGATAAGGACCGGTTTTGCCTTCAAATGCCGTGAACCGTTCAAGATCAAAAATATAATTCGTTGTGCGCTGATTTTGCAAATCCGCAAACTTAAGCGCCGCCATACCAACTTTATTGGCAATATCTGCCCGTTCAACGGTGTCGAACTCTTGCCCCAGACCTGTCTCCTCAAGGCGTTTTTGCGCGGCATCGCGCATCATCATTGTGAGATCCGCAAGTTTCAACGTTCCACCACCACGGGTCGTAAAAGGCTTTCCATCCTTGCCATTGACAGTCCCGAAGCCCAAATGCTCCAGTTGATCACGGTTGTACCACCCAGCTTTAACGGCTGCCCGGAACACTTGCTCAAAATGCATGGATTGGCGTTGATCTACGACATATAAAATTTTGTCCGGATTGATCTCAGTCTTCCGGTCAATCAGCGTAGCAAGGTCCGTCGTATGATAAAGCACAGCCCCTGTTCGCGCTCTCAGCATAACGGGCGGAATACCCGTACGCTTTTCAGGGTCATAGTCGTCGTCGATAGGAATAATAAGGGCGCCATCACTTTCTTCAGTGATGCCTTGTTTGGTCATTGTTTCGATCATATCCGGAATGAGCGGATCCACACTGGCCTCGCCCTTCCAAAGGTCAAATGACACGCCAAGGTCACCGTAGCCCTTTTTAAGATAGGCAGTGGAAATCGTGATAAAGTGATGCAACAAAGCGCGGTATCCCGGACGCCCCAATTGCAATTCCGCCGTGGCGACCTGTGAGATTTTCAAGCGCTCAGGATCAGCTTTAGATTTAAGGCTAGCCGCCGGGTATAGGCGTTCCATGTCTTCCATGCTCACAGGGCTTTCAGCGGGATAGCCATCTATGATATTTGCATCAAAATACGGCAGGTCTGGCTGCTCAAACTCGAGCTCGGAAATCAAATGCCCCATTTGCAGACCCCAATCGCCGAGATGAACATCGCCAATTACCTGGTGACCGCGAAACCGCAAAAGACGTTTCAACGCTTCCCCAATAACCGCTGAGCGCAAATGCCCCACATGCATTGGCTTGGCCACATTCGCTCCGCCATAATCAATGACGATGGTTTCAGAGCTATCTTTGCCAGCACCGACCCGCTCATCTCGGCGAAGTTCGTTCGCGCGTATGTTCACGGCTTCAAGGTTCGGCACAATGTTGATAAAACCAGGCCCTGCTATATCAAGCGACGACACCGCGTCGGAGGTCTCTAGCGCGGCGGCGACCTTGGTCGCGATCTCTCGCGGATTGGCTTTCTCACCTTTTTTCTTCAAAAATCCAGCGGCCTGCATTGCGCCATTGCATTGAAACGGGGCCAGATCAGGACGATCTGATTCCGTTACGCGGCCAAACTCTCTCGGGAACCCCAAACCTTCAAACGCGGATTCGGCGGCATGATTTAGAACATCGAGGATAGACGACATGATGACCTAGTTTTGGCCAGCAGAAACGCGGAAGCGTTTACCCGCCGCATTGAACTCACGCTGTTCCGGCGTGACAACGAAACCAACGATAATTTCGAAGTTTACACCAGATGTATCTTCATTCGCGCGAGGAATAACAATTTCGTCAATCCGTTCTGTTATGCTGACCCGATCAGCTCCAGCCGGAAAATTGACCTGTATTGGAAAGACTTTCTTTTCAATAACATCAATATTCTTACGCGTTACCGCAACAAAATACTCATATGTCGCACTAGAAGACCCGGCAGCAGGTCCGCGGCCAAATTCCATTTCCATTTCCAGATCAGAAACAATCGGCTGATTGCCGTAATAACGGCATAGGCTTCGAATATGTCCGATCTCGCCCGTGAACCCAACATTTGAAAAGCTTTCTTCGCCCTTAAACTCGACGATACGCTGCGCATCATAAAGCGCAAAGGCGCGTGGACAGGCGCCTGGATTTCGCTCCGCAGCGTCACCAATAGCAAATGTTTCCTTCGCCGTACGGCACCCGCCAAGCGCGACTAGAGACACCATCAATGCCGAAACGAGTAAAGTTGTTTTACGCATGTTATATTCCAAATTCCGCTGCGATTATTCCAGGCCGCTATAGCCTGCCTTAACCGTGTCTGTTAAGAGCTAATATGAAGCCTTGTTAAAGGGTTGCACTCCAAGTCGCAACGCCCGCTTCGCGTATGAGGATAATTTAATAATGACGGCAGCAAACGACCGAAAGGTAAAAACTGTACTTCTCGCGTCACCGCGAGGGTTTTGTGCAGGTGTTGATCGCGCCATACAGATCGTCGAGCAATCTATTAAGAAGTACGGGGCACCTGTGTATGTGCGCCACGAAATTGTTCACAATCGGCACGTTGTTGATCGATTAAAAAAAATGGGAGCAATCTTCGTTGAAGAATTGGACGAATGCCCAGATGACCGTCCCGTAGTATTTTCAGCGCACGGCGTACCTAAATCTGTGCCTGCTGCTGCGAGAGCGCGCGAGCTGAATTTTCTTGACGCCACTTGCCCGCTTGTATCGAAGGTCCATGTAGAGGCGGAGAAACACGCGCAGAACGGCCACCACATCCTTTTAATAGGTCATGAGGGTCACCCAGAAGTCGTTGGGACTATGGGGCAACTCCAGACCGGCCAAATGACACTCGTAGAAACTGAGGATGACGCGAAATCACTTTCACCAGCGGACCCTGAAAATCTGGCCCTGGTAACTCAGACAACTCTCTCGGTCGACGACACAGCTGGCATTATAGCCGTCTTAAAGGCCCGTTTCCCGAACATTGCCCTGCCCTATAAGGAGGACATTTGCTACGCAACGACAAACCGTCAGGAAGCCGTGAAAGCAATCGCCGGAAAATGCGATCTCTTTCTTGTCATTGGTTCCGTGACGTCGTCAAACTCCAAGCGCCTCGTGGAGGTGGCCAACAAATCGGGCTCAAACGCCTCCATGCTCATTTCGAGTGCAGAAAACCTTGACTGGAGCGCCATCGAATCTGCGTCGGTTATTGGCCTTTCGGCCGGTGCCAGCGCGCCCGAATACCTCACCAATGGCGTCATTGCCGCGCTCAAATCACGTTATGACGTTCAACTTGAAGAGGTCGAAGTGACAAAAGAAAAAGTTGTCTTCCGCCTACCCCGGCAGCTCCTCGCTTAACCCCTTGATATACAATGCCTGACGCAAAAGCTCGAAAGCCCAAAGACCTTGTCATTTACACGGATGGTGCCTGCTCTGGAAACCCCGGTCCGGGCGGATGGGGCGCGCTATTAAAATTTGGAGACGCCGAAAAAGAGTTATTTGGCGGAGAAGCCCAGACAACGAACAACCGCATGGAGCTTATGGCGGCAATCAAAGCGCTGGAGGCCATAAAACCTCACTATAAAGGCAAAATAACGCTCTGGACCGACAGCACCTATGTGATGAAGGGAATCACCGAATGGATTCATGGTTGGAAAAAAAGAGGCTGGAAAAAGGCTGACCGGAAAGCCGTCGTGAATGCGGATTTGTGGAAACAACTTGATGCGGCCAACGGTCTTCAAAATGTGGACTGGAAATGGGTAAAGGGTCATGCAGGTATTGACGGGAACGAACGCGCGGATGAACTCGCGCGGCGCGGCATTCCCAAATCCTAATCTGTCACGCTTTCTTCTCCCATTTTCCGGCGTGTGTTTGTTGCCAATAGGACAAGTTTGCGCCGCTCTCTTTCAAACGCTTCCATTGCAGGCGGGCGGCCGCAACATCAGATTCGCTCCGCCCATTTAACAGCACGATACATCGCTCTGTTTCTGTGCTTATGTCCATCTCGCAACCGTCCACCAGAAATACGCAATCCGCGCCACCGCTCGATGCCGCAGTTGCTGTTAGCAAAATTGGTTGTTGATCTGCTTGAGGTTCATCGTCCCGGCCATGCGCTAAAAAACTATTGTCTTTAAACGTCCAAAGATAGGAATCTATTTGGGCTAGACGCGACTCCGGCACCTTCACCAGCGCCCGCCAACCCCGTGCACGCGTTTTCTCGAGGAGGTCCGGCAGCACAGCCTCGAGGGTCGAGGCCTCGAGGTGATAAAACCAATACTCCGTCACGGCCCAATTATTCTTCGTAATTATCCGCAACCCAGTGGTTCAGAAGACGAACGCCATATCCGGTTCCAAAAGTGGTTTCGCGCGGATCGGTGCGCGTGTTCTTCATACCCGTTCCGGCAATATCAATATGTGCCCACGGCGTATCGCCAACAAATCTTTGTAAGAACTGGCCCGCGGTAATAGACCCGGCTTCGCGGCCGCCAATGTTTTTCATGTCGGCATTAGGGCTATCGAGCATTTTGTCATACTCTTTGCTCAGCGGCATGCGCCACGTCTTTTCAGTCGAAGCTTCAGACGCCATAGCAATCTGCTCGGCAAGATCGTCATTATTTGAAAAGACGCCGGCATGCTCGTGACCCAAAGAAATAATAATCGCGCCTGTCAACGTCGCGAGATTTATCATGGCTTGAGGCTCAAATTTGGTGCGTGCATAATGCAGCGCATCTGCGAGCACGAGGCGACCTTCTGCGTCTGTATTTTGGACCTCAATCGTTTGTCCCGACATAGAGGTCACAACATCACCTGGAAGCTGTGCTTTACCGTCTGGCATATTCTCCACCAGACCGACAATACCGACGACATTTGCTTTGGCCTTGCGTGATGCCAAAGCGTGCATCGCACCCACAACCGCCGCGGAGCCGCCCATATCGCCTTTCATATCCCACATACCTGCGCCAGGTTTGAGGGAAATGCCGCCCGTATCAAATGTTACGCCCTTACCAACCAAGCAGACAGGTTTTGTGCCTTTTTTGCCGCCGTCCCAACGCATGATAACGAGTTGTGATTCGCGCTCAGACCCTAAACCAACACCCAGCAATGCATGCATTCCCAGAGCCGCCATGCGCTTCTCGCCCAAAACTTCAACTTTCAAACCCAAGTTTTCAAGTTTTTTGATTCGGTCTGCATACGATTTGGGAAACAGTTTATTCGGCGGTTCATTCACCAAGTCACGGGCGAAAATATGTCCATCACAGTTCGGACCATGAAAGTTGTCATATGAAGCCGCTGCCGATTTTTCATCGTCAAAACTAACGCGGATGGTGGTCAATGCCGGTTTTTTGCTGGCAGGAAGTTTGGTTCTGTAATTATCGAACCGGTAAGCGGCAAGCCGTGCGCCAACTGCAGCACGCGCCGCGTCATCAGCCGTCAAGTCAAGGCCGCCAAGATGGAATGTAAAGGTCGTCTCGCGGCTCATAAGCAGAGCTTTGGTCGCACCCGCCGCAAACATTTCCGCATCAAACTTATCTTTTTCACCACAGCCAACAAAGCGAAGCCTGTCAACCTCGCTACCGACTGGTGCAAACATATCAAATTCTTGTCCCGACTCTCCGTCAAAATGTGCCGCTTTCGCAGCCGCACTAAAACCGCCGTCCGTAGCGGCCACATAGGCTTGTCCAGCGCCAAAAACCGCATTTCCTTTAAACACAGGAACAATAGCGGTGCCGCCAGTTACGGGTGCATCAGATACGAAACTTACTTTCACTTTGTCTTCTCCTTGGCCGCCTGTAAATGGCGCTGCCTTTTCAGGTTTTTAATCGTCAACAAGGTGGTAAACCAATGCAGACTATATTAGAACCCCTGTTACGTGCTTGTCTTAGAATATATTTATTTGCACACCCTAGGAACCGCTTCTTATGAGCCTTTTGCAAAGATATTTTTGGACGCAAGCCTTGTGGCCCCTGATAATATCGCTATCCGCCCTTGCGGCATTAGCTCTTTTGACTCAGAGTTTATCAACCCTTGATCTGATTGTCGAAAATCGGCAATCGGCCCTAACCTTTTTGTACATCACGGTCCTCGCTTTACCGCAGCTTATCGGCATTATTATGCCGCTTGCTGTCTTTATGGCCGTGATCTACGCGCTCAACCGCCTCAATGTGGATAGTGAACTTGTGGTCGCAAAATCAATCGGCAGTAGCCCGTGGCAGCTTTCCACGCCTATAGTACGGCTAGCCACCTATGCAATGATTGCGCATTTGATCATAAATTTGTGGATTCAACCCCTTTCATTTCGTGAAATGAGAAAAGAATTACTCGCCGTTCGAACGGATATTGCCTCGCAAATGGTTCGGCCCGGCGAATTTGTGACGCCTACTCCAGGTTTGACAGTTTACGCCAGGGAAATTCAGCCAAATGGCAATATGAAGGACGTCCTAATTCGTGACGCGCGACAAGACGGCAAAGCTTATACCTACACGGCAAAATCAGGCGTATTAACCCGAGCGTCAGATAGTGCGCGCCTGATTTTGAAAAATGGTATCTTACAACAAATCGAAGATGATGGTTCGCTGCGGCCTACAAGCTTTGAACAATATGAGATCAATCTGACCGAGATTATGGCGCTTGATCCCGTTTTACGATTGAAAACCTCTGACAGATTTTTGCATGAGCTTTTAAATCCGGACCCTCGAGAATATTCTAACAAACAGTTCAAACGCGCCCTCACTGCGGAGGGTCATTCTCGGCTTTCAACGCCGCTATACAATGTGGCGCTTGTACTGCTGGCCTTGGCCTTTTTGATCCGAGGTCCCCTTCAAAAACTAGGTTATGGCCGCCGTATCATGATCTGCGCCTCGACCGGCTTTATCATAAGATTATTAGGCTTTGCTATCGCTTCTGCGGCTGAGGGAGATTCCGGGCTGAATATCCTACAATATATCCTGCCCATTACTGTCGCCGCGATCAGCCTATTTTACTTGTTCCGCCGGAGCCGTGCCCGCGGTCTGCGATATGTCTTCTCCCCCGCTAAAAGACGGCGCGCTGTTCGCGTGGGTACAGCATGACCACACTGACCCGATATATCGCATGGCGTGTCTTTAAAGGCATTCTCATCGCCTTCGTCATCGTGACAAGCATCATCATGTTGGTCGACTTTGTCGAAGCCAGCCGGAATATCGGCGCTGATGCAGGCCTATCACCGTTGACAGTTATGTTTTTGACGGCCCTCAAAGCGCCCCAACTTATTGAACAAACAATTCCCTTCGTTGTGTTGTTCGGCGTGATGGGATCTTTATACTCGCTCAACCGACGGAGCGAGCTGACCGTATTACGAGCATCTGGCCTGTCAGCATGGCGATTTCTAAGGCCCGCGATCGGCGTGACCGTGTTGATCGGGGCCGTTTGGGCTCTGGCCTTTAACCCCCTCGCTTCGAAAGCCATGGATGTCCGCGCGAATATCATCGCATCTAAGACAGAGGCAGCGCCTGCACGCATTCAGAATAAAGAGATATGGCTACGTGAAGGCACCGAGTACGAGCAAACCGTCATTTATGCGGCGTCTGCAGACCTATATAACCGCACACTTTACGACGTAACCTTTACAATGTTTGAGGCCGACAGTCAGGGTGAACTCGCCTTTAATCGCCGATTTGACGCGAAACAAGCCGTGCTTCTGCCCTCAAAATACTGGCAGCTCTCCGATGTCATCGAGAATACGGCTGATGCTCAAACGCGCCGAAACATCGCCACATCTTGGCCAACAACAATCACAATCGATCAACTGCAAGACTACAACAAAACTGATTCTCTTCCCGCTTTTTGGCAATTGCCCGCGGAAATCGAAAAAGTTTCTCGCGCTGGTTTCTCAAGCGTTGCATTGCGTATGCAGTTCAATAAGCTCCTCGCACTTCCCCTCACCTTGGCAGCGATGACCATCATTGCGGCTGGCGTTTCTATGCAACTGACCCGTTCCGGAGGAACGCTACGTTTAATGCTATCCGGCGGCATCATAGGGTTTGCCGTATACTTTATAGACAATATGGTCGGAGCCTTTGGCGAAGCTGGGACAATAACCATTCCGCTTGCTGTCTGGGCCATTCCATTATTTGTGCTTTTCATCGGGCTATCGTACCTCAGCCGGATTGAAGACGGTTAACCTAATGAATTTTTAATGTAATCTTTCCTCGATTGCGCCTATAGAGCCGTTAAAATGGCCCATATGCGAATTGCGCCAAAGACAAATATGCGTATAGTCCGCCTCGAATAAAAATAGGTTCCGGTATGACACCAAGATCTCTTACATCTGCAATTGCGATAACGTTTGCAGCCGTGACAGCCACCCTCGCGCCAGCGACGGCCTCCGCTCAGTTAGCGCACGGGATTACGGCTGTCGTAAATGATGACATTGTTACAACCCATGATTTGCGCCAGCGCGTACTCTTCATGCTAGCAACAACGGGCGTTGAACGAACAGAGGAATCTTTAACCCGCATTCAAGCGCAAGCTCTTCGTAATTTGATCGATGAGAAAATTCAGCTTCAAGAATCCGAAAAGTACGAACAAAATATTAGCCAAGAAGAGATTGATAGATCTGTTGCACGGCTTATTGGCCGAAACGGCCTTGATCCACAAGAAGTCGTCCAGCGCCTCGCGGCGACAGGCATCTCGATCAATACGCTCCGCGACCAAGTTAAATCAGACATCGCATGGCAACGTATTGTAAACGGCCTTTACGGTTCGCGCATACGTATCAGCGACGCCCAAATCGACGAAACGTTAAACCGTTTGATCGCTAACGCCTCCAAACCAAGTTACCGCGTGGCTGAAATCTATATTGAAGCCTCACCGGATATCGGTGGAATGGACGGCGCCATGGAGGGCGCGAAGGCAATGCTGACACAGCTTCGCGAAGGCGCACCATTCCCTCTCCTTGCCCAGCAATTCTCGTCCTCGCCGACAGCGGCAAAAGGTGGCGACTTGGGATGGGTCCGCGAAGGTGAACTTCGCCCCGAAATCAATGACGTGATGATAGGTCTCAAGAAAGGCGAACTCGCCGAGCCGATTCAAGTGCCAGGCGGGGTTTATGTTATTGCCCTACTTGATACACAAATGAATGAGGCCCAGACGGTCTATAAGCTCAAACAGCTAAGCGTGAAAGCGGACACCGACTCGGAAAAAGAGGCCGCGAAAGCCAAACTTAATTCTGCGCGCGGCGTAATAACTTCCTGCTCATCAATTGAAGAGGACATTAAAAAGGTCGACGGAGTTACCCAAACTGATATGGGTGAACTTAACGAGGCCGACATGTCTGATGCGGTCATCGCGCGGCTAAGTCCTGTGGAAAAAGGCGGTCTCACAGCGCCTATGGAAACGCCGAGCGGTGTATCTTCCATTTTGGTTTGCGATAGAACGCTCACAGGTTCCAACATTCCCACACGCGATGAAGTCGAAAACCGGCTGATGGATCAACAGCTTGCTCAAGCCTCTAAGCGGCACTTGCGCGACCTTCGCCGCAAAGCATCAATTGTTGTAAGGTAACCCTGACCTCGCCTAACCTTCATAAGCCTTTGCTCCTGACAATGGGCGATCCCGCCGGGATCGGGCCAGAAATCACAGCAAAAAGCTGGGAAGCATTGCGCCGAGATAACGCGTTTGTGTTTGCGCTGATGTCAACGATGCATGCCGCGAGGCTGGCTTGCAAGCAGTTGGATCTCCCCCCACCCCAAAAGATCAACAGCGTTTCAGAAGCGTCCTCCGTATTTAAAAATGCCCTCCCAGTGATAGAAATTAGCGGGATGAGTGTCACCGCTGGCAAACCAAACATAAACGCCGCCAACGCCATCACAGGAAGCATCAAAAGCGCCGTAGACCTCGCGCTAGCAGGACATGCTGACGGTATTGTGACCAATCCCATCGCGAAGGATGTATTATATGCGGCGGGATTCGCGCACCCCGGCCATACTGAATTTTTGGGTGAACTGACCAAAAACACCGAAGCCCCCTATCGCCGCGGTCCGGTCATGATGTTATCGGGCGGCGGCCTCAATGTTGCGCTGGCCACCGTACACGTCTCTTTGAAAGTGGCCGCTGAAACCTTAAGCCAAGACATCATCATCAATAATGCGCGCGTTATGCATGAAGCTCTCAAATATGACTTTGGGATAAAAAGTCCGCGAATCGCGCTAACCGGACTGAACCCCCATGCTGGAGAAGGCGGCGCTCTTGGCCGCGAAGAAATTGAGATTATAAACCCGGCGGCCGAAAAGCTGCGCAGCGAGGGCATCAACGCCACCAATGCACAACCCGCAGATACATTGTTTCACGCTGAAGCCCGAGAGACCTACGATGCGGTTCTCGCCATGTATCATGACCAAGGTTTGATACCTGTGAAGACGCTCGACTTTCATGGCGGGGTGAATATTACGCTCGGTCTTCCAATCGTTAGAACCTCACCTGACCATGGAACGGCTTTCGCCATCGCCGGGCAGACGATCGCTCGCCCGGACAGCCTGATTGCCGCCATTAAATCTGCGCGGGCCATCGCAAATAACCGATCGGCGCACCGCTATGGATAGATTACCGTCCCTTGTGGAGACCGTCCGAATTCATGGTCTCGATGCGAATAAGAAACTGGGTCAGCACTTCTTGCTCGACATGAATATCACAGACAAGATCGCCCGGTTGGCTATTCCATTGGAAGGATCGTCGGTGGCTGAAATCGGCCCGGGTCCTGGAGGACTGACGCGATCATTATTCAAAGCAGGCGCAAAGCGTGTCTTAGCGATTGAAATGGATGACCGGTTTTTACCGGCTCTTGACGACATTGCCGCTCATGCGCCGGGTGAGCTTAGAATTCTAAACGCCGACGCTTTGACCGTGGACATTGCAACCGAATTGTCAGGTGACATTAAGATCATCGCAAACCTGCCCTACAATGTGGGCACAAAACTATTGCTCAACTGGCTCACAGCCTTTCCGGTTTTTTGGAGCCAAGCCGTCTTGATGTTTCAGAAGGAAGTCGCAGAGCGAGTCGTCGCCGCGCCCGGCGATAGCGCATATGGCCGCCTTGCCATCCTCTCCCAAAGTATTTGCCACTGTCACCTCGCATTCGATGTGCCAGCACGCGCCTTTTCTCCGCCGCCAAAAGTTGATTCAGCCGTGGTTGTCTTGGAGCCTAAACCAGAAGCAGAGCGCTACCCCGACCTCAATCGTCTGGGAGAGGTAACACAGGCAGCCTTCGGTCAACGCCGGAAAATGCTTCGCCGGTCCCTCAAGTCGATCGCTGGTGGCCACAATACAGATGTCGATGCATGGCTGGAACGCTGCGGGATTGACCCCACTCGTAGGCCGGAAACTCTGTCCGTAAACGAATTCCACGCCCTCACTGATACGTTGGTCGTTTAAACACACTTTCCGCGTATTTCCCTGTTTATATCAACGGCCAAAGTCACTACCTTACACCTATGCCGGACACATCCTCACCAGATCTCCCGAAGATTGGCCCTTCACTGATTGCGCAATACGTTAAGAACCTGCCGAATAAACCGGGCGTTTACCGGATGTTCGATGAACACCAATCTGTGCTCTATGTCGGGAAAGCCAAAGACCTTAAAAAGCGCGTAACCGCGTACACAACCTATCGGCGTCATACGGTGCGTATCCAGCGCATGATCCGCGCAACGTGTACCATGGAGTTCGTCGTCACGGACAGCGAAACCGAAGCGCTTCTACTCGAAGCCAACCTGATAAAACGTTTAAAGCCGCGCTATAATATCCTGCTCAGAGATGACAAGAGCTTCCCCTATATCCTTGTGCGCAAAGACCATCCGGCTGCGCAGATCACAAAGCACAGAGGTGCTCGAAAAATCAAAGGTGACTATTACGGCCCTTTCGCGTCCGCGAGCGCCGTCAACCGCACATTAGATACATTGCAACGGGCATTTTTACTCCGCAACTGCACTGACTCTATTTACGAAGCTCGCACGCGGCCCTGTATGCTTCACCAAATCAAACGATGCTCCGCGCCTTGTACAGGTGAAATCTCAATGGATGATTACGCCGTGCTTATTAACGATGCAGAAGACTTTTTGAGCGGCAAATCCGACGCACTACGGATACGTTTACAAGACCAGATGTCGACGGCAGCGAAAGCGCAGCATTATGAAAAGGCCGCCGAAATGCGGGACCGCTTGCACGCGCTATCACAGGTTAGCGGCGCGGGCGGCGGTATTAATCCAACCACCTTCTCCGAAGGTGACGTGGTTGGCATTTATATGGGCGGCGGACAATCCTGCATTCAGGTGTTCTTCTTTCGGGCGGGGCAAAACTGGGGTAACAACGCCTACTTCCCGCGCCACTCCAAAGACCTGCCTGCCGAAGACGTACTGGATGCATTCCTGGCGCAATACTATGTAAACAAGCCGATCCCAAAAGAGATTTTTGTCAATGTGGACCTGCCCAATCGAGAGCTTCTCTGCACAGCCCTGTCTGCAAGATCAAGCCGGTCAATATCGATTAGCCACCCACAACGTGGCGAAAAGAAGATGCTTGTTGAGAGAGCGGTAAAGAACGCAGAGGAAGCGCTCGCTCGCAAGCTTGCGGAAACCGCGTCGCAAGCCCGGTTACTGAAAAGCGTTGCAGACACCTTTGACCTTGAGGACGCCCCGGAGCGTATTGAAGTTTACGACAACAGCCATATTCAAGGTACAAATGCCATCGGTGCCTTTATTGTCGCTGGGCCTGACGGCTTTAACAAAAGGGAATACCGCACGTTCAATATCAAAGACCTCGAGACAGAACCCGGCGACGACTACGCCATGATGCGCGAGGTTATGCGCCGACGGTTTTCACGGCTCGTCAAAGACGAACAAGCGGTATGGCCAGATCTCGTATTAATTGATGGCGGGAAAGGACAGCTCTCGGCGGTAACAGAGGCTTTTTCTGAGATCGGGGCACTGGGTAAGACGGTCTTGGTGGCCATCGCGAAGGGCCCCGACAGGAATGCCGGCCGCGAGACCTTTCACATGAACGATCGACCAGAGTTCACCCTGCCGCCCCGAACGCCCGTACTGTACTACTTACAAAGATTGCGAGATGAGGCACATAGGTTCGCAATTGGCACGCATAGGGCCCGCCGTAAAAAACAGATGAAAAGTAGTCCGCTTGATGGTATTCAAGGCGTTGGTCCTGGGCGAAAGAAAGCTCTATTGGCTCATTTCGGCTCCGCTAAGGCAATTAAAAATGCGTCCCGCGAGGAGTTGGCAAACGTAGAAGGGGTGAGTCTCAGACTCGCGAGCACTATTCATGAATACTTCAACGAATAAGACTACGGCCTTTTTGGGCGGTGCCTTCGCAGATGGCCTCACGCTTATCAGAGCGGCACTCGCGCCGGTCATAATGTTTGTCATTGTCAAAGGCGGATGGCCTGCCATTGATATGGCCGTTCTCGCCTCCGTTCTTTTCATAATTGCGGCCCTCACCGATATTCTTGATGATGTGTTCGGCGGTGATGAAACCAATACCAACCGCGCCCTCGGATGGTTTGATGATATCGCGGATGTCCTTCTCATAACGGGCACATTAGCGGCAATGTTGTGGTCCTTATTCTCATCTGGATTCTTGACGTGGGTGTTTGCTGTTCCAGCCTCGGTGATTATTTTGCGTGACATCCTAATTGGCGCAATGAACGGTCGTCAGCTTCGTATATCCGGCTGGCCAGAAACGAAATTCGGCACGGTAAAGACCTTTACCTGTCTCTTGGCCGTCAGTGCCCTCGTCGCAACGCCCTGGCTATCCGTGTGGATTGGCAACGTACAGTCTTCCGACAGCGCCGAGGTCATCTCGGTTGGCGCGCCTTGGGTAGGTCAAGC
Source organism: Maricaulaceae bacterium (assembly GCA_048268905.1). Taxonomy (GTDB): domain Bacteria; phylum Pseudomonadota; class Alphaproteobacteria; order Caulobacterales; family Maricaulaceae; genus JACOMS01. The sequence continues at coordinate 268,086 of JBLWUN010000002.1, read as the reverse complement.
CGCCCTCGCCTTGTTATGGCTCGCCGCTCTCATGTCTTTGTACACGGGGGCCTTGCTCGTTCTCACAAAATCAAAGGCGGCAAATGATGCCTAGTCACAATACCGCTCAATCGCATAAGTATGCGAAAATCCCCAATATCCTCACCATCTCGAGGATCATATCTATCCCGTTTTTGATCCTCGGAATATTAAGCGTCGGGGACCGCGATGCGGGGTTAATCGGACACCCCTCTCTCGTTATTGGTCTTTTCGTCCTCGCCGCTTTTACAGACTTCCTTGACGGGTTCCTTGCACGGCGCTGGAAACTAGAAAGCGACTTTGGCCGGATGATCGATCCGATCGCCGATAAACTTCTCGTCGCGGGCTGCTTGATCGCGATCGTCATTATTGTTGAAGGGAGTTTTATTTTTCTAGCCCCCGCCCTCGCAATTATTGGCCGGGATATACTTGTCAGCGGCGCACGTGAACATGCTGCGCTCAAATCACGGGCAATGCCACCGACGCAACTTGCGAAATGGAAAACGGCATTCGAGATGCTTTCAATCGCTTTGCTCATTTCATGGCAGGCGATTTTACCCACGCTCCCGCCAGCAAACTTAGAAGCGCAGCCCTTAGGTTGGCAAGATTTATGTGTGTATGGCGGTGTAGCGACGCTATGGTTAGCCGCAGCACTCTCCGTTTATACAGGTCGTCTATACTTGCAAGCAGCCCTTAAAGACTGATTTTTCCTCGCACCACATTATCGTAATCTCCAACAAGCGTTTGGCAGACGTCGCCCGGCAAATAATGAATGCCGTCAATTTCCCTCACTGGCGTCACTTCAGCGGCTGTACCGACGACGAAACACTCGTCAAAATGCGGCAACTCACTGGGGAAAATGTCGCGTTTAAAGACCTTATAACCGCGCTTCTCGGCAAGCTTTGTCACCGTATCATGGGTAATTCCTTCAAGAAGGATGTCATTCGTCGGAGTATGAAGCTCTCCATTACGAATGAAGAAAATATGCGCGCCAGTACACTCGGCAATGCGGCCGCGATAGTCGAGCATCAAAGCATCGTCAAAACCCTTTGCCCCTGCCGCATCCTTCGAAAGCGTACAAATCATATACAGGCCTGCGCCTTTTGATTTACAAGGGATTGTATCCGGCGCCGGGCGTTTCCAATCCGACCAGCAAAGGCGAATACCTTTCATTTTGTCAGCAAAGTAGCTTCCCCAATGCCAGGCAGCGACCGCCAAATGGATTTGGTTATTCTTTGACGCGACGCCCATCATATCGGAGCCCCTCCAAGCGACAGGACGGATATAGGCATCTTTGAGCCCCGTTGTTTCCAGCGTTTCAATACAAGCGGCATCGATTTGATCCGCAGTGTAAGGAACTTCATATCCCATATATTTCGCCGAATTCATAAGGCGGTTTGTGTGATCGCGGAGACGGAAAATCTTGCCTTCATAGGCGCGGTTCCCCTCAAAAACAGCGGATCCATAATGCAAAGAGTGTGTCAGCACATGTATTTTCGTCTCACGCCAGTCGATGAACTCGCCGTCCATCCAAATCTTTCCATCGCGGTCATGATATGCTTTTTCAATCATTTGAAACTCTTGTTAATAACGGGCCTCTTGCGGGGCAAAGTGTTTGTGGGCATTGTCATAGCCAGACAAGATAAGTCAATATACTTTGGCGTTAAAATAGGACGAAAAATTGGCCTCAGAATCAGATATATTGGAACGCCGCGACCTTCACCTTTTAGTCGTCGACGACGACGACAGGATACGTGAACTTTTGCGAACCTACCTCAAGCGGCATGGGTTTCGCGTATCAACGGCACAGAGCGCCGCTGAAGCGCGGCACTTAATGGAGAGCCTCGCTTTTGATCTGTTAATTCTAGACGTAATGATGCCAGGGGAAGACGGGTTTTCACTGACGCGGTCTCTGCGGACGAAAGATGACGTTCCCATCATTCTCCTCACTGCCAAAGGCGAGGCTGAGAGCCGAATTGAAGGGCTCCGTGCTGGCGCAGACGACTATTTACCGAAACCCTTTGAACCTGAGGAACTTGTCCTGCGCATCGAGGCCATATTTCGACGGCTTGGGTCAACGATGCCCGCCACCCAGGTTCGGTTCGGTCCGTGGGAATATGACCTTGAGCGCCTCACCCTCACCAAAAATGGAGATCGTGTTCGTTTGACCACAGGCGAAGAAGCTTTGTTGACCCTACTCGCGCGCTGCGGCGGCGCCCCCGTCAGCCGCTATGCACTATCGGAGAAAATTCGCGCAAAATCCGAGCGCGCTGTCGATGTGCAAATGACGCGTCTTCGTCGTAAGATTGAGGACAATCCAGCTGAGCCCGCTTATATCCTGACAGTGCGCGGTCACGGATATAGATTACTGACAGAAACATTGCCTTGATCACGATTAAAAAATATCTGCCGAAAAGTCTGTTCGGGCGCTCGCTGCTGATCATCATCCTGCCCGTCGCGTTGATGCAATTTGTCGTGGCGTATATCTTCTTCAACGCTCATTGGTCGACAGTCACCGCAAACCTTTCCGACAGCGTAGCTGCCGAAATTTCTATGACCGTGGAGCTTTATAAGCAGGCCCCCGGCGCAGAGCGGGCGGAACGGCTCGACCGCATGATACGTCCGAACATGGAGCTTTCGGTCGCCCTCGAAAAAGGCGATGAACTTCCAAAAACCACTCGCAACGCATTCTTCTCTGTTCTTGACAAGACCGTGCAGCGCGCCCTCTCGCAAAGTCTTTCTGATCCGTTTTGGTTTGATACAACGCGCTATCCCAATCATATCGATATTCGCGTCGCTGTTGATGAAGGGGTCCTACAATTTTACGCCGCGCGTGAACGTGTCTTTGCGCCAACAGGCTTTGTTTTCATCTTCTGGTTAGTGACGGCAACAGTTCTATTGACGCTTGTCAGCATTCTGTTCATTCGCAACCAAGCCAGACCGATAGCACGCTTGGCCGAGGCCGCTGACGCCTTTGGCAAGGGGCAAGATATCAGTAATTACAAGCCCTCTGGCGCTTCGGAAGTCAGGCTTGCTGGCCAATCTTTTTTAAAAATGCGGCAGCGTATCAAGCGCTACATAGAGCAGCGCACAGCCCTTCTCGCGGGGGTTAGCCACGACTTAAGAACGCCGCTCACACGCCTCAATCTTCATATGGCCATGCAGGATGACACGCGAGAGAACCGCGCGGCGCGGCAAGATCTTAAAGATATGGAGAACATGCTTGAGGGTTATCTCAACTTCGCTCGCGGCGAGACCGGAGAAATGCCCGAACTCACGGATATGCGCACTTTTATTCAAGCGATCTCCGACATCACAGCCGAGCCGAAACCTAGCCTTGATATTAAGTCCGATGGAACTGCCAATATCAAGCCTATTGCCCTGAAACGAGCGATACAAAACTTGATCAGCAATGCCCAAAAATATGGCCGGTCATGTCACATCACGCTCGATTGCCGAGAGGATGCTACAGAAATATGGATCGAAGACAGTGGCCCGGGAATTCCCGTTGACAGGCGCGAAGAGGCTTTTCGTCCGTTCTTCCGTCTAGATCCCGCTAGAAACCAAAACACTGATGGCGTCGGACTCGGACTTTCAATAGCAAGGGATGTCGCGCAGGGTCACGGCGGAACGCTCACCCTCGAAGACAGTGAATTGGGCGGCTTGAAAGCCGTCCTCAAACTGCCCACCTAGAGCAAAGCTAGCTCACATAAACCGAATAAAAAATGTAATTCCCGCCGCGGTTCACCATCAAGGTTGTTGGCCTACCAGCGCCCTTTGCGGTTTCAATGGCTTGTTCAAATTCATGGGGCGATGTTATCGGTTCAAACCCGACTTCTTCAATGATATCTCCAGGGAGAACCTTCCCCGCAGCCTCGCTACGCGAGCTGACTTCGATGACGCGAACGCCCTTTACTTCGGACTTAATTTTATACTTGCTGCGCACGTCCTCAGTTAGCGCCTCAATTGAAATACCCATCGCCGTTCGATCGGCATCGCGCTCTTCGCGTTCTTTTTTTGCCAAATCGTCTTTTGTGACTTTTTCTTTGAGACGCTCAACGACAGCCGTGAGAGTTTTGCGTTTACGTTTACGGATGACCGTAATCTCAAGAGGCGCGTTGATTTTTGCCTCTGCGATCATGCGGTAAAGTACGCGTTGGTTCGGCACTTCCACGCCGCCCACTTCCAAAATTATATCTCCGACTTTTATGCCAGCTTTTTCTGCGGGAGAGTCTTTTACAACTCGCGTGACGATGGCCCCCGTGGGTCCCTCAAGGCGCGCGCTCGCGGCAAGATCTTTATCGACCGCTTGGACCGACACACCCAGGCTTCCTCGCCGCGTTTCGCCAAATTCTCTAAGCTGCTTGAGTACAGACTGCGCGAGGTCCGCCGGGATGGAAAAACTTATGCCCACGCTATATCCCGTTGGAGACAAAATGGCTGTGTTCACTCCGATCACTTCGCCGCTCATGTTAAAGAGCGGGCCGCCCGAGTTACCTTTGTTGATCGCCACATCAGTTTGAATGAAGTCGTCATAATTTCCGTGGTTAATTTGCCGATTGCGGGCCGAAATGATTCCGGCCGCTACAGACCCGCCATAGCCGAACGGGTTCCCGATCGCGATGACCCACTCACCCACATCCGCCGCCTCTGAGTCGCCAAATCGCACAAAGGGCAGATCCTTACCCGCGTCAATTTTCAATAGGGCCAAATCGGTTGACGGGTCACGTCCTAAGAGCTCCGCGTCATATGTATCACCATTGGGAAAAATCACCTCAATAACATCGGACCCTTCAATGACGTGATTATTCGTCACGACATAGCCCGACGCGTCGATCACGAACCCTGAGCCAAGAGATTTGGAGACGCGGCCACTATTGTTTCTACGGCCAAAAAAGTCATTGAAACGTTCGAGTGGAGACCCTTCAGGAAAGGCAGGCACTTCATCTTCAATTTTCACATTTTGAGACGTTGAAATATTCACGACCGCTGGACTAAGCCGCTTCGTGAGGTCAGCGAACCCATCAGGGACGCCCCGCGCATAAGACGGCACAACAAAGGCCAGCGCCGAAAAACAAGAAACAAAAATAATCTTCAACACATGCATCATGATTTCAGTCTAGGCGAATAAATCCCGTGATGAAATAAATTTGATGATTAAACCTTGGTTATTTCAAAAGAAAGTTTTAACCGGCGGAATTCACCCCCCAAACAATACACATAACGCCAATGGCAACTGACACCAATCCCGTAAGGTGCAACACACGGTCACCCGAGGCGAACGCGCGTTGGTACATCTCTCGCGTTTGAGAGGGGAACACAGCCCAAATGGCGCCCTCGATTGCGAGAGCGCCGCCAGTTGCAATCAACATAATCGTCATGAAATTCATGACAAATTATCGGCCGGGGCGGCTACCACGTTGATTGTCGAGATAGCCAAGAAAGTCACTGTCAGGAGACAAAACAAAAGTCGTGCCTGTGCCAAGTCCCGTTTTGTAAGCTTCCATAGAACGGTAGAATTTGAAGAACTCAGGATCGCGCTCATAGGCTTCAGCGTAAATGTTGTTCCGCTCTTTATCGCCCTCACCACGAATAACTTCAGCTTTCTCTTGCGCTTCAGCTTGAATCACGGTGGCCGTCTTCTCAGCCGTCGCTTTGATCTCTCTGGCGCGCTCTTCACCCTCAGCACGAATACGTGAGGCTTCCTGAGCCCGCTGCGTCACCATCCGCTTAAACACACGTTGGGAGTTTTCTTGCGGAAGATCAGCACGCTTGATCCGAACGTCGATAATTTCAACGCCAAGATTTTGAATATTCGCAACCGTATTTGAGACTTGCTGGATTTCAGCCATCAGTTCCGCACGGCGGCCTGCAATAATCTCAGGCGTTTCAACACGGCCCAAAACGTCCCGCAGGGTTGAATCCATGATAGATTGCAGTTTTTGCTGAGCGCCTAAATCATTTTGCAAAGATTCGTAGAACTTCACCGCGTCTCTGATCCGGTAGCGCACAAAGGCATCAACAACGAGCCGTTCTTGGTCTGCCGCCAAGAGCTCAACCGGTTTCAGGTCAACTTCTTGATTCCTGCGGTCCAAAATAACAACAGTTTCAATGGGCATTGGTAATTTGAGCTTCAAACCAGCATTGGCATCTTGGCCCCAGGCGTTCTCGACCCGATTAGCTTCGCCGAAGCGAAGCACCAGCGCTTGTTCCCATTGTTTAACCGTAAAGGTGCTAGACATTGCAATAATGACAAGCACACCCAGAATGAAAATAAATATAGGTGATTTATTCGACATTATTGGTCTCCCCGCTTCGCGGCGTTTAACTTATCAAGCGGCAAATACGGAATAACGCCATTCCCAGCGCCTTTATCCAGAATAATTTTTTCGGCAGGTTTATAAACCTCTTCCAGAGTTTCCAAATACATACGTTGGCGGGTCACAACAGGTGCGCGTTTGTATTCCTCCAAAACCAACTTGAAGCGCTGTGCTTCACCGCTGGCCTCAGCCGTAACGCGGCCTTTATAGGCTTCCGCGTCCTGGATAATTTGCGCGGCTTGACCACGTGCTTTTGGTACAACATTGTTCCGGTACGCCGTCGCTTCATTCACGATCGTCTCGGCGTCTTGCGCCGCGTTGACAACATCTCGGAAGGCATCAATGACGTTGCCGGCCTCCGGTGGATCGGCCTTTTGAAGCTGAACCTCGACAATTTCCACGCCAGCCTGATATTCGTCCAAGGTTTTTTGCATCAGATCGCGAACGGCAATTGTTATATTCAAACGTTCTGTCGTGATGATTTTTTCAAGCTCGTTTTTACCCACGACTTCGCGCATCGCACTTTCCGCGACGGCGCGAACCGCAACTTCTGTTTCGTCAACATTAAACACGAAGTACTCAAGGTTATTAATCCGCCAAAGCACCGTAAAATCGATATCAACGATGTTCTCGTCACCCGTTAACATCAGACTCGTCGCATTATTACCGCCAATATCGTATTTCTTGACTTCACGGGTTTTCTTTTTGATGACCGTTTCAACAGGGTACGGAAATTTCATGTTGAGTCCCGGAAGCGTCGTACGGCTGTATTCTCCAAATCGAAGAACTAAAGCCTCTTCTTGTTGGTCAACGGTGTAGAAACTCGTTGCGGCCATAATGCCCAGTCCAACAAGAATAAAGATCCCGAAGGGGCCAAATCTTTGGAGCGGGCCATTTCCACCACCGCCGGGAGTACGGGGACCCTTACCTCCGCGGCCGAACTGTGATTTAAATCCCTGAATTACATTATCAAGATCAGGTGAGGTTTCTCCTGCACGAGGTTTATTTCTATCAGGACGGCCACCTTGACCCCAAGGTTTCTTACCACCGCCTGATCCATTCCCGCTCGCGCCGCTTCCCCACGGGCTCTTATTATCCGACATAATGTCTCCATCTGTAAATTTGTCCTATATGTGGCGGTAACAGCACGTTATATCAAGAGTGACTTCGAATAATTCGCACACCAAATTCAATGGGCCATGACTTATGTTACAAAACCAAGCGGCGGAAACGCTCTTTCTATTTCCAACACCTGTAATTTTATATGATTTGAGCAACGCAGCCCCGATGAATGCTGCGCTCACGCAAATTATAAGAGCAAAGCGTGATCAGGATACGGGCCTGCAGCGTTCCAATTATGGCGGCTGGCATAGCAATCTTGATATGATGGTATGGGCCGAGCAAGAAGCTCGAATCATTTTAAATACCGCTATTTCACAAATCGCGAGCCAGACCGCAGATATTCATCCGATGGGAAAACGTGATTTTTCTTTCGACGCGCAGATGTGGGCGAATATCAGCGCCCCCGGACATTCAAATCAAATGCATTGTCATCCCGGTGCCCTTTGGTCTGGCGTCTATTATGTGGACGTAGGCGAAAGCGATCCGAAAGTAGATGTTGAGGGCGAGCTTCTATTGGTTGACCCGCGCTTTCCCATGAACACCATGTATATGCCCGAACTTGTCCTTCGCGATCAGAAAGGTGATCCGCAATATTCGCAAACCCCAATCCGGCCTGTGAATGGGCGGCTCGTCCTATTTCCGGCATGGCTGAAACACAGCGTACGCCCGTATCGTGGTAACCGGGAACGTATCTCTGTGGCGTTCAATTTAATGGTAGAGCCAGATTAGGCATTTGCCTTATCAATCCGGTCGTAAATACGGATCGTAAAGGGAAAATCATCATTTGGCCCTTGAGGATAAGACGTTTCTGACACAAGGGCCCAATCTCTCTGTGCAAATTCAGGGAAATAGGCGTCGCCGTCGAGCTCTGCATCAACATCCGTGATATACATCCTGTTGCAATATTTAAGAAGCGCAGCATAAAGTTTCGCGCCGCCAATTAACATCACTTCGTCAACGCCAAGTTCACCAGCGAGTTCGTAACCACGGCCGATCATGGCCTTGGCGTCTTTAAATATTTCGGCGCGGCCCTCTTGGTATTCCAAATTTCGCGTCAATACGAGATTCGGCCGCCCCGGGAGCGGAAATGGCAGTCCCTCCCATGTTACGCGCCCCATCAAGACCGGCTTGCCCAGCGTCACTGATTTAAAAAACTTCAAATCCGACGACAGGCGCCAAGGTAAGTTCCCATCCACACCAATCACACCGTTTCGGGCACGGGCGACAATGAGAGAAAGCTTTGGCGAGGTCGTCATAAATTTGAGTTACATCACCCTATCCGTAAGGTATAGTCACTTATGACCACAGATACTGAAAAACCATCTCACAAGACCAGCTTACGTTTTGTGAAATATACGCTCCTTTATGTCTTTCTGATCCCGTTCATCAATTGGTCGTTCACGTGGGCTCCGATGTGGGAGCTATTGCCGGGATGGGCCTTTAACCCCGTCACCATCGTGACGGGCCTCGTTTTAGTTGTCCGTGATTTCGCGCAGCGCGAAATTGGCCATGAGGTCCTCATCGCCATGGCCGTAGCGCTCGGCCTGACCTTCGCCACATCAGGCGGAGAACTTGCCCTCGCCAGCGGCGCGGCCTTCGCAATATCAGAGCTCATCGACTGGCTCATGTTTACGTTCTCAAAGTACAAACTCTCGACGCGGGTCCTTTTATCCTCAGCGATCGCCGCGCCAATTGACACGACTGTGTTTCTTTATGGCGCGAGCTTCATTCGGGATGCACAGCTGTCAATCCCGAACGTGACAATGTCGATTCTTGGGAAAATGGTCGGCGCTTTATTTATTTGGTGGCTTTTGAAACGGAGCGAAGAACGGCGAGCCTAAACCTCTTGAGCGGCCGCCGCCTCCACTTTGCGTTCTAGCATCGCAACAGAGAAAATAGAGATTTCGTATAAAAGGTAAATCGCAGAGCCTAGCAAGATTTGCGAAACCGGATCCGGAGGCGTCACGAAAGCCGCAAAAAGCGCAATCCCAACAACAGCATAGCGGCGGCCTTTGCGAAGAGTAGCCGCGTTGACGAGCCCTGCACGGCCCAATAAACTCAAAATAACCGGCAGCTGAAATGAAGCCCCGAACGCCAAAAACAGGGTCGTCGCAAGCTTTACATAATCGCTGATCTTCGGGAGCAATACGATGCTGCCGGCGGACGACAGCCCAAGACCAAACTTCAAGACGTACGGAAAAATTACATAGAAAACCAAAGCTGATCCCAGTGAAAACAACATTGGAGAAATGAACAGGTATGGCAAGAAAGCCGATCGCTCATGTTTATAGAGACCAGGCGCAATAAAGCGGTAGATTTGAAATGCGATGATAGGAAAAGACAGAATTATGCCGCCAAATATTGCCAGTCTGACATTCACGAAGAATGTCTCCATAATCGTTGTTGCAATTAAATCCACTTCGACGGGCGGCTTGCCCAGCGCCAGCATTTTAACATTATAATTTTCAACAACTTTATCAAATGGACCGCGTAAAAAGGTCAAAATATGAGGGAGGACAGGAATGCAAACAAGACAGCCCACCATCAAAGCCAAAAGCGATTTAATCAAACGAGAACGCAGCTCGTTAAGGTGATCTAAAAGCGGCGCACGGCTTGAATCGACCTCGTCCTCACTTGCGCCGGCAGACGTCTCGAGTGCTTTACTTTTTTGCGTCATGTCTCGGACTTATCAGAAGTATCGGAGCTTGTGTCTCCCGTGACGTCCGGCTCTCTCGCCGCCGTCTTCGTAGATGAAACCTTTGGACTGTTCATATTTGTTCCCTCACGAATCTCATCGTCAAGGGCACGCATATCTTCGGCAAAGGCTTCGTCGGAGAGGTTGGACATCTTGCCCATCTTCTTGAGGTCTTCAATTTCCTTGCGGAGTTCCGACATTTCCGCGTCTGCGCCCATATCATCGAAAGCGTCTTTAAATTCCTGCCCCATAGCCCGGATTCGCGCCATGAAACCACCAACAGTTCGCATCAGCTTCGGTAAATCTTTTGGGCCAACAACGATAATGGCGAGAAGCGCCAAAACCATCATTTCCGCAAATCCAATTTGTGGGATCATACTGCGTCCTTAGCGCAAAACTTCGCTAGGTCTGCTTATCTTTCTTGGGTGTCACATTGATGGCGTCTTCCGCTGCATCCTTCTCATCGGAACCATCGTCCTTGAGACCTTTGCGGAAACTCGTAATACCTTTCGCGACATCGCCCATGATAGACGATATTTTTCCGCGGCCACCAAATAACAAGACCGCTAAAACTAAAACCAACAATATTTGCCATGGACCGGGTGTCATAACGTCTTCCTCTTATTCGCCCCTCTTTAACGTGCGTAACGTCAACGGGCAACAGTTACCTTGGATCATCAACAGCCTTCGACTATACAAAATACAGGCCGTTCGACGATGAACAGATCTATTTATTTTGCTTTAGGTGTTTTTCCGGTCAAAAGACCATACGCCGAAAACGGTGTCTCCGATTTTGTGTTGATGGTCACATGAGTCACATCGCGGGTACCCCATTTTTGCTTCGTCAGCGCATTTTCGCCGGAGTCTCCGGCCGCATTCAAACGCCAGAGGTTGGGCGCTTCCTCTCCGGCGAAGGTTTGCCCAAGCGTAAAGGGCGATGTATCCCCATGGATAAGCAGCACCTGACCTTCGAAATTTTCCGCGTATGTTTGTATAGCCTTGCGCAGATCGGTGAAGCCGTCACAATTTGTCTTCTTTTTGCTGACCGCGTCGCACATCACGTCTAAAGGCTTGTCCTCAATATCAGTCATGTCCCCTTGCATGGAAATTACAACGACGGACCGACCAGTCTCCTTTGCTACCTCAAAGCCCTCTCCGAGCCAAAGCAGATTGGCCGCATCGCGCTGCGCCGCCGCAGCCAGAGCGAGCTCAAGCGGATCTGTCGTCACATAGTCCCGCGCGTTATTGGTACCAGTGACGTGCAATGTCAAAAATTCAGCATCATTATATGACCACCGTGCGTTTTCCGGCTGCGACTCTTGATACACCACGCCAAATTCCGTCGGAGCCTGACCACTAAAGAACAGGCTGCGGACCGTGCTCAGTCGCTCTAAATCAGATGTGGGCTGTCCTGTTTCCGGATTGTCGAACCGGTCGCAATCTACCCATTCATTGTCTCCCGGTGTATAAAAAACCGGCGTCGGCGCAAGGCTCGCGATAATCTCTTGTTGGCGTTTGTCATGCGCCGCTGTGCAAGGCGCTCCGCCGCCTTTATAATCCCCCACATGGATAATGAAGGGGTAGCTTCCTTCTTTGATCATCGGAATCGCTTGGGCGAGCATTATTTCATCCGCCTCGCTGTAAGGCGCGTCGCCCATGACAATAAAAGAAAACCCTTCAGCTTCAATCGGCGCAGATTGAACCGGCGCAGCGTTCACCAGACCACTTTGGGTTTGGGCGCTCTGAGATTGTACGCTCGGGGACGGTGCAGGCTGGCAAGCCGCAAGAACACTTACGAAAACACTGCCAAGAACATAGCGTATGGTGTTTTTCATCCTATTGGCCCTCATCATCGTCAGCCATAAAATCTTCGAAGAAATCTGGGCCTTCCTCATCCTCAAGCGGATCTTCACTGTCGGTCAAATCGTCAGGCATCATCGGTGTCGGCATTTCGAAATCTTTTGGAAGTCTTGGGTCAAGCAAACCAGCGGCTTTCAAATCATCGCGTCCCGGCAAATCTGAGATTGTCTCAAGGTTGAAGTGCGCCAAAAACCCGTCCGATGTCCCGAAAGTCACAGGACGTCCGGGTGTTCGCCGGCGTCCACGCATCCTGATCCAGCCCAGCTCCATCAACACATCAAGCGTGCCTTTTGACACGACAACGCCGCGAACATCTTCAATTTCGGCTCGCGTAACAGGTTGATGATAGGCCACAATAGCAAGCGTTTCCAAAGCTGCACGCGAGAGTTTACGGGGCGCTTCTTTAATATCGGTGAGATGATGTTCCAGGTCCGGTGCCGTTTGAAAACGCCACCGCTCGGCCACCCGCACAAGATTAACCCCTCGCCCCGCATAATCGCGCGTTAGCCTTGCGATCAGAGCGACCACATCACAGCCTTCCGGCATGCGTTCTCGTAAGGTCTCGATGTCAATGGGCTCAGACGCAGCAAACAAAAGGGCTTCGAGCAAACGAAGCTCATGTTCGATTTCCGCTTCGCCTTTTGAATTCAAGCGTTCCGTCAGGCTTGCAATCCCTGCCTCAATCCCCGCAGATGCCTTCTCGACCCGATCACTACTCATTTAAAATCTCTCTTTTCCGGGTTCGCACGAAAATTGGTGCGAAAGATCCCGCTTGCCGCAATTCCATGTCTCCATCTTTTGTGAGCTCTAAACCGGCGACCAGAGAACTCGCACGAACAGAGTCCCTCGGAATATCGAGTTCGATATCGTTGGCATCCGGCAACAAACCCTCCAGCGACACCCAATCGTCGGCCTCCGCACCAACATTCAACATCGCACGGCGCAGTCGATCCCGCGCCTCGTCCAGCGACATTACGAGCGGTTTGGGGACCTTATGTTGCCGAATTTCCGCCCGTGAGCGAGATTGCCCATAGGCTTGCAAAATGTCAAAAAGAGTAGCTTCCCACAATGGGCTCGTACGAGACCGCAATCCTTCAGGGTCTCCGCGCCCATGCACAGCCTGCCCCACCTGTGGCAGATTAAATAAACCATCCGCGGCGCGGCGCATGGCTTCGAGTCGCTGCAAGCGAAAAGCCAAATGCGCTGCGATTTCATCTTCTTCTGGTTCGCCTGCGTCATCTTCCGGCCTTGGCAAGATCAATCGAGATTTCAGATAGGCCAACCAAGAGGCCATGACCAAATAGTCCGCGGCCAGTTCAATTCGCAGGTCTTGCGCATTTTTGATAAAGGCGAGGTATTGCTCGGCAAGGGCCAAAATTGATAGCTTTGCGAGGTCAACTTTTTGTTGCCGTGCCAACTCCAGCAAAAGGTGCAAGGGCCCTTCATAACCATCAATGTCTAGGATGAGGGATTTGCCCTCATAGTCTGCATCATCAGAAGCTTCAAATTTCAAATCTTCTTGAAAGTTGTCGCTCATGCAGACGCCCGAAGCCCCGGCGCGAGCAACTCAAATTCAGCCAAAGCCTCGTCGCGGTCAAACGCGTTCACCCTTGCCGAACTCATCATTGCAATATCGGCTCGTTCTTTTGACACACCGTCAAGGTGCTTAGCGCCGCTTGCAACCTGCACCATCGCAGGGAGTTTGCCAGAACATTGAAGGGCCACATCACACCCCGCGCTCAAGGCCTTCTCTGTCTTTCGTCTAAGGCTTCCCGATAGCGCTTTCATATCGAGGTCATCGCTCATCAGAAGCCCGTTAAACCCGATTTCTTCTCGAATGATTTGCGAAATCCCTGACTTTGAGAGCGTCACCGGCAAATTGGGGTCGATCGCTTCATAGACGATATGGGCCGTCATGGCCATCGGGGCCTCAGATAAGGCTTTGAACGGCCGAAAGTCTGTGGCCTCCAAGAGGTCGAGCGATGCGTCTACTTTCGGTAGAGCGAGATGACTATCGACCATAGCTCGTCCATGACCCGGAATATGTTTTATGACCGGCGCAACGCCGCCATTCATAAGCCCGGCCATCGCGGCATGCGCCATGTCGATAATCTGCGGAGCACCGTCGCCAAAAGCACGATCAGAGATAATCGGATTTGCGTCTGGTAAGGGTATATCAAGCACTGGCGCACAATTCGCATTGAGGCCTAATTCTATGAGATCGTCTGCGATAAGGCGGTGATGTAAATATGCCGCGCGCTTCCGCTCAGCCGGATTCTCCGCATATCCTTTGCAAAGGTCAGCTCCGGACGGGTAATTCAACCAATGCGGCGGTTTAAAACGCTGTACGCGTCCCCCCTCTTGGTCAACAAAGATCAAGCAATTCCGACCAACGCAGGCCCGGATTTCCTGCGTCAAGGCCCGAACCTGATCTGGCGTTTCGATATTTCGCCCAAATAAGATAAACCCCCAAGGGTTACAATCGCGGAAAAAAGCTTTTTCCCCTGCGGTCAGGCGGGGGCCTTCCAATCCAAAAATTACAGCAAGTTCGGTCACATCAAGTCCTATCGCCGTGTTACAAAACAGGCCTGTTTACGCGCAACAAATTGATTGCACAAACGGTCCGCTGCAGCTTTATCGGCCAATCCAGTAAATTGAAGGCGGTAGTAAATGCCTTTTTCGTTTAAATCCACACGCTTGATATCGCCATAACTACCCGCCGGTAAAATTCCAGCGAATTTCGTGTTGATATCTTTTAGCAAACGTTCAACATCGGCGCGAGCTCGAACGGACGCCACCTGGACCACATAAGCACTCCCTGCTGATTTTGGCTCTGTCGGTTGTGGTGCCGCAGATTGAGGCGCGGCCGCGGGCGTAGACGGTTTTACGTCGCTCGGACGCCCGGCGTCTGGTTGCTGAACAATTATCGTGGCTTGACGCGGCAGATCAACGGGCGTTTCGGGACGTGGCGCTTTTACAACGTCCTCGGTTTCCGCCGTCCCATTCATCACATCATACACAGATTTGTTCTGATTTGGCGTGACCTCTCCGCCCGGATTTTCAGGCTCGACTTTATACGGCGCAACCTCACCAGGAATTTCCGGCGGCGCACTACGGTCCCGGGTCCCTTTGTGATAGAGCTTCAAGAAGGTGATCGCAGCCACCAAAAGTATAGCAAGACACAGAACCAGCAGCCACATTGCACGCCGACCAGAATAGTCGCGGACGTCAAATGGAACTAAGTCCTCATCCGCGTGCCTGTCTGCACGAAAATTGTCATCATAACCTTGTGTCATTTTCAAATCCGTATCAAACCGCGAGTCTGCCTGCGATTCGTCCTCAAAACTAGCAGAAAACCCAACAAAATTGGGGATATTTTAGTTCAAGCGCATGAGCTTAATAAAACGTTAAAGCCGCCATGTATATTCATGAAGCTCTATACACCGTTAATAGCGTCCGCCGATGGTAAATACCTTGCGCCTTGAACCATATGCGCGATATTACGGATTGATTCTGTCCTAAATCGCCGAAAGACCTCCAGACATTTATGGCCTCTACCAAGAAAAAAGACTTATTTGAAGACAGAGGCGCTGCCGCATCCGAAGCTTATTCCGCCAAAGACATTGAAGTCCTTGAGGGTCTAGAGCCTGTTCGGCTTCGCCCAGGCATGTATATCGGCGGCACGGATGACCGCGCGCTTCATCACCTTTTCGCAGAAGTGATCGACAACTCTATGGACGAGGCTGTCGCCGGACACGCGACGCGTATCGAAGTTGAATTCACCTCAGATGGCTTTTTATCCGTTACGGATAATGGCCGAGGTATTCCTGTGGACCCCCACCCGAAGTTCCCCGAGAAATCTGCGCTGGAAGTTATCCTGACAGAACTACACTCAGGCGGCAAATTTTCTAGCAAAGCCTATGAAACGTCTGGCGGGCTGCACGGCGTCGGTGTGTCGGTGGTCAACGCACTGTCGGATGCACTCGACGTTGAAGTTGCGAGGAATAAAACACTTTACAAAATGAGTTTCTCGCAGGGAAAACCCGTCGGTAAGATCCAAAACCTTGGCGCGATCAATAATCGGCGTGGGACCAAAGTCCGCTTTCATCCCGACCCAGAGATTTTCGGCGCGAAAGCACACTTTAAACCCGGTAAGCTTTTCCGGATGGCCCGTGCGAAAGCCTATTTACAGCCGGGCGTCGAAATTCGCTGGAAATGCGATCCTGAGTTGGTGGAAGAGCTAGATAGTGTTCCGTCCGAAGCTGTATTTCATTTTCCAGGCGGGCTTGCCGATTTCCTAAAAGAAACCATGGGCAACAAAGTGACGGTCACACCAGATGTGTTTGCGGGCCGCTCCAAGAAAGACAATGGGCATGGCCGCGTAGAATGGGCCGTCAGTTGGTCTCCAGAAGGGTTTGGCGAAGCCGACACCTTCATTCGCTCCTATTGTAACACCGTACCAACGCTCGGCGGCGGAACGCATGAACAGGGACTTCGCGCCGCCATCACAAAGGGGCTTCGCGCCTATGCAGATATATCAGGCATGGGAAAGAAAGTTTCTCATGTAACACCAGATGATGTGATGAATGGAATTGGCGCGCTGGTATCGATTTTCATTAGCGATCCAGACTTCGTGGGGCAGACCAAAGACCGACTATCCACGACGGAAGCCGCCCGCATCGTCGAAAACGCGGTTCGCGACCCGTTCGACCATTGGCTGGCCTCGTCTCCGAAGGACGCCACAAAACTTCTTGAATGGGTAATTGAAAAAGCGAACGAACGCGTTCGCCGCCGCAAACAGCGCGATGTGAACCGAAAGTCGGCAACGAAGCGCCTCAGGCTTCCCGGCAAACTCGCAGATTGCTCAAAGAAAGACTCCGCAGATACGGAACTCTTTATTGTCGAGGGGGACAGTGCGGGTGGCTCCGCCAAGCAGGCGCGCAACCGCAAAACCCAAGCGATCTTGCCCCTTCGCGGCAAAATCTTGAACGTCGAAAGCGCCGGCACGGATAAGATCTCCCGGAATGCAGAAATAAACGACCTTTCAACCGCTCTTGGTGTCGGGATCGGGCGCAAATTTGACATTGAAGATCTACGTTATGAGCGCGTTATTATCATGACCGATGCGGACGTAGACGGCGCGCACATCGCGGCGCTGCTCATCACGTTTTTCTATCGCTATATGCCGGGGCTTATCAATCAAGGACGCCTTTATATGGCGATGCCACCGCTCTATAAGATTTCCCAAGGAGCTAAAACTGCCTACGCAACGGATGACGCTCACAAGGACGAATTACTCGCCACGGTCTTTAATGGGCGTGGGAAAGTGGACATTGGACGATTTAAAGGCCTTGGCGAGATGATGCCAGCCCAGCTCAAAGACACAACCATGAACCCAGAAACACGGACGCTCGCCCGCATCACGCTTGACGCCGAGAATATGCCGACGACAGAAGCGCTTGTGGAAACCCTAATGGGTAAACGGGCAGATTTGCGCTATGATTTCATCCAAGAACACGCACAGTTCGTGCAAGATATTGATATCTAACCTCTAACCGAGATTTTCGGTTAGCCACCGAATGATACTCATGGTTTCAATATCAACCAGCCCGTCAACTTGCTCAGGGCGGTAGCGGCGCTGCAACGCAGCGATAACTAAGACCGTGTGATCATCCATGACGCCCGTGACCTGAAGACCGTAACCAATGTGCGCAAGGCCGCGCTGAACAATCGCAACGCCTCGGTCTCGAAGCCCCGGCTCAAATAGAACTCGTCGGTCTGTATCAATGTTTTCGGGCCAATAACCTATGCCCGCGGCCGCAAGCCCTTGCCATGGAAACTTCTCTCCTGGGTCTTGCTTTCGCTTCGGTGCAATATCGCTATGCCCCAGTACATTTTTAGGCAAAATATGGTGTCTCGTCATGATGTCCTTTGACAGCGCAATCACTGCATTGATTTGAACATCGGGAAACTCAGGCAAACCAAAATCATGACCGCCATTGACAATCTCAATCCCCACAGAAGCGGAGTTGATATTTGTCTGTCCCTGCCATTCAGAAACACCCGCATGCCATGCCCTTTTTTCCTCATCTACAAGCTGAAAAATCCGCCCGTCTTCTTCGACAACATAGTGCGAACTGACTTTAGCTTCAGGGTCCGTCAAGCGCTCCAACGCCGCCGCTCCGCTTTCCATACCGGTATAATGCAGTACGAGCATCGAAATGGGGAGCGTCCTGTCATCAAAATTTGAACTCGGCGTATATTCAATTTTCAAGGGGATATTCTCCGCCATAATAGCGAAACCTTTCTTCACTATTTTGCCTTCCATGCCGACGCATATCACACAATGTCCCTAGTCCTCTTGGACAGGCGCAATCTCCTGCCTACGCGCAATCACGTACACACACGGGAGTATGAGAGCGCCGCCAATAATCATGGGCACCGTCAATGTCTCATTCAAGAACTTGATGCCCAAAATAGTCGCAAAGACAGGAACCATCAATGTCAAAGGAACGACTTGAGACACGTCATATTTCTTAATCATGTTGAAATATTGGCCATGCGCCAGAATAGAGACCGCCACCGCAGCGTACCCTGCCGCGAATAATAGTGGCCGCCAAGATGATTTTAGAACCTCAACATGGTCATTTTCGAAAATCAAAGACGCAGCGCCCATGACAATCAGGACACTTAAACACATCCACGCCACATAGACTTGCCAATCTATGTCCCCTACCTGCTTCATAACAATTGATCCCACAGCGAGAGAGAAATAGGCCAGCACAATATAAAACAGTCCCCAATCAAGCGCTAAAGCGCCCGGTTCGTATATCATAACTATTGTACCGATGAATGCACCGAGAATGGCTAAACCTCGTATCCATCCCACCTTCTCGCGCAGAAAAATAACAGAGAGTATCGTCGCGAACGGGATCAATATTTGAGATACGATCGAACTGCCAGACGCGCTGGCTGTTTGAAGCCCCGTATAAAGAAAGCCAAGGTGAATTGGCCCCACACATGCACAAACGACAAGAAGCCGTAAAAAATGCTGGGGGCGCGGGCGAAACAAAAAAGCTCCCATGATCACAATAACAATAAAAGCTCTGACAGCTGCGAGCATAAACGGGGGAACAGGGCTTCCGCCCAACGCCCAAGCACTCACGACAAAATTCCCCGCCCATGCTAAACAGCAGAGCATCAAAACTAGAAAATCAGCGGGGCGCATCCCGCCTTAAACCAGACGGCTTTGCGTCACAGCAGCCCGAATAAAGCCAGCAAACAGGGGATGTGGTTCAAAAGGACGAGACTTTAGCTCAGGGTGATATTGCACACCAATAAACCAAGGATGTGCCGGATTCTCAACGATTTCTGGGAGCACGCCATCTGGTGACAAGCCTGAGAATAAAAGCCCTGCGGCCTCCAATCGATCCTTGTAATCGATGTTCACCTCATATCTGTGGCGATGACGCTCTTCAATGTCGGTCGCACCATATTCCTTGGCGACCAAGCTATCCGGTTTCAAAACCGCCTTGTAGGCCCCAAGGCGCATCGTCCCGCCAAGATCCGTGTTTTTATTGCGCTCAAATCGTTGATTGCCGCGCACCCACTCTGTCATCAAGCCGACGAGAGGTTCTTTGCAATCGCCAAATTCCGAAGATGTCGCATCGGGTAAACCCGCCATATTCCGCGCAGCTTCGATAACGGCCAGTTGCATGCCAAAACAAATACCAAAAAACGGAATTTTGCGTTCGCGCGCAAACGTTGCAGCGCGGATTTTGCCCTCGGCGCCGCGTTGCCCAAATCCACCGGGAACCAAGATACCATTCACATTTTGCAAAAGCGGCGTCACATCTTCGGTCTTTTCAAACTCTTCCGCTTCGATCCACTTGACTTTAACTTTGACTTTGTTGGCGATGCCGCCGTGAACCAAAGCCTCGGTTATCGATTTGTAAGCGTCCGGCAAAACCGTGTACTTTCCGATGACAGCAATGCGAACTTCTCCATCAGGGTTATGCAAAGTGTCGGAAACTTTCATCCATTTAAAAAGGTCAGCCTTTGGTGGGTTCTTAATCCCAAAATGCGCCAAAACCTGACGATCAAGACCTTCCGCATGGTAGGCCAGAGGAACGTCGTAAATAGACCGTGCGTCAAGTCCCTGAATAACTGATTCTTCGCGGACGTTACAAAACCTGCCAATCTTGCGGCGATCAGAGTCGGAAATCGGTCGATCTGCGCGGCAAAGGAGTATATCGGGCTGAATACCGATCGAGCGAAGCTCTTTGACGCTGTGCTGCGTTGGCTTGGTCTTCATCTCACCCGCTGCGTTGATAAATGGTAGCAACGTCACGTGAATGAACACGACCTGGCCCAATGGGAGTTCTTGCTTTAACTGGCGAAGCGCTTCGAAAAACGGCAATCCTTCGATATCGCCCACGGTCCCGCCGACTTCGCAGAGGACAAAATCCACATCGTCACCAGCGTCGGACAGAACAAAATTCTTAATTTCATTGGTGACGTGAGGAATGACCTGAACAGTCGCACCGAGGTAATCCCCGCGCCGTTCTTTTTCAATGATATTGGAATAGATACGGCCAGTCGTGATGTTATCACTCTGCGCCGCTGACACACCCGTAAATCTCTCATAGTGTCCGAGGTCAAGATCCGTTTCCGCGCCGTCATCTGTGACGTACACCTCGCCATGCTGGTAAGGTGACATAGTTCCCGGATCAACATTCAAATAGGGGTCGAGCTTTCGAAGGCGGACTTTAAAACCGCGGGACTGCAGCAGAGCTCCGAGAGCGGCCGAAGCAAGGCCCTTACCCAATGACGATACAACGCCGCCTGTGATAAAAATATAACGCGGCATAACCGGAACCCATTACCTGCCCCGCTGCCGGGAGCGCGACTATTCGAGCTCTGGCTTCTTCGGGGTTTCTTGCGCATCTTCTGTTGTCTCAGTGCCGTCTACAACCGTCTCGGAATCAACGATTGTTTCTGCATCCGAAGCAACATCATTTGCGTCACCTAACGGGATTGTGTCTTCCACCGACTCGGACGTTGCCGTCAAGGGGGCTTCAGCGTTTGCTTCATCAAGAATTGATTTCGTCGTACTTTCCTTGTTCATAACTATCGTCAAAAGAAGACATAAAACAAGAAAAGCACCGCCCAGAATACCGGTCATCCGTGACACAGAGTTTGCCGCAGACCGGCCACTCATAAATCCGCCACCGCCGCCACCGCCGCCGATTCCCAAAGCGCCGCCTTCGGATTGCTGGATCAGGATAAGACCTGTCATGATAACGCTCACGAAGAGCAAGGTAAGCAGAATTACAGTTGACATATTCGTCTCTAATCGTTGTCTGGTCGAAGTAGGTTTTAAACGGCCATAGTTTCGCGGACGTTTAGCGCACGCATGATCATATTACTAGGCTAAATTTAGGAGCTTTTCTCTTGTTTACAAGGCAGCTCGAGCAATCTGTGCCAAGCTTTCCATTTCAAGGCCCGCACCTCCAATCAATGCGCCATTCACATTTACCGTCCCCAATATCTCTCCAGCATTCTCTGGCTTGACCGATCCGCCATACAAAATGCGAACGCCGGCGCCAACGAGCCCTCGAATATGGGCATGCATGTCCGCTATATCCCCGGAACTTGCCGTCCGCCCCGTCCCGATCGCCCAAATCGGCTCATAGGCGATGACGCATCCACCGAAAGCTTGAGGCAGCGACTCCTTTAACTGAGCTTCCACATGGGCTTTCTCGTTCCCATCTTCCCTCACGAAGAGAGGTTCGCCCACACAAACAATCGGCGTCAAACCTGCCTTGAGTGCGGCTTCGGCTTTCAACCTGACGATTTTATCACTTTCGCCCACCGCGCGCCTTTCAGAATGCCCCACAATAACAAACTCTGCGCCGCAATTCTTGACCATTTGCGCACTCACACTTCCCGTATAAGCGCCCTGCTCTTCAAAATGACAATCCTGCGCCCCTGTGACAATGCCATTCGCCTTTGCGGCTTGCGTCAAACTCAAAATATACGGAAATGGCGGGCAGATCAGCACGTCAATCGACCGGCGTTGTTCAGCGGGCAATAGCCGATTGAACGCGTCTGGTTTGTCATTCCAGTTCATATCTCCGTGCATTTTCCAGTTTGCGGCGATTAACGGGCGCATTCGTCCTCCTAAATTGCGAAGTCACTATTTGGCATTGTTCCTACGCCACAATGAGGGCAAAACTCCAGAAAGAAATATGCAGCGCAATTTTAAAGGATATCGAGAATGATCATTGGACACCTCGCAGCGGGAATGGCTCTAAAACCCAAAAACGATTCTATTCCCCTTTGGACACTTGTGACAGCGTCCCTTCTTGTGGATCTGGTTGCAATGGTTCTCGTTATGCTGGGCCTTGAGAGAATGGAGCCGCAAGCAGGGCTTTCCGAGATCAACTCCATGAGCATGTTCATGCCTTACACGCATAGCCTTGTTCTAACGCCGCTCTGGATGTTGGGCGGAGCCCTTCTCTATAAAGCCTATCGGCGAGAGGCATCTGCTCGTGATATGCTAATCATCGCATTGGCTGTCGCGTCTCATTGGCTTCTGGATTTCATTTCGCACATCCCCGATCTGCCCATATTCTTTAGTCAAGACAACGTCGTCGGATTGGGGCTTTGGAATTCAGCCTTTGCCACAAAAAGCGTGGAAATAGCGCTTTTGCTTGTTGGAACATTTATCTTTCTGCGCGCAAGAAGCGTTCGGACACCTTTGAACAAAGTGTGCTTTGTGGCCCTGTTTATCATTCTGGCTTACCTCACAGTTGCGTCAGAAAGTGTGCCGCTGCGGAACACCGGATTTGAAATGGCCGTTACGGGATTGACGTTGTTTACTGTCATTCTGGGATTAACCGTGGGCGCAGAATCACCCTTTCGGCGAGACAAAAAGGCAGCTCATTAGTTTTGCGTCAACGGATTTAAGCCAAAATGGCACGACGAACGCCATAAACCACGCAAATCGGGAAGTAACCGCACTCTACTGCTTGCGGGAGGAACGGCGCATCGCTATGTAGGGCCGAAATTATAAAAGGTCTTAATTATGGCGCAGTCTTTTCGCTCCAAGGTTCAAGCAGCTCTTGCTGGCGTTCTCATCAGTTTGTTGGTACTGGCCTTTGCGGTATGGGGCATCAACGATGTTTTTAGCCCTTCCAGCAATACGGCCGTCTTAAGCCTTGGCGGCAAAGACGTGACCACACAAGACTTTGACGCCGCGTTTCGCAGAGAGCTCGCCGTTAAGGCGCGAACCGAGGGTCGGCAAATGCCGCATCAAGAAGCCTATGCTCGGGGTGTACATCGTGAAGTCCTACAATCGTTAATGACCGCTAAAGTCATCGAAATTGACGCCGATGATCTGGGTATAGGGGTCAACGCCCGCTCCGCGCAAGACTATGTTGCTGAGATTGAGGCTTTCCAAGATGAACTGACCGGAAAATTCAGCGAAGCCAAAATGGTTGAAATCCTCGCGCGGCAACGCCCGCCTGTGACGCGCGCAGAGTTCGAAGCGGATCTCATAAAAGACCTCCGTCAGCGCCAGACAATTCCTGCCATCAATGGCGGCGTTGTTGCGCCATTAGAGTTCGCCCAACAACGTTATCAATATATGACCGAACAGCGCAAAGCCAAGGTTTTAACGTTTGACCAACAAGCCATCGCGTCGCCGCCGGAACCCACGGACGAAGAGCTTAAATCCTTTATAACAGAGAACCCAATACCCTTCACAGCGCCGGAATATCGCCGCTTTACTATGATCCGTCTCGAAGCGCAGGACATTATCCCCGATATCGAACTCAAAGAATCCGATCTAATAGACTTCTTCAAGCTTAAGGTTGACCTGGGTGAGATCGGATCAACAGAAACCCGCTCAATTGCGCAAATCACAGCCACAAGCGAAGAGGTTGCCAATCAAGCGGTTGAACGTTTGAACAATGGCGAAGCGCCTTCCGACGTTGCAAGCCTTCTAAGCCTCATCGAACCGGTGGTTTATACGGATGTCGTCGAAGACGCTGTTCTCGACCCTGAGACAGGAACGGCTGCGTTTTCAATGAAGGACGGCGAAGCCAAAGCTATTTTGGGGAGCCTGGGCAATTGGTACGCTGTTAAAGTCACGGGTATTAAGGCCGCTGAGAAGCCGGATTTGGAGGCCATTCGCCCAGAACTCGAAGCCGAGCTCTTAAAAAGTAAAGCCGAAGAGAAACTTTTCGAGATTACGCCTAAAATCGAGACGGTTCTTGATGAGGGGGGGACACTAGAGGACGCTGCGAAAGCAGCAGATGTGCCGTATGCCAGCATTGACTTCATTGATCGTTCAGGAACAACCCGAGATGAGCTAAAGCTTTCAGGCTTCGACATACTCCCCGGCGTTGCGAAGGACGAAACCATCCTCAAAGAAATCTTCACCAACGATCTCGGCTACCCAACCGACCTCTTTCAAACAACGACAGAGGGATGGGCGGCGATCCGCGTGGACGATATCGTAGATTCTCAAATTCGCCCCTTCGAAGATGTACGCGCACGTGCGAAAACGCTTTGGACGAACGAGCGTATAAATGAAGCTCTTGATGAACTTATGCGTGACCTCACAACCCGCGCAAAAGACGGAGAAACTCTGGAAGCCCTGCAGGCATCGTTGCCAAATGGCGCAACGCTGAGCGATGTCGTTCTTATACGCTCTGCGCCCAGCCAAAGCACAGGCCCGGCGATCACCGCAGGATTGCTTGATGCGGCCGTTGGTGGCGTGGAGCGCGGTGCAGGTCCAAAACCTCTCACACGTCAGGTTGCTATCTTAACAGAGGTCGTTGAAAACCGTGATGGGCTCGCCGGTCAATTAGCTGATATTCTTCAAGATCAGGCCACGGCCGCTATTCTTTCAGACCTCAACAATGCCTACCAATCTGCGGTACTCGCAGAAAATCCGGTGACCGAATATCCAGATGCTGTAAAGCGCGTGCTGGGTCTCGACACCGAAGAATAGGTTTTTAGCGCTCTCATGGATGAACATTTTACGCCATCACGCGCTGACTTTAAGAGTGTCTACGAAAGCGGGAAACCGCAATTGTTCTTCGCCCGCTTGGTCAATGATCTCGACACGCCAGTGTCCGCATATTTAAAGATTGCCGCCGGACGTCCCTACGCGTTTTTGTTTGAGTCTGTACAAGGTGGAGAGCAAAGAGGCCGCTTTTCATTTATTGGTTTCTCCCCAGATTTGATCTGGCGTGCCTTTGGCAACGACTCTGAATGCGCACGCGGAAAAGAGGCGGTCGCCAACAATTCATACCAAACACTGACTGGCAAACCACTGGACACGCTGCGCGCCATCCAAAGCGAGAGCGCGTTCACCCTACCCGATGGCATTCCCCCCATGGCGGCAGGGCTGTTCGGTTATCTGGGATATGACATGATACGCCAGGTCGAAACGATTGAAGGCGAAAACCCCGACCCGATTCGAACGCCTGACGCGGTCATGACGCGGCCAACAATCGTGGCTATTTTTGACCAAATTGCGCAAGAAATTATTGTTGCCACGCCTGTCTATCCGTCCGAATTATCTGCAAAGAGCGCGTTCGAGCTTGCAAAGACACGTGTAAATTCAGTTAAACAGGACCTCACCCTTCCTGTACAGGGCGGGGCAACCCGCGATATTAAGACGTCGCCAATTGTTCCCAAACTTGGTACAGCGCAAGGTGCCTTCGGAGAACGGGTCAAGAAAGCAAAAGCCTATATCGAAGCTGGTGACATCTTCCAGGTCGTCATCGGGCAAAGGCTCGAAGCGCCCATGCCTGCCTCTCCATTTGCGCTCTATCGGTCTTTAAGGCGAATGAACCCCTCGCCTTTTCTGTATTTCCTCAACTTTGACGACCATGCTGTCGTGGGTTCCAGTCCAGAAATTCTGGTCCGCCTTCGCGACGGGACAGTGACCATACGCCCGATCGCCGGTACGCGGCCAAGAGGGGCAACCCAAGCTGAGGATTTAGCCAACGAGAAAAGCCTTCTAGCCGACCCCAAAGAATGCGCCGAACACCTCATGCTGCTTGATCTGGGGCGTAATGATGTAGGGCGCGTCTCAAAGCCCGGTACAGTCAAGGTTACGGAAAAATTCGTCATCGAACGCTACAGCCATGTTATGCACATTGTCTCAAATGTTGAAGGTGAATTACGCAGCGATTATGATGCCCTGTCCGCCTTATTCGCAGGTTTCCCGGCGGGCACCGTGTCCGGTGCACCAAAGGTCCGCGCTATGGAAATCATCAACGAACTTGAAGACGAAAAACGCGGCATATATGGCGGCGCGGTCGGTTACATTTCCTGCGAAGGCGAAATGGACACCGCAATCGCCCTTAGGACGGCGATCATAAAAGGCGGGAAGCTTCACGTGAGAGCCGGTGCCGGCATCGTCATGGACAGCGATCCCGTGAGCGAGTTTGAAGAGACTTTGCACAAAGCTGCCGCGCTTTTCCGCGCAGCGGAACAAAGCCCTATGTTTGACGGGAACTAGTTATGCTGCTTGTAGTCGATAATTATGATAGTTTTACCTACAACCTTGTTCATTATGCGCAAGAAATGGGCGCGGAAACGCACGTAATTCGCAATGACGACATGAGCGCTACAGATGCTCTGTCCCTTGGCGCTCAGGCTATTCTGCTGTCTCCCGGTCCCTGCACACCGAATGAAGCGGGCATTTGTTTGGATTTACTAACACAAGCACCAGAAGACCTCCCTATCCTTGGCATTTGCCTTGGACAACAATCTATGGGTCAAGCCTTTGGCGGAAAGGTTATCCGCGCAAAAAATATCATGCACGGGAAAACCTCGCCCATTCATCACGACGGAACCGGCCTTTTTGCCGGACTGGACAGCCCTTTCACAGCCACCCGCTACCATAGCCTTGCAGTCGAACGCGAAACACTCCCAGACTGCCTTGCCATCAATGCGTGGACAGATGATGGCGAAATTATGAGCTTGCGCCATGTG
Source organism: Maricaulaceae bacterium (assembly GCA_048268905.1). Taxonomy (GTDB): domain Bacteria; phylum Pseudomonadota; class Alphaproteobacteria; order Caulobacterales; family Maricaulaceae; genus JACOMS01. Next base: position 241,053 of record JBLWUN010000002.1, on the reverse strand, counting down.
TCACGCCCTATCCATGGCCTGCAGTTTCACCCAGAATCCATTGCCTCTGAAAATGGACACGCCCTAATCGCCGCTTTTTTAGGGCTAGCCGGCATTAAACTATGACATTTGACCGCGGGATATTTAAGACACTGGCCGACGGCCAACGTCCTAACGAGACTGAATTTGAGGCAGCGCTCACCGCTATACTCGGCGGCGAAGCGAACGACGCTCAAGTGAGCGCGCTATTGCTGGGCCTCGAAATGATCGGCCTGACATCCCAAGAAGTGCGGGTCGGAACGAAGGTCATGCGCGCCCATATGACACCTGTTCAAATTAATGCCGACGTTATTGACATCGTCGGAACCGGAGGCACGGGTCTTCATACGCTCAGTATTTCAACGGCCTGCGCCATCGTCTGCGCCGGCGCAGGCGCAAAAGTGGCCAAGCACGGCAATCGCGCCGCCAGTAGCCTCACGGGAACGGCGGACACCCTCTCGGAGCTGGGCGTGAACCTCGCCCTCACCCCAGAGCATGCAGCTCGGTGCGTGATGGAAACAGGCCTTGGTTTTCTATTCGCGCCGAACCACCACCCCGCCATGCGCCATGTGGGACCCGCGAGGAAATCACTCGGTATTCGCACCCTGTTTAACATGCTGGGCCCGCTTTCGAATCCGGCGGGAGCGAAGCGTCAACTCATCGGCGTATGTGATGATAGCTGGCGTCAGCCGATGGCTGAAACACTTTGCGAGCTTGGAAGCATTCATGCCTGGGTTGTTCATGGAATGGGCGGGCTCGATGAGATCAGCACAATTGGCGCCACAAAAGTTAGCGAAGTCAAAAATGGGAAAGTTCGTGAATTTGATATATCGCCCCAAACTTATGGCTTCGACCTGACAACTATTGATACCCTAAGGGGCGGACACCCGAGCGAAAATGCTCAAGCTTTGTCGGGACTGTTGCGAGGCGAACGTTCAGCCTACCGCAATATCACTGCGCTCAATAGCGGCGCAGCACTTATGATCGCGGGCTTGGCAGATGATATTGCGAGCGGGATTGACCTGGCTTTAAACGCCATCGACTCCGGCAAAGCCGGAGCCGTTTTAGAGAACCTGGTTAAGGTTTCAAACGATTAGTTCAGACAGTGGCCTGACGGCATTTGAAGCTTTTGTCCGGGCTGTAGAACTGCACCTTCGGAAATGCCGTTCAAACTCGCCACATCCGTAGCTTTTACGCAAGCGAAACGCGAAATTCCGTAAAGCGTGTCTTTTGGCAAGACCGCATATACGCCGCTGGCAGGAACAGGCTGCACCGCTTTAATAGTCCGCGATCCCATTTGGGTCGTGTTCACAGAGGTCGGCACTTTGTAAGTTGGCGAAACGTAAGCTGTTGACGACGGCGCCCGATATTGAACCTGCGTGTTTACGGTTGACTGAGCTGGCGCCGCGTAATTGACAAGCACTGTTTGCTGGCGCGCAGGGATCACTAAATTTTGACCAATACTAATCGTGTTGTCTAACAAACCGTTTGCTTGCTTTAAAGTGTTCAGTGCGACGCCATATTTCCGTGACAAAGCATACAGCGTATCCCCTTTCACAACGCTGTGCGCCCCTTGCGGCACCGCATACGTCGCCATAGACGGCATTACTGCCGTTGGCGCGCTAGTACCCACCACATTTGGCATAGTCGCATAAACGAGCTGATTGTTTGTTGGCGCTTGATAAGTTTGATTTTGCGGCAGCGGAGCTTGTTGCACGTACACAGGTTGCTGCCCCTGAGAGGTCGGCGTGCCCGTATTGGCGTATTGCTGTGACTGTGACACATAGGTCGGCTGCGCGGGAGCTATTGGCTGTTGTTGCGATTGCGAAGCTTGCTGCTCGCGCTGTTTCGCCGCCATATATTCCGCATATGTTTGCGGCTGCGTCGTCCCGGAGTAATAACCCGAATTATTCGCTGCGTTGTATGTCACGGTCGCAGTGGACTGCTTCGCTTGATAGGCGCGAATGCGGTCAGCTTCAGCCAGCAAGCGAGAATATTCTTCGGGACTTACATCGCCCGGACGAATAAATTGAGATTTGCCGTCGGTTTGAGCAGATGTTCCAGTCGAAACTTGAGCCGCTGCACTCGCAGCGATAAACGCTGCAGAAGCAAACGTTATGAGTAGCTTTAAACGGGCCATATACACCTCCTATGGTTCATGGCAGGAATTGCCGCGACTTTGACCGAGGATGGTTAATGTTTCGTCAAAATGATTCGAATGCTGACCGGCAAAAGGTTAATCTATCCACAACGACGACATAAATTGCCTGCAATCAACGCATCTAAGACTCTACATCGCCCAACTCTTCGTGCTAGATTAACCTATGGCATTTATATCCGACACAGCGACTGACACGTCTCAAGATCTTGACACAACGCCGCATAGTAATGCGGCAGAGCAGGCATTGCTCGGCGCTCTGCTTTACGACAATGAGCTATATCACCGCGTCAGCAGTATTGTACAGGACATTCATTTCTACAATCCGGTTCACCGCCGTATCTTTGAAACGGCGGCCCGCCTGATTGAAACCGGGAAACTGGCTGATGCGATTGTCTTAAAGAATAGGTTCTCCCAAGACGAAACACTCGTGGATATTGGCGGTGAGCAATATCTAGCTGAGCTCCTGCTTCATGCGCCGTCCGGAGCCGCGGCGCCGGAATATGCGAAAATGATCTTTGATCTTGCCATGCGCCGGGAACTGATCCGGCTTGGCGGTGAAATTTCCAAATCTGCGTCCGACCCCGACAGCGAACAAGATGCCCGCGAACAAATCACAGAGGCAGAGAGCCAACTCTATAACCTTGCTGAAATCGGCGCGGTTCAAGGCGGCTTTGTCACCTTCAAACAGGCGATGATAAAATCTATCGAGATGGCGTCCGCGGCTTACTCCAGAGACGGAAGTCTCTCCGGAACAGCCACCGGTCTCATCGATATGGATCGCCAACTTGGCGGCTTCCATAGATCCGACCTTATTATCCTCGCGGGCCGTCCTTCTATGGGGAAAACGGCTCTCGCGACAAACATTGCCTTTCATATGGCGAAAAATTTCCGTGAAGAAAAAACAGAAACCGGTATTTCAAAAGCCGCAAATGGCGCGCGTGTGGCCTTTTTCAGCCTAGAGATGTCCGCGGAGCAACTCGCCACGCGTATTCTGGCGGAGCAATCTGGTATTCCGTCACATAAAATTCGCCGCGGTGATATTTCTGCCCAAGAATATGAATTGGTCCGGGATAGCGCTGAAGAAATCAGCAATATTCCTCTTCATATCGATGATACCGGGGGCATCTCTATTGGCCAGCTCGCGGCCCGCTCCCGCCGCCTGAAACGCATGGGCGGCCTCGACATGATCGTGGTCGACTACCTACAACTTCTGACGGGCGGAAAAGCGTTGAAATCGAGCGATGGCCGCGTACAGGAAGTCAGTGCGATTACGATGGGCCTCAAGTCCCTCGCAAAAGAGCTCGACGTGCCTGTTCTTGCTCTCGCGCAGCTCTCACGTCAGGTTGAACAACGCGACGATAAACGCCCACAGCTCTCTGACCTTCGCGAATCTGGCTCTATCGAGCAAGACGCCGACGTGGTGATGTTTGTGTTCCGCGAAGAATATTATGTCGCACGCTCAGAGCCATCCGAAGGCACTGAAGAACATATGAAGTGGCAAGAAGACATGGACCGCTTGCATGGCAAAGCGGAAGTTATCGTCGGCAAACAGCGTCACGGTCCGATCGGAACGGTTAAACTGTCCTTCAATGGCAACATCACTAAATTTGGAAACTTGGCGCAAGACGACCAGTTCCACGAGTCAGGTTACTAGGCATGTCATCTCTTGGTCCGAACTTCTCAACCCGCCCCGCGGTGCAAATTGACCTTGGTGCCATCAAAGAAAATTACCTCGCTTTGCAGAATAAAGTCGGGTCAAATGTTAAAATTGCGGCCAGTGTAAAAGCCGATGCTTACGGCTTAGGCGCAGAGAGAATCGGTAAAACACTCTACGGCGCAGGATGCCGGAACTTCCTCGTAACGACGGCCGGCGAAGGAAAAATACTCAGGGCGGCTATTGGAGATAATTCGAGTATTTATGTCCTCAACGGCCCCTCCCCCCGCGATCTTACATTGTTTTTTGGTTCTCGTCTTAAGCCGGTTATCAACTCACTTGTCCAAGCGCGTATTTGGGCTGACGCAATTGCCAATGCCAAGGCTGCGCCCTACTCCGCCATTCATGTGGACACGGGCATGAACCGGCTCGGATTCTCCGAAGACGAGTTTGAAGCATTCTGCAAAAACAAATCGTTGCGCGACGGCGTCAATTATGAGTTTATCATGAGCCATCTTGCCTGCGGACCGGACGCAGAACACCCAATGAACGCGGACCAGTTGGCTAAGTTCAAAAAAAGCGCAGCAAGGTTGCCCGTCGGCCCGCTAAGCTTGGCGAATACGGCAGGCATATATCTTGGACGCAAATTTCACTTCCAAATGGTACGTCCGGGTATTGGGCTCTACGGCGGGAAAGCCACCACGAACTATAAACAGGAAGTCAGCCGGCCTGTTATTTCCCTTCTCGCAGCCGTTCTTCAAATTCGCAACGTGAAAGCCGGCGATCCCATAGGCTATGACGCCGCATTCATTGCCCCCAAAGATATGACCCTTGCGACAGTGGGCGCAGGTTATGCCGACGGCGTGCCCATTGCGGCCAGCGGCGTAAATGGCGGCACCCAACATTTTGCGAAAATGGGCGGCCAACGTGTTCCGATTGTCGGGCGCGTCAGTATGGATTTGACGATCCTAGATATTAGCGATGCCCGTAAAGCCCCGCGAATTGGTGATTGGGTGGAAATGCGCGGTGAAAACCTCGATGTCGATGCCGCGGCCATGAACACAATAAGTTACGAGTTGCTCACCCGAATTGGGCAACGGTGCCGCCGAATTTACATTTAGCCTATTCGTTTCATGGCTGGAGATCTTTATCGCTGTAAACAGTTTGCGTTGTGACCAATGACCTCGCACGGCCGCCTCGCGCTGGCGGCTTAAAACGAATGACGTTTTCAGTAAAATCCAAGTAGAATGTCTGATCCGCGAAAAGCTGCGCCCCGGCGATCAGAAACGGCTGGTCATTTATTCCAAGAATATCCAAGCCCTCAAAATCCATGACAAGGAATTCGCTACGTTGCCAGAGTTTCTGACCACTCCGCATATTCTTCGTTGCAATAAGGTGTTGTGGATCGAAGGTTCCCACGGCACCCTCAATCATCCATTGTTCTCGGAGCTTTTTGCGAGCGCGGCGAAGCTGCGGAAACATCGAAACGCTCCAATTCATCAAATTATCTTCGGACCCAGTATCCAGAAGTGCCGGTATCAATTGATTCCCCAAGCGCATTTCCAGAAAATGCAGGTCGTGTTCGTCTTCAATAAATGGATTACTCGAAAGCGTAACCGTTTCCCAACTTGGAGGAAGACGCGGCGCGGGAACCGCTTTGGGAATCAAATTAAACGTTTTAGCGTCTGCATCGACGTAAATTCTGTAATTTCCCAAAACATCCATGCCGATCAAACCATCAGGAATTCGGGTATTATCAAGTGGATTTTCCCGGTCTTCCAGAACAGCCATTCGAAGATTACTCTTCTCCTCTGCGCCAAAATAAACTGTCGGCATAATTACAGATGGCCGGCTTTCCTTTTGGTTCATACCGTGAATTTGAATGAACTGCGTTGCGCTCTCAGAAAGCCGGACCTTCTTCAAGGCAGACCTATACAAAGCTGACTGCGTTGCACCTGTATCAATTGCGAGATCAAGCTTTACACCATCCCCTGTTTTCGCCTGAATAACATAAATACCCTTTCCATAGGTGGCATAAGGTAAAGGAATGATATTCTGCGTTTCAAGAGTTTCGGAAAGAGAAAGACGGGTCTTTTCACCAGGTGCAGTAGAAAAAGCCGCGCATCCGCTCAAAATAACGGTCGACACCAAGCACATTGCCATTTGTCGAAATTGTCTAACCATATCGAACAGTAGCACAAACCATTCAGACCAACCATACACAATCAGGTGAACAAAGGTCGGTAAATTCTAGCCTGTCAACGTGCTAACTTTCCCTTTCTCGCCCGCCGCCCACATCGAGGCCTCGTTAATTTCTGTCTCAAACCGCTGCAAAATCGCCGCGTTTATTTTGGCCTCTTTTGTTTGGCTGAACTGATCTGGACGGAGTGACTTCGCATGCTGCCCAGAAAGGAATTCGGCATTTCGAGACAGATCATCCGCAGTGAGTTTCAGATTCAAAATTTCGCTACATTTCTGAGCCATCACAATGGGGGATTCACGGAGCACATGATGGGACAGGCGCATAACATTTGCATCGGGAAGATCAGAAATTTGATCAAAATTCTCCGCCTGTATCAAATGCAAAATCGCCAATAGATGAAGCGTTGCCTGCAATCCGTTCGTTTGTAGAAGCGCCTGCGCTTGCGATACCGAGCTTTGCCAGTGAGGGGCTAAAGGCAACAAATGATTGAGTAGATTGAGAGAGTATCGAATGCGGCTATTGCCGCCGCGAAGATTTGCAACCAAATAGTCTTCCAAACTCATTTCGACTAAAACGACATCGCAGTGATCCAAAACCCCGCTGCGGAGCAAATGAAGGTTGACCCAGTTCGACGGTTTCACGACGCCCAATTGACCATTGCGAGGACCAGCAGAAAAGTGGCCTAGGATAGCCTTAACGAGGTCAAATGAAGGATTCGAATCCGGGCCTTGCCAAAGCTCGATTAAAACTTGAGGCTCCCTGTAGGAGGCAACTTTTCCACCGCACGCGAGCAGCCTTGCCAAGAATGTCGAACCGCAAAAGGATTGATGTAAAATCATACGCGGACGGTTTTTGTCGCCGCCATTATTCGTACGAAGTTGAGGTTTTCCCAAAGGCACCGCAGTGATCGGGCCCTCCAAGAAATCGTGGCGGCCATCATGAAACGGAACGGTCTCAAATGCCCTTACGTCGATTTTTCGGAAAAGAACAGCAGAGGCATTCCAATCCATATGCTCTGGAAACCATGAGGACTCAGGAAACATGATAAGTTAGCCTCTCAAAACTCTTCGTCATAAACGTCCTACTGCTCACCCGTCCGCGCACACGGAAAGGCGCGGTCTGCTGGAAGCAAACCAAAAATAAAATTGTTTAGGGTTTTTAAGTTTTGCCGGACGGGAAGACTTTGTCTCCACCGCTCCGTTGCAAAGCATCAGCGCATAGTTCGCTCAATTCAAAAAACTTGAATTAGGGGGATACCCCAAAAAACCAACCGCAACTGACAAAATCAAACCTTCCCACATTATCGTTTTTCGATAAACCACGCTCACAGACCAAACAACTAAACTTTTGGTAAGATTTCAAAAAAGTCCATGTGGAACGTCAAAACAAAACAACGGGCTTGTAGGTTTACCCAGCGCGTTGTTTGGAAAGGTAGCACAAATGAGAATTGTTAGTTTTCTCTAATTTCACCAAATTTTTCATATTTACCGAGAAACAACAGAAGCGTCGCTCCAAGGACAAATCCAAATGCAGCAAAGGAGAGAACCTGCGCATAGTCAGTGGCTTCTCCGCGCAAAATATTGAAGATGACAGGTGATGTCCCGGACCCCAGACCAAAGGCGGCGTAAATGATGCCGTAAATGCGTCCATAGGACTTCATCCCGAAATATCGAGAGGTGAAATACGCCATCATATCAAATTCGACGCCAGCCGCGAGGCCAACGAGAATAAGCGCAATCGCATTCACACCCATACCGAAGTCTTGCATCAAGATAACACACCCGATCGCAGGAACGCTCATGAAAACAAAGGCAATCATTGGCGCCCAGAAATGGTCAACCAAGAACCCCCCAATAAGCCGTCCAATCAACGTCGACAGACCAATCAATCCAACACCCGTAAAGAACCCGGTCGCCGTTATATCCGTGTAACCTTTGTCGAGAAGGAGTAATTTAGAGTTCGCAATAATTCCGGACACGACGGCGCCAAGGATCAGAAAGGAAAAGAAGATGAGCCAAAACCGATAATTGTGGAATGTCTCCCTCAAGGTAAGCCCGGGTAACTCTGACACCACTTTCTCATGTTTGGTGCCTCTATATACAAATCCTAAATAAACAAACAGAAATGACGTCATCAATAAGACAACCCAAATGGCACCCATTTTCAAAATCACCCAGCTCATGGCAGCGAAAAGTGCGATAGCGAGTGCAAGAGCCAACCCATATATTTTTAGCTGCCCACCCTGCGATAGAGAACCGGCGAGCGCGTTTTCCTCTTTGCGGTCTCTAAACAAATAAAGAGCTAGCGGTAACGAAATGAGGACAGGCAAAATCCCAACAGACACATAGGCCCAACGCCAGCCAAAATTATTGATAAAAGTTTGAATATAGGTGGGGGCGAGAAATCCATATAAACCTGTTCCCGTCAGCGCGATCCCGAGCGCTAAGCCCCTATTGTGATTGAAGTTATTCACAATAGCCTTTGACCATGTAATTGGCAGAGTCCCCGCACCAAAGAATGCCGTAAAGAAGAAGATTGCATAGAAAACAACGGGATTCGCGGTCATCAGGGAAAATGAGCAAGTCCCCACGCTGAGAGCGATAATCGAAGGGAGCAAGACCTTGCGGGCCCCGAACCGGTCAACAAGTTGACCTGATATCGGCGCACCGACCAAAACGCCTGCCGTCATATATAGAAATCCCGCTGTAATAATTTCTCGCGTCCAGCCAAACTCTTTTCCGAGTTCAGAGCCAATGACAATCAAAGCCCAATAAGGCAGCGGCGAAAGACATAAAGCGATACCGACAAGAGAGGAGACAACTATCGGCCAGCCCCTCGCCCACTCCTGCTGATTGGTCATTGTGTCTGCCATACGAGTTCCTTTGCGAAATATCATGCTTAGCACTTCATTTTAGCGACAAATTACGCACAGGGGAACGGAAACTTATGATACATATCAATGGAAGGCATATAATCACGTGTCGGGTGGCGACAAAGGCCCAGGCGGCGCTTCTAGACACATAAACACGCTTTGACGCTGAAATAGTCATCAATGGCACGAATCTGTGCGGGCGTTTCCCGCGCTCAATTCTGTTGGGCCCCGGAACAAGCAGGCCGAAGGGCGCGATCGAGTCGGGGCAAGTCCCGCGTTAAATCTTCTGGAAGGGCTCTTGGAAACCCGCTATATCTTATACTATAAAATCTATTCTCGGAACGGCATGTTCCCGTGATAAAATTGATAGGCTTGTAATGGTTCAAATTCATGAGAGGCGTGGTCATTTGGCCGAAATAGCGGGCGGGCGTAAAAGCCCTGAGCTAGAGTTTCTTTTCGCCGAAGGCCGCCCTTGTAAATTCCTCGCGGGTCAGAATATTATCACAGAGGGCGAGTCTACCGACTATTTCTACGATATATTATCTGGCCATGTGGCATTGGCCAGAAATGGCAATGACGGCCGTCGGCAAATTCTGGCATTTATGGGCGCTCGGCAATTTTTGGGAGCGGCGTCAACGCCAAATTATCCCAATCTCGCCACAGCCCTCACAAAGGTCGAAGCGATCTGTTACCCACGCGCTGCATTGGAGAAGGCCCTTTCAACAACGCCCGAATTTGCATCACAATTTCGACTTGTCTTAACCCGAATTCTCGAGTCAGCGCACGATCACGTTTATACGATCGGGCAACGCTCGGCGATCGAACGTCTTGCGTCGTTTCTTCTTTATCTACGGTCTAATCAAGCTCATTTCTCGCCAGATGGGCCACGAGATAAGAGCACTCACATCGAGCTTCCCATGACGCGTTTGGATATCGCAGATTTCCTAGGGTTGACGATTGAAACGGTCAGTCGCGCTTTTTCATCCATGAAAGAAAAGGGCATCATTTCCTTCAAGGATTCTCACAGCTGTGAACTCATCAATATGCAAAAACTTCGCGTCCTCGGCGGACGAGACGATTTCACCGAGCAGCGCGGCCGAGCCTAAGCCCGGCTGCAACCATTATTATTCGTCTTCGCTGACGTCTTCTTCATCGCTCTCTTCAATGCGCTCGACGGAGACAACGCGCTCACCCTCTTTGGTACGAATGACTGTTACGCCGCGCGCCGAGCGGGACACGATGGAAATGTTTTTAACAGGGCAACGCACTAGCAGGCCACCGTCTGTCACCATCATGATTTGATCGTCGTCGGATATTGCGAACGAGCGCACAAGCTTGGCATTTTCGCCGCCCTTACGGGAGAGTTCCTGCGCCGTGACGCCCTGCCCGCCGCGGTTCATGCAGCGGTAGTCATAGCTAGAAGAGCGCTTGCCAAGACCGTCATCCGCGAGTGTTAGAACGAATTGCTCGGCACCGCCGAGTTCCCCAATGCGTTCATCCGATAGCGCTGTATTATTTTCGGCATCATCCGCGTCGTCTTGAGCATCATCGCCAAGCGCCCTACGCATGGCATTGGCATGTTTCATATATGCCCGAGCCTCATCCGTTTCGACGTCCATATGGCGAAGAATTGTCATACTGATGACCTCGTCGCCAACAGCGAGACGAATACCGCGCACACCAGATGAGGTTCGGCCGACAAACCGACGAATATCCGTAACGCGGCAGCGCAAAGCTTTGCCTAGCGCGGTGGTCAGAAGGATATCGTCATCTTCTGTACACAAACGCACATCAACAATCCCATCACCCTCGTCTGGCTTCATGGCGATTTTGCCGTTCCGGTTGACACGTGTGAAGTCCGCCAATGAGTTTCTACGCACACCGCCAGAACGCGCGGCAAACATAATATCAAGGTCTTTCCAGCTCTCCTCATTTTCGGGAAGCGCCATGATCGAGTTGATTTGCTCGCCGTCCGTCAGGGGCAACAAATTGACAAACGCCTTTCCGCGTGTGGCCGGACCGCCAAGAGGTAGCTTCCAAACCTTTAATTTGTAAGCCATACCCGTGGACGAGAAGAAAAGAACAGGCGTATGGGTCGACGCAACAAAAATTGTGGTGACGAAATCCTCGTCTTTTGTCGACATGCCGGAGCGTCCACGTCCGCCGCGTTTTTGCGCGCGGTAGGTATCGAGCGGTGTGCGTTTGACATACCCTTGGCTCGAAACCGTCACCACCATATCTTCAACGGCGATAAGATCTTCATCATCAAAATCCATGCCGCCTTCGACAAACTCGGAGCGGCGCGGCACAGCGAATTTCTCTTTAACTTCACTGAGTTCGTCTTTGATGATTTCACGCACCCGATCACGAGAGCGTAAAATGTCCAGAAGATCCGCAATTTTTATGGCAAGCTTTTCAGCTTCGTCCGTTATTTCGTCCATGCCCAGCGCGGTGAGACGAAGAAGACGGAGCTCCAAAATCGCTTTGGCTTGCTCTTCCGTGAGCTGTATCGTGCCATCATCCAAGAGCTTCGAGCGCGGGTCAGCAATGAGCTTGATGAGAGCGCCCATATCTTTCGCAGGCCAGCTGCGGGCCAGTAAATTCTCGCGTGCGTCTTTCGGGTTTGCCGACCTACGAATAATTTTAATAATCTCATCAATATTGGCAACGGCTGTTGCGAGGCCAACAAGAATGTGAGCGCGGTCACGGGCTTTTGACAAATCAAACTTTGTTCGCCGCGCGATAACTTCTTCACGGAAACCCAAAAAGGCTTCAAGCATCTGACGCACATTCATCTGCTCTGGTCGTCCAGCATTGAGCGCCAACATGTTCGCCGCGAAGTTTTGCTGAAGTTGCGAAAAGCGGAACAATTGGTTCAAAACGACCTCGGCGACAGCATCGCGCTTTATCTCGATCACCACACGCATACCATTACGGTCAGACTCGTCCTGCATGTGAGAAATACCTTCGACCCGCTTTTCGCGAACGAGTTCGGCAATCTTCTTGATCATATTCGCTTTGTTTACCTGATAAGGGATCTCGGTAATGATAATTGCAAAACGGTCTTTGCGAATTTCTTCAATATGATGCTTCGCTCTTTGAACAATAGAGCCTTTTCCTGTCATCACAGCCGACCGTGACCCAGAACGCCCCATAATCAGCGCGCCGGTGGGGAAATCGGGCCCAGGAATGATCTCTAAGATGTCTTCATCCGTCAGGTTTCCATCTTCAAGTAAAGCAATCGCACCATCGATAACTTCACCCAGATTATGAGGCGGAATATTGGTCGCCATACCAACAGCGATACCGCCCGCACCATTGACAAGGATATTCGGGAATCGCGCCGGAAGGACGATCGGTTCTTGCTCCGAAGAATCGTAGTTTTCTTGATAATTTACGGTGTTCTTTTCAATGTCAGCCAAGAGCGACGCCGCCGGTCGGTCCATGCGCACCTCGGTATAGCGCATCGCAGCCGGTGGATCGCCATCGACGGAGCCAAAGTTACCCTGGCCGTCGAGCAGTGGAAGGCTCATCGAGAAATCTTGCGCCATACGCACCAGCGCATCGTATACTGCGCTGTCACCATGGGGGTGATATTTACCAATAACATCACCCACCACCCGGGCGGATTTCTTATAGGGTTTTTCGCGGGTAAAACCATTTTCATGCATAGAATACAGAATTCGGCGATGTACAGGCTTCAACCCATCGCGCACATCAGGGATAGCCCGTGAAACAATCACGCTCATGGCATAATCGAGATAGGAGCGTTTCATTTCCTCCTCGATTGTTATGGGCGAAACGCCCTCTTCAAACACCCCGGGAGTGCCGCTGATCTCATCTTCTTCAGGCGTATCGTTGTCTTCGCTCATGCCTTAATACTTACTCTATAAACTGTCGCCGAATCGCGGAAAATAACTGAAATATTTCTAACAGTTTGACAGCTAGATGACAAACATTGAACAGATTTAGAGGCCGCTGAGGCTATCCGTTTACGCCAGAAATATATATGTTATAAAAGCGTTCAGTTTATTCGAAGGATCTCCCCATGAAAACAGCCCTCACAGTCTCCCTCGCATCCATTTTAGCGGCTGGAATGCTCGCCGGATGTGTTGAAAAGAAACAGGCAGATACACCGATTTTAACGTTTGATATTATCAACTCTCAAAGCGAAATCATTGGCAAAGCCCGAATTGCGGAGAACCTGAGCGGCGGCGTTAGCCTCGTCGTCGATGCCAAAAATATTTCCGAGGGCGAACACGGCATACATTTTCATGTCCATGCCGATTGTACGGCGCCTGACTTTAAAAGCGCAGGCGGCCACATTAACCCGATGAACATGTCGCACGGCCTAAAAAACCCAGACGGGCCTGATAATGCCGATATGACCAACCTCGTAGCAGACGAGCTTGGCAACGTAAGTTACGCAACAGTGAATGACCGCGTCTCTATAAACGGCGAAGGCGGCCTGCCTGCCCTGCTTGACGAAGACGGTTCAGCCCTTGTGATCCACCAAAATCCAGACGATCAAATGACCCAGCCCATCGGCGGCGCCGGCCCTCGCATCGCCTGTGCTCAGATTTCCAAAAAAGAATAGGCGATACCGAAAGGCGGATTTACGAACAATCGTATGTCCGCTTGCGCTCTCACATTAACTGTTGAGAAATTATTTTGGTTAATGCTCCCCTAATGGTTGGCGCAGCGAATCCTATTGAAAAATCTCCGCAGGGAGACTTGCCCGTTGTCCTAATCGCGACGGACGACCCCGTCACGTCTGCTTATATCGGGAAACATCTTCGGCGCTCTGGCTTTAACACTCGGATTTCAATTTACGACGGCAAAACACTTCACGACACACCCCGCCGCATCCCTAAAGCCATTCTGATGTGCTTTAAGGATCATTGCCATGTAGCCGCCAAAGTTCAAGCGGCTCTCAAAAAACGCTACGCACCGCATGAATTGACCTTTATCGGGACATTCCCCAACGCGAATCTTGTGGATAGCGACGCTTACGACTCCGTCATTTTCCCGCCAGCCCATCCCGCTCAAATCGCAAGCCGCGTCCATGCGATGATCCGAATCGCAACGATGCAGCGCGAGATATCGCTCCGCATCGAGACGCTTAAGGAAGACTTCGGCCTCGATTATCAAATGTCGCCCATCAATCCCGGCCAGCCCTTTCGCGTATTGTTCATTGGCCAAGCCTCCCCCCAGTTCATGATCATAATCAATGCGCTCGAAACAAAAAATGTTGACGTTGTCGCCGCATTCACATCGTTTTCTGCGTTCGACTTCCTACACGAATCGACTTTTGACGCTGTTGTCATGAATACGCTAACCGCAAACGAGCCCGCCTTTACAATCTGCGAAACGATGCGCCGAAACAGCCGTCTCTTTCATACGCCAACGCTGTTCCTGACAGGCGAAGAATTTACCTCGCATGACATTGCTTATGAAAAAGGCGCGACGGACGTCATTCCATTCGCTTCGTCACCGGAGGAAATCAGCGGCCGGATCCTTGAACTCGCCAACTATCACCGGCTTCATCAATCGATGAAAGACGAATTCAGTAAACTCGGCGGAGAACGGTGCACAGATCACGCCAGCGGTACCTATAACAGACTGTTCTTTTATGCTCACTTGCGGCGCGTCTGCGCAGCGGATGCTCAATCAGGCCAGCCGACGTCACTCCTCCTTGTGCGAATCCGCCCCAAGACCGGCGAGATGCTGGACCCTGAATACGTCGTCGCGGCCTATGACCAAATTGGCGGTATGATCAACAACATGGTTCGAATGGAAGATATTGTCGGCCGCATGGACGATCACGTTTTCGCCGTTGCCTTCTCCGGTCAATCCCCGGAAAAGCTCTCCGTCGTGGTGGACCGAATATCTGGCATTATTGACTGCACCGCGTTTAAATCGGGTCAACTTAAACAAAGCACGTTTCAGGTCGACCTCGACATTACGCTCTCTGCCATCGGCCCCGACGCGGCCGAAACACTCAAACCTCAGACATTGTCATCTGGTTCAAATACAGATAAGAGCTCTCTGAAGGCCGTGTAAGCCTATCTCACTTGACCTTTGGGCGCGCTTGTCTATGTTGCGCCGCAATAGAACGGACCCGACGCCCCTTTCGCGCGTCTGAAAGACAGATTTGACACCCGAAGAGAAAATAACAGAAATTCCGGCCGATGCGCCTGTTGACGTAACATTTGCCGAGCTGGGGCTAGACCCCAGAATTCAAAAAGCCCTTGACGACATGGGCTATGTGACTCCGACTCCCATTCAAGCTCAAGCCATACCGCCCGCCTTACAAGGGCGTGATGTTTTGGGAATTGCGCAAACAGGAACAGGAAAAACCGGCGCATTCACCTTGCCGACCATTCATAAAATGGCACAAGGACGTGCACGAGCAAGAATGCCCCGCTGCCTTATCATTTGCCCAACCCGAGAACTCGCCGCACAGGTTGCCGAGAACGTCGAACTTTACGGTAAATATCTTAAGCTCGAAATGGCGCTCATCATTGGCGGTGTATCCTTCGCCGAACAAGAACGTAAGCTTATGAAGGGCGTTGACGTTCTCATCGCGACGCCCGGCAGGCTACTGGATCAGTTCGACAGGGGTAAGATTTTGCTCAACGGCGTGAACACGCTTGTCGTTGATGAAGCTGACCGTATGCTTGATATGGGCTTCATCCCAGATATCGAGAAAATATTCAAACTTACGCCATTTACGCGTCAAGTCTTGTTCTTCTCTGCAACGATGCCGAACGAGATCAAAAGGCTTGTTGACCAATTCCTGCATCAGCCCGTCACAATTCAAGTAGCACGGCAATCAAAGACAGCGGATACAGTGACGCAGCGTATTGTTCGCATGCCCTCGTCCGACCACAAGCAAAAGCGCACCGCCCTTCGCTGGATTATCGAAAATGAAGACGTGAAAAACGGGATCGTTTTCTGCAATAGAAAACGCGATGTTGATATCGTTGCGAAATCACTGTCCGTGCATGGACATTCCGCGGCGCCAATCCATGGCGATTTGGCACAAAGCCTACGGATGGAAACCCTTGATAAATTCAAGAGCGGCGAAATTAAACTGCTCGTCGCCAGTGATGTGGCGGCTCGAGGACTAGATATTCCTGACGTGTCGCACGTCTTCAACTATGATGTGCCAAGCCACTCCGAAGACTATGTCCACCGTATCGGGCGAACAGGCCGGGCCGGTAAAGAAGGCGAGACCGTTATGTTGGTCGCGCGTTTAGATGAGAAAAACTACCAATCCATCCTTGATCTTATCAAGGTAGACTCCATTGAAGAACTTAAGATACCCGGTATTGAAGATTTTCCTAAAGATGGCGGGCGCAAAAAAACAAGTTCCCGAGGCCGCGATAAAGGCCGATCAAAAGACGAGGCACGTCCCAAAAGACCCCGCCGCAGTCCGAGCGCTGAGGAGAAGCCGGCACCAGAGGCTAAAAAACCCTCGAAGCGCAAGACCGAAAACAAGCAAGATGAAAAGCCTGTAGAAGCGGAAAAAGAGGCTTCGAAGAACAAGTCTACCAACAAATCGCCTCGCTCATCAAGCCAGAGCAAATCCCCACGCACGTCGTCAAATCAGAGCAATGAGAAGCCAAATCGCCATCATTCTAGAAATGGTTTGAAAGAAAACACTGTGGCAGGGTTTGGGGATGACGTGCCAGCATTTTTCACGGCGACGCTTAAATAGGCGGCGAGCTCGAATATTAGTTGTGAAACGAAAGCGGCCGTCAGAGCCGCTTTTTATTTGTCTTTCGTACGAGCAAGCAACGCATCAATTTCATCAAATATCTGATTCACGACTTCGTCGCTTTCTTGCGGTAAGCAATGCCCCGTACCGGCCGGAGTCACTTCTCGGCAATCAGGAAAAGCCTCTGAACAGGCGCGGCTGTTGTAAGATGTTTCGACAAATGTATCGTTCTCAGCAGAAATGACCGTGATGGGAACGGAAATTTTCTCTAAATACCCGGGTTCCAAAATATACTCGCTACTTTCGAAAAATTCAGCGCCCCATTGGTTTGTTGCCCCGCCAACCCGCTGCTCGGGGTGACGGGTAAACAGCACGTCCCGAAGAAACAACCGCTTTGGGTTGGAACTACAATCGGAGCCTTTGCTAAAATCCAGACCTTCGGGCCGCCAATCGGTCTGCCCGTAAGCGTAATGGCGGGATTTCCCGAGCGCGCGAGCAAAGTAGGTCAGGCGCTTCGCCTCTTCGAACGTATAGGGGGCTGACTTGGGCCGGAACGCAGGTGCCAAAAGAAACAGGCCATCAACAGGAAGCGCATGATCCCCCATGGCCCGCGTGGCCACGTGCCCCCCGAACGAGATCGCGGACAAAATGAGCGGACGCCCGTCGCGCGGCGGTAGGCTTTGAATAAAGTCCGCAAGGTCATTGGAGTAAACTGAAAAATCGCTGACCCACATTTTCTCCGGATGTGAGGCCCTCGCGCGTTCAGACCCGCCTTGACCGCGCAGGTCGAAGCCAATCACATGGTATCCACGCCTTGCAAGCATCTCCACATGCTCACCGTACATATCAAAACTTGCCGTATATCCCGGCACCCAAATAAGGCTCGCTTTTGCCGCGTCGCGGTTACCGGTCTCGCCCCAACGCAAAGAGGTACCGTCCTTTGCTGTGAAACGGTGCCACTGCCAATCCGGCGGCATGTCTGGAAAATCAAATGCGTCAACCTGTGCTTGATAAGCCGCATCCACTTCATACGGGGCGTAAGACTTTTCCGGCCAAACCACCAACAGCGCCACGGCAAGCGCAACAATCAAAACGAATCCAACGACAATCTTTTTTATCATGGCGTCACTTTGCGCGGAATAAGGTCCGCGTGCAAGATGTGAACTTGAGCGGTGGTTGTCGGCTTACCTTAAAAAACGGCCTAAGACGATTTCATACGCAAAATGGTTTGGCGATATTCCCATCGCTGAATATCAATCATGACGAGAGAAATGCGCGACTCGATATTGGCGGCGCTAACCTCTCGCGCTCCCGGGCGGTTATTTTCACCAACCAAACCTTCCGCCCGTTCGCAGATAGCTGCAAGCCGGACCGCGCCGACAGCGCGCGCAGTGCCCTTCAGTGAATGCGTAATATGCGCCCAAACCTCGTCATCCACATCTGGCGTCAGTTTCTTTTCAAGCATATCAACCTGATTTTTAAACAGGCTAAACACCTCAGCCGTAAGGCTGGCGTCTCCTCCAACATATTGATTTAAATGGTCAAAATCGATTTCTGTTTCAGCATCATCAAGGCTCATTGCCTCTTATTATAGCATTAACTGAAAATGAACAGACGTTTCAGCACAGCTTCAGAGCCAAAATGCAAGAAAAGGTCAAGTCAAACGCAAAGGAGACGATTATGACCTACTCTTCCAACTCCCTGCTTCGGAAAACTTTCGTGGCCGTTGGTGCCATTTCCCTTCTCGGCTCGGCGGCACCGCTCGCATTTGCGGCACCGCAAAATAGCGCCGCGTCTGCGGCGAAACCCTATAAGATTGCCCAAAACGAGAAACGCGGATCACGATCCGATAGGCGCGGGAACCATAGATCAAATCGTGGCCATAATGGGCGTCAGTCTCGGGGACATGATAACCGCCGAGGGCATGACTACCGCCGAGGGCATGAACCCCGCCGAACACCGGCCTATCGCTCCCCGACACGCTACTCCGGCGGCTATTCCCCAGCCCCGCGGCACCGCGGATACAATACGCGATATCGTAGCAATATTGGGATTAGCTTTAACCTAGGCTCGCCTGGATATAGCCAGTATCGATGGGCTCCCACCGCTTATAGCTTTTACCGTCCAGCATATGGCCGCTACAACGCCTATCAACGCCAAACCGTTTGCCGCCGGATTAACATTGAGGGTTGGCACCATGGGCACCGCGAACTGGTCAGCGTAACGGAATGTTCCAATCCCTGGGACGGTTCCTACATCGTTCAAGGTTCGGAACGTGTCATTGCTTGCCGCTGGTAGGCATACCAAATCGTTTTCGAAAACCGCACTCTAAATTAAGGCGTGCGGTTTTTTAATGTCAGTTTGGCCCGATACTTGTAATCTCCAGTCAAAACCGGAGAGAATCAGGATGACAAACGGCGAAGCTTATTTTGAACAAACGAAGACAGGTGAGTCGAGCTGGTGGAGTTGGCTCGTCGCGCTTTGGTTCAGTATTATCGTCTGGGTCGTCCTCAGCGGTTTTGTCAGCTCTCCTATTGTCTCCATTGTCCATGCGATAAACCCCGAGGCGGTCAACACATACAATCAGGCAACGGTCGAGCATTTTGCGAACCTTGATGTTATAAAAATCGCGTCCGTGTCCGGGGCGTGCCTCATTTCAATCTTGTTCGCAGTTGTTTTCTGGTTGCTTTATCGTATCAACGCGGGCTCGGTCCGGCGTGTTTTTGCTTGGATATCCGGATTTTTCATGGTCGTATCGGCCATCTGTGCGGTTATCCTATACCCGTTTTTTTCCAATGCCGAGCTTAATGCCGCCTTCTTGCCTTTAATCGGCGAAAGTCCGATTGCCTATGCGCTCATGCTTTTGACGTTTCCCGCATTTTTAGTGGGACTTTATCTGGCGCAAAAGTTCGTTCACAGGCGCACGATTACCAGCCTGCATACCGCCGCGAAGAACGTAAACTGGAAACGCATTTTGTTTGCGATTGCCCTTACGTGGGTGGTCTTGGGATCTGCCACCTTGCTGATGCACGTCACCGGCGTAAGCACAGTAAAGCTGATTTTTGACCCACGCGCCTTTTTCGGGTTTGCAATTGCAACTCTGCTTTTCATTCCGCTTCAATCAGGGACAGAAGAGATTATTTTCCGAGGCTACCTGAACCAAGCCTTTGGCCACTTCATAGACAATAAGTGGATAGTTTTCATCATCACAAGCGTCATGTTCGCCGCGATGCACTTGTCAAACCCCGAGTCTGTCGCGGGGGCTGAAAAAGGCGGGATCGTCCACCTATTGGTGATGAGCCAGTACTTCCTTTTTGGCTTTATTTTGTCTGTTATCGTTTACTTCGAAGGCGGCTTAGAGGCTGCGATCGGTGTACATGCGGGCAATAACATGTTCGCCGCGATGTTTGTAAATTATGAGGGGTCCGTACTACCAACGCCGTCTGCGTTTTTAGCGACGCCTAATGCAGGTCCCGATTCGATCACTGCCATCATAACCTTAGCGGTCATCGCCTATGTCTTGTATCGAACCCGCAAAAAGATTGCGATCTCATCAGACGCATCTGCTCGCTAAGAAATATGAAATCGCCCCCCGGAGAGAAAACTTCCGGGGGCCAAGTTTTTTTGCTAGCCCGCGAGTTTCCGTTGTGGCTCGGGCGCTCCAAATTGCGAGATCGGCGATGTGGTTTCAACACGCGGGCGTTTGAGGGCCGTCAACAACGCAGCCTCAAAGTCCCTCGCCTTAAATGGCTTCATCAAGTAGGCCGAGATATCCATTGTTTCAAATTCCTCCCGAACCTCAGCTTCATCTGTGGTCGAAACGGCGATAATTCCCATATTTGCAAGCTGCGGACGGGTACGCACAAGCTTGGAGAGCTGCACGCCATTCCAGCGCGGCATATCGTAATCCACTAAAACAAGTGAATATGGTTTATTTGCGTTATAGGCTGTGGTGATCGCTTTGCAGGCTGTTTCTGCATCCAAAACAATTTTTGGTCGAATGCCGAGATCATTGAGTTTTTGCTCCAGAGAACCTGCGCTCAATGGCTCATCATCCACAATCAAGACTTGATACTTGTCGAGATCAACAATTTTATCAAATACCGAATCGGCGCTCTCACGGCGAATAAAGGGTAGCCGAAGTTCGAACGAGAATGATGACCCGCGCCCGACTTCAGACGCCACTTTTATTTCCCCTCCGCTTGCGCGAACAAGACTTTGCGCGAGGCTCAATCCAAGACCTAAGCCCCCATATCGGCGCTGTGTATCAGCTATAGCTTGGGGCGTGCGATCAAATATTTTACCAATTTTATCTGGAGCAATACCTATTCCGGTATCGCTAACCGTGACCAACAAGATAGCTTCCTCGCGGCTCAGAGCCTGACTATTGACCGTCAATGACACGGAGCCTTTACTCGTGAATTTTATAGCATTTTCAACGAGGTTGAGCAGAACCTTTTTCAGGCGTTTTTCATCGCCCACAAGTGTTTGCTCGGAGCCAGCTTCGACGTGCAGCAGAAAATCAAGCTTTTTCGCGCGTGCATCGGGCCCCAAAACATTCCCCACCTCTTCGACCATCTCGAGCAAATCGAACTCGCCCGGATTAACCAGAAGCTCGCCCATCTCCAATTTTGTGTAATCCATGATGTCTTCCATAATGGAAAGAAGCGCGGAACCAGATCGCTCAATTTTTCGAACATATTCAAGCTGTTGCGGCGATAACTTCGTTTTCCGTAACGCATCGGTCATCCCGACAACATCGTTCATTGGTGCACGAAGATCGTCGCTCATATTGGACATTATCTCTGTCTTTTCTTGCGATGATTTTTGGTACTCCTGCATTTTAATCTCGGAGATATTTTTCACCGAAGCATCTGCAAACAAGGACTTGGCCCGCATAACGCTAAATGACGTTAAAACAATAAATATCATGAGGGAGAGAAGCTTCTCCATTTGCGACACGAGGGACTCGGATTCGGGCGCGACAAATCCACCATAGCCTTGACTGACCTCACTACCCGAGGTCAATAAAGACGCCGTCATGAGCACCCAAGCTAAGATCGATATCAGCCCCATAACAATGACGAGCGTCGGATTGAACCGCATCGCATGAAGGGCAATAACCACATAATATAGAGTATAGACGGGCGACTTTACGCTCGCCGTCCCGCCATCGTAAGAAATACTCAAAATATAGATAATGCCTGACACAAAGATGATATCAAGGAGCGCCATGCCCCACATCATGTCGGACTTCACCTCACTAAATTGGATCCACGCCATCCGCAAAACGCAGAACCCCAAATATGCCCATATAGCATAGCCTGAATTATGGCCTGCGTCCCGAAGGTCGGCAGCCTGCCCCGAAAACTCATATAGTCCCAAAAGCATCGCCGCGATGCACAGACCGCAAAATGCTATGATCTGCTCGGTTTGCCTGTTCCAGCTCCCCGTATCCTTTAGCTTTAAAATATCCATAATATCCGCACTCAGCCCCAGTTCCCCACTATTTCAAGCCATCTTTATATCAGAAAATAATTTACCAGCTGTTAAACGCGAACGGCAGCCTGACATAACACCAAACGCCATCGCATATTTACCTACTTCGCCGCGGCCCGGCCAGCTGGGGTTAAGCGGCAAACAAGCCAGTCAGGCTTCACGGGGTTCGCAAACCACCTCTCAGCCAAACCCTTTTTAATGCAGGACCGAATAGTTTTTGGATTAATGACTTGGCCGCTTTTATCAAACAAAGGCAATTTTCCACCGGGTTGCGACAGACCTCGCGACAAATACGCCCGCTCTTCAGCGCTTATTTTATTGAGCGTCGCCACGCCCTCAACCGTTGATGTTGACATCATCAGCCCCCTATTCCCAATTCACCATGTCGGCTTAAGAACTTACGCCTTTTCCCGACCAAATATGCATAGTAGAGTAAAAGTTATTATTTTAAGTTAATTGCCCCAGCGGCAAGCTATCGAGGCCTATTTTGTCAAATATTTTGAGTAAAATCAGTAGCATAGAAGCAGTAGATGATGCAAAAGGACATCAAGTTCCTGAGCCCTCAACCACGCCTCAACCGTCGCGAAAATCTATTTATGATGACGGTATGGATGTGAACAAACGTCCAGGAGCAACCGAAGGGGTGCCAGCCGCGGCGTCAGTACCCGTAGAAAAGCCCGCTCTTCGATGGGTGGGGCTCACGATTTCGCTCGCGATCACCCTCTGGGTTCTAACAGCTCTTTTAGTTGCCTACATGACGTTAGCTCCCATTTCCGGCCTTTCCCAGGTTTCCCTCATTCAAATGATCGGATACGGCTTATTTATCCTCGGGCCCGTAATGATTATTATTATCTTTGGCTATACCTTGCGGCAGCTTGCTCAGCTATCAGGCCGTGCGCAAGCCCTCGCCAAACAGGCCGAGGCTATTTCAGCCTCTTCGCAAGCGTTGATGACCCCCGATGAAACCGCTCTTAGCCGCACATCTGTCATGGCGCATAACATGAAACGAGAGATCGATCAGGTTGATGTGCGCATTGATAAGGCGCTCTCGCGCATGTCGAAGCTCAAAGACACGCTCGAAGAACAGCTTCAGGCAATAGACCACACGGCCTACCTCACAGAAAACAAGACCGAGCTGATTGCAAGGCAATTAAGTGAAGAACGTCAAGCACTTACAGAGATTGCGTCAACCTATGATAACCGGATGGCGGCCCTATCCGAAAACCTCGACATGCATAGCGCCAACCTAGCGAAGTCAACGAAAGAAGCCGAGCAGAGAATTAATGAAGCCCGCATCAGCGTCGAAGGTTCCGCGGCAAAAATCAACTCCGCCTCTGAAATCGTTCGGCAAAACACCGAAGAAGCGGCAAGTAAGCTTGAGACAAACCAAATAGAAATTGCGCGTCTCGGCGGAGAACTTAAAAATCGCGCGCTTGAGCTGGACGAAGTTTACAGCAAACACGCCGCAGATCTGTCGTCAATGATTTCCGATCTACGCAATGAACAAGAGACGCTCGCCGCCTCCCTTGAGGCCGGGCTTAAAAAGATGCGTGAGATGTCCCTGACAGCTCAAGTTAGCGCAAACCATCTGACCGACGCCAGTGTCTCCGGTCGTAAAACCGTCGAAGCCTTAGCCAACGCGGCGCGCTTGACAGATACGGCGGTGAAACAGCGTTTTGCGGATATGGAGGACATGGTTCGCTTTTCAAATGCTCGGGCGGAGAGCATAGCCGAGAAGGCCGCGAGGCGTGTTCAAGACAGCTTGGCGCAGACCCGCAAGGAAATTTCACGCATCGAGTATGACATGGTGGAACTCCAAGATCGCCTTCAGCACCCCAAACCCAAAGCCGCACCAGCGGATTACGGGAATGAGGCGGCACCACCGCCGCAAGAGACGCCAAAACCCGCGCCGCGAAAGCGCGGTATTTTAGGTTTAAAACCGCTCCCTGATTCAGAAGCCGAGGTAGAGCCGCAGCGTCCATCACACTCAGATGAGGCATCAAACGAAGTTGAGCGCGCTCCGCAGAAAAAGCGTTTGTCAGGGCTGCGCCCTGCACCTGACCCCGTTGAAGAGTTCATTGCTCCCGAGGAAGATTTTGACCTCCTGCCAGAGCCTGACGACAATGACCTCTCAATTCCTGAGAGCGGACAGAACACCGAACAAAACGGAGAAATCGATCTACATGACCTCGTATTAGAGGCTCCCGACATCGAGGACCTTGCAAAGACGCAAGCCGGTCAAGAAATTTTGGATTATGACCCTGACTTTACACGTCCGGGCGCGGAAACCCCTTCCCCAAGCCATAAGATTCTCCTGACGGAGCAAAAACGTAAATCGTGGTGGAAGAACCTGTTTTCAGGTGGAAAAGACGAATCCGAACAATCACCGCTCGATATTTTAACTGCGCCGCCGAAAGATCTTCCGATTGATGTGACTGATAAAATGATTGTCGCGCGGTTGAGCGCCATCGGCCTTGCTCCGGGCGCCGTTGTGGATGATGGGTGTATTATAGAAGCGGTCAACACACGGATAAGCCGCGGACCACTTGCCATGAGCGATGTCATAACGAACCGCCTCGAAGACCCCGTGCGGCATTTATACGATAAGGCAGCTCACGATGAGGGCTTAAAAGCGGAAATGACGGCTTTCGCACGCCGGTTTCACTCGAACCTCGGCCCCATTGAGGATGATAGAGAGGCGATCAGGTCACGCCTCGAATGTGATGCGGGCCGCGCCTTTTTGCTCTGTGACGCAGCCCTAAATAGGTAAAATGTCGAAGAGCAATTACCGCTCGGGTAATGCCTCTTTTCCTTCTTTGACCGATTTATAATAGCCCCAGCTCGTAACATTGCGCCGGGCGTCGTCTGCGGGCGGAGGAGTCTTATATTCGGGATAATGTGCGTCGATTTCAGCCCTCATTGTCTCGGAAATATCGTCCCAATTATCAATTTTGCGTCCGGCTGTATGCATGTACATGATCCCTTCGCGGCCGCCCATATTCATCCATGGAAGCCAGTCTGACATACGCACCCATCCCACAGCCACACGTGCGGTATCTTTAGACCCATCTACCAAATCATCTAGGTCACCAAAGAAGTTGAACATCTCCGTTGCGTGGTAGGTGCCGCCAATCTCTTTTTGGTAATCGCTCGCGAGCGGGTTTGGATAAAATAGAGGAACCGTTATATTCATTTGGAACTTGTCACCAATGACATCACCGCCAAACGTCGTCGGCTTGCCATCATATCCGACTTCATAACCGGCATGATTGACCGGGTCGTTAGCCACATGCATGACCTGAACTTCTTCATTGGTAAACGGATTGACCCAAGTTTTGAGAACTTCTCCGGTTTTCGTATCCTTGTAGAGAAGAATTTCCCGAGACACGAGCTTATATCCCATTCCCCGCTTTTCATCTTCAACTTTGGAACAAGACCGGATGTTCATGCCTTCCACATCAAATAGATGCTTGTCGCGCTCCCCCATCCGGCGTGAATAGGCTCTACCATACCAATAGAATGTGATGGGTTCATTATCCACAAGTGAACACTGAACTTTCCGCATGGCACTGATTGCCCCTGCAGGCGTTTGTAAATCTATCACGGCGTCTTTATCAGTCATATTCTGCGCCGATGTTGACGCGCAGGCGATGAGCGATATCGCCGTGGTTGCCAAAGCTAATTTAAGTATTTTCATAGTCTCCTCCTTTAGAAAAATCCGTCAGGGTCAAGCGTACAACTCCCCTGCATAAACCGTAAATTGATCCCGATACGGTCGGCCTCCGGCGTGGCCCAAGCGTAGGATACCGCCCGATCCTCGTCATCGCCCTCATAAACGTAAAGAACAAGTGACGGACGGTTCGTCCCGTAGGGCCAAACGACGTTGCGCATTTTGATACCAACGCGCGGATGCACGCCCGGTTCACCGTCAATCCAAGCACGGCCCCCTTGGTCATGGATCTTAATGTTTGGATCAAATGTGAAACTTCCATCTTCCTTTTTGATGGACAGCCAGCATTTAAAGGCACGCGCTTTGCGGTTTTTATGATGCACGCCAGCCTTGTTGCCAAAAATATATGCCCCATCACTACCCCGCGCCTCGTCCCGAATCCAAATTTCGTTTTCGGTGAGAAGAAGGTCATCCGTGATGATGAGCGTCTGCCCAGAGGCCCGAGAGTCCACCTTGCAGGCATTTTCTTTCATGTACCCATGGAACGCATTGATCTGTGCTTTCCAGAAAACCTCGCAGCCTTCAACAGTTCGAAAATCACGAGGTGTCAATCCCGCAAGTTTCGCGGTGTCCAAATGGGCATTGATGAGCGGCTTGGGGTCTTTCGGCGTATATATTGTCAACCGCACAGCATTTTCTTCGTAATCGGGCTCGAAACTATATATCCGCTGGCGATATATGTCGCTGGGATCATCATTTTGATATTGCTGAACGTAGAAGGTGGTGCCTGCGAAATTTTCGAGATCTACAGGCGCGAAAATATGATGGATACGGTTGTGGCGAACGGCTGAGTCCACCCCAAGCTCGTCCTCAAAGTAGACCTGCTCTTGATTGTCGTACTCTCCGGGGAACCACGACATCATCCGAGAAAAATCGCGCTGGAGAATCTTCGCCTCAGCACTATTTTGCTCGCTTGCCGCAGCAGGAAAAATGAAAAACGGCGCTAATAGCGCGCTTTTCAAAACACCGCGTATCATTTCGGGTCCGTCGTAAACTTTGGAGCGTCAACAATCAGGACCTGAACATCGGCAATACCTTCCCGCAGTTTTTTCGCTTCCTGATACTCCGGTGAGGTCCAAAAGGCCTCGACAGCTTCTCGGTTTGGCCATTCGGAAATAACAACAGATGTGCCGTCTCCCCAATCTCCTTCAAGAAGTTTAGCGCCCGGCGCCAGCATTACGTAGCGCCCACCAAATTTTGGCAAAAGCGGCGCCGTGGCCTTCGAATATCCAGCCAGGAAAGCCTCACGATCATGGAGTTTGGCCGTGATGATCATATACGTCATCTTGGGGGCAGGCGTTGACATAGGCATAGTCTCCGAAGCTAGCGGCGTCGCGCACGCCGAGAATAGCCCGGAGACAAGGATCATTGTGGCGGCAAGTGAAGTTCTCATATCTTTTTGTATGACAACATTATTCTTGCCATTTGATATTTATCATGCCCACCCAAAGGAAAAGATTAGGTGTTTCGCTTTCTCCCCACAAACAAAATTGAAAGCCCGGCGGCCCAAGAGACCCATTTTTCCACGATATCAGCGACCCCGCCGTCAACATTGTAGGCGATAACAGCCACTAAGAAACCTGTGACGATGGCCGTGAGCACATAGCCGCCGTCCACTCTCCAGCCAAGGCATTTCACGAAGATAGCCGGGCCAAAGGCCGCGCCAAGAGCGACCCAAGCGAACAGCACACGCGTGAAAATATCCTTTTCGAGGAATATCGTCATCAGGACGGCAAGCACCGCAATAACGACCATGGCGATCCGTCCCATCATCAGCGCCGCCTTGGGCGTAGCATGCTTGAAACCCATGTCATGAGAGACAGCAGATGCCGCTGCTAGCAGAAGACTATCCACCGTGGACATCACCGCCGATAAAATTGCGGCAATCACTATGCCCGCAAGAACCGCAGGCAAATACAGGTCTGCCGCCTTAAAGAACAGGCTCTCCCCACCAATATCGATATTGCTCGCTCGTCCGGCAAACGCCAAAAGAACAAGGCCGCTATATATGATCGCGCCCCATCCGACTGTAATAAGAGCGCCGCGCCGCCGCGTGCTGGCATCTTTCGCAGCCATAATTCGGTTAAGGAGCTGCGGCTGTCCCAAAGCCCCGAGTCCCGTTCCGAAGAGCCCCATCGCCAATCCAATCCCCGCCATACCGGGCGCGCCGCCTGTGAAACTAAAATAGGATTCAGGCTGCGTGGCCCGAAGCGTATCGACAATAGCCCCAACCCCGCCAGCCGCATTTACTGCCCCAACAGGGACCAAAATACACGCCAAAACCATAACGACAGCTTGTATAGTGTCTGTAACGCTCGCGGCCCAAAAGCCCCCAAACAAACAGTAAATCACAATCACAGTTGCGCCTAATATCACCGCCTCGCTCGACCCCATATTAAACGTGGCGGTAAAGGCATTTCCAGCCGCTTGAAACTGAGAAGAGATATAAAAAACAAAACAAAACAATATCATAGCGGCACACGTTGCACCAATAATGCGGGTCCATTTTGACGAGACATCACCGGTTATAAAGTCGATCACAGTGATATATCCGCGCTCGGATGTTTCTGAATTCAGACGCGGCCCCATGACCAGCCACGTTAAAAGATATCCGCTAAAAATACCGGGAACGAGCCAGAGGCCTACAACACCTTGAGAGTAGACAAGTCCCGTGAACCCCAGCAATACCCACGCTGAGCTTGTGGACGCCGCGTATGACAGCCCGGCAGTCCACGCCCCGAGACCTTGCCCGGCAAGGAAATAATCGCCCTCGCTGTGAACCCGTCTTGACGCCCAAAACCCTATCCCAAGCAAAAGAATTTTATACGCAACCAGCGTAACGATAACGATTTCTGTAGACGACATAGACTCCCCTTTTCACCCAGATAGCAAGAGTCAACTTAACCGTAACTTTCGATTAAGTCAGGGGAAATCTTAAAACGCTACCTAGCACATTTCGTAGCTTAAAAGCTCCACGTCAGGCGTCAGAAACCCCTCTTTCACGGGCTCTTGGCCCGTGAGTGCTGTCGAGAGATATTTCTTACTGTCATCGGCAAAAACCGTCACGACAACCGAGTCTGGCCCAAGTTCTTGCTGGATTTTAAGTGCACCAAGCAAATTCGCCCCCGATGAAATACCGACGGCAAGACCAAGTTTACAAGAGAGTTGCTGCGCCATCAAAATCGAGTCGCCATCATTGACGCAAACGACCTTATCCAGCGTCTTCAAACAAACAATATCCGGAATAAACTCATCAGACACGCCTTGAATGCGGTGATGCCCAACCTTGTGGCCGGTGGTTAGTGTGGGGCTCTCGGCTGGCTCGAGCGGATGAACCTTCACGTCCGGATTTATGGCCTTCAACGCTTTCCCAACGCCCATCACGGTACCGCCTGTACCGACACCAGCCACGAAGGCATCCGGCATGAGGCCGTGCGCAGACAAAGCGTTCAAAATCTCAGGTCCCGTACCCTTACAGTGGGCGCCGCAATTGTCAGGGTTGGAAAACTGGCGCGGCAGAAAGACATCATTGCGGGATCGGGCCAAATCTTCCGCCATCTGAATTGAACCAACGAAGCCGCCCTCCTCTTTTGATACCAACCGCACGTCCGCACCGTAGCTTCGCATAAGCGAAATCCGCTCCTGACTCATCCAGTCTGGCATGTAGATGCGCACAGGATGCCCCAAGGCGCGACCGACAGCGCAAAACGCGATACCGGCATTACCGCTGGTCGCCTCAACAATCATGTCTCCGGGGCGAAGCACTCCCGCTTTGTAGGCACATCTCAGGACTTCCAACGCCATACGGTCTTTTATGCTACCAGAGAGGTTGTAATATTCGAGCTTCGCAAAAATACGGGCCGCCTTGCCTTTATACTTAAGGTTTATGGCAATTAGCGGCGTGCGGCCAATTAGCTGATGAAGCGTTTTAAACGCGCACGGCATGTCGGCGCCGGCTCCCGTTCGAGACAAAGCGGTTCCCATAGGGCCTTCTTTTTGCGGCGCATCAGCAACTTGTAACATTCAATATCCTCCGTACGCCGAGACTATTTGCAGCGCCGTGAGAATTCATCGCAAAATAACGCGCACAAGAGCATTTACCTGATGAAAAAATTTGATATTATGACCAAATGAGCGAAAATATTGATGAAACAGACAGAGCTATACTGAGGCTGCTTCAAAAAGATGCGACAAAATCGCTCGAATCTATTTCCGATCTGGTCGGTGTCTCGTTGAACACATGCTGGCGGCGCGTGCAGCGGCTTGAGCAATCCGGCGTTATCACCGGACGCGTCGCCCTGCTCGACGCCGATAAGCTGGGGAAGTCTTTGACAGTCTTTGTGGCCGTGCGCACGAACGATCATTCAAAAGACTGGGCAGAGCGTTTCGCCAAAGCTGTCGACGCAGTACCAGAGATCGTCGAGTTTTACCGCCTCGCCGGCGATGTGGACTATCTTTTGAAAATTCTAGCCGCAAGCGTCGCTGACTATGACCGGATCTATCAAGACATCATTTCCAAGGTCGGGCTCTCAGATGTAACCGCAAGCTTCGCCATGGAAAAGATGAAATTGACAACGCAGGTTCCACTTTAAAACCCGCCCATGGATTGATTATGCGGGCTTAAAATGCCCCAAGACCATGAACGCACCGATCAAAATAAATCCTGCGCCTGCGATAAGTTTAAGCGGAAACGAAGCGAGATATCTCTCAGCGCCCGCGCCAAGCAATACAGCGAGTCCGGTTGACACAACTAATGCGCTCGCCGCAGCCAAAAACACCATCGCCCGACTTGATGTCCCGTCCGACGCGAACAGCACAGTCGCGAGCTGTGTTTTATCGCCCAGTTCCGCTAGAAAAACAGTTAGAAATATCGAGACGTAGAGATTCATAATAATAACCCAGAAAAAAAAGCCGCGACTCCTATGAAGCCGCGGCATCGTTAACAGTTAATAAGCGCTTGTGGAACAGATTTTGACGTCGAACCTAGCTCTCGGTCGCCGCGGCTCGCGCTCGCGCCGTACTCACAATCGGCCAAAGCAACTGTTCGCCAATGGACGTATCCGGAAGGTTCTCAACGCCCATATCGGCCGGATATTGACGCGTGATTTTCGCGGTTCCGAACAGAACATCCCAGAAAAACAACAGGTTACCGTAGTTTCCGTGATAATTTGTAATCCCGTCAGAGGCATGTTTCCCGTGATGCGCACTGTGGGTAGACGGCGTAGAGATTGTCCGTTCAACAACCCACATGATCGGTGACAACCACTTGATTTTATAGAGAGGCGCATCCCAACGCACGTCCGAATGCGCGCCGTAAATAACCGTCATCTTAATAACCAGATAGAAGGCGTAAACCCAGCCACCGCCAAGATAGAGCAGGATACCCGAAAGCCAAAGCCCTGGCATAAGGAGATAATAGAACAAATTATTGCGGTAAACGACACGTATCGAGAGATACGGCGCGTTATGGTGCGGACGGTGGAGATTATACAGCCACGGCAGGGTATGGGAGAGACGATGCCACCAATATTGAGTCATATCGTCAAAGATCAGGAACAGTCCGAAAACCGCCCAAAATGGCCAAGCCTTAAGTGCCCCCTCCGCTCCCGGGAATAGGAATGCGCCGACAACCATTCCGCCCGCCAAGACCAAAGGCTGGGTAAGGAACGTCAAAGTGGCCGTGCTGATCGCCTCGACGATCGCATCAGAGCGCTCTTGCCCTTTTTTCTTAAAGAAGCCCGTAAAAAGCACTTCCAAAACGACGAACCCCATCAAGATGCAGAGAACAACGATAATTTCCGGTTTCATAATTTCCCCTCGAAATAACGGGCAGTTATGGACCTATGACTGAGGCGTACCCGAAGTTCTTGATTAATAATGCTAAATATTTTACATTTGTAATTATGGTCAATAGTTCGAAATATAGCGCGGCGCCGTTTCTCCACACATTGCCCGAAGATATACAAAGCAAACTGATCAGCGCGGCGTCCATATCAAAATATGCGGATGGCGGTCTGATACACAGCCGCGGCGATAATAAACCGGGCTTGTCTATTATTAAATCTGGCAGCGTCCACGCAGGGATCATCGGTCCCGACGGGTCTTTTGTCATGACATCTATACTGGGACCAGGGCATGCTTTTGGTGATTTCACGCTTTTTGCCAACCTCCCAAGAACCCACGATATTAGCGCCGCAGGCCAAACCGAGATATACCAAATACCCGCTGCAAAGTTTATGAAGCTGTATGAAACGGAACCCCAGATTTCCAGAGCCCTGCTGTCGAGCGCCCTGATCCGCTTGCACACGCTCTTGGAAATGCTCGACGCCATTCGCCGTTTACCTATCAGGGAGAGGACCGCGAAAATTCTGCTATCGATTGCGCAACTTGCGGGGGATGAAACGTCTTTTAAATGCCGCCAGTCCGATCTCGCCTTCACGCTTGGTATATCGCGGGTATCGACGAGCAAAGCCCTTAAGCAACTGGAGCGGCTGGGTCTTCTAGAGCTCGGCTATGGTGTGATTCACTTGCCAAATCCAGACCGCCTGACAGACTGGGTCGAGCAACACTGCAACGTCGCCCTGCAGTATTAAAAGCCCGGTCGCAGCAACTGGAAACGGGACTTGCCAGCGCCGAAGCTGAACGTTACATAAACGCGCGACGAGCTGCTATGCGTGAACGTGGGTTCTGGACTTTATTTCTTAGAATTACTCACCATATACGGGTTAGAGGTAACACAGGAGAAGCATATGATGCTCACCATGATGAAAGGCAAAATTCACCGCGCGACGGTGACACAAGCCGATTTGCACTATGAAGGGTCGATCTCTATTGATCAGGACCTTCTAGAGCGGTCCGGTATTTTGCCAAATGAACAAGTTGACATCTTGAACATCACCAATGGCGAACGCTTCACAACCTATGCAATTACCGCCCCGCGCGGATCAAAAACATTTGGATTAAATGGCGCTGCCGCGCGTAAAGTTCAGGTCGGCGATAAGATAATCATCATCACCTATTGCCAAATGGAATCTGAGAAAGCGCGTAATTATGCGCCGAATGTCGTCCTTCTGGACGAGAATAACGACGTCATCATTCCTGCCATCAATTAGGCAGAACAGCCCCTTTCACCGAGCCGGCGGGACAGCGATGTTTCGGCGGCTTTTTCATGCCTAACGTCTGCGTCACAGAATATTCTATTGACAGACGTTCCCCTAATGTTCGATAGCCAAGCCTATGTCATCCTCTCAAAAATACATTCAGGTTCGCGGCGCGCGTGAACATAATCTCAAGAGCGTCAATGTCGACCTGCCCCGCGATAAGCTGATTGTTATTACGGGCCTGTCTGGCTCGGGTAAATCATCGCTCGCCTTCGATACAATCTATGCGGAAGGCCAACGCCGCTACGTGGAGAGCCTATCAGCCTACGCGCGGCAATTCTTGGAACTCCAGCAAAAACCAGACATCGATTCCATTGAAGGCCTTTCGCCTGCAATTTCCATCGAGCAAAAAACAACGTCTCGAAACCCACGCTCCACCGTCGGCACGGTCACAGAAATCTATGACTATATGCGCCTATTGTGGGCGCGCGTGGGCGTTCCCTACTCTCCAGCCACAGGCCTGCCGATCGAAAGTCAAACAGTGAGCCAGATGGTCGACATCGTTATGGCCATGCCTGAAGGCACCAAGCTATATATTCTTGCGCCGATCGTGCGAGGCCGCAAAGGCGAATACCGCAAAGAGTTCGCAGATTTAATGAAGCAGGGCTTCCAGCGCGCAAAAATCGACGGTGAATTTTACCGTATAGAAGATGCGCCAACCCTTGATAAAAAGTTCAAGCATGACATTGATGTGGTGGTTGACCGTGTTGTGGTTCGCGAAGGACTGGAATCCCGCCTGGCCGACTCCCTTGAAACAGCGTTGCGCCTCGCAGAAGGCTTGGCGGTCGCGGAGCTGGCCGATGATACGGGCGAGCGGACCTTGTTTAGCGAAAAGTTTGCTTGCCCGGTCTCAGGATTCACGCTCCCAGAAATTGAACCTCGCCTGTTTTCTTTCAACAATCCACATGGTGCCTGCCCGGCCTGCGACGGCCTTGGGGTTGAGCTTAAATTTGATCCCGACCTCGTGGTGCCGCAGACAGACATAACACTGGCCGCAGGCGCCATCGCGCCGTGGTCAAAGACACCCAGCAGCCTTTACATGCAAACCCTCAAGGCCCTGTCTAAACATTACGGCTTTAAAACGGAGACGCCGTGGGGGCAACTTGCGGACGGCGCTAAAGATGTGGTGCTTTACGGGACAAACGGTCAGAGCATAAAATTCGTCTATCAAGACGAAGGCCGCAGATACGAAACGACGAAGCCCTTTGAAGGTGTTATCCCCAACCTCGAGCGCCGCTACCGCGAAACCGAAAGCAGCTGGATGCGCGAAGAGCTTGGCAAATATATGTCGTCCGCAAAATGCGATAGCTGCGATGGGAAACGCCTCAAGGCAGAGGCCCTTTGCGTCAAAGTCGCGGGTATGGACATTACGGTGACCTCCGACATGTCGATCAAGCTCGCCTATGATCGTTTCAATGCGCTCAAGACGGAGCTTTCAGCGAAAGATATGGAGATTGCCGAGCGTATCCTCAAAGAAATCTCCGACAGACTCGAGTTTTTGAACGCGGTCGGTTTGGACTACCTCACTTTGGGCCGCGGTTCCGGTTCCCTATCCGGCGGGGAGAGCCAACGTATTCGCCTTGCCTCACAAATTGGGTCAGGGCTGACGGGTGTGCTTTACGTTCTGGACGAGCCGTCTATCGGTCTTCACCAAAGAGACAATGAGCGCCTTTTGGAAACGCTCCAAAACCTGCGCGACCTCGGCAACACCGTTATTGTCGTCGAGCATGATGAAGATGCGATCTTAACCGCGGACTATGTGGTGGATATGGGCCCGCTTGCGGGTATTCACGGCGGAGAAATCGTCGCGGAAGGCACGCCCGAGAAAATCATGAAGTCGAAAAAGTCTCTAACGGGGCAATATTTGACCGGCAAAAAGCTTATCGCACCGCCAAAAGCGCGCCGGATGCCGAAAGATCACAAAACCCTCAGCATCAAAGGCGCTCGCGGCAACAACCTTAAAAATGTGTCCGTGGATATTCCTTTAGGTTTGTTTGTGTGCGTTACGGGCGTCTCCGGCGGCGGTAAATCCACATTGACCATTGAGACGCTCTATAAAGCGGCCGCACGAAAGCTAAACAATTCATCGGTGCAAGTGATGCCGCACGATTCTGTCGAGGGGTTTGAACACCTCGATAAGGTCATCGACATAGACCAATCCCCAATTGGGCGTACGCCGCGCTCCAACCCCGCCACATATACGGGCGCATTTACGCCTATTCGTGATTGGTTCGCGGGACTACCCGAAGCCAAAACGCGCGGCTACAAACCGGGCCGCTTTTCCTTTAACGTCAAAGGCGGACGCTGCGAAGCGTGCCAAGGGGCGGGCGTCAACAAGGTTGAGATGCACTTCCTGCCGGACGTCTATGTGACCTGCGATGTGTGCAAGGGAAAACGCTATAACCGCGAAACCCTCGAGATCCGGTTCAAAGGAAAATCTATTTCAGATACGCTTGACATGACCGTGGACGAAGCGGCGGACTTCTTTAAAGCTGTCCCGTCCATTCGCGATAAAATGGTGACCCTGCAACGGGTTGGCCTCGGCTACCTCAAGGTCGGGCAGCAAGCGACCACATTATCTGGTGGGGAAGCACAGCGCATTAAACTCGCCAAGGAGCTTTCAAAACGCGCCACAGGCCGCACACTATATATTCTAGACGAACCGACAACTGGCTTGCATTTTGCCGACGTCGCCAAACTTCTCGAAGTTTTGCAAGAGCTGGTCGAGAGCGGCAACACAATGGTTGTCATCGAGCACAATCTTGATGTCATTAAGACGGCGGACTGGATCATTGATCTTGGCCCTGAAGGCGGTGACGGCGGCGGGGAAATTGTGGCCGTCGGGACACCGGAATTCGTTGCGAAAAACAAATTAAGCTGGACGGGACGTTTTCTTAAACCTGTCTTGGAGCGAGACAAACAGCGGGCCCTTAAAAAGGTAAAATAGAGACTTCAGCGCCCGGTTAAAACAACAGCCTTAACCGATCAACGTCAGCCACTCGCTTTCTGTCAAAACTTTGACGCCCAGCGCCTCGGCCTTCTTCAGCTTGGACCCCGCACCGGGCCCCGCAACAAGAAAGTCCGTTTTCGCAGACACGCTGCCGGACACTTTTGCGCCCAGAGATTGCGCTTTAGCCTTGGCTTCGTCACGCGAGAAAAGCTCGAGCTTGCCGGTAAAAACGACCGTCTTGCCAGAAACAGGACTATCGCTTGATGGCGCCTCCGCATCCACAATCGTCACCTGTTCTAAAAGATTAGACAGCAACTTTTCATTCGAGGCGCGTTGAAAAAAGTCTCTCACCGCGTCAGCGGCCCCCTCACCCACACCATCGATACCCATCAACTCGAGCCACGGCGCGGACAATTTATCTTCAATGGCCCTTATGTCGGCGTAAAACTTATCCCATGAGAGGTAATGTTTCGCGAGCAAGTTCGCGTTTCCCTGCCCAATATGACGAATGCCTAGCGCATAAAGAAAACGGTCAAAATCTATTGTTCGGCGCGCATTGATCGCGGCAAACAAGTTGCTTGCGCTCGTCTGGCCCCAGCCCTCCCAACTCTCAAGTCCAATTTCGTTATTGCGGGCCTCGAGCGTAAAGATATCCGCGGGTTCAACCACAAGTCCTTTGGCATAAAAGGCCTCGATCTGTTTCGCGCCCATCCCATCAATATCAAAGGCGCGTCGGGAGACAAAATGCTTAAGCCCTTCCGTCGCCTGCGCTGGACACAATAAGCCGTTGCTACAGCGCCGGATCACATCCACGCGCCCCGTCTTCTCGTCCTCGTCACGCACGGCGTCTGCCCCGCAGACAGGACACTGGTGCGGCAGGGTGAACGGCGCACCGCCCCCGTCTTTCACAACGCGTAGAACCTGCGGAATAACGTCCCCGGCTCTCTGGATTTCCACCGTATCCCCCGGCTTCACGCCAAGACGCGCGATTTCGTCCTCATTGTGAAGTGTGGCGTTTGACACGACGACGCCGCCAACGGTGATTGGTTCTAGCTTCGCCACAGGGGTCAAAGCCCCGGTCCGTCCAACTTGAACGTCAATATCATTGAGGCGGGTAATCGCCTTTTCCGCAGGAAATTTGTGGGCAATAGCCCAGCGCGGCGCGCGCGACACAAACCCCAAGCGCTCCTGAAGCGCGAGATCGTTCACCTTGTAAACCACGCCGTCAATATCATAACCCAAATCCGCGCGGCGCGTTTCGATATCATGATAATGGGCGATCATATCCTTCGCTGTATCATGGCACTTCATATGGG
Source organism: Maricaulaceae bacterium (assembly GCA_048268905.1). Taxonomy (GTDB): domain Bacteria; phylum Pseudomonadota; class Alphaproteobacteria; order Caulobacterales; family Maricaulaceae; genus JACOMS01. Next base: position 203,767 of record JBLWUN010000002.1, on the reverse strand, counting down.
GATTAACGTCAAAGCCCCACTGTTTGAACGCTTCCACAGCCTCCATCTGGGTCTTCGCGAACGGCGCGCTGATATCACCCCACGTATAGGCAAAGAACTTGAGCGGACGCTGCTTCGTGATGGATGGATCTATCTGGCGAAGAGAGCCCGCCGCTGCATTGCGCGGGTTTTTATAGGGCTCTTTCCCGGCGTCCACCTGCGCCGCGTTCATAGCCTGAAAATCGTCATGACCGATGTAAACCTCGCCGCGAACTTCGACAACGTCGGGCCAGTCATCGCCGTTTAAGGTTTGCGGAATCGTTCCGAGCGTACTGAGGTTCGCCGTAACATCTTCGCCTACTTTTCCATCTCCGCGCGTCGCGCCAGACACCAACTTGCCGTCTTCATATCTCAGCGCCGCCGATAAACCGTCAATTTTTGGCTCGGCCGTAAAAGATATATTCGCGGTTTCCGGCAGGCTCAGGAAGCGCTTTACGCGCGCCGCGAAGTCCGCCACATCCTCATCCGTAAACGCATTGTCCAGTGAGAGCATCGCGACTTTGTGAGTAATTTTCCCAAATTTACTGGACGGTTTAGCCCCCACTTTTTTTGATGGACTGTCGGGCCGTATCAAATGTGGATAGGCGGCCTCAAGCTCTGAATTCTCTCGTCTCAGGGCATCATATTCTGCATCAGTAAGGACGGGGGCATCGTCTTGATAATACTGATCGTCTGCGGCCTTTAATTCCATCGCCAAAATGGCGAGCCGTCTCTTTACCTGCGCGTCATTCATCTGGATTGCATAAGCTGCAAGGCGGCAGCGCGGGCTTCTTGCGTAACGGTTTCACCGGCGAGCATACGCGCGATTTCTTCTTGGCGTTCTTCGTCCGCAATCCGGCGCACATGTGTCGTGGTCGTCAAGCCCGTAGACGATTTCTGGATCAAATATTGGTTGTCGGCACTTGCCGCCACTTGCGGACTATGGGTGACCACAAAAACCTGAGCCGCTTTGGCCAGCCGTGCGAGCCGTCGCCCCACCGCCGCCGCCACAGCGCCGCCAACGCCTTGGTCAACTTCGTCAAACACCATCACAGCCGAGGTTTTACCTGCGAGCGCCACTTTGATCGCCAACGCAAACCGCGCCAGTTCACCGCCTGACGCAATTTTATCCAGCGGACCTTGCGGCGTTCCTGGGTTTGTAGACACCAGAAACCGGACTTTATCTCGCCCCAAAGCCGTGTCGGAACCAGGCTCTATCGACGATGTAAACTGGGCTCTCTCCATTTTCAGCGGCGGAAGCTCTTGCGCCACCGCGCTATCGAGCATTTCACCAGCCCTTTGGCGCGCCTTTGTGAGCTGCGCCGCGGCTTGGTTGTAGGTCTCAAGGGCTTGCTGCGCCGCAGCTTTCGCCGCTTTGAGGTCCCGGTCCACATTGTCGATATCTTCAAGCTGCACCGCGAAATCATATCGTTGCTTGGCAAGTCCTGAGACATCCACATGAAACTTGCGCGCCGCCGCGCGAAGGGAAAACAGCCGCTTCTCAACGGCATCGAGTTGTCCGGGTTCAATATCAAAACGTTCAGCGGCTTCGCTAACAGCGGAGCGCGCTTCTTGCGTCTCTAAGATGGCCTTTTCAAGGGCTTCGGCGGCATTAGTCAGCACCCCGCTCGCGCTATTCCCGTCGCCTAGCTTGGCGCGAATACGCTCAATACCCGCGAGCGCCGCCGTAAGCCGGGATTCAAACTCACCGTCTTCACCGAGTGCATTTTCAGCCGCAGAAAGCTCCGCAAGCGCGCCTTCAGCGCCCTGCAAAAAGCGGCGCTCCTCCGCCAGCGTCTCTTCTTCGCCGTCTTTAGGGTCAAGACGGTCAAGCTCATCAATGGCATGTGAAAGAAACTCTCTGTCGTCTGCCGCCTTTTGAGCGCGCTCATTCAGGGCTTCATAGGCATCGCGGGCTTTACGCATCCCCGCAAAAGCGGCGCGGCACGCCTCCATTTCTGCTTGATGATCGCCAAATACATCCAGCATGTGGATATGCTCAGCAGGATCCAAGAGACCCCGGCCGTCATGTTGTCCATGGACTTCAAGTAAAAGAGAGCCAACCTGCCCGAGGAGCTTTACGCCCACGGGAGCATCATTGATGAAGGCCCGGCTTCGCCCATCTTGGCTAATGACTCGCCTTAACACAACGGCGTCCCGCTCATCCGTATCGAGGCCAGCTTCATCCAAGATCGCCCAAACGGCGTGCTGTTCGCCAACTTCGAACCGCGCAGAGCATTGCGCCTTATCCGCGCCGCTTCGCACCAACCCCTTATCGGAGCGCGCGCCCGTCGCCATGCCCAACGAGTCGAGAATGATAGATTTACCCGCACCGGTTTCGCCGGTCAGGGCCGTCAAACCGGTGCTCAGGTCAAGGTCAAGCGCCTCGATCAAAACAACGTTTCGAATAGACAGCTCGGATAACATGGACAGGTTGCCCCCTAGAATAGGCGCTCACGCAAGCGGCGCCAATATCCACGATCCTGTGGCTTCGCGATCTCAGCATCAAGGTCCACGCCAAACTGGGATAGAAGTTCATAGCTATCTGCATACCACTCCGACGCAGGATAATTGTGACCGAGAACAGACCCAACCATCTTCGCTTCATCAATAATACCAATGGCAACGTAGCTTTCGACGAGCCGGTGTAGAGCCTCTTCAACATGTGAAGTCGTCTCGTAGTTTTTCACAACGTTATTAAACCGACCAATGGCGGCAAGATGTTGGTTTTCTTTGAGGTAATATCGACCAATGGCCATTTCTTTACCTGCAAGGTGGTCATGTGTTAGCTCAAGTTTAAGCCGAGCATCGCGAGCATAATCGCTTTCCGGATAACGCCGCACCACTTGCTGTAAGGCGGCTTCCGCGCTGACAGTTGTGGCTTGGTCCCTACCAACATCATAAATTTGATCGTATGAACACATGGCAATCAGATAATAAGCGTATGGTGTGCTTTCATTCCCAGGGTGCAGGCTGATAAAACGCTGCGCCGTGGCCACCGCTTCTTCATAGTCGGCGGACCGGTAATTGGCGTAAGCTGTCATCAACATAGCGCGGCGCGCCCACTTAGAAAAAGGATGCTGACGTTCCACCTCTTGGAAATACAGCTTGGCCCGATCCCAATCATTGCGCTCCATGCGGTCCACAGCCTGATTGTAAATCACCTCGGCCGGACGCTCAACATAGGCGAGGCGTTCCTTTTGCTTGTTTCCAAGCATCGAACATGCCGAAAGTGACAGGAGCAATGCGGCTAAAGCTATAGATCGCATAGAGGAGGTGAATGTCATTCAGTGTCTCGCTGATTCTGGAAAGGTCTGTCGTTGGCGCCTTGTAGACGAGAAAATCCGCGGGGAAAAGTGAGAATACTGTTAGGCTAGCACCGAATTCCGCTCATTCACCAGATTTTCCACGTGCATACTCGTAAAAGTCCACGCTTTTGGGTCGGCGAACAGGGCTGTGAGAAGGTCATGATTCAAACCATGTCCACCCCGAACCGTCGTCACTTGACCAATAATAGGTCCGCCCAGATAAATATCGCCGAGGAGGTCTAGGGCTTTATGGCGCACAAATTCGTCAGAAAACCGCAACCCTTCCGGATTGAGGACCTTATCGCCATCCACAACAATCGCGTTCTCTAGCGATCCACCCTTGCTCAGTCCCGCAGCTTGCAACGCCGCAACTTCGTGCGAGCGCGCAAAGGTTCGTGCTCCGGCTAAATGATCCCGGAACGAGCGCACATTTGGCGAAATCCGTACATGTTGCCGACCAATGACTTCTTCTTCAAAATCGATTGTCACATCCAAAATGAGCTTATCGGCCGGCTCGATGACCGCCGAAGCATCCCCGCGAATGACTTCAACGCGTTTCAGCACTTTTACATACCGACGCGGCGCAGCTTGGCGAAAAATACCGACTTGTTCAATCAGTTCAAGAAAAGGCTCACTGCTTCCATCCAGCGCGGGTAGTTCTTCGCCATCAATATCGATGAATAGGTTATCAATACCTGCTGCCGCCAAGGCCGCCATCAAATGTTCAATCGTTGCGACTTTCACGCCTGCAACATTTGTTAACGTCGTACAGTTTTTAACACCCGCCACAGAATTGGGCTCAACCTTGATACGGTTATCGCGATCTTTAACGTCTGTTCTTACAAACACGATCCCCGTGCCAACAGGCGCTGGGCGCATAGCAATACGCGTATGCTCTCCGCCGTGCAGTTCAATACCTGCACAAACGGCCGCACCTGCTAATGTCGATTGTCGCCTAATGGGTGTCATAATTATCCTTAGGCTAAAACTTAGGGTAAGAGACACGCTCCAGCAACAAACGCCTTGTTACTTATTGTTTCGAAACCTGACACATTGTTAAAGAAAAACCCCGCTCGAGAAGCGGGGTGCAAAAGAATTCTCTTGAGCCGAGAATTAAAGCGATTGACGCCTTAAAAATGACGGGATTTCCAGCTCGTCATCTGTATCATCCGCGAACAAATCACCCGTGTTTCTTACAGGCGCTGGCGGCGGGGTTGTCGCCACAGGAATAGACTTCTTCCGGCCAAAAAACCCGAACGGACGTTTTACCACAGTTTGCGGCTCCGGCGCTACGTCAGGACGCCGCATCGGCGCCTCTGGGGTTTCGACCCTTTCAGACTTGATTTTTGGGGCCTGCACGGGCGGCGCGCTGCGTTCAACATAAACAGGCTCTTGAGACGACTTGGCAAGTGTTTCTTCGAGAGCGTCCAATTCATCATCAAGGTCAAGATCAAAAACGGGGTCTGTCTTTTCAGGAATAGCAGTTGGCTCGGCTTCGCGGCGGGCCGCAACTTGTGGAATTGGCTTGACGGCATATTCTTCTCCGACACCCGTGGCGACAACGGAAACACGTACAATGCCGTCCAGATCGTTATCCAGTGCGGAGCCAACGATGATATTTGCGTCAGGGTCAACCTGCCCGCGAATGAGGCTCGCAGCTTCATCAACTTCGTAAAGCGTTAGATCTTTACCGCCTGTAATATTGATCAGAACGCCGCGCGCCCCTTTCAAAGAAACATCGTCAAGAAGCGGGTTTGTAATCGCGGTTTCGGCCGCTTCAATCGCCCGGCGCTCGCCTGTGGCTTCGCCTGTCCCCATCATCGCTTTGCCCATTTCGTCCATAACAGTTCGAACATCTGCAAAATCAAGATTGATAAGACCCGGAACAACCATCAAATCTGTGATACCGCGAACGCCCGAGTGGAGCACTTCGTCGGCCATAGCAAATGCGTCGGCCATTGTCGTTTGTTCTGTAGCAACGCGGAAGAGGTTCTGGTTTGGAATGGTAATAAGCGTATCCACGGCATTATAGAGGCGTTCAATACCCTCTTCCGCAATCTTCATGCGCTTGGAGCCTTCAAACTGGAAGGGTTTGGTGACAATCGCTACCGTCAGGATACCAAGCTCACGCGCGGCGTTGGCAATCACGGGTGCAGCGCCCGTGCCGGTCCCGCCGCCCATACCCGCAGCCACAAACAACATATGCGCACCTTCAAGGTGTTCCATGATTTCAGGAAGCGAGTCTTCCGCAGACTGCTCGCCGACCATCGGACGCATGCCGGCTCCGAGACCTTGCGTAATACCGCCGCCCATTTGGACGCGGCGCTCAGCTTTCGAAAAAGCCAATGCCTGCGCGTCGGTGTTGGCGACAATAAACTCAACCCCTTCAAGGCCAGCATTGATCATATTGTTGACGGCGTTACCACCTGCGCCGCCGACGCCAATGACGACGATACGGGGCTTAAGTTCAACGGCTTTTGGAAGAGATAGATTAATGCCCATGTCATGCCTCTAGGAATTATGCTTTTCAATAGGTTAAGACATTGCCGCAAATCTATTAAGTAGGTATTAACCACACTTAAGATTTTCGCGGAATTAGACGGGAAATAGAATTTTAATTAAAAGTTCTCTTTCAGCCACTGCAAAGTGCGGCCAACGCCGCCGCCCGCATAGTGCTTCTTGCGGTAGCGCCGTCCTGACAAGTCCGGAGGCCCGCTAATCGCTTCATTGCTCGGGGCAAATTCATGCTTGAGCAGGCCCACGGCAACGGCAAAATCCGGCCCTGACAGAGCCTCTTTTAGCCCCAGGATACCATGCGGACGTCCAATGCGAACATGCTTATTAAAGACATATTCCGCCACTTCGCGCACCCCGTTCAGCTGGGCTCCACCACCTGTCAAAACAATCCTGCGGCCTGAATATATATCGAGCTCTGCTTCTTGAATGCGGTCTCGAATAATCTCGAACGTTTCTTCGACGCGTGATCGTATAATACCCGTCAGCACAGAACGAGGCTCATTATGCAGAACATCTTGAGCGCCCATTGGTGGACAAGGAATGGTTTCCGTATCATCGTCCGCGCCATGAAGCGCAGATCCATATATCATTTTAATGCGCTCTGCGGCCTCAGACGGCGTCATCATGCCCCGCGCAATATCGTTGGTCGCGTTCTGGCCGCCCACGGATATGGCATCAACATGCACAAGCTTATCATCTCGGAAAATTGCCGCGCTTGTAAGCCCCCCGCCCATATCAATAACGGTGACACCAAGGTCTTTTTCATCGTCAGTTAGCACTGCAACCCCGGCCGCATAGGGCGACGCCATGACGGATTTCATGCGCAGATGACAACGTTCGATGCAATGGGCGAGATTTCGCAATGGCCCCACCCCCGCAAGAACAAAGTGCATATTCACGTCAAGAGAGGCGCCGAACATGCCGCGCGGTTCTTGAATATTTTTTTCGCCGTCTACACTCCAATCCAAAGGGATAGCGTGAAGAATTGTCTGATCGGGCTCGGTGAATTCCGCAAGGGAGGTCTGAAGGAGCCGTTTGACATCACGGTCCGCCACCTCGCCGCTGGCAAACTGGGTTTGCGCCGTGAGGCGTTCCGAATAAAGCGACCGCGTCGCGAAGTTTACGGAAACAGTTTGCACGGCAACGCCTGCTTCTCGTTCGGCCTTCTGCACCGCCGACCGAATGGCAGATTCCACGGAATCCATATCGACGACCGCGCCCGCCTTGATGCCCGCACTCACGCCAAAACCGGAACCTAAAAGACGAACGCCAAAGTTGGGTTCAACCTGTCCGATCAAGCACACAACCTTGCTCGACCCAATATCGAGAACGGCAACAGTCTCCGGCTTTTTATAAGGTGTCCGCGCCAGCATAAATCACGCAGGTTGGGCGGTGCGAGGCATTAAACTCACCCGCCCCGGAAGACGAACGTCTATGACAGCGATATCGCGGTCTAAAACTTGAGAAGACGCCTGCAGATCGGCCACAACTTTTAAAGCCTTCAAGGATTCTTTTTCCGGCAGCTTTACCCACATATTACTCTGGCCCAACCGGATATCCCAGCGGCCGCTCGGCAAAAGAGACATAGCATCAACCCGGGCCGCGATGGCGGGGAATTGATTGAGTTCCGCTCGAAGTTCGGACATTCTATCAGCGGCGTTCTCGCCAATAACCAATGGCAGCGAGGCAAACTGTAATGGATCGGCTTCAGAGATCACCGCGCCGTCTTTGTCCACAAGCTGTACAACGCCGTCATTCTGCCAAAGAGCGAAAGGCCGGCGTTCAATAATTTGCACCACAATACGATCAGGCCACAATCGGCGCACGATCGCCCGTTCGACCCAGCTTAGAGATTCAATACGAGCCTGTGCGGCTTTAACGTCCATATCGAAAAGAAAATCACCCGCTTTCACTCCCAAAGCGGCTCTGACGTCTTCTTCTCTCATGCGCCCCTCGCCCACGACATCCACGCGTTCGACAACAAAGCCCAGTGACACAAGACTGCTACGGGATAAATTCTGTCCCACTTGTCGTGCGTCCGGCAAAAAGCCTCCGAGCCAAAGTGCAAAAAAGACCGTACTGAAGGCTAACACAAATACAGAAATAACCAGTCGCCAAAACCCTTTTCGCGAATAACTCGCGGCGCGAACCTGCGCTGTTGCCCAGTTACGCGCGTCCCGCAAACCGGGTTTCATTGGGCTTACGCGCTTCGCGCGGGGTGAATTATGCGATCCCTTAGATCCTACCTGGGCCATGAAGCGTCCTCAACAATCCAGCGGCAAAGCTGGCCAAAACTCATACCAACATATGCCGCCTGCTCAGGTGCAAGGGACGTTGGTGTCATTCCGGGTTGAGTATTCAGTTCAAGCATTACGATTTTGTTTACTATATCCGTTTCTTGCGTATTTTTTTCATCAAATCTGAAGTCCGAGCGCGTGATCCCTCTGCAACCCAGCGTTTCATGGGCTAAAAGCGCCCAAGTTTTACACAAATCCTCAACATCCTGAGGAATTTGCGCCGGAACAACGTGCGTTGAGCCGCCATCGGCATATTTCGCGTCATAATCGTACCATTCGGATTTTGGAATAATCTCGGTCACGGCCAAGGCCTTTCCGTCCATCACGGTCACGGTAAGTTCGCGGCCCGGCACAAAGGCCTCGGCAATAACCACGTCGCCCATGGCTTTATTGGACGCAATTCCTTCAGGCGGACGGTTCGCGCCAGCTTTCACGATATAAACACCAACGCTTGATCCTTGCGAATTAGGCTTAAGCACATAAGGTGGATCCATCGGGTGATCCTCAGCCGCTGCCGTGCGGAAGACCAACGTCCCTGCAGGCACCGTAATGCCCACGTCTCTTAAAACGGCTTTTGAACGATGTTTATCCATCGCGAGCGACGACGCCATGACGCCGCTATGGGTATATGGCGCACCAAACAAATCCAAGACGCCTTGCACGCGTCCGTCCTCGCCCCATTCCCCGTGAAGAGCATTGAACACAATATCCGGATCAGCCGTGTGAAGCTGCTCCCACAGGTTCGGCGCCACATCAATTTCTGTGACGTCATAGCCCTCCCCCCGAAGTGCTTTTGCAACCGCCGCGCCAGAGACCAAAGACACGTCGCGCTCGGGAGACATACCGCCTTTTAAGACCGCGATGCGTTTCTTCATATTGCTCTCCGTCCAATGCGGCGAATTTCCCATTCCAGGTCCACGCCTTCACTGGATTTCACTTTCTTACGTATAGCTTCGCCAAGGTTTTCAATGTCGTCCGCCGAGGCATTATCTTTATTGATCATGAAATTACAGTGCTTCTCACTCATTTGTGCGCCGCCCACCATAAATCCACGGCCGCCTGCCGCGTCAATGACCTGCCAGGCGCCCCGGCCCCCTGATTGATCGGGGTCAGGGTTCTTGAATGTCGACCCGCCGGTTTTTTCACGAATGGGCTGGCTGTCTTCGCGCCGCGCCGTAATTGACGCCATCCGTGATTTTATGGCCTCCGGATCGTCCCTACGGCCTTCAAAAACAGCTTCGGTGAATATCAAATCTTTCGGTGCATCCGAATGGCGATAAGCATATCCCAGTTCAGCAAGTGGCATGACCTGCCGGCGGCCCGTGCGATCAAGCGCAACGGCCTCGATTAAAACATCTTTTGTTTCGCTACCATAACAGCCGGCATTCATCCGCAGCGCGCCCCCGATCGTTCCGGGAATCCCTGCATAAAATTCTAGCCCTGCAATGCCCGCTTTCGCGGCTGCCATCGCGACCTTATTGTCTAGCGCCGCCGCCCCCGCGCGCACCCGCAACCCGTTCGTCTGTATTGTTCCAAAAGACGGCCCAAGCCTGACCACAACGCCGTCAACGCCGCCGTCCCTGACGAGAGTATTGGACGCTACCCCCAAAACCTGAACAGGAATATCCGCAGGTGTAGAGGACAAAAAATGGGCAAGGTCGGCCTCGTCCTTTGGCATAAAAAAGGCATCTGCCGGTCCGCCCACTCGAAACCATGTATAGGGTGCGAGCGGTACATTAAAGGAGAGCTTGCCGCGCACCGCTGGTAGGCGGCCTTCCAAGGACATTTACGTGCCCTCCAGTTCACCCGCGAGGCCTGCTGCCCAATAGGTAATATCCCCTGCCCCAAGGCAAACAACCAAGTCACCACGTTTGAGGTGAGGTTTTATTTTCTGTGCGAGATCTGCTTTGGTGACAAACGTCGCGGAACGGTGCCCATGCGACGTAAGCCCTTCCGTCAAAGCGGGACCGCTTATACCGTCAATAGGGTCTTCCCCCGCAGCATAAACGTCCGTCACATAAACGCGGTCTGCATCGTTAAAACAAGTACAAAACTCTTCAAACAAGTCAGAGAGACGAGAATATCTATGCGGCTGTACCACAGCATGAACCGCGCCGCTCGTGACCTGACGTGCGGCTTGTAGAACGGCAGAAATCTCAACAGGGTGATGACCGTAATCATCGATGATGGTGACACCGTTCCACTCGCCGACATGTGTGAACCGGCGCTTCACGCCGCCAAAGCTTTCCAGACCGCTGCGAACCTGCGCTTCGGTCAAGCCGAGCTTGCGTGCCACGGCGATTGCCGACAACACATTTTGCGTATTGTGCTTTCCCGCCATTGGCAGGAACAAACTGTTCCAGCGGTCTTCAATGCCGTCTACATTTCGAAATACTACATCAAATCGAGACCCGCCTGTTTCGAGCTTCAAATTCTCGGCGCGAACATCGGCCTGTGGACTGAAACCATAGGTGATAACGCGCCGGTCTTTGATACGGCTGACAAGCGCTTGAACTTCGGGATGATCGATACACAGCACACCAAAACCGTAAAAGGGTAGATTTTCGACAAATGTATCGAAAGCCGCGCGAAGCGTGTCGAACTCCCCGTAATGTTCCATATGCTCGGGATCGATATTGGTGACAACAGCCACTGTGGGAAAGAGTTTCAAGAACGAGCCGTCAGACTCGTCGGCCTCGACCACCATCCAATCGCCCAAACCCAGTTTCGCGTTCGAGCCGTAAGCGTTGATGATACCGCCATTAATGACAGTCGGGTCAAGATTACCCCCCTCAAGCAGCGCGGCAATCATCGTCGTCGTGGTCGTCTTGCCGTGCGTGCCGCCAACGGCAATGGCCCATTTTAGCCGCATCAACTCCGCCAGCATTTCAGCGCGGCGCACGACGGGAATGGAGCGCGCGCGGGCTTCCACAAGCTCCGGATTATTGGGTTTGATCGCAGACGACATCACAATCGCCCCTGCGTCCCGAACCTGCTCGGCCTTTTGACCGATAAAGATCGTCGCGCCCAATCCCCGAAGGCGCGAGACATTGGGGTTCTCTCGCATATCGGAGCCTTGCACCTCATAACCCAAATTGAGCATGACCTCCGCGATACCGCTCATGCCGATACCGCCGATCCCGACGAAGTGGATCGGCCCCGTATCAAACGGCACTTTTGTTGCCATTGCGGACTCTGCTTTTTTTGATTTCATGTTGGGCCCTCTATGGCAATCAGATAACGGATTTGACCAATGCGGCCAAGTCTGCGGCTGCAGCAGGGCGAGCGGCGGCTCTTGCGGCTGCGGCTGCGGTTTTAAGCCAATTCGAATCATTTAAACGCGCCTCAAAAATAGATTTCACTTCATCCGGCGTAAACTCTGATTCAGGCAAAATATCGGCAGCGCCAAGGCTTTTTAGCGTTAAAGCGTTGTCCGTTTGATGGTCGTCCATTGCAATCCCTAATGGCACGAGCAATGACGGCTTCCCCATCGCCGCAATTTCCGAAACAGACGAGGCCCCTGCGCGTCCCACAATGTAGTGCGCGGCGGCGAGGTGCGTTTCAATATCATTAAAGAACGGCGCACAGACCGCTCGGATGCCGGCCTCTTTATAAATTTTGACCGCGTTTTCGAGGCACTCAGGACGCGTCTGCTGGGTAACAACGAGGCGTTTCTTTAAAACGTCTGGCAAGAGGGCCAAGCCGGCAGGAAGTGTCTCGCTGAGAAGGCGCGCGCCGAGACTGCCGCCAACGATCAACACATTGATATCCCCGGACGGCGCGGCGTAATGCTTCGGCGCGGCGTCAATAATCTGCGCTCTAAGCGGGTTACCTACGCATATATGGTTCGCCCCGGTCGGTAAGCGTTCAAGCACATCAAAGCCAGAGGCCACGATTTTTGCCTTCGGCGCAAACACGCGATTGACCCGTCCCAGAACCGCATTTTGTTCATGCAGAATGGTCGGGATTTTAAGCCCCTGCGCGGACCGCATCGCCGGAAAAGCGGGATAGCCTCCAAATCCCACAACGACATCGGGCTTCCAGCGTTTCATGAAGGCACGGGCTTGCCGCGTGCCTTGCATCAATTTCAACATCGCAAACATGGCCTGCACCGGTTTTTTCGGCGTCAGCGTTGCCGCGTTGACTTCTATGATCGGGTCAGCGGGAATATGCCCTGAATGTTTGCGGCCCCGCGCATCGGTGATCATCGCGATCTCCCACCCCTCAGAGCGAAGAGTTTCCGCAAGCGCCTGCGCGGGAAACATATGTCCCCCCGTGCCGCCTGCTGCCAGAAGCAAGCGCGGCATTAATCGCCGAACCCGTATGCGCCAGGGCGGCGGCGTGTGAACGCCAGAATTAATCCGGCTGCAAAACAAAGCGCAAGCATGGAAGAGCCTCCGTAGGAAATGAACGGGAGCGTCATGCCCTTTGGCGGCGCCATATTCAAGTTCACATAGAGGTTTATAATGGTTTGCATCCCGATCATGGTCGCCAATCCCGCCACAGCCAATTGACAGAAATAGTCATTGAGCTTGAGTGCATTGCGGAAACTGCGAATGACAAAAGCGGCAAGCAAAATGATGACGAATAGAGAAATCAAAAATCCAAACTCCTCGACCGTCACGGCAAATATGAAATCCGTATGCCCGTCTGGCAAAGAGAATTTGACTGCCCCCTCGCCCGGACCGCGTCCAAAAAATCCGCCATTCCCGATCGCTTCAAGCGCACGGTCCGTCTGGTAGCTATCTTCGCTAGGGCTTAGAAAGCGGTTCACCCGCGCCTGAACGTGCGGCAGGAATATATAAGCCCCTAAAACGCTGACTAACGTTGCCACCATAAAGAACAACATCCACGCCAATGACAGACCGGCGAAAAAGAAAACCGCGGCAAAGCAGAGGGTCAACAGAAAGGATTGACCAAAATCAGGCTGTTGAATCAAGAGCCCCACCAAGGTCACATAGGCCACAAAAACAATGGCCACGGAGGGCACATTTGGGTCGCGTTTGCGCACTGAAAACATCCACGCGGCGAAGACAATGAAGGCTGGTTTCGCAAATTCCGAAGGCTGTAGCGAAAATCCGCCCAACCGAAGCCAACGGGTCGCGCCTTTAACCTCGACGCCTGCAAACATCACGACGACCATCAAGAACATCGCGCCAAACATCGCTAAAACGCCAATACGCCTTGCATTCACAGGCGCAAACAAAGACATGATAAATGCGCCGGTAAGACCAACCACCGCAAACAGAATATGGCGGTACATAAAATAAAATGGATTATCCAAATGATGGCGCACGGCCGCCGCCGGAGATGCAGCCATGGACAGAATGAACCCCGTGCCGATAAGGCAAAGAAGCAGACCCAGTGTTAAGTGATCAACACTGCGCCACCACTCAAAGATGATCGACCGGTTGGTGCGTCCGGGGGATATAGCACTCGGAATCAAGCGGCGTCTCCGCGAAGACTATGCTCAACTTTTTCACGTTCATAAATATCTATAAGCTTTAATGCCAGCTGACGGAACTCATCTCCACGCGCCTCAAAACTTTTAAACTGATCAAAACTGGCGCAGGCCGGAGAGAGCAAAATAATGGGGTCTTTTGTTCGCGAGACAAGGGCGTCGCGCACCGCACACAGAACGGCCATTTCAAGTTTTCCGGACACCTTATGATCGAGCTTCGCCCGCGTCAGTGTCTTGTGAAACTCGGGCGCAGCGTCCCCGATAAGGTAGGCCTTCGTAATGTTCGGAAAATATTTGGCAAGCGGGGCAATACCCTCGGCCTTGGCTTGTCCACCGGCAATCCAATAAATATTTTTGTAGGATTTCAGCGCTTGCGCGGCCGCGTCGGCATTTGTCGCTTTGCTGTCATTCACAAACCTGACAGGCCCCATAAAGCCCACAGACTCCATACGGTGAACCAAACCCGGAAAAGATAAAATCGCGCGCCCAATAGCATCTGCATCAATGCCAAAAGACCGCACAGCCGCGAAGGCCGCAGCGGCGTTTTGCCAATTATGCTCACCCTCGAGCGCGGCCGCTTTTGTCATATCGGCAACGTCATGCACTTTTGAGCCCAGCGAAGAATAAAGCTTGCCTTTAATGGCGCACACCCCGCGTCCCAAAGACTTACGGCCAGAAATCGGTATAATTCGGCGACCATTGAGCGCGGTGAGTTCGGTGCATATCCGGCGTCCATCCGCGTCGTCCACACCGATCACAATGCTGTCCTCGGACGTTTGATTTGAGAATATGTTGCGCTTGGCCGCTTCGTACTTTTCCATATCTCCGTGCCGATCCAGATGATCCGGAGAGAGGTTCAAAAACACGGCCGCGTTTGCCCGAAGTGAATGTGTACGCTCGAGTTGGTAGGACGACAGCTCCAGCACGTAAAACATGCCCGCATGCATTTGCTCTAAATCCAAAACGCCTCGGCCGATATTGCCGCCGATTTGGACATCTTTGCCGCATTCTCGAAGAATATGGCCGATCAAAGCTGTTGTGGTGGACTTTCCATTCGTACCTGTGACTGCGATAATTTTGGGGCGGTTTTCAGGAACGCGGCTGGCAATCTCCCGCGCGAATATTTCGATATCGCAAATAATTGGTACGCCCGCATCTTGCGCTTTGACGGCAGACCAATGCGCGCGCGGCAGACTGTCCGGCACGCCGGGTGACAAAACGAGCGTATCAATGTCGGCCCAATCGTAAGTCGACAAGTCAGTAAGTTTTACGCCTTCGGCCTTGGCCGCCGCGCGTGTTGCCTCATTGTCATCCCAAGCATGCACGACCGCGCCCCCAGCTGCAAGAGCGAGAGATGCTGTTATTCCTGTCCGGCCAAGGCCAAATACAGCGACATGTTTTCCTTTGAATGATCTGGCTTTTATCATGGTTTTACCGAAGCTTTAGGGTGGATAATCCGACCAAGGCCAAGATGATGGCAATGATCCAGAAGCGAATAACGATGGTGGGCTCAGCCCATCCGAGCTTTTCAAAATGGTGATGAATAGGCGCCATGCGGAAAACACGTTTTCCGGTGAGCTTGAAGGACGCGACCTGGACGATCACCGAGACGGCTTCCAATACAAACAAACCACCGATAATCGCCAAAACAATCTCGTGTTTGATGGCGACAGCCGAACTTCCAAGCGCACCGCCGAGGGCGAGTGAGCCCGTATCGCCCATAAACACCATGGCAGGAGGGGCATTGAACCAAAGAAAACCCAGCCCCGCGCCGACAATGGCCCCCAGGAAGATCGTGACTTCTGCCCCGCCCTTCACGAATGGCACACCCAGATATTCGGCGAAATTGAAGTTCCCAACAAGGTAGGCAATAAAAGCAAGGCTCATACAAGCGATCATCACCGGCACAATGGCAAGACCATCAAGGCCGTCCGTCAAGTTGACCGCATTTGACGATCCTACAATCACAAGACAGCCAAAGGGGATGAAGAACAGCCCCAAATTGATCCATGTATTTTTAAAGAGTGGAATAGCCAAACCCGTCGCAAAACCCTCTGGCTCCGCGGGGAAGGCCTTCATCAAGATATAACAAGCAATCGCGGCAATGGTGAATTCTAAAACGAGCTTGATTTTACCGCTAAACCCCTTTGGGTTTTGGCGCGAGACCTTAAGATAGTCATCATAAAACCCGATGCAACCAAAGCCCACCGTCACCATAAAGACGGTCCATAAAAACGGACTATGAAGATTGCCCCACAACAAAGTGGAAATCACAACCGAAATCAAAATCAGCAAACCACCCATTGTCGGCGTACCTGCTTTTTTAATGATGTGACCTTCTGGGCCATCTTCGCGGATGGGCTGCCCCTTGCCTTGACGCGCGCGCAAAACACCAATCATGCGCGGACCAAATATAAAGGCAATCAGCATCGACGTCATTAACGCCCCGCCGGTTCGGAAGGTAATATAGTTAAACAGGTTGAAGGCCTGAAAATCATCAGCGTAAGGCGCGAGCCATTCATAAAGCATGGGCTGCCTCCCTTTTATCTTGTTTTAATTTCGCAACGAGCTTGGACAGTCCCGTGGCATTGGAGCCTTTAACGAGAACTGTGTCGCCGTCTTGAACATTCTCGGCCAAGGCGTCCAGCGCGACTTCCCAATTTGCGGCCCACGCCCCGCGCATTTTTTGCGGTAGTGCGCCGCGAAGCGCTCTCATGCATTCACCCACCGTGATCACGCGGTCAACATTCGCCGCTTCAAGTGGAGCTGAGAGAGCGGCGTGAAGGTTAAGCTCGTCGCGTCCGAGTTCAAACATATCACCAAGAACGGCTATTTTTCGCCCAGCCACCGGTGCGAGCGCCGCAATCGAGGCGCGCATCGACTCTGGATTGGCGTTGTAGCTATCATCGACCAAAGTGATGGACTTCCCGCCAACGACCACTTCAAGACGTTCTCCGCGCCCCGAAAGGGCTTGGAATGTTCTAAGGGATTCAATGGCTTTAAGAGGGTCAAGACCTGCGGCTATAGACGCCGCGAACGCGCACGCGGCATTGCCCATCCAATGTGCGCCATCCAGTTGAAGCTCAACGGGATATTCCTCCGACTGGAACGTCATGCGCCCGCCTACGATCCCTGGAGCGGCATAAATTTCGGAGATCCTGACATCAGCATCTTTGTGTTCGCCGAAGCTCAAAATCTTGCCGCCGCGCGTCTCTGCTTCGCGCGATAGGAAGTTAAAGAAATGATCATCGGCATTTAGAATAGCTGTCCCGCCAGCCACAAGTCCTTCAAAAATCTCGGCTTTTGCTCGGGCGATGGCCTCAATGTTTTCAAAATGTGCCAAGTGAGCGGGGGCAATTTTTGTAATAATCGCAATTTGCGGTTCAGCTAACGGCGATAAATCTGCGAGTTCCCCCGCATGGTTCATACCCATTTCGAAAACGCCAAATTTGGAATCTTTGGGCATTGTCGCAAGTGTCAGCGGAACGCCCCAATGATTATTAAATGATCGAAGGGACTTATGTGTTTGGCCCTGCGCCGCGCATATAGCCGCGATCAATTCCTTCACACTGGTTTTGCCAACGCTTCCCGTCACGGCCATACGAAGGGCTGTGCTTCGCTTGCGAGCCGCCACAGCAAGCGCCCGCAATGCGGTCAGCGTGTCGCCAACAATAAGAGCCGGCACAGCCTCATCGGGGCGCTCCGACAATATGGCTCCCGCCCGGGCGGTTCTGGCTTGAGGGATAAATTCGTGACCATCGCGAATATCTTTAAGGGGGACAAACAAATCCCCCTCTTTCAACGAACGTGTATCAATTGAGAGGCCATCAACGCTCCACTCGCCGACAGCTTTACCGCCAACCGCAGATGCCGCCTCGGCCGATGTCCAGAGCGGGCTAGTCATGATCGAGCTCCGCCAGCGCCTTTTTGACCTGCTCAACATCTGAAAAAGGAATAACGTTCGTTCCAACGATTTGCCCCTGCTCGTGACCTTTTCCAGCCACAACCAAGCAGTCATTTGGCTCGAGCAGCGATATACCACGGCGGATCGCCGCTGCGCGGTCACCGACCTCCTCGGCTCCGGGGCAGCCCGCAAGAACAGCTCTGCGGATCGCTGCGGGGTTTTCGGTGCGTGGATTATCGTCCGTAACGATCACATAGTCCGCAAACTTGGCGGCCGTAGCGCCCATTTTCCGGCGCTTGTCAGGATCTCGGTCCCCTCCGCAACCAAACACTAAAACAATGCGGCCTAATGTATGCGGGCGAACGCTGCGTAGTAATTTATCAAGGCCGTCTTCCGTATGCGCGAAATCAACAAATATAGGTGCGCCGCCCTTTGTTTTTCCAGCTTGCTCCATTCGTCCTGCAACGCCCTTTAGGTGGGCGAGGCCTGCCAATGCTGTCTCAACGTTGACGCCCGTCACAATGGCCAGCCCAAGCGCGCAAACCGCGTTCAAGGCTTGAAATTCACCGGCAAGGGGCAAAATCACGTGATGGCGCTTGCCCATGATGACAAGATCTAGCTCTTGGCTAGAGGCGCGGGGCATGACTTCATCAATGCGAATATCTTCACCGCTCCACCCCACGCGCATGACCGATTGTCCCCGGGACGCGCACATCTGCGCAAGGCGCTGCCCATAAGGATCGTTCACATTGATAACGACGGGCGCATCTGCGGGCGTAAGCTCCATAAAGAGCCGTGCTTTCGCCGCGAAGTAGTCTTCTTCATCTGGATGATAGTCAAAATGATCTTGCGTGAGGTTTGAAAATCCCGCGGCACTGACCTTCACCCCGTCAAGGCGGTACTGCTTCAGCCCGTGGCTGGACGCTTCCATACCCACATGCGTCACACCTTCTGCGGCGAGGCCGGACAGCGTTTGATGCAAAGCGACAGCGTCCGGGGTCGTATGTGTCAACGGGCGATATCCGCTTGGCGATTGTATCCCAAGCGTCCCAAAACATGCACCTTTCAGACCCGCAAAGCTCCAGATCTGACGAAGAAAATCCACGGTTGAGCTTTTCCCATTTGTCCCTGTCATCGCGACCAAGGTCTCGGGCTGCCCCGCATAAAGCTTGGCGGCGATTTGGCTATATAGAAGACGCGGGTTTTCGCAGGCCACGTAAGGCACAGAAATGTCTTTAAGACCCGGGGTCGAGAGAATAGCGCTCGCGCCATTATCAATCGCACTTTGGATGAAGTCGCGGCCATCTGCTTTGAACCCAGGAAGGGCCGCAAATAAAGTGCCGGGCTCCACCGCGCGGCTGTCAGACGTCAGGGCGGTAATTTCCGTATCCGGCGCGACTATCGGCGCAACAAGTGTGGAGAGTTTCACTGCAACACCTCCGTATCAAGCGCCGCAAGGCTGGGCATAACCTCGTAGCGCGGTTTTACCGCCAGCATAGGCGCAATGCGTTCGATCACGTTCTTTGTTGTCGGAGCCGCGTTCCAGCCCGCCGTTGCAAACCCGTATGTTTCCTTCAAACCCTTCGGCTCATCATAAGTAATCATCACAACATAGGTGGGGTCTTCGTACGGGAAGGCGGAGACGAAAGACGATACAAGGCGCCGCTCGTCATATCCATCACCGCTCGGTTTGTCGGCTGTTCCCGTTTTGCCCATCACGCCATACCCTTTAACATCGGCGTTCCGGCCCGTGCCGTCGGTCACAACATAACGCATAAGATCGCGCAAAGTCTGGGAGGTTTCGGACGCAATCACACGCCGCCCCTCGGCCATATTCGCCGCGTCGCGTTTCAAAAGCGTGGGCGTGACATAGACACCATCATTGAGCAACGCACCAATGGCGACCGCGAGAGCCAACGGCGTGACGGAAATTCCGTGACCATAAGACACCGTGACCGTCGTAATATCTTGCCATTCGGACTGCACCTGCGGAAGCGCGCTCTCACGCAGTTCAATTGGCACGCGGTCAAATAGCCCAAGCTTGCGCAGAAAGCGCTTTTGCATGTCACCGCCGCCGCGAATAGCCATCATGGCCGTCCCGCGGTTAGAGCTATGTGCCAAAATCTCTGGCATCGCCATAGGAACCTGGCTTGGGTGGTCATCGCGAATATATTTATCACGGACCAAAAGCGGGTCTTGTACTGGAAACTTCTCTTTCAAATCTGTCAGTCCTTCATCAAGTGCCATCGCCATTGTTATTGGCTTAAATACGGAACCCAAATCGTAGGTGGACATTGAGGCATGATTATATTTATTTTGCGGCGAAGTTGTGCTGGGAGCATTGGGGTCAAAGTTTGGCAAAGATGCCATTGCCAAAATCTCGCCCGTTTTCATATTTAGAACAATGCCGGCATTCGTATTGGCCTTAAATTTCTTAAGTCCGGCCGCGAGTTCTTCTGTCAGAGCATTTTGAACACGTAAATCCAAAGAAAGAACGGTGCTCGGAGCGTTCTCCGCGCTAAGGCGCTCGTCAAATGCTTGCTCTGCCCCGCCAAGCCCCTTCATATCAACATCGGTAAAGCCAACAATATGGGACGCCAAGTGCCCGTGCGGATAAACTCTTTGCGGCTCGACTTCAAAAATGAGGCCCGGCAAACCTAAGCGGAAAACAGATTGGCGCTCTTTAGGTGTCAGCCCGCGCCGAATAAGAACTTGATCAGCCCTCTTGGACAGCTTGGCTTTAACATCGTCATAATCAAGACTCGGGAAAACCTTCGTCAACGCCGCCGCCGTCTCGTCCGCATCCCAAACGTAGCGCTGCTTTGCATATAAAGCATAAGTGGCAAGGGTTGTCGCCATGACTTGCCCATTTCGGTCCACAATATCAGCACGCGATGCGACCTGACTTCCCCCGTTTGACCAACCATTAACGGTGCCGCTGAAAAGCGACACTTCGCCAAGCCGAATAATCGCAACTAATAGCGCAAAAAGGAAAATAAAAGCGCCAATGCGAATGCGAATACGGCCTTCGGAAACAGCCGCAAATTCACTATCCGCAACCTGCATCTGACGGCGCATAGGTGTGTCAGTATTGTATGACGGGCTACTCATTGGGCTCACCCGCCGGCTCGCGTTCATCACGAAGCGGGAAACGCGCCGCAATATCCTCTGGACGTATGATTTGAGCCGCGCTCATCGGCTGCAAGCCCAGTTCTCTCCGTGCGAGGCGGCTTACGCGATCAGGGCTTTCCAAGTAAGCAATTTCAGCTTTCAAAACATTCAATGCCGCCTTTTCAGACGCCACAAGCCCCTCTAATCGGCTCGCTTCCGCTTTCGCAGATTGCGCCCGTGTTTTCACATAAAAAAGCGCAACCGTCAGCGTGATCCCGATTACAAGCATAACGCCAAAAGCGACATGGCGCGACGTTTTCGATTGCCCCGGATAGTAAGTCATGCCGCCCACCCAAAATCTTCGATGTGCGGAACTTGCGGCAGGCCACTTTCCTCCGTCTCAAAAACGGGAGCGCCGGTTCTAACAGCGGCGCGAAGGCGCGCCGAACGCGACCGGACGTTTTCAGCCAATTCCGCGTCTGACGGCTTAGCCACAGAGCGGGTCATCACCTTAAAACTTTGCTCAGGCCCAGATACATCACGTTCTGGCAGATAGCGCGACCCCGTTGACTTCACATCCGCACGCGCGCGCAAGAATTGCTTCACAATACGATCTTCGAGCGAATGAAAAGAAACAACGACCAAGCGCCCGCCCGGCTTCAAGAGTTTTTCAGCCGCGCAAAGACCCCGATAAAGTTCACCCAGTTCATCATTCACGAAAATCCGAAGTGCCTGAAATACCCGCGTGGCCGGATGAATTTTACCGGACCGTCCCAGCGCTTTCTCAATAAGGCTTGCGAGTTCGTCCGTGGACGTAATAGGTGCGTCCTCGCGGGCGCGAACAATAAACTCTGCCGCGCGCCGCGCGCGGCGCTCTTCGCCGTAAACTTTAAAAATGCGAATGAGGTCGGACATGTCGAGATTATTAACAGCATCGGCCGCCGTTGGACCAGACGCGCTCATTCGCATATCCAGTGGCCCGGCCCGCATAAACGAAAACCCTCGCTCTGCCTGATCGAGCTGCATGGAGGACACGCCAATATCAAGGACCACAGCGTCTATCTCGGGAAGACCCTCAAGCTCTGCCATTTGAGAAAAACGGGTTTCCCTCAGCTCGAACCGCCCCCCATATATCATTTTCAGCTCAGCCGCGCGTGGCCGGACGTTTTCGTCGCGATCCAGTCCGATCACATGACAATTTGCAGCCTTCAACAAGGCTTCACTGTAACCGCCATTTCCGAATGTGCCGTCAATATAGACCTCGCCATCTTTCGGCGCGATCGCGTCCAATATTTCCGGCAACATAACAGGATAGTGCTTCACGCCGCCCCTCCCGCGTCACTCACGCCGACAGACGTTAGGCGGTTTCGGTGCTGACGCGCGATGCGCCGCACTTCGGCAACTTTGCTTTGGTAGGCATCAGGATTCCAAATCTCAAAACGTCCGCCAAGCCCGACAAAATGAACCTTGCCGTTAAGCCCCGCATGTTCAGAGAATTCCTTGGGCATTGTAACGCGGCCACCACTATCAAATGCAAGGCGGCGGCTTTCCGCAAAAATAGAGCGCTCCAAGACGAGCCGGCCTTCGTCGTAATAATCAACGCGGTCTAAAGAGCGCTGCAATTTCTCCAACAGCGCCATACTGCCGCCTTCCAGATAGTCGCCCTCGAAACTTGGCCAAACGACGATTCCGTCAAAACCGCTCTCGGCAACTTCCGCCCGAAATTCAGCAGGCACCGACACACGGCCTTTGGCATCAAGATTATTTGTGACGGTTGATAAAAACACGATCATCCCCAGCAGCTGGAAATACAGCCTATTTTTGGGATACCATGGGATTTTATGGGATACAATGCCAATTTAGTGAAAAATTAAGCATAATTACGTGTTTTCACGCCCATATTTTAAAAACGACACACAATTACAGGAACGTAATGTGAACATCATTAAAAGCACGCAAAACCGCGCTTTGCAGACCCTCTTAGGCCACGACTACAAATATTTGGTTTACAAGTTGATAGCTCTGAACGACATTGCCGCTCCAGAAAGGATTGAGCTCCATGACGCAAAGTTCGAAGACATACAAGAAGCTTGCCTTTATGGCCAGCCAGCGCACGGACGCCCAATCCGCAAAGCGTTTCTTGATTGAACGTTACGGCAATCATGACGCAGCGGACGCGGATGTTATCATTGCCCTTGGTGGCGACGGCTTCATGCTTGAGACGCTTCGTCGCCACATCACGCTTATTCGTCGCGGCCTACCTATTTACGGCATGAACAAAGGCACAATTGGATTTCTCCTCAACGACTTTCATGAAGAAGACCTTATAGAGCGGCTAAACAATGCCATGCCCGCCACCATTCATCCTCTAAAAATGACGGCTGAAGCAACGGGCGGCACATTCGAAGAGCTCGCTTTCAACGAAGTGGCCCTGTTTCGACAAACGCGTCAGGCCGCACATATTAAAATCATCGTCGACGGACGCGAGCGTCTCGGCCAGTTGATTGCGGACGGCGTCCTCGTCGCGACCCCCGCTGGCTCCACAGCCTACAATCTCTCTGCCCATGGACCGGTTATACCGCTCGGAGCGGAGATATTGGCCCTCACCCCTATTAGCGCCTTTCGTCCCAGACGCTGGCGCGGCGCGCTCCTCAAAGCGCAGGCAGAAGTTGTTTTTGAAAACATGGATCCGGAAAAACGGCCACTAAGTGCAACGGCTGACAGCTATGAAATCAGGAACATCACGCGGGTGACTATAAAGCAGGACGTCCAGTGTAAGCTCACACTTCTATTCGACGCCGATCACGCGCTGGATGAAAAAATCCTTCGCGAGCAGTTCTCGGCCTAGGACGTAAACTCAAACAAGCGGGTACGCTTGGCGCGAACGCGCTCACCATAAATATTGGTGACGTCGCGCAGAGCGTTCATCGCGAGCTCAGCGTTTTGAAGTTCGGCGTCTGTTTTCTCAACACCGACATTTTCCAAGGCGCGCTTAAACATCAATTCAGACTTGCGGCATGATGACATCGCCTTTTCAAGGCTTTTAAGTTCTTCTCTCAAGTCATCATCCTCTGACGACATATCGAGATAGACTTCAGCGGCTTTGACAACCTTGCTGACCTCAGCCGTCGCGACGGAAATATCAGATCTCACCACCGTCAGGCTCTTCGCCTTCCCGGCATAAGAGACATCCGTGTCGACCTCGAGGCTGGAAATACCCCGAAGAAGAAAGTTAGCGGCCTTTTTAAAACGATCCGGGTCAACGGGCTCGCTCCAGCCTGCTTGTGTGAACTTGGCTGTAAGAGCTTCTGTGGCCCGAATGACGACGTTCTCATGAACGGGCTGGACGGTCTGTTTTGCAGCCGGGGTCATATCGGCAAGGTCAACTGTCGCGCAGGCCGATAACGGCAGGATCGCGGCACATATGACGAAATGCGAAAAGCGCATTAAACCCCCTTGGTCCTATAGAGCCGCCAATTAAGGGCGGCGTGTGATATGTTCAGCCTATATTGGTTAACATCTGAACAATGTCTGAACCCTGCCATATTTGACAGGCGTCAATTTAACAAGGCTTCACCCACACAATGAAGCCTTTTTAATATTCGCGATGAGTTTTTATCGTTAAGCGCCAAACATTTGCGCGAAGTATCTGTCCCAGACGCCCAAGACGAGCACAACGCCCATAAACACTGGCGCAACCCAGCGCACAAAGAACATGACAAAGCGTCCAATAGCTTCGCCGTCACCGCTAATTTCCGCACTCACGATGGCTTTCTTCAAGCGCCATCCTGTAAACAGAACAATCAGCAACGCTGACAACGGAGCAAGGATCGGGCCAGCCAGTCCCGTATCGATGAAATCAAAGAACTCAGACGAGAACAAAGAACCAAAACCGAGCACCGTAATTGCGGCCCCCGTAAGCCACGCGGCCTTAAATTTCGTAAGATTGAACTTCTCGGCCACAAACGCCACGCTCGGCTCTAGCAATGACACAGACGACGTAATCGCGGCAAAGAAAGCCAAGAAAAAGAACGCCGCGCCAATGTACCAATAATCAGCCAACGCCGTTGGCAATGTCTGGAAGAAAATGCCCGCACCCGCACTGAAATCGAGATTATGCGTGAAAACGATTGGAAAAATTGCAAGACCTGCCGTGATAGCCACCAGCGTATCGACCACACTCACAGTCACCGCCGCTTTAGGAATGCTGACGTCTTTGGGCAAATAGGACCCGTAAGTGATCATAATGGCGTTACCGATACCAATTGAAAAACAGGCTTGCCCCAAGGCCGAAACAGCAACTTCCGCATTAATCTTGGAAAAATCAGGCGTGAACATGAAAGAGAGCGCCTGCGCCGTCCCTCCAGATTCAAGACCTGTAATAATCGAGTAAAGGGCCAAACAAAACAGAAGCACGAAAAAGATCGGCATTAACAAACGTGCCGCCGTTTCAATCCCTTTGTTCACACCGCGAGACACGAGCCAAATCGTAGCCCCCGCAAAGAAAAGGAAATATGGCATCACGCCAATCGGGTCACTTAACATTTTAGGGAATTGCTGCGCGATCGCCTCAGGCGTTTCAGCGTGGAATGAATTCCCGAGGAAACGCACAAGATAATTCAGCACCCATGCCGCGACGACGCAGTAAAATGAGACGATCAAGAAAGATGCGATCATCCCGAACCACGCGCCTGCCGTCCATCCCTTTGACACACCGCTGCGCTCTGCGAGATCGTTTGAAGATCCAACCGCGCTGGCGGCCTGACCGGCGCGTCCAATGATATATTCACTCATGAGAACAGGAATACCGACAAACAAAATACAAGCGATGTAAACCACCAAGAACGCGGCCCCACCATTTGTACCAAGCTCGGCAGAGAAACGCCATAAATTACCAAGACCGACCGACGAGCCAACCGCTGCCATGATAAAGGCAAATTTAGACGACCATTGCGCCGTACCGACACTCGAAACTGTAGCCATGAAGACCCCCAAAATTATTTTTTGTTGTTTTTACACTCTATTCGAACCCGCGCAAGGTCAAGTTTGCAAACCCTTTGTCTGAGAAAAGTTCGACCTTATTATTCTCAATTATCGCCCTGCGCGGGGCAATTCACTTTGGCGGTGTAAATGCGCGGACAAAATCAATCCGAAGCCGAACATCACGGCGAGTATAACCGTCCCGCCATATGAAATCAGGGGCAGCGGCACGCCAACCACGGGCGCTAATCCCATAACCATCGCAAGGTTGATAAACACATACAGCGCAAACGTGACCGTCAGGCCCAAAATCATCAATCTGGAGAACACCTGTTTGCACTGCAGCGCAAGCCAGATACAGAGCGCCAACAGGGCCATATAGAGCCCGATGGTCACAAGCCCGCCGATAAGGCCAAATTCTTCGCCAATCACCGTGAAGATAAAATCCGTACGGTTTTCGGGAACATATTCAAGCTGTCTCTGGGTGCCGTTCATGAAGCCTTTGCCCGAAATCCCGCCGCTGCCGAGTGCAATTTTCGATTGGATGATATGGTATCCCGCGCCCGTCGGATCATTGGATGGATCAAAAAATGTATTGATCCGCGCTCGCTGATAGTCCTTTAACCCAAAGATATAAAAGAGCGGCCCAATGATCGACGCCGCAACCCCCGCCGAAAGCACAACGCGCCAGTTAATGCCAGCCAAGAAGACTATAGAAACGCCGGTTGCCCCCAAAAGTAATGTTGTGCCCAAATCTGGCTGACGAAGGATAAATTGGGTTGGAAGTCCAATCAGCAAAAGCGCGCCAACAATACCGGAAATATGTGACACACGCCAAGACGACAGGTCATGATAATACCGCGCAAGTGCAAGCACGATCGCGAGCTTCATGATCTCGGAGGGCTGAAAACGCCGCCCAATAAGAGGGATCTCCAACCAGCGCTGCGATCCGTTGACTTCAATCCCCATCAAATCCACGCCCAGCAAAGCCAGAAGTGCCAAAAAGTAGATCGGATATGCCAAATGATACCAGACGCGAATATCGATCATTGCGACCATAAACATCATGATCCCCGCGACGATCAGCCGGATCAGGTGCTGCTGCGCGCCGTGGTCCCAAACGCCGTCCGTTGCCGCGTAGATCATCGCCACGCCAATCGCGCCGATCACATAAATAAGGGCGGGTAATATCCAGTTGACCTCAAAGAGCTTGGATTGAAAATTTGACGTATTATTGAGCATACTCACAGCGGTGCACCTGTCTGCATGATACCCATATCCGCATGATCAGCGAATCCGTCCCGTTCGAGCGCCCGTTTGAGCAGTGCGCGCACAATATTTGCGGCGCGCACGGCGCCTGAACCGCCATGCTCAACGATAACCCCCGCGGCAAATCTCGGCGCAGCAAACGGGGCGTAGCCGACGAAAATAGAATGATCACGCAGCTTCCAAGGTAGTTCGCGGTTATGCACCACGCCCTCTCGGCGCTCGCTTGTGGAAATACCACGCACCTGCCCTGTGCCTGTTTTTCCAGCCATATCGACATTCTTTATCCCGAGGCCGTCATAGCGGTAGGCAGTGCCGCCGGGCTCTTCACAAACCGACCACATGGCTTTTTGCACCAACCAGAGATGCTGCGGGTCAATATCCAAATCCGCAAAGACAGGAGCTTCTTCACCAATGATCAAATTTGGCGACACAGCCTTTCGTCCATTCGCGATCCGGGCCCCCATGACCGCCAGTTGCAACGGCGTTGCGAGAACGAATCCCTGCCCGATACAGGCGTTAAGGGAGTCACCGGCCCGCCATCCCTGCCCGAGGCGTTTGCGTTTCCAATCAGGTGTCGGAACGATGCCCGCCGATTGCCCGGCGACGCCCAACTCATATGTTTGCCCCAAACCTAATCGTTCCGCGACACTGGCAATATCTTCCATCTTAAGCCGCTGCGCCATTTCATAATAATAGACGTCGCAAGAATGCTTCAGCGAATCTCGAAGGTCCATGGCACCATGTCCACGCCGTGACCAACAATGAAAGTCACGGTTCCCGACTTCCATCTTGCCTGAACAGAAAATTTTCTCTCTCGGGTTAACGACGCCCTGCTCGAGCGCCGCGAGCATAACCACCATCTTGAAGGTCGAGGCTGGAGGGTAACCACCGCCAATTACCTTATTGAATTGCGGCCGCTTCTCGTCATCATTCATGCGGTCCATTTCGGCTTGTGTCAGACCTGAAACAAACAGGTTGCCGTCAAATGTGGGCATGGAGAGCAATGTCCGCAGCTCGCCCGTCATAACATCCACGACGGCCGCGCCGCCGCTATCATCCTCAAAAAGCTCCGCTGCATAAGATTGCAATTCAGAATCAAGCGTCAGGTAAACATCTTGACCGGGTGTGGCCTCGTCCTTGCGGTCCGGCCACTCTCTCACAACACGGCCAACAGCGTTCACTTCCACCTTCAGTTGCCCAGCCTTGCCGCGCAGGCGCTTTTCTTCAGCGGCTTCGACGCCTGTTTTGCCAATGCGAAACGTCGGTTGCCGCAGGAGCGGGTCTTTATCGTTTTCAATATCGCGCGCCCCTGCCCGGCCAACATAACCCAGGACGTGGGAGAATAATCCATTGTGGGGATAGGATCGGCCTTCCCCCACTTCAGGGATAACCCCCGGAAATTCAGGCGTACGCAAATTGAGTGTTGAAAATGTCGTCCAATCCAGATGGTCTTCCACAAGTATCGGAACAAAACTCGCATGCTCTCGCGCGTCTTGAATGATGTGGGCCATTTTGCGATCTGACAGCGGGACAATTTCCGATATCTTCGTCAATGTGCCCTTCAAGTCTTTAATTTGCTCGGGCACGACGATCACGCGGTAATCTTGCTTATTTATGGCCAGCGCCTCACCGTTTCGGTCAAATATCCGGCCACGCGATGGAACAATGATATTAAAGTTGAAACGATTATTCTCTGACAACACCGTATAATCTTCGGCGCGCGTCACTTGCAGATAATATAGTCGGCTAATCAGCACACCGGCCACAGCTGCGCCGCCAGCTCCCATCAAGGCAACCCGGCGGGTTAGCATCGGCGTATTGGCCTGTTCACTCACCAGCTAAACCCCGCATCATCATCATCGCCAAATATTCGGGTGATGATTTGATGCACTAAATAGATCGCAGGGAACAAAATGATGGCCGTCAAGCCTTGCGCCACTAACGGCCATATGGCGGTTGCGCCCGCAATAAAAAAACGTCCCAAAACGGAGATAAGGACTGCGGTCAATCCGACCCACGTTGCAAACCGCAGCCAGAGTTCGCGAAAACCTATATCCCGCGCGCGTTCATCGGGGTTGAGGAGGGCAAACTCGCACAAATAGATAAGGGCCCAAAGCCCCAACGGTCCCCCCACCAATATATCAACAAGGAGGCCTACCACAAAAACACCCAAACCCGACAACGTCCGAGAGGCGCCCCTCGGCCACAGGAAAATCGCCATAAGCGGCAAAAAAGCAAGCGTGGTTTCGAGCCTTGCGGCGCTAATTGAAATCATCGAGAACAGCGCTAGGACAACGCCCATCAACACGCCTTGAAGGGCCAAGCTTCTAGACTTGGCAATATTCGCGCTTTCTCCAAATTCACTCACTGGGGCTGCCCCGGCGCCGCACTGTCCACAGGCACGTTCTCGGTCTCGACCGCGCCGTCAATCGGCACGTCAACAGGCTCGTCTTCGGGAAGAGGCGTGCTGTCATAGGGATAGACCCACACCCAATCCACGTGATTTCTATTCACATACAAATGCACGCGGCGGTCGCCGCGCCCGTCCGTCTTGACATACCCAATCGGTAAACCTTGAGGCAACACGCCATCATCGCCGGAGGTAATGACACTATCACCATCCGCCCAGTCATCGCCTTCCGCTGTATAGAACAGCTTTGGGAATGGTGTATTGTCGCCAGTTAAGATCGCCCGAGCTTGCGAACGGACTGTCATAACGGAAATACGGCTATTCAAATCTTCAAGCCGTAGCACGCGCGCCGAATTTTTACCGACCCGAACCACATGCCCAAGCAGTCCATCCGCGGTCATCACGCTGTATCCCTTTTTGATACCTTTCGAGGCCCCCGCATTGATCAATGCCGAGCGCACAAAAGGGCCATTATTTTCAGACACCGCGCGGGCTGCAATTTTTTGCTC
The DNA here is from genome assembly GCA_048268905.1 of Maricaulaceae bacterium. Lineage (GTDB taxonomy): Bacteria > Pseudomonadota > Alphaproteobacteria > Caulobacterales > Maricaulaceae > JACOMS01. The sequence goes on along the minus strand of JBLWUN010000002.1, from coordinate 173,983 downwards.
CGGGATACCCGAAGACACGTCAACATTTAATATTGTTTCAAACCGCGAGAGCTTAATTGTCAGCGCATTGGCGCGCGCTTCAATGTCAGACAGGCGCGCTAATTCAAGTCTAAGATATTTGTTTTCCGAGTGCGCCCGCATACGGTCTCGAATATCATCGACCACATTTTCAAAGCCTCGCACGGGCATCGTCAAATAGGTCAGGACTGGCGACGTCACATCTTCAGCACCGGTCTTGGTTCGGTTGAGCAAGCCATCATTTGCTTGCCCGGAAAAGAAGATAATAATCGAAACCAGTATCAAAAAAACGAAGACAATGCGCCCCCGAATTCGGCGACGTCTTGGACTGTTTCCGCCTATTCTTGCCATAAGGATTTATCGACCATAGCTTATGAGGCCGCGCGAAAAAGCCTATACACCGCTTTCGAGCACGCTCTTCCATTTTTTCAAATTTTCGACAACAGCGCCAGACCCGCGCACCACGCATGATAGCGGATCATCCGCGATAGAAACAGGTAGTCCGGTTCGGTTGCGAAGCTCGGTATCGAGATTACGCAAAAGCGCACCACCGCCCGTGAGCATAATGCCCTTATCGACGATGTCGGCGGCCAATTCAGGCGGCGTTGCCTCGAGGGCGTTTTTCACGGCTTCAACAATTTGCTCAACCGGTTCAGCCAAACTCTCAGCAATCATGGCTTCCGTCACGCGAATTTCGCGCGGCACGCCATTCATCAAATCACGCCCTTTAATCTGTACGGTCATGCCTTCATTGTCCATCGGCATTGTCGCGGAACCGATTTCCTTTTTGACTTTTTCCGCGCTCATTTCGCCAATTAAAAGATTGGTTGTGCGGCGGACATATTGAATGATGGCGTCATCCATTTTATCGCCCCCGACCCGCACAGAGCGCGAGTAAACAATACCATCCAGCGACAGAACCGCGACTTCCGTCGTCCCGCCGCCAATATCGACCACCATCGAACCCGCGGGCTCGTGAATGGGTAGCCCGGCCCCTAACGCGGCGGCCATCGGCTCTTGGATCAAATAAACACGCCGCGCACCGGCTTGTTGAGCACTTTGGTGAATGGCGCGCTTCTCGACGGCTGTCGCGCCAGAAGGCACACAAATCACAACTTGAGGATTCACGAAAGATTTGCGGTTGTGAACTTTTCTAATGAAGTGTTCGATCATCGCTTCCGCCACTTCGAAATCGGCGATCACGCCATCTTTCATCGGACGAATAGCCTCGATGTTGCCGGGCGTACGGCCCAACATCATCCGCGCATCCGCCCCAACCGCATGAACAACCTTACGGCCATTTTTCAAAGAATACGCAACAACCGAGGGTTCGTTCAACACAATGTCCCGCCCCTTGACGTACACAAGCGTGTTGGCGGTACCGAGGTCAATGGCTATATCAGATGAAAATATCCCAAGGAGAGAGGATAACATGGCGGGCGTCCTAATTTTGCGGCGCGCTATCGTTTGATGATTCAGGAAACGACAGCAACATATGAATCTTACTGCGTGTCTATTTGAAGAGTGAATGGAAAAATTGCAAGCAACTATCCATCAAATGCTCTTATTCATTGACATTTTTAGCAGTTACAGCGCCCAAATCTACGTGCCGCTTTAATCGCCGCCGAGCAATCAACATAACGCCCACAAATAATAGCGCCAAAAGAACAAACCCAAGCATGAGTCGGTCACCTTGCGCCCCCGAGACGACGCCTTGCGCGAGAAGTCCGACAATGAGAATTTTCGGTACAATCCCTAGCGCCGTTCCCGCAAAAAACATAAGGAATTTCATCCCCGAAACTCCCGCCGCCATGTTCACAAGAACGAAGGGTCCCGTCGGCACAAACCTGACAGCAAAACTGGTCACGAAACCATTCCTGCGAACCACCCCTATAATCCGGTTGACCAGATCTCCGCCAAAACGCTTGAGCCGTTCAGCACCAACCCAGCGTCCCAGCCAAAAATTCAGAGATGCAGAAATCATTGTCGCGCACCAAGAATATATTGAACCATAAAACGGCCCAAATGCCAAAATCGCCCCGGCAATTAAAGCCCACTGCGGAACACCGATAAATGCTGCGCCAATAAATGTGAGAATGACGATAGGCACAGCCCATGGAGATTCGCTGATCGCGGCAAACCATTGCCGGTAGGCGCCCTCGTCCATTGTGAGCGATGACTTGCCGATGGTCAGAATGAAGAGAACCAAAGCAAACATAAGGACGACGACAAGCACGGCTCGCCGCGCTTCATTATCCATATGCGTTAAAAAATGCGGAAACTTGGCCACAGGTTACTCTCAGCTAACTGCCCTCGCATACCGCGAAAAGATGACAGATGAAAGAAACCAATGGCTTAAATTGCAGTTAGAAACCACACAAAAAAAAGCACTAATCGATAAATATCGAAAAGTGCCGTACCAAATCTGGTAAGTTTGCGCATGACTGCTCCTAATAAGAAGCAATTGGAGAATATTTTACCTCAAACAAAAGGTCAAACCCTAATTTGCGCAAAATTATACTAAAGAAAGACCGTTTCACACGCGCTACTCACGCAATGCCATCCTTCGGATTGGCCCCGAAACCACGTAAACTGCCGCTTGGCAAAGCGCCGGGTGTCACGTTTTGCCTCGAACAGCGCTTCTTCAAAGGATAATTTACCCTCCAAATGCGCGATGAGCGGCGGCAAGCCAATCGCCTTCATCATCGGCAAGTCGCGAGGAAGGCCTCTTTCATGCACGCGGACAATCTCGTCCATTCCCCCCATAGACATCATCATATCGAACCGCTTATTAATCCGTTCATATAGCGCTGCTCTCTCGGGAAGAAGGATCGCCCCCGTCCAAGATCCGGGCCGTAGCAACGGTTTTGTCTCCGCCTGCCAGAGGCTAAGGGGTTTGTCCGTCCCAAGCGCAACACTCACAATCCGAAAAAGCCGCTGCGGGTCATTCCCGAGCACCCGCGCCGTAGCGATGGGATCAAGGCGCTCGGCTTCGGCGCGCAGGCACGCGATATCGTCGTCCAGTAAAGTTTGGGCCGCGAGACGGCCATCCTCTGTCGGCGGCGGGACATGGGCAAGCCCCACAGTAAGCGCGCGAAAATAAAGTCCCGTGCCGCCGACAAGGACGGGGGTTTTGCCGCGCGCCCTGCACGCCTCAATTTGCGGCATGACCTCCCGCACCCAATGCCCGGTTGAATAGCGCACCTCCCCGTCAATGTGCCCAAAAAGATGATGAGGAACATTCTCCATCTCGGCCTCCGTGGGCCGCGCCGATAGAATTTGCAAATCCGTATAAACCTGCATGGAATCGGCGTTGATAATTTCGCCGTCGTGCTTTTTCGCGACATCAATCGCCCAAGCGCTCTTGCCGCTGGCCGTCGGCCCTGCAATACACAGCACAGGTTTCATATTAGGGATTCACCGCCATGCCAGCACCTATAGACCACTCGGTCACACTTGTCCTTGCTAAAAAAGACGATGTGAGCTTTGACAAGGCGCGGGCCGCACTTTCGCATCTTGGAAACGTCCGCACCCTCTCAAGCGGCAAAGCGTTTGATGGCAGCCTGTTGACAGATGACCGAAACCTGACGCAGGCCAGCATTATCAGCCGCCTTAAAGACATCGGCATCACCGCAGATGTCTGCGTACAACCCCATGAAGGGCGAAAACGCTCACTTTTGATCTGCGATATGGACTCGACCCTAATCGGTCAGGAGTGCATCGACGAACTCGCCGATTTTGCTGGGGTCAAAGACCGGGTCAGCGCTATTACAGAACGCGCGATGCGCGGAGAAATCGACTTTGACGGCGCCCTGACAGAGCGCGTGGGCCTTTTAAAAGACCTGCCTCTTAGCGCCCTGCAGACCTGCTTTGATGAGCGCATTCGCCTGAATGAAGGGGCACGCACCCTCGCCCAAACTATGAAAGCCAACGGCGCGAAGACGGTAATTGTCTCTGGAGGCTTTACTTTCTTCACCGGGCGCATTGCCGAACAAGCAGGCTTTGACGCACACCAAGCCAATACACTTCTGGAACAGGGACAGGCCCTGAGCGGGAAAGTCGGCCACCCCATTCTAGGACGAGAAGCCAAACTTGAAGCCCTTATCGCCCACAGCGAAGATATGGGCGGACCCGCGGCAGCGATCGCCATCGGCGACGGGGCCAATGATCTGGCGATGATTACAGCGGCGGGACTTGGCATCGCATACTACGCCAAACCTGCTGTCGCCGCCGCCGCCCATTGCGCGATTAATCACTCGGATCTGACGACCGCGCTTTATTATCAGGGCTATAGCGACGCGGAGTTTGCCGCCTAGGCGGAAGAGGTGTGATCGCTCACGATCACCCAATCTCCGGACATTTTTGCCAGATGCAGAGTAAACAGTCCTGTTGGCATGTCGGCCTCGCGTTTCAACGTCCAACGACCAAAAACCAGTGCATGGTCCGCTGACAGCATTTCCACATTCAAATCTGAAAATTCAAGTTCGCCCATGGTAGCGCGATCCGGGTAACGCGCCTTGTAACGGTCAAGCGTTGTTTGCCAGCCATATTTTACTGTTCCGCCCGACGCAAAACGCAAGTCATCGGACTTCCAGTAGTCTTCCATAAACCGCTCCACGTCGCCGCGGCTCCATGCGGCGCTTTGGGCTTGCAGTGTTTCCCTAATCGCCGCCTGCTCTTGGGCCAAATGTTTGGTATTGAGCCCTGCACCGCTTGGAAACGCTCGAACCGCCATCATGCCAAGTGCGAAGCTGAGCCCCATCAGGAATAAAACAAATATACTTTTGCGCATAGAGATCACCTTCGAGATCCGGTCTGGGTTTGCAGATCCTCTATATTAGCTTCCCAGTTTTGACCGTCAAAATCAATAACGCCGCTAACCTTTAGCGTTCCCGGCGAAATACATCGCAAGTTCACACTATAGCTCTCGGGATGAGAGCGTGGAACATAGAGCGGCTTCACCCCGCAAACTTCGCAAAAATAGTGCTGCGCCGCATGTGTATTGAATGTGTAAGTTGTGAGTCTCTCTCGTCCTGAGACGAAAGTGAGCGCGTCCTGCGGCACAAAGACGTGTTGATAGCCCGTCATATTGCACATGGAGCAGTTGCAATGTGTGACGCTCATTTGGGACGGCGCTTCAAACTCGAACTGAACGACGCCGCAATGGCACCCCGCTTTATGTATCGCCATAAACCCTCCAAATTTCGCTGCATTTCCACTTGTCCGAAATGTGCAGCATGCCATAACGCCCCTATGACAAACACGGCCCTAACAGACTTCGAGACCTTTTTGAAAATAGATATTCGCACCGGCACTATCGTCGAAGCGAGCGACTTCCCGCAAGCCCGTAAACCTGCGATCAAACTCAAGATCGATTTTGGACCGGATATTGGCGTGAAAAAATCTTCTGCGCAAATCACCGCGAAATACACGCCTGAGGGACTCGTCGGGAAACAGGTGGCCGCCGTCGTGAATTTTCCGCCAAGACAAATTGGTCCTTTTATGTCAGAGGTTTTGACCCTCGGTTTTCATAATGAAAATGAAGAGGTTATTCTTTTCAGTCCGGACAGCAATGTCCCCAATGGCGCGAGGCTCCTCTAATGTCAAAAAAACCAACGCCATGTCAGCTTTACCTGATTACGCCGCCTGAAATTGACGACCTCGCAGCGTTTGCAAAAACACTGGACGCCGCCCTCGCAGCCGCGCCCGTGGCTTGCCTACAAATCAGGCTCAAAGGCTTGGAGGATTTAGACCTCATTCATGCGGCGGATATTATTGTCCCGATCGCGCACAAACATGGCACGGAAGTTCTGATAAATGATCGTCCGGACTTGGTTGAAGCCTGCAAAGCAGACGGGGCGCATATTGGGCAAGATGACATGGACTATTATTCATCCAGAGAACTGCTTGGCGAGGATGCAATTATTGGCGTGACATGTCATAATTCACGTGAATTGGCCTTTCAGGCCGCAATGTCAGGCGCAGATTATGTGGCCTTTGGAGCGTTCTTCGAAACGACAACCAAGGACCCCAAATTCCGCGCCGATTTGGAGATGTTAGAGTGGTGGAGCGAAGCCGTCGAAATACCATCCGTCGCAATTGGCGGGATCAATGTGAGCAACGCACAAAGCGTGATAGAAGCGGGCGCCGACTTCATCGCCGTATCCTCGGGCGTGTGGGCCTTCCCGGACGGGCCAGCGGCCGCTGTGTTGCAACTCTCGCAGCTGTGTGCCTCTCACTCTGCGCCGTAAATGTTCACGCTCAGATTGCGCCAAACAATAGCGCGCCGCTTGGCGACACATCCAAACCTTATTCCCCGACGTTTGAAGACGCGGTCTTCGCCTATCAGGCGGGAGACATTTCGCGCGCTTTAAAAATCGCTGAACAGTTTGCGACCGCCGGCAACGCCGAAGCCCAGACTATGGCTGGGCACATTCATTTACGCGGTGAAACGGGCCTCGTTGATACGGACGCCGCCGTCAAATGGTACCGCATGGCCGCAGAACAAAAAGACCCGGACGCCTATATGGCGCTTGGGGAAATGTCATTACGGTCGCAAGCAGGCCTGAGCGCGTCGGATGCAATGGCATGGTTTTCCAAAGCCTCGCAAGCGGGCCGCGTTGATGCCAAACGCGCGATTGGTGAAATGTACCTCAAGGGCCAAGGCATCGCGCCAAACCGCGAGAAAGGCCTGAGCTGGCTGCAACAAGCCATGGACCTCGGCGATGCTTATGCCGCCCGAAAAATGGCCGATGCCTATTTTGACCGCGATCCCAACCGCGCCCTTGAACTGTATGAAGTCGCGGCCAGTTACGGCGATAATGAAGCGGCCTATTTCGCCGCGATCATGCTGGCCGAGAACCTAGAGGTGAAGCCTGACTCCGTAAAACTCGCCGACTTACTCCTCCAAGCCGCAGAATCGGGCCACGCGGCAGCGCAAGCGGATTACGGGCTTTTGGTCTATCAAGGCGCAGGCGTTGAGAAATCAGCCACTGAAGCCGCGAAATGGTTTGAAAAATCGGCCAAGGGCGGCGATAGCGAAGGTCAATTTCTCTACGCATACACCCTCGCAAAAGGCGAAGGCGTCGAAAAGTCTTTCGAGGATGCGTATTATTGGCTTCTAAAAAGCGGCGACAGCAAAGTCGATGCGTACCAAAAAGACCGCGCAGCTCTCAGAGAGCGGCTTGAAGACAATGTGGATCCAAAAATCTTGAAGCGCGCGAAAGAACGCCTCGAGGGCTAGGCCTAATTGAGCGTTCGCGCGATCCGAAAACCATAATCCTCATAGCCGAAATCCGTCGTGTACCGCGTACGGCTAGCGGTGCGGACTTGGTAGGCATGTGACACCCATGACCCCCCCTTCATCAGGCGAAATTTACAATCACCGTCCTTCCGGGCACTGCCATCATTTGGCGCGCCTTGGTGGCTTTCGTTCCAGCAATCCGCTGTCCACTCATAAGCGTTACCGTGCATGTCATAGACGCCAAAAGCGTTGGGCTTAAACGACCCCACCGGCATGGTCTTGCGGCGGTATTTTCCCTTCGCCCCGACGAGATAAGGGTGCTCACCATTATAGTTTGCTTGCTTTGCAGCGATCGTGCGGCCCGTATGAAAAGGCATTTGCGAACCCGCTCGGGCCACATATTCCCACTCGGCCTCGGATAAAAGCCTATACTTCAGGCCTGTGGCAGAGTTGAGCCACCGAATATAACTTTGCGCTTGGCGCCAACTCACATTGATCACTGGTCGTTGCCCTCGCCCCCAACCATTGTCTGACGGCCTATAGCCTCCACAACCTCCCCCCGCGAGACACGTTGCCCAATCGTCGAAGGTCACTTCGAACTTTCCCACCTCGAACGGATAGTCGATTGTCACGGATTGAACCGGGCCTTCATACCGCTCCCGCTTCGCTTCGCTGGGCGGGGACCCCAATAGAAACGTTCCGGGGTTAATTTTGACCATGTTCATTTTATAGCTAGAAACCTTGAGCTTCTTTTTAGGCTTTGGTGTCTTGCGCTTAAAAAAGGGCATATGGTCGTCCGCAACGACGCGGGGCGAGCGCATAGGCGTTTGAACACAGTCCCAGTCCGCCGGAAGACGCGCCATAGCGGCAGACGGCACAAAGCCAGCCATAAGGCTGGCCAAGACGAAGTATTTTCGAAGAAGGCCCAAACCTACTTCACCATTTGCATTCCATGCCAATCAGCGATCAGCGCGGGTTTATCAATGCCTTCAATCTCTACCGTGACGGTATAAGTGAGCAGGAATTGACCCGGCTTTTTCTCAACCGCATCCTTCAACGTAAATTGTCCCCGAATACGAGAGCCAACGCGAACAGGATTGATAAAGCGGACTTTTTCAAATCCATAATTGACGCCCATAAAAACGCCTTCGAGCGCGATAGCCGCCTGCTCTGAAAACTTGGACAGAAGCGAGAGAGTCAAAAATCCGTGCGCGATCGTCCCGCCAAACGGGGTCTTTTTCGCCGCTTCTTCGTTCACGTGAATGAACTGATGGTCTTCTGTAGTGTCGGCAAACTGGTTGACACGCTCTTGGTCTATCGTGATCCAATCACTGACGCCCAGATCTGTTCCGACGAGGCCTGCGAGGTCTTTCGTTGCTACGATTTTCATATATGTCTCCAAAGAAAATTATTTAGTCCAATGTGTTCGGCGATGCATACGCCCCATTTCATATCAGTGTTCATGCCCGGGATTGACCTTCGCCAACTTGCGCATCAGGCCCGGCCACACAAGATTGTCGCCCATGCCTGGCACAAAGGCCGCGGCGCCTTGTTGATAGACACGGTGTCCCATGGTTTCCGTCTCTTCATGCAAATGCTCGGCTCCACCAACAGACTGCGCGAAAATTTGAGCTTTGCAGGCGTTCTCTAGGAAATACATCCGCAAAAAGGCTGTGCCGCAGGTTTTCCCAATGGTCAATGTCCCGTGATTGCGAAGCATGAGGAGACTTTTTGTGCCAAGGTTCTTAACAATTCGCTCGCGTTCATCAAGCTCCAGCGCAATGCCTTCATAATCATGATAGGCCAGATCATCATAGACCTGCATCGACATTTGCGTGTAACGCCGCAACCCATCTTTTTGCGCCGAAACGGCCATTCCGTATGGCGTATGCACGTGAATAACACAGCCTGCGTCTTCCCGCGCGAGGTGGACGGCGCTATGAATTGTAAAGCCCGCTGGATTGATGAAATATGGGGTCTCTTGGCAAATTTTGCCTTTTGTATCAATTTTCACCAATGCGGACGCGGTCATTTCATCAAACATGACGCCGTATGGGTTAATGAGAAAACGCTCTTCGCCATCTTCATCTGGCAGACGCGCGGAGATGTGCGTAAAGACGAGATCCGTCCAGCCATAGATCGCGCAGAGACGATAGGTGGCGGCCAGCTGTTTACGAAGCGCCCATTCAATGTCGGAGACTTTACCTTCGAGGCGATCAATTTCTGTCGGGTCCGGAATGTTAAATCCGGCAGACATACTGTTTATAGCTTCCATTTTCATGGTCTTCCCCTTCTTCTCGTTATACACTTTGTTGCATATGTTATGAGACGGGGAAGAAAATTTCGCAAGCTTTTCTCGCGCACCAAAATGTGACTATTTGGCCAGACAAGCCTCGTAAGTTTTTTGAGCGCTCTCACCAAGGCCCATAATCGGGTCAAGGGAAAACGCGTAATCAGATACGACCAAACTTGCAGGCGCTGCGGTGCTCTCCAAATCGTCGCGGCGTGGCCATGCGAGAACGGGTATCTTCATGTCGTCCAGCTTTGCCATAAACGTCGCATCATAGGGCCCGCGGCCTGACCAGGCCGTCATGTTTTTCCGGCTCACGCCCTGCTGTTCGAGCCGCTCGATCTCTTCCTCCGAATTGATCGTCACTGACAAGAGCATTTCAGGCGCCAGTTCAGCCATGCGGCTGGCTTGAGCGTCGTTATAAGCAATCAGAATGACGCGGTCCGCCATTCCCGCAGAGCGGATAGCATCGATAACTGTTTCGTACTTTGCGCTGCTTTTAAAATCCACTTCAAGGTAAATTCTATCTTTTGCGATGGCGAGAAAATCTTCCAGCTTCACAGGGCGGTCTGCGGTGAGGTTACCATCCGTATCCTTGAGCAATATCTTTTCTGCGTCCGCCCATGTACTCGCAGGAACAACGCCCGTGCCAGTGCTTTTCTCGTCCCAAACACCGTCGTGAAAAAGGATGTGAACGCCATCCTTCAATCCGGCCACGTCCACCTCTGCGACCATGATCCCCTTCTCGATCAGAGATTTCAAAGATCCTTCGGAATTCTCAGCAAACCCCTCGCCCTTGGAAACGCCTCGGTGAGCCGCGACCAGCGCTGCCTCTCGGGGCAGGCACGCAAACTGCTTGCGAAGCGGATAAGACGCCGTCATATGTGCTTCAGCTTGCGCCGCTGAAACACTGGCCGATGGGTTCTGCGCCGCGCCATTCTCGCCGCCCGCCTTACAAGCCGACAAGCTGAGCATCATCGCCCCAAAAGCGCAAAACGACCGTAAATTCCAAACCCGCATAAATAACTCCAAAACTTTACAACAACCATTATTACCAGCAAGGCAATTCTTGCAACAACTATCTTTTACGCACCAAACACCAGATCATTCTCAACATAAACCACAGACAAACAACAAGTTGACAACAATGCAGTTAATGGCACATTTTAATCCCTAATGGGGAAGTAGCATATGGCATTTGGCGTTCTAATACACCGACCGGACTCCAAATATGAGGATAACCCCGCGGAAAAATATCAATTCCCGAAATCTTACCTGAGCCGAGCCAAAAATTTTGTTGGGAACTGGATACTCTACTACGAACCTACAAAAATTAAAGATACTCGCGGATATTATGCTGCCGCAAAAATCGAGCGCATTTCTCCGGACCCCAATCACTCTGATATGTTTATCGCGTACATTCAAGAAGGCAGCTACTTTGATTTTTCCAATCAAGTCTCATTCAAAGATGAAACAGGACTTGTTGAAAAAGGACTATACAACGATCAGGGAGCCATATCTGGACGTGCTCAATGGGCGGTTCGTCCAATCTCCACCGAGGATTTCAACAGAATTTTAGATTTAGGGATCGATGTTAAGTCAGATACGTTGCCGAGGTTCGATGAAAACCAACGAGCTGACTTTCTAGAGGAAGCGCAAGCACCTTTTGACATCTCCGTTGAGCGACGACGAATGGCTCTGTCGGGAAACCGGCTCGTCAGAGACAGAGTGTTCAGAAAAACCGTTCTCACAGCCTATGATTCGAGATGCGCATTTACCGGTCTCAAGCTCATAAATGGTGGTGGGCGCGCTGAAGTACAAGCCGCTCATATAAAACCCGTCGCGTCAAATGGACCAGACACCGTAAAGAATGGCGTTGCTCTTTCTGGGACAGCTCATTGGATGTTTGACCGAGGATTAATCGGATTATCGGACAATCTAGAAATATTGATATCTCGGCACGTCAATGATCGAGATTCAATTGAAGGCCTGATTAATAAATCTGGCTTTGCCCGCGTGCCATCCGATGAGCGCCAAATGCCGCACCCGTCATTTATCAAATGGCATAGGGAAAACTGCTTCAAGCAATAATCGCATGTCTAAGCATGCTCTTATCATATAAATATACAAAAAAAACGCCGCAAAAAACGGCGTTTTTGATGACTTAGGATGGGCCTTCAAAGCCGATCGCTAGTCTTTCTTTTTCTCGGGAACCGGAAAGCCGCGATCGCGCATGAGCGGCGCGATGTCGGCATCGCGTCCCCGGAACGCGCGGTAGGCCTCCGCAGGGTCCACAGAGTTGCGCGGCGCAAATAAATTGTCGACGAGTTTCTTTGCCAAAACGGGATCATAAAACCCGCCAGGGCTTTCTTGGAAGGCTTCCGCCGCGTCCGCCGTTAGAACGTCTGCCCACATGTAACCATAATAGCCTGACGAATAGCCCTCACCCGAAAAGATATGCCCGAAATGAGGCGAACGGTGACGCATCACCAATTCTTCGGGCATGCCGAGGTCTTCTAGGGTTTCACGCTCAAATTTGTCCGGGTCAATGTCTGTTGGGTCAACCGTATGATAACGCATATCGACGAGAGCCGATGCCAGATATTCAGTTGTGGCAAATCCTTGATTGAAGGTGGACGCCTTCTTGATTTTCGCCACAAGCTCCGCCGGAATTGGCTTCCCAGTTTTGTAATGGACAAGATAATTGTCGATGACCGGATCTGTGGAGAGCCAACGCTCAAGCAATTGAGACTGGAACTCCGTATAGTCACGTACGCCCCCATTCAGGGTGGGGTAAGCCACATTGGATGAGAAGAAATGCAGCGCATGCCCAAATTCGTGGAAATAGGTTTCCGCATCATCCCATGAAATCAGTGTCGGCTCGCCCTCTGCGCCCTTTACGAAGTTGGAATTGTTCGACGCAAGAACGTTCTTCTTGCCGTCAAAGGTTGTGTGTGAGCGATAGGTCGTCGCCCACGCACCCGAACGCTTCCCTTTGCGGGCAAAAGGATCAAGGTACCATAGGCCAATATTCTCGCCGCTATCTTTATCCGTCACTTCCCAGACTTTCACATCGGGATGAAAGACGGGAACAACGCCCTCGGCGACAGGTGTAAATTTGAAATTGAACAACTCGCCCGCCACATAGAACATGGCCTCACGAAGATTATCGAGCTGTAAATATTGTTTCACCTCATCTGAATCCAGATTGTATTTCTCTTGGCGGACTTTCTCGGCGTAAAAACGGTAATCCCACGGCGCGATCTTGATATTCGCCCCTTCCGCATCCGCCACAGCTTGCATATCGGCCACTTCTTCTTTTACCCGCGCGATTGCCGCAGGCCAGACCGCTTCCATCAGCTCAAGGGCGCGCTCTGGCGTTTTCGCCATGCGATTTTCAAGCCGCCACTGGGCATAATTATCATAACCCAAAAGCGCGACACGCTCGTCGCGGAGCTTCAAAATCTCTGCAATAATGGCATTGTTGTCGTGCTCATCGCCATTGTCACCGCGAGAATAGTAAGTGTTCCAGACTTTTTCGCGTAAATCACGCTCAGTTGAATAGGTTAGGAACGGATCCATAGACGAGCGCGTGTTGGTCACTGCATACTCACCCTCTCTGCCGCGTTCTTTGGCGGCGCTGGCGGCGGCATCCACAAAAGACTGCGGCAGGCCGCCAAGTTGATCGCCTGAGAGGTAAGTGACGTAGCCTTCTTCGTCCGCAAGGACGTTATTGCCGAACTTCGCATGCAGCTCTGCGAGGCGAGAATTGATCTCTGCATACCGTGCCTTGTCGGCGGCGTTCAGCGTCGCGCCATTGCGCGCGAACCCGTCATATGTGAGCTGCACGACCCGCTGCTGATCCGGGCGAAGTGTTTCCATCTCATCACCTTCATAGACGGCTTTTACACGCTCGAAGAGCTTCTCATTCTGGGTGATTTTTGAGTTAAACTCCGATAGCTTCGGCGCCATCTCGCCTTGGATCGCACGGAACTCAGGCGAAGACATGTTAGAACTCCAAATTCCCCAATAAGTGAAAACACGGTTCAGAGCATCGCCTGAACGCTCAAGTTCAACGATTGTATTCTCGAAAGTCGGCGCTTCCGGATTAGACGTAATCGCATCAATCTGCGCCAAGTTCAGGGCCATACCTTTTTCTAGTGCCGGCTTGAGACCGTCCAGACTGACTTTGTCAAAGGCCGGAACGCCGCCATAGGGCCCGGTCCACTCTGCCAAAAGCAGCGCCTCGGCGTCCTGCACGGGTGCCGCCGCGGTTTTCGCCTCATTCTCGACCGATGGTGCACGATCGCACGAAGCAAAAGATAAGGCAGCAAAGCTAACAACAAGAAGATGGGAAATGCGCATAAAATGTCCTTTTATTGATTAACGATATAGCTATCACACCTCAATCAAGGCGGCAATTCTAAAAACCCGCAAATATGATATTCTGCGCGTTCAGATGCACACGGCGCACACGCCGCGTGCGGCAAGCACTCGGGCCAAACACCTTAAAACGGCTTAGAAATGACGATATCCGCCGCGCTCAAACGTCACCGTCTCTCCGCTTTCATCTTTGCACACGACGCCTCGCCCCTCGCCGCAAACGCCAATATGAGTGATCGGAACACCAATTTTGGCCGAAAAGTCTGCGACCCGAGCTCGGTGATTTGGCGGCGCGGTAAACACGACTTCATAATCATCGCCGCCGGTCAGAAGCGCCTGCAAAGGCCCTATACCCTCGCCGCCGACCATCCAGTTTCTCGCGGCTTTTGATATCGGCACGGCGCTCACATCAAGATTTACACATATCTGGCTTGCAGCCGCGATGTGGCCCACATCCGCCAAAAGCCCATCAGAGATATCAGCGGCAGAGTTTGCGTAATCTCGCAAAAAATCCCCTAACTCTAGTCGAGGGGTTGGGGTCCAGTAGGCCGCTTCAAAAAAGGCTGTCTCATCAGCGCAAAATGAGGCCTCCCCCATGACCGATTTAAGACCAAGATAAGCATCGCCAATGGTTCCAGATACCCACACATCGTCGCCCGTCTTTGCACCACTGCGCTTGACCATTGTACCGCACGGCACTTGCCCGATAAAAGTTGCCGTCACCACCATCGGGCCCGAGGTTTTCACCGTATCGCCGCCATAAAGAGTTGCGCCATATGTGTTTTGTGTGACCTCTAGGCCTTTGGCGAAGCTTGCGCCGTAGGTCCTAAGATCACCCGTTGAGAGATGATCCGGCCACGCTAGCGATAAAAGATAGCCTTTAGCCTTGGCGCCCTTCGCAGCAATATCCGAGAGATTGACCCGCAAAAGCTTTCCGGCAACCTTTTCGCCAAAATATCCCTTCGGAAAATGAACGCCCTCAACCATCGTATCTTTGGTCAGGATCAGATCATAGCCCGCCTGAGGCGTCAGGCAAGCCGCATCGTCCATAAGTCCCAAACCTTCAGGCCCCGCAAGAGGCGAAAGATGCATCCTTATAAAATCAAATTCATCCATGATCCGGTAGAGGGTTTGCCATCGCGCCAGGAAGACCAAACTCCGCAGAACGTATTTTTTTGGCAATGCGCTCCAAAGCGCCGTTGACAAATGAAGCCTCGCTTTTATCGAAAAACTCGGTCGCCAAAGTCACATATTCATCGATCACGACAGGGGCTGGTACATCTGGACGTGACATAATCTCGAAAGTCCCGGCGCGCATGATCGCGCGAAGGGTAATATCCAAACGCTTGAGGCTCCATTTTTCAGCCAAGTGATCTTTTATAATCTCGTCAATAGCGTCTTGCTGTTCGACAACGCCCAGAATGATGGCCTCAAAAAACGCTTCGTCGGCAACAATCATCCCCGGCTCGTCTTCATGCCCAAACCGGTGATTCCGAAATTCGTGCACGACTTTTCTAGACGGTTCCCCGCCCACATCCATTTGGTAGAGCGCTTGTATCGCCGATAATCTTGCGGCGCGCCGCTGCTTCGGGACAGCGGTCATGACGCCGACAATTCGCTACGAATTTTAATCATCTTCAATACCGCATTCGCGGCAAAGCCGCCCTTATTTTTCTTATCTTTTTTCGCCCGAGCCCACGCCTGATCTTCATTCTCGACCGTAATAATACCGTTGCCAATGGCGAGCTGTTGCCCCACAGCTAAATCCATAAGCGCGCGGGCGCTTTCCTGACAAACATAATCATAATGAGTGGTTTCACCGCGAATGACGCAGCCCAGCGCCACATATCCGTCATAGCCAGAGTTTGCCGCTTCCGCATAGGAAATCACATGCGGGATCTCGAGCGCGCCGGGCACTGTGACCTTTACGATTTTCGCACGCGCATCTTGCAAAACCTCAAGAGCACCTTCGAGCAAAGCATCTGAAATGCCCTCATAATAACGGGCTTCAATAACAAGAATTTTAGCGCTCATGATGCGTCCTTGGAAGGTTTCGGCGGGGTTATTCCCACAAGTTCAATATTATAGGCCTCAAGGCCGATGAGTTTAGGCATAGAATGTGTGATCAATCGCATTTTCGTAACGCCTTGGTCGACCAAAATTTGCGCGCCAACACCATATTCACGAATGTTTTGTTCTTTACTGTTGGGCTCGCGGGTATGGGCACCAAGCCGCTCGAGCAATGTATCAATACTGCCTTCACGGATCAGGACCAAGACGGCGTGACCATCATAATCAGCGAGTTGCCGCATTGTATCACGGATAAGCCCGGAACGTGGACTGTTTTCATGAAGAATATCGCCCGCAAAATCTATTTTATGAACCCGAACCAGGCTTTCCTTTCCTGCCTCAGGCTTACCTTTGGACAAAGCCACATGTTCCAGATTGTCAAGAAAGTTCCGGTAAACGTGAATTTTGAAGTCGTCCCCATCTTGCGAGGTAAAATTAGACGAGGCCACATGGCGCACAAAATGATCTTTGCGCATGCGGTACGCCACGAGGTCTTCAATCGTGCCAATGCGAAGACCGTGAAACTGTGCAAATTTCACGAGGTCGGGTAAGCGTGCCATTGTGCCGTCATCATTCATGATTTCACAAATAACAGCGGCGGGGTTCAAGCCTGCCAATCGGGAAATATCCACAGAGGCCTCGGTGTGGCCCGTGCGCACCAGAACGCCGCCGTCTTTGGCGATGATCGGAAACATGTGCCCCGGTGAACAAATATCTTGCTCACGCGTTTCAGGATCAATCGCAACCTGAATTGTGTGGGAACGGTCTCCAGCGCTAATGCCGGTCGTCACACCTTCGCGGGCCTCGATAGATTGCGTAAACGCCGTTTCAAACCGAGATCGGTTGTCCGCAGACATGTTCTTCAGGCCCAATTCCTGAGCGCGCTGATTTTCAAGCGCGAGACAAATAAGGCCGCGGCCGAAACGCGCCATAAAGTTGATGGCGTCCGGCGTCGCAAACTGCGCAGGAATAATCAGATCGCCTTCATTTTCGCGGTCCTCGGCGTCCACGAGAATATACATCCGGCCATTACGCGCATCTTCGAGAATTTCTTCGGGCGTCGCCAAATTATAGGCGTCATCATTGCCTTGTGCGTTCTTCGTCTCATTCTTCGTCGTATTCTGGGGCATGTCAGCCTTTCATATGGGCGAGGTAGCGCGCCACATAGCGCGCGATGAGGTCAATTTCCAGATTTACTTTATCGCCAACCACAAGTTTTCCAAGTGTCGTGACCTGCGCAGTATGCGGAATGATATTCACAGTAAAGGCATTGCCCTCCACAATATTCACCGTAAGCGATACGCCGTTGACCGTAATCGATCCTTTGGGCGCAATACCAAAAGCAATATCGGCCGGCGCTTCGAACCTGAGATTGAGCGACCCCGCGATGTCCTGACGATCGACCAATACGCCCACGCCATCCACATGTCCCGTCACCAGATGACCGCCAAGCTCGTCCTTTCCGGTCAGCGCGCGCTCTAGATTGATTTGTGTCCCCACCTGCCAATCACCCATTGTTGTCTTTGAAAGGCTTTCGTCTGACACGTCAAAGGCGTACCAACAGCCCTGTGCGAGACGTTCCTTTAGCACAACCGTCATACACGCCCCCGCGTGAGAAATCGACGCGCCGATATCAATACCGTCCACATCGTAGCCACACTCGACTTCCATACGGGTATCCCCCCATTCTCCGCCGGTACCACGCGTGACCCGGCGAACGGTGCCAATATCTGTAATTATTCCAGTGAACATAATTCAGTCTCTACCGCTAAACGCCCGGCGCCGTAGCGCGGGGTCTCTTTAAACTCTTTCGTAGCGCTCGTGTAAATCGTCGCCAAGTTCACTTATGGACGCACGGTTATATCTACGCGCCACATCAAGCTGCTCTAGGCCAAGCGCACCGATGGCACTTCGGCCGTCACCGCCGAGAATAATGGGCGCTCGAAACCATTCGATAACATCAACAACGCCCAGCTTGATAAAACTGGCCGCAAGCGTTCCGCCGCCTTCTACCAAAAGCCGATTAATACTTTTGCGGTGCAAAATTTCCAGCGCGCTTTCCACCGACAAGCCGCCATTCGATTCAACCTGGAACAACGTCACGCCGAGCGCGCTCAGCGTGTGGGCCGCGTCCGTTTTATCAGATTGGCAGAACACCCAGACCGGGGTCTCTTTCGCGGTGAGGGCCAAGTTTGAGTGAGGCGACAAGCGCAAATGTGTGTCAAAAATCACTCGCACAGGATCACTTTCGCCGTGAATCCGTGTTGTGAGCTGTGGGTTATCTAGAACGGCCGTATTCGCCCCAACGGCAATGGCGTCATGTTCGGCCCGCAGTCTTCGCCCCGCAGCGCGCGATTTCTCGCCCGTGATCCATTCGGACTGTCCATTTGCCAGAGCGATTTTTCCGTCGAGCGATGTCGCCAGTTTCAACGTAATCTGTGGACGTTTCAAAACTTAATCTTCTTCCGACTGCGTCAAAAGCATTTGTTCTTCAATGAAGGCTTCGAAGTCCTCGGTTGCGCGGAAGTCCCGGTAAACCGAGGCGTAGCGCACATAAGCGACCTTATCGAGTCCCGCCAGACCTTCCATGACCAACTCACCGATTTGGTCCGACGTCACGTCTGTGTTGCCGCTGCTCTCGAGTTGGCGCACAATCCCGCTAATCATCTGTTCGACCCGTTCAGGATCGGCGGGTCTTTTTTGCAGGGCAATTTGGACGGAGCGCGCGAGTTTATCGCGGTCAAAGGGCGCGCGGCGGCCAGATTTTTTAACCACTGTCAGTTCTCGGAGTTGCACCCGCTCGAATGTGGTGAAGCGCCCCGAGCACTTTCCGCAAAGCCGCCGACGACGCACAGTGGAGCCGTCTTCGGCTTGCCGACTATCTTTGACCTGTGTGTCTTCACTATTACAAAAGGGGCAGCGCATGCGGGCACTATATGGAGCGCTCGGCCATTCGTAAATGGCTAAACGAGCGCTCCAAAAAAGCTATTTAAGCAGCTTCGCCTGATTTGAGGTAATCAAGCATTGTTTTCGCGTCAGACACTTCAAAAGGATCTGTCGGGCAATTATCGCCGAAATCATCTTCGATGAACATTTTTTTGATTTCGCCGTCATTTACGAGCATTGAATAACGCCAGCTACGGTAACCAAAACCGAGATTGTTCTTGTCAACGAGCATACCCATTTTGCGGGTGAACTCACCAGAACCGTCAGGGAGCAAATAAACGTTCTTGCGGTTTTGTGACAGGCCCCACTGATACATAACAAACGCATCATTTACGGACAAACAGACAACCTCATCAACGCCTTGTGCTTTGAATTCATCGTAGAGGCGCTCATACTCAGGCAGGTGAGTCGTAGAGCAAGTCGGCGTGAACGCACCAGGAAGGGCAAAAAGGACAACTTTTTTGCCTTTGAAAATATCATCAGTCGTGACGTCTTTCCATTCAAACGGGTTTGGGCCGTCGAGCGCATCGTTGCGAACGCGAGTTTTAAAAGTTACATTTGGGACGTGTGAGCGCATAAGATTCTCCTTGATTTGCTAGGCCTTTTAATAATTAGACTTATTCTAAAATCAAGACCAATTCCGGGATTTCCCCTTGTTTTCGATGAGATTACTCTACAGAGACTTTCTATGAATATGAATGCGTCACATCAGCCCTCACCGCTTATTCCTGCTGCAACGGTTATCCTAATCAGGGATTATGATGGCAGGCTGGAGGTGTTGATGCTTCGTAGAAACCGGGCACTCAAATCATTTGGCGGTGCGTGGGTATTTCCGGGGGGGCGAGTTGACCAAAGCGACGCCCCACATGAGACCTGCGATCTGGCGCGCGCCCGCGCGGCGGCATGCCGAGAGACGTTGGAAGAAACGGGTCTTTCAATCAATGCCTCGCATTTGGTCAGCCTCTCGCACTGGATCCCGCCCGTTCAGGAAAAGCGGCGGTTTTCAACCCGCTTTTTCGTTGCCAAAGCACCCGAGCAAGATGTCAAAATCGATGATGGCGAGATACATGACTATCGCTGGGTCTGCCCAAAGGCTGTCATGCGGCGAATCCCCCACCCGGATGTGCAAATCATGCCCCCCACTTATATCTCGCTTTTTGAACTTTCTCACTTCAGTAACACCGCGGAGGCGCTCAGCGCGATTGCCGGGCGCGAAGATGAAATCTTTGAAACACGCTTCGTAAAAACGCAGACTGGGTTTGTGACGCTCTGGAATCCCGACAGCGCCTATGATAGTGGTGACCTCTCAACCTCGGGGTTTCGGCGCCGCTTAACAGCCTCTCCAAAGGCTTGGCATTACGAGAAAGACTTTTAGCTTATGTCCGCTCTGAAACTCTATATCGGAAATTATAATTACTCATCTTGGTCGATGAGAGCGTGGCTGGTCCTCGCAAAGTCTGAGCTTCCGTTTACGACGGAGATGATCGATCTCGACATCCCCGGATACAAAGACAAGCTCCTCGCTCTAACGGATGCGGCGACAGTTCCCGTCCTGGATATTAACGGCGAGAACCTTCCTGATAGTCTCGCAATTTCAGAGTTCGCGGCAAAATGTGTCCCCAATTTATGGCCCACGGACGACGCGCAGAAATCCCTCGCGCGTCAAGCCTGCGAGAAAATGCAAAACGAGTTCATCGCTCTTCGAGAAGAAGCGCCGATGAACCTTCGCCGCCGTACATCGCGTCCGATGCCAAAGCGCTGCCTTGACGATGCGGCCAAGATGGACTCCTTTTGGTGTGATCTTCTGAGCCGCCATGACGGGCCATTTTTGTTCGGCAATTGGTCCATCGCCGATGCCTTTTACACACCTGCCGCAACGCGCTTCGCCTCATATGACCTACCGCGCTCGGCCCGGGCGGACACTTATATTTCGGAATTAATGAGTGATCCTGACTACCATGACTGGGAAGCTATGGCATTTACCGAAACCCATATTTTGCCTGAAACCGACGCCGTTAACCTGTGAGACAAAGATGAACCTAAAAGACACCATCCGTACCATCCCCGATTTCCCAAAGCCGGGCGTCATGTTTCGCGATATTACGACGCTTATGACCAACCGGCGTGCTTTCGCCGAAAGCATCATTCAACTCTCCGCCCCCTATATGGGCAAGAACATAGATAATGTGGCCGGCATCGAGGCGCGCGGATTTATCTTTGCGGCAGCCATCGCCTATGAACTCGGCGCAGGTTTTGTGCCCATTCGCAAGAAAGGGAAACTTCCGTTTAATACCTATGAGCAAGATTATGAACTTGAATATGGTTCAGGCACATTGGAAATACACGCTGATGCCATTCGCGGCCAAGAAAAAGTCTTGCTGATTGACGATTTGGTCGCGACGGGCGGCACAGCAGAGGCGGCAGTTCACTTACTGAGAAAGGCCGGATCGAATGTTATCGGCGCAGGATTTGTGGTGGACCTGCCTGATCTCGGCGGCTCAAAAAAGCTCAAAAAGATGGGATTGGACGTAACGTCGCTCGTATCATTTGACGGACACTAAGTCCGGCACCGCACAGATGTTAGTCGTTTGCCGCAGACCGAATGATAGCGCATTCTGCCTTTAGAAAATAACTACCATTATGTTTTATGCCGATCACGATGGTATCGTGCTTTTCCGCGTTTGCGGATGAAGTTTCATTTCCGACGCGCCACTCCATATGGCCAAAAGTATTTATATCCGGCGGACCATAGGCCTTAGATATCATACGTATAACGTCCTGCCGCACGAGAGCATTTGTTCCAAGCGTATATTGAAGATGCCCTTTTTTATGGGCAAAATCTATTTGTGCGTTCCGCTTTTTTGCGTCGATGTCCAAAATCGGCGCGATCTCATTGACCAGATAAATTAAAGGTTCCTGACTCTGCTCTGGCGAAAAATCGACAGCGGAAGCCGGGAAGCTCGCCGTCAACGCCACCAAGGGGGTCAAAAGAGCCATCTTATTCCGTATCAAAAAATTGAACATTCAAATACTCCTCAACATTTGTTGTATTTATGCTTCGTTGACAGAGCGTTAAGTTGAACTTTAAAGTTCAGATACCCTTACCATAGTCTTAACTTGCGAAATGAATACTGATACCTCTTTAGGAAGTCTATAAGATTTAAGGTTGAGCGGTCGCACGCGCCAACAGTCAACTAAACACCTGATAAGGCACGACTTAGGTTTGGGGACCGACAGGCATAGATATTTTAATTTCTGACATTGCAGCATATCGCTTTGGTGAAAAATCGTCAGACGTCAATATTGCCCCAGACCACACCTAAACGATCTCGATGCCGTCAAAAAGCGGGTCTGCGTCAGCGGTTTGGGTGTGGGTTTCTATGGTCGTTCCGGCGTCTTCGAGGTCGTCAACGCGGGCCACATGAAACAATGCGTCGCCGCGGCTGACAACCGGTAAATTCGTGCGCCCGATAATGACGCCTGCATATTTTGCCGTGACGTCTTCTTGAATCTCGCCAAAGGGGCCAGCGATCCGGCCGACGACCGCGCCTTTTTCCACCACATCGCCGAGGCCGTAGGCGGCCCGCATGAGGCCGGATATCGGCGCGCGGAGCCAATGGCTAGAGACTGGCTGCACCGGCGTGATCCGCGGCTTTTTTGATTTCGATTTCGGCAGAAGCCCCACATGGCGCATCACGCCGAGCGCGCCGTTAACGCCGATCCGGATCGCCCTTTCGTTAAACCTCAGGGCTTCACCGGCCTCGTATAAGAGCATATGGCATCCAACCGATTGAGCCGCTTCGCGCAAGGATCCATCCCGCAGATTGGAATTGAGCATCACCGAAGCCCCAAAGGCGGTGGCCATATCTTTGACGATCGGGTCGTTAAGGTTCGCGCGAATTTGCGGCAGGTTCTCGCGGTGTATGGCCCCCGAATGAAGGTCCAGTCCAAAATCGGACCGCGAAACGATTTCTCGCATAAAGGTATGCGCGAGCTGTGATGCCGATGAGCCGTTTTCGCTACCGGGGAAAACGCGGTTTAAATCTCGGCGGTCCGGTAAATATCGGGACATGCCCAAAAACCCGTAGCCATTCACCACAGGAATGAGAATGAGCGTCCCCCTCACCTTTGCGATGGTTTTCATTTGCGAGAGACGGCGAATGATCTCGACACCGATAATTTCATCCCCGTGAACCGCGGCGCTGATGAAGAGGGTCGGGCCCGGCTTTTTGCCGTGAATAACCTGCAGGCGCAGGGTCATGTCTGTATGGTCAGCAAGACGGCTGAGCGGGATAAGGCAAGTCT
The DNA here is from genome assembly GCA_048268905.1 of Maricaulaceae bacterium. Taxonomy (GTDB): domain Bacteria; phylum Pseudomonadota; class Alphaproteobacteria; order Caulobacterales; family Maricaulaceae; genus JACOMS01. Next base: position 150,728 of record JBLWUN010000002.1, on the reverse strand, counting down.
GGCGCGTGCCGGGCGCAATGGCGTAGTCCCCGATTTTAAAGGGGCCGCGCATATTAGCCTTTGCCGCGTGTGGATGTTTTGCCATGTTTCGCGTTCTTTTCGAGAAACTCGACAATCTGTCCCGCCACATCAATTCCTGTCGCTTTTTCAATCCCTTCAAGGCCCGGCGAAGAGTTTACTTCCATCACCACAGGACCGCGCGAGGACCTCAGCAAATCTACACCGCACACATTCAGGCCCATAGCTTTGGCGGAGTTGACGGCGGTCTCGCGCTCTTTTGGCGTAATCTTGATCGAGTTGGCCGAGCCGCCGCGGTGTAGGTTGGAGCGGAACTCGCCCTCTTTACCCTTCCGCAGCATGGCCGCGACGACTTTGCCGCCAATGACGAGGCACCGGACATCTTCACCGCCCGCTTCCTTGATGAATTCCTGAATCAGGATATTTGTATCCACGCCGCCAAAGGCTTCGACGATACTTTCTGCCGCGCGGTCAGTTTCGCTGAGCATAACGCCGATACCTTGGGTGCCTTCAATCAGCTTGATAACAACGGGCGCGCCGCCGGCACGTTTAATGACTTCGCCCGGATCATTGGTTTTGTGCGCGAAAATCGTGCGCGGCAAGCCAATGCCGCGTTTGCTCAAGAGCTGAAGACTGCGGAGTTTATCGCGAGAGCGGGAAATCGCCACGGATTCGTTGAGCGGATAAACGCCCATGACTTCAAGCTGGCGCAAAACCGCCGTGCCATAAAAGGTCACAGAGGCGCCAATACGCGGGACCACAGCATCATATAGCGGCAGTTCCTCTGACCGATAGACGAGCTTGGATTCTCCCGATGACACATCAATCAAGCAGCGCAAATGGTCGATCACATCCATTGTATGACCACGTTGTTCCGCCGCCTCGACCAGACGTTTATGAGAGTAAAGGTTCGGGTTACGGCACAGCAAAGCTAGTTTCATGGAAGTCTCCTTTGGTCATCCCTCGCGCGTCATGCGAACGCCCACGCGGGATTTTATTGTTCTTGAACGCTTCACGGACAGCGTAGGCGGTTTACGTCCTGCGGCGCGTGCAGCATATATATTCGGCGTACCCGCACGTGAAGGCTCAGCCCTTTGTGGAAGGGCCTTTACCGCGAGCATAGAGGTGCCCCGGCGTTTCGCCAAGGCACAGAAATATTTAAACGTTGAACTTGAACAGCATAATATCGCCGTCCTTGACGATATAGTCCTTGCCCTCTTGGCGCACTTTGCCAGCTTCTTTCGCCGCTTGTTCGCCGCCCAAAGTGACATAGTCCTCGTAGGCCGTCGTTTCCGCTTTGATAAATCCGCGTTCAAAGTCCCCGTGTATGACGCCCGCGCATTGCGGCGCGGTCCATCCGTCGTGGAACGTCCAGGCGCGGGCTTCTTTTGGCCCCACAGTGAAATAGGTTTTCAGGCCGAGCAGATCATAGCCGCTACGGATCAAGCGGTTCAGCCCCGGTTCTTCAAGGCCAATTGCCCCAAGATATTCCGCGCGTTCTTCACCGTCGAGAAGGGCCAGCTCGGATTCGATCTGGGCCGAAATAATAACCGCTTCCGCGCCTTCCTGGGCGGCGCGTTCAAACACGCGCTTGGAATATTCATTGCCAGTGGCGGCGCTCTCTTCGTCCACATTGGCCACATAGAGCACCGGCTTGGAGGTCAAGAGCTGTAACATATTCCACGCCTTGACATCATCCGGGTCGATCTCGACCATTCGCGCTGGCTTGCCCTCTTCCAGAACAGCAATCGCTTTTTCGATCAACGCCATGGTTTGTTTGGCGTCCTTGTCATTTTGCTTGAGTTTTTTATCGAGGCCCGGTTTGCGTTTTTCAAGGCTTTCAAGGTCGGCGAGCATCAGCTCGGTTTCCACGGTTTCCATATCGGACAGCGGGTCAATTTTGCCGTCCACATGCGTGATATCATCATCATCGAAACACCGCAGAACATAGAGAACCGCGTCGGTTTCGCGAATATTGGCAAGAAATTTATTGCCAAGGCCTTCGCCTTTGGACGCGCCGCGGACAAGACCCGCAATATCCACAAAGTTCATCCGCGCTGGGATTTCTGTGGCAGAGCCACCGATTGCGCGGATCTTTTGCAAGCGAGGTTCCGGAACAGCCACATCTCCCACATTGGGTTCGATGGTACAAAACGGATAGTTCGCGGCCTGCGCACTGGCCGTCTGGGTCAGTGCGTTAAAAAGGGTGGATTTGCCAACATTCGGCAATCCAACAATACCACATTTGAAACCCATTATCCATTCCTTCTCGGTTTTGCGTCCGGCGGCGGCGCAAGGAGGTCGACTTTCGATTGATACTTATCGGACTCTTTGAGGGCGAGCAAATCGGCCGCGCGGGCCAACGCATCCATCATATTCGCGACCCAGTCTTGTTCTGCCTTCGCGAAGTCCGACAGCACATAGCTATGTACTTTGTCTTTGTGGCCGGGATGGCCGATACCCAGGCGCGCGCGGTGATAAGCCTCGCCCACCTGCTGACGGATAGACCGCAGCCCGTTATGCCCCGCAATACCACCCCCGGTTTTCATTCGAAACTTTCCGGGCGCGAGATCAAGCTCGTCATGGAACACAGTCACATTGTCGAGCGGGATCTTGAAAAACTGCATGGCCTGCTGCACAGACCGGCCCGACTCGTTCATAAAAGTCATAGGCTTGAGCAAGAGCACTTTCACTGGACGGCCATCTGCCATCACGGTGCCCTCACGGATCAACCCTTTGAACTTAGTCTTTTCGGGAGAGAAACTGTGCGCATCGCCAATGGCATCAATCGCCATAAATCCGATATTGTGGCGGTTCCCGGCATATTGTTCGCCGGGATTACCTAAACCTACCCAAAGCAGCATATCAGTTTCCTTTGCCCTGGAGTCAGAGCGAGACCGGAACCAGGACAATAAGCTTATGATTAGTCTTCTGCAGACTGCGCAGTTGCTGGCACGTCAGCTGGATCAGCCTCGTCGTCACTTTCAGATTCTGTGGACGCACGTGACGCAATCATTGTCGCAATGGTGAAGTCGCGGTCATCAATAACCGGTGTCACGCCTTTTGGAAGCGTAATATCGGAGATGTGCAAGCTATCGCCAATGTCCATACCAGAAATATCAGCCGTGATATGGTCTGGAATAGAGATCGCTGGGCAAGAGACTTCGATGGAATAACGCACAACGTTGAGCGTTCCGCCGCGCTTAATGCCCGGAGAGACGTCGTCGCCGATAAACGAAACAGAGACTTCAACTTCGATGATAGATTTCTCGTTCACGCGGTAAAAGTCGATGTGCACAGGCATATCGGTCACTGGGTGGAACTGGACATCTTTCGTGATGACTTTTTGCGTTTTTCCTTCGTGGGAAATTTCGATCATGTTCGCAAGGAAATGACCAGAATTGATCGCTTTAAGAACTTCGTTCTGGCGAAGAGCGATAGCAACAGATGCTTCGCCGCCGCCATAAAGCACAGCAGGGACCCCGCCATCATTACGAACAGAGCGAGCTTCGCCTGTTCCAGTGTTTTCTCGTACAACCACATCAAGACAAATATCAGCCACGGTTTCAGTCCTTATATTATTGGGGTATCGTCCCCATCTCATGCCGTTTCTTTACGAAAATCGCCGCCATAATGGCGGCGGCATGAGAATCTTCTAAAATTCAGACGGGTCTTTAGGCCAGTCCCTCTTAAAACGCAAGGGGCTTTTAGCGCCCTCATCCCCAGATTTTACGCTTTCGCCCGCAAGAGCCGGAGCGCGGCCTTAATCGTCTACGGACCACCCATCAGGTGTGCGGTGAGCATCAATAATAGGCCCGTCGCCGTTTGAGCCCGCGCTAGCACTTTGGCGACCCATCGCCGCTTCCATCTCCGCCCGCGCCTTTTCAAATTGTGCTTGCGGGCCAAATGGACGGCCAAACAGTTTTGCGCGCGCCCAGAAAAACCCGAACGTCAAAGCACCAAGGATCAGTATCCCCGCCGCGATGAAAAATGCGAAGGCCGCAGAGGCCGCCAATACAAACAACCCGCCGACAGCGGCTGCGGCGACAAAGAGCGTCCGCAAAATGCTTCTGAAAACTCCGGGTTGGCCGGAAATATAAAATGTGCGTGTCATAGGGTCAATGTCGGGCTTCCCCCGCCAAAGGTCAAGTGCCCGAAGATGTATTTTAGTTAAGGCCGCTCGAGGCGCATCGCCGCGCCGCTGCGCATGCGCTTGATCTCGGTATATGCCTTATTAATCATCGCCATTTTGTGATTGGCGAGCCCGACGAGCTCTTTGGGGAGGCCGCGCGCCACCATCCTGTCAGGATGATTGGCCCCCGCCATACGGCGATAGGCGCGTTTCAGCTCATCATCGGAAACATCTTCGTCGATGCCTAAGATCAAATAAGGATCATCCGAGGCCCGACCCATATGGGCCACTCTGATACGGCTGAACTCGCGCTCGGAAAATCCGAAGATGTCACTGACTGATTGCAGGAAGCTCATCTCGTCATCGGTCACCACGCCGTCAGCGAGCGCAATGTGAAACAAACCATCCAGAACGTCTTCCAACGCCGCAGGCTGCGCCCGAAAGCGCTTCGCAACGATGGCCGCATACCGCTCAAATCCAAGGGTGGTTTGCCTGGCGAGGTCGAAGAAACGCCCGATAATGGCATCATCTTCCGGGCTGACCTGAAACACGCGCTTAAAAGCGACAATTTCTTCTGCGGTAACCACGCCGTCCGACTTGGCCATCTTTGCGCCCAGCGCGATCAATGCTGCCGTCACGCCCGCAGGCTCGATGTGACCGGGCTCCCCGTTCTCATCTACACTGGAGGGCGGGCCAAAGATCCGCGCACCTGCGGTCAGAATTTTAGAGAGCAAACCCATGCAAAGGCCTTTGCCTCAATTCATAGCGCGCTTCAATAACAGAAAGCGCATAGCTGTTATGGTTTTGTGGATAGACGTTCCCCACCCCAAAACCAAACCAATAAAAAAAGCGGAGCCAAGGCCCCGCTTTATATGTGCGTCTTTACAGTAAAGACTAGTCGCGAAGCGCGGGTTCCATGTCCTGACATTCAGCGATGATGTTCTCAACGGCTGCGACAGATTGCATGAACATTTCACGCTCGTTGTTTTTCAAGCGAAGGTTCATCACTTTTTCAACGCCGCGGGCGCCAATCATAGCGGGCGCGCCCACATAGAGGCCGCGAACACCGGCAATTTGGCCGGATAAACGCACCGCGCAAGGCAGAATGCGTTTCTTATCGCGCAGATAAGAGGTCGCCATTTCAATCGCGGATTCAGCCGGTGCGTAGAACGCAGACCCGTTACCAAGAAGGCCAACAATCTCGCCGCCGCCCTTACGAGTGCGGTCAACGATGGCGTCGATGCGCTCTTGTGTTGTCCATTTCATTTTAATCAGATCAGGCAGAGGCACGCCGTTCACAGTGGAATAACGTGTCAGCGGCACCATTGTGTCGCCGTGGCCGCCGAGAACAGACGCATGAACGTCTTGCACAGAAACGCCAAATTCTTCAGCAAGGAACCAACGGAAACGGGCGCTATCGAGCACACCGGCCATACCGACAACTTTGCGCGGCTGTAGGCCAGAGAATTTCTGCAAGGCCCAGACCATCGCGTCGAGCGGGTTTGTGATACAGATCACAAACGCTTTCGGTGCATATTCCTTGATGCCTTCGGCCACTTGCTTGATGACGCCAAGGTTCTTCCCGACGAGGTCTTTACGGTCCATGCCCGGCTTACGCGGGAAACCCGCCGTAATGATGCAAACGTCTGCGCCAGCAATATCGGCATAATCGCTTGTGCCTTTAAGATTGCTGTCTTTACCAAACACAGGAGACGCTTCGGCAAGGTCAAGGGCTTTACCTTTGGCTGTACCTTCGAAAATGTCGAAAAGAACAACGTCGCCGAGCTCTTCGCGTGCCGCGATGTGTGCAAGTGTCCCGCCGATCATACCCGCGCCGATAAGCGCAATTTTTGCCCGTGCCATAATGGTCTCCTTGGAAAATTTAAAAACTTGGCCCGTCTCTTAAACCCGCAAGGCGCGAGTCGCAATGGTAGAAACGCCGCATTTCGGGCGCTTTAGCGCCTCAAATGGGTGTTTTATAGAAGCTGTGACTTCCCTGTTTCTACAGGCGGTAATTCAAGATCGAGGATTTCGCGCTCCTGCGGCACAACATCGTCAAAGGTGATATGCATCAGCTTGCCTTTCACAACTGCCACGATCGCCCCGCCCTGCGCCAGCTGAGCCAGAATAGCGTTCGGAACTTTTTTAAGACCGCAAGTGACGAGGATCCGGTCAAACGGCGCTTGCCCCTTCCAACCAAAACGGCCGTCACTATGGCGCGTGACAATATTGTTGATACCGAGACGCCGAAAACGCATTTCAGCTTCGCCTAATAGCTGGTGGTAGCGCTCCACGGTATAGACCCGCTTGCACATGCGCGACAGGATCGCCGCATGGTAGCCACTGCCGGTTCCGATCTCGAGAACCTTGTGATCTGCACGGACCTCCAGCGCTTGGGTCATCATCGCAATGGTCAAAGGCGCTGAAATAGACTGGCCGCAAGAAATGGGTAATGAACGGTCCGCATAGGCGCGATCCCAAAAATCATCGGAGACGAAATGCTTGCGAGGGGCGGCCTCCATAGCGCGCAGCACATCGGCGCTGTAAATGCCCCGACTCCGCAAACGCATAATCATATCCATTAAGCCTGGATCAAACATAGATTTTACACATGGTGACTAGTCGCTAAAACACTCTTGCAGCGCGCTTAACGTATCAAAATGCGTTAGGTCTGTATGCAGCGGCGTCACAGAAATATAGCCGTCATAAATGGCCCGCAAATCCGTCCCCTTGGGCGGGTTAGACCGCGCCGCGCCGTAGGTGAGCCAGAAATAATGACCTCCGCGCGGATGCTTGCGCTTATCAATACCGCTCATCTGAAAGTCTCTATGCCCTTGGCGCGTGATTTGGACGCCTTTGACCGCGTCCGGTGCAGCGTCCGGGAAATTGATGGAGAGGATCGCATTTTCTGGCCAGCCTTGGGCGAGCAGCTTTTTAATCAAATCAGACCCGTGCGCTTCGGCGGTTTCCCACGGCAGGCTCAGCGCGCCTTGAAACCCCCGTGCCAGCGACAGCGCAATGGACGGCACGCCCATTTGCATGCCTTGAAGCGCGCCCGCGATGGTTCCGGAAAACGTCACATCTTCGGCGAGGTTCTGCCCGCGGTTCACACCGGACAAAACAAGGTCTGGTGGATTATCAATCAGAATTTCTCGCATGGCGACAATAACACTGTCCGTTGGCGTTCCCGACACCGAAAAGACCTTGTCTTCCAGCTTGCGTATTTTGACGGGGTTATGCAGCGAGACGCCGCGCGACGCCGCCGATTGCTCCGTATCGGGCGCAACAATCCACACATCATCGGAGAGAGCCTGGGCGATACGCCGCAGAACTTGAAGCCCTTCCGCGTTTATGCCGTCATCATTTGTGAGAAGAATTCTCACCCGATGACCTCGACCCCGCCCATATAGGGCACGAGCGCCTGAGGCACGGTGATGGTGCCGTCTGCGTTTTGGTAATTTTCAAGCACTGCCACCAAAGTCCGTCCCACAGCAAGGCCGGAACCGTTGAGCGTGTGCACAAAACGATTGTCCTTCTCGGAATGTTTATAGCGGGCGTTCATACGGCGCGCTTGGAAATCACCGCAATTCGATACGGAAGATATTTCGCGGTAGGTATCCTGACTTGGCAGCCACACTTCAATATCGAAGGTGCGGCGCGCGCCAAATCCCAGATCGCCCGTACACAGCTCCACCACGCGGTAAGGCAGCTCGAGACGTTTCAGGACTTCTTCGGCGCAGCCCAGCATACGCAAATGTTCGGCCTCGGAGTCTTCGGGCTTCACAATGGAGACGAGCTCGACCTTGTTAAATTGATGCTGGCGGATCATGCCTTTCGTATCGCGCCCCGCAGATCCCGCTTCGGAACGGAAGCACGGCGTATGCGCGGTAAAGCGGCGCGGCAAATAATCCGCGTCAATAATGCTCTCACGCACAATATTGGTCAGGGACACTTCGGCTGTCGGGATGAGGTATGAATCCGCATTTGTCTTATACAGATCCTCTTCGAACTTTGGGAGCTGACCTGTGCCCATCAAGGCGTCGCCCCGCACCAAAAGCGGCGGCGTACATTCGGTATAGCCATGCTCTTCGGTTTGAATATCGAGCATCAATGCGGCGAGTGCGCGGTCAAGGCGAGACAGTTTGCCTGAAAGCACAACAAAGCGCGCGCCGCTCATCTTCGCGGCGGTTTCGAAATCCATCATACCCAGCGCAGCGCCCAGATCATCATGAGCTTGCGGTTCAAAGTCAAACACTGGCGGCGTGCCCCATGTGCGAAGCTCCACATTATCCTCTTCGCCGCCGCCCTGCGGGACATCTTCGAAGGGAAGATTTGGCAGGCTGGCGAGCAGATCGTTCAGCGCGGCCTTCTCGCCGTCAACTTGCGCGCCCATAGCGGCAATCACGTTTTTCGCGCCGGCCACTTCTGTTTTAAGGCGCTCGGCCTCGTCTTTATCGCCCTTGGCCATGGCCTGACCGATAAGTTTGGAGCTTTTATTACGCGCGGCTTCGGCTTCCTGCACCACTTGTAGGGCTTTGCGGATGAGCGCGTCGCGCTCCAGAATGCGTTTGGATTGCGGTTCTAGCCCGCGTTTCGCCCAAAGCGCGTCATAGGTTTCCGGGTTTTCCCGAATGGCTTTTATATCGTGCATTTTTCGCTCTATTCTTTGCGCGCCGTCAGCGTCACTAATTCTTCGGACATGGTAGGGTGAACCGCGCAGGTGGCATCAAAATCGGCCTTCGTCAGTCCCGCTTTCACAGCGATGCCCACGGCCTGAATGACCTCTCCGGCGTAATCCCCGACAAGGTGGACACCGACAACTTTTTCATTTTTACCCGCCGTAATCAACTTCATGTAATAACGATGCTCTGAACCAGACAAGATATTCGCCATAGGACGGAAATCTGTCTCATATACAGTCACATCTTTGTACAGCTTACGCGCCTCGCCCTCGCCCACACCGACGCTGCCCACAGGCGGACGCGTGAAGACCGCGCTGGCGATATCCGAGTGATCATAAGCGGTTGGATTCCCTTTATAAACGGTTTCCACAAAGGCCATACCTTCACGGATCGCCACAGGCGTAAGGTTCACACGGTTGGTCACATCGCCGACCGCATAGATATTCTTCACGGAGCTTTTCGAATATTTATCGACAATAACGGCGCCGTCCTTGTCCATCTCGACGCCGACTTTCTCAAGGCCGAGCCCGACCGTATGCGGCTTGCGCCCTGTGGCCATCATCACAAGGTCTGTGCCGATTTGCGATCCGTCATCAAACGTGACCTTGTAGCCCCCGCCCACTTTCTTGATTTCCTTTGGCGAAACGCCAAAGCGCAGATCAATGCCGTTAATATCCTGCACCCGGTCCACCATACGGCGAACATCCGCGTCAAATCCGTTAAGCAGTGAATCGCCGCGGTAAACTTGCGTGGTTTTAACGCCCAGACCGGCGAAAATCCCGGCAAACTCACAGGCAATATAGCCGCCGCCCGCCACCAAGACACGCTCGGGGAGCTTGGGCAATGTGAACGCTTCGTCGGACGTAATTGCATGCTCTGCGCCTTTGACGCCGGGCATCCAAGGCCGTCCGCCCACAGCGATCAAAATTGTTTCAGCCGTTATTTCCTTGCCGCTATCCTTGAGGCGCACCGTGTTTGCGTCAACAAACTCCGCACGCTCATGAAACAGCGTGGCGCCGTTGCGCTCTAAAATGCCCGCATAAATACCGGACAGGCGCGACACTTCGGTCTGGATATGATCGCGCAATGTGGGCCAATCAAAGGTAACTTTTTCCGCAGTCCAGCCATAGCCTTTGGCCTTCTTCATCGCGTCGCCATAATCCGCGCCGTAAACAAGATATTTCTTGGGCACACATCCGCGCACCACACATGTCCCGCCGGGGCGGCTCTCCTCGGCGACGCCGACACGCTTACCAAGCTGTGCGGCCATCCGCGCCGAGCGCACACCGCCAGAACCCGCGCCAATTACAAATAGATCAAAATCAAACTTACTCACGGGATAACTCCATTACTCGGGCATGGTCAGCTTCGCCTACGACGATTACATCTGCCAGATCGATGAACAGCCCATGTTCCATAACACCCGGTAACTGATCGAGCAGATGGGCGGTTTCGCCCGGATTTGGAATAAGGCCGCATTTACAATCCAAGATATAATGTCCCCCGTCCGTGATTAAAGGCCCAGAGCCGTCTTTCTTTTGCCGCAGGATCGTTTGGCCATTTTCACAGCCTGATTCCTTGAGCGCCACGTAAATTTGCTCGGCCGTGAGCGCCATACCAAACGGATCAACTTCGATCGGAAGCGGGAAAACTCCCAATGTGTCCACGATCTTGGAATTATCCGTAATCACAATCATCCGATCAGACGCATGGGCAATGATTTTTTCGCGCAATAAACAGGCGCCGCCACCCTTGATGAGGTTAAACAAAGGATCCACCTCGTCCGCACCGTCCACCGTGAGCTGTATGCCGCCGACTTTATCCACATCGACCAAAGGCACGCCGTTCTCTCTGGCGCAGCGCTCCGTCGCTTTTGACGTGGGGACACCTTGAATTTTCAGACCGCCGGCGATGCGTTCACCCAGCTTCTCAATGAAAATCTCGGCAGTGGAGCCGGACCCGAGGCCCAGCGTCATTCCGCTTTCAACAAAGTCGAGAGCGGCGAGCGCCGCATTTTCTTTAGCTTGTGACATGGAACCTACTTCTTGTTCTTCTGAGTTTTTCTTTTTTGTTGCGCAGCGTGAAACCGTTTTGCCCAGCCCTCTTTATTCTTCTGAGGCGCGCGCGCCAGCGCAAGCGCGTCCGGCGGTACATCATCCGTGATAACGCCGCCCGACCCCAAAAATGCGCCCCTGCCGATCGTAACCGGTGCCACAAGGGACGAGTTCGTGCCAATAAACGCGCCGTCTTCAATCGTCGTGACGTGCTTGGAATATCCGTCATAATTACAGGTGATGGTCCCCGCGCCGATATTGACGTTCTCGCCAATTCGCGCGTCGCCCAGATAGGACAGATGGTTGAGCTTGCTGCCCGTCCCGATGATGGCCTTTTTCGTTTCCACAAAATTCCCGGCCTTGGAGCCATCGCCCATCTGCGTTCCGGGGCGCAGCCGCGCAAAAGGTCCGATCTGAACCCCCTCGCCGATAGATGCGCCCTCAATATGGCAAAATGGATGAATGACGGAATGAGTCCCAATAGACACGCCCGGACCAAAAACCACATTCGCGCCAACTTCCGCGTCTGCGGCAATGGCCGTATCATAGGAGAAATAGGTGGTCTCGGGATCGCGCAGGGTCACGCCGCGGTCCAGCATGCTCTGGCGCATACGGTCCTGAAACGCCCGTTCAGCCACAGCCAGATCGCTGCGTGAGTTGACACCCAGCACCTCGGCCGCGTCCGCGTGAACGGCGACCGCTTTGCGTCCGTCGCCGCGCAGAATTTCAATAATATCGGTGAGATAATACTCGCCCTTGGCATTATCGTCCGTCACCCGGTCCAAAGCCGCGAACATATCCGCCTTGGACGCGGCAATAACGCCGCTATTACATAGGCGCACGGCAAGCTGCTCCGGCGTAGCCTCTTTGGCCTCCACAATCGCCGTGAGTTGTCCATCTTCCTCGATCAAGCGCCCGTAAGCGCCGGGCTCATCTGGCTCGAACCCGAGCACCGCGACATCGGCGCGTTTCTCCAACGCCTCATAGACGGATTGCAACGTGTCTTTTTGAATGAGCGGCGTATCAGCATATAGCACCGCCACCGGGCCCTCAAAGTCCGCCATCGCTGCTTTGGCGCACAAAACTGCGTGCCCCGTGCCGCGCTGCGGTTCTTGAATGGCAATATCCAAACCCAGTGCTTCGGCTTCGGCGCGCACATCGGCGTTCATTTCTCCAACCACACAGATCAGCCGGTCCACGCCTACGGAGCGCGCAAGGTCAGCGGTCCATGATAACATGCTGCGCCCCCCCACATGATGCAGGACTTTAGAACGAGAGGATTTCATCCGTGTGCTTTTTCCGGCGGCAAGAATGATGGCGGCGCGTTGTTTTTTCATGTTAGCCCTTCGTAAAACTGAAAGTCGATTCGGCTTAAGCCTGTTTGCGGTGTCTTAACCGAAGATGCCATAAGATGCACGGGCGTTATTGAAGGAAAATCATGCCAGCATTCAGCAATTTATCGATTTGCTTTGATCTTGACGGAACACTTGTGGACACAGCGCCGGATTTGGTGCGGGTTTTAAACATCGTCATTGCGCAAGACGGACTTCCAGAAACAAGCTACGCCGCCGCCCGAAACCGCGTCGGGTTCGGCGCGAAAATGCTCATCCGCGAAGCGTTCGAGCGCGCGGAACAAGCCGTCACAGAAGAGAGGCTCGATGAACTCTTAGCCGATTTTTTGCGAATTTACGCCGACGATATCGCACAGCTCTCGACGCCATTTCCCGGCGTGCTGACGACGCTACGCTACCTTCGCGAAGAAGGCGCGCAATTATCCATTTGCACCAATAAGCCCGGTTATCTCGCGCGGCCGCTGATAAGTGCGTTGAATATGGACGTATATTTTGACCGAGTTATGGGTTCGGGCGACGGCGTGCCGTCCAAACCATGCGCCGATCATATCTTCGCAGCCACAGGTCATAAAAACACGAAGCGCATCATCATGGTCGGCGATGCCCTGCCAGATGTACTGGCTGCGCGAAATGCCGGTGTACCGGTTGTTTTAATGAGCTTTGGCTATGCGGATACCCCGCCCGCAACTTTGCGGGCAGACAGTGTAATACGGAGTTTCAGAGACCTCCCAAAGGCCGTGAAGACGCTCAGGGCCGCTCAATTTGTCAAAGCGGCCTATTAAGCGCTTACACCAGCCTGTTAGGCGAAATTTTCCGTTGAGAACGTGGGAACGCCATTAATCATATTTGATCTGACGTCTGTCCGTGCGGACCGCATAGACGGTAGGAACCCAGCTTGAACCAAGTCAATTGTCACATCCTGACCGCGCTCGGCCCAATAAGCCTCAATTTGCGCTTTCAGACGCTCTGCGCCTTCGCGAGTACAATAATCATTTTTCATAATGACCTCAATAATTGCGCCTGATCCGTCCCTGAACCAAGCCGTTGGTTTACCACCCACATTCAAATTTAAGGTCAACGGGACCAAATTCAAGAAAAATCATTAGTTTTACGTATAACTTTTTTGTAATGCGTCTAAATCGCGAACTTTCAGATTTCATTCATATTGCCCAGTTTATAGGGAAAAATGTTACAATTTTGTCATAATTGCACCAAGGCGCTGTCAAATCGCCTTGCATGAGACTCCAAATTTTTATAAGTTATTCTTATAAGAGGGATATCATGAACAATTTACACAGCCGGATAAAGTCCGCGCGAACGGGTCAAGCCCTATCACAAGCAGGCCTCGCCGCCGCTACAGGGGTCTCGCAGCCCACGGTGGCCAACTGGGAAACGGGCAGCCACGTCCCGCGCAAAGGCGCACTGCGGAAAATTGCGGCGGCGCTGCAGGTGGATGAGAACTGGCTTTTATCGGGGGCTCAAAAGAAAGCGCAGAAAACAGCGCAAGCCTACCTCGCACGGCCGATCCGCCATATCCCGATCTATCCTTGGCCCGCTGAGGGTCAAAAAATATCGGAGCAAGTACCTGACGATTACCTCCCCTACCCCATGGAAAATCCCGGCGCGTTTGCCTTGATCGACTATGATGACCCGTCAAACCGCAACAGAATTATGATTTTCGAAGCGCACAAAGCGCCCCTGAGCGGCAACGACATTTGCTTATGGACAGACGGGACGCGCACGAGCACAGCGCTCTTTAGCGAAATCGCCGAATCCTCGCAGATCGTCGGGCGCCTTAAAACAGACATTCGCGCCTTTTAAAGCACCCCCAAAGGCCGGATGGGTTTTCAATATTTCGAACCCTTAGGCGTCCTCTTTCCCGAAAATCTTCTTTATAAAGCGCCCGCCATAGGCGAAAGCCGCCAAGACAACAAACCAGCCCTTTTTCAAAAGAAGCAAGAGCACGGCCAATAATCCAAATTTCTTCGCCGCGACTCCGCCTGCGATCAGACCAGCAACCCCGTAAGCTGCAACTTGATCAGTGCTTGCATTGAAGTCGGCGTAACGGTGGCCTTCTTTGAATTCCGCGACTTTCATCATTTGAGGCATGGCCGCGTGCACAATATCGAGCGCTTCTTCGGAGGCGATATAATTGAATTCTAATACCCCTTTGCGCCCGAGAAAGCGCATATTGTAGTTCAGCGTCAAATCTTCAGCCCCGCCGAATCTCAAGGATTTCGCCCAAAGCAAACGCTTGTTCACGTCATCATACTTTGGTTCTTCTGCCCACCCCACGAGTTCAATAGAGTCATAACCCTCTTTGACACGGCTTTTGCTGCTTTCTGCAAATTCCTTTTTCATGTCCTTGAGCAATTTATCGTAATTGATGTCTCGCGCGTCTTCGTCGGACACATACCCGGATTTATCAAACGTCACCGCAACGGCGTAATCGTTTGAATACGCGTATGTCTCTTTTTCAAAAATCATACCCAGCGCTTCCATTCCTGGAGGATTTCCCCAAGCCTCTTCCAAGACGCGCTTTGCATCTGCCGCATTTAAAAAATAGAAATCTTCGCCCAAATCTAGTGTAACGCCGGCTTTTGGAAGCTCAACAACACCAAAGATTGGCGTAACGGTTTCGTTAAATGCATTAGATGTCTCAATGAGCGCCTTCAGTTCAGCTTTCTCTTCGTCAGAAAGAGCACTAACCGCCGCTTCTTCTTCCGCGCTTGCTCGCTCAGGGTCGGTCTGCGCCCATACAGCAGGAGCGCCAATATTGAGGCACTCCCAAAACAAAACAAAAACCATTGATAATAAAGTACGCACAAGACCCCCCATAAAATATGGAGACTGAGTATACTACCTTAAATACTCTGTCTAGATTAAAGCACTAAGATGAGTAGTGATTTGAAAGACACCTACCCCGCCGGGTCGCTCATGCTTTCGAGATTGGCATCGTTTTGGCGGATGGCCGCTTCGAGGCGGGCTTCGGCATCTTCGAGGTTTTTCTTAGGGTCTTTATAAAAAGCCGAAAACTTCATCAGGCTGATAAAGGTTTTGTTGAGCCAGCGTCCCCAGAATTTCATGGGTCTGTCAAAATCAAACAAGAGTATCACACGCTCTTCGTCTGTGTCATTCCACACTTCATGCTCATAGGTATCGTCAAAGACAAATATCTCGCCCTCTTTCCACGCTGTGATGACATCCTCAACGCGGATCCGGCACTTTTCGCGGTCTTTGGGGATAATCAAGCCGATATGCGAACGCAAAATACCTTTGGTTACGCCCTTATGTGCGGGGATATGATAACCCGGCGCCAGGATTGAAAACATCGCTGTTTGCAAGTTGGGGACGTTCTCCAGAAGCTCCGCGGTCTTGGGGGTGAGCTTTGTGTTTTTCTCAAGCCGCTGCCCAAAGCCGAACAAAACAAAAGTCTTCCAATTTTGCTCTGTCGCAAGCCGGTATTGATCGGGGGAAATTTCTTGGAAACCCGGAATAGCATCCCGAAACTTTAACACCTCTTTGGCTTCGTCCCGGATTGTTTCCCAGTTCTCGACGAATTGATCCAAAAAATCAAAATGCGCGTTTGGAATGTGCGGCGTATCAGGCACAATGGACTGCGCGGATTGGATGCTGGCGATCTTGCGAACAAGCTTCTTGCCATTTCTCTTCACGAATGCCCGGCGCGGGTTGGTGAGATGTTTGGGTTTTTCAACGACGGATGCCATGCGGAACTCTTCTGATTGGAACGCGCCCTATATCGTATATGGCGCACGACTTTGCAAGATGTGAGCCTTGGCTTTGGCGCACAGTCTAACCCTTACCGCCTGCGGCGCTGTTGCGCCATTTAGAAAGCGTGCGGCAAAGCGGCCCGCTTTAGGCCCACGCCTCGATGCGAATGGTTTCTTTCCCTTTTAAAATGTCGCGAAATTTATCGTTGGGATCGACAGCAACGCCTTGCTCGCAAAACTCCAAAAGCGGCAAATCTGCTTTACTGTCCGAGTAAGCGACCAGCGGACGCAAGTCCTGCAAGTCCGGAGATTGCGCGATAAGCGCCTTGATACGGGCGAGCTTTTCCTCGCCGTAACAATTTTCAGAGGCAAACTCGCCGCGAAGCCGGTCTTGTGCGTCCCACGCCATATCGGTCGCGACAAAATATGAAACGCCCAGACGCCGTGATATTGGTGCCACCAATATATCAACGGCGGCGCTGGCAATCATCACCGCGTCGCCCTTTTCTTGGTGGGCGCTGAAGGCTTTGATCGCGCCCGGTTTCAAACCTGAGGAAACCTCCCGCTCGGCAAACTTTTCTGCGGCCGCGCTCATTTGAGCGCGCGTACGGCCGACCATAGCCCAACGCATCATGGCCTGTTTAACACGGATGCGCGGGAGGCGGCCTTGCTTATAGCGCCACTGGGTCCAGCCCGCGCTAATGAGAAGCGGTAGCCAGATATGCGGGCGAAACTTCACGGTCATCCAGACGAACCGCCCCCATGTCCCCCGCTTTGTGAGCGTATAATCAAGATCGAAAATGACGAGACCGCGCTCGCCAGAAATAGGCTTATCCATGACTTATTCTTTCGCGCGTGTTTTGGCGATTGTGTGAGTTAGCGTACGCTTTGCCGTATAGATCACCGCGCAGACTGCAAACAAATTGGCCGTGAGCGCCGCCCAGCCCGGCGCTAGCTTGCCGATAGTGACGCCGAGTATCAGGAAGGTCGAGATATAGACAAGAAGCGTGGCCCCGCGCACATAAATCGCGCGCTCCGGAACATTGGCCGCATAGAAAATAGGATAGAGCGGCGTAACAATCCCCATCAATGCGGCGGCGGGCACCAAAAGGGAGGCAAGCGGCGCGGCGGCGATATAATCTTCGCCAAATATGCCGCCCAATATATCCGGGCCCAAAAAGAGGATCAGCAGCGAACTGACCACGCCGACGCCAAGCAAAGCAATCGCGGCCCGCATCACAATATGCCAAATCTTGTCCACGCTTCCATTCGCCACAAGTTTGGCAAGTTCGGGATAGATCACCTGATCGATCAGCTTGAAACCTTCAGAGAGCAGCTTTGCCACCTCTTCGGCAACCTTATACACACCCGCCCATGCTGCGCCGAACAGCGCCATCACCAAAAGCAGCGGCAAATGCATATCGCCGGTCGCCAATGTCGAGTCGATGTTGGACTTGATCACAAAGCGCCAAAGCCCTTCGCGGGGTTTTCGGAAATTAAACTTGGCCCGCAGCACACGCCCCAAAAGCCGGCGGCGGCGCAGCTCAAACGCGGCCATCGTGATCACAAAGAGGTAGGACAGAAGCGACGCCGAGAACCACACGGCAAGAAAACCATTAATCCCCCACCCGGCCCACGCAGCATATATTGAACCGGCAAAGCGCGCCATAGGCATGATAAGCGCCTCGATCGCGAGAACGTGAAACTTATCGAACAGACGAAATACACCGATGGATGTACCGATTTGCCGGGCAAACACCACCAGGCAGTAAACGGCGGAGTAATCTCGCAGCGTTTCAATGTCCAAGCCATATTTGGGCTGGATACTGGGGAAAATATCCGCCATGAGCGCCACAAGGCCGAACAACGCGACGGAGGCGAGGTAGGCAAAAATCACGGAAATAACGTCGAGCTTGATACCAAAATTTAAAAGCCGCGCGAGACTGTCCCCGTCGCCATGTTTAAGGTCGTCGGTGCCGAAACGGATAATGGATTGCCAGCTTTGAAAGGTGGCGACTTCGGCGAAGAACAGCATGTAGGCATGCAAGAAAATCACCGTCCCGAAGAGCACCGGATCCAGAGACTTAGTCGCAATCCACAAGGTGCCCACGCCGAACAAAACGCCCAGCGCCTTCGCGCCAATCATCAGTCCGGTATTAGCGGCGATGCGTTTGCCGACCGAGTGTTTCGATATGACAGAAATGTCAGGCGGCATTAGGTCCGGTCTTTTAATATCTGCTCGACCAGAACTTTGTCCGAAGGCTTGTCAACGTCAATCGCCGCCTCTGCGTAAGGCAGCAAGACCGGCATGGCATTGATGCCAAGCCGCTTTGACGCATAATCAAAGGCGCCTTGCAGCGTCAGGCCGCCGAACACATAACGCAACAAAACGCCCCACCCGACACTGGCCGCAAGACGCACCGGACGTTTCCGGTAATGTTGGGCCTGCCGCCAAAACCTTATCGCTTCGAGGCCCTGCACGTTGGCAATGTAAAAGAGATTGCAGCCCGAAACGGAGCGGTCATTGAACTTTAAATAGGTGCGCTTAACGTGCGGATAGGCGGGCTGGATGATCTCTTTGTCTGCAAGGCCCACGCACACATCCGCCCCGCTGGCGTTTGCACCGTTGATGAAGGTCGTGATCATTTGCGGCGTGAGGAGCGGATGGTCACACGTGGTCATCAATACGGGGAAGTTAATCCCCGCTTCCAGCGCGGCCAGAGCGCTTCCCGCAGGCCCCGGCGCGCTGGGTGATTGTGTTAACCGCCGGTCATATTGGGCCTCAAAGCCGCTCACAGAATATGGGGGCTCTAGTCCTGCGGTCTCTAGCGCGTCCAAAACATAATCAATCATCGGACGCCCATTGAGCGGAATAATGGCCTTGCGCTCGACACCCGCGTCGGCGCAAAGCGCGTCAACAACGCCTTCGCGCTGACCCGCCAAGATGAGGACAGACGGACTCATAACGGCTTCTCATACATGCGGTAGGTCTTGTATTTCTCAGCGCTGGCCTGCTCGCAAATCCGGATCATGCTCTGATTGGTTTCCAAAATCCATGAGAGCTCGCAATGCGTAAACCCTTTTTTGCGGCCCTCTTCAAACACGGTTTCACAAAGCTTGGCCACCAGAGCGACGCCTTTGCGGTTATTGTGATAAGCCTTGCGAAGGCCCATAAGCGGGATACGAGCTTGCTTGACCCCCGTCACTTTCAGCCGCGTCAAAAGTTTGGCCCACCCGAACGGCAACAGCTTCCCGTCCAGATCATGAATGGCCGAGTTTAAATCGGGGATCATCCAAATATAGGCAACAGGTTCGCCCTTGATTTCACCCACCCAGAACCCTTCTTTGAAAATCAGTGGACGGATATCTTTGGCCATATGGGTGATTTGGTCGTCCAAGAACGGAATGAAGCCCCAATTTTCAGACCACGCATCATTGAAAATATCCATGACCAAGCGGACTTCATTGAGAAATTCCCCGCTGCGTAGCGGACGAACCACAATATCAGGATCATTATCCGCCATTTTCACAAGCATCTGTGTTTGCCGTGGACGCGGATAGCCAGCATGCAAGTCGGCCTGAAACGCAAACATATCCATAGCTTTGATCATTCCAAACCCCTCGACCATCGCTTGATAATCGGGGCGGCCATAAGGCATCATCATGACGGGCGGGGTGTCAAAACCTTCGATCAGCAGGCCGCACTCATCATTCACGCTCCATTGGGACGGTCCGATCATACGGGTCATGCCCTTTCCCCTCAGCCAGCTTTCCGCCTCCGCCAAGAGCGCCGCACCCACCTTTGGGTCTGCAATACAATCGAAGAATCCAAAGTGCCCCGTATTGTCATTATGGGCTTTCAGATGAACGTGATTGAGAAAGGCCGCAATCCGGCCAACAACTTTGCCGTCTTGACGCGCCAAAAAATAGGCCGGATCAATTTCAGCCATCGCCGGATTGTTCTTCTCGGAGATATGGTCTCCCCGCTCCATACGCAGCGGCGGCCGCCATTGCGGTTCGCCCTTATATAGGTCGTAAGGAAGGTCCAGAAACTGCGCCATCTCCGCAGCCGTTTCTGCCCGTTTAATCTCAAGTGCCGTTGTCACCACAAAACCTCCGGAAAGCTCCGGTCGCCATTTTGCAGCGCGGAGCCTTAGTCTTGGTGGCTCTCTTGCTTTTTATCAGCCAGAAGGTCAACCAGAATGAAGTCAATATCGACACCCGGATAGCCCACCTCAAAGGCCGCTTCTTCAAATTTTGGGATGCGGCGCTTCTTGATTTCAGGATTATTCGACAGCCCGTAAGGCTCCTTAGGTACGAAATCCCACCGTTTATCAAACTTTCTGTCGCCGTCCCGATCATGGTAACCGGCGACAGCATAGGTGCCCGGTTCATAGATGTTCATGCACAAAAGCTGGGGGCCATTTTTCGCCGGGACGCGGATACTGCGCAGGCGGCCACTCTTACTTAAAAACCCGTCATCAGAATTATAAAGCTCAAGCTTCATAATCCCGACTTCTGTGACGCCGATGACCTTCACGCGAACCTGCATCGCATTGCGGTCGCATTTATCAGGGGCATCCTCAGGATAGAGTTCAAGAGTTTGAGGGACCTCATTCGCCCAAGCTGCGCTCAAAGCCAAATGCGCGGCAAAAGCAATGACACCGAGCGCTTTCGCGAATGGCAGAAAAAATATCTTCAAAACAAACCCTTAATTAATGTAAAGACACCCAGCGGGGCCTTGCCAGAGTCTTATGATTGTGTCACGCCCCTTGTAAAGTTCTATTCGCAGTCAAACAGATATATTAACAGATCCCATGGGCCGACTAAACCAGTATATATTGAAGAAGTCCGCGATAAATATCGGTGGCTTGATCGTGTTCGCGATCGCTGTTCTCCTGCTGGAGCGGCTCCTCCGCATTTTTGAGATTGTCTCCAATTCCGTCAATCCCGCGGGCGACGCCACGTCAATGATTGTCAATTTGCTGCCGCACTATCTCGGTATCGCCGTCCCAATGGCGCTTTTGCTCGGCGTCATTATTACGGTGGATCGGTTCAGCCGTTCAAGCGAGTTGTCCGCAGCCATGGGTGCCGGCGTGTCCTTGTTCCATATGACAAAGCCGTTTCTTTTTATCGCAACCATTTTTGCCATACTGACGCTGTTCATTGAAGGATATATGCAGCCCATCGGGCGGTATAATTACCGCCAAGTGGTGCATATGGTCAAACAGCAGTCCTTCACGGCGGCGCTGCGCGAAGGTACATTTACGCAGGTCGGAAACCGGACGTTCTTCGCCGGCACAGATAAACCCGGGAATGCCATCGGCCCGATTTTTATCTACGAAAAGCTTGTCAAAGACGGAAAACCCGCCGGCATACGCATTACGTCTGCCGAAAAAGGGCAGCTAATCGTCCGCGCGGAATCCAATGAGCCAGTCTTGCAATTGGCCGCCGGACAGACCTATCAGATCATGGAGAGCCGCCAGCTGGATGGCGACTTTAGTTTCGAAGGCAGCGCCATTGCCGGAGCCGCCTCAATGGAGAACTTCCGCCGGCGCGGCGATGACGAACGAGAGCTAACGTCCGTAGAACTGTACAAAAACAGACAAGGCGCGCTCTTTCAGCAATTAGGCACGTCTGTGAATAATTCTGCGCTTCACTTGCGTCTGGCCCGCGCGCTACTTTTAATTATCCTTCCGTTCATCGCCGTTCCTTTTGGGCTTAATTATGGCCGCAACCCCTCCTCCGCCGGGATCTTCGTCGGCGTTGTCATGCTTGTTTCATTGCAAAAGGCTTTGGAGTTTGGGCAGAGCCTTGGCGCGCAAGGGGTCGTTCCGCCGTGGGCGGGCATATGGCCCATCATTGGTGCCGTCGCCCTTTTTGCCGCTATTTTATATTGGAAAAGCGCCTACCGTATGAGCCAGCCCCCGCTCACCACCGTGTCATTCTACATTAAGGACTTCACCGAAGCGATGAACCGCCAGATACAACGCGTGCGGAAAATTTGGTCTGGGGCGTCTTAGGCATGTGGAAGTTTGCGGCATATCTCTCCAAGAGCTTTATCACCACATGGCTCACAACGGTTTTTGGCTTTTTAGTTTTGATCGGACTTCTGGACTCCCTCGCCAATGGTGGAGATATTCTCGCGGACGGGGGCAACTTTGTGGATACGTTCCGTTATATGGCCTACCGCGCCCCCGTTATCTTTGACCGCATCTTTATGTTCACGATCATTGTGTCCATTCTTTTGGTCTTCGTAAAGCTGATCCGCAACCATGAGCTTGTCGCCCTTTTGGGGTTCGGCATCTCTGTCCCGAAACAGCTCCTATTGCTAGCTCCGGTCGTGCTTTTCGCCAGCATCGCCTCGGTCGCCGCCATCAATTATGCCATGCCGCCATCTGTACGCGCGCTCCAAGCCTGGGGCATTGGCGAATACAAATTGAAAAATGTCTCGGAGAAAAATCCCCTTTGGATGGAAGACGGCGGGAAGATCGTACGCGTCTCCGGCCGGCTCGGGATGAATACGCTTTCCGATATTGAACTTTTTTCGCGTACGGAAAACGGCACGGTCACAGACGCGATCTGGGCGGAAAAAGCCATCTATGATGGCCTTGGATGGACATTGGAAGGGGTTCAAATCCTCCCGATTTTCGAATCCAATGGCGAGCCACGTATGGCCCTTCGCCAATCCCACCCCATCGTCTGGGAGACCAAACAAACGCCTGCGACCATTGCCCGCCTCGCCGCCGAGCCGCGCGATTTATCTTTGCGCGATATGCGCAATTTTCGGGAAAAAGGGAACTCTGGCAGTAAGCCGCGTTTCGCCTATGGCTTTTGGTATATGCACAGGCTAACGCGCCCCCTCGCCGCGCTTGTGCTCTTACTCTGCGCCGTTCCGATCATGCAGAGAACAGGCCGCGAAGATACGGGCGACAAGGCCCTTATCGTCGGGATCACGCTGGGCTTCATATTCCTGATCATTGACGGCGCCATGGCCACATTCGCCACATCAGGCGGCGTCTCCGTGGGATGGGCGATTGCCTTGCCGCTGTCATTGTTTGGATTGATGGGCGCTTTCTTATGTATTCGCACAGAAAGCCTTAAAGGCGGATCCGGCTAGGCATGGATTATCTCTTTATCGTGAATACACAGAGCCAAAGCGTTAAAACCAAAGGCTCTGTCCTCTCAAAAGTTAACGGTAGCGGACAAGCTCACATCGAGTTACTGGATGGTTTTGACGCGATGCCCCGCATTGTCGAGCTGGCGCGCTCCGAAGGCTGCCCTTGGGTGATCATCGAAGGCGGCGATGGCACAGCGCACGGCGTGATGACAGCCTTCCTCAGCCGCAAATCCGCCTTTGAAAGCTTTCCCAAATTCACGGTTCTGCCGGGCGGCATGACCAATCAGGTCGCGCGCAATATTGGCCTGAAACGTAATACGGTGAAAGACGTGGAAGCCCTTCTCAACAGGGGGCCAAATATTGTTCGCACCCTCCCTATTCTGGCGCTTGATATCCAAGGCGCGCAAGAGAAGTTCGGTTTTCTTTTCTCAACGGGCGGTATCCCGACCGCCACGGAATATTGCAAAACGAAAATGCATGGACGCGGCATTGGCGGCGCGGCGGCTGTGGCGGCGACGATCCTGCGCGGCGTTGCCGGCTCTAAAGCGGCCAGAGATGACATGATGCCCGCAACGGAATTGAGCCTCGAAGTAAAAAGCGGCGCCCGGTCTTCGCGATTATCAGGTCCGCATCTGGCGACCATCGTCACAACACTCCCCGGCGTTATGCTCAACATCGATCCCTTTTGGGGACAAGAAACCGGCAATCTGCGCCTCACTTACGCCAGCGCCGGAACCCGCCATATGCTGCGCAATATGCTGTCAATCTGGATGGGCAATAAAAGCAAAGACCGGTCAGCCGACGGCTTCCAAAGCTTTAACGCCTCAGAGCTGCGCTACACTTATGACGGCCCCGTTGTCCTGGACGGCGAAACCATTGACGCGCCGCAGGCCCAGATTATCGTTCGGGCCTCAGCCCCCATTGCGTTCGCGGCGTAAAATGAGCGCGTCCATCATCTACATTTTAGAGAGCGAACAGTTCCCGCCCAGCCCCCGCGTGAAAGCCGTCTGCGACGACATCTCGTCTCGCCACCCGGGACGAGTTCTGGCCTTCATATACTATGGCTCGTCGCTGCGTGACATGGACGATCCTGACAAAATGCTGGACTTTTATGTCATCGTGGACAGTTACCGTAAAACCCATAAGAACCCGCTTCGCGCGGCTCTGAATGCTCTCATCCCGCCGGCGGTTTATTACCACGAAATGGTGCATGAGGACGACGTTCTGACAACCTGCAAATACTCGGTCATGTCGATTAAAGCCTTTGAGAACCGGTGTAGCCCAAGAGCCCTTCTCTCCATGACATGGGGCCGGTTCTCACAGCCCTGTATTGTGCTGTTTCCTGTCCGCCGCGATATTCATGACCGCATCTTTGCCGCGCGCGCGCGCGCCGTTGCCCATATGGCCAGCCAGACGGCGCCATTATTTGACGCGCCCGTTATGGCCACGGCCTTTTGGGCGCGCGGCTTTCGCGAAAGCTACCGCACGGAATTACGCCCCGAGAGCTCCGAAGGACGGTCCGTTGAAATCGTCGAGAAATATGCACAGCGCTATGCGGATATTCTTACCCATCTTTATGGCCCGCCCAATGAGGCGGGGCTGTACACGCTGCCAAGCACCGCAGGCCCGCAGCGCGGTCTTTGCCGCGTCAAATGGGCGATGCGGCGCCTGTTAGGTAAACCGCTGGGCGCTATTCGCGTCCTGAACTCCGCCGCCACATTTGACGGCGGGCTCGATTATGTTTTGCGCAAACTTGAACGCCATTCCGGCGTTACAATTGAGGTTACGGCGAGCCAACGCCGTCACCCGATTTTATGGTCCCCCGTTCTCGGGTGGAAACTCTACCGCAAGGGCGCGTTTCGCTAAGACCTAAAGGCAGCTTTCCGCGTCAACAGACTCGATGCCGAGCGCTTCGCCGACGGCATGATATGTCAATTTACCCGCGCAAACGTTCAATCCGTTCAGCAGGTTTGGATCAGCTTTAAGCGCCTCTTTCCAGCCCAAACGCGCAATGTTTTTCGCGTGGCCCAATGTGGCCGCGTTCAGCGCGTAAGTGGATGTGCGCGCAACAGCGCCCGGCATGTTCGCCACGCAATAATGCACAACGCCGTCAACAATGTAGGTCGGGTCATCATGGGTGGTGGCTTTGGACGTTTCGAAACAGCCGCCTTGGTCGATCGCCACGTCTACAAGAACGCTGCCATCCAGCATGATTTTAAGCATATCGCGCGTGATGACCTTCGGCGCAGCGGCGCCCGGCACCAAGACCGCGCCCACAACCATATCCGCCGTTTTTAGAAGGTTCTCAAGAACGGCTGGCGTCGAGCGAATAACTTTGGCGCGAGACCCGAAATGATAAGACAGGCGCTCCATCACCGTGTTTGAGCGCTCGAGAATAGTGACGTCGGCTTGCAGGCCCACCGCCATTTGCGCCGCGTTAAAGCCCACATCACCGCCGCCGATGATCACGACCTTCGCAGGCGCAACGCCCGGTACGCCGCCGAGTAGAACGCCGCGTCCGCCCCCATTTTTCTGGAGCGCGGCGGCGCCCACTTGGATAGACAAACGGCCAGCCACTTGGCTCATCGGCTTGAGAAGCGGAAGACCGCCATTATTATCCGTAACCGTTTCATAAGCGATGCAGACCGCTCCCGATTTAATCAGGTCAAAAGTCTGCTCGGGATCCGGTGCCAGATGCAAATATGTGTAGAGGATTTGGCCGGGGCGCAGCATGGCGCGCTCAACGGCTTGAGGCTCTTTAACCTTAATGATCATCTCGGCGCGTTTGAAAATTTCCGCCGCTGTGGCAACGATCTCAGCGCCAGCATTTTTGTACGCATCGTCGGACGCACCAATGCCGTCACCCGCTCCGGTCTCGACAAGTACGCTTTGGTCCATCTGGACAAGCTCGGCCACGCTTTCAGGGGTTAACCCGACGCGATATTCGTGATTTTTGATTTCTTTAGGGACACCGATGAGCATGATAAAAACCTTTTGTTTGTTTCTGAACTGATTAGCAAATCTCGGTTCGTGAAATTTACGATATTTTCTATCTTCTGAGGTAAATTCAGGATAAATATCGAGTTTATAAGAACTAATCAGGAAAATTTCCGATGATTGACAAAATTGACCGAAAAATACTCTCGCAACTTCAAGAGAATTGCCGCCAATCTATATCGGACATCGCGGATCTTGTCGGCCTGTCCACATCCGCCTGCCACCGGCGGATCCGGCTGCTCGAGGAACGCGGCGTCATTGAGCGCTATGCCGCGCGGCTCAATGGCGAGAAACTCGGCTATGCGATGACATTCTATTTGGAGATCACGCTTGAAGGGCAGTCCGAGGCGATCTTATCCGCCTTCGAGAAGGCCGCCCTCGCCCAGCCAGAGGTTCTGGAATGTCACCTGATGACCGGAAACGCGGACTATCTAATCCGGGTCGCGGCGTCGAATACGAAAGATTACGAACAGCTCTATCGCCGCACAATTGCATCACTTCCGCACGTGAATGACATTCGATCGTCGCTGATTATGAAAACCATTAAACGCTGGCATGGTTATCCGCCAAATCTGGCGGCTTCGGGGACGTAAGTTAACGCGCGCGGCGGCGGCGGCGCGTCCCGTAGCGCAATTTGCCTAAAACCTCGGCCGGATTTGGGAGCCCTGCCGTGCGTTTCTTGAAGTCCCATTTCGCCTTTTCAAACTGCATGACGTTCTGGATGCGCGCATCCAAAAAGGCGCGCGCGGCCGCTTTGTCCATATCATCATCCCCCAGCCACGATATAAGCGAAGACCCGATCACGCCCGATAATATCATGCGTTTGGAATAGAAATTCCCGTCTGTGCTGGTATCGCCAATTGCGCGCCAGATCGTATCGGCGCTCGCCCAGAGCTGCGCCGCGCCTTGCGCCGCGCCGCCCGGCAAGGAGAGACGGGATAGCGCCCGCCGCGCGGCTTCTTCGTGCTGCCCGACCGCTTCAAGCCGTGCCAAAACGCCCGCCGTGACCTTGTCCCGAATTTTCATCGCGCTCAAATCAAGGGATGCCAAATGTGCAGCCACCTTGGCGTCGGAAATGTCCGACCAGAACCTCATCAGCTCCAGCGGTCCGCCGGGGAAATAAAGCTCCTCCGCGCCCTCGGGAAGATCTGTATCTCGAACGGCCAAACGCAGGCTTTTGGAGGTCCAGCCCTCAAACGGCACATGCTTTAACGCCGCATCTAAAATGGCCTTACGGGCCATGTCGGAAGGATTTGGAGTATTGCTCATGGCGTAGACATAGAATGAATGAGCGCCAAAGTCACCTACCTGGCCTTGCGGCGAAAAATCACGCGGGCGATCCAGCCTTTGACACCCTTCACCCCGGCGCCGGAGAGAACGCCATACTGGAAAATACGGCCCGCCACCCAAATCACGCCCATAGAAATGACGAACAAATATAGCGCCTGCAATGTAAGCTGCCACCACGGCGGGTCGGACGGCAGGCTGACAATTGCCGCAAAAGGCGTGCTGAGCGGGAACCATACAGCGAAATCCAGTAGCGGCGAGTCCGGAGAGTTTAGCCCCAGCGGCACGACAAGAATACAGGAGGTTAAAAGCAGCATGATCGGGGTCGTCAATGTCTGCGCGTCTTGCATCGACTCGGCCAACGCGCCAAGCGCAATGAAAAACGAGCCATAAAATATATAACCCAATATCAAGAACACGACAAAAAACACGATGAGTTTGGGCGTAAAGGCTTGCAGCAGCCCCGCCGCCACTTCGGGGTCTGCGTTAAAGATGGCCCACACCACAAACGCCGCTCCCGAGAGCAGATAAGGCGCCATCGCCGCAAGCGTCAGCGCCGCCACGCCAATGAGCTTCCCGAGGATAATTTCGGAAAAACGGGTGGAGGCCAGCATCATCTCAAGCAGCTTATTGAGCTTCTCTTCGAGCATAGAGGTCAACAGCATGTACGATCCCGAAAAGACCGTGAGCCATAAAACCGCGGCGAGCATGGCGGCAACAATGAAAGGGATCTTGTCTGTAACGGTGACCGCCTGCCCGCTACTGCCGCTTGTGGCTTTTTTGGTCGGATCGAAAGAACTAATCGCCACGCGCTCGGATTGCGCACTGGCAAGCCCTTCGGGTGTGAGCCCGCCGGTCGCGAGATAGTTGCGCGACGCCCGGTCTCTGAAGTATTTTCGCGCCGCGTTTTTGACGGCTTCATTGTTGATATTTTCGGACCAGTAATTCACGCTCAGGCCGCGTCCCGTCTCCCGAATGTGAAGCGCGCCCGACAAACGCACGCTCTTATCCTGAACGACGATCAGACGCTCGCCTTTAAGGTAAGGCTGTATTTCATCCATATTCGTGGCCGGCGGGTCGAGAAATATGGTCTTGCCATTCCCGCCGGGCTGAGGCGTCTTAGGTAAGGCGGTGGACGCAGGACGTTCCGGTCTATTTTGGGCTTGGAAGGCCTCCAATATCCCATCCTTATGAAGACCCGTTTCGTCCAGTATGACCTCGTACCGGACGGGCTCAACGTCGAAATCTAACGTGGTCGCAAAAAATCCGATGGCCCCGAATATGAACGGCAAGAAAAACGAAACCCAGAATCCCCACGTTTTAATATAACCCAGAAAATCCCGTCTCGCGATCAGGTAGACACGGCGCATATTGATGGCGGGAACCCTCATAGCGCCCCCTCCATCTTTTGAGCCTCGTCTTGCCCCACCATCGCCACGAAAGCCTCGTGAAGCGTGGGGTTTTTGGGCTCAAACCGCGTAAGCTTTATCTTGTTTTGGACGCAGGCCTCAAGGATGGACTGCGTTTCCGCGCCGTCCCGAAGCTCCATAGAAATAGTTCCGCCTTTTCGCTTTGCAATCTGTTGCGCAAAGGGCTGCATAACCGAGGTAAGCCGCTCATCTTCCGACCCCACCACCAAACGCCGCGGCGCTTTTGACAACGCGTCCTGCGTGGAGCCATCAAAGACTTTTTGGCCGCCAGACATAAGAATAATACGGTCGCAAAGACGCTCCGCATGCTCCATCACATGGGTTGAAAAAATAATAGTCCGCCCACGGTCTGCGATCTCCCGCACTATATTTTCGAGCACTTGCTGATTCACGGGATCGAGACCGGAAAACGGCTCATCCAGAATATAAAACTCCGGATCATGCGCGATAGCGGCAAGGAGCTGCACCTTCTGCGCCATGCCTTTGGACATATCCTTGTTCTTTTTCTTTCGAGCCTCGCCAAGGCCGTACCGCTCCAGCATGTCGTCCGCGAGCTTGAACGCCTCGCGCCCTTTCATACCGTTCAGGCGGGCCATATGCGCCACTGATTCTCGCGCGGTTTGCTTTTTATACAGGCCGCGTTCTTCGGGCAGAAATCCGATCCGGCCAAAAGCGTGTGCGCTGGGAGTTTCCCCGAACAAGGACACAGTCCCCGCATCCGGCTTTATAAGCCCCAAAGCCATACGCAATGTTGTGGTTTTCCCTGCACCGTTAGGCCCCAAAAAGCCGATTATTTCTCCCGGATTGACCGTAAAAGACACATCCTTCACGGCTGGCTTTCCAGCAAAACTTTTAGAAATATTTTCAAGCGACAGCGGTGGTATCATAGGGGCTATCTATGGCCGAATTACCTCCAACCTTAAAGGAAAGAGTGCGGCATATGGCAAATATTTATCATTGCAGAGATGTATCCCTCTGTTTTCGGCCCGAGAGGGGCTATGGACTTGACTTAAAGCCGCCATGGTTTATGGCCCCAATTCAGAATTTAAGGAGCCTGTCATGCACGCTTATCGCACACATACTTGCGGCGAACTACGCGCCGCCCACGTCGGTGAAACCGTCAAACTATCCGGTTGGATTCACAATAAGCGAGAGCATGCCAATGCCTTGTTCATCGATTTGCGCGACCATTACGGCATTTCCCAAGTGGTTGTTTACCCTGTGGCAGAGTTTTACGAAGCGGCCAAACGCGCCACAAAAGAAACCGTCATCACGGTCACGGGAGAGCTTCTGGCGCGCGACGCGGAAGCTGTGAACACAGATATTGCCACCGGCGAAGTTGAGCTTCGCGCGGATGAAATGATCATTGAGAGCCCAGCAGCGTCTCTGCCATTGCCTGTTTTTGGCGAGCCTGATTACCCCGAAGATATTCGCCTCAAGCACCGTTATCTCGACCTGCGCCGCGAAACCCTCCACAAAAACATCTTGATGCGCGGCCAAGTGATCAACTCGCTGCGCCGCCGTATGATCGACCAAGGCTTTACCGAGTTCCAGACACCGATCCTGACGGCCAGCTCGCCAGAAGGTGCGCGCGACTTCCTCGTGCCGTCCCGCCTGAACCCCGGCAAATTCTATGCCCTGCCACAAGCCCCGCAGCAATTTAAACAATTGATCATGGTGGCTGGATTTGACCGCTACTTCCAGATCGCGCCTTGTTTCCGCGACGAAGATGCGCGCGCGGACCGCTCTCCGGGTGAATTCTATCAACTCGATGTTGAAATGAGCTTTGTGACCCAAGAGGATGTATTTAACGCCATCGAGCCTGTCATGGCCGGCGTGTTCGAAGAGTTCGCCGATGGCCGCGAAGTCCAAACACCCTTCCCGCGCATTCCTTACAAGGAATCGATGGAAAAATACGGCTCTGACAAGCCCGACCTACGGATACCATTCGAGCTATCCGACGTGTCCGAGTTCTTCACAGACGAAGCGAAAACCGGCTTTGGTATTTTTGCGAAAATCACCAAGGGCGGCGGAAAAGTGATTGCGATCCCAGCGCCGCAAGCGGCCGCCACACAATCTCGCAAGTTCTTCGATAATTTCGACAAATGGGCGAAAAAAGAGATGCAAGCGCCGGGCCTTGGCTATGCGCGTTTGACCGAAGACGAGAACGGGGACGTGAAATCACAAGATCCGGTTCTTAAAAACTTCGAACCGGCCCACCTCAAAGCTTTGCTGGATCAAATGGGATTGAAAGCCGGTGACGGTGTCTTCTTCTCTGCAGGTAAAAAAGGCGATGCCTATAAACTTGCCGGCGCGGCGCGTAACGAAGTGGCCAAGCAGCTTGACCTGATCGAAGACGGCATCTTTAAATTTTGCTGGATTGTTGATTTCCCGATGTATGAATGGGACGAAGACAATAAAAAAGTCGATTTCTCGCACAATCCGTTCTCTATGCCGCAAGGCGGCATGGACGTTTTGGAAGCTGCGGACACAACCGAAAAGCAGCTCGACATCCTTGCCTACCAATATGACATTGTGTGTAACGGCATCGAGCTTTCTTCCGGCGCTATCCGGAACCACAAGCCCGACACCATGTATAAGGCGTTCGAGATTGCGGGTTATGGCCCTGAAGTCGTGGATGACAAATTTGCGGGCATGATCAACGCCTTTAAACACGGCGCACCACCGCACGGCGGAATTGCCCCCGGTGTTGACCGCATCGTCATGCTCCTTGCAGGTGCCCAGAACATTCGTGAAGTCATTCTATTCCCAATGAATGGCCAAGCGCAGGATCTGATGATGAACGCTCCGGCGCAAGTTGACGCGGCGCAGCTCAAAGAGCTTCACCTCAAACTCGTCCCCGTTGATGAGAAAAAATAGCTAGTCTTCGCACCTGCGCGCGTCTGTATATAGATCAAGTTCAGCCTGAAATTTTTTGGCGCTGAACTTGGCATTGCCCGACATGACACGGTCCACATAACGCATCAGCGCTTGCCGGGCCGCGTCCGGTTTTTCAACCACGTCAATCCCTTCACCTTTATCATACATATGGCCATGGGAGCGAAAATTGCGGCGCGCCTCGTTGATCGAGTAGCGGCCGTTTGGACCGCCAACACCCCACGTCACTTCCGTCAGAAGCGTCATATCAGGATTGTCGTCTTCCCACCAACAGACGACGCAAATATCGAAAGTGCCGCGCTCCTCCAGTGTTGGAAAACCGCAAGCCGGGCAGCTATGCAAGATGCCTTTAAAGGGCGGTTGGACCTGTTTCATAACGCCTCGGAAACCAAAGTAAAAAAAGCACGGCCAAGGCCGCGCTTTTCCATTGTCAAATGCGGCGTCAACCTACCAACCGCAAGTGCGGTCTTTATTTTCTTCTTCGAGATATTCCATCACAGGCTGGAAATATTCGAGAATGGCAGAACCGTCCATATCGCGTGACCCCGTAAAGGCTTCAAGCGCATCCGGCCAAGGCTTTGAGGCGCCCATTTCCATCATCGCTTTAAACCGCGCGCCTACTTCTTTGTTGCCGTAAATCGAGCATTTGTAGAGCGGTCCTTCAAAACCGGCCATATCGCAGGCGGCTTTGTGGAACTGGAACTGTAAAATCCGCGCGAGGAAATAGCGCATATAGGGCGTGTTACCCGGAATGTGGTATTTCGCGCCTGGATCAAACGCATCACCCGGGCGATCTCCCGGAGCCCGTACGCCTTGATATTTCTCGCGAAGCTCCCACCAACCTTTATTGTAATCTTCCGGCGCATATTCACCGGAGAACACTTTCCAGCGCCACTGATCCACCATCAAACCGAATGGCAAGAAGGCGACCTTATCCATCGCTTGGCGTAGCAACATATCCAGATCGGCGTTCTCGCTTGGGATATCATTTTTATCGAGCAACCCAACTTTGACCAGATAATCCGGCGTAATCGAGAGCGCGATCATATCCCCAATGGCTTCATGGAACCCGTCATTGGCACCATTTTTATAGAAGATGGACTGGTTCTTATAGGCGCGTTGATAGAAATTGTGGCCAAGTTCGTGGTGGATGGTGACGAAATCCTCGCCGTCCTTTTTGATACACATCTTAATGCGGATATCATCCTCATTATCAATATCCCAAGCGGAGGCGTGGCAGACCACTTCGCGGTCCGCAGGCTTTAAGAACAGAGAGCGCTCCCAGAAGGTTTCAGGCAGCGGTGCGAAACCCAGCGACGTAAAGAACTCCTCGCCGGTCTTGACCATTTTCTTCTCGTCCCAGCCGGCATTCTCAAGCAACGCCGTAATATCCACACCCGGTTCAACATCGTCTGGTTGAACCAAATCATAGATATTACCCCATTCCTGCGCCCACATATTCCCCAAAAGATCGGCGCGGATCGGCTGATCTAGCGGGGCGACGTCATTGCCATATTTGGTATTAAGCTCTGCACGCACATAGCAATGTAGTTGATCATAGAGCGGCTTGACCTGCCCCCAAAGACGGTCGGCTTCCTTGGCAAAATCGTCCGCTGGCATATCGTAGCCGGCGCGCCAGAGATTGCCAGCATCGGCAAACCCGAGCTCGCTAGACCCTTCATTGATGATCTCGACCATGCGCGCATAGTCTTTTTTCATGGGCGGAGAAACTTCGCGCCACGCTTCCCAAACAGCTTGCAATTCTTCGGGGTTCCGCGATTTCGCAATAATTTCGGACAAGGCCCCCAATGGTAGAACCCCATCCGGGTATTTTTCATATATTGCGGCGAATTGCGGGTCGCTTGATTTATACTTGAACTTGCCTTTACCGTACTGGGAATTCAGATCGGTCATGATTTTTGCAAGCTCGGCGGGGGCGCCGGGTTTTTCGGGCGCCGGGAATTCACTCCCGCGTTTCAAGCCGTCCATTTTGCGCGCCATGTCCGGCGGTAAATTCAAATCATCAAATCGCTTGGCTTGGTTTGCCAGCCGCGTAGACAAAAGGGCAAACTCTTCTCCGACCTTCGCGGCCAAGGCATCCGTATCATCCGTGATGAAATTATTATTGATCCACGCAACGCGAGCGCCATATTCCGAAAGCTCGGCCACTTCTGTTTCTGCGGCCGCCAAAAACTCTTTTGCTTCCTGCAAAGTCGCCGGACCAGACGGAGATGCGGCACTGGAATTGGGTCCAGTCGCACCCGGAGAATTGGCGTCTGGCTGCGTACAAGCCGCAAAGGCCAAAGTTGCCGCACTTGCGGCGATGAGAAGAATGTTGCGCATTGAGAATAATCCCCTATTTCTGTTTAATCCATGGGCTGCGTTCATTCGTAAGCATACTTCAACACGCGTCAAGAGAGCGGTACACCGCAGCGCACATTTTATAGCCGCAAACAGGGTAAAGAGTCACACTATGGTCGAAAAATGCGGTCTTCTTCTTGTCAATCTTGGTTCGCCTGATGCACCCACCGCGAAGGCCGTGCGAAAGTACCTCTTTGAGTTTTTGCATGACTACCGGATTATCGACACCAGCCGCTGGATTTGGTGCCCGATTCTGCACGGCATTATCCTGCGTGTTCGCCCCGCCCGTTCAGCGCGAAACTATGCCAAAATTTGGGACCAACCCGACGGCGTAAAAGACGGGGAAGCCCCGCTTATTCGCATCACCCGCGCGCAAGCCAGTGCCGTGCAAAAGAAGCTGGGCTCAGGCGTCATTGTCGATGTGGCCATGCGGTACGGCAATCCCTCCATTGCGCTTGGTCTTGACCGCTTAATGGCCAAAGGCTGCACGAAAATTGCCGTCTTACCGCTATATCCCCAATATTCGGCCACAATAACGGCGTCGATTTACGATGGGGTCGCCAAGGCACTGAAAAAGCGCGAGAATATGCCGGACATTCGTCTGCTTCGAAACTATTACACTCATCCCGATTACGTTCCCGCCATTGTCCGGTCTTTGCGCGCGCAAATTGACCAACAAGGCTGGAAACCGGACGTTGTCCTCGCCTCGTTTCACGGAATTCCGCAAAGCTATGTGGACAAAGGCGATCCTTATCCAAAGGAATGCCGGGAAACAATGGAGCAGCTCAAGAAAGCCGTGCCAGACATCGATCTGCGCCTGACATTCCAGTCGCGTTTTGGCCCCAAAAAATGGCTAGAGCCCTATACGGATAAAACGCTGGAAGCTTTGGCAAAAGACGGCACCAAAAAGGTGACGATCATGACACCGGGCTTTGCGGCAGATTGCCTGGAAACATTGGAAGAAATTAAAATGGAAGCCCGCGAGACATTCATGAATGCCGGCGGCGAGCATTTTTCCATGGTGCCTTGCCTGAATGATAATGACGACCATACGGACCTGCTGGCGAATGTGGCCCAAGACCGATTGCTGTCCGGCTGGATGTAAGGGCTATTTGCGTTTTATATAAGGGAAAGTGGGGGTTTCTGTTGCCAGCTACCCCCGAAGCCCGCCTAACCGTCTGAAGGGTTAGGAGTTAAAAGCGAGATGCTTAGCTGCTTACGCGGCTAGAGCAAACTCTTCAGTTGTATTGTCATTTGCAATTACTGAAATTAGGCATTTAACGGTGCCTACACGAACGAAAGCTAACATCTTTAGACGTCTGTCGATCCTATTTCGGCCCCATCAGAAAGACACGGAAATACCCTGTCCTTGTGGTGGAGCCGCCGGGTACCGCCCCCGGGTCCAGTCCGTTTATTACATGCGCGTTTATCGTCATAGCTGGCAAGCCAGCCCCATACATATAGGCGCAATCCGTCAGTGATACAATGGCAAACCGCGGTGCCTAGCGGCATACACCATTATAAATCACCGAATATCCCGCTTGAGCGGCCTTGCAGCTATTGCTGAAGGTCTGTTTTACGGCGGGGCACGGCGCACGGAAGCACTGTACGGCCTTTTGCGCGCAGACAGGCTGATAAATCTCGATACACACATCCGGGCGCGGCGTCGGCGTCGGGACAGGTCTTGGCGTCACGGGGCCATGCGAGCCATTTGAACCGTGGCCGCAGTAAGCCGTATGGACATGCGGTGGAGTATAGGGGTTATGATTGGAATTATGACCCCCATAGGTGCGGCCGCGGCGACTGTATGTGGACGGCGGGGTAAACCGCGGCGGATTATTGGAGCACTGGCGCTGAAAACCACCTTGGCCGTACGGCCTGCGAACCCATGAACAATTGCCCGCATTCGAAACCGGCGGCTGCGGATGCGAGGTCTGCGGTAAACATGTCGGTCCAGAATATGTTTCAACGCAGGTATGGCCTTGGGCGCAGAGCGTACTGGCGCAGGTTAATCTTTGCGCCTGACAAACAGGACCGCCCGGCGTATCCACACAGCTTCCGGACGCGCAGCGAACGGACGCACATGTGGCCCCGGCTGAGGCGCTCGGCGCAAAGTTCATGAACGCGAACATCGCAAAAACTAGAACAGAAAAATATCTCAACATG
Source organism: Maricaulaceae bacterium (assembly GCA_048268905.1). GTDB lineage: Bacteria > Pseudomonadota > Alphaproteobacteria > Caulobacterales > Maricaulaceae > JACOMS01. Next base: position 114,500 of record JBLWUN010000002.1, on the reverse strand, counting down.
TCATGTCTCCCTTGCCAATCTGGCTAGATGTGGCGGCGCACCGCTCGGCCCCCCCATACCTAGGCCCCTGTCCCTGAACCCGGCGTAAACACGGTTTTAATCTGGCGTTCATGTTGAAAACAAAAAACGCAACCCCGCGAGGGGTTGCGCCAGACGTGAGAAACATGTGCTTTGGATCTAAAGCAAATCAAAACGATCCAAATTCATCACCTTGTCCCACGCTTTGACAAAGTCATGGATAAACTTTTCTTCGGCGTCAGAGGCCGCGTAGACTTCGGCAACAGCTCTTAGGATAGAGTTCGAGCCAAACACCAAATCATTGCGGGTGCCCGTCCATTTGACCTGACCGGTTTTGCGGTCTTTGCCCTCAAAGGCCTCTTCGCGCGGCGATGTGGACGACCAAACGGTTCCCATATCGAGCAAGTTGACGAAGAAGTCATTGCTGAGCGTTTCTGGACGGTCGGTAAAGACGCCATGTTTCGAGCCCTCTGCATTGGCCCCAAGAACCCGCAGCCCGCCGACAAGCACTGTCATTTCAGGCGCGCTCAAACCGAGCAACTGCGCGCGGTCAACAAGCGTGTCTTCCGCTCTGCGGCTGCTTTTCCCGAGATAGTTCCGAAAGCCGTCCACTTTAGGTTCTAGCGGCTCGAATGCTTCCACATCCGTTTTGGATTGCTCGGCGTCGCCCCGGCCTGACGCGAAAGGCACGACAATATCGTGCCCCGCATCCTTGGCCGCTTTCTCGACAGCCGCGCAGCCGCCCAAAACGATCAAGTCGGCAATGGACACATCGCCCTTGAACGAGGATTGAACCTCTTCGAGTTTTGCGAGCACCTTTTGAAGTCGCGGCGGATTGTTGACCGCCCAGTCTTTTTGCGGTGCCAAACGAATACGCGCGCCATTTGCGCCGCCGCGTTTATCCGACCCCCGGAACGTGGACGCAGACGCCCAAGCAGTTGACACGAGGTCGGACACAGAAAGACCAGTGCCTAAGATCGCCGCTTTTAACGCCGTGACATCGGCGCTGCTGAGGACGGGACCTTGTGGAATAGGGTCTTGCCAGATCAGCTCTTCGCTTGGCACCATGTCACCCAGATAGCAGCTCACAGGCCCCATATCGCGGTGGGTTAACTTGAACCATGCGCGCGCAAAAGCATCAGCAAATTCATCTGGATTGGCGTGAAAGCGGCGCGAGATTTTCTCATAGACCGGATCCATTTTCATCGCCATATCTGCGGTCGACATCATCAAGGGGGCTTTTTTAGTGGCGTCGCTCGCATCTGGGGCCATCGGGGCATCAGCGCCTTTGATCTTCCATTGCTTGGCGCCCGCCGGGCTGGTGCTCAGCTCCCACTCATGACCAAAGAGAACATCATAGTAGCTACTATCCCACTGGATCGGCGTGGGGGTCCAAGCGCCTTCAAGACCACTTGTTGTCATCTCGCGCGCGAGGCCTGAACCGAAGCTTTGCTTCCAGCCAAGTCCTTGCTCCGCCATTGTTGCGGCTTCAGGTTCTCTACCCACATATTTTTCAGGGTCAGATGCGCCGTGCGTCTTGCCAAAGGTGTGCCCACCCGCAACAAGCGCTGCCGTTTCTTCGTCGTCCATCGCCATACGCTTGAAGGTGTCGCGAATATCGCGCGCCGACGCCAGCGGGTCTGGATTCCCATTCGGACCTTCCGGATTCACATAGATCAAGCCCATTTGAACGGCGGCGAGTGGATCTTCAAGTTCGCGGTCGCCTTCATAGCGTTTGTCACCGAGCCATTCTGTTTCAGGTCCCCAATAAATATCTTGCTCCGGTTCCCAAATATCTTCGCGCCCGCCCGCAAAGCCAAAGGTCTTCAGGCCCATCGTCTCGAGCGCGCGGGTACCCGCAAAGATCATCAAATCGGCCCAGGAAATTTTCTGGCCATATTTCTGCTTAATGGGCCACAAAAGACGGCGAGCCTTATCGAGGTTGCCATTGTCCGGCCAGCTATTGAGCGGCGCAAAGCGCTGCGATCCAGAGGCCGCGCCGCCGCGTCCATCTTGGATGCGGTACGTCCCGGCACTGTGCCACGCCATACGAATGAAGAACGGGCCGTAATGTCCATAGTCAGCGGGCCACCAATCTTGAGAATCTGTCATCAACGCATCTACGTCTTTCGCAAGCGCCTCAAGGTCGAGTGATTTAAAGGCTTCCGCATAATTGAAATCCTCGCCCATGGGATTACCTTTGGCGGAATTTTGATGAAGCATTTGAAGGTTAAGTTGGCCCGGCCACCAATGCTGGTTCGCGGCGTTGCCCGTCGCGTTTTCTTTGTTCGCGCCGTGCATGACGGGGCATTTGCCGATGCCCTCATTATTGATGTCGTAAATGTCTTTCGTCATATGTCTCTCCTTACTGAGATATGCATTTAGGGTGGTTAATCATCCACGGGGCCGTCAGTCTTTTCCAATAGCCGCTTGCCGTCCCATGTAGTTTACCGACCCGCGCAAGAGACACTATTCTTAATGATATGTATAATTGATTGTTATTATATATGTGATAAGCATTGCTTATGAACATTCGCGACCTAACCTACGTGCAAGCTGTGGCCAAACTCAAACATTTTGGCCGGGCGGCTGAGGCCTGCCATGTGAGCCAACCTGCCCTGTCGAGCCAGATTAAGAAGCTGGAAGATGAGTTGGGCGTGGTTCTGTTCGAGCGCAACAACCGTACCGTCAGCATTACAGAGGTGGGGCAAACGATTTGCGATCTGGCCGACGACGCCCTTGAGATTGTCGAGGCCATTCGCATGACAGCGCAAAGCACGCGCGACCCCCTTGCCGGCCGGTTTAAGCTGGGCTTCATTCCCACCATTGCCCCCTACCTCATTCCGCATTTTGTCGGACAAAGCCGGCACGCGCTGCCCCAACTGACCTTACAATTACAAGAAGACATCACAGAGCGTCTCACCCAGTCACTCATTGACGGCGATATTGATGCAGCAATTCTCGCCACGCCGCCAGAAAGCGCCAAACTCGACGCTATTCGTCTCTATGACGAACCGTTTTGGGTCATTTTCCCGTCATCCCATGCTCTGCACCTCATCAATGCCATTAGCACAGACGACCTGCCCATTGACGAGCTGCTATTGCTCAGCGAGGGCCATTGCTTTCGCGATCAAGCGCTGGATATTTGCCAGATTGACACGGCGGTCGATACTCGCAACATCCGCGCCACGAGCCTCGCCACATTGGTCAATATGGTGGCGGCGGGTCAGGGTATTACCCTTGTCCCCGCCATGGCGCTAAGGGGCTGGGCAGACACGCCGGGCGTTTCTACCAAGAAGCTAAAAGACCCCAGCGCCTACCGCCGCATATATCTCACCTTCCGCAAAAGCTTTCCACGCAAAAACTTGCTGGAGAAAATGGCGGACCTTATTTGTGATAACCTCCCGGATACGGTGCGCATCATTCAGAACAACCCGCATTCGGCCCCTTAAAACCGCACGAAGCGAAAAGAGAGGGAAATTTGATTTCTATTTTTGACCGCCCCATTATTTCGCGTTAGAGCAAAGGCATTGGGAGGAGCGAATCTGATGAACAGCCGGCTTGAAACATGTACTCAGTGGCTTTCGAAAATCGTCGCGATGGATACACGCAACGGGACCGGGGACGAGGTCGCATGCGCAGAATTTCTTAAATCCGCCCTCGCCGCCTTCGCGCCAGATACGCTGATGTGTGAGCGCGTAACCCGGTCGCGCGGCAAAAGTGATAGCGCCTATGTCATGGCCAGTTGGGGCACGCCAAAGGTGCTTCTGAACGTACATCTCGATACCGTGCCCAGCGGTCAGGGCTGGACGGCTGACCCTCTCACACTTCGGCGCGAGACCGGCAAGTTGATCGGACTGGGCAGCAGCGACATCAAAGGGGCCATAGCCTGTATTCTAACGATGATCGGCGAGATAACCGCGCGGGGAGAAACACCCAAAGACGTGGCTGTTCTATTCTCCGGTGACGAGGAGCATGGCAGCGAAGTCATGCCGGCCGTCATAGATCGCGGCCATTACGGCAATGCACCCATGGCCATCGTCTGCGAACCGACAGGGTGCCAGCCCGGCCGCCGCCACCGCGGCATGCTCGCCATGTCCGCAGCGTTTAGCGGCCCCGGCGGACACTCGTCTTTATCAGATCACACCGCCGCGCCGCTACTGTCTGCGGCAAGGTTGGCGGCAGCGCTCGGCGCGTATGGTGATGCCCACCGAGATTTTGGCACGGCGCCCTATAAGGGACTTTGCACAAATATTGGCGAGATACGCGGGGACGGGGCCTATAATGTGATCCCGACACAGGCTGAGCTTTTATTCTCGATGCGCCCACCTCCCGGTGATAGCGTCGCCGCCCGCGAACGAGACCTTCGCGCGCTGGCGAAAGACACGGTTCCCGGCACAGAGCTTCTGACAATCGCGGCGCTCGAACCCTTCGCCTCGCGCGACATCGCGGCCTTCGCGCCATTGTTCACCGAAGGGTTCACGCCGATTGACCTTCCCTACTGGACAGAGGCCGCGATGCTGAGCGCGGCGGGCGTCAACAGCATTGTTTACGGCCCCGGCGATGTGGACCAAGCCCACAAACCAAATGAATATGTAACCGAGAGCCATCTTTTGGCCGCAATGACAATCTATGGGCGCGCCTTGGAAGGATGGCTGAATGGCTGATAAAAAATCAGAGCGGAGCAATATCCGCGATACGGTGTTACGGTCCCTCTCGGCCGTTGGCGCAGTTGACGAGGCCCGCTTTTATGCCGACTTGTTCGCGGCCCAAGACCCTGAACGATTTGCCCTGATTGTTCTTGACCCGCGCTGCTTGAAAAACCCTCTCCTTGAAGCTCTGATCAGTAATATTCGAATTCTTTATGATCTTGGTCTTGCGCCAATTTTGCTTGTGGGCGCACTGGATGATGACCGGACCAGCGTGAAATTCCAAGCCCAGCGCCTCGTCAAAGAGCTGGAATCCGTTCATGTCAAAGCCGCCAAGCTTAACACCGCCTCTTATGGCCTTATCCCCGAAGTCCGGCAAAAGGCGGCCAATGGGCGAATTCCCATATTAGAGCTGACCGAAGATGGTGAACGCAATGGCCTGCAAGCCATCGCCGCACAGTTAAAGCCCGCGAAAATTATCTTCCTCCAGCCCTCGGGCGGTATTAGCTATCAGGGACAGCGTGTGCCCGTGATCAATATCGATAACCCCTCGGCCATGATAGATACGGACTCGCTCACGGCGGGCCAATCCACATTCATGACAATGGTTCAAGGTATGGCCGGGACGTTCTCCCACAAAACGGTGTATGTTATCGCCTCGCCTTTGAACCTTCTGGCCGAGCTGTTTACGACAAAAGGCTCCGGCACGCTGATCCGCCGTGCCGCGAAAATCGAAACATTTACATCCCTCAAAAACATAGACGCGGACCGTCTGCGCGGCTCGATTGATGTTGCCTTTGGGAAACCCCTGAACGGAGATTTTTTAGGACGAAAAATCCATATGGCCTATGTGGATAGTAATTACCGCGGCGGGGCAATCCTGACGATGCTTGGCGGATTGCCTTACCTGTCGAAATTTTGGGTCACAGGCGAAGCCCGAGGCGAAGGTCTGGCCCGCGACGTGTGGGATAAGCTTCGCGCAGAGACACCCGCCTTCTTTTGGCGCTCTCGGCGTAACAATGCGTTCAACGATTGGTATATGCGCCACTGCGACGGGATGCAGATCAGCGGCGAATGGCGGGTTTTTTGGGTGGGCCTTGAGGCACCCGAAGTCCCCGGCGCGATTCTCGCGGCGTCCAGCGCGGCGGATGATTTTGCCTAGGGGTTGCTTTTCACCCTGAATTAGCGTTAAAGCCGCCGCCCCCGCAATAATAGTTCCAAAATAGGACACACCAGAATGACACACTTACACATTACCAGCGCGTTTGACGGCGGTAATATCCTCGTACACGATGCAAAATCGCCCGATAATATCCGTTTGGCGATCCGCCCGGACAATGCATCAGATTTTTACCAGTGGTTTTACTACCGAGTCTCCGGCGCAAGAGACATTCCGTGCCGCATGGTGATTGAAAACGCGTCAGGCGCCGCCTTTAAGGGCGGCTGGGACGGCTACAAAGCCTGCGCATCCTATGACCGCGAAACATGGTTCCGCGTTGATACAGCCTATGAGAATGACCAACTTGTGATTTCACACACGCCAGAGCTCGACAGCATCTACTATGCTTACTTTGCGCCCTACTCCATGGAACGCCATGCGGACATGATCGCAGAAGTGGGCATGCATCCAGACGTCACGCTTTCCGTTCTCGGCCAGTCCGTTGAAGGACAGGACATGGATTGCGTCACCGTGGGCACCGGCGATAAAAATATCTGGGTGATTGCCCGTCAGCACCCGGGCGAGACGATGGCCGAGTGGTGGATGGAAGGCTTCCTGGCCCGCCTTTTGGATGATGATGATCCGGTTGCGCGCCTGCTTCGCAGCAAAGCCAGCTTTAAAATTATTCCCAACATGAACCCCGATGGCGGCTGCCGCGGCAATCTTCGCACCAACTATGCCGGTGCAAACCTGAACCGCGAATGGAACAAGGCCAGTGTCCAGTCCAGCCCCGAGGTGTATCACACCATCGCCGCGATGCGCCGCGCGAAGCCCGATCTTTGCCTTGATGTTCACGGCGATGAAGCCCTGCCTTACAATTTTATCGCCGGTGCAGAAGGCATTCCGGGTTATACCGAAGCCCAAGCTAAGAATTTGGCGGACTTCCTTGAGGCCTACAAACGCTCCTCTCCGGATTTCCAAACAAAAATGGGATATGCCACGAGCGCGCCGGGTACCGGCAATTTGTCAATGTGCACGAACTTTACGGCGCACGAGTTTAATTGCCTCGCCATGACGCTAGAAATGCCGTTCAAAGACAATGCCGATTTGCCAGACGAGGACTTTGGATGGTCCCCCGAACGCTGCGCGCACCTTGGCGGCGCCGTTCTCGACCCGATGCTGGCCGTTGTCGACCAGCTATAGGTTTAAGTAAAACTGTCCTTCAGCGCTTCACGGCGCTGGAGGCTATCGTAAATATAGCGCGCCTTTTCGATATTTTTTTCGCGCGTGCGGTTGCCGATCAAAAAGCAATCGACCAGCACCCAAATACCAAATCCCCCGCCGGTAATCAGTTTTAGAATTCCCAATACAATATCTCCGACGATAAACCGGTCTATCCCGAGCCAGCCCAGCCAAATATTCCAGCCATAAAGCGCCACGGGGTTTTTGGTTTCAGATTGCAAAACCGTGATAAATTTCTGGCGTTGGACCTCGCCCAAAGACCCCGCCATATTCATGACTTCGCGTTCATACTCGAGTCGCTCCATGAGAAGCCTCCCTTAAATTTATTATCGTTTAACAATAAGAGAATACTCAATCCTCGCCAACAAGCAAGACCTTTCCACCTTTTTCGAGGAACAGTGGCGAATCATTGGTTTTGCTTTATGCTGAGCCCATGCAACAATATCTCGACCTTCTCGCTCATGTTATGGAAAACGGCACGGACCGCATGGACCGCACAGGCACAGGCACGCGCGGCGTTTTTGGTTATCAGATGCGGTTTGATCTGGCGGACGGTTTTCCAATGGTCACAACCAAGAAGCTTCACAGAGGCTCCATCGTGCATGAGCTTCTCTGGTTCCTCGCCGGGGATACCAACATCAAATATCTCAAAGACAATAAAGTCCGCATTTGGGACGAATGGGCGGATGAAAATGGCGACCTTGGTCCGGTTTACGGCAAGCAATGGCGGCGCTGGGAAGGCCCGGAAGGCCGCGTCATTGATCAAGTGGCCAATGTTGTGGCGGCGATAAGGACCAATCCCTACTCTCGCCGCCACATCGTCTCCGCATGGAACCCCGCAGACGTTGACGACATGGCGCTTCCGCCGTGCCATTGCCTGTTCCAGTTCCATGTGGCCAATGGACGGCTATCCTGCCAGCTCTATCAGCGCAGCGCCGATATATTCCTTGGCGTTCCGTTTAATATCGCCTCCTACGCGCTGCTAACGGAAATGATGGCGCAGACCTGCGGGCTCAAAGCGGGAGATTTCGTTCACACGTTTGGCGATGCGCATATTTATTCAAACCACTTTGAGCAAGTCAAAGAACAGCTCACCCGCACGCCCAAGCCGTTACCCACATTGACGCTCAACCCGGATGTGAAAAGCGTGTTTGATTTCTCTTTTGAGGACATCAAAATTAAAGGGTACGAAGCACACCCGCATATCGCCGGGAAAGTCGCGGTTTGAGACAATGGCTAAGCGGCAACTAGAACATGCTGGCCCTCTTTTTACAGCCTGAGATCTGGGCGGCCCTCGCCGCGCTCATTATTCTCGAGATCGTACTCGGGATCGACAATCTGATTTTTCTGTCCGTGGTCACGAACAAACTTCCAGAGCCTCAGCAAGCCAAGGCCCGGCGCGTGGGGATACTTCTGGCGCTCGGATTTCGTCTTGTGCTTCTCTCCTCCGTGGTCTGGCTTGTGGGCCTGAGCGCGCCGCTTTTTGATCTGGGCATTTCTGGCGGCGATAATGGACACGGCGGGCCCACTTTTGAAACCGCATTTTCGTTCCGAGATATCATCCTGATTGCTGGCGGGCTGTTCCTGATATGGAAAGCCACGACAGAAATTCATCATAAAATTGATCCGGCGCCGGCGAACACGGTTTTCAAGATCGAAAAAGCGGCGCTCAACTTCACCGGCGCGATCGTGCAAATCATCTTGCTCGATGCCGTCTTTTCCATCGACAGTATTTTGACCGCCATCGGGATGAGCAATCACCTCCCCGTTATGGTCGTTGCCGTCATTACCGCCGTCATTGTGATGCTTCTCCTCGCGGAACCTCTGGCGCGCTTCATCAAGCACAATCCCACCATTATCATGTTGGCGCTGGCGTTCTTGTTTATGGTCGGAACGGTTCTAATTGCAGACGGGTTTGGCCTGCATATTCCCAAGGGATATATTTATACCGCTATGGCTTTTTCTATGGCCGTCGAGTCCCTCAATATTATCGCGCGTAAACGCAGCATTTTGCCGCCGCCTTCAAACGAGTAAATCTAAACCCGCCACGGCGGAAATCGGCGGTTTTCACCAGCACAAAACAAGCGGATACGATTGCCAGACGGATCCAGAATATCCGCTTCTTCCCACAAATAGGACTGCATAATGGGCGGCGAGAGCGGCGAGAGAGATTTGTCTTTGATAAAAGCGCTCAGATCATCAACCTCGAAATAAATCAAAGGCCCGCCCTCCGGCGCGCGCCAATCCGCCGCCTCCCCGTGCAATGACAAGGTTGCTGGCGGCCCTGCGTCTGCGGCAGGAAATTCAAACCGTACATAGCGCGGCGCGCTATCAACGATGAGCACAAGCCCGAGGTTTTGATAAAACGGGATGCTGGCGCTCATATCAGAAGCGCCAAGCGTGACTTGGTTGAGGCGAAGATTATGGGTCATAAGGGCGGTATACACGCAACGCCCTAATTCTCAAACCACCGCATAAAAAAGGCACCCCGAAAGGTGCCTCCATTCAGGATAAAAACCCAAAAGACCTAGGTCATTTTACGTTCGAAGTTCTCGGCGATGGCTTCGAGATAGCCTTCCGTGGTGAGCCAGCCTTGCTTGTCACCCACAAGAAGCGCGAGGTCTTTGGTCATCTGACCGCCTTCGATAGTTTCGCGTGTGGTTTCTTCGAGGCCCGTGGCGAATTTCACAAGCGCTTCATTGTCATCAATGCGTCCACGGTGCGCAAGGCCCCGTGTCCACGCATAGATAGACGCTGTTGAGTTTGTAGACGTCGCTTCGCCTTTTTGGTGATTACGGTAGTGACGTGTCACTGTACCGTGCGCCGCTTCGGCTTCCATGGTCTTTCCATCCGGGGTCAGAAGGAACGACGTCATCAGACCGAGCGAACCAAAGCCTTGGGCCACTGTGTCGGACTGTACGTCGCCGTCATAGTTTTTACAGGCCCAGATATAGCCGCCAGACCATTTCATCGCAGCCGCAACCATGTCGTCGATCAAGCGGTGCTGATATTCGCCGCCAAATTCGTCGAATTTGTCTTTATACTCGGCGTCGAACACTTCTTGGAAGATGTCTTTAAACCGGCCATCATAAGCCTTGAGGATGGTGTTTTTCGTGGACAGGTAAACCGGCCATTTGCGCTGTACGCCATACGCGAAACATGCATGGGCGAAATCGCGAATAGAATCGTCAAGGTTATACATACCCATCAGGACGCCAGCGCCCGGGAAATCAAAGATTTCTTTTTCGATGACAGCGCCGTCTTCGCCGACAAATTTCATTGTTGCTTTGCCAGGTCCGGGCACAACAAAGTCTGTGGCTTTATATTGGTCACCAAACGCATGACGGCCAATCACGATAGGCTGTGTCCAGCCCGGTACAAGGCGCGGAATATTGTTACAAATGATCGGCTCGCGGAACACAACGCCGCCAAGGATATTGCGGATTGTGCCGTTCGGAGAACGCCACATTTTCTTGAGGCCAAATTCTTCAACGCGCTGCTCGTCCGGTGTGATGGTCGCGCATTTAATGCCAACATTATGTTTTTTGATCGCGTTCGCGGCATCGACAGTAATTTGATCATTCGTGGCGTCGCGGCTCTCGATGGACAAATCATAGTCCAACAAATCAATGTCCAGATAGGGCAAAATGAGCCGCTCTTTAATCATGTCCCATATGATACGGGTCATTTCGTCACCGTTCATGTCAACAACGGGATTATTTACCTTGATTTTCGCCATGTGAACCTCTGATATGTCGTCTTAAGTTGATTTGCGCCGCCTTTAACACTCGGCGCGCCAATATGGAAGTGTGAAATGGGCGGAAGCATCAAAGATCAATTGGGACGCGAGGTCCAAACGGAGGGAAATGCCCCCGTTATTATCCTTGTGGGGCCGCAACTGGGCGAGAATATTGGCGCAGCGGCACGGGCGATGCTCAACTTTGGTTTGACGGAATTGCGCCTCGTCGCCCCGCGTGACGGCTGGCCCAACCCCGCCTCGGAGGCGACGGCGGCGGGGGCCGTCGAAGTGCTTGAGAACGCGAAAGTTTACGAGACAACCGCCGACGCCGCTGCGGACCTGAATTTCCTCTTGGCGGCGACGGCGCGGCGGCGCGAGCTTGAAATTCCCGTCATTGGTACCAATGATGTGGGCGCTATGCTTCACGCGCGGCAAAGCAGCGGGTTTAAATGCGGCATCATGTTTGGCCCCGAAAAGGCCGGCCTTAAGAATGAGGACGTGGTTCTGTGCGACCATATTCTCACCTATCCGATCAATCCCGCGTTCCAGTCTCTTAATCTGGCGCAAGCTGTCGGTGTGTTCGGCTATATCTGGAAATCAGCCGAGAGCGCCGAGCCGCCCGCCGCGTTCGATACAGACGCCGCCCTGCCCGCCTCTCGCGAGGATCTGGTGCGCCTGTTCGAGCATCTGGAAGACGAGCTGACAAGCGCGGGGTTTTTCTTCCCGCCCGACAAAAAGCCGCTCATGAGCCGCAACATTCGCGCGCCGCTCACCCGCGCCAAAATGACAGAACAGGAAGTGCGCACATGGCGCGGCATCATCAAAGCCCTGGCCAAAGGCCGCGGACGGGGCTAGCCAGAAAGTCGGGCTTTACGCTGGACATTGCTGGAAGGCCTCAAAACTGTGACAATTTAGGGGTCCGCGCAACTTCGGGGTTCCATGCGCTAGCCTTTAGCGGTATTCCCTCAACTTATTGCTTGGGCAGACGTGTCCAAACCCATGAAAGCGTAATATGAAATATCTCGGCTATATCCCCCTTATTTTTGCCTTTGTCATTGGCTTTCAATCTTGGCATACGTCGCTCGTTGGCCTCTGCGCACTCGCGTCAACCGTCATCTTCATGTCCGCGCGCCGCAGCCAAGTGAAGCACAAAGATTATACAGGTGATCGGAATATGCTATTGGACGGGGCCTACCTGATCGCCGTGCAAGCCTTGATCATGTTTGCGACCTACCTCTTAGGCTGGCTGATCGCACATCAGCTTGAAAACATTATGGAATTTCTGCATATTGGCTAGTATTTTTTGCGCCTCTGCCGGGCCGCGAATTTAAACAGTCTCTGTGCGCACAAAAAATATATTTTCTGTCCAAAAAATCACTTGCATACCCTTAAATTCTGCCCTAGAGCGCCGATTAGACGAAAAGCGTGCTACGGCGAGCCCTTAACAAACTGCTTTTGTAAAAGTGTGTTGAATGGGAAATCTGCAGTACGAGCCGCCCAACGTCTTGGTTTTTGGTGAGTTCGCGCAATTGTGCTCGAACCTAAGGATTGAGATTAAGGCTATGGCACAAGCTATAACTTACAACATTCTCAGCGCTTCCCTTACTCGGCTGTCTCAGCTGGGCGATACCTTTTTGTCTTCGAAACACCTCAATTATCTGGCCGCTATCGCGGAATTCAGCAGTGAGGTGCGGGCTTAAGTCCCGCCTACCCCACTGCCGTTGACAGCCCCGGATATATTTTTCCCCTGTCATTTTCGAATATTACACCGTCTCTGATTTAATCGAGCCGGGATTTCATTTGGAAATCACACCCATGACTATTCAAACGACTCAACTCGCACCTGCTGCGCCAACTCGCCTACGCCCTTATGGGCTTCCAACATTCCGCACAGCTGCGGATGCGATCGCGAATTACAAAGGCGACGATCAAATCTTTGCGATTTACCCTCGCAAAGTCGAGCAAGCGGCGCGGACATTTGTCTCCGGCTTTCCGGGACAGGTTCTTTACGCTGTCAAAGCGAACCCGCACGCCTCAATCCTGCAAATTTTGTGGGCCGAAGGCGTTCGCAACTTCGACGTCGCGTCTATTCGCGAAATCGAGCTTGTGCGCGGCGAGCTTCCCGGCGCGAAACTGTTCTTGATGCACCCGATCAAATCCCGTGCAACGATTGCCCGTGCCTATGCGGCTGGCGTGCGTGACTTCTCGTTTGACCATGCAGATGAGCTTCAGAAAATCATCGACTGCACCGGCGGCGCTCAGGATCTATCCTTGCACCTTCGCCTCGCACTTCCAAAAGGCGAGGCTGTGATGCCATTGTCCGGTAAATTCGGCGCCACATATGACGAAGCCGTCGCGCTTTTGCGCTCGGCCCGTTCCGCCGCGCAGTCTTTGGGCATTTGCTTCCACGTGGGGTCACAGTGTCTTGCAATCGACAATTATGACAAAGCGCTCGCTTATGGCCGCCGCGTTGTAAACGAGTCTGGCGTAAATATTGATTCTGTGGATGTGGGCGGCGGCTTCCCTGTGGCCTATCCCGACATGCCCATCGCACCAATGACAGATTACTTCTCAGCGATTCGCGAGAGCTTGATCCAGCACGGCTTCAACACCCTTCGGGTTCTTGGCGAACCGGGCCGCGCGCTTTGCGCAGAAGGCGGCTCCACATTGGCGCGCGTCGAACTTCGCAAAGGTGATGACCTTTATTTGAACGACGGGACTTATGGGTCTTTGTTTGACGCCGGTCAGTTTGCATGGAAATTCCCTGTGAGCCTGCACCGCGCGCGTCCGCCGGCACCGTGCGCCAACACAATTGGTTTCCGCTTTTTCGGCCCAACATGTGACAGCGCAGACACAATGAATGGTCCTTTTCACCTCCCGGCTGATACATGTGAGGGTGATTGGATTGAAATTCATCACTTGGGCGCGTATGGTCAAACCCTTGCGACGCAATTTAACGGATTTTTCTCAACTCACACGGTCGCAATTCTCGAAGATTCATAACCCAAAAGCCAGGACGACGTCATGACTACAAATACCAAAGCTCAACTTCTCTCAAACCCGGTCGAACATATCGACATTACGAAAATTGACGCACGCCCAATCATCGAAGCTATGGGAAAAATGTCCTTCTCCTCGCGCGATCTTGCGCGGGCGTCGGACATCTTCAAGCAAGCGGTTGGCGACAAAAACTGTTCCGTTATTCTGACGCTCGCAGGGTCAACATCTGCGGGCGGCTGTATGCATGTGTATCGTGACCTCGTAAAATACGGCATGGTCGATGCCATCGTGTCCACAGGCGCGTCTATCGTTGACATGGACTTCTTTGAGGCGTTGGGCTTCAAACATTATCAAGCCGATAGCACCGTGGACGATAACGAACTGCGCTCGCTTTATATTGACCGCATCTATGATACCTACATTGACGAAGAAGAGCTGCAAAGCTGTGACCACGTTATCAAAGACATCACGGATAGTCTGGAGCGCCGCCCTTATTCATCCCGCGAATTTATCTGGGAAATGGGCAAATGGCTCAAAACCAATGCCAAGAAAAAAGATAGCCTGATCGAAACATGCTACGATCACAACGTGCCGATCTTTGTTCCCGCTTTCTCAGACTGCTCTGCGGGCTTTGGCCTCGTGAAGCATCAGGTCGAGAATCCGGGCAACTATGTCAGCATCGATTCCGTGGCCGACTTCCGTGAACTCACAGATGTGAAAATCAAAGCGGGCTCCACCGGTCTTTTGATGATTGGCGGCGGCGTCCCGAAGAACTTTGTTCAAGACACAGTTGTTTGCGCAGAGATCCTCGGCGTTGAAGCCGAAATGCACAAATATGCCGTTCAAATCACGGTGGCAGACGTTCGCGACGGTGCGTGCTCATCCTCTACGCTCAAAGAAGCCGCGAGCTGGGGCAAAGTCCAAACAACGCTCGAGCAAATGGTGTTTGCCGAGGCCGGTTCTGTTGTGCCGCTTTTGGCCTCGGATGCCTATCATTCCGGTTTGTGGAAAGACCGTCCGCGCCGCAATTTTGCAAAGCTATTCGAAGCCTAGTCATGCAGCCCCCTTATCCCCTCATGAAAGCCGGCAAAGGCTTCCTCGCCCTCGAAGATGAGCAAGCGGTCTCTTATGAAGAGGCCGGCGCGGTCATTATTCCCTTCGGACTGGAAGCCTCCGTCTCTTATGGCGGCGGCACAGAAAATGGCCCCTCCGCCATGATCGCCGCCAGCCATGAGGTTGAGCTTTTTGACGAGGATCTTTGGTGTGAACCCTTGGACAAATACGGCGTTGTGACCTTGCAAGAACCGCCGATTGACAGTTCCGAGATCGCAACAGCCCTTGAGCAGTTAGAGCGCCTGACAACACATGTGCTGAATGACGGGAAATTCCCGTTTGTTTTTGGCGGGGAACATTCCATCACGCCCGGCGCGATACGGCCATTCCTCAAAGCCTATGATGACCTCATCATATTGCACTTTGACGCCCATGCGGATTTGCGCGACGGCTATGAGGGCGAGCATTATTCGCACGCGGCCGCCATACGCCGTGTTCTCGATCATCCCACTGTGCCGATCGTCTCTTGCGGTATCCGCAATATTTCCAAATCGGAAATCCCGTTTCTGGATGCGAACAAGCACCGCATCACGATCCACTGGGGCAAAGACCGCAAAGATTGGAACGTCGACAACATTGTAAAGCCTTTGAAAGGCCGCAACATCTACCTCACATTTGATCTCGACGGATTTGATAGCTCCGTTATGCCGTCCACAGGCACACCTGAACCCGGCGGATTATTCTGGGAAGATGCGATGGCGATTATCAAAGCCGCCTCAAAGATCGGCACGATCGTCGGGGCAGATATTAACGAGTTAGCGCCGATCGAAGGCCTGCACGGCCCTGATTTTCTTGCCGCCAAACTCGCTTACAAAATCCTGAACTACGCGCTAGGATCAGGCAAATAACGCGCGCGGGCTCTTCGCCTGCGCTTACCTTAGGAACCCCCCGTGGCCCAAGCAAAAGCGAATGCACAACTGACAATCCGTAAAGCCGCAATTTCTGATGTCAAAGGAATTGCTGCGCTTGTTGACCGGGCTTACCCGAATATGGGCACCTACCCGGTCGCCTTGCTCCGCGGACAAATATCCAACTTCCCAGACGGCCAGTTTGTTGTCGAATATGAAGGTGAAGTGGTGGGATATGCCGCCAGCTTTATCATCAAAGAAGACATCGCCCTGTCACCACATACATGGGCCAGCATCACCGGCGGCGGCTATGCCTCGTCCCACAATCCAAACGGTGACTGGCTTTACGGTATGGAAGTCTGTGTTGACCCCACCCGCCGCCGCCTGCGCATTGGCGAGCGGCTTTATGATGCGCGTAAGGCGCTCTGTGAAAATTGGGAACTGAAAGGCATTGTCTTTGGCGGCCGTATTCCGGGCTGGAAAAAACGTAAAAAGACCTATCCCGATGCAATGGATTACCTCGCTGCAGCGCGGGACAAAAAGATTGTCGATCCCGTCATCAATTTTCAGCTCCGTCAGGGATTTGAACCGATTGGTATTTTGAAAAATTACCTGCCGTCGGACAAAGACTCGCTTGGCTGCGCCGCCCATATGGTCTGGAGAAACCCCTACGCGCCAGAAGTGCGCGAAACGGTGCACTCCGAGGCCGCGCAAAAGGATGTTATCCGCGTAGCCACCGTGCAGCTACAAATGCGCAAGGTTGAAAGCTTCGAGGACTTCATGAACAGCGTCGAATATTTCGTCGATTCTGTGTCGGCCTACAAATCGGATTTCGTTGTCTTCCCCGAGCTATTCACCCTGCCATTGCTGGCCCTTGCCGATCACCGCTTATCCCCGTCAGACTCGATTGAGAAACTCACGGAATATACGCCGATCTTCACCGAAGCGATGCGCAAGCTCGCGGTGAGTTACAATATCAATATTATTGGCGGCTCCCACCCCACGCGCACCCCTGACGGCGATATTCAAAACATCGCCTACGTCTTTTTGCGCGATGGGTCGGTTCATGCCCAAGAGAAAATCCACCCGACGCCCAACGAGCGCCACTATTGGAACATTAAAGGCGGCGACGAGGTCAGCACAATCGATACGGATTGCGGCCCCATAGGGGTCCTCATTTGTTATGATAGTGAGTTCCCCGAACTGGCGCGGCGCATGGCCGATGAAGGTGCGCGCATTTTGTTTGTGCCGTTCTGTACCGATAACCGCCAAGGTTATCTGCGGGTCCGCTATTGCTCCCAAGCCCGCGCGATTGAAAACCAATGCTACGTGGTCATGTCCGGCAATGTAGGGAACCTGCCGGGCGTTGAGAACATGGATATCAACTACGCAGAGAGCTGTATTCTAACGCCGTGCGACTTCCCGTTCGCGCGAGACGGCATTGCCGCAGAATGTTCGGAAAACGTAGAAACCGTGGCTGTGGCCGACCTTGACCTGACAGATCTGGCATGGGCGCGCTCAAACGGGACGGTGCGAAACCTGCGCGATCGGCGTTTCGACCTCTACCAAACCAAGTGGAGCGATCTGGCCTGAAAATAGCCGTGCTTCAGAGCGCGGCTCAAGGGCGCGGATTTGCGCAAAGAATCTACAGCCTCGACTGAAAATTCGCTTGCCTGCGCGCGAAATTCGAATTCTAATATAGGCAAGAAACACGGCCATGGCCGCCGGGATAAGGGGGACGTCCCCGAGACTAACGGCGGCGCCACATGGTCTGTTTTCGAAAGCACACCAAATGAAATCGAGATGGCCTGTGGCTGCACGTGCAGCTCTCGCAGGACGCGCGTGAGCCCGAATATCGGCCGCCTGTCCGCGCCCTGAACGCCCCTTGGTCCATTGGTTATTTCGGTTTCTATGTTGAATGGGAGTTTTGACATGTCTGAATACACAAGAATTCTCACCTTAATTAATAATTGCGACGATCCGGAAAAACTTGAAAACTTCATCCAGAATGCGCGGCGGAAAAATGTCGCCGAAGTTCGCGACGCGGCGGTGCTGCGACTCGCCTCTATTTTACCGGCCTTCCCCGAAGGTACGCTGGAATATGATTTTTGGAGAACGCTTGCTCTGTACGAAATCACGCTGAGCGGCAAACGCCGCACAAAGGTAAGATTAAGTAAAACCCGCGCCAAAGTCGAAAGCTCGGGCCTTGTTCAAACCCTGTCTGACTGGGCGGAAAAAGGCCTCCACCGATGGATTTTCGATCAGCTCATCACCGACGGCATGATGGACTATACGGGAGAAGCCGTGATCCTGCGCCACGCAAAGACGTTCAGTCCGAAGACACGTGCGGCCGCCCGCAAGCGGCTGGCGGATGCCGGCGTCAATGTTGAAGACCGCGCCAAGCCAAAGCGGGCCCTCGAAGCGGCGTAATGTAGCGGCACAATATAGGCCAATGCGACATCACAATCTAAGCCGCGCTATTGCGAAGCGCCGCTCAGGCTCTTATCCTCGCCCCCTATGATGAGAGAATCGATGCAAATAAAACGCCACTTTACCAAACGCCACGCTGACCCTTACGCAGGATTGGTCTTTAAAACCGTAAGCAGCGAACTTCGCCGCGCTGACGGTAAAATTATGTCCAGCGTTGAGGCGTTCAAAGCCCCGGAAGGCTGGTCACAAGTCGCGTGCGATATTCTTGCGCGTAAATATTTCCGAAAAGCCGGAATTCCCGCTGTGACAAAAGCCGTCAAAGAAGACGACGTGCCGGAGTGGTTACAAAAGCGCGAAGCCGATGAAACGGCCCTTAAAAAACTTGCGAAAGAAAAACGCTACCGCGGCGAAAATGATGCACGTGAAGTCTTCGACCGCCTCGCGGGATGCTGGACCTATTGGGGCTGGAAAAGCGGCTACTTCAACGCCGAAGAGGATGCGCGCGCCTATTACGACGAAATGCGGTTCATGCTCGTCCACCAAATGGCCGCGCCAAATTCTCCGCAATGGTTTAATACGGGCCTGCATTGGGCTTACGGCCTGAGCGGCAAAGCCCAAGGCCATTATTTTGTCGATTACGAGACCGGTAAGGTCAAGAAATCAGTCAATGCCTATGAGCGCCCGCAGCCGCACGCCTGTTTTATCCAATCCGTCAACGACACACTTGTCGGCGAAGACGGCATCATGGATTTATGGAAACGCGAAGCACGCCTGTTTAAATATGGCTCTGGCACCGGATCGAACTTCTCTAGCATTCGCGGCTCCGGTGAAACCCTCTCCGGCGGGGGCGAAAGCTCAGGCCTGATGAGCTTTTTGAAAGTTGGCGATGCGTCGGCCGGCGCGATCAAATCTGGCGGCACAACGCGGCGCGCGGCGAAAATGGTCATCGTCGATATTGACCATCCAGATATTGAAACCTTCATTGACTGGAAATCCGCCGAGGAGATGAAAGTCGCCGCCCTCGTGGCCGGGTCCAAAGTCGTCAAGCGCTCTCTGAACGCGGTTATCCGTGCGTGCCTGAATTGCAGCGGAAAGCCTGAAGATTGTTTTGATCCCGCAAAGAACACGGCGCTCCACCGCGAAATGGTCTCCGCGCGTCGCAACGGCGTTCCCGACGGGGCCATCGCCCGCGCTCTGCAACTCGCCCAGCAAGGCATTGATACGATCAATATCGAAGAACTCACCGCCAATTGGGATAGCGAAGCCTACAGAACGGTGTCCGGACAAAACGCGAATAATACAGTGCGCGTGACCGATGCGTTTATTCAAGCCGTCAAAAACGATGAAAGCTGGGATCTCATTCGCCGGACGGACGGCGCCGTGGCCAAGAACGTTCCGGCCCGCGACCTTTGGAACAAAATCGCCAGCGCGGCTTGGTCAAGTGCGGATCCGGGCATCCAGTTTCATGATACGATCAATGCGTGGAACACATGCTCGAAGTCAGGACAGATCACAGCGTCAAATCCGTGCTCCGAATATATGTTCCTTGACGATACGGCCTGTAACCTCGCATCCCTCAACCTAATTAAATTCAAAGAAGGCGACGATCAGTTTGATATTAAAGCCTTCGAACATGCTTGCCGTTTGTGGACGATCACCCTCGAAATATCCGTCTTGATGGCGCAGTTCCCCTCACCGGATATTGCCAAGCGCTCCTATCAATTCCGCACACTCGGGCTTGGCTACGCCAACCTTGGCGGCCTCTTGATGAGCTGCGGCCTGGCCTATGACAGCGTGGAAGGCCGCGCGGCGGCGGGCGCCATCACGTCCCTGCTCTCAGGCACGGCCTATGCGGCCTCCGCCGAGATGGCGATGGTTCTCGGGGCTTTCCCGAAACATAAACCCAATGCCGAGCCGATGATGCGCGTGATCAAAAATCACCGACGCGCCGCCGAAGGCCGCGTGTCCTATGAAGGCCTGTCCCATCAGCCGGTCCCGCTCAACCGATCTGACTGCCCGTTTACCGGCGTCGCCCAGCGTGCGGTAACACTTTGGAAAAAAGCCGAGAAAAACGGCGCAGAGCACGGCTTTAGAAACGCGCAGGTCAGCGTTATCGCGCCCACAGGGACCATCGGCCTTTTGATGGATTGCGATACAACGGGTATCGAGCCTGATTTCGCGCTTGTGAAATTCAAATCCCTTGCGGGGGGTGGTCACTTCAAGATCATCAATCAAGGCGTACCGAACGCCCTGAAAGTATTGGGATATCCGGCGGAGCAGATCGGCGATATTACGCGCCACGCCCTTGGCCACGGCACCCTCAAAGGGTCGCCCGCGATCAACCACCGCGCCTTAAAAGAGCGCGGCTTTAGCGATCATGAGATTGACCTTGTGGAAGCACAGCTAAAGACCGCGTTTGATATTCGTTACGCGTTCAGCGTCGATATTCTGGGCGAGGGGTTCTGTAAGGACGCGCTGGGACTGTCCGATGAGAGCCTTGGCAAGCACGCCTATGACCTCCTCCCCGCCCTTGGCTTCACGCAAACCGATATTGACGCCGCGAACGTCTATTGCGGCGGCGCAATGACGCTGGAAGGCGCGCCGCATCTTCAGAGCGGCCACCTCCCTGTCTTTGATTGCGCAACCCCTTGCGGACGCACAGGCAAGCGTTTCCTCTCGGCCGAGTCGCATGTTCACATGATGGCGGCGGCCCAGCCTTTCATCTCCGGAGCCATATCAAAAACGGTCAACATGCCCGCCAGCGCCAACATCAGTGACTGCGCGGATATATATGACCTCGCTTGGCGTTTGGGCCTGAAAGCGATTGCGCTTTACCGCGACGGCTCCAAGCTTTCCCAGCCGCTCAATTCTGCGATCTTCTCGGACGCGGACATGGACGCCTTAGACGAGGCCGCCGAAGCGCCCACGGCCAAACGCGCCGCCGCAGCCGCAGAACGTATCGTCGAGAAAGTCGTCGAGCGCATCGTCGAAAAACCGGCCGAGCGCGAACGCCTGCCTGATCGCCGTACAGGTTACATCCAAAAAGCCAGCATTGGCGGTCACAAAGTCTATTTGCATACGGGCGAATTTGAAAATGGCAGCCTAGGCGAGATTTTCATCGACATGCATAAAGAAGGCGCAGCGTTCCGGTCTTTGATGAACAATTTTGCCATCGCAATCTCAATTGGACTTCAATACGGCGTCCCTCTTGAAGAGTTCGTCGAAGCCTATGTGTTTACGCGCTTTGAACCGTCTGGCCCTGTGCAGGGCAATGACCGGATCAAATTTGCAAACTCGATCTTGGATTATATTTTCCGCGAACTGGGTATTTCCTATCTCGGCTGGGATGACCTCGCCCATGTGAGCCCCGAGGACGCCGCGCCCGACAATCTGGGACAAGGCGCGTCCGAGCGCAATCCCGGTCCGCAAGCGGCGGATGACGATGGTCAGTTCCTATTGCCCGGTTACTCCAAAGGGTTCCTGCGCGCGGCCGGTAATGACGATAATATCGTGCCCTTTGCCCGCAGAACCGCCGACAACGAAGTTGAAGACATTGAGGAGCCCCAGATCGACATCATCGACGTGCCGCAAACAGGAACCGGCAAACCGGCCAAGCCGGTCGCAACCTCGAACATCTCTGACACAGCGGCCCAGAAAGCCCGCTTCCAAGGCTATACAGGCGATAGCTGTACGGAGTGTGGTCACTTCACACTTGTGAGGAACGGCACCTGCTTGAAATGCGAAACGTGCGGCACCACAACCGGTTGCTCTTAGGTATGCTGTCTTGCGCCATGCCCGCCAGCATGGCCGCAAGCGCCTTTCACGGCGTTCACAAGGTTTCCGACTCAAAACAATTCCCTGCGGGGATAAAATAGGTTAGGACACGCCGAGATTCTTCCGCGCGGCCCGCTCCGCGCGTTTCCAAAACGAGGTTTTCATGGGAAATGTTGTCGTTGTCGGATCCCAATGGGGTGATGAAGGTAAAGGTAAAATCGTTGACTGGTTATCCAACCGGGCCGACGTGGTGGTCCGCTTTCAGGGCGGCCACAATGCGGGTCACACACTGGTCGTTGACGGCGTCACCTACAAACTCAGCCTTCTGCCCTCCGGGATTGTGCGCGGCGGAAAACTGTCCGTTATCGGGAACGGCGTTGTCCTTAATCCTTGGGCCTTTTTGGACGAGGTCGAACGCATTAAAGCGCAAGGCGTCAAAGTCGGGCCAGATAGCCTCCAGATTTCAGAATCCACAGCGCTGATTTTGCCGATCCATTCCGAGCTGGACGACATTCGCGAGAACCGCGCAGATGGGGTGCGTATCGGCACAACCAAACGCGGTATCGGACCGGCCTATGAAGACAAAGTGGCACGCCGCGCGATCCGTGTGTGTGACCTTGCGGATCCAGAGCATTTGATGGCTCGGGTCGAAAATCTTCTCCACCACCATAATGCTCTCCGGATTGGCCTTGGCCAACCCGAGACAGACGCCCAGGAACTCTTCGACCAATTGATCAATGTGGCCCCGAAAATTCTTCCCTATATGGCCCCCGTCTGGCTCACGCTCGATGACGCGCAGAAAGCGGATAAGAAAATTCTGTTTGAAGGCGCGCAAGGCGCAATGCTCGATATTGACCACGGCACATACCCCTTTGTCACAAGTTCCAATACAATCGCCGGACAAGCCGCGGCAGGCTCAGGCATGGGCCCGCGCGCGCTCAACTATGTGCTCGGCATCACCAAAGCCTACACAACCCGGGTCGGCGAAGGCCCATTCCCCACAGAGCTTCACGACGATATTGGGCACCGGCTCGGCGAACGCGGCCATGAATTTGGCACGGTAACAGGACGCCAGCGGCGCTGCGGCTGGTTCGATGCGGTTATGGTTCGCCAAGCCATCATCACCGGCGGGATCACCGGTATTGCGCTGACAAAGCTCGATGTGCTTGACGGTCTGGCCGAGATCAAAATCTGTACCGGATATAAGCTCGATGGTAAAATCCTGCGCCGTCTTCCCGCAGGCATCAGCAATCAAGCCTCTGTGGAACCGATTTATGAAAGCATGCCAGGCTGGAGTGGGTCCACGCGCGGCGCGCGGTCTTGGGCCCAGCTCCCGGCGGAAGCTGTCAAATATGTGCGCCATGTGGAAGAGCTGATCGGCTGCCCCGTGGCCATGGTGTCAACATCGCCGGAACGCGAAGATGTTATTCTAATGCGCGATCCGTTCAAGGCCTAGAGCCCCCGCAAATCAGCGCAGCCGTGAATATCTCCGTGACAATTCCGGCGTTGAGCATTATGCCCGCGCCATGAATGTTATTACGACTCAGACCGAGCTAAACGCCTTTTGCGAGCAAGCTGCATCGCGCCCCTTCCTCTGTGTAGATACAGAGTTTATGCGCGAGAGCACTTATTACTCCATTCTTTGCCTCATACAGGCGGCGACGGATGAGGCCGAAGTCATCATTGACCCGCTCGCCGACGGGCTAGACCTCTCGCCTTTCATGGCGCTTTTGCACCAAGAAAACCTGATAAAAGTGATGCACGCCGCGCGGCAAGACATGGAAATCTTTTACCAGATTGATGGCAAAGTCCCCGCCCCGTTATTTGATACGCAAATTGCGGCCATGGCCCTCGGCTTTGGCGACTCTGTCGGTTATATGGCGCTGGTCAAAGGACGCCTGGGTATCAACCTTGATAAGGGCGCGCGGTTTACGGATTGGTCAAGACGCCCCCTTTCCGAGAAGCAGCTTCACTATGCCATTGGCGATGTGACCCATCTGCGCGACCTCTTTCCCGGCCTCGTCAAAGAGCTAGAAACACGCGGCCGCCGCACATGGGTCGAAGAGGAAATGAACCTTCTTCTGGACCCGGCCCTATATGATATGGACCCGGAAATGGCGTGGGAGCGCCTGAAATTTCGCTCGACCAAGCAAGATTATTTGGCCGTTCTAAAAGCAGCGTCTGCGTGGCGTGAACGGGTTGCAAAAGAGCGCAATATTCCCCGCCGGCGGGTGCTAAAAGACGACGCGCTTTACGATCTCGCGCAGCAGCGTCCCAGAGACCTCGAAGCGCTCGCTCGCTTACGCGGTATTCCCAACGGTTTTGAAAAATCACGCAGCGCAAAGGGGCTTGTGGAAAGCTTGAACGCCGCTCTGAAAGACGCCAAAAATTACGCCCCGGAAGCGCCAAAGGTACAGCACATGCCGCCCAACCTTGGCCCGACGATAGAAATGCTCAAGACGCTTTTACGGCTTCGCACGGAATATCAAGATATTGCACCGCGCCTGATCGCCAATCAAAAAGACATCGAACAAATCGCCGCCTTTGGCGACGCCGCCGACGTTCAAGCGCTGCGTGGCTGGCGAAGAGAGGTCTTTGGTGAAGACGCTGTGCGAATGCTCAACGGTGAAATCGCTTTACGCCTAGAAGGCCGCGAGGTCGTTGCGGAAGCCGTCGCCTAAAGGCAATAATAGCGAATATTATTGCCGACATTCTGCGACGAAATAATCTCGTCGGTCAGTGCGCGGCGACACTCTTGCGCAGTTTTAAACTGACGAACCTTCACCGTCCGGCTCTTGGCGCCATAAGACGACCTTGGAAACTCTTTCCAAAGCGTTTTCCCCCCGGCCGCAAATGCGCTGCTAGAGGTGTATATCGCGCCGAAAATCGCTGTAATTAATGCAAGTCTGAAAGTTCTCATGCTAAATCCCACACGTTAGCTGTTGAATGTCACGCGGGTGATTGATGGGGAAAAAAGGCCAGAATGTGGCAAACCCCCAAAGAGATTTCTCTTCGTAATATCAAAGTTAACAGAGCCCTTCGCCCCGTCCTTAACGCATTTTCATCTCTTAAAGCGGCGGCATTTTGTAGATCTTCGGCAAGCCAGCATCGGGCGTGAATCCGTATATGGGCTCACTTGGAAGACCTTCGAGCAAAATTTTACGGACCGCGATCAAGCGTTCGAGATCGATACCCGTATCAACACCCATGCTCTCAAACATATAGACCAAATCTTCCGTGACGATATTTCCGCTGGCGCCCGGGGACGCAGGGCATCCGCCAAGTCCGCCTTGAGAGCTATCAAAAATCGTGATGCCTTCTTCAAACGCCGCATAGGCGTTTGCGAGGCCCAGCCCCTGCGTATTGTGAAGATGCACGCTCTGAATCATGTCCTCGCCTATGGCCGCGCGAAGGGAGCGAATGAGAGATTTCGTTGTCTTCGGGTTGGCATAGCCCGTCGTATCCGAGATCCCCACCTCGTCCACGCCGGCTTGCACCAGCCTCTCGGCGAGAGATATGATTTGGGCTTCGGGGATCTGGCCCTCAAGAGAACAACCAAAAGCCGTTGAGAGAGAGCCTTCAAAATGCGGACGATTTTCTTCCGGCAGCGTACCGAAATACTCCGCAATATTTGCCACCTGCGCGATGACTTGATCATGGGTTTGGCGAAGGTTTTTAAGACTATGGGTTTCAGAGACAGACAAAGGCAAGCTGACCTTGGTTGCGCCCGCCGCCGCCGCATCTTGCGCGCCGCGCAAATTGGGGGCCAAAGCGGCGACTTCCAGACCGCCAAATGTTCGGGCATAAGCGACGATTTCTTTGGTATCGGCAAGCTGCGGGAAGAGCTTGGGCGGCACAAAGGAGCCGACTTCGATCTCGCGAACGCCCGCATCGTACAAGGCCTTTATCCAGCGCTTTTTAACCTCGGTCGGCATAACCGCCTGACAATTTTGCAGGCCATCACGCGGGCCAACTTCGCTTATGAGTATTTTTTGGGTCATATGCTCCTTTTGCGCCTTCGCAATGCGTCGCGGCTTGAGTCATGTCAACTTGCTGGACTATCTTTTCTTCCTATAATATACATCATGTATTATATGCAATACATCTTTCAGCGAACATAAGGAAGCCTATGTCAACCGAACCCACGATGACCCTTTCCGATAAAACCGCACGCCAGATATTTGAAGAGGTCCGCGCGAATCCCACGCGCGCCCGTTTCGGATTTGGCGAGCGCGTGGCGATTGTGAATGTCGATCCGCAAAAGGCCTATACGCGGCCCGATCTCTATAAAACGGCCTATGTCACGGACCCCGACCAAATCAAACACATCAATACGATTTCTGCGATGGCGCGGGATAAAAATCTACCCGTGGTGTGGACGCATGTGGCCTATATGGACAATGCCGCAGATGCGGGCGTTTGGGGGACACGGACCGACACACCGGACAGTCTGCAAAATATCAAATATGGATCGAAACGCTCCGAGTTCGATGACCGGCTCGACATCGATAAGCATGTGGACGCGGTCTATACCAAACGTATGCCGAGTGCGTTTTTCGAGACTCCGCTAAATTCGTTTTTGAACTGGCACAAAATCGACACGGTGATTGTCACGGGCGGCTCGACGTCAGGCTGCGTGCGCGCCACAGCGGTTGATAGCCTCTCCTATGGTTATCGCACCATTGTCCCGATTGAATGCGTCGCGGATAAACATGAAAGTTACCATTTCGCCAACCTCACCGATCTGCTGATTAAATATGCGGATGTTGTGAATGTCAGCGAAGTTTACGAATGGCTCGAAAATTATGAAGGCTGATCCTAACCTATACGACTATTGGCCCTATCAGGGGCGACCTAAAATCGAGTGGCCGGACGGCAAGAAGATGGCCTTCTGGATTGCGCCGAATATTGAGTTCTATGAATTCATGCCCCCGTCGAATCCACAGCGGCAGCCCTGGCCCAACGGAACACCGAATATTCAGCAATATAGCCAACGCGATTACGGCAACCGCGTCGGCCATTGGAGGTTGATGGAGCTTTTAGATAAATATGGCCTAAGAGGGTCAGTCTCGCTCAATGTGGCGCTTTGCGATCACCACCCTGAGATCATAGAGGCCTGCACCCAGCGCGATTGGGAGTTCTTCAGTCACGGCATATACAATACCCGCTATTCCTATGGTATGACGCCGGAGCAAGAGCAGGCCGTTCTCGACGATTCCATTCGCACCGTGGAGAAAGCCTCCGGTCAGCGCATTCGCGGCTATCTTGCCCCCGCCCTGACCCACACAGAGAGCACGCTTGATCTGATCGCCGAAAACGAGTTTTGGTATTCCTGCGACCTGTTTCAGGACGACCAGCCGCAACCACTCAAAACCAAAACCGGCAAATTGGTCTCGATGCCCTATTCGCTCGAAGTGAATGACGTGATTACCTATTCGGTCATGGGGATGGACCCTGACCGGTATGCGGACATTTTGAAACGTCATTTCGACCAGCTTTTGTTCGAAGGACAAATGAGCGGGACGGTCATGTGTATTCCGCTTCACGCCTATCTTGTGAGCCAGCCGAACCGCCTGAAAATGTTCGAACGGGCCCTCGCCCATATCTGTGAACACAAAGACGATGTGTGGTTCGCGACGGGCAGCGAAATCGCCAAACACTTTATCGACAATTATTGGGATCAAAGCGTCGAAGACATCAAAGCGCGCGGCGTGTCCACGGGCGGAACGGGCTTTGCACCCTTGGGAGAGTCATCATGAGCCTACCAGACTCCTATCTCGCTTACGAGAAACGCGGCCACGGCCAAGATCATGACTTTTATGCGTGGCGCATGTCCTCCGAGCGGCCGAAATTCGCCTTGCCAGACGGCACAAAGCTCGCGGTCTGCCTTTTGGTTCCGCTCGAGTTTTTCCCGCTGAACCCGTCGGGGGTTCCGTTCAAGCATCCGGGCGCGATGGCCACGGCCTATCCTGATCTGCGGCACTTTACTGTGCGCGATTATGGGAACCGCGTGGGCGTTTACCGCATTCTCGGCGCTCTGGGCGGCGAGAAAGCCAGTTTCGCGATCAATGGCGAGATCGCAAAACGCTATCCGCCCTTGATAGACGCGGTCACGGCGCGCGGACATGAAATCGTCGCGCACGGGGTTTCCACCGATCACATTCATCACGAAGGGCTGAGCGCCAAGGACGAAGACGCCTTGATAAAAGAGGCGCTGGAATGCTTTGCCTCCCCGCCGCGCGGCTGGATGTCACCGGCGCGAACGCAGTCCTCCAAAACCTTGACCCATCTTGCCAAAGCGGGCATCGATTACTGCCTCGATTGGGAAATGGATCAAGTGCCTGTGCGCGCATCAACGCCGTCCGGGGATATAACCCTTGTACCCAATGCTTACGAGCTCTCTGACTTCACCCTGCTGCACACACGCAAGCAAACCGAGGAGAGCTGGTTTAAGCAAATCAAAGACGCCGCCGAATTACTTCTTGAGGAGCATGAGCGCTATGGCAGCCAAGTGCTGACCCTTACGCTCACACCTTACATTATCGGCCAGCCTTTCCGGATTTGGGCTTTGCGCGCGATTTTGAACTATCTCAAAGACGCGGACGGTGTGAACATTATGACGGCAGGCGAAATCGCCACCTCTTTTAAGGAACAAATATGAGCCACCCCCTCCCCCTCGCGGGCCTGAAAGTCATCGAATTTTCCCACATGGTTATGGGGCCTGCCGCCGGGCTGATGCTGGCAGATCTCGGCGCGGATGTGATTAAAGTCGAACCGGTGGGGGGCGATAAAACGCGCAACCTGCGCGGCTCCGGCGCGGGATATTTTCCCATGTATAACCGCAACAAAAAGAGCCTCGCGATCGACCTTAAATCCGAGTCTGGCAAAAAAGCTGTGCTTAAGCTGATTGAAAGCGCGGACATCTTTATCGAGAACTTTCGCCCCGGCGCTTTAGAGAAGCTCGGCTTTGGGTATGAGGCGCTGTCAGCGCTCAACCCCGCCTTGATCTATTGCTCGGAAAAGGGGTTTCTGGACGGGCCCTACTCGCACCGCACGGCGCTGGACGAAGTCACGCAAATGATGGGCGGGCTTGCCTATATGACCGGCCCTCCCGGACGGCCGCTGCGCGCGGGAAGCTCCGTTATTGACGTTACAGGCGGCATGTTTGGCGCGATAGGCGTTCTCGCTGCGCTGGAGCAGCGCCACGCGACCGGCAAAGGGCAGCATGTGACCGCGTCATTGTTCGAGACAACAGCCTTCCTTGTGGGCCAGCACATGGCGCAAATGGCCGTCACAGGCCAACCCGCAGCGCCCATGCCCTCGCGCGTCTCGGCGTGGGCGGTCTATGATGTGTTTGACACCAAGGATAATGACAAAGTCTTTGTCGGCGTGGTCAGCGATGGACAATGGCGGATATTCTGCAAAGCGTTCGGTCTTGACGCGCTTGCCAGCGATGAGAGCCTGAACGAAAATCGAGAGCGCGTGCTCAAACGCGACGTAATCATGCCGGTTGTCCGCGCCAAGTTCCTCACATTTACGAAGTCCGAGTTAATGGAAAAGCTCGAACGGACGGGCCTTCCCTTTGCGCCTATTTCAAAACCCGAAGACCTGTTTGAGGATCCGCACCTCAACGCCGGCGGCGGATTGCTTGACCTTGAAATGGAAGACGGGAAAATGACGAAGCTTCCGGCGCTCCCGGTAAGCCTTGGCGGCCACCGCCTCGGCAAACGCCTGAACCCCCCCAAAGTGGGCGAGCATTCAAAATCTATTCTTGAGGATGCGGGTTATAGCCGCGCTGAAATTGACGCCATGTCCGCAGACGGCACCCTCGGCGCCTAGGCCAAACGGCCGCAAACCGCAAGCCGCGCCGCGTCAACCGAAAAGCGGGTTAGCCCGCTTTTATGCGCTCATCGCGTTCGTGCATTTCCTGGGCTTCGAGAGACAAGGTCGCAATCGGACGGGCGTCAAGGCGGCCCACACCAATAGGATCGCCGGTTTCTTCGCAATATCCGTAAGTGCCGTCTTCAACACGGCGGAGCGCTTTTTCAATTTTGTGCTCGAGTTTGCGAAGCCGGTCGCGCGTGCGAAGCTCGAGCTGCCGGTCAGCATTGGCCGCAGCCGTATCCGCCGGATCTGGATGAGAGACGTTCTCGCCCTGTAGGTAAGCCACAGTTTCGCGGGTCTGATCGATGATGTCGGCTTTCCATGCGAGAAGCTTCTGACGGAAATATTCCCTTTGGATCGGGTTCATGAACTCTTCGTCATCAGAAGGTTTATAACCTTCCGGAACCTTGACTGGGTTTACCTTTGCCGCTTTTGTCATGTTATCCCCTGTAGAATCACAATGTCGCAGTTACGCTCAGAATGACCGCGTCATAGCTCGTGAGTTTCCATGGCACAACATTCTTTTTCGCATGAGCTGTCACAGCTCCAAGTTTTTGCTTTGCGCACTTGAACATATGCAACTTTTTGCGTACCAAAACTCCAAAATTGCGTCCGTCATAGGAGACCGAGTATGAAATTCGAAGGCACAAAGAATTACGTCGCCACACAGGACTTGAAAATGGCGGTCAACGCCGCGATCACGCTTGAGCGCCCTCTCCTCATCAAAGGCGAGCCAGGGACCGGTAAAACGGTACTCGCGCAGGAAATCGCAAAGGGCCTCGGCGCGCCCCTGATCAATTGGAACATCAAATCCACGACCAAAGCCCAGCAAGGCCTATACGAATATGACGCCGTCGCCCGCCTTCGCGACAGCCAGCTTGGCGATGACAGAGTGCATGACATTTCCAACTACATCAAAAAAGGAAAATTGTGGGAAGCCTTTGAATCCGACGTGCGCCCGATCCTTTTGATCGACGAAATCGACAAAGCCGACATCGAATTTCCAAATGATTTGCTGCACGAGCTCGACCAAATGTCGTTCCACGTTTACGAAACCGGCGAGACCATTACCGCCCGCCAGCGCCCGATCATTATCATCACATCCAACAATGAAAAAGACCTGCCGGACGCGTTTCTGCGCCGCTGCTTCTTTCACTATATCCAGTTTCCGGACGCGGAAACCATGGCAAAAATCGTCGATGTTCACTTCCCGAATATCAAACAGCGCCTTCTCTCCGCCGCCATGAAGCGCTTCTTTGAAGTGCGCGAAATGCCGGGCCTGAAAAAGAAACCGTCCACGTCTGAACTGCTTGATTGGCTGAAGCTTCTGATGGTTGAAGACATCGACCCGGACCTGATCAAAGAAGCCGACCCGAAAAAGCTTATCCCGCCGCTCCACGGCGCGCTCCTCAAGAACGAGCAAGATGTGCACCTGTTTGAACGGCTGGCATTTTTATCGCGCGGCGGGCGCTAACGCCCGTCCGCACCTGTCATCCTGCGATTGACGCGGGATGACAAATTTGGGGTCGCAAGCCTCAATATTCCAATCTTCGGGCCTTAAAAATCCCTGCTATGGCCGGGCATTACGCCGAAATATTCCTCGTTTGTGGTTTCGGGCGTAACGTCTCACCATGACAGATTTTAACGCGCCCATACACATACCCACATCCCAAAAAACAAGCCAAACAAGCTTATCCGAGCCGGAGATTATCGACACCTCTGCGCTTCGCGGCCTGATCCCCAGACTATTCGCGCAGCTCATGGAGATGTTGTCAAACGGGCAACGCCCGCGCGGGACGATCTCCCACCTATGGCATATCCGCCGCCAGCTTCGCGCGCTTTACAAAGCAGAAAAGCATAATTTTTGCCTCTGGCTCACCCGCGCGCTCAAAGCCGACCCCGAGTGGCAAGCACAGGTGCGCGAAGATTTGGGCGGAGAGGCGGCGTTGGCGCGCGGGGAAAAACGGGCCGCCAAACCCGACAGTCCCGCCCCCGCCCCACAGACTTAACCGCGCGGTCACACAAAGAAAAATAAGCGCACAACCCCGCAAACGCGCCGGACTTAAAACCGATCAAAGCGGCCTGTTTCGCCTCGCGCCGATCTCGCGCCCTGCCCCGCGGCCGCGCCCCGTATCAAGCCCTGCGGCGGTCTGCACCCTGCGCGGCGTCGCGTCCGTTTTCCTCAGGCCTGCGCCCATCCCGCTCACGCCGCAGGACTTGCGCGCGCCGACAGACGCAGACAATAGACAAACGCCGACCCGCAGCCAAACCCTTGGCATATGGCAAAGACGCCGCGCGGAGCTGCTCGAGTGGAATTTCTGCCTGATCCTCGCGGACCTCGCAACGTTTGCGCCCGCGGCCCCGTCCCCGCCTTGACCTCTGGGCACCGCCGCGCAGACCCAAACACCGACCGCCCGGCCCCCGCGCTGGGACCGTGAAAGATATGGAGAACGGCCAATATGGCCCTCTTGCGCGTGTGCCCTCTCATAGGCTGGCGGCCTTGCGGCTCTAAGCCGCCGCGCGCATAGGGGCGAGCGGCACAGCGGCGAAAAGCTGCGAAAACGCTTGCGGGTTAACCGCCAAACCGCTTGCACAAGCTTATAAAAACGCTAGAACCGCGCCTATGACAATCAACCAGAAAAACATCCGAAACTTTTCCATTGTGGCCCATATTGACCACGGAAAATCGACACTCGCTGACCGCCTGAT
The DNA here is from genome assembly GCA_048268905.1 of Maricaulaceae bacterium. Classification (GTDB taxonomy): domain Bacteria; phylum Pseudomonadota; class Alphaproteobacteria; order Caulobacterales; family Maricaulaceae; genus JACOMS01. The sequence goes on along the minus strand of JBLWUN010000002.1, from coordinate 81,935 downwards.
TTCTTTTACGGGCGGACTGACCGACCGTGAAATGTCCCAACAGGTCCTCGACAATATGGACATTGAAAAAGAGCGCGGCATTACCATTAAAGCGCAAACCGTGCGCCTTGAATATAAGGCCAATGACGGCGAGACCTATGTTCTCAACCTGATGGATACGCCCGGCCATGTGGACTTTGCTTACGAAGTCTCCCGCTCTCTCTCCGCCTGCGAAGGCTCCATTCTGGTGGTGGACGCCTCCCAAGGCGTGGAAGCCCAAACCCTCGCCAATGTTTATCAGGCCATTGACCACGACCACGAGATCATTCCCGTCCTCAATAAAATCGACCTGCCCGCCGCCGAACCCGAGCGCGTCAAGGAACAGATCGAAGAGGTCATCGGCATCGATGCGTCCAACGCCATTGAATGCTCGGCCAAATCCGGCATCGGCATTACGGATGTGCTCGAGGCCATCGTCACCCGCTTGCCTGCGCCGCCCGAAGCCGACCCCAATGCGCCGCTGAAAGCGATGCTCGTGGATGCGTGGTATGACACCTATATGGGCGTTGTGGTGCTGTTTCGCGTTATCGAGGGCACGATCAAAAAGGGCATGCGCATTCGCACCATGAATACGGGCGCAAGCTACACGGTCGATAAGGTGGGCGTATTTCGGCCCAAGCCCGAAGACGTGAAAGAACTTGGCCCCGGCGAAGTGGGCTTTTTCACGGGCGCCATCAAAGAAGTGGCCGACGCGGCCGTTGGCGATACGATCACCGACGATAAGCGCCCCACGCCCAAAGCGCTCCCCGGCTTTAAACCGGCACAGCCCGTTGTGTTTTGCGGAATTTTCCCCGTGGACGCCGCAGACTTTGAAGACCTTCGCGCCGCCATGGGCCGCTTGCGCCTGAACGATGCGAGTTTCTCCTACGAGATGGAAACCTCGGCCGCTCTCGGATTTGGTTTCCGGTGCGGCTTCTTGGGTCTTCTCCATCTCGAGATTATTCAAGAACGCCTCGAGCGCGAATTTGACCTTGACCTGATCACCACAGCGCCGTCCGTGGTTTACACCCTCAAGATGCGCGACGGCACGGAGATGATGCTGCACAACCCGGCGGATATGCCCGACGTGATGCAAATCGAGGAAATTCATGAACCGTGGATCAAAGCCACCATCATGACGCCGGATGAATATCTCGGCGGGATTTTGAAACTTTGCCAAGACCGGCGCGGCGTTCAAATCGGCCTGACCTATGTGGGCGCGCGGGCCATGGTGGAATATGAACTCCCCCTCAACGAGGTGGTGTTCGATTTTTATGACCGGCTTAAATCTGTCTCCAAAGGCTATGCCTCGTTCGATTACCAAGCCATCGGCATTCGCGAAGGCGACCTTGTGAAGATGAGCATCCTTGTGAACGGCGATCCCGTGGACGCGCTGTCCATGCTGGTTCACCGCTCACGCGCGGACTCGCGCGGGCGGCAAATGTGCGAACGCCTCAAAGACCTTATCCCGCGCCACCTGTTTAAAATTCCGGTGCAAGCGGCCATTGGCGGCAAAGTCATCGCCCGCGAAACCATCGCCGCCATGCGCAAAGACGTGACCGCCAAATGCTACGGCGGCGACGCATCCCGTAAACGCAAACTGCTGGACAAGCAGAAAAAAGGGAAAAAACGCATGCGTCAATTCGGCAAAGTCGAAATCCCGCAAGAAGCGTTTATTGCCGCGCTTAAAATGGACGATGACTGACCGTCATTGATCCGGGGGATCAATGACAAGTCATCGCCGAAGCGGCTATGCCGCGAAGGGTTGCATATCTCGGAAACCTCGAGACATTGGATAGTATGCACAATGAGGCACCCAAGCCCGTCCAAGACGATGAATTAACCGTAGGCAAAACCTCTCGTCCCGTTTACGCTGTGTCCATAACCACTGAAAGCCTATCATGAGCACATTTAACATTGGCGATATTGTTCGTCTTAAATCCGGCGGACCGAAGATGACGGTTCTTGAGGGCGGGAGCGACACGGCCGCGCAGTGCCAATGGTTTGACCGCAATGGCAAGCTTCATACGGATAGCTTTCCTGTCATGATGCTCGACGGTTTTGTCGCCAGAGACACAGACGATTAGGTCTGCGCCTTTGAACGCGTTAGGCTCAATCTTAGTTTACAAGTCCCTGCCTTGCTTTAAATGGGGCGCGCCCCGCGCGGGGAGTTGAAAATCCCGTCCGCACACACTAGGTAGAGACAAACTTGAGTGAGCGTTTATGTTTTATATTGTTGGAATTCTAGCGGTTATTGTCGCGATTGTTTTTTGGTACACCCAGAAGGTTTCCCGAGAGCAAGCGGCCTGGAAGGAACAAAAGCTCCGCGATATTGAGGCCAAGCGCGCCCGCATCGCCGCCAGACAAAAGGCCGAGGACGAAGACGACACGTAATGGCTGGAATAATTGGAATACTGGCCATTTTTATCGCGGCCTCTCTATTTGTCAAAGTCAGGTTTCAATCCGGATATGAGAGCGAAGCGCAAAAGAAAAAGCTGTCCCGCATTCAAGCCGAGCTCGCCAGACGCGGCGCAGATGAGGCCACATTGAAAGCCAAAGCGATGAACGCTAATTATTCACACACCCCGAAAGAAGAAGAGTAGAGAACCTTATGTCATCTGATCCCGTTGTCATTGTCGGCCTGGCCCGAACCCCTATGGGGGCGTTTCAAGGCGCCTTTACCAATGTCACCGCAGCCGAGCTGGGCGCGGCGGCGGTCAAAGCGGCTGTGGCCGAAGCCGGCGTCAATGGCGGCGACGTCGAGCAAGTCATTATGGGCTGCGTTCTACCGGCCGGTCAGGGACAAGCCCCGGCGCGCCAAGCGGCGATCGGCGCAGGTCTGTCGATCAATTGCGAAGCGACCACCGTCAACAAAATGTGCGGCTCCGGTATGCAAGCGGCGATCATGGCGCATGACGCGCTTAAAGCGGGGTCTGTGAACCTTGTTGTGGCCGGCGGTATGGAAAATATGACAGCGGCCCCTTACCTGCTCCCTAAGGCGCGCGGCGGCATGCGCATGGGCAACCAGCAAGTTGTCGACAGCATGATGCATGACGGCCTCACAGATGCCTATCAGGGCAATGCGATGGGCGTATTTGCGGATATGATCGCCGAGGAATATCAGTTTACCCGCGAGGCGCAGGATGCCTACGCGATCGAGTCCGTTCGCCGCGCGAAAGCTGCGCAGGACAATGGCGATTTTGACCGTGAACTCACGCCGGTCACCGTCAAAGACCGCAAGGGCGATATCGTCGTGACCACCGACGAAGGCCCGGCCAATGCCCGCCCCGAAAAAATTCCAACCTTGCGGCCTGTCTTTAACAAAGACGGCACCGTGACGGCGGCTAATGCCAGCTCGATCAATGACGGCGCAGCGGCGCTTGTTTTGATGCGCAAATCAGACGCGGAAAAAGGCGGTCACAAAATCCTTGCCGAAATCGCGTCTCACGCCGCGCACGCGCACGAACCGGCCTATTTCACCACAGCGCCCGTTCACGCGATGAAGAAGGCGCTCGCCAAGGCAGGCTGGACCGCAGAGGATGTGGACCTTTGGGAAATCAATGAAGCCTTTGCCGTCGTGCCGATGATCGCCATGCAAGAGCTTGGCCTTGACCATGACAAAGTCAACGTCAATGGCGGCGGATGTGTCCTGGGTCACCCGATCGGGGCCAGCGGCGCGCGGATCATGGCCACATTGATCGCGGCCATGGAAAAGCGCGGCGCGAAAAAAGGCGTGGCCAGCCTCTGTATTGGCGGCGGCGAAGCCACAGCGGTCTGCCTCCAGCGCGCATAGGCCTGCGCCCTTAATAGTGCCCCTTCAATAGAGCAAAAAGCGGCCCCAAGAGCCGCTTTTTTTTGTGCCGCCCGCTTGCGCGTCGGCGGCGACGTCCCATAAAAAAACCCGGCCATAAAGGCCGGGTTCAAAACCTAATTTGCGAGGCCCCTAGAAGGTGTAACGCGCTTTGACGTAATATTGACCACCATTAAAGCCGAACGGTCCGGCTTCTGGATAGAGCTGGCCTGTGCCGCCTTTGCCCGGATTCTCATCAGAGTAATTGTTGAGAAGGTTGCTTACGCCGCCGATCAACTCAAGGCCCTCGGTCACTTTGTAACCCAGCTCGGCGTCAAAGAGGAACTCTGCGCCAGGCTTGTAACCGTTCGGAGCATCATTCCAGCCACCGTAATAGTTCGCCCGGATAAGTCCGCGCCACTTGTCTTGCTCGTGCGTGACTGTGAAGTTCCCCTTCCAGTTTGGAAGAAGTTCCTCAAGCGCGGTCACGCGGCCAGCATCGATGGGGTTGATTGTGCCCGTATCTGTCACTTTCGTCTTCGTGTAGTTCACAGCAAGAACAGCATTTGTCGTGCCGCTTTGACCGAAGTCGAGAGGCGTCCGCGCAATGATGTCAATGCCTTGCGTACGAGTATCGAAACTGTTCGAGAAATAGCGGAACTGTGACAAATCGTCGAAACCGACATAGTCATTGCGGTCAATGGCGCCAGCCGCGGCCAGCGTTGTGATCGCGGACGCAACAGATGAATTGTCGTAACCCGCCGGGTTCCCCGCCTGAGCCGCCTTGAAGTCAAGCGCGTCCAAGAAGTTCACGTTGGCGGCAAGCGCAATACGGTTGTCAACTTTGATGTTAAAGTAGTCAATTGTCCAAGACACAGAACCCGTGCTGAAGGCCGTACCGAATGAAACGTTTTTCGCATCTTCTGTACCGAGTTCAGGACGTCCGCCATCGCGATTTTCGATGAAGTCAGCCGCAAGCTGGCCGGGACCAGAGGACAATGGAACAGTCCCTTGGTCGATCAATGTGCCGTTGACGATCTGCGTCGTGACGTTCGTGACATTTGCTTGGCCCGCTGTTGGCGCGTGGAACCCTGTCGAGAATGCCGCGCGAAGACGCCAATCGTCTGTCAACTTCGCAAGGCCCGCAATTTTATAGTTCAGTGTATCGCCGAACGCAGAGTAATCTTCGTAACGCAATGCCAACTGCATTGTGAACACTTCAGAAAGATCCGCTTCAAGCTCGCCGTAAATACCGTAACTGTCTTGCTTGGACGATGTTGATTTCGAGAAACCACCAAAGCCGTTGGAGCTTGTGGAGAAGCCTTGACCCGTTGGGTAATCAACAGACGGTTGAGCGAGGGGGCCGAGCGCGAAAGATGCGGCGTCACCAGCGGTCACGTCGAATTTCTCTTCACGGTACTCACCGCCGAAGGCGAAGTTCAGGTCAGAGGCCCAACCGCTTACAGGGAACGCATAGTTGAAATCGGCGTTAAAGACGGTTTCTGTTTGCTCGTAGGCACCCGGAACGAAATCGCGCGGTGTATCCGGCCCGAGGGACGCATTGACCGTGTTATTGATAAAGAACTCAGTGCTGTTCTGGCCGTAGTTTGCAGAGAAATCATAGCCAAGGCCGCTACCGACAGCGAGTTCGCCGCGAAGACCGCCGACAATGGCCATATCTTCATTGTTACCGCCAAAGCGAGGCACGAAACCACCGGGGATCGTGGACGCAAATGTAAAGCAGTTCGGATTTGCTTCAACAGCCGCTAAAGCGACAGGATCTGGCGTGTCCGTACGGCCATCCCCTGTTGTATCAGTGATGTTCACAACGGGGCATGAAATACCATCTGTTGGGTTCAGGTCGCCCACGAGCAACGTCGCGCCGCCATCAGACGAGTAAACCCCGCCGCGGTTTGTTGGGTTACGGTAGAAGAAACCACCTTCTACTTGGCGCTCAGCATAGTTACCAAAGGCATAGAGCTCCACATTGTCAGCGATTTCATACGCTGAGTTCACGAAGAGCTTAATATTGTTGTTCACATCTGGCGTGCCCCAATATTGAGCAAATTCATCTGTGTAGGTATTGATCGTAATGTTATCCGCTGCCGCCGTGTTACCCGCTGCAACCAGGTCAGCAACGTCATCGCGCTGAGCGGCGCGAACCGTACCTTCAGTTTCGCCGTACTCACCGGTGACATTCACGAAGCCGCGGTTACCAAGGCCAAAGCCAATGTTGCCGGAAATACGGTAGTCATCGCCGCCGCCATCAAATGTAGAGCCGTAAACCGCCTCGACCATGCCGCCTTCTGACGCGTCTTTAAGCTGGAAGTTGATCACGCCCGCAATCGCGTCAGACCCATACTGTGATGACGCACCGTCGCGAAGAACTTCGACTTGCTTGAGCGCAAGCGCTGGGAAGACAGAGATATCAACACCTTGCGCACCGTCAGCAATACCGCCGCCGAGGAAGGAAATAACAGAGCCACGATGGCGACGTTTACCGTTGAGCAAAACCAACGTGTTGTCAGGCGACAAACCACGGAGGTTGGCTGGACGAATGATCGTCGCGGCGTCGGAAATCGGCTGCGCGTTCACATTATATGACGGCACTGTCGTCCGCAGGAGGTCTTGAAGATCATTGGAAGCTTGGTTTGTGAATTCAGCACCCGAGATCACATCAACGGGAGCTGGGGTATCCGCGGCCGAACGCGCCTTACGCCGCGTACCCGTTGTAATGACTTCATCGACGGTGTTCGCGCCATTGCCGCTATCCTGCGCAAATGCTGGAGCGGCCATTAAACCGGCCAAAAGAGCCGCCGAAACCGTCACTGCTAACTGTGATCTAAATGTTGGTGTTTTCATTAAAGTTCCCTGTGTGTTAGTTATAAATCGCCTGTATTCAGGCTGAATAGTTGAAGTCTCAATCATAGAAGGCGATAGTTCAATAGAAACACGCGCATATCGGCAAAAAAACATTTCGTGTAACAATTTTGTCACAACCCCTAAACCCGTCATTAATGGAAGAAACACTTTGAAAATCGCCATCGCAAAACCAGAAAATATCAATGAAATCAAAGACCTCATGCACGCATCGATTTCGGAACTTCAGAAAGGGTACCTCTCCGACGCGCAAATCGCTGCCTCATTTTCAGGCATGGGCCTGGATACGCAGCTTATCGATGACGGAACCTACTTTTGTGTTTGGGACGAAGATGTTCTTGTGGGATGCGGCGGGTGGTCGCGGCGCGCGACCCTATATGGGGGTAACCATACAGGCGGGAGAAACGCGTCTCTCCTAGACCCCGAAACAGACCGCGCGCGAATACGTGCCATGTACACGCATCCCCAACATGCGAAGCGCGGGATTGGACGCATGATTATAGACGCCGGGGAAGCTGCCGCTAAAGCAGAGGGTTTTAAAGCTCTAGAAATGGCCGCGACGATGGCGGGTGTCCCGTTTTACAAAAAATGCGGCTACCATATTGAAAGCGAGTGGGAAGACACAAATGGCGCCGTCCCTGTCCCGCTTTGCACGATGGTAAAAACGATCGGCTGACTAAATCAGGCCGGCGAGCGGCGAACTCGGATCCGCATATCGTTTGCGCGGCATCCTTCCGGCCAAATAGGCTTCACGACCCGCGATAACTGCGTGCTTCATTGCGCGAGCCATTCGGATGGGATCCTTGGCTTCGGCGATCGCTGTGTTCATCAAAACACCGTCGCACCCAAGCTCCATCGCGACGGCGGCATCGGACGCTGTACCCACGCCTGCATCGACAATGACAGGGACGGAGCTTTGCTCGACAATGAGCCTGATATTGACCGGGTTCTGAATACCAAGTCCGGACCCAATCGGAGCGCCAAGCGGCATGATGGCCGCGCAGCCCATATCCTCAAGTTTTCGGGCAAAAACCGGATCATCCGAGCAATAAACCATCACCTCGAAGCCATCCGAGATTAAGAGCTTCGCCGCGCGAAGCGTCTCCTCCATATCAGGGTAGAGATGTTTAGGATCCGACAGAACTTCAAGCTTTACCAGATCCCAACCGCCAGCCTCCCGAGCCAGCCGCAAAGTTCTCACCGCATCTTCGCCCGTAAAACACCCCGCCGTATTGGGTAGATATGTCACTTTTGCCGGGTCGATAAAGTCAACCAGCATCGGCTCGTTTGGATTGCTGACATTAACCCGGCGCACTGCGACAGTGACCATATCCGCTCCAGATGCCTCAAGAGCCTCCGCATTCTGGGCGTAATCTTTATATTTTCCGGTGCCAATAATCAGGCGCGAGCTGAAATCTCGCCCGGCTACGGTTAAAACATCTTTAGGCATTATCCGCCTCCAATAAAATGAATGATTTCAAGTCGGTCACCCTCACTTAGCATCGTTGTTTCAAATGTCGACTTGGCGACAATTTCAAGATTTTTTTCTATGGCAATTTTCTTCGCGGGCAAGCCCAAACGCTCAATCAACCCCGCGACAGATAGCTCCGGCGGTAGGTCGTGGTAATCTTTACCATTAATGACAATATTCACGTTCGTCTCCACGAAGAATAAGGTTGTGGGGCCATAGCTGCACCGCTACCATATGGGAAAGGATGCCACATATGTCAAAACCCATCTTTATAATTAACGGCCCCAACCTCAATCTTTTAGGGACGCGTCAGCCGGAAATTTACGGTACACAAACACTGGCCGGAATCGAAACGATTTGCCGCACGAAAGCCGGGCAAAGCGGATATGAGATCACATTTTTGCAATCCAATATTGAAGGCGAAATCGTTAATTTCATACAGCAATCCCGTGAAGAGGGGGCGGGCGTTATTATCAATCCAGCGGCATACACGCATACATCAGTGGCCCTATATGATGCTCTAAAAACACTGGACATTCCGGTGATAGAAGTGCATTTGTCCCAACCTGCTGCGCGGGAGAGTTTCCGGCGCAGGTCTTATGTTTCAGAGGCCGCCACAGGGACAATCAGCGGCTTCGGAGAGAATAGCTATTATCTTGGCCTTGAGGCCATGATAAATTTGCTCAAATCTTAATAGCAGCACAGGTGGAAAACACATGGCGGGAAAACCAACAACGCGCACACAGGCAACCGAAAGCAAACTCATTCGTGAGTTGGCGGAAATCCTCAACGACACAGATCTCAATGAAATCGAACTTAAAAAGGGCGACCTTAAAATTCGCGTTTCAAAAGGCGGCACAACCGTAATGGCGACGAGCTATGCGCAACCTGCAGCGGCGCCCGCGCCTGCTGCCGCCGTAGCCCCCTCCATCGAAACGATCGCATCCGAGAAACCCGCAGATGCCAGCGCCCACCCTGGCGCCGTTAAATCCCCGATGGTAGGCACCGCCTATATCCGGCCCAGCCCCGATGCAGACCCGTTTGTAAAGGTCGGTGACACCGTCAAAGAAGGTGACACCATCATGCTTGTGGAAGCGATGAAAACCTTCAACCCCATCACAGCGCCGCGCTCCGGTAAAATTTCGGAACTCTTGGTAGAAGACGCGCAGCCCGTCGAGTTTGGCGAAGCCCTGTTCATTCTTGTTTAGGTCCTCTCATGTTTAAAAAAATTCTAATCGCCAACCGCGGAGAGATTGCTCTTCGCGTGCACAGGGCGTGTAAGGAAATGGGCATCGCCACAGTCGCCGTTCATTCTGAAGCGGACCGCGATGCCATGCATGTGCGCCTTGCAGATGAAAGCGTCTGTATTGGCCCCGCAAATGTTACTGAAAGCTACCTGAATATCCCTGCGATTATTGCGGCGTGCGAAGTCACAGACGCAGACGCCGTTCACCCCGGTTATGGCTTCCTCTCAGAAAACGCTCGTTTTGCCGAAATCGTCGAAGCGCACGGTATGGCTTTTATTGGACCAACAGCGGATCACATCCGCATCATGGGCGATAAAATCACGGCCAAGCAAACGGTCGCGGACGCGGGAATTCCCATCGTGCCGGGATCAGATGGCGGCGTGGAGAGCCTCGAAGAGGCACGCGAAGTTGCCAAAAAAGTTGGCTTTCCGCTTCTCGTGAAAGCGGCGGCGGGCGGCGGCGGGCGCGGCATGCGACTTGCTGCGACACCTGAAAGCCTCGACGAAGCATTGATGGCCGCGCAGCAAGAAGCGATTGCTGCATTTGGCAACGGTGCTGTCTATCTCGAGCGCTACCTCACGGGGCCGCGCCACATCGAAATTCAGGTGATCGCGGATACGCACGGCAATGTGGTGCATCTTGGCGAACGTGATTGCTCCTTACAGCGCCGCAACCAGAAAATTCTCGAAGAAGCCCCTTCTCCGACGCTCACTGCAAAAGAACGCTCCAAGATCGGGATGATCGTTGCAAAGGCGATCAAAAAAATTGGCTATCGCGGTGTTGGAACGATTGAATTCCTTTACGAAAATGGCGAGTTTTTCTTCATTGAAATGAACACCCGCTTGCAAGTGGAACACCCGGTTACCGAAGAAATTACTGGCATTGATCTCGTGCGCGAGCAGATCCGCGTGGCGAATGGTGAGAAGCTCTCTTTCACGCAAAAAGACGTCACATTTACTGGCCACGCCATCGAATGCCGGATCAACGCGGAAAATCCACGCACCTTCGCGCCGTCTCCGGGCAAGGTCATCGACTTTCATGCCCCTGGCGGTATGAGCACGCGTTTGGATAGTGCGCTCTATGCCGGCTATACGATCCCGCCCTATTATGACAGCTTGATCGGCAAACTGATCGTTCACGGCAAGACCCGTCAAGGCGCTCTACTTCGCCTTCGCCGAGCCCTTGGCGAAATGGTTATTACGGGTGTTGAGACGACCATACCGCTTTTTGAAGATTTACTCGACGATGAAGAATTTCAAAAAGGCGATTATAATATTCACTGGCTAGAAAGCTGGCTTAAAAACAAAACATAGTCGCCGCTGGCGGCTATGGCCATTGCCCCTATTTATTTGGGCGCAAAAACATCCTGTGCAAAATTTCGATCAGAAACGCCGTATTCAGTCCGAACAGAATTAATCCGTTCGCGGCAATCATACCTGACAGTAAACGCCAGCCGAGGGGCAACGTCACATCGCCAAAACCGAGCGTTGTAAATGAGACCATCGAAAAATATAGAGATGTTTCGAGATCTTCGAATGCACCGAGCCCCCAAAAGGCTAACGCCCATATCCAAATGGAAATGCTCAGCGCCGCGAGCAACCACAAGGTTGTCGATGTCAAAATCATAAGCTGGTGCAGAGTTTTCTGCGACGCCAGATATTTCTCGCTGTGGCGACGAATAACCCTGATAGCGGCCTGAATAAAGATAACTTCGACGAATATTGTGGCAGTGACCAAGACCGAGCCGATGAGTATTTGAAAGAACATAACTCTTTCTGCGCCTATTTTTCTCAGAAAGCAAAACAGCGCTCCCGAAAAATTTCTACAAATGGAATGCTATCCGCGGTCAATCAACGTTTTGACGAAAGGGCCAAGCCATAATTGTCTTTTGCGGCGCATACGCTCTGCAGAAATAATGCAGCGAAGCTCTTCCATAGCGGCCTCAATGTTCTCATTGACGATGACGTAGTCATATTCCGCCCAGTGACTAATTTCCGCCTCGGACTTTGACATGCGTTTGGCAATAACAGAGGCTGTGTCTTGGGCGCGCATACGAAGCCGCTTTTCCAGTTCACGCATATCTGGCGGAAGAATAAAAATTTTCACCAAATCATCCGCTGCCGCCTGCGTCAGCTGCTGCGCGCCTTGCCAATCAATATCAAAAATAACATCCCGCGAAGCCTCCAGGGCATCCTCGACGGGGCCGCGCGGCGTTCCGTAATAATTGTCAAAAACCTTGGCGTGCTCAAGGAATTCACCATCTTCAATCATCTCGGAAAAAGTGTCCTTGTCCACAAAGACGTAGTCCTTTCCCTCGACTTCGCCCGGCCGAGGACGGCGCGTTGTCGCCGAAACAGACATCGTGATATCGTCATTTTCCTTCAGCAAAGCGCGTGTGAGCGTAGATTTTCCCGCGCCGGAGGGCGAAGATAAAACAATCATCAGCCCGCGTCGTTGTGTTTTCATCGCGTCCATCTCATTCGACATTGGCAGCTTGCTCCCGAAATTGTTCTACGGTGCTTTTGAGTTCAAGTCCCATGCGGGTCAAGTCTATGTCCGCCGACTTTGAACATAAGGTGTTCACTTCGCGGTTGAGCTCTTGGCTTAAGAACTCAAGTTTACGGCCAATCGGCGATCCATGCTCGAGATGCGCTCGACCTTGTTCGCAATGCGCCAAAAGGCGGTCCAACTCTTCGCGCACATCTGCTTTTAGCGCCAGTAAGGCGGCCTCCTGCGCAAGTCGGTCTTGCGGTAGGTTGTCCCCCATAAGTTCGGAGAACTTCGCCTCTAGCGCCTCTTGGAGCCGCGACGCATGCTTTGCAGAGAACTCACTCGCTGATTGCGACAGGATTTCAATTTTTGACAGAGCCGCTTCAAGGACGGGTTTCAAGGCCGTTCCTTCTGCCCGGCGCGCGGCCTTTAGCGACGCCGCAAGGTCATGTGCGCTCGACGTAATCGCCGCATTGATTTCACCCTGAATGTCATCCGAACGCGCAAAGTTGCGTTCTTCCACAACGCCGGGTACCGCTAATAATTGCGCGGCCGAGAGGCCCTCGCCCCGGCTGGCTGCGAAAGATGTCAACGTGTCAACGAGGCGCTCATTGACGGCATATTCTGCGCCGCTCGCTTCTGATTGGACAGATAGGCTAAGCTGCAAACTCCCGCGTGAAAAAGCTTCACCAAAAATCTTTCGTATGGACGCATCAAGCGGCGCGTACTCAGGCGGCATCTTGACCCGTACATCAAGCCCTTTGCCGTTAACGCTCCGCGCTTCCCATGTCCAGCTTTGCCCCTCTGCCGCGCCGCTAACGCGGGCAAAGCCCGTCATTCCCGAAAGCTCGCCCATTACTCCGGGCCCTTACGCAACTGTTCAATTTTACGCCAATTCCGGACATTCTCATTGTGCGCCGCCAAGGTCGACGCAAACGCATGTCCACCGGTGCCATCCGCCACAAAGAAAATCGCGTCGGTTTTAGCCGGATTTAATACGGCCAAGATGGCTTCTTTGCCCGGATTGCAAATTGGCGTCTGGGGCAGGCCCGCCATTTGGTAGGTATTCCAATCGGTTTTTCTGTTAATTTCCGAGCGCCGGATTCCGCGCCCAAGTGGGTCACCTTGCGTGATTCCGTAGATAATTGTGGGGTCAGATTCAAGGCGCATACCTCTGTTCAGGCGGTTGACAAATACCCCTGCAACCATATCGCGCTCCCCCAATATACCTGTCTCTTTCTCAACGACAGACGCAAGGATTATCGCCTCTTCTTTGGTCTTTATGGGTAAACCAGCGGCGCGCTGCTGCCACACACGATCAACAAATTCCTTTTGCGCAGCCATCATTTGCTTTATCAAAGCCGAACGTGTCATGCCTTTAGGCGTCAAATATGTTTCGGGTAGCAGCGTACCTTCGGCGGGAACCTCCGGGTTATCATCGACCAATGTTTCAACCGTTGCCATCGCCCTTAGAATTTGCGCGCTCGTTAACCCTTCCGGAGCCGTAAACGGATAGAGGATCGCCTTACCTTCCGTCAGTGTCTTATAGATTTCCCGCATACTCGCGGCCTCGGGAATAGCATATTCACCGGCTTTAAGACCTGTATCTTCACCTTCCAAGCGGACCATAACCTTGAAAAAGTCGGCATTTGAGATAAGGCTGGACGCCGCGAGACGAGACGCAATCAATGACACGCCAGCGCCTTGGGGCACCTCAAAAACCTGCGATTGGGAGGATGGCCCGGGCTCCGAAAAGCGGATGTTCAAATACGCCTTGCCCCCCACATAGAGGGCTAAACCTAGAAGGCACAGAAATACAATAAAAAACAAGGCGGATTTGATACCACGACCGCGCTTTTTTTTCCCGTTATTAGGCGCTCCGGACTTTTGTTTCGACTTCACGGCTGCACGGGGAGACGTTCCCATTTTTCCCCCTAGAGAGTTTAATCTTCAACCTTTGCGAAGATCACAGCGGCGTTGGTTCCGCCAAAACCAAATGAATTTGACATGGCCGCCTTCGCCGTGATCGGCTTGGCTTTCAGCGGCACCAAATCGATAGATGTTTCGACATTTTGATTTTCGAGGTTCAATGTGGGCGGCGCCATTTGATCGCGCAACGCCAAAATTGTAAAGATGCCCTCGATCGCGCCTGCCGCGCCGAGCAAATGTCCGGTCATTGATTTTGTCGCTGACATGCACAGATTATCGGAATGCTCGCCAAAGAGACGCTCGACAGCGCGCACTTCAATTTCATCACCGACTGGTGTCGATGTCCCATGCGCATTGATGTAGCCAATATCGCCCGCGTTGAGGCCTGAGTTTTTCAACGCCGCTTTCATGGCGCGGTATCCGCCGTCGCCATCAGGCACGGGACTGGTAATGTGGTAGGAGTCGCCGGACAGGCCGTATCCTAGAACTTCAGCGTAAATTTTTGCGCCGCGGGCTTTTGCGTGCTCATATTCCTCAAGGACCAAAGCCCCTGATCCTTCTCCCATCAAGAAACCATCACGGCCCGAGTCATACGGACGAGATGCTTTCTCAGGCGTATCATTGTAAGACGTTGTCATCGCGCGGCAGGCGACAAAACCACCAATACCCAATCGGCAAACGGCCGCTTCGCCGCCGCCCGCAACCATAACATCAGCGTCGCCAAACATAATAAGCCGCGCCGCATCCCCGATGGCATGAGCGCCTGTCGCACAAGCCGTCACCACACTATGATTCGGACCTTTAAGGTTATTTCGGATCGAAATATGGCCAGACGTCAAATTGATCAGCATTCCGGGAACGACAAAGGGGCTTAGCCGCCGTGGACCTTTTTCTTTAAGCGTAATGGAGGCTTCGTAAGTGGTGCTCAGGCCGCCAACGCCGGACCCGAACATAACGCCTGAGCGTTCTTGGGCCTCCGTATCATCGTCGCCGATGATCCAGTTGGCATCTCGCAGCGCCTGTTCAGCCGCCGCGATAGAATACAGAATAAAATCGTCAATGCGCTTTTGCTCGCGCGGAGGCATGATGGCATCTGGGTCGAACGACCCAGGGATATCGGGGCCGCCCCCGCCGCGCCCATCAACGCGCGGTACGATAGCAGCGACTTGGCATCCCAAATCGCTGGCATCAAAATGTTCAATTTTCTTAGCGCCGGATTTACCAGCAAGAAGGTTGGCCCACGCCGTTTCGACGTCACAGCCAACGGGAGAGACAATTCCTAAGCCTGTGACAACGACGCGCCGCACGTGCTTGGAAGAACCTAACCGGTTTTTTCAGAGATGAACTTCACCGCGTCGCCAACAGTCTGAATATGCTCTGCAGCGTCGTCAGGAATTTCAATATCAAATTCTTCTTCAAACGCCATTACAAGCTCAACTGTGTCGAGGCTGTCAGCGCCCAAATCGTCAATGAAATGTGCTTTGTCTGTGACTTTAGCTTCGTCCGCATCTAGATGCTCGATGACCATCTTTTTTACGCGGTCTAAAATATCTGACATAATGTCTTCCTTACTTATTGCCGCAAGCGGCGGTTACCTTGCTGAAAATAGAGGCGTTCTTAATAAAAACAACCCCCCTCTCAACATTGGCGGGGTGCCTATCACACATGAAAAGGAGTGACCAGCCGAAAAATCGCCTTAGATCATTGCCATTCCGCCATTCACGTGGAGCGTTTGCCCCGTGACATAGGCCGCTTCTTGACTTGCGAGATAGAGTGCAGCGTTCGCGATATCTTCCCCGGAGCCCAATGCCCCTGCTGGAATTTTACCGAGAATCGCTTCTTTTTGCGCATCATTCAATTCATCCGTCATGGGTGATGCGATGAAACCGGGTGCGATGCAATTCACAGTGACGCCGCGGCTGGCCACTTCTTGCGCCAATGACTTTGAAAATCCAATCATGCCGGCTTTCGATGCCGCGTAGTTGGTTTGACCGGGGTTCCCCGTCACCCCAACAACAGACGTGATTCCGATAATACGTCCGAAACGCGCTTTCATCATACCGCGAAGGCACGCTTTGGAGAGGCGGAAATAGGCCTCAAGATTAACGCGCTGCACAATATCCCAATCTTCTGGCTTCATCCGCATCAAAAGACCGTCGCGCGTCAAGCCAGCATTAGAGATAAGTATATCTATTGACCCGCCGAGCGCCTCTGCGGCTTGCCCCGGCAACGCATCAACGGCATCCGCGTCAGACAAATTACACGGCGTGACCGCGCAGCGGTCACCGAGCTCGGCCGCGAGGGTTTCGAGCTTTTCAGCGCGCGTTCCAGAGAGGGCCACATGAGCACCTTGTGCGTGCAGAACCTTTGCGATTGCCCCGCCAAGGCCGCCCGTCGCACCTGTAACGAGAGCGCGTTTTCCGGATAAATCAAACATAGTCCACTCTTTCATTTTTCGTTCAAATTCGGATTGTGGGGCTCCGTATAAACGATGAACGGCAAAATAATAAGGTCTTTTAACGCCTCGGCTTAAAATTCAGCGAAATAAAAAAGCCCGCGCAGACTGCGCAGGCTTTAAATTTAGCGATGATTACGGCTTTTTGATCTAAGCGCGTTTGATGATCCGAATGAGGAGCAGCAATATCACAGCACCGATCATGGCGTGAATGATGGACCCTACGATACCGCCGGCAATGGAAATACCTAGCGCGGGTAGAACATACCCGGCGATAACGGCGCCAACGATACCAACGATCACATTCCCGAGAATGCCCATGCCAGCCCCTCGAACGATCAATGAAGCGAGCCAACCAGCGATACCGCCGATAACGAGAAAAATAAGTAAGCTTTCGAGTCCCATGGAATATGTCCTTTGTTTTTATTACGTCCTATCAACGCCTTCACTTGCAGATGGTTCCGCGCCTTCGAGAATAAAAATTGCCGAGCATATGGAACCGAGCGCCTGAGTTTGCGTTGTTTCTATATGAAGCACAAAGCAGACCGAGGCAAGACGACGTCCATTCTACACTTTTCAGACGTTCACTTCGGTTCCGAAGACAAAGAGGCGCTATCTGGCGCTCGCGCGTTCGCTCTAGGCTTGAAGCCTGATCTCTTTTTACTCTGCGGAGATATAACGCAAAGCGGACGAGTTGACGAATTCCAAGCGGCCGCCGCGTGGATACGGAGCTTCCCCTGCCCCAGACTCATAACGCCAGGTAATCATGATACGCCCATGTTCAACATTTGGCACCGCGTCTTTCACCCCTTCAAACGTTACAACAGATACATAAAGCCACTCAGCGAACCCTTCTTCGCGGACGATAATGTGATGATCGTTGCGCACAACACCGCACGGGGAGTTCAAGCCAAACTCGACTGGTCCGTAGGGTCTGTGAACCTCAGCAAACTCGGAAAAGACATTGCCGACCTACATGCACCAAGTGCCGAAAGGCTCAAGATGCTCGCGGTTCACCACCCGTTGATTTACCCGTCCATTTCTCCCCTTGATAAGGAAACGCGAAACGGACCTGCGGCGATCAAAATGCTATGCGAGTCAAAAATTGATGCCGTACTTTCGGGACACATACACGCACCGTTCGTTGCGGGCCGCAAACTCGGCGGCTCGGAGCTTCTATCAATCGGATCGGGCACACTCTCTACACGTCAGCGCGGGAAACCTGCTAGCTTTAACCACATCTTAATCGACAAAGACGCCCTGCGCATTAAAGCTTATGACTGGGTCTCGGGAAAATATGTGGGCCAGGAAAGCTGGGTGGCGCCCCGAACGCCATCAGCAACATCGCAATACGCGGAAACTATGGATTGATATGCCAGCCTCGTCTCCCACCTTTAAGCATCCAAGCCTCATCATTAACGCCGCGTCCGGCTCTACGTCGGATATATCAGACGCCGTGACCGACATCTTTCGAAACCGTTTCAACCTCGATATTGACTGTCACTTTATCGAACCTCAGAAACTGACCGACACCATCGAGAGTGTCCTAAAAAACGGCGCCGACCTTCTTGTGACATATGGCGGAGACGGCACGTCTCTCGCCGCGATCAGCCTCGCCTCGCCCCAAAAGGTTCCGACCCTGCCTCTGCCGGGGGGAACCATGAATGTCTTGCCCAAGCGCCTCTACGGCTCAGATAAATGGCAAGAGGTCCTATCACGGGCTCTAGACTGCGACGCACCGGTTTGGATACCCGCCGGGCGCGTGAACGATAAGGATTTCTTGGTGGCGGGAATTTTTGGTGCCATTGTTGAGATCGGGCAAGCCCGAGAAATGGTTAGAGACGGAGAATATGTGGAGGCCTTCAAACAAGTCTCGACCACATTAAGAGACGCACTGCCCGGCAGCCAATTTACATTTTCACCCGATAATATCGAAAACAAGTGGACGGGTAACTTTCTTCAAGTGACCTGTCCGTTCATGAACGACTACGCGGATCAAGAAGACAAATTCGACGTTGTGGCCAATCACGTTGAAACCCTTGTCGATGTCACCGCGCTGGGATTGACCACCCTGTTTGATCTTTGGCGGCAAGATGACTCCGCCAACGTCACACAGTCAGGCAACATGACCATTCATGGAAGCGGGCAGATAAGCGCGCTTCTTGACGGTGAGCCGGAAACGATTTCGCTACCCGCAGACATTTCCCTCAGCCCAAACGGTGCCCTTATCCTGTGTCCAAGCCGAGAGGTATAACGCTCCGCTTAGCGCAAAGACTCGGCAAATGCTTCTAAGGTTTCAGGACTGTTCAGTGTCTCCCCGTCTACGTCCTTGACGATACGGCGCAGCATAACCGTCAGAACCTTACCACAGCCGGGTTCCGCAAAGCGTGTAATTGCGCCCTCGCCCGCCATCCATTCAACAGATTCGCGCCAGCGCACGCGGCCTGTCACTTGAGTGACCAGATCTGCACGAATTTGATCAGGATCGCTCACGGGGCGCGCGGTCACATTATTCACCAGCGGGACGGCTGGCGCACTTATGATCGCATCTTTTAAGGCGTCCGCCATAGCCTCTGCGGCAGGCGCCATCATATCGCAATGGAACGGCGCAGAGACGGGCAACATGACCGCCTTCTTCACGCCAAGCTCCCGCGCCGCGTCGGCGGCCGCTTCGACCGCTGCTTTTTCGCCGGACAGAACGATCTGCCCCGTCGCATTGTCGTTCGCAATCTGGCATATGCCCACTTTTGCGCCAGCCGCCGCAGCAGTTTCAGCGGTCTCCACGGACGCCCCGAGAAGTGCCGCCATAGCGCCCGCGCCAACAGCCACAGCGTTTTGCATCGCGTCGCCTCTTAGGCGCAAAAGAAGCGCCGTATCACGTAAACTTAAAGCCCCCGCCGCGCACAGCGCAGAATATTCCCCCAAGGAATGTCCTGCAACAAAAGCGGCCGCGGTAACGTCAATACCAAATTCTACTTTAAGCGCTTGCATCGCAGCAACCGAGGTTGCCATTAGCGCGGGCTGCGTATTGGCCGTAAGCGTCAAATCCTCCATCGGACCATCCCACATCAGACGCGAGAGTTTCTGCGACAAGGCATCATCTACTTCGTCGAATACAGCTTTCGCAGACGGAAAGGCCGCCGCCAACTCTTTGCCCATCCCGACAAACTGACTGCCTTGTCCTGGGAATGTAAATGCCAAACTCATATTAAATCCTCATGTCGCTTGAGTAAGCCTGTCAGTTAGCACGCGCCCCGGGAATTTCCCAATAAAAACCGCGCGATAGAGACCCGTACTTAAGGGAAAATGATTCGCTCAATTGGTTCCTATGGGCCGAGCATGGCGCCCACCTTTCGACAAAAAGCCATTATCAGACGTAAAACACCTCATTCTGAGCCACAATCACGCTAGCGAATCCCGTGCTTTTAAGGCATTATTAACCATCGACATGACATTTTAAGGTTTCGTTAACCAAACCTTCGAAAGATGTCGTTAACTATTTCAAAACAGGTTTCTCATGTCAATTTTCAGACGCAATAAATCTAAACATCGGGTCGAACCGGATGTTGATTCGATAAAGTCCGTTATTGCGTCCGCTGATGAGAAGGCTACCTCTTCAGATATTACAAACCTGATCCGTCAAGAACTGGCCGCGCAAGAAGCGCGAAAAGCGCACCCCAAGACGGAGGCCGAGAACCCGTTTGACGTTGAGGAAACGCCCCCTCCGGCGCAAGAAGAGACCTCTCCCGAGATAACCTTAGCGCGTTCCACGCCGGATGCTTTTGCTGACGAAGAGGACCCTCTGGATATTGATAATATCCGTGCCAATATTTTGAAGATTACCCAAGATTGGCGTCAGTCGGCTGCGGCGGCAAAACCACTGCATGATGATGTCATAGACGACGAGACGCTCGATCTCTCACACCCGCTTTCGTTTGAGGCTGAGCCAGCCGCAGACGTTGACGCGCTGTCGTTTGAAGAAGAGATTTTGCGCGTGGAAAGCCTTCAAGAAAGGCCCGCTGCCGTCGAGGAGACACGGCCTTTAGAGACGCAGGCCTCACAGGTGAAAAACAACGAATCTGAAATGTTGTTTGAAGAGGATGATTTTGACCTCGAAGATCTATCTATCGATCTTCAAGAATTTGACGAGGCCGACAATAGCGGCGACGCTGAATTGAGCGACGCTGAAATACCCGAAACGCCCCCTGCGCCGGAGCCTAAAAGCGAACAACCCGCTTTTAGCGATGAAACCTTTTTTGACGAGAGCGTGCTTTCATTTGACGACTTCAACGAGTCTGATGATTTGGAAATAACAGCTTCCAAGATCGAAGACATCGCCGAAACGGCCCACCAATATACCCCTGAAAACTTGGGCAAAATGAGCATTGGCGAGCTTCGCCTTGTTATCGCGAGGATCACGTCTGATATCGAAAACGGCTCCGCTATCTATAGCCGCGTTAGAGAGCGCGTCGGCGGATTGACGTCGATTATTCAAAAAGCGGACCTCGCGATTGCCACGCTTAATCAGTTGCAACCTGAAAACTTACGGCTAAACCAAAAAAACAGAGCTCTCGAAACAGACCTTAAGTCCCAAAAATATATCACCGAGAGCCTAGAACGTGACCGCATTAAATTGCTTGATAGCGTTGAACAGGGAAATCACAAAAACGAACTTCTGAGATCAAAGTTTAAGGAATTAAGCGACGTTCTCGAAGGACGTAATAAAGAAAACGAAGATCTCCTATCTGAAACTGAAAATCTGAAAATGGAGTTGGAACAGCGAAGCACTGATCTCAACAATGCGCGCCGTGAAATAGAGTCTCTCAATAAACTTTCCAACGACCTTTCCGAGCAAATACAAAAATTGTCCGAAGAGCGCGTGGAAATTCAGCGGGCACTCGATAGCGCCCAAAAAGACATCAGAGACGCCGTAGAGCGGTCCAAATTTCTTGAAGGTGAGAATGGCGAACTCCGCACAGCACTCCGAACATCTAATCGCCACAATTCGGAAATGCACAACGAACTAATGGAAATTCAAGACAAGATCGTTGTTTATAAATCGCAGCATGACACACACATTCATCGCCGTGATGATAAAATAAACGTCCTTGAAGCGCGGATCAAAGAACTTGAGAGCAAAATCCGCCTCAATGATGACACGGTGCGCGCCAGCACAAACGACGTACAGGATCTCAAGAAACTCAATGCGTCTCACAAGGCGGAGCGCGAAAAGTTAGAGAAAATCATCGAAACACAAAACTACGAGTTGAGTGCAACGGAAAACGATCTTCATAACGCCCGTGAAAAAGTGCAAGATCTTCAGCAACGCTATGACGATCTGGCACGCGCCATTTCCGATGAAGGCAAGCGGCCCGGTGTTTTTCCGCCAAAAGAGCCGACGGTAACGTCGACCAAGTCGCGTGCGAAACTCAAAAGCGGTTCGGATAAGCTCTCGGCCTAAAAAACCTCTTGAAATTAAGCCGCTAACGTGTAGTAAGCGCGCTTCAATGGATGCGGTCCGGTGGATTTCTGTCAACATGGGGTTGGCACATCTTTCGGAGCCATCGCAACGCCGGGACACCTTCACCCCCGACCTGCGCCGCCTCCCTAAAATGAAGGACTTTATATGTCTCTCTACGAGCACGTGATCATCTCACGTCCCGACATTTCCCCGACCCAAGTCGAAGAATTTGTCGAAAACCTAACAAAAAAGATCCAAAATCTCGGTGGTTCTGTTGAGAAAACAGAATATTGGGGTCTTCGGAACCTTGCTTACCGCGTTAAGAAAAACCGGAAAGCTCACTACAACCTTCTTCAAATCAATGCGGAAGCATCAACAATCCACGAGATTGAACGTCAGCACCGCATCAACGAAGACGTTCTACGTTACATGAGCATCCGCGTTGAAGAGTTCGACGAGAAGCCATCTGCAATCCTCGCAAAGCGCGAAGAGCGTAAGCGTCGTGAGAAAAGGGATTAATCATGTCCACTAAAGACACAATCAAAATTGAAAACTTGCCCTCACGGACATCTTTCAAACGCCGCCGTAAAGTTTGCCCATTCTCTGGTGAGAACGGCCTAACGATTGATTACAAAGATCCAAAGATGCTGCAGCGCTACATGTCTGAAAAAGGCAAAATCGTTCCATCTCGGATCACTGCCGTTTCTGGCAAAAAACAGCGTGAACTTGCGCGGGCCATCAAACGTGCTCGCTTCTTGGCTCTGCTGTCTTACGAAGTGAAATAGGAGCGCCGACATGGAAATCATACTTCTAGAACGCGTAGATAGCCTCGGCGCCATGGGCGATGTTGTTAAAGTGAAGCCCGGCTACGCCCGTAACTTCCTTTTGCCACAAGCGAAAGCTCTTCGTGCAACGAAAGCCAACATGGCGCGTTTCGAAGCCGAACGTGAATATTTGGAAGCTCGTAACGCGGAAACACGCGAACGCGCAGCCGAAGATGGCGCGACAATCGACGGTCAAAGCTACACAATCATCCGTAATGCGGGTGAAACAGGACAGCTTTACGGTTCTGTGAGCGCACGTGACATCACGGAAAGTGTTGGCGAAGGCGTTAAGCGGAACATGGTTGTTCTTGAGCATCCGATCAAAGCTCTGGGCCTGCATGATGTTAAAATCAAGCTCCACCCAGAAGTCACCGTTTCAGTTACAATCAACGTGGCTCGCTCTGAAGACGAAGCCGTTCGCCAAGCGAAAGGCGAAGACGTTATTGCGGCGCAAATGGACGCTGATCGTGCAGATGCTGAAGAAGCGGCACAAGAGCGTGCTGAAATCGCAGCAGAAATGTTCGACGATGATGGACGCCAAATGGAAGCCGACGTGGCGCCAAAAGGCGAAGAAGAATAAACTCTTCTCGATCCAATGAAAAGCCGGGCCCCTGTGCCCGGCTTTTTTTATGGGCTATTCTATGGTCTACGCTTTCTCTCGCGCGATGAAATCATCAATCACCCGGCCAAGAACAGTCATCGGGACACTTCCGCCGAGGACCACAGCATCATTAAAGCGGCGGAAATCATAAGCCGGCCCAAGCTCGGCTTGCGCCTTGTCGCGCAAGCGGTTGATCGCGGATTGACCGACCTTATAGCCACAAGCCTGCCCCGGCCACGCACAATAACGATCCACTTCACTCTGCACTTCATCCGGATTCGAGCCATTATTTGTGACAAACCACGAGATCGCTTCTTCGCGCGTCCAGCGCTTGGCATGGAGACCCGTATCAACCACAAGCCGGCACGCGCGGAAGGCGAGAGATTGCAAATATCCCAGCCGCCCGACGGCAAAATCATCATAGACGCCAAGTTCGTCTGCAATTTGTTCCGCATAGAGCGCCCAGCCTTCCGAGTAGGCATTGAACGCCAAGAGCGAGCGTATAAGCGGCTGTTTAAAAGTATATTCGCCTTGCCACACATGCCCTGGTATCGCTTCGTGATAGGTCAGGTCAGCAAGCGTGTACTTATTGTGCAAATCCGGTGTTCTCAGATTGATCCAGAAATGTCCCGGCTGCTTACCATCAATCGACCCTGACCCCCCATAAGCGCCAGGCGCGCCATCTTCCACATCAGGAGATATACGGGTTACCTCAAGGAAACCGGGCACAAGCGTTTCAAATGCATCCGGCATTCGAGAGCGAATATCGTCCAGCGTCTTATGGATGAAATCCATGATCTGCGCGCGGCCTTCATCACCCGCCGCAAAGTGATACTGGGGGTCCTTTGCGAGCGCGGTCATACGGTCCCCCACCGACCCATCCGTATATCCGATAGAGCGTAAAATAGGATCCATGCGTCCGTGAAGACTGGCAAGCTCCTCCAATCCCATTTCGTGGACTTCGGCGGGCGTCATGTTCGTCGTCGTTCCAGCTCTGAGCGCCCAATCATAAAAGGCCTCACCGCCCGGCTTCGCCCAAACACCGGCATCAGACACGGCGCGCGGGGCCAGTGCCTCCAAAACTTGGATCTGGCGATCTAGCGCGGGTAGAATTTTCTGTGCTGTCAAAGTCTGTGCCTGCTCGCCGTAATTTCCGTCAAATGCTGCGGCCCGCGACGCCAAAGATGTGACGAGTCCCCATTCGGCAACCGGACGTTTTCGCGCGCCGCGCAATTGCCCCAGCGTTTTCTCCATCAAGAAATCCGGGAGGATAACGCCTTGCTCCCCGGCGCGCCGCGTCCGCTCGGTCTCGCCGTCCAGCTGCGCTGCAAAGGCGTCCAAACGCATAAGGTAGGCATCAGCATCGTCCGCAGTTTCAACGCTATGTGACGATTCTAGAAAGCTTGGAATTTCGACGAATGCGCCCGTATTTTGCGCCACAGCATACGGGCTGTTGCGGTAAGACCAATTATAATTCAGCAGAGCCACATCCCCGTAAGGCATGTCAAACCCTTCCACGCTCATGCCAAATACGGTTTTCGCAACGTCTACGTTCAGAGCTTGATCGGGGCTCAAAGGTTTCGTGTCGACCTTCGCCAGCTTCGCCGCCATCGCGCGAACATTCGCTTCAATCGCGGCCTGCCCCTCGGGCGACCGATCCGTCAACTTTGACTTGAGACGCTTATACTTACCGCTGTCGAGACCGGCACTGGACGCGGTTTCAGGATAAGCATTCAGCATTAGATCTGTAGCTTGTTCTAAAAGGCCTGTCACATCCGCCGTCTGTTTTGGCGCGCAAGCCGTGACAGACACAGCCGAGGACGCGGCAACAGCAGCGGTGGATTGGAGAAGAGCGCGGCGTGACAATTTCATTGGGGCAATTCCTTATAATGCGATGTCACTGCATAAACCTATCATATGGCTCCGCGCAAGACCGGCTATTTGGGCAAGCTTTCTCTGGCACGCCGATATTTCTCGCGTATATTGCGCCTATGCTGGACCGACTCCTTATTATGCGACACGCGAAATCCTCTTGGAGCGACGGGGCATTGCGGGATCATCAACGGCCCCTCAATGACCGAGGGAAGACCTCCGCCACCAACATAGGCGCGGCCCTCCATGCGCGCGGATACGCACCGCAAATCATCTGGTCATCGGATGCAGTTCGTACGCGCGAAACAGCCATGCGCCTGATAAGAGCCATCCCCGGCGCGCAGGCGGTCGAATATATTTCGGGCTTTTACCACGCCAGCGCAGAAAATGTGATCGAGATCTGCAATTCAAAACCCGAACCAGACGGCACCCTCATGTTGCTCGGACACAATCCGGGATGGACCCACCTGCACCACTACCTCTCGGGACAATGGCAAGATTACCCAACAGGGGCATGCGGTGTGTTTGAAAGGCTAAATGACGGGCATTGGCTCTCGCCAGCCTCATGGCGCCTCAAGGAAATCATCTATCCGCGAGACCTCGAATAATATGAGAGCCGTCCTGATCGCGATGTGGCGATTATTCCACGCCCTATTTTTTTACCCCATCTGTATCGGCCTCTTTATTTGGGTCGCGATAACCGGAAAACACTGGATTTATGGCGCCGCAATCATCGCCGTCATCCTTGTGTTTGACCCCCTGTGGCGAGTATTGGGCGCTCAGATATTCAGGTGGGCGGCGCGAAAACGCAAATAAGCCTACGCCGGTTGATCGCAAGCTCTGCCTATATATTCGTCTCTTATGTGCTAATTGAAAGGTAAGTATCGTTGCCGCGAAGCATGTAAAGCGCAATCATGGCGCCTAAAACAGGAATGGCCGCCAAAAACAACATATTATATTGATCCGACCACGGGACCAAATATGGAATGGTCATAACAGTCCCAATGCCATGGAAAACCATGACGAGACCATAGCTCAAACGTTTTTTGAATCCCGTGACGAAGGCTATCAAAAGGATCACCCATAGCACGCCTACCGCGTAGTATGATGTGGTACTAAACCCCTTTATTTTATAGATATTTTCAAAAATACGAGCGGTGTGCGCCGTGCCTTTCGCCGTAAATTTGTCAGCGACCCAAGGCGCGAGAAACACAGCGAGAGTGAGCCGCATGATGAATAGCGAAAGCGGTAGGTTCTTTGGCATTTTGAAGTCTCCTCGTACTGGACTGCCGCTTTAGGCCATTGGCGCGCGGTGTTCACGTCACGACTGCGTGAAATTCGCGAAATTAAATTTTCGCCAGATTTGTGAGCGTCCTTGTCCTAAGCATGGACAAACTCTTGAGGAAAAGACATATTCAAAAAAATACGGCGTTCCTCGGAGGCACATATGAGCAAATTTTTATCCACAGTCGGTTTCGCCGCAGGCCTCGCCTTGGTTTCCGCATGTCAGCCCGGAAAGAAAAACGATATCAAGATGACAGATAAATCTGCCGCTGCAGAGAGCGCACTCTCGATAGAGTTTGAAAAATACACGCTCGATAACGGACTGGATGTTGTTCTTCACGTGGACCGCTCTGACCCCGTGGTCGCTATCGATCTTGCCGCCCACGTCGGGTCTGCGCGTGAAACGACCGGCCGGACAGGCTTTGCTCATTTATTCGAACACCTCCTCTTCCTCGACTCCGAAAACCTCGGATATGGGGGGCTCGACGAGATGAACACACGCATCGGCGGTGATGGCACAAACGGGTTTACCACCCACGATATGACGCAGTATTTCCAGGCCGTTCCAAAAGATGCCCTCGAAAAAATTGTCTGGGCGGAAGCCGACAAACTTGGTTGGTTTATCAATACCGTCAGCCAAGACGTCGTCGATAATGAAAAACAGGTCGTAAAAAACGAAAAACGTCAACGGGTGGACAACCAACCCTATGGCCACAATCTCTACATCATCAACAAGGCGCTTTATCCCGCCGATCATCCCTATAATTGGCAGGTCATTGGCTCCCTCGCCGACCTCGATGCGGCGGGCCTCAAAGACGTTCAGGACTTTTACAAGAAATGGTACGTTCCCAATAATGTCACCGTGACAATCTCTGGTGATTTTGACGTCAAAGACGCCAAAGCCCTCGTCGAGAAATATTTTGGTGAAATCCCCCGCGGCGCAGAAGTTGAGCCTTACGCCCCGCGCGCTGGTGTCTTGAGCGAATCTAAACGTCTCTATCACGAGGATAATTTTGCGACAGTGCCTCAGCTCACAATGGTCTGGCCAACCGTTGAACAATATAATCCAGATGCTTACGCGCTTGACATATTGGTCGATTATTTGACCCAAGGCAAACGCGCACCTCTAAATGAAGTCCTTATCGATGAAGAAAAACTCACCTCGGGCGTAGAAGGATTCCACTACACCAAAGAGATCTCAGGCGAATGGTATTTGTTTATCAGCCCCAATGAGGGCGGCGATATTGACGCGCTCATTCCAGCGATTGATACGGCCTTTAAGCGGTTCGAGACCAATGGTATGTCCCAAGAGGATCTGGATCGTATCAAAGCTGGTATTGAAGTGGACTTTTACAGCGAAGTGCAAAGCGCTTTGGGCAAAGCCATACAGCTTGGCGAATATAATTTGTTCACAGGCGACCCAGGTTTTTACAAGAAAGACATTGAGAGCATTCAGGCGGTGACCACTGATGACGTGATGCGTGTCTATAATAAATACATTAAAGACAAGAACCTGATTTACACAAGCTTCGTGCCCAAGGGCCAACTTGATCTTGCGCTTGAAGGTTCGGTCGAAGCCGATGTGGTCGAAGAAAAAATCGTTCAAGGCGCTGAAACGGCGAGCGACTTCGACCCCGCGGCGCGCGTTATCGAGAACCCCACCCCCTCAAGCTTTGATCGAAGCAAAGAACCTGACTTCGGCCCGTCATACACGCTGCCAACGCCGCAAGTCTGGCAAGACAAGCTTTCCAACGGCGTGAAGTTATACGGCATTGAAAGCCGCGAGACGCCTTTGGTCTATTTTTCTTTGGCGATTGATGCCGGAAGCGACCGCGGCGACTATGAGAAGCCGGCCGTTTCAGACATGACAGCCGCAATCCTCGAAAAAGGGACCGCAAACAAGACGCCTGCGGAACTGGAAGATGCGATTAAGTCGCTGGGCTCTAGCATTTCGATTTCAAGCGGCCAGTTTGGAACCTATGTGAGCGGAAACACGCTCGCGCGAAACTTTAATGCGACCGCCGCCCTGGTCGAGGAAATGGTGCTCCAACCGCGTTGGGACGCGGAAGAGTTCGCCCTCCTGAAACGCAAAATGATCAATGGTATTGATCAAAACGCGGCAGATCCGAACGCGATTTCTACGCGCGAAGTTGCCAAGCTGAGATACCCTGAAGGCCACATCTTCCGTTACGGGTTTTATGGCCCGAAAGACAAGCTGGAAACTGTGACACTCGAAGACCTGAAACAGTTCTACACGTCCAACTATACACAAAATGGCGCCAAGCTTCGTATCGTTGGCGATATTACGCCTGCTCAGGTCAAATCTGCCTTTAACGGACTAGCCAGCAAATGGGACCGCCCGGCCCCACCATCAATCACCCTGCCCGCGCAAATTCCAGTGGCAGATTCACAAGTCTATTTCTATGACGTGCCCGGCGCAAAACAATCCGTCCTGCGCTTGGAGCGCCCAGCCCTGACGGCACTTGACCCCCAATTGCCGCTTGCGGAAGCCATGAACTTCATGCTCGGCGGCATTTATACGTCAAAGCTCAACACAGAGCTGCGGGTAAATAAAGGTTACACTTACGGGATCCGCTCGGGCTTCTCATCATCTAAAGACCGCGGTAATTTTGCCGTCCGGACAAGTGTAAGAACAAATGTAACGAAAGAATCGATCGAGCTTATTCGGGACATTTTAAACACTTACGGTCCAGATTTCACAGAGGACGATCTTCAAATCATGAAAGACGCCCTTCTGCGCGGTCAGGCCCTCAAAATGGAAACCCTGAACGACAAGCTGGGCATGGTCAATGAAATCGCTGCTTATGGCTACCCGTCGGACTATAAGGCGAGGAATGCGCAAGCGATCAACGCCATGACGCTCGAAGATTTCAAAGCGCTCGCCGCCGAAAATCTGCGTCCGGACGCCATGCGCTATGTGGTCGTGGGCGATGCTGCGACGCAAGCGGAGCGCCTGAAAGACTTAGGCTACGGCGATCCCGTCATGCTCAAGAGTGAGTAATATTATGCGCTATTTTGCACTTTCTATAGCGGCCATTATTCCCCTAACGCTCTTAGGCGCTTGCGGGAATTCAGCCTTTGACAGGGGTAGCGCGCCCTCGGCATCTCCAAATTACGAGGCAGCCGATCAAGGCGGGTTTGCCAAGAACAGCGCCGCAGACGCGGCGCAGAGCGAAACCAACGCCTCGTCCCGGAGCTTCTTGGCCTATCGCTACAATTACAGCTTCGCCCTTCCCGTGGACACGGTCGCGCCAACGGCCAAGGCCCATGTAAAACTGTGCCGGGATGCCGGGCCAAATATATGCCAAGTGCTATCGTCGAGTATGTCTGCAGACCAAGAAGACTATGCCTCCGCCTATGTCCAGCTTCGCGCCGACCCTGAGTGGCTCAAAACTTTTATCCAAGACATTCAAAACAGTGTCAAAGATGCAAAGGGTGATGTGACCCAATCAGGTGTATCCGCCGAGGATCTGACGCGCTCTATCCTCGACACGGATGCACGCCTTAAAGCGCAATTGACGCTTCGGGCACGCCTCGAAAAGCTACTAGAAACCCGCGACGCGGAGTTGCCGGATTTGCTCGCTCTCGAAAGAGAACTCGCGCGGGTCCAAGGCGACATCGAAAGCGCGACATCGACGCTCAATGCTCTGGAAAAACGCGTTTCCATGTCTGTTGTAGATCTGAACTACCAATCAAAACAAGCCGCCGTTTCGCGCGGGGCATTTGCACCGATCGGTATGGCCCTCAAAGACTTTGCCAGGAATGTCAGCCATGGCATTGCGTCTGTTATACAGTTTCTGAGTTTTATCTTGCCTTGGATAATTTTTATATTGCTGCCCTTGCTTTGGCTTATTCGCCGGTTTTGGAAGCGCAAGAAGACTGCGGCCTAGGACAGCCCTGCACGAACGACAAGGTCGTTAAAATCACTTTCGCTCGGACTGTCTTTCAACGGTTCGGACGCAACGGGCAGCGTTATGGCTATTTCGAAACGCGTTCCCGACCCGAGGGCGCTTTCAGCCGTCACAGTGCCGCCCATTTTCTCCAGAATTTCGGCGCTGAGAGCAAGCTCGAGGTTCAAACCACTCTTTTGACACTCCGGGTCAAAAGATGTCTTATCAATCCGAGAGAAAACAGCGGCCACCTGTTTCGGCGTCAAACCGTCACTTGTGTCAACGATAGAGACTCTAAGCTGCACCTTATCCGCGCCCTTGACTCTCCCATCCACGTAAACATGAACAGATCCGGTCGGTGTCGTTCTCAAGGCATGTACAATAATATTGCGCAGACATTTTTCTATGCGAGCCCTATCGCCCAAAAAGCACTCTGGTAACTGCGAGGCAAATGTCATATTTAGATGAAGCCCCTTGAGCGTTGCCACTGGGTTGAGCATTTCAACCATACGAGAGAGCGACGTCTTAAGATTGAAGCTCGCAATATTTAAGACAAAAGTATGCGAGTCGAGCTGAGAAATATCCGTGGCTAAAGATGTCGTGTGGATCATGCGGCGTCCACAATTTTCGATTTTTTGAAGGGGTTTGCGATGCTCAGGAATCTGTGTCGTCCGAATTAGATTTTGGGTCAAAGCCATCATACCAGACAAAGACATACGATAGTCCTTCGTCAGACGTAACAACATTTCAGAGCGTTCCGCCAACAACGCGGCATCGTTTTTTGCGTTTTGCTCAAACCTTTCAATTAATTGATTGACCGACGTCGAGAGCAAGAAGGAGAAAACCGTCCCGAGTATCACCGTCAGCGTGGCTTGTATCGCCCGTTGCATCGTTCGGGTTTCAAAAAATTCTAGGGCGATAGCGTCTTCCGGGGCCGCATTAAATGAAATCTCATAAAGTATCCAGACAAAGACAATACACACAAAACCGGAAAAGACAGCCATACGCGGACCGCCAACAAACCCAGACAATATGCATACAAAAACTAATAGAGGTAACAATGAGGAATTGATTCCAATACTAAATTGTATCGCGGTGGCATAAACGCCAATCACCAACATCACATTGTAAAAGACGGTGAAGAGAACGAAATTTTTCGTGTAACGTAGGCAATGCACGACAATGAAGATAGTAAACATTGAGATCAGAGCGATCACATGGTCCGTTACCCACCCCCCATAAGAGATGCTCATCGACGCGATATTCAGGCATTGCGTAAATATAAATGCCCAGCCCACAATATAAACGGTTCGCGCACGCAAGAGGTCAACGGAGCTGCTTAGCTCATCAAACCGCAAGAAGCGTTCATATGCTTCATATTTTAACGTCATTCATTGCCCGAAACTGATAATCTGCCTAAGTATCGAAAAAGTACAAAAATTGGATTAAGGACGAAAGCGGCATGAGAGACTTCATTTACACGCCGCCAGAGACGCCTTTAGATATTCTTTATCAAGATGACGACCTGATTTTTGTGAATAAACCTTCTGGTCTTCTGAGTGTCCCCGGCAAAGCGAATTTCCACAAAGACAGCCTTGAGCTTCGCCTGAAATCCGAGTTTCCAAACACCCTTCTTGTTCACCGGCTGGATATGGCAACATCTGGTGTGATGGTTTTCGCGAGAAACCCGAACGCGCAGCGTCATATCGGGCTACAATTTGAAAAGCGCTATACAAAGAAAATCTATCTCGCCCGTGTGGCCGGTGATGTTCAGGGCCACACAGGCCATATAAATCTGCCCCTCATGACAGACTGGCCCAACCGCCCTATGCAACATGTGGATTTCACGCGGGGAAAATCAGCGCAAACAGATTGGCAATCGGTCGAACGGCAAACCCTCCGCGGCGGTCAATTGGCCACCCGGCTTTACCTCTACCCCGTCACGGGCAGATCGCATCAATTGCGGGTCCATATGCTCGCAATAGGTCATCCCATTCTGGGAGATAGGCTTTATGCCCCCGACGCTATTTTTCAGGCCGCAGACCGCCTGCAACTGCACGCCTTATCACTTAAACTAAGACACCCGGCCGATGGCCGGTGGATTGACATCGAAGCAGCAGCTCCGTTCTAGCCAGCGGCGGCATATCCGGCTAGTAAAACACATGTCGTTACTTTCCAATTTTCAATCATCTCTTCGCGCAGTTATCATTGGGCCTTCTGGCGGAATTGGCCGCTCACTCTCGGAGCTATTGATCAACGATCCCCAAACAGAACGCGTCTATTTACTGGGCCGGCATGACCCCGGCATCGTCCACCCCAAAGCCCTCTTTATCCACACCGATATCACGTCCGAATCTTCGCTCGAGGCAGCCGCGGCTGAGATCGCCACGTCAGGAAAGATCGATCTTCTTATCCTTGCAACGGGTCTGCTTCATGGCGAAAACATACAGCCCGAAAAAAGCGCAAAGCAAATAACCCTCGGCGCACTGCAAGAAAGTTTTGCCGTAAATTGTTTTGGCCCTGCGCTTGCGGCCAAATATTTTCTCCCATTATTTGATAGGCGCAGGAAAACCGCATTCGCGGCCCTCTCCGCGAGGGTCGGTTCCATATCAGATAACCGCCTCGGCGGCTGGTACGCCTACCGCGCGTCCAAAGCCGCGCTAAATATGATGCTCAAAACCTTATCGATTGAATATGCCCGCACACATAAGTCGTTGACCATTTTAGGACTACATCCCGGCACCGTTGACACGTCACTATCAGAACCGTTCCAAGGAAATGTGTCAGAGCAAAAGCTGTTCACCCCCGAATTTAGCGCGGGTCGATTATTAGACGTGATTAATCAATCAGAGCCCGTCGACTCCGGTTCACTCGTCGCTTGGGACGGAAAAAAGATCCCGTTCTAAATTGGTCTTGAAATATGAGGCCACAAAAGCGCGGGTAATATCTTTTTTGTTTTGCTGCGCCGAAAAATCCAGATCCTTGATAACCGACCGCATGGCGTCAACAGACCGATTGTGGTTCATCATTAAAAACCGCACGACGTCCATTTTAACGTCGCGGCCCTGATCCTCAAAAAGCTTGCGAATGATAGGCTCTAAAATATCGTCATCATGATCTGTAAGCGCGGAGGCGGGCGTGTTGACTAACCGGGAGCGCAAATCAGGCAGATGGATAGACCACCCTTTTGGATGGCTCCGCGCCGTTAACAGTAGTCCCGCAAGCCGGCCGTTCAAGGCATGGTTCATCAATGTGAACAAACTGTTCTCGTCCGCATTATCTGCATTGTCCACAAATACGCAATCAACGCTTTCCACGTCAAACCCATCAAGATGCTTGGGGGCATCCAACATTTCCGCGCCGCATTGTTTGGCCCATGCGGTTCCCAGATGTGTTTTGCCCGTACCGTGCGGCCCAATAACAAGATAAATCGGAGAGGCCCATTCAGGCCACGCCATCACTGACGCTGCGGCCGCGCGGTTGCTTTCCCCAACTTCAAAGGTTTCGAAGGTCAGGTCGGGCGTCGGCGCAAGGTTAAACGGAATTTGCTGCGGCACTCAGCAAACCGCTTTAAAACCGGCTTGTGCGCGATAGCACGACACCTAAAGCCGGATCTTCGCGAATATCAACGCCCTTAAAGGCGAGTTCATTGCGAAGTCGGTTCATGTCACCGCCATATGTCAACGTCATCATCGCGCCATCTTTGGACAAGGCGTCAAGACGCGCATCTTGAATTTGCGCGGACCCATTTATAACATCCTGTAAACTCAGCCACTCATTGAGCGATCTGTACAGAACCGTCACATGAATATCCTCCGCACTTTCCGCCAAGGACACAGAGGCGTTTTTCCAATCAGATTCAAGTGTATTGATCACGGCCCATGCCGCGCGGTCATAATTCGCGCCGCTGACCGAGCCCAATTGCCGAACTTGGCCAGTATCGAGTGCTACATCTGTGAGCGTCACAAAAACGCCTGCGCCGGATTGGCGGGCATCCGCAATAAGCACCTGCGCCAGACCATACCTTTCACCAACGCGCCGTAGTGCCCCCATATCCATCGCCAAAGCCTGATTTGCAGATATAAGCGCTTCGGCCCCCTCACCTGTTGCCACAGCCCTCAAAGGCGTCAGAGAGTGCAAGAAGGCGCGGTTTTGCATGGCTGCGGACCAGCCATTTAAAGACCAAAGCTCGCCGTTTAACAAAGGAAGAACCAAACGTTGCCGCGACTGCGTGGAGATCATCGCCAGTCCGCGGCTTTTCAGTGTCTCCTGAACCTGTGATGGATTGAAAGCCACCGTAATATCGCCCAAATAGCGGTTGGAAGACCGTTTTTCGTTCGAAATTTCCAATGCGCGGATCATACGTGCAATTGTTTCGTTATCCAAAGGCTCAAAGCGCATTTTCATCCGC
Source organism: Maricaulaceae bacterium (assembly GCA_048268905.1). GTDB lineage: Bacteria > Pseudomonadota > Alphaproteobacteria > Caulobacterales > Maricaulaceae > JACOMS01. Next base: position 47,291 of record JBLWUN010000002.1, on the reverse strand, counting down.
TCGGATTCGAGTGTTAACCGGTCGATCAAGACCTGCGCCGCGAGCGCCTGTCCCTCTGAAATCGCTTTCGTTTGCGCAGTGATGGCGGTCGCGCCGGTCGCATCAACAGGGACGCCCGAAACCGTAAAAGGATCCGCCGCACTCGCCGTCCCCATGACAAATACCGACATCAGAAAACAAACAAATTTTTTCATCATGATCCTTAACTCCTTAAGTCACGGATTATACAGGTTCTTAGCAGTTTTAAAGTCCCTTGAACATGAAAGGGATGAATAAGCCATGGATTAAGACTTGCTACTATGGCATTTTTAAGGTTGTTAGCGCGCAATAACGCGAATCCACCTCCTAGGAGCTCCCATGGAAAAGAAAACCGACAGCGCAGGATTAACTTACGCCGACGCCGGGGTCAGCATTGACACAGGCGACGCGCTGATTTCTCGGATCAAGCCCCTCGCAAAGTCCACACGCAGACCCGGAGCCGATGTCGCTTTGGGCGGCTTTGGCGGCGCATTCGATTTGAAGGCTGCCGGGTTCAAAGATCCTGTGCTGATATCTGGTACAGACGGCGTTGGCACCAAACTGCGCATCGCCATAGATACGGGCGTGTTAAATACTGTCGGCATTGACCTTGTGGCGATGTGCGTCAACGATGTGCTGGCGCAAGGCGCAGAACCGCTCTTCTTTTTAGATTATTTTGCAACCGGACGCCTCGACGCGGACAAGGCGGAAGCTGTCATTTCCGGGATTGCTGAAGGGTGCCGCCAAGCTGGCGCGGCCTTGATTGGCGGCGAAACAGCCGAGATGCCGGGCATGTATGAAGGCGAAGATTTTGATTTGGCCGGCTTTGTTGTAGGCGCGGCCGAACGGGATAGTCTTCTTCCGCGCGAAGATGATATGAAAGACGGCGATGTCCTTATCGGCGTTGCCTCAAGCGGTCCGCATTCCAACGGCTATTCCCTCATTCGTAAAATCGTCGAGATTTCTGGCCTTGGTTGGAATGACCCTGCACCGTTTGCCCCCGAGAAAACGCTGGCCGAAGCCCTGTTAGTGCCAACCCGAATCTATATTAAGTCGATGCTTCCGCTTATCCGTAGCGGCCAAATTAAGGGCCTCGCCCATATCACCGGCGGCGGCTTAACCGAAAACACACCTCGGATGCTGCCAGACCGGCTAGCGCCCGTCATCGATATGAGCGCTTGGGAGCGCCCCGCTCTGTTCACGTGGCTTCAGGAAACCGGACACGTTGCTGAGCTTGAAATGCAGCGCGCTTTTAATTGCGGCATCGGACTGGTTCTCGCCGTGAGCCAAGAAAATGTGGACGCGGTTTTGAGTGGACTCACACATGGCGGCGAAACCGCTTTCGTTATTGGCACGCTCGCCAACGCCTAATGGACACCAACCCGCCCATCCCAAAAGTGCGTACCGCCGTCCTCATCTCGGGGCGTGGCTCGAACATGGTATCACTGGTCAAAGCCGCTCAGGCGCCTGACTATCCCGCCGATATTGTATTGGTCATTTCAAACCGTCCCGAAGCGGAAGGGCTGAAAAAAGCTCAGGCGCTCGGCGTAAAAACGCTGGCGCTAGATCACAAAAACTTCGCGTCGCGCGAAGCATTTGAGCGCGCCTTGAATGATGCGCTGCTGGCAGAGGACATTGACTTGATTTGCTGCGCGGGATTTATGCGCGTTTTAACCGCATGGCTCACGTCCCGCTGGCCGCAAAAGATGCTGAATATTCATCCCTCGCTGCTGCCAAAATATAAAGGCCTTCACACACATGAGCGCGCTCTTGAAAATGGCGATATCGAACATGGATGTACAGTTCATTGGGTCTCGGAAGAACTCGACGGCGGTGATATTGTGGCGCAAGAACGCATAGGCATCATAGACGGCGACACACCTGAAACGCTCGCGGCGCGGCTTATTCCCGTCGAACATGCACTCTATGTTCGCGCCCTAAAAGACGTTGCCAGCTCCATTATTTTAGGAAAGATTCGCCATTAATCTCGGCGACGGCGCTCAAACGCCATGTTCCAAATTCCGAGTGATTTTGCCACTTTCTAAGGTTTAGCTATTCGCTAACCATAAACGTCAACACTCTATAAACCGAGTAATCAGTTTTCTTGCGGCCTAAGGCCCCATTCTGGCGTGGGAACTGTTTGGATTTAGTCTTCATTAAGAGTTCGAGCTAACACTTCGGACGGTTGAGGTACTGGATATCTTCGAAACACGTTAGGAATACGAATGCTATACATACTTATTGCAATATTAGCCGTTACATGCTGTGGCGTAACTTTTTTTGCAACGAAGAATATATTAGCCAAGCGATTTGAAGTCCAATCCCAATTGGAGAACCAAAGACGTACGGCCTTGTCCCGCGCGGCCTCGCATGAACTGGTGACGCCCCTCAATAACATTTTGGGGCTTATTGGCTCTTTGACACCGGAAAAAGATAGATTAGGCAAACGCGGACAAGAGGCGCTCGAACATCTAGAAGATTCGGGCAAAAGCTTGCATAAGCTGTTGGTCGATGTTTTTGATATTTACAACATATCGTCCGGAAATATCACCCTCGAGCCTTCGACATTTAGTCTACACAAAGTCATTGAAACGAATATTCGGCTTATTAGTAATTCGCTTGATGGCAAGCCGTTGCAGTTTAACTTACAAATGCACGAAGACATTTCCATAATTTCTGATCGTGTCTATTTTGTGCAGAGCCTTCGCACATTGCTAAAACAAGCCGTATATCAATCAACGTCCGGAACCATCACCGTATATGTAAGCTCTCAAATGTCGTCCAATACTGGAATGATCGACATCTCGATTGAGGTTTCCGACGAGAGCTCAGGCATGGATCAATATCAGGCTGATAAATATTTCTTGCCAGAGTCCTATGAACAAAACCCCACACTGCGCGGGCGGCCCTCCGCCATGCTATCGCTCAACCTCGCCAAGGGCATTGCAGAGGTTTTGGGCGGTACGATGTCGGCAACAAGTAAAGTCGGGAGCGGCGTAACATTCAATTGGGAATTCGCCGCAGAGTTCGTCAGTCGTCAAAGCATTACCCCTGTTGACGTAAAGCCAAAATACAGCGTTATGATTTCGGCGGAAAATGTCACCGCTCCGACCGCAAGCCCGGAAACCGCTTTAGAGCCGGCCATGAGCCATGTGGCCGTGGACCATGCCGTGAGGCTGGACGGTGCGCGAGTTCTTATCATTGATGATAATGAAACCAATCTCGTCGTTCTCGAAGCCTTCTTAGACGAATACCACCCTGCGGCTATATTTAAGGCCACAAGTGGACATGAGGCCTTAGATCTTGCCCGCAACACCGAATTTGATCTCGTTTTAACGGATATACAGATGCCAGACTTGGACGGATTTGAAACCACGGCCCAAATGAAGGCGTTAAGTAGCCATTATGCAAGTGTACCGATTGTCGGTATTTCGGCCGGATCGAAATTTGACAACATCCCAAAGTGCAAGAATGCTGGCATGGTGGGTTACCTTGAGAAACCTTTGGCGCGAGCTGCGCTCACAGAAACACTCAATTCCGTTAACCAACTGGTCTCCCGATCCATTAAACGGCGCGACGAAGTGACAACACAGGCCGCCTAAAGCCCGAAACCCAACAAAAAAGCCGGAGCAATGTGCCCCGGCTTTTTTTTGGCTCTATCGTGCGAACTAGCCGACGATTTCATCGTCAGAGAAGAAAAACGGAATTTCTTCCGCCGCTGTTTCAGGCGCATCTGAACCGTGAACCGTATTCGCATCGATGCTTTTGGCGTATTCAGCGCGGATTGTGCCCGGAGCGGCATCAGCGGGATTGGTCGCGCCCATAACTTCGCGGTATTTTGCAATCGCGTTTTCGCCTTCAAGAACCTGAACCACAACAGGACCAGACGTCATAAAGTCAACAAGATCATTGTAAAAAGGACGCTCTTTATGCACGGCATAAAAACCACCCGCTTGCTCTTTTGTGAGTTGAAGGCGTTTTTGCGCAATAATACGCAAGCCAGCTTCTTCGATTTTCGCGTTTACGAGGCCTGTGATGTTACGCTCTGTGGCGTCAGGCTTTACGATTGAGAATGTACGTTCCAAAGCCATGATAATCTCCTATGGCAGACGGGGTTGTCTTTGATTTGCGCGCTCTATAACGGGCGTTTGACTATATGTGAACCCATGTTAGTCACCCTTTTTGAAAAATAGTATTCATTCGAACGGAAGGCCCCCGTGCTTCACATCAATGACCTGACTTACCGCATAGAGGGGCGGCCATTGTTCGAGCAAGCCACGCTTGCTGTCCGTGCGGGCATGAAGATGGGCTTGGTCGGACGCAACGGAACTGGTAAGTCCACGCTTTTTAGATTGATAAAAAGTGAAATCAGTCCCGATGACGGAGACATCAACCTACGCAAAAATGCGCGGTTCGGCGTGGTTGACCAAGAAGTCCCCTCCGGGCCGCAAAGCCTTCTCGCCACCGTATTAGCCGCCGATACGGAGCGCGCCAATTTACTTGCAGAAGCCGAGACGGCCGCAGACCCGATGCGCATTGCCGCCATTCACACGCGCCTCTCCGATATTGACGCCTATACAGCCGAAGCCCGCGCGGGCTCGATCCTCTCGGGTTTAGGCTTTTCCGGCGAGGACCAACAGCGGGCGTGCGCGGACTTTTCAGGGGGATGGCGTATGCGCGTCGCCCTCGCCGCAATGCTTTTCGCTTCGCCGGACCTGCTCTTGCTGGATGAACCGACCAACTATCTTGACGTGGAAGGGGCGGTCTGGCTTGAAACCCATATCCGAACCTATCCAGGAACCGCTTTCATCATCTCCCACGATAGAGACTTCCTCAACCGGGCCGTCACGCACATCGCGCATTTAAGAGACGGCAAGCTCTTCGCCTATTCTGGCGGGTACGACAATTTTGAAAAGCAGCTCAGAGAACAACAACGTCTGTCCATGGCCTTATTAGGCAAACAAGAAGACGAGCGCCGACGCCTCGAAGCCTTCGTCAACCGTTTCAAAGCGAAGGCCACCAAAGCCAAGCAAGCCCAAAGCCGCGTGAAGCGGCTCGAGAAAATGCAGCCCGTCGCGACGATCATCGACGACCCTATCCCCGCCATTGACCTGCCCAGCCCAGAACGAAGCCTCTCGCCGCCGATTATTCGGTTTAACGATGTCACGCTGGGTTATGAGGCGGGCAAACCCATCTTAAAGGGCCTTGATCAACGTATTGATCCTGATGACCGTATTGGCCTTTTGGGAAAGAACGGTGAAGGCAAATCCACCTTTGCGAAAGCCATTATGGGTACGCTCGATCCGCAGTCGGGATATATCAAACGGCACAAAAAACTCATCATCGGCTATTTCGCGCAGCATGAAATCGACGCGCTCAATCCCAATGAAAGTGCCTATGACCATATTAAAACCTTGATGCCCGAAGCCACCGAGGCTCAGCGCCGCGCGCGTCTCGCCCGGTTTGGCCTTGACTTTAACCGCGCAGAAACAACGGCGGGGAACCTCTCCGGCGGAGAAAAAGCCCGGCTGCTCTTTTCTCTTATCAGCTTTCACGCCCCGCACCTTTTAGTCCTCGACGAACCGGCGAACCACTTGGATATGGACAGCCGTGCGGAGCTCATCCATGCGCTGAACGGCTATGACGGCGCGGTCTTGATTATCAGCCATGATAGGAACCTTTTGGAATCGGTGGTCGACAGGTTGTGGATTGTGAACGCGGGAACTGTCACCAACTTTGAGGGCTCTCTCGAGGACTATCGAAACTTTCAGATCGAACAATCCAAGCCGAGCAAGAAGGTAAAAGCCAAGCCTGAAAACGATGCCAAGGCCGCCCGCCAAGCGGCCGCAGACGCCCGCCAGAGAATAGCACCGCTCAAAAAGGCCGCAGAGAAATTAGAGACCGCCTTAGAGGCCGCTCACACGAAAATTGCGAAAATAGATAGTGCGCTTTCGGATCCCGAAATTTTCACATCGAGCCCCGACAAAGCGCTGGCGTTAACGCAAGACCGCGGACGGCTTGAAAAAGAGATTGAGGGCCTCGAAGAAAGCTGGCTTGAAGCCCTCGAAATATACGAAACAGCCAAAACAGACATCGGCATTTAAAAAGCCCGCAAAACGACAAGCCGAAAGGCGTCATTCAAATATCTATTCGTCTTTTGGTCCGATTTTATCCCATGTATGGGTGTCAAAATCGCTCGCATTGTGACGTTCCCGCAGCTGACTTTCGGGTTTTCCCCATGCACGGTTGACCATCCGGCCTCTTTGCACAGCTTCACGCGCCGCGATTTCATCGTTCCATCGCACCACATTTTTATAGGTATGCGCTTCGAGAAACTCCGCGGCCTCATAGACCGTATTCGCAACAACTGCGCCGTACCACGGGAAGATTGCCATATCGGCTATGGAATATTCATCGCCGGCCATGTAGCGATTATCCGCCAAGTGACGGTCAAGAACATCGAGTTGACGCTTCACTTCCATCGCGAAACGGTCAATGCAATATTCGATTTTAATCGGCGCATAGGCATAAAAGTGACCAAAACCACCGCCCAGATAAGGCGCGCTTCCCATCTGCCAAAACAGCCAATTCATGCACTCGGTTCGCGCTTTGTGACCGGATGGAATAAAGGCACCGAACTTCTCGGCGAGATAGAGCAAAATAGACCCAGACTCAAAAACGCGCGTGGGCTCCTCGGTGCTGCGGTCCATTAAAGCTGGAATTTTGGAATTCGGGTTAATCTCAACAAACCCGCTACCAAATTGATCGCCCTCACTAATGTTAATGAGATAGGCATCATATTCGGCGCCAGTGAAACCTTTTGCCAAAAGCTCTTCGAGCATAATTGTGACTTTAACGCCGTTCGGGGTCGCCAAAGAGTATAGCTGCAACGGATGCTTGCCCACGGGTAGGGTTTTGTCTTCCAGCGCTCCCGCTATGGGGCGATTGATGTTAGCGAAACGTCCCCCGTTCGCGCGGTTCCATTTCCAAACCTTGGCTGGAACATAACCCGCCGGGACGTTATTTTCGCTATCACTCATTCTTTTCCCCTAAAACGGAATTTCGTCATCCAGATCAAAATCTTGCGCCGGTCCTTCCATCGCGTTGGCAGACCGCGATCCGCCGCCTTGGTTGTTGTCATATCCGCCCCGGTCTTGATTGTAGCCAGCATTGCGTCCTCCGCCGCCTTCTGAACCACGGCTGTCGAGAAGGGTTAGGTTGCCGCCAAATCCTTGCAGCACAACTTCCGTTGAATATTTGTCATTACCATTTTGATCCTGCCATTTGCGGGTTTGAAGTTTACCTTCAATATAAAGCTTGGAGCCTTTTTTGACGTAGCGCTCAACGATACCCACAAGACCCTCTTGAAAAATAGCAACGCGGTGCCATTCCGTTTTCTCGCGTTTTTCACCGGACTGTTTATCCCGCCACGACTCGGACGTGGCAATGCTTAGATTGGCGATTTTACCGCCATTTCCGAACGTCCTGATTTCGGGATCGTTACCCACATTTCCCACAAGAATGACTTTGTTGACTGACCCTGACATAACTACACCTATTCAAAATTAGCGGATATTATGTTCCGCTTCTGTTCTTTTGTCAAATATGACCTAGCTTGCCACAAAATAACGCCCTGTCAAAACAGAAGCCGCAGCGTTGGGCATTTATTTGTGGATTAAGCTCAGATTTGCAGCCGATTGCCCGCCTCCTCCCGAAGAAGCGACTCCTGTCTTGCGAATCTGGCCGAGGGTGCCTATGTGTAAGCATCGATTTTAACGAGATAATTATGACGAATATTATTCACCACAAAGTCCTTATCGTCGGTTCCGGCCCCGCAGGTTACACCGCTGCTGTTTATGCCGCGCGTGCCATGCTGGAACCCGGCATAGTTGCGGGTTTGCAGCCTGGCGGCCAACTTATGATCACAACGGACGTTGAGAATTATCCTGGTTTTCCTGACATTTTGGGCCCAGAGCTCATGGATAAGTTCAAGGACCACGCCTTAAAGTTTGGAACGTCCTTTTACGAAGACCTGATCGTCGATGTTGATTTCACGTCTCGTCCATTCAAGCTCACCGGCGATTCGGGGGATCTCTACACGGCGGATGCCGTCATCATTGCGACAGGTGCGCAGGCCAAATGGCTTGGACATCCATCGGAAGAGAAGTTCAAAGGGTTTGGCGTTTCAGCCTGTGCCACATGCGATGGGTTTTTCTATCGCGGTAAAGATGTGACCGTCATTGGCGGCGGCAATACGGCTGTCGAAGAAGCGCTTTTCTTAACAAAATTTGCCTCCAAAGTTACCTTGGTGCATCGCCGCGACAGCCTTCGCGCGGAAAAAATCTTGCAAAACCGTCTTCTAGAAAATGATAAAGTCGAAGTTCTTTGGGATACGGAGCTCGAGGAAATTCTCGGCAATGATATGCCGCCTCATGTGACAGGCATTCGCCTGAAGAATGTAAAGACCGGCGCGATTTCAGAGCGCGAGACACACGGCGTCTTTATTGCGATTGGGCACAAGCCGTCCACGGATGTTTTCAAAGGCCACGTGAAGATGAATGATGGCGGATATATCGAAACAGCGCCAGACAGTACCGCCACCAATATTCCGGGTGTCTTTGCAGCAGGCGATGTATCTGATGAAACCTTCCGCCAAGCTGTGACTGCGGCGGGACTTGGATGTATGGGCGCCCTAGAAGCTGAACGCTGGCTAGAAGAACATAAATCCAGCGCCTCAAAGCTAGCCGCTGCTGAATAATGCCCGATACGCTGGACTGGGATAAACTCAAGACTTTTCATGCCGCGGCCGAGACGGGATCTCTGACAGCCGCAGCGGAGAGACTGAGTATTTCCCAATCCGCTGTCAGCCGCCAAATCACGGCCCTTGAAGAAAGCCTTGATACGCCGCTTTTTCAAAGGCATGCGCGCGGACTCACGCTAACTGAACAAGGACACATCCTCGCAAACGCTGCACAAGAAATGGCTCACAAAGTTGCGCTTGCGCAGGCCTCTGTCGTCGATAGCCGGAATAAACCCCAAGGTATTTTGCGAGTCTCGACGCCGATTTCGCTCGGTTCGAACTGGCTGACGTCGGTGCTGCCAGAGTTTATGCAAGCCTACCCTGAAATCGACTTGCAACTTATTCTAGAAGATGGTGAACATGATCTCTCGGCGCTGGATGTGGACTGTGCGCTTCGCCCATGGCCATCCACACAAGGCAATGTGATTGAACGCCGCCTTGGGACAATTGAGCAAAGCCTATACGCCGCAGATACATACCTCGCCAAATATGGCGCGCCAACGTCCGCAGAAGATCTGGACAACCACCGCATTGTCGCGTTTGGCAACCTTAAACCCACCGGCATGAACAGTACGAACTGGGTATTAAACACCGGACGCGAACCGGGGAACCCCAGAAAACCGATCCTTGAAGTCAATAACCTTCACGGAATCATGCGCGCCGCCGAAGCGGGAATCGGTATTGTCGGCATTCCACACTACATGGTCTCGCTGTCCAGACGACTCGTACGAATCCTTCCAAACATCAAGGGTGAGCCCTTTGACGTCTTTTTTGTGTACCCGAGCGAGCTTAGAGGGTCGGTAAAAGCCAAGGTTTTTCGCGAATTCCTTGTTCGAGTGACCAAAAACTGGCGGGTTTAGCGCCAGATATGCATTAATGCATAGCAAACTTGCGCGACTATAGCTTCTTATTTTGATCGATTTCCCTATTTTAGGGTCAACACAAGGCGGTGTCCTCCCCTTTATCCGCCCAAGTGTTTACCGCGTACTATTCCTCCCCGAATGTATTGCGAAGACTTTGCCGGGCCAGACTTTGTCTGAGCCCGGCTTTTTTCTTTTATTTAACCAACTTTTTATAAAAGAGCTTCATACCTCTTAAGAAGGTTTTCTATTGGAGCGACCTCAAAAGATGACTGCTGATTAAAAGATGCCTAAAAACAGCCTCGCCGCACTTCCAACTATTTCGGATGACCGCATTGCGGCTGACCTACGCGAGCGCGGCTTTGACATACTTGATCACACACTCGATTTAGGGATTAGCATCCTCAACGAAAACCTTGAGTACCAATATCTCAACGCAGCGATGTATGATCAGCTAAACATTCCGAGAGGCCGCCTCAAAGTCGGAGATCATTTAAGTGCCTGCCATGAGATTATGGTCGCCAACGGACTTTTAACACCCGCTATCATTGAAAAAAACAAACTCTCGAGCGACGCACAAAAGACGCGAGGGGATGGCGAGGACTTTGACGGTGTCATGGACTTGGCCGATGGCCGCACCATGAAGCTTAAACGTGTCAAACTTTCCAACGGATACACTGTCTCAATTTCCCATGACATCACAAACCTTGTGGAAAAGGACAAAATGCTCGAGCACGCGATGATGCTGGGTCTCTCAGGGTATTGGATATACGATTTTAAAACAAAAACGTCGAAACTCAGCAACACGCTTAAACTGTATTTTGGCAAAGAGCTGCGTGAAAAAATTTATAAGTATGGCATAAATGTCGTTGCCATCCCCGAAGATCGCCACATTCTCCCCAATGCGATTAAGGCCGCTCTCAGGGGGGACGGCACTTTCACGATTCGGTGCCGATCCATCAATCCGACGGGTGGAATTTCTCAATCATATGTCACCGGGGAAGTGCACAAGGATGAACAAGGTCGTCCGACCAAAATTCGCACATTTATCAAAGACGTTACCGAGGAACACGAAAAAGAAGTTGCCTTGAAGCAGGCCAAAGAAAATGCCGAGCGCGCTTCTCGGGCAAAATCCGAATTCCTCGCAAATATGAGTCATGAAATCCGTACACCTATGAACGGCATCTTGGGGATGGCGGAACTTTTGGGGAATTCCCAGATTGACGAACGGCAACGCGATTTCGTCAAGGTCATAAACAGCTCCGCCCAGGCCCTACTCACAATTATCAATGACATTCTCGATTTCTCAAAGATTGAAGCCGGCGCTCTCAAGCTTGACCCCATACCTTTTGATTTGAAAGATGCTATCAACGATGTCGGTGCGCTACTTCGCCAAGCCGCTCAAGATAAAGGCATCGAGCTGATCATAAATTACCGTCCACAATTTGACCGTCACTTTGTGGGGGATGTGGGACGAATTCGGCAAGTTTTAACCAATCTCGTCAGCAATGCCATTAAGTTTACAGACAATGGCCAAGTCATTTTAGATGTGGACGTGAGAGATGCACGCGAAAATCTCAGCATTATCAAAGTCGCGGTTCGAGACACGGGCATTGGCATTGAAGCGGACAAAGTCGAAGACATCTTTCAAAAATTCACTCAGGCGGATGGCAGCACCACCCGTATTTACGGCGGAACCGGCCTGGGACTGAGCATCTCAAAATGCATCGTCGAAATGATGAAGGGTAAAATCGGTGTGCGGTCCGTCATTGGCGAAGGGTCAACCTTCAGCTTCGCCATCCCGCTCGCCAAAGATGTGAACTCTGCCCCTGTTGCCTATGACACCACTATTTTAGAAAACCGCTGTGCGTTGGTTGTTGATGACATCGCTGTAAATCGTTACTTATTGAGCGAGCATTTGCGGGCTTGGAATATTGAACCCGTTTTGGCGTCCAGCGCCCAAGAAGCTCTCACAATTTTAAAAAACGACGCGGCATCAAAGCACCCCAAAATTGACGTTGTACTCCTTGACTACCTCATGCCGGATATGGACGGACTTGCCTTCGCGCGGCAAGTCACAGCGTCTTCGGATATCCCATTCGTTCCCATGATCATGCTATCGTCATGCGATCAACCTCTGGATAGCTCCAAGCTTTCAGACATTGGGATTATGAATTTTATTCTCAAACCTTTAAGAGAACAGCGCCTGTACGAAACGCTGGTCGAAACGCTGTCCGTGACTGCCCGAAATAAAAGCGCCGAACTCTTTCTCACCGAAAGTGAGGGGGCGTCGGCGGCGAAGCCCTCAACAGGCAAAGTTGACATTCTTGTGGCCGAAGACACAATACTCAATCAAGACGTGGTGCGCTTGATGCTCGGTGAGACAAATTTCAATCCGGTTTTCGCCAATAACGGCCTTATTGCCTTGAATATGTATAAAGAAGATCCAAGCCGATTTGCTTTGATCTTAATGGACGTATCGATGCCGGTTAAAGATGGCTATGAAGCCTCAGGAGACCTTTTAAAATTTGAGGCAGAGGCAAATTTACCGCACACGCCAATTATCGCCTTAACCGGTCATGCCCTCAAGCATGACCGGGATAAATGTATCTCTGCAGGTATGGATGACTATTTAAGCAAGCCCGTCAAACAAGACGACCTCGCCGATAAACTTCAAGAATGGTTTGGCAAATTAACCGACCTATCAAACGCCGCCTAAGCCGCTGTTGCGCGTAACATCCACGCTGTTTTTTCGTGAAGAGTCACCCGGGGCGCGACAATATCGGATGTGGCATCATCACCAGCTTCCTCGGCAATCCGTAGCACTTCACGCGCTGTCTTCGCGACCTGCTCGTGCCCGCGGGCAAGGTTTTGAACCATTTGCTTCCAATCGGGCTGTCCGTCTTCTTCTTTAATTTCACTGATGCGCGAGATCGCCGCATATGATCCCGGCGCATACTGGCCAAGAGCCCGAATACGCTCCGCCAGATCGTCAACAGCCGTCCACATTTCCGTATATTGTTCCATGAATTGAATGTGAAGCTGCTGAAAATGCGGGCCTTCTACGTTCCAATGATAGCCGTGTGTTTTGAGATATAGGGTGTACGTATCGGCGAGCAGTCGGCTGACCGCCTTTGCTGACTTTTCACGGTCTGCCTGAGAAATTCCAATATTTATGTCCATGATACTCTCCTGTTTAGAATAATTCTAATATAGTAATTCTATTCGGAAATTCCACCGCAGCTAAGTCAAATTTTTGCAAAATTCTTGAATGCGCGCCATCGCCACTTCAAGGCTCATCATATCCGTGGCATAGGAGATTCGAAAGTTTGGACTCCCATGGAACGCCGTTCCCGGCACAACAGCCACATGCGCCTCTTCCAAAAGCGCTGCTGAAAAATCAATATCCGTTTCGATCAAAGTCCCGCCTGCGGAGGTTTTTCCTAGGGTGCCCGAACAGTCGGGATAGGCATAGAACGCGCCGTCCGGCACCAAACATGAAAGCCCGTCCGCCTCATTCAAAGCCTTAACGACGAAATCCCGCCGCGCCTTGAACGCAGCATTGCGCGGTATCATAAAATCATGTGAACTATTTAACGCGCAGACAGAGGCCCACTGACTGATAGAGGTGGGATTTGATGTGGACTGTGACATGACTTTTGCCATAGCTTTTATCAACCATTCAGGGCCGCCCGCATATCCGATACGCCACCCCGTCATCGCGTAGGCCTTTGAAACACCGTTCATCGTCAGCGTTCGGTCAAAGAGCTTGGGTTCGGCCTCGGCAATCGTGGCGAAAACCTTCCCGTCATACATAAGGTGCTCATACATATCGTCGGTCAAGATCATGACGTGCGGGTATTTCAGAAGCACAGCGCCGAGAGCCTTTAATTCGGCCATGGTATAGGCCGCGCCCGTTGGATTGGACGGTGAGTTTAAAATCAGCCACTTCGTACTGCGGCTAATCGCGCTTTCAAGCGCGTCTGGCGTAATTTTAAAGCCGCTATCCATGCCGCAATGGACGAGCTTTGCTTCCCCGCCCGCCAGCTTCGCCATTTCTGGATAAGACACCCAGCACGGCGTGGGAATGAGCACCTCGTCGCCCGCATTGAGTGTGGCCACAAATGCATTGAAAATAACCGGTTTGCCGCCCGGTGACACGTTGATCTGCTGACGGGTATAGGTCAAATTATTGTCACGCTTGAACTTCGCGCAAATCGCGTCTTTTAGCTCCACGATACCATCCACATTGGTGTAATTTGTCTGTCCACTATGGATCGCCTCTACGGCCGCCTGCTTGATATGGTCTGGCGTGTCGAAGTCGGGTTCGCCCGCACCAAGACCGATCACATCAATGCCTGCGGCTTTCATGTCCCGCGCTTTTTGCGTCACGGCCATGGTCGCTGATGGTGCCACCCGGGACAAGGCCTCGGATATTTGCGGCGTAAGATTTTTTTCAACTGACATTTTTAAACTCCACTTTACCGCTTCACAGGCAACCGAACACTAGATATAGCCCGTTCTAAAGGTCATTCCTATGTCAATACGCGAATTTTCGGTTCTTATGATGATTTGCCTCATTTGGGGGCTACATTTTATCGTCATGAAAGTCACTGTTGACGGCGCGACGCAGCCGCTTTTTTACGCCGCCGTTCGCATGACCATCGTGGCTATCATTTTACTACCAAAGTTGAAATGGCATGGCCCCACCATGAAACTGCTTTTGCCTGCCGGTCTCGCTTACGGCGCGCTGAATTACGCCTTTATGTTCCCGGCTTTAAAATTCACGACGGCATCCGCAGCCGCCGTTTCAATAGAACTGTTCGTCCCGTTCTCGATTATCTTGTCGGTCATTTTCTTAAAAGACAAAGTGGGTATTTTCCGCGTCTTGGGGATTGCCTTGGCCTTCATCGGGGTTGCGATTGTCGCCTCCGCTGGCCCTGCGGAAGCGGCGGGCCCTTACTTTTTGCTGGGTGTTCTTATGATTGTCTGCGCGGCAATGAGCGAAGCGATCGGCGCTATTTTAGTCAAAAAGATTTCAGGCGTCCGGCCTGTGGAAATCCTCGCTTGGTTTGCCGTGGTCGGCACCCTCGTCTTGTGGCCGCTTTCCTTTCTTCTGGAAGACAATCAGTTCGATGTTCTGGCTCCGGAGACACGCCTGAATTTCTTATGGGCGTTGACCTATTCAGCTTTACTTGTCTCGATTGTGGCACATTCCAGCTATTACTGGCTGTTACAAAGGCTGCCGATGTACATCGTCTCCACGTCAGGGTTAATGACGACCTTGGTCGCCGTGATTTCGAGCGTTCTTATTCTCGGTGAGCCGGTTAACCTGCAACTCGTTGTGGGCGGGGTTATGACTTTGGGCGGTGTCGGCCTTATTTTGTGGCGCAACAAGGTTAAGCCCAAAGCCCCGGCTCCCCTACCGCAATAAACCGGCTGTTTCTGACCGAAATTTAACCGCTATCTCCGCCAATTCATGCCTTCTATGGACATCCGGCTATTGGCGAGAGACCGTCAAAGCCCTAGGCTAGAGCATTAGCGCTGGGCGAGCTGGCGATTCACATAACCCATGAGTTCCGTTACGTGACATTACCGACGTCAGTTTCGAACGGCTTTTCCCCGTACCACGACCCAGAACCCTGGGCGGACTTCTACGATGACAACGGGCAGCGCTGGACAACTGCGGCTGCCCTGACTTTGATCTTTCATGTGGGTCTATTTTTCAGTCTCCAGCCATCCTTTCGAATGCCCGACATCCCCGAAGAACCTGATGCCATTCCCGTTCAGATTATTGCGTTTGAAACGCGTCCTCCGCAGGAGACACCTCCGCCCGAAACCGTGATTTTAAAACCCGCAATTCCCGCCCCTGCGGCGCCGCCTAAAGAGGCGCCTAAGCCTAAGCCTAAGCCCAAGCCCAAGCCCAAACCTGTTCCAGCGCCGCAGCCCGAACCCGAACCTATCGCGACGCCAGAGCCAACGCCAGAACCCGAACCCGAGGTCAAAGCCCCGCCGCCGCCCGACATATTGGCGTCCGACACCCAAGACAGCCGCGAAGCGGTCGCGGAGATCGCAGAACCAGAACCTATTGCCGAGCCTGAGCCAGAGCCAGAGATTGTTCCAGAGCCCGAAGTCGAGCCGGAGCCTGAGGTGGAAATTGAACCCGAACCTGTTTCGGTGCCTCAACCCGAACCCGAGCCAGAGCCCGTCATCGACCCCGAACCGATTTTAGAGCCTGTCACTGAACCGGAACCAGAACCAGAGCCCACGCCTGAACCTGAACCTGAGCCGGTCACGACGCCAGATATTGAACCAGACCTTCTTCCCGATATTCCTCCAGAAACGGAAATAATCGAGCCGGAAATTGCGCCCTCGCCGCTCGTCTCGCCCGAGGCGTCGCAGGACCCGCCCGCGCCCGGTCCGGTTTTGGAGGACACACCCCAAGAGCCCCCCGCGATTGAAGAGCCTCTCGCCCTTCCACAAGAAGAAAAGGCTGAACCTGAGATGGAAACGCCAGCGGCTACGACGATGGAAGTGGATGAGCCCGAGGAATTGCCTTCAAGGGAATCCGAGCTTGTGGTCACGGCTCCAACAATTTTGGCCTCTCAAGACGCTCCGACAACATCCGAGGAAGCCAAAAACGCCGTTCCACAATCACAAGTGGACACGATGATTGACCCCATTCTCGGGCGGCCATCCTCGCGCAACGGTGGATCTCCGTCCAGCGCTCCATCCCGTGGCAATTTAGGCGGCGGCTCTCCCGACGGATCCCCTCCGGGCAGCGGGACTCCTCCAGTCTTCCAAGGCGCGACCAAGAGACCTAACCCCGGCGCTGGAGGCTGGACGCTCAAGCCCAAAGGCGGCACGGATTTGGGCGAAGGATATGGCGGCTTGGTCATGGACGTAAGATGCCGTGAGAAAAACAGAACGCATGAAGATTGCCCGCAATATATTCCGGGATTTCAAGGCCGCAACGCGGCAGGTTACGAATCTTTCGGCGCGCATTCACCGGGAGGCGTCCCGACCGCCACGCCGCGGGCAGGCACCCAAGAGAATCAAGCTGTTGGCGGCGGAACAAACCCGTGGTCACGCGGTATTGGCAATAATAGTATCAATGCTGGCGGCCCGTCTGAAAGCATCCTAGATGACGCAGATTTTGGCCGGACATTCCTTGGTACGAATATTGGGGATGGTTCCTCCAGCGGCGGACGCCTGCGAGACGCCTTTGCCCCGCCCCGAAAACCGTGGGAAGGCCAAACGCCAACGCTTCCCGAACCCGTCGAACCCATCACCGGACAAAAACCACCAGAGCAATCACCGCCGAAAGAATGACGGAAATAAAGCCCATCGTGCCTCATCTAATTCCAACGCTTCCGTTAAACGTGTGCCTTGGTAAAGACACTATTAAGGATAAATAGAAAGGAGAAATTAAGCACGTCTCATAAGATGTATTTAAACAAGAATTGATACACAAATGGTGTAGGAGCAGACGTTCCTTCTTCAAAATGAACCATTCTTGCACAGGCGAGAGGTCCCCGGGCGAAATGTCGTTATTGGAGAGAAAAGATAGATAGGTACGAACAATGATACATCTTAAAGAGATCATGAGTTTTAAATTGGTTTTAGCACTCGGCGTCGCAGCCGCAGCGAGCGGAGCCATGGTCATGACCGCTTCTGCCGGTGAAAATTATGTGCGCGCCGCTGCGCCCATCACTTACAAGATGTCTAATCCCGCTGAAATGATGGCACGTGGTTATGTACCGCAATATAACGTGCCGCAGATGGCTCCACCTCAACAGCCAGTCTATCAGCCGCAGCCCCAATATCAGCCACCGCAGCTTCAGCAGCCGCAGTATCAGCCGCAAGCGGCCCTGCCTTCGCTTCAGTTCGACCAAAGCCGCATCGACACGACACTTTACAGCCATCAGCGTGTGGGCAACCCCTATACGGTTGCGGGGCAAACTTATTACCCAAAGCATCAGCCCATGTATGACATGGTGGGGACGGCGTCTTGGTATGGAGACAAATTCCATGGCAAGCTCACCGCAAATGGCGAAAGATTTGATAAAAATGCCATGACAGCGGCGCACAAGACGCTCCCGCTCAACAGCTATGTGATGGTCACCAATCTGGCGACAGGTCAGTCCCTAAAGCTTCGCATCAACGACCGAGGTCCCTTCATCGGCGGACGGATTATTGATCTGTCCGAAGCCGCCGCAGAGAAGCTCGGTTACAAATCTATGGGCCTAGGCGATGTGCGGGTTCAATATGCTGGCCCAGCAGAACCTGTTCAGCAAGCTCAGAATGCGCCAGCACCGGCACCCGTTCCAGCCCCTGCGCCGCAATACGCCGAAGGGCCAATTGCGGCACCGAGCAGCCCCGCTGCGCCGCATGTCTATCAGCCACTGCGTCAACTTTCGCAGCCTTTGGCTACGCCAAACCCTGCTGCGCCAGCTCAGAATCAACCGCTGCAACAGCCGCAGATCAATGTGCCCAGCATCACCGCACCTGCGCCGATGATGCCGCAAGCCGCGCTCCCGACTGTGCCGACTCCTATCCCGCAACCTTATGCGGAAAATTCAGGCGGCGATGACCAATTTGTGACTCTGACCATTAAAGGCCCGATACACATGGCGTCGCAAAACGGAGAGGCTCCGCGAGCCAAAATTTTCGATTAAATAAGCGCGTTACCTGCGCCCAAAAAAGCAAAACGCGCCTCACAGGCGCGTTTTTTTATAGGCAATAAGGGCCGGAGACCGTCGGGCCTCCTAGACCTCGTCCCACCCTTTAGGATTGCGCGCGCGCCGGTTGAGCCACATGACCCCTCGCAAATCAGCAATAGACACCATGAGGCGCCCAAAGTTTGTATATTTCGAGACGCCAAATTCTCGCGCGCGGTGGTTCACATCCGCATACTCCGCCGCGTAACCTTCGCGTAAAATCAAAGCGGGAATATATCGATGCACATGATCAAAATATGGCAAGCGTAAGAAAGCCTCGCGCGTGAACACTTTAAGGCCGCAGCCCGTATCATCGGCCTCGTCTTTTAAAAGCTTCTTTCGAATACCATTCCCAAATCGTGATGCAAATTTCTTCGCCCAGGAGTCAATCCGCTTGGCCCTTCGTCCACCAACCAAGGCGAGATTTTCCGGGGCGTCTTTTCGGGTTAACTGGGCAAACAAGGCTGGAATATCGGCGGGGTCGTTTTGACCATCCCCGTCCAGCGTTGCAATGATAGGTCCGAGGGCTGCAAGTACGCCTGTGCGCACAGCACGCGATTGCCCAGAGTTTTGACGATGGGAAAGCACTCTTAAGGCGGGATAGGTCGCCTTGAGTCCTTTCAGGACCTCTTCAGTGCTATCCGTGCTGGAATCGTTGACGAAAATCATCTCGTAAGATGTCCCGGCCAGCGCAGTGGCAATTTCGCTGACCAATAAACCCACATTTTCCGCCTCATTATAGACTGGGACGACGACACTAAGGGCCGGAGTTTGCGTTTTAGCCATGTTCTACCTCGTTTTTTCTGTCTTGGCATGAGCGGCGCGCCTAATCAACAGATGCGTCGAATTTAGCCTCTACATTCGTCGAAATACAGGGTAAAAGACCCCATGAACACTCCTGTAAAGCCCGTCCTTCGCCCGCATCGTTTATACGCGGCTTTGCTCATTTTATTAGCGCTTCTAATGGCCTTGCCCGGCCTCGGTTCTCTGCCCGTGATTGACAGGGACGAAGCGCGATATGCTCAAGCCACAGTGCAAATGGTGGAAAGCGGCGATTATCTGAACATAAAGTACCAAGACCGGGCGCGGAACAAGAAACCCGCCGGAATCTATTGGCTGCAGGCCGGTTCTGTCAAAGCGCTCACGAAACCCGGGGACCGGAAAATTTGGGCCCACCGTATTCCAAGCGTGCTAGGCGCGTTAATCGCCGTTCTAGCCACATATTGGGCAGGATGCGCGATCTACAGCCGAAGAGGTGCTTTTTTGAGCGCGGGCATTTTAGCCACATCCGCCATTTTTGTATTTGAAGCACATATCGCGAAAACAGATGCGATGCTTTGCGGCATGGCGGCGCTCATAATGGCGTGCCTTATTCACCAAATACGCTCGCCCTCGCGATGGGTCCCTATTTTGTTTTGGGGCGCAATGGGTATCGGGCTGATGATCAAAGGACCGATCATACCCGCCATAACGCTTCTTAGCCTTGCAGGTCTTTTTATATGGGAGCGCGGCGGGAAATGGATGAAATCCCTTATCAGCCTCCCCGGAATAGTGCTCTGTTTGTTGATTGTCTTGCCGTGGTCAGTCCTGATCTGGCAAGCGACGGACGGTGCATTTTTCAGTGATGCTATAGGCGGAGACCTCGCGCCGAAATTGGCTGGCGGACAGGAAAAACACGGCGCGCCGATAGGGTATTACCTTTTAACGTTGCCACTTTTGTTCTGGCCGGGCTGTTTACTTCTCATCTCTGGATTACTGTATGGCTGGAAAAATGCCCGCAGTGCAGCGCAGGCAAACACATCCCCTACCCGCGCCATACGTTTACTATTGATGTGGGCCCTACCGTTCTGGATTGTATTAGAGATCGTTCCCACAAAATTACCAAATTACTTGCTCCCCATCTATCCTGCTCTGGCGCTTCTGTGCGGCGGCGCGGTTGTCGCGATGCTTGAAAGCCAATCTTTTAAAATTTCCCGAAAAATAGGAGCCGGCTTATACCTTGTTTTATCCCTTGCCTTAATTGCGGTCTTGCTCACGGGTGAAGCCCTCTATGCGAATGCAACCGGACCTTCCATATGGCTGGCAGTCCTCAGCGGTATCGCGGCCCTCATCGCAACCGCGAGTTTTTGGATCGGCCGAATAGACCGCGCCTTAGTGGCCGCCGCAACCGGCGCTATCATTCTGTCTATGATGGCCTATCAATTTATTTTGCCAAATCTTGATACATTGCAAGTCAGCCACCGGATCGAAGCCGCTTTAAACGACAGCGGCATAGCTTTACCGCGCGGCGGCGGACCAAATGTTTACTCTCCCCAATTTACCGAGCCCAGCCTCGTCTTCCGCCTTGGGACAAATATTATTCTCGGCGATAAAACGGAGGCGGCATTCGGCAATGGGTTGGCACCCGGGGATATTTTATTATTCGACATGGCATCATCAGGCGCCGAGGCCGCATTGCACAACATCAAAGCGCGGACATGTTTTGAGAATGTGAAAGACGTTCAAGGCCTGAACTATTCGAAAGGCGATGAGGTAAATATTGCGATCTTACGGGCTATAAGTTGCCCACCGGGCGGGGTTACCGTCCCATAAATCCGGCCCGCAAAGAAATCCACCACGCGCGGCCCATAATGGCGGCGGCCATAAAGGGTATCGCCAAAAAGGTCAGCGCTTTTGCCCACCAATGATCCGAATATCTCCAAAAGTAGATAATGAAACCTTTGAGTTTCTCTTTTTCAACTTTTTGACGCGGCACGCGGCTTGTGGAGCCGTAATGCATCACTGTCGCCGAAGGGACGAAAAAAACTGACCCGCCAAGCTTTTTTATCCGGCGGCAAAGATCAATATCCTCCACATGAAGAAAGTATCTTTCGTCAAAACCACCAACAAGGTCAAATGACGCACGATCCATCATGAGGCAGGCACCGCTGACCACAGGGATTGCGACGGGACACGTCGGCAAAGGTTGTCGCTCTAAATGGATTGACTTGAAAAAAGGTAATTTGAATAGTCCAGTGAACGTTATAAAAGCGCTCAAGGGCGTTAACTCCAAGCGCCGCCCCCCTCGTTGTTCTTTTCCGTTTTCATCCCGGAGCATCCCGCCCGTCACCCATGGGCGCTCGAGCTTCTGCCCGCATTTCGCAAGCCGGAGCGCTGTTTCCGGCTTAATCACGGCATCCGGATTCAAAAATAATAGAAAATCGCCCGTCGCAAGCGTTGCGCCGTAATTACATCCTTTCGCAAAACCTATATTGCCATGCCCTTGGAGGAGGCGCACTTTGTCATGTGTCATAACAAGCTGGCTAAGCTGATGGCGGGCTTCTGGTGTATTGCCATTATCAACAAGAATGAGTTCAAAAATATCTGGATCTTTTAGAACCGTGACGACAGATTCGAGCAATGCAGGCCCCGTCATAAAGGCAACCATTATGACGCTTATTTTCGGCTTAGCCGTCGCGCTCGTCTGGGATGCAATGTTAACCTGCATAAATTAAATCTTCACCATTTTCGATTGATGCCATTTAGGCTCATAACGGATCTAAAGCAACGTCTCTGCGCAAAAAAGACAGTTATTGATGTTCAACAGCACCTTTAGGATCGTTTATGAGCAATAAAGACGATGCAACCAGAATTATGCTGGCCCACCACCAATCTTGCCAGACGCCATAAGTCACGCTGCATATTAACGTCGTGGCCGCGATAAACCCACAGACAGCCATCGCTCGGCTCGGCGACCTATAAATAAACACCTCCAAGGATCTACCAATCAAGAGAAGTGTCGTCACTGCAAGTGCCGCGCCAATAAGGCCCGTTTCAGCCCAAATATGAAGCCCTGCATTATGAGGATGCAAAGACACCACCGCCCAATCCACGATCCCGCGTGAACTAAACTTTGCGTCAAAGGTTCGCACGGAATCAAATCCGTGCCCCCAAAGCGGCGATTCGAGGATACGATGACCTGTGTACCCCCACATTTCCAGCCTGTGCTCCCATGAAAAGGGTAGCGCGGCCTTAATTTCGGGCGTTGCGTAACTCACCAATATTCCAAACAAAGGCGCGGCCAAAATTGCGGTGATGGCCAGCCAAATGAGCCCCCGCAATGTTAAAACGGGCCGAAAGTGCGCCGCGGCCATCGCGATCAGGGCAAACACTGCCCCCAGAACGCCAACCATCAATTGACCCGCAGCGCCGGCGAAAATCACGGCCCCCGCAAATAAGAGCGCAAGCCCCCACCCCAATGCACGTCCATTGACGATCATTAACATCACGCCCGGCATCAGAAGGACCAAGACAGTAATCGCGTGACCGATATTCATCTCGGTATCACCGACCCTACGAACAATGTCCTCGCCCTCTTTCACAGGATCCACATAAAACGTAAAGCCGTAACCCGTAACGCAGTCAATAATGACCAGGCCGCAAATGATAACGGACACGGCAATAACCATGTGTCTCAAGACGTTCGAACTGACCTTCGATGCCAACCGAAACCCAAGAATAGACCCCAAAAATAGAAAGGCGCCAATACCGATTTTTACGGGATTGGTAAGCGTTTGCTTGTCGACATAGGGCGACCAAATAGCGCTAATGTTGGCCCAAATTAAGAACGCGGCTAGCGCCCAAACCCAAGAGGGTATCGCAACGGTGGATGATGGCCGTACCGTCAAATAGCCCATAATCCCGACAGCAAGGGCGAGCGGCGCAATGCCAAGTCCACCCGCATGAGACATAACGGGCAACAGGCAAAGCGCTAAGAATATCGTCACCACATTGGCGTAATTGCGACAACTCGGTTCAGACCGCTCTGACGCAACCGATTCTAATGCCACGTCTGACGGATATTCATGCATCGCGGCCCCTTTAGGCAATCCGAGCAAGGTCGGGGGCAAGTGCTTCCCGCGACAATGTTTGAACCGCCTCGTCCAGCGTCATAACTTCCTGCTGACGGCTTTCATCACCAAGCCGCCGCAGCGCGACTTTCTCTTCGTCAGCTTCGCGGCGGCCAACCACCGCAATCACGGGGATCTTGCCCACAGAATGCTCGCGGATCTTGTAGTTGATTTTCTCGTTGCGCGTATCAACTTCGGCGCGAAGGCCCGCAGCGCGTAATTTTTCCACAACGGCCACCGCATAATCGTCAGCATCGGATGTGATCGTTGCAACAACCACTTGAACAGGCGACAGCCAAAGCGGAAATTTCCCCGCATGCTCTTCAATCAAGATACCGATAAAGCGCTCAAGAGATCCTAAAATGGCGCGGTGAAGCATAACCGGCGTGTGGCGCTGATCATCCTCTCCAATATATGTGGCGCCGAGGCGTTCTGGTACAATTTGGTCAACCTGCAATGTACCGCATTGCCAGTCGCGCCCAATCGCGTCGCGCAAAACGAACTCAAGTTTGGGGCCGTAGAACGCCCCCTCACCCGGATTATCAGTGGTGGCAAGACCTGCCGCTTGAACCGCCGTTTTCAACGCCAGCTCAGATGCATCCCACTGCGCGTCTGTTCCCGCACGAACCTCAGGGCGGTCTGAAAACTTCACCTTAATGTCGGTAAATCCGAAATCTTCGTACACGGACTTAAGAAGCGTAATGAACGACTTTGTTTCTTCGGTAATTTGATCTTCGGTGCAAAAAATATGCGCGTCATCTTGGGTGAAACCGCGTACGCGCATGATACCATGCAGCGCGCCTGATGGTTCGTTGCGATGACAGCAGCCAAATTCAGCCATTTTCAGAGGCAAATCTCGATAGGACTTCAGCCCTTGATTAAATACCTGAACGTGGGCCGGGCAATTCATCGGCTTGAGTGCATGAATTTCGGCATGTGAGCCATGCGTGACCTCGGAGACGAACATACCGTCCCTGAACTTGTCCCAGTGGCCGGATGCCTGCCACAATTTATTGTCAATCAACATCGGTGTTTTGACTTCTTGGTAAGCCTCGCTCTGCAAACGGCGGCGAATATAGTTTTCCACCTGACGCCAGAGGGTCGCGCCCTTATCATGCCAGAACACCATGCCTTGCGCTTCCGGCTGCATGTGAAACAAATCAAGTTCCTTGCCCAGACGGCGGTGATCGCGTTTCTCAGCCTCTTCCAATTGATGAAGATAGGCGTCAAGGTCGGCTTGGGAAGCCCAAGCCGTGCCATAGATGCGCTGCAATTGTGCATTCTTCGCATCGCCGCGCCAGTAAGCCCCCGCGACCTTCATCAATTTAAAGGCTTTCCCGACTTTCCCGGTGCTCGGCAAATGCGGTCCGCGGCAGAGGTCATACCAATCGCCCTGCTTATAAATGGTGATCGTTTCGCTTTCAGGAAGATCAGAAATCAGCTCGGCTTTGTAAGTTTCACCCATATCCGAGAAAAGCTTGATCGCATCGTCTCTGTCCCACACTTCGCGTGTAAACGGACGGTTTTGTTCAACAATGAACCTCATCTTCTTTTCGATGGCGGCAAAGTCGTCCTCGGAGAACGGCTCGTCACGGGCAAAGTCATAGAAAAAACCGTTCTCGATAACGGGCCCGATCGTCACTTGCGTGCCGGGAAAGAGCTCCTGTACGGCCTCCGCGAGAATATGGGCGGCATCGTGGCGTATAAGCTCAAGACCTTCGGGATCTGCGGCTGTCACCAACTCGATCTTCGCATCATTTTCAATGGCGCGAGACGCATCACGCAGGTCGCCATCAATTTTGGCTGCGAGAACTTTTTTGGCTAAGCCCGAGGAAATTGATTTCGCCACGTCCATCGCCGTCGTGCCGCTTTCAAATTCGCGGGAGGCTCCATCTGGAAATGTAAGTGTTATCATGGCTTTAGTCCGTATTTGTTCCGCGCCAGCGGCCATACCGCCAAGGCGCCCATAAAGGCGGTTTAGTAATTGATTTCGGCACATTATCAACCCCGTGTGTGCCGCCAAGTGCTTTTATCGGGTGACAGCGGCATAATCTCGCAGTCGTCATCCAGCCGCCCGCCCAAAAACCATGCCGTTTGATGGCTTCAATGGAATAGCTCGAGCATGACGGCGTATGACGGCATTTGATACCGAACATGGTCAGTGCGGGGCTTAGCGTGTACCGGTAGACGTATAAAAGCCCGATAGCCGTGCCAGATATGAGTTTCTTTATCAATTTTATCTCGCAAGCGAATTTGAGTCGGTTATAGTTGGGCTATTATGCGCCAAAACGTCATGCATTTGGAAAAATTTTATGCGTCCCGTTTGGGGCTGGCCGCGCAGGCAATGACGATGCGGCGTTTGCATGCCGTTTGGCCGGACCTTAGCGGCAGAGACATTTTAGGGTATGGCTACGCCCATCCATTTATTTCACCCTATTTGGACCACGCAAAACGCTTGGTTCTGGCCATGCCCGGCGCGCAAGGCGCGATAACCCATAGCTCCCGCCGGGGATCTATTAGCTGCCTTGTCCAAGATGATTACCTTCCGTTTGAAGACGCACGTTTTGACAATGTCCTCGCGGTCCATGCACTGGAAGAAACCGAAAGTCTGAGCGTACTTCTGGCGGAGCTGTGGCGCGTTACGAAGCCCGAGGGGCGCATTGTCGTCATTGCCGCAAACCGGGCCGGGCTTTGGGCACGCTCAGAACGCACGCCATTGGGATCGGGGCAACCCTTTAGCCGAACGCAGCTTCGTCAACATCTTCGAACCGCAAAGTTTGAACCTGTGGTTTGGTCAGGCGCGCTTTATGCTCCGCCCCTAAAAATAACGACGGGTCCGGGGCTTTTGGGGGCATTTGAAACCTTCGGAGAAACGGTTTGGCCCGGATTTTCTGGACTAGTGCTTGTAGAAGCGATTAAGCGGCTTTATGCGGAACCCAGAGGACACCATGTTCAAAGGGTCACGCGGCCCGTTTTTGGCACGGCACCGATCGGAAATACCGCCTCGCGAGAGTAAATGATGGCAACAGATAAAGACCCTATGCTGGATATGACGCATATCCGCACAGAAATTGACCGCGTTGACAACGCCCTTTTGGGCCTTATCGCGGAGCGCTTGGAACTGGCAGGCGCCGTGCGGCGCGCCAAAAGCGGGGCGCGTGTCTGGCGTCCCTCTCGAGAAGCCTCTCTTGTCAGAGATCTGGCAGAGAACGCAAAACAAACATCCCCGCATCTGGTCTCGAGGATTTGGGCCGAACTTGTGAGCGCAAGCCTCGCCCTGCAGGGCCCTATGCGCCTGCACATCGCTCTTGAAGGGGATGCCCTTGAAGTATGGACGCTTGTCCGTGATCGGTTTGGCGCGGCGATTCCCGCTCTATCATATCCAACAGCAAGCTCCGCTCTCGCTGCCGCTTACGCAGAGGACGAAGGCGTTGCGGTGCTTCCCGCGCCCGGCGGCATGAATAGCTGGTGGAGCGCGCTATGCACTGGCGGGGCCACGCCAGAGATGTCGATCCTTTGCGGCCTGCCGCGCATTAGTGATAATCTATGGCCCCGCGCCGTCGCCGTCGCGACCGCAGATCGCCAGCCCTCTGGAAATGACACGACCTTGATTGGCCTGCAAACCCCGAAAGCGGTTTTGGACGCCGGCCTGAAAGGTACATTGCGCGCCGAAGCCGGGCAAAACCGGCTTGTGACAGTTGATGGCTTCCTCACGGAAGAAGACGATGCGTTCCAAGCCGTCAAAAAGATTGACGGCTCTGCCAAGATCATCGGCTGCCTGCCCAAACCGCTTCCTGAGAGAAAATAGACATGACAGCCCCTTATGGCACCATACTCATTATTGGCGGCGGGCTTATCGGTTCGTCCATTGCTCGCGCCGCTAAAGCCTTCAATGGCGCAGGTAAAATTTACATCGTCGACGCGTCTGAGGCCGCCTGCGAAACCATCCGGAAACTCGGCATCTGTGACGAGGTTTCGTCATCCGCGCAAACCTTTGCAAGCGAAGCAGACTTGGTGATACTTGCAACCCCGCCCGGCCGCATGACAAACGTTGCACAGGCCGTTCTCCCGCTCATGAAATCGGGGGCGACCCTGACAGATGTGGCGTCTGTTAAAACCGAGGTTATTAAGGGTATTGCCCCCTTTTTGCGAAATGACATCCATTTCATACCGGGGCACCCCATCGCAGGCACGGAAAACAGCGGCCCAGAGTCGGGTTTCGCCGGCCTGTTCAAAGATCGTTGGTGCATATTAACACCGGAAACGGAAGACGCACCGGGTGTTTCCGCACTTCGCCAGTTTTGGGAGATCATGGGCAGCCAGGTGGGGATTATGACGCCCGAACGCCATGACATCGTTCTTGCGACAACGTCCCATGTGCCTCACCTGATCGCCTACACGCTTGTGGGGACAGCGGTGGATATGGAAACGGTGACGCAAAACGAGGTGGTAAAATTCTCCGCAGGTGGATTTCGAGATTTTACGAGAATTGCGGCGTCTGACCCAGAAATGTGGCGAGATGTATTTCTACAAAACAGAGACAGTGTCCTCGAAGTCGTCGACAGGTTTATCGAAGACTTGACGGCGCTCAAACGGGCTATCCGCTGGGATGACGGCGAGACGCTCATGACGCATTTTTCCAAGACGCGCGATATCCGCAGGCGTATTATTGATGCGGGGCAAGATAAAGCCGCCCCCAATTTCGGCCGCGACGACGACTAAGCGCTACGCGATCAATATATCACGGGGTTTTATGTCTTTCGGAATTTTAAAGTAGAAGGTGGAGCCGCGCTGTTCTTGCCCTGACTCGAGCCATATATCTCCCCCCATTGCGGACACGAGTTTTTTAACAATTGCGAGCCCTAATCCGCTGCCCTCCACCTCATCTCTCGTTTTGAGTGTTTTGAACATTTTGAAAACGAGCTCTTGATACTCTGCGGGAATTCCCGGTCCGTCATCTTCGATCGAAAACTCGTGATGATTCTCAAATTCACGATGCATAATCGAGATCACGCCCTTCTCTTGGTCATGATGCTTCATCGCATTGCCGATAAGATTTAAAAAAACTTGCTGAAGCGGCGATTTTGGCGCGTCTAAAATGGGGAGCACATTTGGCCGAACAACGCGGTATGAATTCCCCGTCCCTGCCCACGAAACCACCTCGTCTATAATTTCCGCGGTGTCGACTTTTTCGATAATGAACTCGGTCTTACCTGCCGTTGAATAGGCTAAAATATCGGCGAGCAAAGCTTCCATTCGGGTTGTTCGATTGCGTAGGCGGTCAACATGCGATTTCACATCGTCCGTGAGCGCGTCGCCCAAATCGTCTTCAATCCAGTCTGCAAGCAAATGCATCCCCCTCAAAGGCGTCTTCAAATCGTGCGAGGCGACATATGTGAACTGATCCAATTCTCGGTTCGCGGCTTCGAGTTGATGTGTGTAATGCTCTAGCGCCAAATTTGCGGCTTTGAGCTCGTGAATATCGGTAAAAGATCCGAGCATGCGTACGGGTGAGCCATGGCCGTCCAAGCGCGCCTTGCCTGAAACGAGAAACCACCGATATCCCAAAGTTTTATGTCTAAGTCGGCACTCTAGGCCAAATGGCGCACCCTCCGAAATGTGCGCCTCCAATCCACTCTCAAAAACCACCTTGTCGTCAGGATGGAGAAGGCGCTGAAAGGCCTCCGTCGAAGGCGTGACCTCACCACTCTCCATTCCCAGCAACGCGAAATACACAGGTGACCACCAAATTTCTTCGCTGCCATCCATAGGCCAGTCCCAAAGCCCAACACTTGAACTGTTGGCCACAACCTCTAGGCGTCGCCCGAGCCGAATCGATGCTTCTTCGGAGGTCTTCAATTGGGTTAAGTCTGTAAACGTTCCTATCATCCGAAGCGGCGCACCCTCAGCCGTCCATTCGATTATTTTACCTCGGGTTAAAAGATTCACCACCGATCCATTTTGGTGGAAGCAGCGGATTTCACAAACATACGGCACAATACCATTTGACGCCGCATGTTTGGCGACGGTCTCGTTAACAGCGATCCGGTCTTCGCCGAACACATATTCTCGCCACTCGGGAACGTGATTATCCGCCAAAGGCATAGAGCGGCCCATAAGGTCGTAAAATCGCCGCGAAATAAAAATTTCATTTTTTGGAATATTGAGTTCCCAAAACCCATCAAAACTAGCGTCCACGACTTTCGCAAGTTGCTCTTCGCTATGTCTCAACTGCGCCTCTATTTCTTTTTGCGCCGTTACGTCTGTGGCAACAACAAAGACGAAGTCCTCATGTGTATCGGGGTCGGTATAAGGTATCTTGTCCGCGCTAACCCAGCGCCGCTCACCATTAATCGGTAAATACTCCTCGATAATACCAATGCGCGCCGTTCCAGAATTGATGACGGCGAGGTCATCATCATGATATTTTTTTGCTATTTCAGGAAACAATTTATAAGTATCCGCGCCCTCAAGCGCCTCAACACTCATGCCCAGAGAGTCGGCAGCTTTTTGGTTTGCCCGAAGAATTCGGTTCTCAGAATCTTTAAACCAAATGGTTGCAGGCACATTGTCAAAGATCAGGCGGAGCTCTTTTTCACTTCGTTCCAACTTCTCTTGCAACTCAACAGCCTTAGAAATGTCGATCATCGTCCCCGACATATAAAGCGGCTCGCCGTTCTCATCCCAAACAGCCTGCCCTTGTATGTGGAACCAATTATAAGCTTCGCCGTCTTTGCGGATTCGAACATTCACATCATAGGGAACGTGATCACTTAAATGAGCCTTGATGGCCGCTTTAAAGGCGAGAGCATCCTCGGGGTGAAGTTTCTCTCGCAATTGAGCCTCGTGATCCCCTTGTTCGAAACCCGTAATTTTATAAAGCGACGATGACCATATTGCTTTATTCGTGCGGATATCCCACTTCCAAATCCCGATATTTGAGGAACTCAGCGCCAATCCAATAGACTCGTCATCCAGTTCGTTCAAAACGGGATTCTCAACTTCACTATGCGGCGTTCGTTTTATAATTGCAGCCTCCCAGGCCGAAGCCAACACTTCTTTTTACGCCATATGTGTATATGATTATCAATTCGTTGAATTTTCAATCCGCGGTCGGATTTGTGTGTATTTTTAGCAAGTCTTAACCATAAGTTAAATGGGCAACGCTCAGAAAGCTTTTATGAGGACTGCAAAATATCTCCTGCTCGCATTTTCATTGACGCTTGCGTTTGCTTCGGCGTCTTTTGCCTGTGACGATTTGGATAGTGACGGCCTGGATGTGGGCCTTGTGCTGAGCGGCGGCGGCGCGAAAGCCAGCACGCAAGTGGGCGTCATGCAAGTCATGGACGAACTGGAAATTCCTGTGCACTGTATTACAGGCACAAGCATGGGCGCGGTGGTCGGCGCATTTTATGCAAATGGGTATTCAGCAAATGACATCAGCGATATTCTAACGGACAATGATTGGGGGACCCTTTTTCGTGGGCAAGTGCCGCGGCGCGACAAGTCATTCATCGAAAAAGAGCGCGAAGCCCAATATTATTCCGGAAATGTCGCCAGCTACGGCGCGGATGGCCTGAAGCTGCCGGGCGGCTTATCTTCTATGCAGGGATTAAAAAGCTACTACCGCCAAATCTTGCGCGAAGTCCCGATTGACATGAACTTTGATGACATGATCATTCCCTTTCGCGCCATCGCCACAAACCTACATCTGGGTCAAAAAACCGTTTTTGAAAAAGGCGACGTCGTCGAAGCCATACTGGCCAGCATGGCTGTGCCCGGTGTTTTCCCGCCTCGGCAAATTGGGTCAAGTTTATATGTGGACGGAGGGCTTTCCTCAAACCTTCCCATACAGGCCGCAAAGGACATGGGCGCCGATATCATCATTGCGATTGACGTCTCAAACGACCCCATTGATCCAACACCGGGTATTTCGGTAGCGTCCACGGCAAACCAAATTACGACCATTGTCATTTGGCAAAAAGTGCAAGAAGAGCTTGCCGCCTACAAAGGTGAAATCCTCTATCTTCGACCGAACGAGGACATCGACATTACCACGGCAGGTTATGAGCGCGCCGCTGAAGGGCTTGAAGCGGGACGTATCACAGGTGAAGCCGTGCGCGAAAGACTGCTGGAGATCAAAGCCAAGGCCGCACCGATGCGGCGGAACTCAGACGCCTACAAAATTAAAGAACAGCCCTCAAAAGTCCGTATCGCCAACAATACGACAATAGATAACACCGTATTGCAACGCCGGCTGGAATGGCAAAAAGGACACAGATTAGACGACAAAGATCAAGAGCGCCGCCTGCGCGAAATTGCATCATTTGGCGGATTTGGCGAAGTGGACATTGGCCGGTCCAAAGGTGAAACCGTGCTCAGAATCGAAAAAAATCCCCTAGGCCGCAACCTCGTTCAAGTGGGCCTGAATGCCACCAATGACTTTGACGGGAATTCAACCTATTCAATTTTGGCCCGAATAACGCGTAAACCTTTGGGTAGAAATGGCGGCGATATCAGCCTTTCTGGGGAATTTGGGACAGATCTCGGTCTGTCTGCTGAGCTTTATCAGCCCTTCGGAAAATCGGGGCGCTACTTCGTACAGCCGGAACTCTTTGCCACCTACCACAAGGAAAAATTTGAGCTGTTTGGAGAACGTCTTCCTGACCTGTGGAGACGCGACATTGGCGTTCGAGGCCGAATTGGCCGAGAACTTGGAAGCTGGGGAATATTTGCATTCGAAGGCGCTTTTTCCAATCAAAAAATATCAGAAACCGTTGATATTGACGGCAGCTCGGACCCGGTAAAGCTCAACTTGGGGTCGGCAGGCGTCTATTTTGGCGTGGATACTTTCGACCGAAATGATTGGCCGACATCGGGCCAAAAGCTCAAAGCGCGCGTGACGCGAATCTTTGATCTAGATAGAGAAAACAGCTATGAAATCGACCAATTTGAGGCCGCCTGGCTGGGGGCCTTTTCAATTGGTGACTACGGAACATTGTGGAATGTGCGCTACGGGAACTCGCCCGACCGGCACGGACTTGGTAGCGGCAGCTTTTCGCTCGGCGGCTTTCGGCAGATGAGCGCCTATGGAAACAATTCAATTGTTGCAGATGAGTACAAGTTCTTATCCGTTGAAGCCTTCAAACGCATCACAGAACGGGGGCAATTGCTTGAATTGCCGATTTATGTGGGCGTGATCGGGGAATATGTGGAATTTCCTGTCCTGTTCTTTGAAAGCGAGGAAACGGTTAACGCTCTGGCGGGCACATTCTACCTCGGCATTGATACGCCGCTCGGACCGGCCTTCTTAGGCGGCTCCTACGGAAGCGACGACACCTCCTCCTTTTTCTTCAAATTTGGGCGTACATTTTAGGATGGTTTTTCTTTGACAGACTTGCTGATTTTCGGCACGTTCTCAGCATGGATTACCAATCACTCGCTCTCGCTATAGTAGCAGGATATTTCCTCGGCTCACTGCCCTTCGGGCTTTTTATTGCCCGAATTTTCGGCCAAGGCGATATACGTAAAATTGGCTCTGGCAATATAGGCGCGACGAATGTGCTGCGCACCGGACGAAAAGACCTTGCCGCCCTGACATTGTTCTTTGATGCGGGGAAAGCCGCGCTTGCCACGCTTCTTATCAACCACTTTTTTGGCCTGCCTTACGGTCTTGCCGCCGGTGCGGCTGCACTGATCGGTCACTGCTTTCCCATATGGCTTAAATTTAACGGCGGAAAAGGCGTCGCAACTTTTTTTGGCTGTCTTCTGGCAGCCGCGTGGCCCGTTGGACTTATTGCCGCCTTAACTTGGCTCATTACCGCTCGCCTCTTTAAAATGTCATCTTTTGCCGCTCTCTGCACGGCCGCGACCGCACCCATATTTGCGATTTTTATGGGCCGAAGCAACGTGGCCCTTATGGCGGCTGTTCTTGCTGTCGTCATTTTTGTCCGCCACACCGAAAATATAAAACGCATTGCCGCAGGAACAGAGCCTAAAATCGGCCAAAAGACATAAGCCGTGGACGTCGAAACCTACGCACTTTCTTATGCTGAAAAGCGCGATTGGCTCCGCCTTATTCGAACGCCGACGATTGGTCCCGTCGCCTTCAGAGCGCTTTTACAGAGATATGGCTCAGCGAGTTCGGCGATCCAATCTCTCCCTGCCCTGCTTCGCGGCAAGCCAGTTTCCGTGCCAGACGCGGATCACATTGAAGCGGAGATGGATGCGTTAGCGTCACTGGGTATAAATTTACTCGCATTGTGCGAGCCTGATTATCCCATTTACTTGCGCGCCCTAGACCCACCGCCTCCGCTGATTTGCGTTTGGGGACGACCTGAAATTTTAAGCCGCCCGTGTGTTGCCATTGTCGGGTCTCGAAATGCTTCAGCCATGGGGCAAAAATTTGCCCAAAAGATTTCCCGAGAGCTTGGTGAGGCCGGTTATACGATCGTCTCTGGACTTGCGCGCGGTATCGATACCAACGCACATTCTGGTTCCCTTGAAACAGGTACAGCCGCCGTCCTTGGCGGAGGCGTAGATCATGTATATCCCAGTCAAAACGCGGACCTTTTTGAGGATATAAAGCGAAAAGGCGCCTTAATCTCCGAAAGCCCGCTTGGATACCGCGCCACAGCAAGAGACTTTCCGCGCCGGAACCGTATCATTTCCGGCCTTTGCCTGGGGGTCGTGGTCATTGAAGCCGCTGAACGCTCTGGGACGCTGATTACAGCGAGATATGCGCTTGAGCAAAACCGGGAAGTTATGGCGGCCCCAGGTTCGCCGCTGGACCCGAGAACCAAGGGTTGCAACCGGCTCATTCGTCAAGGCGCGACGCTGATCGAGAATCTTAACGATATACTCGACGTCCTCAACGATGTCCCTCGTCTGTCCTTGCAAGAGCCCGAGAATTTCTTTTCACATAGCACGCCATCCCCCGAGGTCTCCGACGACGACGTTGACAAGGCGCGCGATGTGCTCGTGTCCCTGATGTCATCAACGCCGACATCGAAAGACGACCTCATCCGCGCGTCCGGTCTGGCGGCACCTGTCGCGATCGCCGCGTTACTAGAACTTGAACTCGTCGGGGACATTCACGTTGAACCTGATGGACGAATGAGTTTGAACTACGCCATATAAAGTTGTGCTTTCGCCAGATTTTTCCAAAAATACGAGTTCGAATTTCCAGCAAATTAACCATTTGAGCTTAAATACACGGAGAATGTTATTTTGGGCGCGAATTATAATGTCAATCCGAATAAATATCCAATCATGCAAACGCAGCCAGGCGCGCTATTTGGGCGCTGCTATTTTACTGGCCGCTTGTTGTCCATCTGCCTTTGCACAATCTACACCGAC
This sequence comes from Maricaulaceae bacterium, assembly GCA_048268905.1. Classification (GTDB taxonomy): domain Bacteria; phylum Pseudomonadota; class Alphaproteobacteria; order Caulobacterales; family Maricaulaceae; genus JACOMS01. The sequence continues at coordinate 12,646 of JBLWUN010000002.1, read as the reverse complement.
CGAATTTGCGGACATGGCGCTCGAGGACCTTCTCAAAATTGAGGTCAATGAATACGGGGATGAGAACACATCGGAAGAGCAGCGCTGGGCATTTTCCTATACCTATCGGCGCTCAAGTTCCGGAGGTTACAGATCGGGAACAACGGACCTCACATTTGACGATGTCCTTTTTTCGCCGGGAGACGTACGCACGAGTCAAAACTTTCCGGTCCTTCCAACATATATTTGCCAGTATGTTCATGCCTTTTCAGGCACATACGCCCTCAACGATAAGGTTTTTGCCAGCATCAGCATCCCTTACATCTCGCAATCCACGGAACATATCAGTTCTGTACCGGGGTTTTCCGACTTTACGCTGAAATCTGATGGCATTGGGGATATTGGATTGAATGTCAGCTATCAAGCGCGGACATCAAGACGGTCCGCGTTACAATTCACGGCCGGCCTTCGTTTGCCGACTGGGTCCATCGATAAAAAAGGTGATACACCACGAAACGGCACGGGAACATTAGAGCGCCTACCCTATACTATGCAAATTGGATCAGGGACCGTCGATATTGCAGGAGCGGCAAACTACTCTCACTACATTGATAACCTCCAATTTGCGGCAAATATAAATGGTACGCTTCGAACAGGCGCCAATGACAATGGGTATCGGCTGGGTCACAATTACGGTGCTGCTGTCTCCGCGCAGTACTCAAAACTTCATTGGTTTCAACCAGGCCTGAGGATTTCCGTACGCAAAAACCTGTCTATAGCGGGACAAGACGACTCCCTTTTGGTGCCTCAACCCATTCCTTTCCCCGCAAGCATCACAAATCCAGATAATTTTGGCGGCACCAAAGTCTACGGAACGGCCTTTGTTAAAATCTGTCCAAAAGACGACTGCAGCTACAGCCTATCGGCGGAAATTGGTGAGCCAATTTATCAAAACCTCGAAGGAATACAGCCGAAGGACCGCCATCAATTATCTCTCTCTCTCGGGGCAAAGTTTTAGTTTGGGAAAATCGGCCCGACATATCCTTGCGGTTTTAATAACCTCGGCGCTTTTTCAAGGTGCCCATGCGTCTGCCTCATCGCCCAATGAAAACCAAGTAAAAGCCGCAATCCTTTTCAATCTCGCACGCTTTAGCGAATGGCCCCAAGAGGAAGATACGCAAAGGAACAACTTTCGTATTTGTACCAATGCGACAGCTCCGATGAGAGCAGCGCTGGATGAGCTTAGCGGAAAAGACATTCACGAGCGGTCCTTGGAAATTCGCCACTTTCAAATAGGCGAAAAAATAAACACAATATGTGACGTCTTCTTTGTTTCAGGCAGCAAAAGCGCAGATAAATTTGACTTCAAAACTTTTCACGATAGCGGAACTTTAACCGTCGGAGACTCCCCCCGCTTCACTTTATTGGGCGGGTGCATGTCGATTCAGAGGATCGCTAAATCGCTCAAATTTACCGTCAATTCAGTTGCCATGTCCGAAGCTCGGATAAAGCCAAGTTCCAAGATCCTAAGTCTCTCCGTGGAGCCTGGCGAATGATCGGTTTTCATGATGCATTTAAAAAGCAGTCCCTAAAGCTAAAAATAGCAATCCTCAGTACGATTGTTGCGACCACTGCTATGTTTATTGTGAGCGTATGTTTCATTCTTTTTGAAACAGGGCGTTTCAAACGCGACTTGCAAAATGAACAACTGGTGCGGCTAAACTTAGTTGGGAACAATATCGCAGCCGCGCTCGTCTTTGATGATAATGCAACAATTAAAGACTCTCTGAATATCTTTAAAACACTCCCTGATGTGAATACGGTTGTCGTCTATTCCGCAGAAGGCGTTCCGATCAATCGCTACATCCAAAAATCATATACACCGAAACACGTCTCGGATACGAACCTTGCGGAATTGAAAACCTTCCCTCTCGAAACATCCGCGTCTGTGGGGTATATATACAGGGACAATCTGCTTATTTCGCAAAAGCCCATTTTTATTGACAACGAAATTGTCGGCGTGATCGCATCCGAAACCCGGCTTGACGCTCTGACGCGAACCGTTGTGAACTACCTCATTATTGCAATTGCGATCATCCCAATTGTTATTTGTCTCGCCTACACATTGGGTCGTTTCTTCAGTCAACGTCTCACGCAACCGATCGATGATTTAGCCCAAACCATGGCAGACGTTAAGCAAACGAATAATTATGACTTGAGGGCTGCGCGCGGGTTTGACAACGAAATGGGCAATCTGGCCGAAAACTTCAACGAAATGCTAATGGAGATAAGGCTCCGGGATCAACGTCTGGAAAGCCAAACAAGCGAACTTCTGCGCGAAAAAGACAAAGCAGAGGCCGCTAGCCGCGCCAAGTCGGAATTCCTCGCGAATATGAGCCATGAGCTGCGCACGCCAATGAACGGTATTTTGGGGATGACCGAAGTTCTCATGCGCTCGGGCCTTCCGGAAGAACAGCAAAAGTTTGCCGAAATCATTTATCGTTCAGGGTCAGCCCTCACAACGATCCTGAATGACATTCTCGATTTTTCCAAAATTGAGGCGGACAAGCTTGACCTGGATATTGCACCGTTCGAGATAAAAACAATGGCGACAGACGTCATCAATCTGCTCGACAATAAAGCCCGAGAGAAAGACATTGAACTGCGCGTCAAATTCAATGACAATCTTCGGAAAATGGCCCGCGGGGATGCCGGACGTATCCGCCAAGTCCTCACGAATATCGTGGGCAATGCAATTAAGTTCACCAATCGCGGCGGCGTAACGGTGGATATTCGCGGCAAAACCATTGGAAAATATTACAAGCTTTCCGTGTCGGTAAAGGATACCGGAATCGGCATTCCCTCCAACAAGCTCGACATGGTTTTTCAGAAATTCACTCAAGCCGAGAGCTCGACGACGCGCGATTATGGCGGAACCGGGCTTGGCCTCGCTATTTCGCGGAGCCTTGTGGAAATGATGGGCGGTAAAATAGGTGTTCGCTCACAGGAAGGTGAAGGGTCTACCTTCTGGTTTGACATCATGCTTGAGCAATATGGAGAAGGCGAGAATGCACTTTCCCCGACTTATTCCAACGATGTTCAAATGGTCATCATCAGCCACAACGAAAAGAACAGAACCGCACTTGCAAATAAATTCTCCGCCATTGGCGTAAACGTCTCAACGCATGAAAAGGGAACTGCCGCGCTTAAATACCTACAACAGAATATGGGCAAGAACTCTCAAAACCCGCTTATCGTCGTGGAAGACAATAAATCTGGCGTCGATGCACTCTCCCTATTGGACCGCTTTCGTTCAAGCCCGTTCGCGACCGGCGCGAAATTCATCGTTCTTAGATCTGATACGAATGAAAACAAAACCGAGCGCTTTGCCCGCAACATGAATGTCCAAACAATCAACGCGCCGATAACTTTAAAAGCGCTCATGAACGCCGTTTTGGACAATATAACAGAGCAGCAGGTCTCCTTGCTTAAGGGTCTCCCGGCAAATCTTATAAACAATAAGACAGATCAAAAAACCGACGCGCCAAGCGCGAGCGAAGCAGCGCAAAAAGCCAGCGAACAATTCGTCTCAACCCTATCAACCGAAAAAAGTCCGGTGACGCATTCGGAACCTTCGCCACCCCGCTCCTATGCGCCTATTGAGGCTGTCGTGGACGCAGCGCCCCCCCAACAACAGCAACAGCCTCAGCCTCAACAGCCTGCGCCCAATACCGCCCAGGAGACCATCAAGACGGCGGAGAAGCGAGGAAAGCCACGCATCCTGATTGCAGAGGACAACCAAATCAATCGAATGGTTCTGGAAAACATGATCGACAAGGAGCAATTTGACGTGACATTTAAGTTTGACGGAAAAGCCGCCGTCGAAAGTCACTGCAAAGACCCTTACGATCTTATCCTCATGGACATTTCGATGCCTGTTATGAACGGAAAGCAGGCAACCTTAGCGATCCGTGCCCTTGAAAAACGCGATCTCAAACCTGCGGTCCCCATCATTGCCGTTACGGCTCACGCCATGGCAACACATCGGGATTCGTACTTTGAGGCGGGTATGAGCGACTACCTCGCCAAGCCGATTAGTCAAGAGGAGTTGATTCTTATGCTACATAAATGGCTCCCTCAAACCCCTGACATTATGGACAAAACGGAGCAACGGCGGCGCTCCGCCTAGCAATCTCTGCAACCCTTGTTGACATTGAGCGTCCCTTCCCCCAAATGTGCGCGCAATTTTCAATCGCCCCATACACGGCGTCCAGTTGGTAAATCTATGAATCTTGTTATTGTTGAGAGCCCGGCGAAAGCTAAAACTATCGAAAAATACCTCGGCAAAGACTACAAGGTGCTCGCCAGTTTCGGGCACGTTAGAGACCTTCCTTCAAAGAACGGCTCTGTGGACCCCGACTCCGACTTCGAAATGACATGGGCGGTCGATGCGAAATCTAAAACGCGCATCAATGACATTGTCGCGGCCCTTAAAAATTCAGATAAACTCATCCTCGCAACCGACCCGGACCGCGAAGGTGAAGCCATCTCTTGGCACTTGCTCGAAGTTTTATCCAAGAAAAAAGCTCTTAAAGACAAACACATCGAGCGCGTCGTGTTCAATTCCATCACGAAGAAATCTGTGACAGATGCGATCGCCAATCCACGTCAACTCGATATGGAACTTGTGGAGGCCTATCTCGCACGGCGGGCGCTGGATTACTTGGTTGGCTTCACGCTGTCCCCTGTTCTTTGGCGAAAACTCCCCGGTGCAAGGTCTGCCGGACGTGTGCAATCCGTGTCTCTGCGGCTTATTTGCGAGCGCGAAACCGAAATCGAGCAGTTCAAAAACCAAGAATATTGGACCATCGACAGCGAAATTGAGACCAGCAAAGGGACAACCTTTAATGCAAAGCTCATAACGCTTGATGGCGAAAAGCTCGAGAAGTTTTCACTCGGCAACGAGGCACAGGCATTGGCGGCGAAAGCCAAAGTCGAGGCGGCCAAGATGTCCATTCAGTCTGTCGAGGCGAAACCGGTCCAGCGGAAGCCTTATGCCCCGTTTACGACATCAACTCTACAGCAAGATGCGTCACGAAAGCTTGGATTTTCAGCGACGCGAACCATGCAGACAGCGCAAAAGCTGTATGAAGGTATAAATGTCGACGGCGAAACCGTAGGCTTAATCACCTATATGCGAACAGATGGCATTTCTATGGTCGGCGAGGCCATTTCCGATGCCCGCGCGACAATCTTATCTGACTTCGGACAAGACTATTGCCCTGCCGAGCCGCGAATCTTTAAAAATAAGGCCAAGAATGCGCAAGAGGCTCACGAAGCCATTCGCCCAACAAGCTTTCGGCGTCATCCTTCAAAAGTTGGCCTCTCCGGTGACCAACAAAAGTTATATGATCTGATTTGGCGCCGCGCCATGGCCAGCCAAATGGAAAATGCGCGCATGGAACGCACGACCATCGAAATTGGCGACAATGAGAATACGGTTGGCCTGCGCGCAACAGGCTCTGTTGTTCGCTTCGATGGCTTTCTCAAACTTTATACGGAAACGACATCAACAGATACGGACAATGAGGAAGAGGATGACCGCGTCCTTCCTCCCGTCTATAAAGGTGATGGTGCGACCTCAAAAGAGACGAAGGCCGATCAGCATTTCACGCAGCCACCTCCGCGCTATTCGGAAGCGAGCCTCGTTAAAGCGATGGAAGAACTCGGCATTGGCCGCCCGTCCACTTACGCCTCTATCCTTAAAGTCCTTCAAGACCGCGACTATGTTACGCTTGATAAAAGGCGGTTTGTGCCCGCAGATAAAGGCCGACTGGTTATTGCCTTCCTCGAAAACTTCTTCGCAAAATATGTCCAATATGATTACACGGCGGACCTTGAAGAGCGTCTGGACAAAGTATCAGCCGGCGAGCTGAGCTGGAAGAAACTACTCAGAGATTTCTGGGAGCAATTCTCGGCTCAAGTGGATGAAACAAAAGACCTGCGCGTCACCCATGTGCTTGACGCGCTCAACGTGTCTTTGCGCCCGCTCGTATTCCCTGACAAAGAAGACGGCTCTGACCCACGCAAATGCACGGTTTGCGAAGATGGCGAGCTTAGCCTCAAAATCGGTCGTTACGGCGCGTTTATCGGTTGCTCAAACTATCCGGATTGCAAATTCACACGCCCCTTTGGACAAGGCGACGAAGCGGAACCTGCAGAAGACAAAATGCTGGGTCAGGATCCAGAAACCGGTATCGACGTATTTTTGAAAACCGGTCGGTTTGGGCCCTATGTCCAGCTTGGTGAAGAAGCCAAACCGAAACGCACAAGCCTACCCAAAAATTGGCCGTATGAAAGCATTGACCTTGAGAAAGCTCTGCGCCTTTTAAGTCTTCCTCGCGAAGTCGGCATTCATCCCGAAGACGGCAAGAAAATTTCTGGAGCCATCGGACGTTTTGGCCCCTATATTTTACACGCGGGAACCTATGTGAACCTCCCCACTGCAGATGAAATGTTTGAAATTGGCCTCAACCGCGCCGTTACGCTGCTTGCTGAAAAGCGCGCTAATCCGGGCCGAGGACGTAGCGCAGGCACCGTTCTAAAGGACCTTGGCTTGCACCCAACCACCGAGAAACCCATTAAAATCATGGACGGCCGTTACGGCCCCTACGTCAAATATGAAAAGGTCAATGCCACGATCCCCAAAGGTACCAACCCGGAGGATATAACGGTGGAAATGGCGCTTGAATATATTGCTGAAAAAGAAGCGAAAGGCGGCAAAAAAGCCGCCGCTAAAAAGAAACCAGCTGCCAAGAAAAAGCCCGCTGCAAAGAAAAAACCGGCGGCAAAGAAGACCACAGCAAAGAAACCGGCAGCAAAAAAAGCACCTGCGAAAAAGGCAAGCGTGAAAAAAGACGCCGCAGAGTAAACTCTGCGGCTCTTGCCCCGCGCGGCCTGGTTTAAATTCCTGTTATAAAGGCTGCGATTTCGCTCGTCACGCGCGCAACCATCGCGGCATCATCCCCTTCGGCCATAACTCTTATCACGGGCTCCGTTCCCGATGCCCGAACAAGGATTCGTCCCCCGCTACCCATTTCAGCGGAGGCCTGCGCAATAACATCTTGAAGCGCAGGAGAGGCCATTGGCGACGGGCCGCTATAGCGCACATTCTTCAAAAGTTGAGGCACAGGTTCAAACACATTCAAAACCTCACTGACAGGCTTCTGTGCGCGGACAATCTCCGCCAGAACCTGAAGCGACGCAACCGTCCCGTCCCCGGTCGGGAAGAAATCAGTCATCAACAAATGTCCGGATTGTTCTCCGCCCAAATTGTAACCTTGAGACCGCATGACGGCCGCCACATGTCTGTCCCCGACATTTGTTCTTATCAAGTCAAGACCAAGACCGCCGAAAAAGCGTTCAAGACCAAGGTTTGACATCACGGTTGCCACAACACCGGTCTTGGACAAATTTCCCGCCGCATGCCAACCACTGCCCAGCAATCCCAACAATTGGTCGCCGTCGATAATAGTTCCGGACTCGTCGCACATAATCAGGCGGTCCGCGTCTCCGTCCAGCGCGATGCCAATATCCGCGCCTGTCCCCCTCACCGTTTTTGACAAAAGATCCGTCCGGGTTGAACCGCAATCTTTATTGATATTATGTCCGTTGGGACTCGCGCCAATGACGATCAGATCCGTTACACCCAACGCAGAAAAAATTGCGGGAGCGGTTTCATATGCCGCGCCGTTCGCGCAGTCCAAAACGACCTTCATGCCTGAAAGGTCGAGGTGTGATGGAAACGTCGCGGCGGCCGCGTCTTTGTATGTGACTTGCCGACCTCGAAAATGACGCGCCCCGCCAATAACAGATGGCGCTGCGCGTTCGATTAAATCCGCGTCATCAATAAGCGCCTCGATGGCCAATTCATCCTCGTCAGATAGCTTAAATCCGTCGTGGCTGAAGAACTTTATGCCATTGTCTTCAAACTGGTTGTGCGAGGCCGTAATCATCACGCCAAAATCGGCTTTCGATATATCGGTTAAAATTGAGACCCCGGGCGTCGGAATGACGCCGCAAAGCTCAACGTCCACGCCCACGGACGTCAAACCTGATACGATTGCCGCTTCGATCATGTCGCCAGAACTTCGCGTATCCCGTCCAATCACCGCACGGCAATAGGTGCCCGATTTAGCTTTGTAAAAACGCCCCGCAGCAACGGCAAGCCGCAGAACATTTTCCGCGCTTAACGGACCGCTATTGGCTTTGCAGCGAATGCCATCCGTTCCAAAATAACGGTTTGTTTTACTCATCGGAGACCTCTTTTAATTCTGTAAATCCGGCTACAAACAATCTTGACGTCCCGACGCTTTCAAGGCGCTCACGACCTCTTTTACGTCCTGAGCAGCCTCTAAATCAACCACAAGAATTTGCCCGTCGTGAACAATGACAGCCACATTATCTATTCCAACGGTACTTACCAAAGGTCCGTCCGAAATGACAAGGCTGTTACTCGTATTTACAGTAATTACATCTCCCGACAACGCATTTCCACTTCCGTCGCAGCGGGCGTCTTTGAGCGCTGCGAACGAGCCAATATCACTCCATCCGATGTCACAAGGTACAACGGCGGCTTTTTGCGTTGCCTCCATCACGGCATAGTCAATGGATTCTCCGGGGCAAGCGGCAAAGGCCGCCTCGTCCAAACACAGTGACCCCTCTTTAAGAACGGCGGCGTTATAAGCCTTTTGCGCGCCCGAGCGAATGTCAGGCGCAAACGTCTCGACCTCCGCTAGAAAGGCGGTTGGCGAGAACAAGAAAATACCCGCATTCCAAACATATTCCCCGCTGGACAGATACTCTGCCGCAGTAGCGGCATCTGGTTTTTCCTTGAAGGCTTTCACGCCAAAAACGCCGGGATAGGTTTCGGCGCTTTTTTGGATGTACCCATATCCGGTCTCCGCATAGGCCGGGGCGATACCAAATGTCACCAATTGTCCGGCATTCGCGGCCGGAATGGCAGCTTCGACGGCGGCGCGAAAGGCCGCAGGATCTTGAATATGGTGGTCAGCAGGGACCAGGAGCACATAGGCATCCTGATAAGTCTCTGCGGCGTAGCAGGCCGCAACAACGGCGCAGGGGGCCGTGTTTCTGCCCACCGGTTCGACAATAATCGCGTCAATATCGCGGCCAATTTCGGTCATTTGCTGACGAATAGGCGCCGCATGCAACTCATTGCAAATAAAAACAGGTGGAAGAAACTGATGTCCAGTAAATCTTCGGGCTGTTTCCTGAACCATCGTTTCAGTGGTCACGAGCGCAAGCAATTGCTTGGGCATCGCTTTGCGAGATAGCGGCCACAATCTGGAGCCGGGTCCGCCCGACATAATCACCGGCAATATCTTTACTGAATTCACGAACCCGCCTCCCTTTTTATAGGCAGCTATCACAGGACCATTATATTCAGGTTAATGAGACTTACTCGAGCGCAGAACGGATAACGTTTTCGCCTTGGAACGCATAGTAGCGCGAAACCGTGTAACCCTGATCCCGAAGCAAGTTTTGTACACTATGATCGCCCAGTAAGTGCGCTGTCCCCACGGCCGCAAAGCCGGTTTCGTTGCCCTCCATAAACCGTGTAAACACAGAGGCCCATTCAATATTGCGCTCTTTAAGCAACGCATTGTAAAGCTCCGTTGATGTGGCAGCCAAGGCCGCGGCCGTTGTGCGTGTCAAAAAGTCGGTTTGCCCCACCGACCATGCCTCTGCGATGCGCGATAGGTTGCGGCCTGCGCCGTTAAAGCCTTCAAGGCTGTCCACCAGCATTATTTTTTGAACAAATTCCGGCTGATCTGCCGATGCCCGCACTTGGTGCTCGACCGTATCAAGATAGATCACGTTCTTTCGGAGCCTTGCTGCGCGGCTTTTAAGGGCCTCATCTGCCGAAAGCTCCGGCGAAAGCCCCGCATTTGTCGCCGCCGCGACCGTCAAAAACTCGCTCGCCAGCCATGGACGCATGGTATCCAGCGTTTCGCGCGGAAGCCCGCCATTATTCGCCGCCGCCTCGAGTAGCTTAATCTGATACCCATCAAGCTTATCGGATAATTTCTGCCCGCTTTCGAGAAAACCGAGCTGCTGCGTGAGTATACTCGCCTGCAACTGCGCGGCGGGGCCTGTATCGATTTCAAAAAAAACCGTGCCAGACTTGTCAAACGCGTCCGTCATATCCTTTTTTTGCCAATCAAGATCGCTGGGCAATAGGTGCACGGTCCCAAATAGAAAAAGTTCGCTATCGTGATCCTTGACCACCCAGATCGCCGGTCCATCGTTGCGCACACGCGCGGCCGCAACCTTCCCGTCCACAGTGCCGCCCTGCCCGCACCCGCCGATCAATAACAGAGTGGAAGCAAGCAAAGCGGAAAAAACGGAACGTATCATGCGCTGTTATTGGGCAAATTCGGCTCTAAATTCAATCAAAATAATATCGAATGACAGACGCAATTTTTGCGGATTAACCCCATTGCAAGCGCGGCGACAATACCGTAAACCCCCCATCAATGCACCCGTAGCTCAGCTGGATAGAGCGCTGCCCTCCGAAGGCAGAGGTCACAGGTTCAAATCCTGTCGGGTGCGCCATTCCCTTTTTAGTGCTTTCAAAACTACCTAAGACTTTGAAAGGTAACGATATTTTGGGGTTCGAAAACCCGTTTTCACGGGTATAGGGTACTTGCCCTGTAAAGGCCAATTTCAGCACATTACGACGGTCTATGAATGACCCGTTTTCCCATATATTCCAAGGGCTTGAGAGAAATCTCAAAGCGAGTTCGAACATTTCACTATAGCCTCTCTTTGGCTTTGCTAAAATTCCGCATTTTTGCACGATGGCCAGCTTGTTTTGCTCCATCTGATTGATCTTATCTTCAATCTTTGAGACCACCAAAGCGTTCTCAGTGTCAATGAGCTTATCGACCAGTTTGGACATATCCGTGTCAATTTTCGTGATCTGTGCTTTCAGGCGCGTGATGCGCTCTGAATTGGACAGGGTTTGAAAATCCCAAAGGTCTTTGAACATCTTACCTGCTATATCAAATAGCTGTTTTGTCGGCTGTAAGGCCTTCAGGAGCGTTTCAAAGTCTCCTTCGAGCTGGTCACGCCTTATAGACTTTCTGTAGCTTGCACAGCCTTTCTTGTGGCAAAGATAATATGGATGCTTCTTGCCGGTCTTGCTCGTGCTCCACGCGGCAGTCAGCGCGTTACCGCAGTCGCCACACGCGACAGCGCCGCGAAGGATAAAATCTTCCCCAATGTTGACGCGGTTATTCACGCGCTTTTTGCTTGTAAGAAGGTCTTGGTTTTTAAGAAACACCTCATAAGGGATTATCGGCTCGTGATTACCTTTTATAATGCCTAAATCCCAGTTGCGACCATCAAGCATCCCTGCGTAGGTATAGTTGCGAAGCAGAACGAACGCCCGCTCATGCGTGACTTCTCCGCTTTTGGGCTTGGGAAACTCTGGCTGATCTTGCAGAAATTGGCGCACTTCCCCCGCAGAGCCAAAGCGCCCCGTGTTAAAGCCTTCCAAGGCTTCTTGAACGATGGAGGCAATAGGTTCATCACGCACGATCTCTTTGCCGTTACCTTTGATGTATTTATACCCAGCAGCGGGCCGCGCCTGAACGTAATAGCCATTGCGCAAGCGTTGCTTCATGCGCGAGATGGTTTGTTCGCGGTTCTTTTGCCGAAAGTGTTGTGACGTACTGGCCAGCATATTCTCAATGAGCTGGGAGTCGGAATCCTCACCAAATTGCACGGACGGGCTTTCAAGGATACCGCCAGCTTTAGCAATGCTGTCTCTTAGCTTCCAGTGAGCATCAATGCCACGAGCCAAACGGCTAATGTCATCAATAAGTACCACATGCGGCATAGACTTGTTCTGTTTAAGATAGCCAAGCATAGCGTCCATGCCCGGACGGCGCACTTTACTTCCCGTCATATCATCGGTGAAGGTGGCGACAACGTCGTAACCACGGGCTTGCGCATATAATCGGCAGCGGGAATTCTGGCTCTCAAGGCCCGAACCCTCTTTGACCTGTTTCTTGGAGGACACACGCGCATAAATTATGGCAGGTATAAAACTACTAGTCTTCGTCATCTGTTGCATCCTCGTAGTCTATCATAAGCGGAGGTTCTTCGCTCGACGTTTCAAATTCTTCGATCAATTTATTCACAGGGTCGAGACCGTAACCAAGATTGACGAAGCTCTTCATGATGACAAACAGAGACTCCAAAAGCGCGACCTTCTCGGTTTCGGTCAGGCTATCATAGTCATCGCCTTTGAGGTTTTCGATATAATCTACCGCTTGCGGCGCGCTGGTCTGTGTCACCCTATTTTCCGCGTCAGTGAATGCCCCGTGCAAGTCTTGCTCGTCTCTCATACTGTCCCCCGTTCTTTCATCTTATTCAGATGAACGTTCCCCATATCTAAGTTTACCATAATCAAATGGCGCGATTCAAATTCAGCAATCATAGGTCGTATTAAACCTCCCGTTCATGAGGCTTGGCTTTGCGGTTAAATCCCGCTTTGGCGCGCCCTTGATGCCAAATCACTAACATCGTCCCGTCGCGCTGTCGGGGGGAACTGGGCGTAATTCTCCTTTTAGAAGTG
>JBLWUN010000001.1:357582-725279 GCA_048268905.1 Maricaulaceae bacterium | reverse complement strand
ATTTTCATCGTAGAAGACGGATGCTTGTTTTTACCTCATGCTGGAAAGGTGATTGATGGAAAAAGAATAGAATCGTGTCAAAAAACCACGAACATGGCGATCGATTTTGCGATGGAAACTAACTTGCCAATCGTTATGGCGCGCTCATGGCAAGCTGATCAAGTATATCTTTACCTAGAAAACAACAAGAATGTTAAGCTTGATGCTCAGGATATTATTTCTCGACATATCGATGTCATCACACGAATAAACAACGCCAAATTCGAAAGGAAAGTTTTCATACTTGCCTCGAATGGAATGTTTAACGACGTGACGAAAAAAATCAGTTCAGTTGCATCTTGTATATCCAGACCCAGTTTTTTCGGGCTACCCTGTAAAAGAGCTTCGTCGGTAAAAGTTGAAGATGTTCGCATTCCAGAAATTGAACAGCAGTTCAAAAAAATCGCAGAGCAGAATAGAGATGTCGAGTATTTGCCAGCTGTACCGCTATATTGCCAGAACAACTATTGTGATCAAATATCAAATGACGGTTCGATTTTATACTCCGACAGCGGGCATCTCTCAAAATTAGGCAGCACAATAGTAGCAGAACGCCTAATTTCAACTCTTAACATTGACGATGCTCTCAAGAATCCCGGTACAATTAGAAATGCCAATGATATTCTAGTTTCGATTCTAAGTATCATTAGATCCAAGAATTATGAAAATTTAGAAAGAGAACTAGAAGATTTTGACATATTTTCGGGAAAAAACAGGGGACGTTTCAACTTAGTCAATGGTTTATGGCATGGAAATGAAACGATAGAGCGTAACCGTGAAGGAGCGGTCAAAGTTGCAACTTATTTTTCGGATCATGGGGACGAAGCTCTATCAACCTATGTCGCAGGCTTTGCCTATTGGTGGGGCGAAGGGGGCGTTGAAAAAGATTTTGACAAAGCCTTAGCCTATTGGACAAAGCCCAGCCAACTCAGCAACGCAACTGTGCAATACCGGATAGCCGAGATATACCTCAACAAAGAATTGCCACAATACGACCAAGAAAAAGGAACAGAACGGCTCCGCATGGCAGCAGAAGGCGGAGATACGGATGCAATAGCCCGTTTAGCAAAGATTGAAATTAGGCCTTAAAAGGGTCAAACCATTGTTGGCTAGGCTTCTAAGGATTTCCAACCTGATTAAAACGCCAAATCAGGTTAAGGATCAACTTGGAATAGATCCGGGAAGACTAACGTTAAATCGAATACTTTGTAATTATCGATCGTTTCCTGAACTTTGGCTCCGGACAGTATGAAGCTGGCCGTCCTGGCCAATATCAACAGGTTCTCGCTCCGCGAACCATTGATAGATTTCATCAAAGAGATAGAAAAGAATGTCGGTGTTGATGCTCAAATGAACATGTTGGACATGCAGCCGGGCGATGTTCCGAAAACCTTCGCCAACTCAGACCTTCTAAAAGACCTTACCGGATACAGACCCAGCGGCAACATTCAAGACGGCGTAAAAGCCTTCGTCGATTGGAACCGTGAATACTACAAAGTCGGGCTTAATAACTAAGCCCCAAACTATGCAGCCTACTTACGTCTAAAAAGTAGGCTGTTTTTCCTCAATGTTGATGAGTTTTATCTCGTGAAGCTAAACAAGCTATTGCGTGCTCTCACTGCCAATCTGCGAAATTGCTAATCCTGTCATGATTAGAATTATGCCTATCCCCTGCCAGATAGAAATACTTTCTTTAAAAATCCACCAAGAGGCTATGGGGACGATAATAAATGTGAGCGCCATAAACATATAAGCGCGAGAAAGGGGATGTGAGCGCAAGACAAAAATCCATAATATAGTCGCAAGCCCATAAATCATCAGTGAAAGTATGAATATCGGGCTCGTCGCCAACGCTATGACAGGATTTTCGGCCCCCTTAATCGCGTCAGACGTCATTTTAAACAGGATTTGACCTGCGGCTACCATAAAAGGTGTTAGAATAAGCAAAAAATAGGACATGTTGTGTGTTCGAAGACTATACGTCTACAATATCCTCATAATAATAAATGTCCCGCGCAACGTCTTCCACTTTATGATTAGCAGGAACGGGGATCATCACTCTTAAAAATGTCGCGATATAGGGAAAAAAGTGAAAATGTGCATTGAACGTATATTTGTATTCTCGCTCACGCGGCACAACAACAATCAAGCGTTTCTTGGCGACGCGGCGAATTTCTGAAACTGCCTCTCGAATATCAAGAACGTGTTCAAGCACGTGGGTACATACAACTGTATCAAACTCATTGTCTTTGAAAGGCAGGGCCTCAATTTTGCTAGCTTGATACTCGACGCCTTCCGTTGGACTAGCGCCGTCGACAACAATATCGACACCCACCAACCGTTTAAGGCCGGGCAGCTCTGCTTTAACGCGCTTTAGAACCATGCCCGTTCCGCACCCCACATCCAAAACTGACGTGCCGACGATATCTTTTATAATTCTATCTATACAGGCTTCAGAATTATCCGAACCCTCTTGAACTTGCGGGTGATCTCGGTAAAGATTTTCATATTCCTCAGGCGTCAGAAAAACTGAACGTTCACGAAAATCAGCCAATTTATAGACGTAGTCATCCCAAGCTTTGGCTGCAAACCAGCGGAAAAACCTGCTATCGCGAAGTACTGGCGGTACATAGTCTTCTAAAACAGTGCGAATGCGATTTGTTGTTTCACGTTTCATTGATAAGTTTCCCTTGGGGCTTACGTGGCTCATTAATCAATTTTCTTTTACCTACGAAGCGGAAAATTATTTTTAAGCCATCCGACAACAACCCCGCTATTGCCAAAGGTATGAAGGTTAATAACAGCATCTCCGCTGCTATAGAATATCGAAGGATAATTGAGGCTGTCATGGCGGTTGTGAGCAAATAGCCGACGCACCCTACCGCAACAATAATCGATGGAAAAGATGAGGAGCGGGAGATTTTTTTGCAAAACAATAAGCCGAATACCCCAATAACGGCGTAAAATATCAACAGATGATAAAAGGCTAAATAGGTGCGTGAAGACACAATCGAGTTCGTGACATCAAATCCGCGCGGCGTCTCAACCTGAACGCCTCTCATTTTATCAAGCTCGAATAATGGTAATAGATCAGCTTGATCCATTTCCTCCGCAAACCGGTCGATTGGCACCCGAGAGGATAGCTGGGCTTTCTGAAAACTTGGTCCTAGCCATTCATATCTAAAAGCACGATTGGTATAAAGCATTGAACCATAAGCAGCCCGGATACTATGCACGATATACTTTATCGGCGACTTTCGAATATACTCGAAAGAAATAAGCTCCAGTTCATCATTAAGTTTTTCAGGCGTATATGTGCCATCAGCGACTAATTTCTTTTTTATGACAAGTTGTGCCGCGATAGAAACCTCAGACAGATTGCGGCCGTGCTCGATAGCATCATCAACGATATCGAGTTGGGTTGTCTCATGTCTCTCTCGCTGTTCCTTAAGCGCTAATCTCATGTTCTGTGCAGGTTCAGATAAAACCGTGTCATCGTCTGGAAGATGGTAGGTTGCAGCTATCAAGACAATGCCTGTTTGCGACGCCGTCCCGCCACGATACATGAAAGGAACGGCCAGGTAGAATGTGAAAAAAGAACCAATCAAGATGGCCGTCTGGAAGGCGGTAGCCTTCAAGCCCAGCCGGCAATTTATAATGACGAGCAAAGCCAATGGAATAAGAAAAATTAGGGCGGACCTGAAGGCGACTGCAAAGCCTATGAAAAAGAGCATCATGGCCATCATTCTCATATTTGGCCATTTTGCCATCGCGACCAAACCGCCTATGCTGATTAGAATTAGCCCGAAAGACGGCGCCTCTGTTAACAAATTATACCAGTAAAGACTGATTGAGTCGGCTCCGCACAAGAGTAAGACAACGGCGGGAGCGGCCCAGGCGACGCCCGTACGTGTCAAAATTAAGACCAGATAAGATAATGGCACGAAGAACGACAAGAGCAAAAACAGTTGATACCCGGCTCCCGGCTTGCCAGATAAAAAATCTACCCACTCAAATGAATTTGCGATCCAGGCAAAATAGGGCAGAATGATGTCTTTGGCCCCTATCCATGTCGTTGAATCAAGTCTTAAGTAAACAACAGACGGAGCTGAAGAAAGACCCACTATAAAATAATAAGCAAGAATTAAAAAAGCCAAAGTAAATGCCGCTCGCCGGTTGAACAGGGAAAGCTTTTCCGAACTGTACTTGCTCTGAAGATAAGACCCCAACTGCCTAACATGAGGAAAGCCAAGTACCAGAGCTACTAAGAAAAAAATTAACGCGCCGAACCGATATTTGCCGGATGATACACTCGGCCATTTAACGATTAATGGGCTTCGACACGCTTTGCTGTGGGCGAAAAATATATGGTCTTGCCTGTGATTAAATCCTCCGCCCATCGAATTGTAGACATTCTCCGAGAGGTCATGCGCAGGTAGAATATCTTGTCCGCACTCCGATAAGCGTATAGTCGAACGTCTGGGATTTCCGGGTGATTCATTCCATAATGGAAAGCTCTTGAAACTTTTGCCTGACGCGCTCTTAATCTCAGATACTTTGATGTAATAACCATCGAAATCCCCGCGTTTGACAAACTTGTCCTGCGCGATTGGAGTGCTCACGAGTGGCGGAAAAAATGCCATTAAAAGCAGAGTAAATGCGCAAACTGCGCAGATTGACGCGAGTACGGCGCGAAGATTTATTAGTTGTCGCATTTAAGCTTCTTCCTACTTAGCCCGCTTTGATAAAAGAAAGGTTGACACGCTTTGACAAAGGAAGGCTTGGTTCCGACGCGAAATCATAAGACAGAAAATTAAGCAGTGACTGAAAGCCGATTATTAGCAGCACAATTACCAACCCTGCACTGCCTGCTGTCGACACGATCCCCGTAGATAATGAGTGAATCCATTGATAGGCCCCGAAAATGACACCGGAAATAAAGAACAGAAAGCCAAAAACGAGATTGACGGAAGCGATTGAAAAATTGCGTAAAAAATAATTATAAAATAAGCGCTTAACAAAATTACGCATGTTTTTCCAAGCGAAAGGAAAAACTTCTTTCACAGATGACAACCCGCTTTCTTCATCGGCGTAGACAGCATCCATAGGGACATCAAAGACAACCGCGCGTATAGTATTCAATCGCATCAAAATATCCGACTCGAAGAAATAGCGTTTCTCAAGTTCATCCAGTTCCAAAAATTCTAAAGCGACCCTATTTATAGCCGTGTAACCATTGGTTGGATCAAATATTGACCAGTAGCCGGAGGAGAATTTTGTAAAGAATGAGAGCCCGGCATTTCCAATCAGGCGGGCTTTAGGCATAGTTCTGGCTGTACGCGGGCTGAAGAAACGATTGCCTTTCACGTAATCAGCTTCACCGTTAATAATAGGCATTATAAAGTTTGGTAAAAGACGCGGATCCATCTGGCCGTCACTATCAATTTTAACGGCAATATCGACATCCAATTCAAGCGCTTTCTTGTAACCCGCGACCACCGCCCCGCCAACACCTTGGTTCTCGGGGAGGAAAACGAGTTCTAATCGGGGATCATCACAATGCTCTTTAATGTATTGCCCAGTCTTCTCAGGGCAATGATCGTCAACACAGATGATAACATCTACTTCAGGGCCAATTGCCTCAAGAACCGCAATGACATGTTTAGAGGATTTATAGCATGGTAGTACTGCAGCAACTTTCATGTAATAATACCCTATCAATCGGAGTGGTCGTTAGACTCGGCCGCTTTGGGAGTCAAGTCAAACCAATATGGATGGAAAAATAGTTTTCAAGCGAGGGCTAGCGTTTATACCCCGGATTTAGAGTTCGGCTAAGAGAGGCTTTTTACAGCATCGAACTCAATCAAAGCGCCATCATCGAACGATAAGACAGTCGTTGTAAATGTATCCCCTTCCGCGTCACTTATAGAGACTGCGAACTCTTCAATTTTACTTTCGCCCTTGGAAAACTGGGTGCTGCCGGAGAATGTCGGGGCTTCATTGGGCGGTAGCCTAATTGTCACCGTAATCGTTGCCGTTTTTGAAATTTCCGGCTGCGTCGCGGGCCGTCAAGCTGCTTCACTGACGAGCTTTCTCCAAGCCCGCCAAATGCCGCCATAAAGAGACCGGACAAAAATAGCGTCACCTTCATTATTGGCCGCGCCGCCATAAAGCCGATAAGTTTGTTGAACACCGAATGGCATGTCATAAACCATCAAAACACCCGCCAAAAACCGCGGGTAATTAGTCCCTGTTGAGGCCCCGTAATTTGATGTCTGTATATAGATCCCGCGCTCTACGAGCGTGTTAATATCAGTGTAATTGCTAATGACGCCCCGGTCATACATAAGACCTGGTGCATTTTCAGCATCCCAAACTACATGGCTCTGCCGCTTAAGCGGAACGCCGAAATTCACGCCCGTATTCGGGTCAAACGTCATAGCCATTTCCCAATTTTGCCCGTCATCGCTTAACTTAATGGATAGGCCCTCTGATCCTGTGAGACCAATTTCCGCCTGTCCGGCGTGGGCAGTTGTGAAAAGCAGCGCCGCGGTATCTGTGTTCAAAGTTCGATTGATTTTGACTTGGTGCCCACTGCCCCCGCCGAAGAGGCTGGCGTCGCCGTAAGCATTCAAGGTTAGAGTCGGATCGGGCGGCGTGCCTATGCCAAGCCGTGTAACCTCTACGTTTTCTTTGTCGCTTAGAGGATTCCAGCTTTGGCCATCGAAGACATCCAATTGTTCTTCTGCAAGATTATAGGCCTGCCATCCTGGTTTGGGCGTAAAATACCGCCACACATTATTATCGTATTGTGCCACATCATTGGCATGGCCAGCGAATATACCGGAAGGTATATCTCCAATGCGAACGCATTGGCCATTGTCTATTTCAGGCTCAGGCGGCGTGTTGACAACCTCCAACACAGTTAGGTGCATCAGCGCGTCGATCATCAGAAGCGCCTCGTTATGTGTGATTGTTTTGCCCGCCTGCCCGGGGGCAATAAGAGGTAAATTTGCCCGAGCGGTTTTTAACGTTAATGTCATGAATATCTCCAATATTTATGACATATTACCCCTGCACTTTAAGTTGAGGATTAAATTTTATTATCGCTATATTTTTCATAGACTTACAGGAATATAGCATAGGGATATACCCCACTGGAGAACTCACTTGCCAAACGATAGCTCCTTTGGTAATAGGCGCGTCAAATTGTCTATAAAGGTGTATACCATGAAACGTTCTTTTGCCCCCTTATTCTTCGCAGGACTGGTTTCTGGCTTGGCACTTGTGGGATGTGACAGCAGTTCCCCTTCCCCAGATAGCGGAAGTGTTAGCTTAGACACGTCAGCGACTGAACAGACCAAAGTTGAAACGGTCGCTCTTCCAACCGATGCAACCGGATTGCAAAACGAAATGGTAAGCAGTTTTGCGGCTGGCAATGAAAGCCGCTTCAATCAGGCTTTGACGGCCTATGTAAATGATATTTCTGACCGCCGCGCGCAACGGGATTTTGCCAATGAAATTTGGAACGGAAGCGATAATTACGAAATGAACCGAGAGATGGCCGTACCCCTCGTCGAAGCACTGTCTAACGCGTACGATAGCGAAATTTCGGCACCGACTTACTTGGCTGGATTTGCGTATTGGGCAGGTTCAGGCGCAGAAAAAGACCTAGGCAAAGCTTTAGAATATTGGGCGAAACCAGGTGTGGATGGGAATGCCGCCGTGCATTATCGGCGCGCTGTGATCTATCTTGACGCGGCATTACCTTACTATGATGCATCCAAAGGTCGTGCCCTGATGACTCGCGCCGCGACCATGGGCAATCCTGACGCTGCAAAATGGCTCAAAGAAAACCCATAGAGTTTTTGCTAGTAGCCCGAGACCGATATTTTAAGCGTTCCGCATAAAGTCAGAGTGCAAAACTTTTTACAGTTACAAAACGTGTTCTCTTTTATAGTTCAAAGGCGCTTAGAACCACATTTTACGACCAAAATTTTCATTTTTAACGGCGAGTGCATTTACATTCCGAATCTTTATGGTCTATTAATTTTTCCGTATTGGCAAAATGTACAAATCTAGTTGTTGAACAAATTGCATTTACAGGGGCAATATTATGTGTGGTTTAGCGGGCTATATGCGTTTGGGTGGAAACCTCATACGCTCGGAAGAATTACCAGTACTCAAATCTATGACGGATGCGATCGTTTTTCGCGGTCCGGATGATGAAGGTCAAGAGGTTGTCGGTCCGTGTGCGTTTGGGCACAGACGGCTTTCTATTATTGACCTAGACCCTCGTTCAGCACAGCCCCTAAGTACTGCTGACAAAACCCTCTGGATCGTCTTTAACGGCGAGATTTATAATTATCTCGACATCAAAGCCGAACTTATCGCCCTAGGACACACGTTCCGAACGGAGTCAGATACAGAAGTTATTTTAGCCTCTTATCGTCAATGGGGCGACGGGATGCTCGAGAAGTTCCGAGGGATGTTTGCGTTCTGTATATGGGATACTCAAAAAGAACGCCTTTTCATGGCCCGTGATCGTTTCGGAAAAAAACCACTTTATTACTACCGCAACGAAGACACGCTTTTATTTGCCTCTGAAATAAAGTCGCTTATTCGCTACCCCGGTTTTCCTCGGCGCGCGAATATGCAGAGCATTTATGACTACCTAAGTTACGGGTATTGTGTCGGCAAAGATACCGCCTTTGAAGGCGTTCACCGCCTTATGCCCGGCCATTTCATGATTGTAGAAAAGGATGGCCGCACCCAAACACACAAATATTGGTCGCTCGCAGAGGTCAACCCTGCAATGGGCCGCAGGTCACGTGACAGTCTGGCCGAGGAACTTGTCGAAAAATTTGACGAAGCCTTACAATATAGACTCATAGCCGATGTTCCCGTAGGAGCCTTCCTCTCCGGCGGTGTTGACTCGTCTGCTGTCGTTGCACGGGCCGCACCGAAAATGACCTCAAAATTGAAGACGTTCTCTGTCGGTTTTGACATTGAAGGCTTTGATGAAACCGTTTATGCGCGCGAAGTCGCAGAGCGATACGAAACTGAACATCATTCCTTTATGATGGACTACGATATTATCGAGGAACTGCCAAAAATCATTTGGCATTACGGCGAACCCTACGCCGATAGCTCCGCCATCGTAACCTACACGCTCGCGCGAGAAGTACGCAAACATGTGACGGTCGGCGTAACCGGCGACGGCGGGGATGAGGTTCTCCTCGGGTATTCCCGTTACATGAAGCTACGCGATTCAATAGACTCAATTCATAAAGGCACGGCCGGCCGGGACATGAGCTTCAAAATTGGCTTGGATCAGACCCCTCCACTCATGCGCGATGTTTATTCACGCTCAATGTTTAAATTCCGCAACGAACACATGTTGTGGGGCGCCGGCGATGCCATGTTGCCATACCTGATGAACCAGCCCTCGGATGCATTAGGATTACTTTTGGAAGATGCGGATTACAACACAGCCGTTGACCGCGCCGCTAGAACAGATTGCGGACTATACCTGCCCGACGATTTACTTATCAAGGCCGATATTGCAACAATGGCGCATAGCCTTGAAGGGCGCTCTCCTTTTCTAGATCATGATTTTGCAGATTGGTCGGCCTCTATTCCGCAAAACAAACGAATATTCAAACGTCATGGCGAATTACAATCGAAGGGCTTACTGAAATATGCCATGGAGCCCTATTTACCACATGGCTGTATGTATCGCCGGAAAATGGGCTTTTCAGTCCCTGTGGCCCACTGGATGAAACATGAGCTTAAGGACTTCTTAATTCAAACGCTGACATCGCAGAAATTTAAAGACCGCGGCTTTATCACACCTGAATTTATCGATTTCATGCTTCATCGTCATATGAACGATATTGAAGATCATGGAACGCGCCTTTGGGTACTCTTGTGTCTCGAGCTTTGGTGCCAAACGTATATTGATGCGGATGGTTTTGAGCCTCTTAACGTTCAGGTTACGAGCAGTGCCGCCAGCCTCATGCGTGAGGTTGCGTAATGTCTTCCATACAGCCACAATTAAATAATCTTGATGAACTCATTGACGGCGCGAAGCAGCTTCTTGAAAATCAAAATCCAGAAGCCGCTTATGCAGAAATTAAGGCTGTTTTGGACATTGATCCGCTCCACCCGAAAGCCTTGGAAGTCAGTGGTTTCGCACTTAACCAGCTTAAAAACTGGAAAGATGCCGCTCATACATGGTCAACCCTTTTTGAATTGCAGCCACACCGTCCAGGACCTATGCATCAAACTGTCGCTGCTTATCTGGCAAGTGGAAATTTTGATGAAGGCCTCGCATTCACAGATAAGGCCCTAGAAATCATCATAGAGCCAAAACCTGTTGTTGTAGAGCGGATGAGATTGCTGTCTGCAATGGGCAACATTGAAGAGGCTGGGCTGCTTGCGACTGACGTAAGAGATTATGCTATAGAAACGCGTAACTTCGGGACAGCTATACAATTAGCAAGGTGGTATTCAGAAAATTCGTACGTTGATGAGGCTTTAGATCTATTTCAAACATGCCGGGAGTTTGAGCCTTCCCGTGTAGACCCCGAACTTTACATGGGACGCCTACTTTACAATAAAAAACGATATACGGAAGCGCGCAAAATATGGGAAGCGCTGGTGACTGATACCCGCATGAGCGGCAATCGATACGAACCGTATGTTTTCCTGGGTCGAATCGCCAATATTGAACAGCAACATAACACCGCAAAATCTTATTTTAAGGAAGCAATACGTGAAGACGGACGACGCATTGAACCTTATCAAACTTTAATTAACATCGCCTTTAACCAACGTAATTTCGATGAAGCCAGTGATCTTGCACGACAATTTTTCGAAAAATTTCCAAATGAAGGTGAACCGAGGCTCATTTTGGCACAAGTGGCTGAAAATAAACATGACCTCGATAGCGCAGACGCGCACTGGAACGACTTATTCAGTACTTTCGGTCATACGGCTCGGTGGGACACTCTCTACGATGCGTATTTAACGAGAACAGGTAGAATAGATAAAGCCTTATCATTCTGGGAACGCAGAGAAGCTGCTGGAAACATATCAGAAAATTCTCAATATTTAAGAGCAACCCACCTCACACGTCTGGACCGAAAACCTGAAGCCCTTAAAGTCCTATTGAACGAACTGACACCTATTCAAGCCCGTCATGAATCCGGAATATTACTGCTGGCCAACACTTATCGCGACCTAAACCAACGCGCCAAAGCCTCCGACGCTTATTATGCGGGTGCAACTATTTTTCCGAGTAACGCGACATTTTGGGAAGGCACAATCAGTTTTCACATGGATGCTGACGATAAAGTGAAGGTTGCGCAACTCGTCGAAGAAGCCGAAACAAAGTTCAATCCGACAACCGCCAAGGACTGCTATTCTGTCGCGCGAATTTATAAAGCCGCAGAGCTTAATGACAAAGCGGAGGCACAGTTCAAAAAATTATTTGAGATTGAACCTGAACACGATCAAGGCCATCGCGTGATGATGCGGATGTTAAATGCTCAGGGTCGAACATTTGATGCAAAACCTCACGCTTTAATCATTAGACAAAATAACTGGCGCAATATTGAAGCGACGGCCACTCTCGCCAAGATAGCCCTACTTGAAAAGGAAGGGGTCACCTTAGCCTCAAAAAGCGTAGCGACGCCCGCTATTTTTTCTAAAATCAGCGAAAATTCCACGCCTCAAAACACCATGCCGAGTGACCGCAAAGTTGTTATGGTCACGAGTTCTTTGGGCAGTGGCGGCGCAGAACGCCAAGTCGCTTACACAGCCAAATCATGCACAACGGGCAACGGCATCAAATCGCTAACGGTTCTCGCTGAAAATCTTGACCCAACATTCCAAAGAGACTTTTTCAAGTCTGAAATTGAACGGACTGATCATGCGATTGTTGACATCGCGGAAACAGGGCGAGACATCCTCATAAGGCAACTAGCCTCTGAATGTCCACAATATCGTGATGACCTCGCCCTGCTACAATCTTTGGAACCAGAAGTTTCTCGCTTTGCAGCGCCCTTTTATGCTTGGCTCAGATTAAACCCCACTGATGTTGTTCATTTGTGGCAAGATTCCATCTGTGTTGCAGGCGGCATGGCGGCTGTCTTAGCCGGCGTACCCAAAATTATTATTGCAACGCGGTCCACCAGACCCGATTCCCGTCGCCGCTTACGTCCATACCTAAAGCCTGGTTATTTAACGCTTATGGATCGCCCTGAAGTCACTATGATCAACAATTCAGACTCAGGGGCACGCGACTATGAAGACTGGCTTGGTTTAGAAAAAGGCAGTGTGGCCACGCTGCATAATGGCATGGATATTTCGACAATGAAACGTCGCGGAAGTCCTAAAGCCGTAAGTGCAATCCGAGAAGACCTTGACCTGACGGATGAAAATTTAGTTTTAGGTGGCGTGATGCGATTTACGGAGGAAAAACGCCCTGATCTGTTCATTGAAGTCGCCATGAACGCCGCAAAACGTGATCCAAGATTGCGGTTCATTCTCGTTGGCGACGGCCCTATGAGAGAAGGTCTGATGCACGACGTGGCAGAAGCCGGCTTAGCCGACCACATCATAATGCCGGGAGCTCAAAATCCTGTTGAGCCGTGGATGGTAAATTTCGATATGCTTTTCCTATCCTCTCGCATGGAGGGATTGCCAAATGTATTGCTAGAAGCACAGTGCCTGGGCACACCTGTTGCCTCGATGAATGTTGGCGGTGCGCCGGAAACACTTGTGGATGGCGTAACAGGCATATTAATTGATGAGACAAACCCCGATATTATTGCGTCTATGATTCTAGAGAAACTATATGACCGCGAATGGCGTGAGGCGGCCTCAACAGCAGGCCGAAAGCGCATTAAAGAACTTTTCTCAGTAGAAGCTATGTCTCAAAAAACACGTGATCTGTATCTTAGCTAACCCATCGTGAGATCTAATTAAGCTGAATAAGGGCCATCCCTAAGGTTGACTCTCAGTCTGTTTCTCAATTTTTTCGACGACACAAACCAGGACATTGCCCAGCCCCTCAGAATGGTCGAGTCCAGGATCTGTAAGATAGCCGGAAAATAGAAGTTCATCAATTCCATTCGTGATAGCTGTAGCCATATCCGACTCGTTTTCATTGGCGGAATCGATCATACTCTGGATTTTTTCTACCATTGAAGACCTATACCGTTGGTAACGTTTTACGGCCGTAGCGAATTCAACCCCTGAAGAAAAATCATATCGGCCAGAATGCACCCGTTTCCACCCCAAATCTTCTGACAGATAATTTGAGAGCCATTTAAATGAGACAGACCGTTGATGTTGCCAACGGTGAAATGTTGTGTAGCAGGCAGGGCAAAGGCACAAAGATGTCTTCAAGTTTTCTTGGAAGGGTGTCGTAATGATTAGTCGTCCACCGACCGGCAAAGACTCATACCACTGATGAAAACAGGCTTCCACTTCATCGTCCAAAAGGTGTTCAACCACCTCGGAAACAATAATGACATCAAACATTTCAGAAGGGTATGAATTGCACAATCTTGGCTTCGAAGGATAGGATAAAACCTCTTCGTCGCTTAAAGACGGATCATAGCCTGTGACATTGTACCCGAGTTCAGATAGGGCTGAAGGCAAAGTTGCTCCGCCTGATCCAAAGTCCAATACCTTCGCGTCTGGCTTCGAGATAAATTCAGCCATCATTTCAGGCAATCGAGACCCCGCTGTCACGGAAAAATCACTCAACGTAAGGGGTGTTTTCCGGACATTGCTCCAAAACTTCTGCGTGTTTTCTGATGTCCATTGAAATGGCACAATTGTATTCATTACGTTTTTCTCGTTTTTTACTGGCACCGATATGCATTGGGAATTTAGATAGTAAATTGATATACGTTCAACAAATAAAATCCAAGTATTCCGTATAAAATGTAGTCCAATGCGCGTTCCATATTCGCAACATAAAGCAACATGACATCCTATTCAAATTCACCGAAGTGGCAGAGCTTAAAAACTGATACCCCCCGGAGCGATCGGACAGTATAGTGGCCCCGCGAGGCAAGAGGTCATTCGCGAATGAACCAACCTATGGCCACGAAATTGATGGCATACGACGATTTCTAGCAATAGTGCGCACCCTTTAAGCTCTATTCGGCCGCAATTGCAGATCGCAACCATTAGAATATTTCAGCCTATCTCAGATCTGGCACGATATTTGCTTATATCCCAGTGGTGGACTGGCTTGGGGCAAGTCCGAAACATGAGAAGAGAGTAACATGAGAGTATTAGTATTAGGAGTTTCGGCCATCGCACTGTCAGGGTGTTCTTGGCTTAGTGGTGGTTATTCATATAACAATCAAGGGTATGTCGACAACGGCCATACAGCCGCAACTTATGCACCGGCGGCTCAAAAACCGTTGAGCAAATTTGCGATTCACGGCGGTATCGGAACAGATTTCATCGTTGGCGGCAACGGCGTGACCGGAAACGACACACCAGGTGCGGTCAATGTTCACCAACGCGGCATGCAAGATTTCTACAAGCCAGGTTACCGCGCTGAAGGCGGCATAACTTACGCACTCAACCGCAAGCAACACCTGACAATGAACGGCTTCTATCAAGAAGCAAAAGGCAAAGCAGATGTTCCATTTGCGAACGTTCCGGGACAAGTTGTAACAGGCCAAATGTCAGATTACAAAGCTTACGGCTTTGAAGCGGGTCTTCGCCACGATCTTGGCAAAACAAAGATGCCGCTTTTGCGCACTGTCTTGCCATATATGGAAGGCCGCATTGGTATTGCGAAAACCAACGACCTTTCGATCACTGATTCAAAAATCAACGGCGTATCAACGGGCGTATTCCCTGCTGCGGCAACGACTGCTGCAATGTATGAAGGACGCCTTGTTCCAACGGCAGCCGCTCTTGTCGGCGTAGAAAAGCCACTTGGCCGTCACCTTTCTGTAGGTCTCGAGTCTGGCCTTCGCTACATCGGCGAAAGCAATCCAGACGACAGCTCACTCGCTGGCACAGTTTTCTCAGAAATGAACAATGGCTCTGACCGCTGGTCTGTTCCAGTACAGCTTCGCGCA
This sequence comes from Maricaulaceae bacterium, assembly GCA_048268905.1. Lineage (GTDB taxonomy): Bacteria > Pseudomonadota > Alphaproteobacteria > Caulobacterales > Maricaulaceae > JACOMS01. The sequence continues at coordinate 710,121 of JBLWUN010000001.1, read as the reverse complement.
CGTTACAGATTCTAGCCTGACCGCGCTGCGCCGCATTTGCGGAGCAGATAAGAAAATTTAGCGCCGCCGCGCCGGCGGCGTTTTGAGGGGCGCAAAAGCATTACTCTCTAAACAACCAGGAAGGAAAGTCGGCAGCGGCTTTCCTTTTTGTTTGCAAAGGACTCTAAAGCGCTGAAGCCCAAGAAAAGTTAAATCAAAGCATCTGCCTGCGCGGCGATTTCGGGGTCCACGTTCCCGCCAGAAAGAACTATACACACCGTCTCAACCGAACTTTCAGATGAGAGCGCACCGGACAGCAATGCTGCCAGAGCCGCCGCCCCGCCAGGTTCGCACTGAACACCCAAGAAACGTTTAGCATATGCCATAGCCCTCAGACATTCCTGATCTGAAACGGCAAACGCGCCAGAAAGCACCCTGCTATTGATAGGAAAAGTGAGCTCGCCGGGCATAGGTGTCATGAGCGCATCGCACAGAGTCGGTAATCCCGACTTTAACTCCGTACGAACCCCCGCTTTCAATGATAATTGATGATCATTATAGTGCTCGGGTTCCGCGCAAAAGATCTTGGTGCCGTGACTGAGTTCTTCAAAAGCCAAACATATGCCAGCACAAAGTCCGCCGCCTCCTATCGGCGTTATAAGTCCATCAAATGAGACCCCAAGCGCACGCGCCTCCTCAATAATTTCAAGGCCAGCAGTGCCTTGTCCCGAAATGATATAGGGATCGTCATATGACGGAATGACGATCCGCCCGTCGCGCTCAGCAATCCGCGCCGCGATAGTTTCACGGTTTTCAGTGTGTCGATCGTAAAAGATGACCTCAGCACCATCCCGAATAACGCCGTCAACTTTAATACGTGGCGCATCACTCGGCATAACGATAATCGCGGAAATCCCCAATTCCTTCGCGGACCGAGAAACACCTTGGGCGTGATTGCCGGACGAAAACGCCACGACTCCCAACTTTCGCTCCTCGGCAGTTAACACAGAAAGGCGATTAAAAGCGCCTCGATACTTAAATGCCCCAACCTTTTGGTTACATTCGGGCTTGAACCAAACCTTTCGGCCGAGCATTTCATCAAACGCGTCACTCCGGGTCATGGGCGTCGGCAATGTATGTCCTCGAAGGCGCTTCGCCGCAACAAGGACTTCTTTGAATTCAGGTATGGATTTCATGGAAAACCTATGAAATAAGTTGCATAGAAATTCAATCATATTGACCCGCAGGTCAAAGTTTGAAAAGACAATAAAAAAATTACTTGGGGACTACGACTATGCTCGGATTAATGATGAAACAAGAGCTGATGATCAGCGACCTGATCGAACATGCAGCTCAAGTCCACGGCACGCGCGAAATATACACGCTAAATACGGATATGACGGAACACCGTTACAATTGGGCGGAATGCGCGAAACGTGTACGCAAACTTGCGAACGCACTTCTGGATGCCGGTGTAAAGCCGGGTGACCGCGTCGCGACGATTGCGTGGAACAATTATCGTCACATCGAAATCTATTACGCCGTTTCAGGTATCGGCGCGGTCATTCATACGATCAATCCTCGTTTGGACCCCAAGCAAATCGCGTGGATGGTTGGCCATGCCGAAGACAGCTTCATGCTCTTTGATACCACATTCGCGCCCATCATTGAGGGTGTTTCAGCGGCGTGTCCAACGGTTAAAAAGTGGATAGCCCTGACCGACCAAGACGGTCTCGCCGAATACAAAACAAACGTTCAGGATTATGAGAGCTTCATAGAAGGCCATGCTGATACGATTGAGTGGCCCCGCTTTGACGAAAATACGGCCTGCACACTTTGTTATACATCTGGAACCACAGGAAATCCAAAAGGTGTCCTTTACTCGCATAGATCAACAATACTTCACGCGATGGCCGGGTCTTTTAACGATGTGATTGGCGGCGGTTCCAATGATACCATTCTCGCCGTTGTGCCCATGTTCCATGTGAGCGCTTGGGGGCTCGTTTATTCAGGCGCAATGGTTGGCGCAAAGCTTGTAATGCCCGGACCCGGACTTGACGGCGCGAGCCTGACAAAAATGATCAAGCAAGAAGGGGTTACCCTGATGGCCGGCGTCCCAACGGTTTGGCTCGGCATTTACAATCATGTCAAGGCGACGGGCGATAGCCTTCCAACGGTCAAGAAGGCCCTCGTCGGTGGTTCGGCGCTGCCAGAATCTCTCCTGCGTGCCTACGAGCTTGAACTGGGCATACCCATGCAGCAAGGCTGGGGTATGACGGAAACCAGCCCACTTGGTTCCACATACGCCCCCTTCCCTGGAACGGATATGAGTGACTTCGATAGCACGGTACCGCATAAACTTCTCGCCGGACGCCGTATTTTCGGCGTTGAAATGCGCATTGTCGATGATGAAGATAACATTCTTCCTCAAGACGGCGAAACATCCGGCCACCTCCACGTCAAAGGCCCGTGGGTCGCGTCCGGATATTTCCGCGGCGAAGGCGGTGAAGCCTTCACCGAGGATGGATGGTTCCGCACTGGCGACGTGGCCGCCCTGCACCCAGAGGGATACCTCGAAATCACAGACCGTTCGAAAGACGTTATTAAATCCGGCGGTGAATGGGTGAGCTCGATAGAAGTTGAAAATGCCGCGTCAGATCACCCAGACGTGGCGATGGCCGCCTGCATTGGCCTCCGTCATGAAAAATGGCAAGAGCGCCCGTTCCTGATCGTTCAACCCGTCCCGGGCACAACGCCCGACGTTGAAGAGATTAAAGCCTGTATCGGTGCCAAATGCGCAAAATGGTGGATGCCCGATGCGATTGTTTTTGAGGAGTCACTTCCGCTTGGCGCAACCGGCAAAATCCTGAAGCGAGAACTTAAGATCAAGTACAAAGACTATCAGCTTGAAACCTAAGACAACTTTTTAAAAAATTGCCATACTTTAAGCCCGCATTTAGCGGGCTTTTTCATACGGTTCTGCACGTTGGCTCAAAGCGCGTTTTTCGTCAAAAAAGCTTCAAAAACTTCGAAAAATTCTTGGCGCAAATGGTCTTGTTCAAGAAACAATTCATGCAATGCCCCCGGGACCACGTGATAATCTATGCTAGCAGCCTCGCTAAACCTGCGGTTCGAGGCGGGATCAACGATTGGATCACCGCCCGCTGCAACGATGAGTCCCGGAATTTTAAGCTGGTCTGCATTACGGTTCACATACGCCATGGACTTAAGCCCCGCGCAAACCCACGCATAGGTCGGCGGCCCTACCCTGAGGCGAGGAACATTTTGAAAATAGGCAGCCCAAGAATTGAACCGAGCTTCATCTGATGTCAGTTTATTGGCCTTAAATGGAAATGGGATCCCATTGTCTTGCTTCTGAAAAGGTATTGTCTTTTTCGAAAAACCGAGGGCGGCCGCAATCCTAATCATCGTACTCATGATGGATGTTTCAATATCAAATAGCCCCGTCATCGGCGCACTGCAAACAACGGCGGACGGGTTCATAATACCAGACAATACGGCCTGCAGGGCAACGAGACCGCCCATAGAATGGCCCATCAAAATATGGGGTTTGGGGAGCGAGGCCGCAAAAGCCTCGGCGACATATGCGAGGTCATCAGCGTAATCCTGAAAATCCTTTACATAGCTTTTTGTGGGATCGGGAATGAGCCGGTCTGATAAACCTTGCCCGCGCGGATCCATTATCAATACGGAATAGCCAAACCCGAGAAAGTCTTCGATGGTTTCAAAATACTTTTCTATAAACTCCGTGCGGCCGGGACAAAAAATGAGGGTCCCGCGCGGGTCCTGCGCAGGTGATGTCGCCAACAAAACACGCAGCCGCACACCACCCCGTGACACCCAATAGGTGCTCGCATGCGCCTGAATAGCGTGTGGTATCTTTCGCCCATCCGGCGAAATCAACTCCGCTTTCTCAAATTTCGGCGTTACAGCCATAACATTGTTAAACCTACGCTTAAGACGCTCATTGATTGCAGATTAATGAAAAAATGCAAGTACGCTCGCGTCAACTCTTGTAACAGATGAGTTTACCCCAAACTGTCAATCGCCTGCGCAAGTTTTTCAAGTTCAGCGGCGAACGCGGCGCGGCGGCTATGCTGCTCGGCAACAACGGCTTCCGGCGCACGGTCTACGAAATTGGCATTGCCGAGCTTCTTGTCAATCTTTTCGATCTCTGCATGTGTTTTCTCTATCTCTTTCGACAGCCGAGCCCGCTCCGCATCCAAATCAATAAGTCCCTCAAGCGGCAGCGCCAAAACAGTATCATCAACGATGGTTTGAAGCGCGCCTTGAGGTGCGGCCTCGCCGAGGCTCCAGCTGTTCACACGCGCCATGATTTCGATGGCTTGAGCAAAAGTCGTCATGCGCTCTTGCATCGCAGCATCTGCCCCGATCAATATCAGCGGACCTTTGCGCGACGGAGGCACATTCATTTCCGCGCGCACAGACCTGATTGCTGTAATCATTCGGATCAGCGCATCAATGTCGTCACTGGCTTTTTTATTGATGAGATCATCAGAGAGTACAGGCCACTCTGCGAGGATAAGTTGGGTGCCTCGGTGATCCGACGTTTTCGCCCAAAGCTCTTCCGTAATGAATGGCATAAACGGGTGAAGGAGTTTGAGGACTTGATCCAAAATCCAGCCCGCAGCGGCGCGCGTCTCGTCTTTCGCCGCTTCATCTTCGCCGTTCATAATTGGCTTAATGAGTTCGATATACCACGCCGCATAGCTGTTCCACGCAAACTTATATATCGCCTCGGCGGCGTCGTTAAACCTATATTTCTCAATATTTTCAGTGACTTGCTGACATGTCTTAACAGCCTCGCCAATCGCCCATTGATTGACGGCTTGCTGGCAAGTGCGAGGATCGAAATCTGGACGTGAACGGCACTCGTTCATCAAAGCAAAGCTAGCCACATTCCATAATTTCGTACCAAAATTCCGGTAACCCTCAACGCGCTTTACGGATAGCTTGATGTCCCGTCCCGCCGCAGCCATAGCGGCCAAGGTGAACCGCAGCGCATCGGCCCCATAAGGTTCAAACCCGTCGGGGTAAAGCTTGCGCGTGGCCTTCTCGACCTTCGGAGCTTTGCTGGGTTGGCGAAGACCTGTTGTGCGTTTCTTGACAAGCTCATCTATACCAATGCCCTCAATAAGGTCCACAGGGTCAATCACATTGCCCTCGGACTTGGACATTTTATCGCCGTTCTCATCGCGAACAATGGCGTGGATATACACGTCTTTGAAAGGTACATCCCCCATGAAATGTAAGCCCTGCATCATCATGCGAGCCACCCAGAAAAAGATAATATCAAACGCGGTGACAAGGACAGCACCCGGGTAAAAACGGGCAAGCTCTGGCGTCTGGTCCGGCCAGCCAAGTGTGGAAAACGGCCAAAGACCCGAAGAGAACCATGTGTCGAGAACATCTGGATCTCGAAGATACATGTTCCCAATCAATTTATGATGGGTTGCGAGGTAGTTCGATAACGTTTCCTCATCCATTATTTTTTCTTGAAGGACTTGCTTTCGAGCCAGTTGCTCTGCCTTATCTTCATTTTCAGCGACGATGAAAATGCCATCAGATAAATTTCCGCAAAACCAAGCAGGGATTCGGTGACCCCACCAAAGCTGGCGTGAAATACACCAAGGCTGGATGTCATTCATCCAGTTGTCATAGGTCTTCTTCCAATTTGAAGGGACAAAGTTCGTGCGGCCGTCATTCACCGCGTCGATTGCATCTTTCGCGAGGGTTTTGGCGTCGACATACCACTGGTCAGTGAGCATCGGCTCGATGACAACGTTGGATCGGTCACCAAACGGTTGCATCACCTTTTTGTCTTCAGTTTTGATCAACAGACCTTCGGCATCAATGTCCGCGACCACAGCTTTGCGCGCCTCAAAACGGTCCATCCCCACATATTTTTCAGGCATGATATCCGAGGCGCACATTCGCGCTTGCTCGTCCATAAGCGAATACATCGGAATGTCATTGCGTTTTGCGACGTCATAGTCATTGAAATCGTGCGCGCCTGTAATTTTCACAGCGCCAGATCCAAAATCCATGTCTGGGTATTCGTCGGTGATAATCGGAATAAGGCGATCTGCAAGCGGCAAACGGACCATTTTACCGACGATTGGCGCATAGCGTTCATCGTCGGGATGAACCGCGACCGCGCCGTCCCCGAGCATTGTCTCAGGGCGCGTGGTGGCGATAGAAATATAGTCGCGAACTTCCCGAAGAATGACGTTCCCGTCTTCGTCTTTCTCCACATATTCGTATGTTTCGCCGCCATCCAGAGGATATTTGAAATGCCAGAAATGCCCATCTACCTCGCGGTTTTCAACTTCGAGGTCAGAGATCGCCGTCTGGAAATGAGGATCCCAGTTGACGAGGCGTTTATCGCGGTAAATTAAGCCTTGCGCGTGCATTTCAACGAAGGCTTTGGTAACCGCCTCCGCCATTTTATCGCTCGGATCTTCGGGGTCACCTAGCGTAAATTTTTCGCGCGACCAATCACATGACGCACCGAGTCGCCGAAGCTGCTGGCTGATATTACCGCCACTTTCATGCTTCCATTCCCAAACTTTTTCGACAAACTCTTCGCGGGACATGTCTTTACGTCCCTTATTCCCCTCGGATGCCAGCTTGCGCTCGACGACCATTTGTGTGGCTATGCCGGCGTGATCTGTGCCGGGCTGCCAAAGCACGTCTTTTCCGCGCATGCGTTCGAACCGAATGAGAATGTCTTGCAGTGTATTATTGACCGCATGCCCCATGTGCAGAGAACCGGTAACGTTGGGCGGCGGGATAACAATAGAGTAAGCCTCGCGCGACGTATCCATACGCGGCTTAAATGCGCCGGACGTCTCCCACATTTGATAAATGCGGGCCTCGGCCTCTTGGGGATTAAAACTCTTGTCTAGCATATGCGGTCTCTAAAACAGATAAGCCCCGCTCCCTGCAATGAGGGCGGGGCCGGAACTTTAGGTATTACCCTGCCTCTGCAGAGTTTTAAAGTGCAGATTTAGCGGCTATTTGCCAGATGAAATACGTTTCACTTCTTTTGCAACAGCACGCTCGACAATTCCCTTGAGATTAGCGTCGAGCCATTCTTTAAGCATAGGCCGCAACGCTTCCTGAACCAAATCGCCAATGCGTGGACCCGATTCGACAAAAACAGCCTTCTCCTCAACAACCTGGTTAAGGGACGCGAATGCATCGGACGTCGCAGCTTCGGTAACTTCATCTAGGATACCATCTCTGGCAACGATCTTAGGCATTTCGGGTGTCTCCTGTTCGGGTTTTGGCTCGTGCGTAGGATTTAATTGAGCTGTGTCGGTTTCGGTCAAAGAAAGGGCTTCGCTTGAGGCCGCCTCATTTAAATTTTCAAGGGATAAGTTGAAATCTGGTTCATCGAAAATGGCACTCTCTTTAACAGTTAGAGCACTTTCGACGCTCATTGTCTCTGTTTCAGAAGGTCCAGCAACTTTAATATCGTCCAACATGGACTGAGGTTCCATATCATGACGAGACGGTGTTTCACTTAGAGTTTCTACCTCGCCCTCTTCAAATGTGAGCGGCGCATGAAGTTCCGCCTCGATATCCAGCATGGCGGATTGTACATCTTGGTCATCATTAAAATCGTGAACAGACGCTTCAGTATCCTGTGCTCCCATCGAAGCCAACTCCGCATGAGCGTTGCCTGTTAGAAATGTTTCCGCTTCATTGTCCGCGCCCAACAAGAAATCTAAATCATCGCCGAACGACTCTTCCGCAACCATATCGGTCTCATTCAGGGATTCATCGACTGCACTCGCCAAAGCCGCATGGCCTTCGAGTTCTGAGGCGTCAGATTCCGCCGAAGCCGCAATTTGAAGAAGGGCATTTATACTCGCGTCAACCTTGATAACGTCCTCATCCTCGTCGTCGCCCGCGGGATAGGCCGCGACCACATCTTCTTCGGGTTCAAGCGCTGGAATAGAAGAATCAATGCGGGAGCCTTCATCGTGAAATCCAGCTTCATCCACCATCGTCAGTTCAAGAATATCGTCCATAAGCTCCGCTTCCGCAGAGTTTGTAGGGTTCATAGAATCCTCTAGGAGCGCGTCATCTGTCAGATCCGCCATCAGCGACTTAACAAGGTCCAAATCATCGTCATTACCCATGATATCTTCCCCAACAACCAACTCGTCCGCCGCAACGTCCAACTGTAGGTCCGCAGACCCATCTGTCTCAACTTCGGGCGACGATATGGTGATCATTTCGTCCTCGGCTGTGACCGCGTGATCTTCGTCATCCGCCATAAGAGACCCAATCAAGTCTCCGATATCGCGATCGTCCAATTCAATTTCAGGCTCATGCGCGATGTTCGCGTCGGGGTTCGTGTCAATTTGCTGTGGTGCGGCCTCAACAGCAGCCATAGCGCTGTCAATGTTCTCGGCCCCGGAGGAAACATCTTCAGCTTCATTTTCAACCGAAAAATCATCCATATCCAATATCAAATCGATATCAGCGCCAAATATCTCGAGTAAGTTTTCATCTTCAACAAGTCCAGACGGCTCAGGGGACGCGGTTTCAACCGGCTCCAACAGCGCTGACGGGCTAGGCTCGTCTGCATCAGCCATCGCGTCCATGATATCACCGAAAACGTCACGCTCTGCGCTGTCTTGCTTTGGCTCCGCGTTCAAAAGTTCCAGTGGCTCATTATCCGAATCCTCGGTATCAAAGTTGGCACTTTCGATCATTTCGAGTATTTCAGCGTCCATTGAACTCTCGGAATCATCCTCGGCTGCGCTTGCGTCCTCGAGGTCAATGTCATCTGCACCGTCCAAAAACATCTCGGATTCAGGAATTTCGAGATCATCCAAAGAGAAAATTTCGTCTTCCATTATGAGAATGTCATCAAAATCAGCAGATGGCGCAGAGCTTTTAACGGGCTCTGGTTTTAACAAAACCGCGTTTTGATCTCTATCGGAGTCAGGGATGGCTGCAAGTTCACGCAAATCAATCGCCGAAACTTCGGCGGACGGCGTTGAGGGCTGCTCTACCGCATCATCCGCGATAATACGCCGAATAGAGGCCAAGATGTCCTCCATACTCGGATCTCCGCGCCCCGTGTCAGCTACAGATTCTGTTGTCCAATCAGACATATGCTCCATTCCTGCCCTTTTGTCAGATTCTTAGAATCTTTCAAACTAACGTAAAGGTTACGGAATCACGTCTCGCTTGTCTAGTTATCAGATGATTCAATTGGCTGGGGAGAAGTCTTTTCCGCCTGTCCGGTCACGTCGTCAATCGTTTCTTTGACAAAAACGCCAACATGATGCGGTATTTCTAGCAATGTCGTCACACCGTCATCCGCCGAATCGTCGTCTGGCACAATATCGACGGCCGTTTTGGTGAAACGAACGACATCTTTCGGAATATTTGGCAATTGCGCGCCGATTTTTTGCATCGCTATCGGCACATAAGTATCAATATTCTTATCCAAACCGAGATATTTCACAGACTCAAAGTTCTGGACAGGATCATAATAACGCACCGGCAATTGTATGGACTGCGCGTCGAATGCCCCCATCGCGGCGAGCAGTTGAAACTCTGTTGATTGAACCGCAGCCTCCGCGTTCACAACAGTCAGTTTCGCGTTTAAAAGCTCCTGCTCCGCATTTAGAACATCCAGCATACTCCGCGTTCCCAATTGCTGTTCTAGCTGTACGCCCTCAAAAGCAAATTCCGCAGACTTCACTTGTGCACGACTTGAAACAAGCGAACGGTTCGCTGAATCCAATTGCGCCCAAATCTGCGCAACGGCTTCATCGAGGGCCCGTTCTGTGTCACGGGTTTCAAACATTGACCGTGTCCTTGCATGACCAGCGGCCCGGACACGTGATCTGTTCAGACCACCGGAAAATATTGGAATACTTAGCTGCGCGGTGATAGCGGCAGAATCGGCACGCTCAATATTCCCAACTTGCCGATCAATCGAAGACAGCGTTCCATTGATCGATAATGTGGGGCGCGACGATGATTTCGCCACGTCTATCGCAGCCTCTGCCGCCCTCTCATTTAACATCGCAGCAAGAAGTTGAGGGTTATTGTCGCGCGCGATCGCCGTTGCCCCGTCAAGCGTTTCCGGTATCACAAAAAGCGGTACGGGCTGTAAATCCGCTGGCGGATGACCGACAACGCGAATATATGTGGAGCGCGAGATTTGCAGTTGAGCATCGGCCTGCGCCAAACCAATATCCGCGGCCGCAAGGCGCGTCTCAGCCTGAGCAATATCCGTTCTTGTGCCCTCACCGACCTCAAAACGATCGGTCGCAGCCTGCAATTGCCGCGATAGCACGCGAACATTATTCCTTCGAATTTTCGCCGTTTCCTCATCCCGCAAAACATTGCTGTAGGTCGCTGCGACCCGCAAAAAGAGCGATTGCTCGGCGTCTCTCAGGCCTTCTCGAGCCGCCAACACGCCAGCTTTCGCCTGAGATTTTAATGCTCTGACACGCCCGCCTTGATAGAGAGGTTGTATAACCTGCAATTGTACGCTGCGAGGTTCTGTATCGATCGTCGTGAACCCGCCCGTCCGTTGACCCAAAAGATTTGTATTTGGCAGACGAACCGCTGTGTAGCCCATACTGCCTGAAAGCGATGAGGTCAGCCGGCCCTGAGCGCGCGCCTGAACAAAGCTTTCATCAACTTCCCTGAGCCGCGCACGTTCCGCCATGAGACCAGGATTTGTATTGTACGCAGAAATAAGGGCTTCCTGCAAAGTTTCCGCAAATGCGGCGACTGGGACAAACCCCGTCAAAGTCACCAAAGTTCCGAAAATGGCAGCCCGGCGAATTGACTTATGTCCCGGAAAGAGTTGCATTGGAATTACAGCGCCCGGCCCTAAAAAACGAATTCAGGTTTAGCTTTGAAGCCTTCCAGCAGTGGCAAACTCGCGTCGAAAATAACCCGCTCGCCAATGGCGTCACCGCTACGTGTATAAACGCAAGCTCGGCCCACGGGGCCATTTTGGACAACAACGACCAAGCGGCCCTTATGCGCGAGTTGCCCCAACCACGATTTCGGAACCTCTGATACTGCGCCGTTTACAAATATCACATTGAAAGGCCCATGCTCGGAAGCGCCAGCCTTCAGATCTCCCTCTATGACCGCCGCATTTGTCACATCAGCATCCAGCAACGTTGTGGTCGCACGCGCAACACGTTCTTCGGTGTCTTCAAGACCGATAACGGTCTCTGACAGCTGCGCCAAAATTGCCGTTGAATATCCGCGGCCACACGCAATATCGAGGACAACATCTGTGGGAGAAATGTTTGCCGCTTGAATCATTTTACCGAGGTCACGCGGGCGCATAAGAGTTCTGCCGCCGCCCATATCAATGTGCGCGTCGCTATAGGCAAGCGCCTGCTTTGCTTTCGGTACGAAGGACTCGCGAGAAATTGACCGGAAGGCTTTCAAAACGGAGAGGTCAGTGACATCGCTCGTACGAATCTGACTATCAATCATTTGCTGGCGAGCGTGAGAAAAATCAAACATTTATGGTCTCATCTAAACATTGACGTGCAATCGCACGTGATTTGCATGGGATATAGCCCGTCTTTTAGGGCGGTGGCAATGCCGGATTACGAATAGTCCTCATGCAGATATAGTAAATTGAGAGATTTGACCAAAAATTCAAAATGAACATTGCGCCTCAGCTCACAAACGGATATAGCGCGGCTTCGGATGGCACCATGGCGGAGTGGTGACGCAGCGGATTGCAAATCCGTCCACCCCGGTTCGATTCCGGGTGGTGCCTCCAACAATTACAGCTATCATATTGTTTTTATAGCCTTAATGTCAAAATAGTAAGATTTAGTCCCACTTAGTAAGCATTTCAGTCGCATTATTTTGCAACAAATTTTGTGAGATGGCATACATCTAACCTCGCCAGACGTTATTTTACTCTGTCTCATCTTTCTCCACATGAGAATGAAGATGAGCCAAAAGTCTCTCTTAGCCTAGATCCAAATCTGAGACATAGGCGCTGGCGTCAGACAGAGAGGCGTATAGCCAGTGACCTGCGCCCCAACTTCCTACCATTTTATGGTAGAGTCATTTGATTGTTTTGGCCTCATGCGGCCACCTTTTGCAAGTGTTGTTTTTGGGCGTACTCACGCGGGGCTATATTGCCCAGTGATGAGTGGGGTCGGGTTACATTGTAGTCCTCCTTCCAAAGGCTGATGTGATGGCGGGCGTCCGTAAGCGTTGAGAATGGAATCAATTTGTTCTTGTCTCATACTCACAATGAGCTATCCCTCTGGTGGTCGTTCCGCGTTTTTTCGTCCAACATCATCTCAGGGCAATGCCATGCGGCTTGTTGTGAAATAGGATAAGGGTGAACGTAAAAGTCTGGATAAGAATATGGCTTACCCATATACCCCGGTATTATCGGCGTAGGGACCTTCGTACGTCACGAAAAAAAGCTCCTGACAGTTCTAACTCTGAATACATATCTACAAAGTCCTGAGAGACAAATACGGTCAACGATGGCCTGGCCCGCATTGGGCCCTTATACAGCACTTGAAACATGAGCGGAAGCTCACCATCATCCTCGAAAAGGCAATAATTTTTCACGTGACTTATATCCAGAAACGGTTTTCCGTCTTTTTCATAGTCTAACATCACGATTTCTGATGCTTCGTGATCCAAGATATCTATCACTCTGGCGGGATAAACCAATTTAAATTTTTTCGGCCCTAAGACCTCAACATTTTCGGCAATTCTGCATCCATTTGCAGACAGCATTGATAAAAGCGGCCATGCTTCCTCAGAAAACGAAAATAGGCACGGTGCTACCTCGTAAATGTCACGTAATAATTCCCCCGATACATTTTTTTCGTCCAAATCCAAAACTTCCAAATGGTGTTTAGCTAACTCAAAAACAGATTCTTCCATAACGTTATCGGAAAACCAATTCTGATCTATAACATCAGTCAACAAGCCACCATATGGGTCTGTATCTTCAAGATCCATCGTAGAGAACCTATAAATTGGAGTTATCATAAATTCAACCTAATCCATTCTTTTGTCACATTTGTAATACCTGGTGTGTTATCGATCACAGTCAATTCTTTTCCAATTATATTCAACTCACGTTTTAACTTTGTCGCATCGCCAGCATAACGTTTTAGCCTGCTTTATCTAGTATTTTTCGAGCCGATTTACCAAACCTAGAACTTTGGGTAACAATGTGATGAGCTCTCGGACCATCTTTTAACAGCCCCTCCGCTTTTAACGCGTTTCTCAAACAATTGTTATTATGCACCCAAACGCCGAGTTCTCCAACATGGTATGTGTGGAAGCCGTCTACAGTGAAATTATAGACGGGTTCTATGGCGTCGGTTTTGGTGACAGCGGTGACGTAGGCCGGGCTACCGTCATGTAGGCGCAGGGCTTCGCCGACTTCCAGTTCAGCCGCCGCGATAAAGCCGCCGCAGAGCCGCGCTCAAAACCAGAACCAAGTCCCGTAAATATCGCAACCATGTCCGTCTCCAAAACAAAAACACAGACACAGCACCAGCCAATAAAACCCAAAGTTCAGGCGCACCAAAAGCTGCATCTAAATGCCTAATCGGAAGAATCCGGAAATTGTTTAGGAAAAATATGGAAATAATTTGGATTTTGTGTCTTCAGCCTTCAATATGCTGTAAAATCTTCCATACATCGAATAGGATCAAAACAATCAAACCAGTCTACCAGAAAATGGTAGGAAGTTGGGGCGCAGGTCACTATATTTAAACTAAGTAATTGTTTTTATTATATTAGATTGAACAACGTGCAACGCATAAAACATGGGTTCGATTCCGGGTGGTGACTCCAGACCTCCAAACAGCAGACTTACGCGAGACCGAAAATTTCACCATTTTCGTCAAGGCCGATATTTTCCGCTGCTGGGCGCCTTGGAAATCCCGGCATACGCCGAATATCTCCGCAAATCGCGACAATAAATCCAGCACCAGCATTCAGACGAAGCGCATTTACGCCGACCATATGTCCTGACGCCGCACCAAGCTTTTTAGGGTCCGTCGAAAAACTGACCTCCGTTTTCGCGATACATATGGGTAAATGACCAAAGCCCATTTTTTCGATGTCCTTGAGGTCGGTCTTGGCGGCAAGGCTTAGCTCTATGTCCTCGGCGCCGTAAATTTCTTGCGCCACCTTGCGAATTTTATCCAATAGAGCGTCGTCATCTTCGTAGATTAAGCGTATAGGATTAGCGGGTTGGTCCAGCGCGGCCTTTACAGCATTCGCCAATTCCTCTGCACCCGCACCGCCTTGCGCCCAATGCCTTGCGATTACGAGGCGCGCGCCTTCCCTGTCGCAAACGGCTTTGATTTCTGCGATTTCGGCGGCGCTATCGCCCTGGAACTCATTCAAAGACACAATAGGGCTTAGACCAAATTTTTTGAGATTTTGAATATGGCGCTCGATATTTACGCACCCTTCGCGAACCGCGGAAACATTTTCCACCGTCAAATCGCTCTTGGCGACTCCGCCTTGCATCTTCATGGCTCTAACGGTGGCAACCAAGACAACCGCATCCGGACGCAATCCAGACTGACGGCATTTAATATCTAAAAACTTCTCTGCGCCGAGATCGGCCCCAAATCCAGCCTCCGTCACCACAACGTCTGACAGTTTAAGGGCGGTCCGCGTGGCGATCACCGAATTGCACCCGTGTGCGATATTGGCGAATGGGCCGCCGTGAATAAACGCCAAATTATGCTCTATGGACTGAACCAAATTGGGCGCGAAAGCATCTCTGAGCAAAACGGTCGCCGCACCGTCCGCATTAATGTCCCTGACCGTCACAGGCTTTTTATCGTAGGTTTTCGCGAGAATAATATCGCCAATGCGTTTCTGTAGGTCTTTCAAGTCGCTGGCGAGGCAGAAGATCGCCATAATTTCCGACGCCACAGTAATATCAAAACCGTCCTCTCTCACGACGCCGTGAGCCGGTCCGCCCAAACCGATGGTGATGTTTCGCAGAGAACGATCATTCATATCGACAACGCGCCGCCACAATATGCGGCGCGGATCAATGTTCCTCTCATTCCCCCACTGCAAATGATTATCGAGCATGGCCGAAATCAAGCTGTGCGCCGACGTAATAGCGTGGAAGTCACCATTAAAATGTAGATTGATATCTTCCATTGGGACAACTTGCGCCCGCCCGCCGCCAGCAGCCCCACCTTTCATTCCAAAACAGGGCCCAAGTGAGGGTTCTCGAAGGCAGACCATCGATTTCACACCAATGCGGTTTAAACCATCATTGAGCCCCACACTCGTGGTTGTTTTTCCTTCGCCTGCTGGCGTCGGCGTTACAGCCGTGACAAGAACGAGTTGGCCATCAGGCCTCTTGCTTAAGGTATCAATATATTCAAGTGACAATTTCGCTTTGTAGTGGCCATAGGGAATCAGCGCGTCTTCATCTATTCCCAAGCACCGCAGGGCGAGCGGAAGAACTTTCTCCATTCGGGCTGCCCGAGCAATTTCGATGTCTGGAGAACCAACGGGGGGTAAGTTTTGCTGAACCATCTATTTCCCTTGAAAGATATATGCGCGAAAATTTCTAAACCGAATATCGCTTCAGTCCTAGTTTGATTTAGATTTTTGCGCCTTCTTCTCTTTTTTGATTTTCTTGTTCTTTGGCTTCAAAATATTTCGCGGGTCTGTTCGCCGGATTAGCATCATTGTGCGCGGCTGAGGCATGGACACATAATCTCCCAAGCCCGTTGGAGACACCCTCTGTGTCAGTCGGTACATCCCGTAAAGCGCTAAGATGATGTGGATAAGCGCCGTGTACGCAAACATTGCCGATGGCCCGGCAATTTCCATTACGATCGGCGCGATAGATGGTCCAAGGACGGATCCAACACCGAAGATTAAGAATAGGCCCCCGCTAATCGTGACGAATTCATGGGGCTGCGCAAAATCATTCGCGTGAGCCGCCGAAAGCCCGAAAAGCTGCATCCCGAAGGTCCCGTATAAAACGCCGCCTAAAACGAGGAATTCTAACGACAGGGGCGCATAGTGCCAGAGAAACAGGCCGCTCAAGCTCGCGCCGATCGAGGCCAGAATAATCACCTTTCGCCGACCAACCTTGTCCGACAACCACCCCATAGGCCATTGCATAACCGCGCCAGACGCGATGACGGCACTCATAAAGACCGAAACAATAATGACCGGATGCCCTAATTGCTGAACGAAGACGGGAGCAACGCCCCAAAAGGCCCCACTGGTAAGGCCTACGGCAAAGCATCCGATAACCGCGAGGGGGGAAACGCGAAATAGCTTTTTTATATCCAGCTTTGTCTCAGATACCTGCGCGGGAGCTTTGGATGTGGAGATTGAAATGGGGATGATCGCGATGGAAATGAGAATCGCCACAACCGAGAAAAGAACGAAATTTTTTGGATCACCGAGCGTCAACATGAATTGCCCTGCTGTCAATGCTGACAGGTCAACCATCCGGTATATGGCTAACACCTTCCCGCGCTTTTCATTCGGCGCCTGCTCGTTGATCCAGCTTTCGATAAGCATATAAAGTCCGGCGAAACCAAATCCGGTTATTGCCCGGAGAATTGCCCAAGCCGGCACATTGATGACCAACATATGCATGAGTGCAGACGCCGCGATCAGCGAAGACAAAGCGGCAAATACCCGGACGTGCCCGACCCGTTTCACCAAATGGGGCGTGATTAAGCATCCCGCCATAAAGCCGGCAAAATAACATGAGGACATGAAGCCAATTGCCACGACCGGAAATCCATGAAGCTCCGCGCTCACAGCGACCAAAGTTCCTAGAAGGCCACTTCCCGCTAACAAAATGGCCGCGGATATAAGCAGTGTTCCGATAGATTTAATAATAAATCTCATTGAAAGGCCCTTGAAATCCACGATCTCTGAAATGCAGTGAGGCATAGACGCTCGCCCTTGCCGCCGCGTTCCATATGCGTTTGAGACAAATGACGCAAGGTCAATAGCACCGCAAATACACGCTTATCGAGCCCCACAAAAGGCCCCAAGCTCCTCTGGCGTATTGATGTTAATAAAGCGGGACGCTCCCGGCCAGACAACCGCCCTTGCGCCGCAAACTTCGGACAAGTCCCTCAATGAAATTGATTTTGAAAAACCCAAAACCTTCCACGCCGCCTCCAAATCACCCCGTCGCCACCATGCAAATGTCGGATGCAAGCCCTCATCGTCTGCAGCGATCGTGCTCGCCTCAAACGAAACCAAGCCCTTGGCGAGGTCATCTGGGAACACGGGGCAGTCCACAGGCACCGTAAGAATCCCGTCAACATCCCTGCCTAAATTCTGAAACGCAGAAAATACGCCGCCGACGGGTCCCAGAGGACCAGACGGATCATCTTCTATGGTTTCGCAGGGGAGCCCGTAATTGACCGAAGACGAGATGCATATTCTATCACATTGCCTGGCCAACCGCTTAAAAACGATATCGACGAGGCGCTTCGAGCCAACCAAAATTTGCGCTTTGTCGCGGCCCATGCGGCGGCTCGCTCCCCCGGCAAGGATAACGCCAGTTAAGCGCACCCTTTCAAGTTCGCATAAATCACCGCGAGTCACGCCGTCTCCGAAACTTCGAAATCATGCCAAATCGGCGTCTTCATTCTACGCCTATATTCTAGCGCGCTACCGGGCCAATTTTGGACAATACGGCTTCCCTGCTTGTACCAACTCTCGTCAATCTTCGACCAAGCCGTTTGCTTTAGCCTGTTTTGCATTTCACTATCATAGGCCTTCTCGGCGCCTTCGCGGACCTCGATTGTTTTACCATTCCACCGCTCGACAAGTTTCAAAATATAGTTCACCTGATTTTCCAGCTTGAAAACGATCGATGTGTGGCCCGAGTTTGTGTTCGGCCCGTAAAGCATGAACATATTTGGAAATCCGTGCGTCAAGACACCGTGATAAGCAAAAGCACCTTCAGACCAGTGCCGGGAAAGGGCAGTCCCGCTGCGGCCGATAATATTCAGCGCACTGTAGAACGGATTGGTTTTGAAGCCTGTGGCATAAATGATGTGACTGAAAGCGCTATGCGCATTGCCCTCGGTCTCGATGCCCGTTTCATCAAACTTCAAAATAGGTCTGGTCTCCAAGGACACATTATCTTTGGCCAAGGCTTCGTAATATTTATCAGACAATAAAATTCGCTTCGCCCCCATGGGATATTGCGGCGTCAATGCCGCGCGCAAATGCGGAGCCTTTATATCCGACTTCATTTTCCAAAGACTGACCCAACGCGCGATCGCGGCGTGAAACTTTCGCCCTTTTATGATCGGATATAATCCATACTCACCAACAGCGAACCAAAACCCGCGGTAAAGCCGTGCTAGCCCCGGCAAACGCTTCGCGATGGACTTTTCTATTTTGCTGTAGGGCCGGTCTCCCTTTGGAATTACCCAATTCGCGCTACGCTGATAGACGGTTAAATGTGAGGCAATCTCGGCAAGTTCGGGAATGACCTGTATCGCACTCGCTGCATTTCCAATAATCGCAACGCTTTTACCTGCGAGATCCACACTATCAGGCCATTGCGCCGTATGAAACGCTTGGCCGTTGAAGTTCTCTTGACCTTCAAATTCGGGAATCTGGGGATCGTGAAGCTGACCAATCGAAGGTATAAAATATCGCGCCCGATAGGTATCACCCGTGCGAGTATGAACAGTCCAAAGATTGTCCGCCTCATCGAAGGTTGCCTTTTCCACGGCCTGACCGAAGTGAATGTGCGAGGAAAGGTCCATATCTTTCGCAAACTGCTCCAAATAAGCCAAAATCTGAGGCTGTTTGGCCCATTTAAAATCCCACGTTGGATTTGGGTAAAAAGAATAAGAATACAGCACTGATGCAATATCGCACTCTGCGCCGGGATATTTGTTTTCCCGCCACGTCCCTCCTACACTGCTCGCTTTTTCAAGAATGACAAAATCATCGCGGCCGGCTTCTTTAAGTTTCGCCCCCATACACAGGCCACCGAAACCTGTGCCGACAATTATAAAAGAAAAAACGCGGGGACCTGACATGCCCAACTTTAGTCACTCTTTCCGATATATGTCACGCCATTCTTGAAAATGCGTCTCGATTTGGGACGTCCCATACTTAATTCTCCGATAACGCGTCCTATTGCGGGGCAAAACACTCCCTTATCGGGCGAACAACCCTTAGCAGACTTGGCACGGTGCTTGCTCCCCTGTGTGGAGAAGCTGTTCTCCCACGGCTAAGACTGAACGCCTACATGCGAGGATCACATGACAAACGACATCGACTTTTACGTTGGTAAAAGACTACGCCGCCGCCGCCGCCTTCTGGGACTGACCCAGCAAGTCCTTGGGGATAAGGTGGGTATTCGTTTCCAGCAAATCCAAAAATATGAGTGCGGCGCAAACCGTATTAGTGCGGCCCGCTTGTTTGAGCTCTCTGAAGCCCTTTCAGTCCCTATACAATATTTCTATGAGGGATTGATGGATGACGACATGGATATGAACGACGATGCGGAGTTCATCGCGCCAGACGTGCTCTCAAAGAAAGAAACCATGGATTTGGTTCGTGCATATTATTCGATGGGTGAAGGACCGCGTAAACATTTGTTAGACCTCGCGAAATCATTGGACACGGCCTCCAATCCAAAAATTGAAAAACATCCAGACCTAAGGCTTGTCGCGCCGTAACATTGGCTGAGATTAGATTTACCGAACAGGCTTTTAGCCTGTACGGCCCCTCTACAGGTTGATAAGAACGCCTATGCGCTTTCTTACACCTTTCCTTATCCCCCTTTGCCTCTCCGCCTGTACACAAAAGTCCAACGAGACAAAGTCCGCTCTAAGCACGGCCCCTTCAGCCATTCGCGCGACAGGTGACATTTCCCTGCCAGAGACAATGACCAAAGCGGCGTTTCTCCCCAACCCGATCACAGATGCCGACTCGGCCTTTAATCTCAACCTTCCCGGAGATATTCTACTTCTATCAGGCACAGGAGAACTTTGGCGAACAACGACAGAGGGCGAAGTCCCCGCCAAATTTTCATCTGGTCCTTTTACAGACATTCTAGGTTACTCCTTCGGGAATTCAAACGGCGTCGCGCTTGCGCGTGATGGCGAAGGCCGTGTGAGTGCGTTCCTAAAAACCGACCCCAGCGGAGATCTGGTCAAAGCCCCCCTATCTTTTTCGGAAGGCGCTCTCTCTCTTTTCTGCGCCGGGTCCCCGGCAAATAATATTTGGGTCGTTGACAGCGTTCAATCTCTCCGTCCCCTCGCAATAGAGCTCACGGATGACAATGTCATCGAGCTTTCTCTCGGCCCCCCCGTGAAGACAGCTAAGCACATTGAAGCGTGTCAAGTTCTGACAGATGGGACGATCCTCGGCAGGTCAAAGAAAAAGGACACTTGGCATTGGTACGCGCATTCTGATTCGAAAGTGAATGAAGTTGATAAACTTGAGGGTGCTACAAACATATTTGAAATCGAGAGCCTTAACTTTGTGGGACTTTCAGACCCGAACAACGCCCTTAACTACTGGGAGGGCGACGTAATATCCTCTCTTCTTGTCGAAGACGGGTTGAGTATCCGCGGGATCAAGAACGCTAATTTCGTGGTTGGAACCAACGCCTCGATGGGCACCGCCTTTAATGACGGCCTTATAATTCTCTCGGATGCTGATGAGCCGCGTTTAGTTATGATCTCGCTCGATTACGCAAAGACGGCCCTTGGAGACGCTCAAGAATAGTCCGTTCCGTAAAGGGACAATCTACGGCGCTAATAGCCTCGCCGAGCCGCTCGCATGAGCCAAACCGCAGCCAAGAACAGCAAAATGCTAGAGAATTGGTGGAGCAACGACAACCCGACGGGCGCGACGTGTAAGAGCGTCCAAATACCCAGCGCAATCTGCCACAAAAGTAAAACCAAGAGAACACCCGCCGAATAACTCATCCGGCGCGCTTTTCTCGCACTTAAAAACACCCAAATCGCGAATGCAAAGATAATATAGGCGAGCAATCGATGGTTAAACTGAATGGCGGCCGTATTCTCAAAAATGTTGCGCCAGAAGGGTTCACGCGCCGCATATCCGCCGGGTATGAGCCCTCCGTCCATCAAAGGCCATGTATTGTAGGATTTACCGGAATGCGTTCCCGCGACAAACGCCCCGGCAAGGATTTGTAGGTAAATCAGACCCGCTAATAAAGAGGTACGTTTGCGAAAGACGGGCACCCGCAATTTATTGGTCCAGCCATCCTTTTGGTCTCGCCAAGTCCAAAATAAGGCCGCGAGGATAAAGAACGCTATCCCTAAGTGGGTGGCCAATCGATACTGGCTCACAGAAACACGCTCATCCACTAAACCGCTGGCCACCATCCACCAGCCCACGCCGCCTTGAAAACCTATAAGAAGTAATATCCCCCAAAAGCGCAGTGTATGACCGCGAGGGAGTCGCCGCCGGAATAAAAAATAGAAAAATGGCAAAGCATAGGCCAATCCGATAAAGCGTCCGAGTTGGCGATGACTCCATTCCATAAAATAAATGAATTCAAACCCTTTCAGGTCCATGTCGGGATGTTCCGCCGTAAATTCCGGGATTTGCTTATATTTCTCGAATTCTTCCATCCAGTGTTGATGGGATAAAGGCGGCAATGCGCCGGTGATGGGTTTCCATTCGGTAATTGAAAGGCCTGAATTCGTTAAACGCGTCGCCCCACCAAGTACAATCATCGCAACAACGAGAATAATCACTAGAAAGAGCCAGTTTGCTATATTTCGCTGTGTTCGTAATTGTGAGTAACCGGACATTATCATCCTACATGCGGAATTCAGAACATCAATTAAGGCAATGGTCGGAGTGATAGGATTCGAACCTACGACCCCACGCCCCCCAGGCGTGTGCGCTACCGGACTGCGCCACACTCCGTGACCAATGCCTTAATAAGCCGCGTCTATAACCGTCATGAAACCACCGGGCAATGGGAAAGATGACGCATGCGCTTGATAAGTGCCATTATTACAAAATGGCGCCCTCTCTAGGCGATATCAAAGGTTTCGAAATCGTTGCCAACGCGTCCGCAATTCATTGAGGGTTTCCAAGGCATCTTCCAGTTTCTCGACATCAATATAATTGTCTTCAAAACCATCTTCCGAGGCGTCATCAGCCTCAACCAACTCATCGTCACCATCAGGCATCTCCGATGCCTCTATCTCATCTCGCGGGCGAGACTGAGACTCCAGACTTTGCTCACCGAAAGCTATGTGTCCGAAATCGTCATCATCCTCTACATCAACATCGTTATTGTCAGAGACCGCGTTCAAGATACGTTCCGGAACCAGGACCGTATCTTTTACGGCTTTCGGATTTGCGGCTTTTTCGATCGAGCGTCCAAGTTCAATTACGCGGCCGGGCCCCTTGATACGAATGAGTTTCTGAACGTCTTTTATCGGATGCTTTTCATCATGAAGGAGAATCTTTATCCCTCGCAAAAACTCTATGTCTTCAGGACGATAAAAACGGCGGCCACCCCCACGCTTGATGGGCTTAATTTCAGGAAACTTTGATTCCCAAAATCTAAGAACGTGCGGTTGTAAGTCTAGTTCTTCACCAGCTTCACTAATGGTACGAAAGGCACGCGTTGTTTTTGGAGTCATACTACGCCCGTTGGTTTAAGAAGTAGAAGACAGAGCCGAATCAACACGTTCACGAACAACTTGAGACGGCTTAAAGGCAAGAACACGCCGAGAGGTGATCGGAACTGACTTGCCCGTTTTAGGATTGCGGCCCATACGCTCCGCCTTGTCACGCAAGGAAAAAGTACCAAAACCTGCCAACTTCACGGTTTCGCCGCGTAGCAGAGCCTCAATTATGTTTTCTATAACAGATTCTACAAGTTGAGCACTCTCTGTTCGAGACAAGCCAATCTCTCGGTAAACGGCTTCCGTAAGGTCAGCACGAGTGACTGTTCCACTGCTCATTTTAGGCCCCTTTTGCGTCTCCGGCGTTATATAGACACATTATGGGCGCGAGTTTAAAAAAAAACAAGTCTGCGTAGTGATTTAGAACAAACTAGTAGCGCAAAAGTGCAGCGCCCCAGGTAAATCCACCGCCAAATGCCTCTAGCATCACCAATTGCCCTCTTTTAATGCGTTCGTCCTTGATCGCCGCGTGCATGGCGAGCGGTACAGAAGCCGCAGACGTATTGGCATGTAGCGCTACAGTCGAAATAACCTGCTCAGCGTTGATCTCAAGCTTCTTTGCGACTCCATCCAAAATACGTTGATTGGCCTGATGGGGGACAAACCAATCAATATCGTCAATTTCAACGCCCGCATTTTTTGCGCAGGTCTCCATAGCGCCAGAAATGTCCCGAACAGCATGGCGAAAGACCTGCTTACCGATCATTCGCACATGCCCGACTGTTTGCGTTTTCGATGGGCCACCATCCACATATAATAATTCACGGTGGCGACCATCAGACCTCAAAAACGTGTTTAGAACGCCCTTTTCCGTGTCTTTTTCAGCCGACATCACGAAAGCCCCCGCGCCGTCTCCAAACAAAACACAGGTTGTTCTGTCTTCCCAGTCGAGGATTCTTGAAAACGTCTCCGCGCCAATGACCAATGCATTCGTAGCCGAACCCGCTTTAAACATGGCATCCACAACGCTCACGGCGTAAATGAACCCGCTGCAAACGGCCTGAAGGTCAAAAGCGGCCCCATGCCGAATACCCAAGCGCTCTTGAATTATCGTCGCCGTTGCCGGAAACGTATAGTCTGGCGTTGTTGTCGCAACGACGATGAGGTCGATTTCCTGAGCATCCATACCCGCATTCGCGAGGGCATCCTTTGCAGCGGCCAGACCGAGATCGGACGTGACTTCACCCTCTGCTGCGATGTGGCGCTGCTCAATACCTGAGCGTTCACGAATCCATTCGTCTGAGGTATCGACGCGCGTCGAAAGCTCTGTGTTCGTCACAATACGTTCTGGAAGATAGCTCCCGACGCCTCGTATCACCGATCTGATGCCATTCATGCTATAAATCCAATACTATCGTCTTCATCGTGAAGAGCTGTCAATGTACGATCAATTTCGGCCATGAAATTGCTTTCTGCTAAGTCTGCCGCAATTTTCAGAGCATTTGCAAATCCAATGGCATCCGTCCCGCCATGACTTTTTATCATCAAACCATTCAATCCCAGAAACACGCCCCCGTTGAGGCCGCGGGGATCAATTTTACTCCCCAAACGTTTTAAAACCGGGCGGCTAATCAGCGCTGCAATCTTTGAAAGCAATGATTCCGTAAAAACCTCTTCAAGGAAGTATCGGATCAGTTTGGCCGTACCCTCCGCAGTTTTAAGGGCGATATTGCCCGTAAATCCATCTGTAACGATGACGTTGGCATTGCCCATAGAGATATCGGAACCTTCGACAAATCCAATATAATTCAACCCAAGTTCACTCTCTGACAAACGTTCATTGGCCGCGCGGACAACATCGTTGCCCTTACCCTCTTCAGTGCCGTTATTCAGCAATCCGATCGTCGGATTTACAGTGCCATAAATCGCGCGGTAGTAGGCCTCTCCCAAAACAGCAAATTCAGTGAGCTGCGCTGCATCACAGGCAATATTTGCACCAGCATCCAGCACCACACACATGCCTTGTTTTTGCGGCCACAGCGCGGCTATGGCGGGTCGCTGCACACCAACTTTTGTACGGAGCTGCAATTTTGACATGCCCATGAGAACACCGGTGTTACCAGCCGACACACCGACATGGGCTTTTTCGGATTTAACGTCGGCAATTGCATTCCACATACTGCTGCCTTTACCGCGGCGCACAGCCTGATTCACTTTCGCGTCCATTTCAACCACAAGGTTTGTATGGCAGACTTTGCATTGCGTTGTCGACAATCCAGCCGCCGTCAAGATCGGCATGATGGCCGCTTCGTCCCCATGGACCAGAAACTCTATGGAACGCCCTTGCCCCTGATTCTTCAAAAAATGAGCAATACCATCAATGACGATCTGCGGCGCATGATCGCCGCCCATCGCATCAACTGAAATTGTTAAACCTTCGGGCATTGGGTCTCCGTCACTTATGCGCCGCCCTTCTATAGACCATTGAAAAGCCAGTGCCTATAAAAAGTGCTCTATTTTCCGAGTTCAGGGTACGAGAACTCTGCTTTAGCCAGTTCACCAAAGCTTTTTGACTCGAGATTTTCTTCAAACCTTCGACCATATGTCGACAGATTTGCTAAAAAATGTACGTCAGCATCGGAAAGACTATGGGCTTTCAGGGCGTCTTGCAGTCCCTCAACACCCTCGCATTCAGAATAGGCCTTCAATCGAGAGAAAAATAGCTTCACGATCGGCTTGATACGGCGCTTCACACCCGTATCTGTTAATCCCTCCTCACGCAAAGCAAGGTCGAAGTCGTCAACCATCACATCATACAAAGACTGAGAGAGACGAACGCCGTTTGGGCCGCTCGCCCGAAGAACTTTCATGACAAAAGCCAAATGGAAAGTCAGAAAGTCAACCCTTCCATCATATGTATCCGGGACTTTACCCGCGCCATAAAACTCAGGCTTTCGAGATTGAGACATCAGAGACTTATATAGACCGCGGGCATCAGCGACGTCCGAGCGGCCTTTGCCTAATATGCGGGTCAAAATTCCCATATCTTAAACTCCCTTAATTTACACATTTCCTGTCTTGCCAGTTCGCGCCGCATTGGGTAGGTCATTGCTCCACAAGTTGCAAACAAAAGTGGCCTATGTCCCGTAATATTAAACATCTCCTTCTCATCTCTTTCGCGGCCGGACTGTCAGCGTGCAATCCGACGTTGCGCACGCACGGCTATATCGCGACCGAAGACAAGCCACAGGCCATAGAACCGGCATCTGACACAAAAGCTAGTGTGTTGGCACGCCTCGGAAATCCATCCATAAAAGGAACCTTCGACGAAGAGCTTTCCACCGACACATGGTACTACATGACGTCCGTACGTCAGCGTTTTGCCTACCTTCGGCCATTGATTGAAGAGCGCACGATCACGGCCGTCTCTTTTAACCAAGATGGCCAAGTCACGAAAGTCGCGGAATACGGCATCGAAGATGGCCGGTACGTAAATTACGTTGATCGCAAGACGCCAACGCGCGGACGCGAGCTTTCTGTACTTGAGCAGATTTTTGGAACAATTGGACGATTGCCGACTGACCGTATTGGCGGACAACAAACAGATATTCCAGGCGGCGGTGGCCCAGGAGGTCGTTAAGCTCCGAGGGATTGCCTAAGAAAAACAGCGCTGACATTGTCTGCGCTTTTTTTCGTCTAGCCCTTATCGCGCATAAGCCGAGATTTCTGTTTTTGCCAATCTCTATTTTTTTGCGTCTCACGCTTGTCAACATTGCGTTTGCCGGTCCCGATTCCGATTAAAAGCTTAATCAGACCGCGATCATTCATATATAGCTTCAGCGGAACGATGGTTCGACCTTTACGCTGTGTTGCCGCCAGTAATTGACCGATTTCCCGACGTTTAAGCAAAAGCTTTCTGTGGCGTGTCGGGTCATGGTTAAACTGGCTCGCGGGCGCATATATCGGTATATTCGCATTTATGAGATACACGCCCCCACCCTCGACGGAGGCGTAACTTTCAGCGATATTTGCCCGGCCTTCTCTCAAAGCTTTCACCTCGGTTCCAAGCAAGGCAATACCGGCTTCATAGGTTTCTTCTATGGCATAGTCAAAACGCGCCCGGCGATTTTCGGCGATCAACTTGTTTTGGGTTAAAGGTTTCTTGGCCATACCTAAATAGCGATCCCAGCTCGAACCATGGCTGCGCGTATTTTCTCCTCCGTCGAAGGACGGCACGGCGTGATAGGTAAGCGCACATTTGCTTCCATTTTCCCCAGCAAAGACAAGGCATATTTTGCCGGCGCCGGACTAGGATCCAAAAACAAGTCCTTGTGCAAACCATCAAGGGCTTCGCTCAATTTGCGCGCCAATACATAATCACTCGCGAGGCAAGCGTTATGGAACGCTGCATATTCAGCCGGTGCGACATTGGACCCAACGGAAATTGCGCCGTGACCTCCATGGACTGAATGCCCCAGAGAGGTGCCATCATCGCCGGAGAGCTGAATAAAATCGGGGCCGCACAGATCCTTCAAAGAGGTCACTCTGGAAATATCTCCTGTGGCATCCTTGACGCCAATCACATTCGGCAGCTCCGCGAGGCGGGCCATTGTTTCGTTTGTAATATCAACGACACTTCGTCCCGGAATATTGTAAACCAAAACGGGAATATCAACGGCGTCCGATATGGCTTTGAAATGTTGAAAAATGCCTTCCTGACTCGGTTTGTTATAATAAGGCGTCACGACCAATGCCGCATCAGCGCCCAGCTCCTTTGCGTGCTTTGAATAGGCAACCGAGACCCGTGTCTCATTTGATCCAGCCCCCGCGATAACGGGAACACGTCCATTTGCAGCCTCTACGCAAAGCGCAATAACACGGCGGTGTTCTTCGTCGCTTAATGTCGGCGACTCACCGGTCGTCCCGCAGGGTACCAATCCGTGGGTTCCGGACTCAATTTGCCAGTCGATAAATGACTGAAAGGCGTGCTCGTCCACTTTCCCGTCCTTAAACGGTGTAACAACTGCAGTAATAGACCCTTTTATCATTTCATTCTTTCAAAAGTTTAGGCATGCTGTTTGCATTGATTTAGACAATGTAGTTTATGCTGTGGGGCGTCATAGCTTTCTTAACATACACTATGCAAGACAGGGATTTAACTACGTTCATGATTTCTAAGATCTTCACACGTTTCCGTCTGCTCAATTTGTTGGTTTTCACGGCATTTTCGGGATTCTACTTTGCGACCGCGAACGCCGCCGTCCCCAGCCCGAGGCTAAAACCTACCCAAATCGTAACATCCAGCCATCTTGCCCCACGAGATGCAAGGCTATTCCGCGCGGCTCTGAACGCCTCTGATCAACGTAAATGGGAAGATGTCCGCCGCCTTCAAGACCAAATTACAGACCGATCAGCGCAAGACCTATTGCGGTGGATATCCGTACGCCGAGATTCGAAAACGACGTTCAACGATATCACTTACGTTGTCCATAACCTCCCTGACTGGCCGGGGATGGTCGGCATTCAGGCGACAGGTGAAGGCATGATACTCGACACCCGCCTATCTCCAAAGCGCACCTTGGACTGGTTCCGAGGCACCGAACCAGTCTCCGGTGAAGGACGCGCCGCCCTTGCAAGAGCCTATTATGCGCTTGGCGACAACGCAAACGGCCAAAAATGGCTACGCCTAGCTTGGCGTGAGTCGCGCCTGACGCGCGATAGACAGAAACGCTTATATGAAGAGTTCAAGAACAAACTCTCTCCCGACGATCATGCCGCGAGAGCAGACCACCTCATATGGGAGGGCCGCTCGGAATTTGACAAGGCGCAAGCCCTCCTCACATTGATGCCGCCCGGCCAAAGAGCCGTGATGGATGCTCGAATGCGCATTGCTGGAAACAGGTCTGGAATGGACGCCGCCGTTGAGCGCGTGCCGGCTCAACTTCGAACAGATCCAGGGCTTTTATTCGAACGCGCCCGTTGGCGCCGAAGAAAACAATCTAAAGAATACGCGCTCCCGATGTTTCAGGCCATGACCTTCCCTCCAGTCTCCGAAACCGGCAAGTCCAGACTTTGGCGCGAAAAGAAAATTATGGCCTACTGGGCCATTGAGCAAAAAAAGTTCGATGTCGCTTACAATTTAACGATCAACCACGGCATGACGGAAGGTACAGATTTCGCTGAAGCCGAATTCCTCGCGGGATGGCTGGCGCTCACGAAGCTTAAACAGCCGCTTATCGCAGAAGGTCATTTCAAGAAACTCAAGAACGGGGTGTCGTTTCCCGTATCACTCAGCCGCGCACATTATTGGTTGGGCCGAACATATGAAGCCATGAACAATTATCAGGCTCAAGTTGAGTACGCTGAGGGCATGAAATACACGAATACGTTTTATGGTTTCCTCGCGGGTGAGCGCGCCTCGGGACCCAATTCGGTCATTTCATTGCCCTATGAAAACGACCCAACATATTTGAGGGCAACATTTGAAGCAGATCCAAGGATACGCGCATTGCATCTGCTCGCCGAGGCTGGCGAAGAACGTTACTTCATGCAATTCTCCTTTCATCTCGACGATGTCTTGGAGAGCAAAGAGCACCTCTCCCTCCTTTCCGGCCTCGCCAGAAAATATGGGTATATGAAACCTTCTATTCGCGCCGCGAAGCAAGCGTCCAGATTTCAGACAATGCTCACAGAATCTGGTTATCCGATGCCTAACGCCATCATGTCGCTACCCAAACAATTTGATATCCCGTTTGTATTGGCGATCGCGCGGCAGGAAAGCGAATTCAACTACCGTGCTGTCAGCCATGCGCGGGCGTATGGCATGATGCAAATGGTCAACGACACGGCACGCAGGACAGCGAGAGACCACAGAATACCGTATAGCCGGGAACGCTTGACCACAGATATAGAGTATAGCGCTAACCTGGGGGCACTACACCTGCACGATCTCTTAAGGGACTATAACGGTTCATATATTATGACTGCAGTCGCCTATAACGCGGGGCCGCGCCGTGTGAACCAATGGATACAGCGCTATGGTGATCCTCGCAAAGGCGAAATTGATGCCGTGGATTGGCTTGAAAGCATCCCGTTCTCCGAAACAAGAAATTACGTGCAACGCGTTATCGAAAACATACAAGTCTACCGCGCAAGAATGAACGGCAATTCGGCCCCTAACCGCGTTTATCGCGATATAACGGTCGGAGCATTTTAGGTATAACGTCGCAATATATATACATCCGCTTAACCAACCTTTTTAAACGCATCTCAATCTAACCCCCTTAGGCATATCAAAAATCACTTAATGTCTAAGGGCCTTGCCATGAACTACCGCAAAATACTTTACACACCCATTATCGCGATTGGGTGCAGCGCAATGATGACGTCTGCCTGTTCAGCCAACAGCAAAAACTTTGGTCTTGGCGGCGGCGTCGGAACCACCGGCGCGACCGTCGAAGCCAAATACGCGGTATCAAATAATATCGTTCTTCGCGGCAATGTGAATGCGCTGCCAGTCAATGTTGATCAGAGCTATGACGGCGTCGACTACGAAGTCGATGCCAGCATGACAACCTTTGGCGGGTTTGCCGATCTTCATCCCTTCAGCAATGGATTTCATCTTACGGGCGGCGTATATGGCGGGGGAAAGTCGGCTGATCTTTTGGGTGTCCCCGGTCCGGCCACCATCGTTGAAATCGGCGACACCACATATACAGGCGCTCAAATTGGTACGCTGCGCGGCACTGTGGAATATGCAGACGTCGCACCATTTGTTGGACTTGGCTATGACGGGTTTATGAACCGACAGAAAAAATGGAGCTTTAACGCCAGAGCTGGCGTCATGTTCGTGGGTGAACCTGATGTCGACCTCAAGGCGCAAGGCGGCCTCGTCAGCTCTTTTCCGAGCGTGCAGGACGACCTTCAACGTGAAGCGCAAAACTTAAAAGATGAACTTGATAAGTATAAATACTACCCGGTCGTCTCTCTCGGTCTTACCCGCCGATTCTAGAAACAAAAAAGCCGACCTTAAAAAAGGTCGGCTTTTTAAATTGGCGCGCATCCATTTCAAAAATGGCTTAATTTCAAAAGCTTCTACGGAAGTACGGAACGTCCAGCGTAATGCGCCATCTCGCCAAGTTGCTCTTCAATCCGCAAAAGTTGATTATATTTCGATAAACGGTCTGACCGCGCCAAAGACCCCGTTTTAATCTGGCCGCAATTGGTGGCCACAGCAAGGTCGGCAATTGTCGTGTCAGACGTTTCACCAGAGCGATGAGACATCACCGCTGTGTATCCAGCACGGTGCGCAAGGTCAACGGCGTCCAATGTCTCGGACAAGGTTCCAATTTGATTGACTTTCACAAGGATCGAATTCGCGGCCGCGGTTTCTATCCCTTTGGCAAGGCGTTTCGGATTTGTCACGAACAGGTCATCACCGACAAGTTGACACCGATCGCCGATCGATGCGGTCAAACCGCGCCAACCGTCCCAATCATCTTCGTCCATTCCGTCTTCAATGGAGACGATAGGATATTTGTTGACGAGCTTCTCAAGATAGTCCGCGAACTCCAAGGAAGACAAGACCTTCCCCTCGCCGGCTAAATTATATTTCCCGCCAGAATGAAACTCGGTCGAAGCCACGTCAAGCGCGAGGTAAATGTCTTCACCCGGCCGATATCCAGCCGCCTCAATCGCGCTCATAATATAATCTAACGCATGTTCAGATGATGCGAGCGCTGGAGCAAAACCGCCCTCGTCGCCCACATTGGTGTTGTGACCGTCAGCTTTAAGCTTTGCTTTCAAAGCATGAAAGACTTCTGCGCCCATCCTCAAGGCATCTGAAAAACGTTCAGCGCCCACAGGCATTATCATAAATTCCTGAACATCGATTGGGTTATCAGCATGCGCCCCGCCATTGACGATATTCATCATGGGCACAGGCAGTACATGGGCGTTGGACCCGCCAATATAACGGTAAAGGGTTGTTTGCTGGGAAGCGGCCGCAGCCTTTGCCACTGCCATGGAAACGCCAAGCATTGCATTGGCGCCAAGGCGACCTTTATTCTCAGTGCCATCAAGCGCGATAAGAATTTGGTCTATCCCACGTTGATTCTCCGCGTCCAACCCAAAAAGCGTATCTGCAATTTCGGTATTGACGTTAGAAACAGCTTTGAGAACGCCCTTGCCGCCGTAACGGGACTTGTCTCCGTCACGCAATTCGACAGCCTCATGAGCGCCCGTTGACGCTCCGCTGGGCACAGCCGCACGACCAAAAGCCCCATCAGAGAGGCTAACGTCGACTTCAAGTGTGGGATTACCCCGACTATCGAGTATCTCCCGGGCGAAAATGGTGTCAATTTCTACCATGGAAAGCTCCTATCGGGGTATCTTGTACTAGTCTTTGGGCTGTAGGACCTGACGGCCTTTATACATGCCTGATTTAAGATCAACGTGGTGCTGACGGCGTAGTTCGCCGCTATCTTTGTCTTCAACATAGTTAGCAGCAGTCAAGCGATCATGCGAACGGCGCATGCCACGACGAGAATTTGAAATTTTACTCTTAGGGACAGCCATCAGGGCCTCCATTTTAATAACAAAGCGGCTACGGGGGTCTTCCCGCACCGCCAATTTGACGCGCTGATAAACGATTTGTTCCTTGGTAGCAAGTCCCCTTTAATCAAAATCTCTTACGCGGCCTCGTAAATTTTTCACCGTTCCGCGTTGATTTTTACGCGTAAGCCACCGCTCCTTTGCGGCCCGCGTCGGCCGTGTTGGGCGGCGAATTTTAGGACGGTGCAGAGCCTCCGCAAGTAGGCTCTGAAGCCGTTCAATAGCTTCTGCACGGTTGCGCGTCTGCGTTCTATGCGTTTGCGCCTTTATAACAATGATTCCGTCCGACGTGATTCGGCGATCAGAGTGCCGCCGAATCCTATTTTTTGCGTTTTCAGATAAAGATGAGGCCTCAATATCGAATCGAAGCTGTATCGCTGTCGAGACCTTATTGACATTTTGCCCCCCAGGGCCCTGCGCGCGGATGGCAACAAACGTCAGTTCACTCAGAGGCACGCTAATGGACGGAGTAATTCTCAACATTTATGTAATCTTGAGAAGACCGAATACATATTGGCGACAGATCGCTTGCAAGCAAGGCCGCAAGCGGCTTTGCCCGATTATGGCTTTTTACGTGGCTTCGTTGCCGTTTTGAGAACAGTGACATTCTCCGTGGTTTCAGCCGTCGCCAAGGTTGCCTCATCCTCAACGGGGTGGACATCCATATTCAACATCACCTGCCCCCCAGACACACCACCAATAGAGGCGTAGCGCTCCAGTTTTTCACGCTGTAGCTGGTTGATCCGGCGCATGGTCTCAAAATCTTCCAAAGTTGCCGCAAATTTCGCGTTGAGGTCTTCAAACTCAATTTTGGACTTCACCAATGATGAATTTGTTCTCTCGACCTCATCACTCTTTTGATGAAGCCTTGCTTCGAGTGTTTCCGTGCGTTCACGTTCATTGGCAAGTTCAGAGCGAAGCGTAATGAACTCTTGGTCCAGATGAGACGCCATATTTTCTTTGATTCGCACCTGCGTTTCAAGTTGATCGATACGAGTCTTAAGCGCGAGGTTTTCTTCCTCCCGCCGTTTGATCGTGTCGTCAAAAGCCGTCTTTTGGGTCCGGAGGTCATACTTTGTATTTTCCCAATTCCCCATAATTTCAACATGCTTCGCTTTCATTTCGTTGAAATCGAGTCTCAGGTTTTTAAGCTCAACGAGTGTGGCGTCGCTTTGCTTTGATTTTCGCTCATACTTCGTCGTCAGCTCTTCAAGGCTGCTTTTAAGCTCGACCGATTCGCGGGTACGCTTTGCCAGATCAGTGGATTGGGCCTCAAGCGTCGCTCGCAATTTCTCGATTGTGTGTTCAGCGTGCATGTTTTTGTCTTCGCTTGTCTCGCTTCGAGCTTTCAAGCCCCGAATGATACGATCCTGCTCGACAATTTTCGAATCTTGCGCCACCGCATTGTCTTGTCCTGCAGAAAGCGCTGCCCGGGACACCTCCAACCGTTCACGAGTTTCTGCGTGTCTGCGCTCTAGGTCATTAAGCTTGCTATCAAGCTCGCTCGCCCATGAAGCTTTTTGAGCGAGCTTGGATTCAAGATCCAAGACATTGCGCGACAAGGATCTGTTTTCAAGCTCCAAGCGCCGCAATTGCTTAATGTCGAGCTCCATTTTCGAAATCAAACCCGTCAATGAGGAAGCCCGCTTTGATGCCGCTTGCTGGCGCAAATGACTTTCCTGAAGCTGAGCCGAAAAATCTTCCACACATTTCTTGATTTGTGCCAGTTCATCAATCTCTTCTGGCACGTCGAGGGCCAGTGTCGGATCCGCAGCAGGGCCCTTCACAGGGTCAACTTTCATAGGCGTTTCTGACTGCCCTTTATTCTTATTGAAGATCCCCATAGCCTTACCCTCTCGCAACCGTATTTTGGCGTTCTGTTCGATCAGGAATCTGAGTCGCAGCAGAGCCCGATATAAGCAATGCATGCATCACGCGTTAACCATTTGTCAAGACTTTGACCTGTGGTCCATGTTAGGAAATTCGGCGCGGAATGATGAATTCATGCGGCCGCCAATATGTTGCATAACAAATCAGCAGGCCGCCCCATTTAAGGCAAGCCCCTAAGCTTTGCGTTTGTCAGACCACGTATAAATCCCGATCCCCAATAGGGTCAGCACAGTTCCGACGCCGTCAAGCCACCCAAAGGGCTCTCCGAGTAAAAATATCGCTAAAACAATCGTCGCAACCGGAGACGCCATACCGAGCGCCGCGACAGATTGCGGACCAATCCGTCCGATAGCAATATTCACAAAGAACGTCGGGATCAGCGTGGACAAGAACGCTAATGCAACACCGAGAAGATATATTCTCAATGGCATATCCCAAACAGAAACCAGCGTCCCTGCCATGTAATTTTCAACCAAAAAATGCGCAAAGATCGCAAATCCCGCACCGAGCATTGCCGCGCAT
Source organism: Maricaulaceae bacterium (assembly GCA_048268905.1). Taxonomy (GTDB): domain Bacteria; phylum Pseudomonadota; class Alphaproteobacteria; order Caulobacterales; family Maricaulaceae; genus JACOMS01. The sequence goes on along the minus strand of JBLWUN010000001.1, from coordinate 675,406 downwards.
GTAAAAACAAGGCTCCCTAAACGCCCGATCATCGGTTTTGCGAGCAGCTGAAAAACAGCGAACAAGACGGCGCAACTTAGCACCATCGCGGATCCCAGTGGAACATTGAGACCAACCGCAATATCGCCGCCAACGAAAATCACAGCAATGCCGCAATAAGCCAAAAGAATAGCTAAAACACCGCCCTTTTTTAGGGGCTTTCCAAAAAACAATGCCCCCAAAACAAACACAAATACGGGATAGGTAAATAGCAAAAGACGCTCGAGCTGCGCTGTAATATATTGCAGCCCGTCAATATCGAGCCACGCGCAAATATAATAGCCAAGCATGCCAAGCACCGCCGCGAGGAGCAAATCAGATTTTCGGGCCGGAATGTCTCCACGGCTGCGCGAACGCCTCATGACGAAGAACAGAATGAAGAGGTAGACAGGGACTGAAAAACCGAGGCGCAAGGTCATCAAGGTGATAGCATCGACCGCGTTCACATCCAAACCGCCGGAAGGCTGATAGGCCATTTTAACAAAGATGGCTTTCATCGAGAAAAACACTGTGCCAACAAAGCCTAAAATGTACCCCCAAATGGGATGAGAGAGAGGCTTTTTGGCGTCCTCCAAAATGAGCGGGGCGGCGCTAATCTCGCGAAGATTCTGCGTCATTTCCGCCTCGCCTTGAAAAAGCCTTTCAGGATGTCACCGCACTCATCTGCTAAAATACCTGACGTACACTCAGGTCTATGATGGCAACTGGCGCTCTCAAAAAAACGTACGCCATTCACAACTGCGCCGCCTTTAATGTCTTCCGCCCCGAAAACAACACGCGAAATACGGGCGTTTGAGATAGCTCCAGCGCACATGGTGCACGGCTCCAGCGTCACATACAATGTCAGACCTGACAGACGATAGTTACCGATCTTTCGGGCGGCTTCTTTTAAAACTAAAATTTCCGCATGAGCCGTAGGGTCATTCAATCCAATCGGACCGTTCCCCTTTCGCGCGACGATTTCACCGTTCACCGGGTCAACAACCAATGCCCCAACAGGCACCTCCCCATTTTGGGCGGCGGCTTTCGCCTCCAACAAGGCCTCTTGCATGTAATCTTCGTCAGTCACACACCTTCAATCGCAGATGCGAAACAAACGTCAAGACCGATATCCTTCAATCGCGCGCGGCAGACCGCTCAACAGAAGTTTTAGTTGCACTTCAATGAATATTCGATAGGCATAAGAAGAAATTTTTCCCCATATTATGCCGTCCAGATTTGATTGATGGCGCACCATAAAAGCCAAGCTATGCCTCCTCAAAAACCACAAGATACAAATAAAAACCCACATGAGGGTGAACGTATCGCCAAATTCCTTGCAAGGTCCGGCATAGCCTCTCGGCGCGAAGCCGAGCGCCTGATTGAGGATGGCCGTGTGAAGGTCAACGGAACGATATTGAAAACACCAGCGTTCAAAGTCACAAAAAAAGATGTCGTCCTGTTTGACAATCAACCCATTGCCGAAAAGGAGCCCCCTCGCCTTTGGCTTTATCATAAACCCGCCGGATTGGTGACGAGCCATAAAGATGAAAAGGGGCGAGCCACCGTTTTTGATAGCCTCCCAAAAGCCTTAGGCCGCGTGATCTCGGTCGGACGTCTTGATCTGACATCTGAAGGCCTATTGCTACTCACGAATGACGGTAGTCTGGCCCGGGCGCTTGAGCTTCCTTCTACGGGATGGGTCCGGCGCTACCGTGCGCGGGCTTTTGGCACCGTCACCCAAGAACAGCTCGATGACCTAAAGAACGGAATCGACATCGACGGCATATCAACGGGCCCTATAGATGCCGAGCTGGAACGCCAGCAACGTGGCAATGCTTGGATACAAGTGTCTCTCAAAGAGGGTAAGAACCGAGAAGTTCGGCGCGCCCTCAATGAACTCGGGTTGGAGGTCAACCGGTTGATTCGTATCTCTTACGGCCCCTTTCAGCTGGGCGGCTTGAAAAAAGGTGAGACGCAAGAAGTCAAGAACCGTATTTTGCGTGACCAAGTCGGCCACTTGGTTGACATTCCGGCACCGAAACCAACGGCATCGACAAAACCGGAAAACAAGCCCAAGCGCGGAACCCATGCGTCGGCAAAGAGATTTTCTAAAACCCGAAAATAATCAGCTCTCGCCGCAATTTTCACTTGCCATACAGATTCAGCAATGTATTAGCACGCTAACACATTGCAACGGATAGATATGACACATCCAAAGACATTACCAGAAAGCACAAAGCTCGCAGAAGCCTTGGCGTCGATTGAAACGGCACATGAGATGGAAAAGTTCCTTGTGGACCTTTGCACGCCTGCCGAACTTAGAGCCCTTTCCGAGCGCTGGCACGTTGCTCAAATATTGGATAGCGGCGAAAGCTCGTACCGGGACATTAGCGCCCAGACCGGCGTCTCGACCACAACCATTGGACGGGTCGCTCGCTTCCTCAAAGACGAGCCGCACAAAGGATATCGCGCCGTTCTCGATCGGCAAAAGGACACAATATGACAGAACGACTCAGAATTGCGCTTCAGAAAAAGGGACGCCTTGCCGACGATAGCTATGAGCTACTTAAAAAATGCGGCCTTCGGTTCGCGATCCGCGGCGGCGGCTTACTCGCGCGCGTCAAAAATATGCCCGTCGATTTGTTGCTGGTGCGCGACGATGATATCCCATCATTTGTTGCGAACGACGCAAGTGATATCGGCATTGTCGGCGAGAACGTCCTCGTTGAAGAACAGCTCTCGAGCACGACAAATCTCGATGCGAAGATTGCCATGCGCCTGGGATTTTCCCGGTGCCGACTTTGTCTTGCCGCCTCAGAGACCTCGGGCATCACCAACGCTAAAGACCTAGAAAACACCACAATTGCAACAACTTACCCCGGTGTCCTCATGCAATATCTTAAGGAAAAAGGTATCAATGCAAAAACCGTGGAAATGAAAGGCGCCGTTGAACTCGCGCCGTCCATTGGCATTGCCCAGTCGATTTGCGATCTGGTATCGTCGGGCGCAACGCTTGAAGCCAATGGCCTAAAAGCCTTTGAAACCATACTGGAAAGTGAAGCCGTTCTTGTAACGTCAGGACGGACGCTGAGCCCAGAGAAACAACTCATTTTAAACAAGCTGATGAACCGCATCGACGGCGTTATCAAATCATCCGAGACAAAGTACATCATGATGAATGCGCCGAAATCTCAGCTAGCAGCGATCACCGACATCTTACCAGGCGCGGATGCTCCGACAGTTATGCCTCTTTCAGGGAACGATGAACTCATCGCAATTCAGGCCGTTTGTACGGAAAATATTTTCTGGGAAACGCTTGAAAGCCTCAAAGCGCTTGGGGCCAGAGCGATCCTCGTGCTCCCTATTGAAAAAATGATGAGCTAATGAAAACGCTTTTTTGGTCAGACCTCAGCGCTGCGGCGCGTAAGGAGGCTTTGTCACGTCCAACAGGGCTGACAGATGCGAGCGTCTTGGAGCGCGTGAAAAGTATCATGAAGCGCGTGAAAGATGACGGCGATCAAGCCGTTCTCGACTACACGGAGCAGTTTGACGGCGCGAAAATCCAATCGCTCCGCGTGCCCAATGAGGATCTGAAATCCGCGTGGGAGGGTCTCCCGCAGGACCAAAAATCAGCCCTTGTAACGGCAAAACGCAATATCGAAGCGTTTCATACCGCGCAAATCCCAAATTCCATTGAGGTTGAAACCATGCCGGGCGTCGTTTGCCGACGTGAACCCCGCGCGATCGACAGCGCTGGTCTCTATGTGCCCGGCGGAACGGCGCCGCTTGTGTCTACAATGTTGATGCTCGCACTGCCTGCGAAGATTGCAGGCGCTGGCCGCCGTGTCGTAACAACACCTCCCGGGCAAGACGGCAAAATCAATGCCGCGATCCTTGGCGCGGCATATCTTTGCGGCGTAACAGAGGTCTTTGCCTGCGGCGGCGCGCAAGCCATTGCCGCCATGACCTACGGCACGGACTCCATTCCGGCCTGTGACAAAATTTACGGGCCGGGGAATGCTTATGTTGCCGCGGCCAAAGCACTTGCCGCGCAAGAGCCGGGCGGCCCCGCGATCGACCTACCGGCCGGCCCCTCAGAGGCGATGGTTCTTGCGGATGAAACATCCAATCCCGTTTTTGTTGCGTCCGATTTACTCAGCCAAGCGGAACACGACACGCTCGCACAAGTTATTTGTGTTTGCACGACTGCGGCGGCGGCAGAAAAAATCAAAGCAGAAGTCTTCAAACAAATGGCGACACTGCCGCGCGCAGAAATCGCTGAAAAATCAATTGCTTCCAGTCTTATCCTCATCGCAAGCGGCGACGATATATACCACATTGTCAATGAATATGCACCGGAACACCTGATCATACAACTTGCCTCGCCAGAGCACTATGTTGCGGGTGTTCGAAACGCTGGGTCAATTTTCCTAGGGCCTTGGACACCCGAATCTGTTGGCGACTATGCGAGCGGAACAAACCACACATTGCCGACTTACGGCGCGGCGCGGGCATATAGCGGCGTAACTCTCGACAGTTTCATCAAATATATATCCATCCAAAAACTGACACAAGCCGGCCTTGAAAGACTAGGCCCTACTGTTGAGTGCCTTGCTGAAATGGAAGGGCTTGAGGCCCATAAACGCGCCGTATCACTTCGCCTCGAAAGCGTAAAATCATGACCCCTTGGCCTATAAACATTGCTCGCAAAGCTATTGCAGAATTTGCCGCCTATTCCGCGCGCGGCGGTGCCACCAGCGCTTTGCACTTGGACGCGAACGAATCCCCTTGGACGCCTCCCCCTTCAGACGCATCTGTCGAGGCCTACAATCGATATCCTGAACAGCAGCCGGCGGGTCTCCGTCAGCGACTCGCAGGGTTGTATGGCGTCGCGCCGAATGAAATTCAGATGGGCCGCGGCGCAGATGAAAGCATCGAAGTCCTCGTTCGCACATTTTGCGAGGCCAACACAGACTCCATCCTTATTTGTCCGCCGACCTTTGGATATTTCGCGACAGCGGCGAAAATCCAAGGGGCGAACATCGCCGAAGCACCTCTCACGAAAGACTTCGCGTGGGATGAAAACTCTATTCGGCAGCGCATCAAAAAAGATGCGCCCAAAATTGTCTTTTTATGTTCTCCCAACAACCCGACAGGTAATAGCCTGCAGACATCACTGGTTGAAGGCCTTTGCAATGACTTCCCTGAAACCTTGATCGTTGTTGATGAGGCCTATATCGAGTTTTCTGCGGTCCAGAGCTTAATCCCCCTTCGGAAACAATTCCGAAATCTGGTGATCACCCGCACACTCTCCAAAGCTTACGGACTTGCAGGCGTTCGGATGGGTGTTTGCATCGCAGATCCACAGGTCATTCAGTTGATGTTGAAAGTTCTTCCGCCCTACCCGATACCTCGCCCCGTCGAAAAGGCCGTCATGCGTGCGCTTGCGCCCGCAACCATGCCTGTGCATTTGGAACGATTGTCCATATGGACTCAGGAACGCGAGCGCCTTCTAAAGTCCCTGCCCGCATCGCCCTATATTGAAAAGGTGTATCCATCCGATGCCAACTTCATATTGATGAAAGTCTCGGATGAAACATCGCTACTTGAAGCTTTGTCACGCAGCGATATTAAAATACGTGATTTCAGATCCAAAATGCCGGGGCACTTTCGGATTTCCATTGGAACGCCGGAGGAAAACAACATCGCCCTCGCAGCCCTCGGCATTCCAGTGGCGACAGCGCCTCAAGATCGGATAGGCGAAGAATTTCGGAAGACGAACGAAACCGATATCGTGGTCCATGTGAATTTGGACGATCCCAAAACCGTCATGATCGATACGGGTCTTGGGTTCTTTGACCACATGTTGGAGCAAATCGCCAAACATGGCGGCATTGGCCTAACGCTAACCTGTAAAGGCGACCTAGAAATTGATTGCCACCATACGGTGGAAGACACGGCGCTAGCCTTTGGCACAGCGCTTAAAAAGGCACTCGGAAACAAAGCGGGCATTGGCCGTTATGGCTTCACGATGCCCATGGACGAAACCCAGGCACGTGTCGCCATCGACCTCTCAGGGCGGCCTGCTTTTGTCTTTAAGGGCCTTTTCCCCACAGACCATGTTGGCGATTTTTCCGCTGAAATGTGCCCGCACTTCTTTCAGAGCCTTTCGCAATCCCTTGGCGCGTCCATACAAATTGACGTGGAAGGCGACAACACACACCACATCATCGAAGCCTGCTTTAAAGGGGTTGGGCGCGCGTTGCGGCCCGCATTTGAACGCGTTGGCGGCGGCATTCCGTCAACAAAGGGACTTCTCTAATGAGCCTGGTTATCATCGATACGGGGTGTGCCAACCTATCCTCCGTTGCCTTTGCCTTTGAGAGACTCGGCGTCGATGCGCAGATCAGCGACGATATCAGCGCTATCAACGCCGCAAGCCGCCTCATACTTCCCGGTGTTGGCGCGGCACCATATGCGATGGCGAAGATACGCGAAAAGGGCCTCTACGACGCTCTAACTATGCTCAAACAACCGGTTCTGGGGATTTGCCTCGGCATGCAGCTCTTGTACGAAACGGTAAATGAAGGCGGAAACACGATCAAAGGACTCGGCCTCATCCCCGGATCGGTAACTCGGCTTGATACAAAGGGGCTTCCCAGTCCCCATATGGGATGGAACACATTGCTGATTGAACAAAAAAACGCGCTTTTGGACGATATTCAATCCGGAGACTACGCCTATTTCGTACATTCCTATGCGGCACCCATTTCACAAGCCACAATTGCAAAATCTGTTTATGGCAGCGAATTTTCCGCTGTTGTCTCCCACGAAAATGTTTATGGTTGCCAGTTCCACCCCGAACGCAGCAGCCAGACAGGAGCCCGGATTTTGCGAAATTTTCTGGACATTGACGTATGATTTACCCGGCCATTGACCTTATGGGCGGTGGTTGCGTCCGCTTGTACAAAGGCGACTTTAATCAGCGCACGAATTACGAGATCACCCCGCTCGAAGTCGCTCGGCTATACGCACAGGAAGGTGCAGAATGGATTCACATTGTTGACCTGGACGGCGCGAAACACGGAAAAACCGAACAAGCGGACCTCATCATCAATATCGCCAAAGAAAGCGGATTGAAGGTTCAAACCGGCGGTGGATTGCGTGATTTATCCCATATTCACCGCTTAATAGACGGCGGGGTTGACCGCGTTGTTATCGGCTCCCTCGCTGTGACAAACCCTCAAATGGTTAAGTTTTGGCTTAGCGAACTCGGCGCCGAGCGTATCGTCATCGCTCTGGACGTAAAACTCACCGACAGCGGCATCCCCTACCCGACGACACGGGGCTGGGTCGATACGGCTGACAGGACCCTTTGGCAAATCATTGACGATTATAAAGAAACAGGATTGCAAAACATTCTGGTGACAGACATTGGCCGCGACGGCGCTCTAGTTGGCGGTAACATAGAGCTTTATGCCGAGATCACGGAGAAATACCCGAGCCTGAATCTTATTACGTCAGGCGGCGTTGGCACACTAGACCACGTCAAAGACCTTAAACGCCTAAACCCATACGGTATCATCATCGGCAAAGCCCTATATGAAGAGAAATTTACTGTGAGTGAGGCGATTGCGTGCTAGCAAAGCGCATCATACCCTGCCTTGATGTGAGAGACGGCCGCGTCGTAAAAGGCGTGCAGTTTCGCAATCATGAAGACGTTGGTGGTATTCTGGACCTTGCACTACGCTACAGGGACGAAGGCGCAGACGAACTGGTCTTTTATGACATCACGGCGAGCGTGGATGACCGTACCGTTTCCCCGGATTGGGTGAACGCTGTCTCCAAAGCCATTGATATTCCCTTTTGTGTGGCGGGCGGTATTAAAAATGTTGAGGCCGCGGGTGCACGGCTCGCGGCAGGTGCAGATAAAATCTCCATCAATTCTCCGGCGCTCGAACGCCCGGATCTCATCAACGAGCTCTGCGACGCCTTTGGGCAGCAGTGCGTCGTTGTCGGTATTGATACATTCGAAGACAAAGGAACCTACCGCGTTCGCTCCCATACGGGTGATCCCGATAAAATGCGAGAGACCGGGCGAGAAACCCTTGAGTGGATACAAGAGGCGACCCGGCGCGGCGCGGGCGAAATTGTCCTCAACTGTATGAACCAAGACGGCGTTCGCAAAGGCTATGATATTCAGCAGCTCAAAGCGGCAAGAGCCGTCTGCAGCGTTCCGCTTGTTGCCTCAGGCGGCGCTGGTGCGGTGCCGCATTTTGAGGATGTCTTCAAGGCGGCTCAGGTGGACGGTGCCCTCGCGGCAAGTGTTTTTCACAAGGCTGTCATCGCTATCCCCGACCTCAAACAGGCTTTAAGCGAAGCCGGTATAGAGATTCGTTTATGAAAATAGACTTTGAAAAAGGCGGAGGCCTTGTTCCCGCGATTGTCCAGGATGCCCTCACGGAGCAAGTCCTCATGCTCGGTTACATGAACAAGGATGCGCTTGATAAGACTCACAAAACGGGGCTGGTGACGTTCTATTCGCGATCACGCAAGACGCTTTGGACAAAGGGCGAGACCAGCGGTAACACCCTTTCACTCAAATCCATAACGATCGACTGTGACAACGACACGCTTCTTGTCCGCGCGGTGCCCACTGGCCCAACCTGCCACGAAGGCACTGTGTCGTGTTTTGGCGATAAAGGCCCGCAAGGACTGGGGTTTCTTGGATATCTTGAATCGCTCATAAAAGATCGAAAAACAGCCGATCCAGCAAGCTCCTACACTGCCAAGCTGCTAAACGGCCCCCTTCATAGAGCCGCCCAAAAAGTGGGCGAAGAAGGCGTGGAAACAGCGCTCGCATCTATTGCCGAAAGTGACGAAAAACTGGTATCAGAATCTGCGGATCTTTTGTACCATCTTCTTGTACTCCTTCGCGCGAAAGACATCGACCTACAGGACGTCATTGCTGAGTTGCAATCACGGCATAGATAGACTTATGAAATACCATTCCCATACTGATGAAAACTTACAGGCTCAATTCAGCGACGCCCTGCTCGCGAGCCTTGCACCCGATGGCGGCCTTTGGATGCCAAACGCCATTCCGGTCTTTAAACCCGAACAAACCGCTGAGATCGGGGCCAAATCATTCGCGGACTGTGCGGCGCATCTTGCCAGATACTTTGTGGACAAACGCTTTTCCGATTCCGATCTTATTCGTATTTGCCGCGATGCTTACAACTTCCCGATCCCGTTAAGAACACTCGACGGAATTTACCTTGACGCGGCGACACCCGAACCCGCCAGCGAGTATATCCTGGAATTGTTCCACGGCCCAACATCTGCATTCAAAGACTTCGCCGCCCGGTTCATGGGCCGCGCCGCCAGTCACATTATGGGCCAAACGGGCGATCAGCGAACGATACTTGTTGCCACATCTGGTGACACAGGCGGCGCCATTGGGGATGCCTTTTTGAACCAAGACGGCATCGACGTCTTCATTCTCTTCCCGAAAGGCGGCGTAAGCCGGGTACAAGAACAGCAACTAACGACAATCGGTGGCGGCAACGCGAATATCCACGCCATAGAGGTAGACGGCACATTTGATGACTGCCAGCAACTCGTCAAAGACGCCTTCGCCGATACAGCGCTGTCCGAGAAACACAAGTTGATGTCTGCCAACTCAATCAATGTCGGGCGCGTTATCCCGCAAAGTTTTTACTATTTCTGGACGAGCTTGCAGATCAAGGCCGCACATCCCGGAAAACCTATTGTCTATGCCATACCCTCGGGGAACCTTGGGAATTTAACCGGCGGTCTGATTGCGCGAAAAATGGGCGCGCCTATTGACCGTTTTGTTGTCGGGAACAATGCAAATGATCCGTTTGTGGATTATCTTCAAACGGGTGAATATAAGCCTCGCCCGTCTGTTGCAACGCTGTCAAATGCTATGGACATTGGACGACCAAACAACTTCCCGCGGATTTTAGACCTCTTTAATGGGCGTCACGATGCCATTGAACGAGTTTGCTGGGGCGCATCCTTTTCCGATCCCGAAACGGAGACTCACCTCAAAAGCGTTTATGATAAAACGGGATACGTGATGTGTCCCCATACGGCGGTCGGCCATTTAGCCATGGAAGCCTTTGCCGAAGATATCAACACGGATTTCATTCGAGTCACAGTGTCTACGGCGCATCCGTCCAAATTCGCTGATGATGTGGAACGGATCATTGAAAGACCGGTGGAAATGCCGATTTTGCTTCAAAAATCGATGAAACGTGAAAAATTCGTCCATAAAATGTCGCCAACACTTGACGCACTAGCAGATTATTTGGGACAATAGGCATCATGAAATTATCATCTAAGCAATTTCTAGCACAGCTAGAATCTGGTGACTTGCGCCTCGCGTTCGTCGGCATGTCAAATATCGGAAAGAGTTTTCTCGCAAGAAAATTGTCCGATGCCTACAACTTCAACCTTGTCGAAGTCGACAAAATGATATGGGAATCCCTCGGATTCGACTCCATGGAAGATTTCGCCGACTGGCAAGGCCATCCTTATGAGGAAGGCTATGCAGAGCGGGAGAACGAACTCATCGAACTTGAAGGCCGTGCCACTGAAAAAGCGGTCAATGAGTCAAAAGGCAAAACCCTCTTGGATACGACCGGCAGCGTGATTTACATTGATCCTGCGATCCGCAGGAATATTAAAGAAAACTTTTATGTGGTTCATATCAAGGCCGAAACATCGGATCTTGAGCGTTTGAAATGGGATTATTTCGACAATCCAAAACCGTTGATTTGGCGTCGCCATTACCGCCCTCTTCCCAACCGGACGGACCGTGAAAACATATTTGAATGCTATCCGAAGCTACTTATGTCGCGCGCAAAAGAGTATGCGCCAATGGCAGATGCCACAATAAGTTCCACAGATGCGCTTGACGAAAGCTTAACCGCGCAAGAGATCATCATGAAAATTAAGCCGCCCCGATAGAGGCGGCTTTTTCTTAGCCGATGTGTTCGGCGTCTAAACGTTTGAAATTATTCACCGAGAATGACGTCGATCCGGCGCTGAGCGATGGGATGGTAACCCGGGCGTGCTTTTTGATACACAGCCTTCGTCCAAGACATTTTACCATCCTTCTTCGCCAGTTCACCATAGAGCCTATAGATAAATTTACCCCGGCCAACGCGCATCAAGAATGCTTCTAGCGCGCTATCAGCCACCTCATAGCCGCCGTCGATCGTTTTCATATACCATGCAAAAGCGGTCTCTGCGTTCTGAGTACCGGTAAGCTTAAACTGATCGTCCAACGCGGTGAATTGCGCAAGCGTCATATCATCCGGCAAACCGTTCAAGAAATGAAGCCACTCATGGGTTGACCAATCCGCGGTTTTAATGTCGCTCACATTGATTTCACCCCGCTGCCAAGCTTTGGACTGCGCCTCAACTTTGGCGAACGCATCAGATTGCGGTTTTTTTGCCGTTGATGGCAAGCCGGGCTCATAAATCCATTCCTGAAGCTCCGCACGGGTTAGAGCATCTGGATTTGCTGCGTGAAGCTCATCGTGTAGATACTTCACAAAGTCTTCCGTCGTAATGCTCTGGAAGGCAAAATGGTCAAAATACCCTTTTAGGAACGCATCGAACTTTTCGCGGCCGAACCGCTCCTCTAAAAACATTAGAAAGAACTGCCCTTTAACATAAGCAACCTGAGAGAATGCATCGTCTGGATGCGCTAAATCCGCCGGCAATTTTAACTGTGTCAAACGCGGGTCAGTAGCGCTGGCAATGTCGCGCTTGAGATCTTCGAGCGACAATGCTTGCTCCATCACGGCGCGGCCTTCGCCGTAAAGATCTTCCATCACGCGGTTTTCCACATATGACGTAAAGCCTTCATTGAGCCATGCATCCCGCCAAGTTGCATTCGTGACGAGGTTTCCGGACCAGCTGTGCGCCAATTCGTGCGCCACAACATTTGTCAGGCTTTTATCACCTGCAATCAATGTGGGCGTCATAAACGATAGGCGCGGGTTTTCCATGCCGCCGAATGGGAAGCTCGGCGGGAGAACGATAAGATCATAGCGTCCCCAGCGGTATGGCCCGTAAAGCTTGGCATTTGCCTCTTCCATAAGAGGCGTTTCTTCAAACTCTTTTACCGACGCATCAAGAATATAGTCTTCCGAATAAACGCCGATATGATCGTTGATCGCTTTAAAATCAATATCGCCCACAGCAACCGCGAGCAAATAGGACGGAATGCGCTGAGGCATTGAAAAACTATATTCCCCGTCGCGCGGCGTCTCTGGGTCCTGCTCCGCGCTCATCAGGGCGAGTAGCTCGGGCGGTGTTCTCAGCGTGGCGGTATACGTCATACGCACAGCGGGTGTATCTTGAAGCGGCGCCATCGTCCGCGCATTGATCGCTTGCGCTTGTGAAAATAGGTAAGGATACTTTTTTCCGGCTGTTTGCTCAGGCGACAACCACTGCAGCCCTTCGGCTTCGGGACTTGTTTTATAATCGATCATGACTTGGTCAGCGCTGCTCGGGATATTTATGCTGAGCTTTTGCCCCATAACGTCATCCGCTTGACCAAGCGTGTAATCAGCACTCAACCAACCGCCCGCAGTGTGCACTTCGATTGATCGGATGGTTAGGTTTTTCGTATCGAGGACCAACACGTCGGCCGCAGGATCGACTCTCTCGAAATCAAGCGTTGCGATGCCATCCAAAACTTTTTCATCAAAATTCACATCAAGGTTCAAATCTAGATGCGTGACTTTTACATCGGAATAGTTTGCATAGGAAAACTTATCGCCGGTGCTTGGCGCCGTAATGCTGATATCGCTATTTTCCGCCTTCGAAACGTCTGTCGGCACTGTCGTACAAGCCGCGAGAGACATAAGTATGGCGCCAATGGCGGCAGATCTTAGTAAATTCATATTGTCCTCCTAGTTTTTTTCATCATACGGGTTTTTATCCGCCCTTACGAACATTCTTATCGGCACGCCCGGAAGGTCAAAATCTTCCCGTAAGCCATTGATAAGATAGCGCTTATAACTCTCTGGAATACTGGTCGCGCGTGAACATTTAAGGATAAAAGTTGGCGGACGCGTTTTGGTTTGACTGATATATTTTGGCCGAACGTGGCGACCGTTCACCGCTGGCGGTGGGTGGCGGACGATCTTCTCGCTGAGCCATTCGTTCAGTTCAGCGGTTTTCAGCTTGGCACTCCAGTCAATTTGAACGCGCTCGATTGCCGGCAGCAAACGGTCCACGCTTTTACCGGTGAGGCCGGAAAACATAATGACCGGAATGCCTTTGACCTGCGGGAGTAAGCGAAGCGCTTTTTCTCGGAGCTCTTTCGCCATTTCAGATTTATTTGGAACCAGATCCCATTTCGTCACACCGATAACCATCGCACGGCCTTCGCGCTCGCACAGCGCCGCAATTTGCATATCCTGTTTATCGAAAGGCATCGTGGCATCCATCAAAAGAACGACAACCTGAGCAAATTTAATAGCACGCAGGCTTTCGGCAACTGACATTTTCTCGAGCGTTTCTTGGACTTTGGCCTTCTTACGCATACCTGCTGTATCGTGGAACTGAACGCGGCGATCCTGCCACATAAAATCAATTGTGATTGAATCGCGCGTCACCCCTGCTTCAGGCCCTGTCAGCAAGCGGTCTTCGCCAATCAAAGTATTAATCAATGTTGATTTACCGGCATTCGGACGACCAACAATCGCAATTCGAACCGGTGCATCTGTACGGTCAATTTCGTCGTGGACAGGCGATAAATCTACAGACCTAAGCGCCATTTCCATGGCATCATCAAGCTCGTACATACCGATATTGTGCTCGGCCGCGACTTCGATGGGGTCGCCTAACCCTAGAGAATAACCTTCCGTTACCCCCACGTCACCCGCACTCGATTCGCATTTGTTTGCGACCAGAACGACGGGTTTGCCAGACTTCCGGACAAAATCAGCGAATATCCTATCAAGTGAGGTCACGCCAACTCGTGCATCATAGACAAACAGACACACATCCGCTTCTATCACCGCAGCTTCGGTTTGCGCGCGCATGCGTGCCTCGAGCTTGTCACCGCGTGCATTTTCGAAACCCGCTGTATCCATGAGGATGAGCTCGCGCCCCCGAAGGCGTCCTGACGTTTCGCGGCGATCGCGCGTCACGCCCGGCGTATCATTCACGATAGCAAGCTTCTTCCCTGCCATACGGTTAAACAAGGTAGATTTACCTACATTGGGTCGTCCGACAATGGCAACCTTTGCTGGCCGCGCAGCATCCTCCGCCTCAAACGGGTCATCCTTATCAAAGTCGGTCATAATTTCCTACTATCGCAGAGCGATCAGCTTTGCTTTATCATTCAGAATGTAAACAGTTTCATTTGCAACGATGGGGGACACGAATACGGAGTCACCAACCTTAAACGAGCGGATAATTTCGCCCGTATAAGGGTTTAGTTCGACTGCGACGCCCCGCGAAGACACTGTAAGTAGGCGTTCGCCTGCCATAATTGGTCCAGCCCAGGCTGTACGGTGCTTGCGTTTCTTGGCGTTTTTAAATTCTTCCAACTGCTGAAGCCAAACAACGGTTCCCGTTATTTTAGACATGCATACGACTTGGCCTTCTGTGGTCACAGAATAAACAAAGTCGCCGGCGATCCAAGGAAACCCTAACGTACCCGCTGGCTGGGTCCAAATCCGCTGTCCCGTCCGTAAATCAAATGCGCTCATCACGCCGCTTTGAGCGGACGCTATGACATATCCATCCGCGATCGCTGGACCAGAGGCAATATCGTTCAAACTTGAGAGCGGTGTCAGGCGACCCGAAGACGATAAAGCATCCTGCCACAGAACGCCGCCATTTTGCACACGAAGAGCAACAAGTTCGCCAGATGCAAAAGGCGCAATAACAACATCGTCAATAACCGCAGGACTTGGAGAAGTAAGCATACGCGCACTCTCAACAATGCCCTGATATGTCCACAACACCTCGCCCGTTTTGGCGTCTAAAGCAAAAAGCTCATTATCGTCAGACACGGCGAACAAACGGCCACCAGAGACCTTTGGCGCCGAGTGCAGAGGTGTGCTGAGACGTTTGCGCCAAATCACAGATCCGCTTTGTGCATCTAGGGCCTCAATGACGCCGAGGCCGGAGGTGACGAATACCTTGCCGTCCGCAGCCGCGAGGCCGCCGCCAACAGATTCTTTGTCTTTCCCGCCTTTGTCAGACATGTCGAGTGGATTAGAAATACGATCGACAATACCCCGTTTACCAACGCGCGTTTTGCCATCGAGCGTTACGGTGATCTTGTAATCCCATATTTTCGCGCCGCTTGCGGCATCAAATGCTGACACTGTATTGTCGGCATCCATGGTGAAGATACGGCCACCTGCAATCACAGGAGACGCCAAAACACGGCCTTTCCTGAAAGATCCCTTACCGGCATCTTTCGTCCAAACCCGCTCCAAGTTCCCACGCGCCGCCGTGCGCTGCATCGCATGTGTGGCATTTCCACCCGTT
Organism: Maricaulaceae bacterium; assembly: GCA_048268905.1. Classification (GTDB taxonomy): domain Bacteria; phylum Pseudomonadota; class Alphaproteobacteria; order Caulobacterales; family Maricaulaceae; genus JACOMS01. Next base: position 659,833 of record JBLWUN010000001.1, on the reverse strand, counting down.
TGGGGCCAGTCAGGGTTAACATAAATTTCAGGCAAGACGACGTTTTCAGGCGTTACATCTGCGGAAACCGTCAATGTATCGTCCAAAGACAAAAGAGAAATACGTTCTGTCTGGCCAGCGACATCGCCCTGCTCAACTTTCTTTTGCGCTTCGGACTTATCAAACGGATTAAGCTTACCAACCGCATCACCAACACCGCCAAGCGTCGAACAGCCACCCAGCGCCATAACGCTCAGAAGAGATAAACCGATAATGCGTGTCTTGAAGTTAAGGCTCATCATTTGTCTCCGTAGGTGCCGCTGTTTTCGCATCGGCGTCTTTGGCATCCGGTGCCACCTCTGCAGCAGAGTTCGCCGCAGATACGCTCATCAAATCGAGATATTGTTTCGCGCGCTGCTTAATCGATTGAGGAACACCTGGGATTGAATCCAAGTATGAAAACTGCTCCCGCGCACCCGATACATCACCGGTTTCCTTTGCGGCAAAACCAAGAAGCTCCCGCGCAAGGTATTCATAGGGTTTCCCTTTTTCAGCCAGCGGAACCGCGCGCAACGCCACGTCGTTATACTCACCTTTCCCGGCGAGAATATAGATAGCCTTAATCTGCGCGAGTTCTTTGTGACGGGGATTTTCGAAAACCTCTCCGGCCTGATCCAATAACGAAACAGCTTTAGTTGAATCGCCTTTGTCCAGCTCAAGCTCTGCCGCGCGCATCAAAGCGAGCCCGGAATATCCGCTGGGCGCAGTTTCGGAGAGTTGCATAAATGCATTTACCGCTTCATCAACGTTTCCGTCGGCGGCTGCCTTTGCCGCAGCATTATAGGACGCAGCGGTGGCACGTGATGTTTTTTCTTTGGAGGCTTTTTGCCATTCATAAAAGCCAGCCCCCGCGATGACCGCGACGATGCCAGCCAACAAAAATGGGCCGTAGCGCTTTAACCAGCGATTATAGTCATCTTTGCGAAGCTCTTCTTGAACCTCTGAAATAAAATCGACCACGTATGGGATCCTGTTTTGCGCCAAGCTTGACTCGGCCTTGAATTTTCCGCGCAACCTATCGCCAAGTTGGCCATACCGCAACACTTAACGGCATGACGAATAGGACAGGTTTAGAACGGCAAAATACCGTTAAATGCTACCTATTTTGAAAATTTGTAAGTATTTTCTTCGCCAGGGAAAGCTCTATCTTTCACATCCTCAGCGTAGGATTTGACAGCTCCCTCAATCATGCCCTTCATATCTCCAAACTTTTTAACAAATTTGGGAACGCGGTCAAAAAGCCCGAGCATATCAGGCGTCACGAGTATCTGACCGTCACAGCCCGGAGACGCTCCAATACCAATTGTCGGCGCTGACACAGCCTGCGTTACTTTATCGGCAATCTCGGCGGAGACGCCTTCAACAACAATTGCAAATGACCCCGCCTTATCGGCAGCAATAGCGTTGGCGATAATCTCGTCTTCCACCTCTTTGCGCCGCCCTCTTGCCCTAAATCCGCCCAACACATTCATGCTTTGTGGCCGAAGTCCCACATGGCTCATGACCGGGATTCCGCGCTCAACAAGATAGGCCACAGTCTCCGCCGCATATGAACCGCTTTCAATTTTTACGGCCTGACATCCGGTCTCCATCATGACGCGCGACGCGCTCTTGAACGCGGATTGCGGGCTATCTTCGTAAGTTCCGAAAGGGAGATCAACAACAACCAACGCCGAGTGCGCGCCGCGCATGACGGCCTGCGCGTGCATGATCATCATATCCAAAGTCACGCCAACGGTCGTCGTTAAACCGTGCACAACCATGCCCACGCTGTCGCCTACCAATATCACGTCGCAATAATCATCGAGAATAGCCGCCGTCGGTGCATCGTATGCAGTGAGGCAGACAATAGGTTCGCCGCCTTTGCGGGCGGTGATGTTGGGCGCAGTCATACGCTTGACTTGAGATTGAGCGGACATAGCGCCTCCTGATATTTGATAGGCCGTATATAGGTAAAGACGCCGCTATTTCAAAGCAGGAAAGACGGTAATATTTTGCAGCCGCATTGTGCGGGACTTGCTCCACTTGAAATGACCGCAGCATCGCCGTCCCCATCAGGCTTAAGAAAATAGAACAGCACTGCCCTTCGCGGCCTGCGTGGTGGCCTCCCCCACATTTACCCGCCGTTTAGCCCCCGACCCAGCGATTCTAAATGACCGGACTGACGCGGCTATTGTTACGGTTTAAGCGGGCACCAACGGCCACAGGTGTTTTCAAGCGCATTTCTGGCCCATTATTCATGGAAAAGACATGAAAAACACGTGGATACCCATAGACGCTGACGCGCGGTTTAGCTATTGAGGCTAACGCGGAAAGCATATTCGCAGTGGAAGGATGGCATGTTATTTTCTAAGTCTGCAAAGCGCGTATCATTTGCCCTCGGCCTTTTTTTATGTTCCGCATCCACATTGCCATTCTCAATCGTGGCTCAGGCTCAAATCGCGCCTGAAGCTGCAGCCAATAGCGACAGTCAGAAGCTGAATCTCGCGGCGAATAGCCCTTACCGGGACCCTGACATCATTTACCTCGAAGCGGACGAACTGTTAAATGACGAGGAACATGGCGTTCTGACCGCAAGCGGCGAAGTCGAAGGCCGTTATCAAGATAAGACCTTACGTGCGGACAAAGTCGTTTACACGCTAAGCACCGGTCAAGTCATTGCGACAGGAAACGTGGTCTTAATCGATTCTAGCGGAAGTTCACAATATGCTGAGAAGCTTGAACTCTCTGATGAGCTTGAAGCTGGCACGGCTGCAGATTTCACCTCCCGATTTGCGAACGGCGGCGTCATGGGCGCAGCTTTCGCCACGCGGCGCACAGATGAAGGTGTCGAGCTCTATAACGCTTATTACACGGCCTGCATCCCCTGCCAGGGCAAAAAGCCGACTTGGCAGATCAAAGCGCGGCGGGTGAGTCAAGACAAAGAGAATAAGGTCGTCCGGTACCGGGACGCTGTTTTTCAATTTAAGGGCATTCCGTTCTTTTACACACCGTATCTTTCCCACCCGGACCCGACGGCGGGCCGCGCGAGCGGCTGGCTCAACCCTTTTGTAGGACTATCGAAAAGCAAGGGCCTCAATGCAAAAACACCTTACTACGTTGCCCTGGACCCTTACTCAGAACTAACACTCACTCCACACGTTTATCAAAACGTGAACCCCATGCTCGAATATGAATACCGCCGTAAATTCTACTCCGGCGAGTTGAATATCGCAGGCAGCTTAACCCACGGAAGCTTTTTCAACCGTGATGGTGACCCCTTTTCTGCGACAGATATCTTCTCGGATCCCACGCAAGCCCCGTTAGGCAAGCGCCTCAGATCTCACATGTTCGCTGATGGCAACTTCCGCATTTCGGAAAATTGGGACTGGGGTTTTACCGCCCAAGGTGCGTCTGACGACCTTTACCTAAACCGTTACGACCTGGATGAGGCTGCGACAAAAACCGGACTTCATGAGGGCGACAGTCGCCGCCTTATTTCGCAGATTTTTGCCGTGGGTCAGGATGACGACTTTCGATTTACGGCCAGCGCTTATGGGTTTCAAAGCTTGCGCACGACAATAAACGAAGATGACCTCGTTCCAAACCGCTATATAATTTCTCGAGAAGACGATAGCATTCTACCCGTTGTCGCCCCGAAAATTGAACTCACGAAATATTTTAACGATCCAATATTTGATGGGCGCCTGAAAACATTTGGTGACGTGACATCCCTCTCCAGAAAAATCGGTACAGATTACACACGCGCCACAGCCGGCGTCGATTGGAGTAAAACGGTTATTTTACCTGGCGGCCTCGAAGCCAAACCATTTGGTGAGGTCCGGCACGATTACGTAAAATTTGACCCAGAAGATGCGCCAAAATCAGATTTCAACCGAACCGTCGGACAACTCGGCGTTGATATTCGGTGGCCTTTTATCAAGTCTGGAGAGACTGTCGATATCATCGTTGAACCGCGCACATTGATCACTCAAAATTTTGGTGATGGCAAAATTGAGAATTTCACCACCACGGACTCAAACAATCGAACAGTTTCCCTGTTCCAAGATAGCCTTGATATCGAGCTTGACCAAACTTTGTTTTGGTCTGCCAACAAATCAACAGGGTATGATTTCTGGCAAAAAGGCCTGCGCGCAGATGTCGGCGGATCCGTGACTGCCCTGTGGGGCAACAGCCGTACGTCTCTATTCTTGGGTAAATCATTCGCCAGCGGGTATGATGACGACTTTAGCCTTGCCTCAGGTCTGGCTGGAGATTCGTCAGACTTAATCGGTCAATTTGAATTAGACCTTGGCACCCGCCTTAAGTTCTCTTCTTTGGCGCGATATGATGAAGACTCAGACAAATTCCGCCGAATAGATACGAGTTTTAACTATATTGGCGACCGCCTGAGCGCAAACTTGCGATATTATAAGATCGACGCAGCAACGGTTGCCCCTGTGACAGCATTGGACATCCCCGAACAAGAAGTGTCAGGCGGCTTTAAGCTTAAAATTATTGATGGCTGGAGTGCACGTTACCAAGCCACTCATGACCTCGACAGAGACGTTACACGCAATCAAGAGATTGCACTGGTATTCGAAGATGATTGCACCCGTGTTGAGTTCATTTACAACGAACAGAACTTTGACAATGATATTGTACGGGACACAAGCGGCTTCGGTATCCGCTTTTCATTGCTCACCTTGGGGGACTTTTCGCCGGATTAAGCGCGGGCAAGAAACGCTGTCCCATAATTCGGGCCAACGTCACTAGCCAACAAAGGCCTTTTCGACGACGAATTCACTCGGACTGGAATTAGACCCTTCCGTTAATCCGAAGCTTTCCACCATAGCTTTCGTGTCATTGATCATATCCATCGATCCACAGATCATAACGCGATCTTCAGCAGGATTCAGACGAGGTGTTCCAATGACTTCGAACAATTTGCCGCTTTCCAAAAGATCCGTAATTCGGCCTGTCAGCGGGTAATCTTCCCGCGTCACGCTGGTCACATGGATAAGCTTACCCTCAACCATTTCACCGACTAGCGGATCATTTCTAAGGCTTTCCACCAAATTGATACCATAGGTTAGCTCAGACACTTCGCGGCAAGTCTGTGTGAGGATGACTTGCTCGTATCGTTCATAGGTTTCCGGGTCGCGAATAACGCTCGCAAACGGCGCAATGCCTGTGCCCGTTGAAAACATATAAAGACGTTTTCCAGGCAACAAAGCATCGAGAACAAGTGTGCCAACAGATTTCTTTGCAAGAATGACTTTGTCGCCCGGCTGGATTTTCTGCAAATGCGAGGTCAAAGGACCGTCTGGAACTTTGATAGAATAGAAATCGAGCTTATCGTCCCAAGATGGGCTGGCGATTGAGTATGCTCTCATGATGGGTTTTTTGGCCCCCTCCGGCTGCAACCCTATCATAACGAACTCACCAGACCGGAATCTGAATGAAGCTGGACGCGTAATCGAAAACCTAAAAAGGCGGTCATTAAAATGCTCAACCGACAGGACCGTCTCATGTGTCGGAGCATTTGGGTTTACGGGCGCAGGCGCGGCCTGAGTTGCAACAGTCATGCTGTGTCCTTCGGCGATAACAATATTTCCAGACGCAAATAGGGCATTAATCTTAAAGTTTCAATATCCCATATAAAAAACAACCGTTCTTTATATCAAACACTTGATTAGCTTACGCCAAACTCAACAAGCCGCAAGAATTCCGTCCGCTGTTCAGCATTATGGAACTTTCCATTGAGCGCAGAGGAAATCATACGGTGCGGCGTACGAATTCCGCGCATTGTCATGCAAAGATGTTCACCCTTAGCCATAACGGCTACATCTTCAGTGCCCAAAATCGCGACGAGCTCATTGGCAATATCTGCAACAAGTTGCTCCTGAAGTGTCAACTTATGGGCATGTTTGTGAGCGATCCGAGCGAACTTGGACAATCCGAGCACTTTGTCATCCGCGATATAGGCAATGGCAACATCGCACCAAAATGGGAGCATATGATGCTCACACATAGACCAAACACGCATACCCGTCACACACACCATTTGATTGTGTCTTATCGCAGAAAAAGTTGTGTCAATTTTACCCGGGTCATATTCAATGAAATCACGCCAAAAATTTGCGATCCGGCGCGGTGTCTCTTTCAAACCTTCGCGCTCGGTGTCTTCGCCCAAAGCCGATAATAGCTCTGTTACGAGTGATTTCACCCGTTCGTGATCAATCTTAGCCATAAAATTGCCTTCTAAATATTGAAACGCGCTTAAAACTTCGCCTGTGGCGGTGCAACTAAATTATATGTGAAGTGCTTGCCTGATCGCCTCGACACGGCGGCGATTGACCCCGCGGTCCGAATACCCGACCCGCGATCCAGATCGTATTTGAACGTTGCCGTCACCAGAGTCGCGAAGTTCCACATCGTCAACAAATTTATATATCTTGGACATAAATGTTGCAGATATATAATTATCAGACTCCGACGTAATCGTTCCGCCAGACGCAATGACAGCGGCTTTAGCCTGTTCAAGACTGGCACCCAATGGCTTAACTTTTTTCTCCGGCTGCGTCCCCTCCTCACTTGAAACACAATTTGGCTTTGAACTGCACGGCGCGAGCCGGCCATTTTTGAGGCCAGGAGCCGACCCTTTTTGCGATTTCAACCCGAGTAAGAAAAACATAACGCACACCCCAACAAAAATAAGAACCGACAAACGTAGAAAATCCATGTCAATCTTCCTTGAAAATTACCGACTGAATGTAGTCATCATACCATGTTGGACCTGTCAGCGATTGAAAGAAGCCGTTATGACCCCCGTGGTCAAGCATAATCTTCCGCACATTCTCGCTGAAACTTAAATACCGCAAATCTTCTGCCGGAATCACCGGATCATCCTTGGCCATAATGATGGACGTAGGAACGATGCATTCAGACAAATCATTTCGGCCAATTTTATAGGCGTCAAAATATTCAGATTCATTTGCAAACTCGGTATATTTGGGAAGAAACGCCTTCGTAATTCCCATCACGGTTTCGATCTTCAGCAAGTCTGAAAAATCATACAGTTCGGGAAAGGCCTTTTGCTTCTTCAGAAGCGATGTCGACCATTTTTTATAAAAATACTTCCTAATCAGCGAGTTTTCGTCAACTTTGGGACTGGCGGCTTCCGGGTCGACCACGGGACTAATCGCAAACACATGCTCGATATCCACATTCGCAGCGTGCGATAAATGGCGCGAGATGCGAAGCGCAAAATTGCCCCCCAATGAAAACCCAACGAGATAAACGGGTGCCCCTTCGGCAAACTTCGCAGCCTCCGTTACGCCGTCCAGGACCTCTTGAAAATTTGCTGAATGGAAAATACCTTCATTTAAATCATGCGTATCGCCGTGATCGCGAAAATTTAAGCGAAACACAGAGCAACCTTTGTCATACAAAAGGCGGGCGCACGACATAACATAGGTCGAATTCTCACTCCCCTCCCAACCATGTAAGAAAACGACGAAGCCCTTATTTGCGTGATGGCGAGAAAGAGACCCCGCTAAGCGAACGCCATCCGAACATTGCAGAACAATACGCTTGGCATTGCGTTCCATTGCGTGCTGACCGCGCTTTCGAAACTTCAAACTCGCGAGCAAGGTTTGCATCATCGCGGGTCTTAGCGCAAAAGGTGGTTTGAACGGCGGAATATCGGATATTGTTGGGTCGGTTCGCATAAGAGTTTTTACCCAATAAAGCAGCCACAGCAATCATGCAATTATGTTGGCTACATTTCCATTTTTGACCGTTGCAATTAGGGTTCTTACTTCTAAAGTACAGCTCACTTTGGCGGTCCAGTCCGCAGTTTGAAACGTAGCCAACACATGAAAATAAATAGATCCTTCCTCATCGCCTTTGCAATTATTGTCATAATCGGCATCTGGTTTATGCTGAACGCTGGCAAACATAAGGAGGCGGCCGAACAAAAAGCAGCCACTCAAGTCGAAAAACCTGTCGACAAAGCGATTACTGTCATAACCGTACCGAAAACGGCATCTGAACATCAGGTGACCTATACGCTCTACGGACGAACAGAATCCAATCGAGAAGTGTCTGTAAAAGCCGAGACGGCGGGTCTTGTTGTATCCACACCAATTCAAGAAGGTGACCGCGTCGTGAAAGGCACGACAATTTGCCGCCAAGATATCGATGCACGCGAAGCCATTCTCGAACAAGCCAAAGCGCTCCTTCGGACGCGCGAACTTGAATATAAAGCCGCCAAAACCTTAGTCGAAAAAGGTTACCGCTCGGAAACTCAAGCTGCGACCGCTGAAGCGGCATTGGACAGCGCGAAAGCGTCTGTGAAGCAAGCGGCGATCGAGCTTGACAACGTCCACATGCGCGCCCCGTTCAGTGGGTTGTTTGAGCACCAAATTGCCGAGGTCGGAGACTATCTCGCCCCCGGGCAACCCTGCGGACTATTGGTTGAACTCGACCCTCTTGTTATTACGAGTGAACTGACGGAAGTACAAATCAGAGATATTCGCACCGGGCAAAGCGCAAACATTGAACTGGCAACGGGTGAAACGCTTGTCGGCAAGGTCCGTTTCATTGAAGCCAAAGCCGACCCTTCCACCCGTACATTCCGCGCAGAAATCGTCGTCCCGAATAAAGACTTCGCCCTCAAGTCAGGCGTTACCGCATCCGTACAGTTTCAGGCAGGTGTAACGATGGCACAGCACATTCCGTCGCAAATTCTGGGACTGGACGACCAAGGCCGCTTGGGCGTGAGATATATTGATAACAATAGCGAAGTTCACTTTGCCGAGGTTCAGACCATTGATGAAGACGAAAAAGGGATTTGGGTCACCGGGCTCCCGGACCAAACCCGCGTAATCGTCAAAGGCCAAGAATATGTTGCTATTGGATCAACCGTAGAAAACGAAACCTCAATAGGCGCTGAAAACTAATGCAAGGGATCGTCAAATTCGCCATAGATAATTGGCGCATGACCATGGGGATCATGTTTTTTGCCGTTATTGGCGGCCTCATTGCCATCAAACAGCTACCGCTTGACGCCGAACCGGATGTCCCTGTTCCCTTCATCAATGTAAGGGTTGTCCTACCGGGCGTCTCGCCAGAGGATGCTCAGCGCCTACTTATCAGACCGCTCGAAACTGAAATCAAATCAGTGGATGGCCTCAAGCGTATGGATGGGGTTGCCGCCAATTCTGTGGGTTACATCATCGCGGAATTCAACTTTCCTTTCGATAAAGATCAAGCGCTTCTTGATGTCAACGAAGCCGTAGACAAAGCCAGATCGGAATTTCCGCAAGAAGCAAAAGAGCCCGTTGTTGAAGAAATCAGCACGTCCAAGCTGCCCATCGTCGTACTCAATTTATATGGAAACGCGCCAGACCGTGAACTTCAACGCCTCGCAAAGGACCTTCAACGTAAACTGGAAGGTCTGCCAGCTGTCCTCGAGGCGTCAATATCTGGGGAGCGCGTAGATGTTCTGGAAGCCGTATTAAACCCATCTCTCCTTGAGAGCACGGGAATTACCTTTGACGAAATAGCCGCCGCAATTGGACGCAATAATAGCCTCATCACCGCAGGTGCCCTCGAAACCGAGAATGGCCGTTTTGGCGTTAAACTGCCGGGCCTGATTGAAACGTCCGCGGATCTTGAGGATCTCGTGGTTCGCCGAAATGACAATGGAAGCATTATCAAAATCCGCGATATTGCGAGCGTTCGCAAAGGGTTTAAAGACGTAACGGCATTTGCTCGCTTTAACGGCAAACCGTCGGTTTCAATCGAAATATCAAAACGCCAAGGCGAAAATATTATAGAAACCATCACGAGCATCCGAAGCCTTGTAGACGATATTACGTCCCAACCTGACTGGCCCGAGACCGTCCAGCTCAGTTACAGCCAAGACCGCTCACGTGAGATTCGAGACATGGTCACCTCGCTTTTCTCCTCAATTATCAATGCCGTCATACTCGTGTTTATTGTCTGTATTGCCGCACTTGGTCTGCGCTCAGCGCTATTTGTGGGCTGGGCCGTGCCAGCAAGTTTCCTGATGGCGTTGTTTATGTTTCTGGTTCAAGGGCAAACCATCAACATGATGATTATGTTTGGCCTTATTCTATCGGTCGGCGTTCTTGTGGATAGCGCGATTGTGATCGTTGAATTCGCTGACCGGAAGCTCGCTGAAGGTATGCCCAGAAAAGAGGCGTTTTTAACGGCTGGGGAACGTATGTTCTGGCCGATCATCTCCTCCACGGCCACAACTTTGGCCGCCTTTATTCCGCTTCTGTTTTGGGATTCGATTACGGGCAAGTTTATGTCCTACTTCCCCATCACAATGATATATGTGCTAACGGCGTCGCTTCTCATGGCACTTATATTTTTGCCGACGATGGGCACACTGATTGGTCCCCGGAAGTTTAACAAGCCGTCGGAAAACCTCAAAGCGCTCTCTGGACAAGACGGAGACCCTCTACTGACAAAGGGTTTGATGGGACTATATGTAAAAACCATTCACAAACTCATTCGCTGGCCCGGTCTTGTCCTTTTGGCCACAGGCATATTAGCCTTCCTGATTATTAAAGGCTTCGGGGCCAGCATGTCCGGTCCGAACCCCAAGCCCGTTGAATTTTTTACAGACTCCGTTGGTGATCAAATCTATATTTTGGCGCGCTCTCGGGGGAACGACACGGCCCTCGCTGACCTAGATGTCGCTTTAGAAATCGAGCGGCGGATTGACGGCATAGAGGGTATTGAATCGGTTTACACTGTGACGGGTTCAGCCGCTGGAGGCTCTGGCGGACCCGCATTTGGCGGTCTCGACAATGTCCCATCCGATACTATCGCAAAAATATATACGGAGCTCATGCCCTACGAAGAGCGCAGAGCCAGCGATTTAATCTTGGAAGACCTACGACGTGCCATTGAAGACATTCCGGGCATATTGACCGAGGTCACGGCCGTGTCTCAAGGCCCGCCCATTGGAAAAGACATTGAAATTCAGGTCACCTCGGACGACGAAGTCGCGCTTCGCAACGCGGCGCTGGCTGTGCGAGCGAAATTCGAGAGCATGGAAGGCTTGTTCGAAGTCGAAGACACTTTGCCGCTTCCCGGAATCGAGTGGGAACTCAATGTCAATCAGGCCGAGGCCGGCCGGCTGGGACTTGATGTGTCAAAAATTGGCGCGGCGGTTCAATTTGTCACCGAAGGTGCACTGGTCGCGCAGTACAGACCATCCGATAGCGATGAAGAGGTTGATATTCGCGTGCGATATCCTCAATCCAGTCGAGACCTGAATGAGCTCAGAAACCTTCGTATTCAAACCCCGCAAGGGGCGCTTCCCTTGTCATCGGTTGCCTCGATCGTTCCTCAGCCCAAGCAAGATAAGATTGAACGCAGAGATCAGGCGCTTGTTTACGAAATAAAAGCGAACGCAAGAGAGGGTTATGCCGTCAATCAACTCGTGACTGAAGTAAAAAACTGGGTAAACACCGAAGGTGCCCTGCCCGATAATGTCGATCATAAATTCTTGGGGCAGGATGAAGAAAATGCTGAAGCAGGAAAGTTCTTCCAGGCTGCCGGGATCTCGATTCTGTTTATGATGGCCATCATTCTGCTCCTGCAGTTTAACAGCTTCTATCACGTGTTCTTGACGTTACTCGCCGTTATCTTGTCGATCTTTGGCGTATTGCTGGGCCTGACATTTTACCACTATATCAGTATTATTTTGTGCGGGACGGGCGTAATCGCCTTAGCCGGAATTGTGGTGAATAATAATATTGTCTTGATCGATGCTTTTCAGTCGCTCCGCGCGGCGGGATATGATCCCGTAGACGCCGCGATGCGAACAGCGGCGCAGCGCGTACGCCCGGTTTTCCTGACTACGCTTACAACCGTGGCGGGGCTTTTACCGCTGGCGCTGGGGTGGCAAGCCGATATATTTTCCGGAAATTTCTCTACGGCGGGAACATCGACATCACCGATTTGGGCGCCTATTTCCTACGTCATTATATGCGGACTCGCATTTGCAACTGGGCTCACACTTATCCTCACACCGGTTCTGCTTGCCGCGCCGACTATTTGGAAACGACGTTTTGTCAAACTCTATGCGGACATCAAAGGACGCAATTGGAAGAAGGCAGAAGACTAGTTTTCTGCCTCTCCGTCGGGAATAGGCGCTTTTTGCGGCGCGAAGATCGCTGTATATTGCCTCCCCCCGGCATTTAAAGTCCGGCTAACCTGCCAAACATTTGAGCGGAAGCTGACCGCCAGATCGTCTTGCGCGGCGCCGCCCAAGGCACGCTGGGTAATTCGGCGAAATGGAACGGTGATTTTATGCGGCTCGGCGTCCTCCGTGATGAGTTCAGCCGTTACATCATAAGTCCCAAGCGGCAATATTTCCGCCGCGATGAAAAACCACCGCCCATTCGCGCCAACCGTGTGCTCGCCCACGGGCATATCTCCGGCGAACACCTGCACTTGGCCTTCAATTTTCGAGGTTCCTGAGAAAATGACACTTCCGTTTTCATCATAATCGATAGGCCCCATTTCTAGCGGCCCCGCCTCCGGCAGGTCACCAAAAGGAGACTGCACAATACGGGACGGTCCGCCGGGAGCGGTCACCATGATCAAGGCACGGCGTTGGATGTTATCTTCACCTGATTTTACTACTGGTGCCGGAATTCTATATAGAGTCTCGTCGGATCTGACCTTTGCTCCATTTTCCATGAACGCGACGAGTTCAATCGAAAGAGTCGGGTTCTCGTTCACAGCAATGACAGCCCCCCACTCCCCTTTGTCGTCAGCCCTTATCTGCCGAAGATTTTGCCCCATGCTTTGAATCGTTATGACAGCGTTCGGCTCGCTGGAGCCGTCTAAACGCAACTGACCATTCTGCTCTGAAATGAATTTAAAAATCACAGGGGAAACAGTCTGATTGAAGTCCTGAACCTCTTCCGCACCGTCTCCTGTATCGGCTGGGTGGCCACCTTTCAGCCCGTGTGTGACTTGCACAGCCAAAAGGAGCCCCAACGCCAAAACAATTCCTGTTAGCAGCATCGATATTAGCCGTGATTTCATAGCGCAAACCTAGTAGGTAATATAAATTATACACAACATAGGCACAAAGAGATCACAAGGCAAAGCATGGAAAGCGCTCAACATAAATCGAAATCCATTTGTGTCTTCTGCGGCTCCAGCCCAGGGGCCAATCCCGGTTATATGGAAATGGCAACCGAGCTCGGCCGTGATATTAGCTCACGCAACATACGCCTTGTCTATGGCGGAGGCGGATCCGGTCTTATGGGGGCGACGGCAACCGCCGCGCACAAAAATGGCGGAGATGTCCTCGGTATCATACCTGACTTTCTTATGAGCGCCGAGCGGGCAATGACACACATCACGCACCGTATTGTTCCTGATATGCATGTTCGCAAAATGCAGATGTACGACGAATCGGACGCATTTGTTGTTCTACCTGGCGGGATTGGCACCCTTGAAGAAGCCGTGGAAATTCTCTCTTGGATGCGCCTCCAACTTCACCAAAAGCCGATCGCATTTCTCTCACCGGACGGATATTGGGACAATTTACTCGAATTTATCTCTGACACAGTACGCGCAAAGCTTAGCCCAGAGTGGATACTTGACGACGTTTTAAACACACGGTCTGCTGCTGCAGCGCTCGACTTTATTGTGGCTGAATGGTCGGGACCGAAAAGGGCTCTTAAACCGGTCATACCTATCTCAAAAGCTTAGGTGTCTTTTTTATTCTGCTTAATCAAAAGCCGTTGTTTCGCTGCCAAATATTCGGCTTCGCGCTATTTGGTCGGCCACCTCATTTGTCGGACGTCCAATGGCACGCGATTGCGCGAAAACTTGTTCAAGTGTCACTTTCAGACCGTCCAGCTTAGCATCCACCCAAGCATAGTCATATGTGCCTGAAAGCTCCGCCGCGACGTTAATGATGCCGCCGCCATTCAAGACATAATCTGGACAATAGAGAATATCTTTGTCCATGAGGGCTTGCCCCATACTTGAATGCGAGAGCTGATTATTCGCCGCGCCTCCGACGATCTTAGCTTTAATGCCTGAAACTGTGCTTGGATTGATCGCTCCGCCGAGCGCGCATGGCGCGTATATATCGACTTCTGCCTCATGAATCGTTTCTGGAGACATCGACCTAGCGCCCAATTCAGAGGCGGCTTTCTCGACCACAGCTTGATTGATATCCGCAACGACTAATTCAGCGCCAGCAGCATGCAAACGTTCACATAAATTATACCCAACGTGCCCGAGCCCTTGAACGGCGATACGAACGCCGTTCAAATCGGCGCTCCCGAGTCTTAACGCAGCGGCGACGTGCAATCCCCGGAAAACGCCGTCAGCCGTAATCGGCGACGGATCGCCTGATGCCGCCGCCCCTTGGCTCAGCCCTGCCACATAAGGAGTTTCGCGCCGAACAATTTCCATATCAGCCGTAGAAACGCCGACATCCTCTGCGGTGCAATAAATACCGCCAAGCGAGTTCACGGCACGGCCATACGCCGTGAACAAGGCTGTTCTGTCATAGTCCGCGGAAGGACGGAGGATTACTGCTTTGCCGCCGCCGAAAGGAATATCAGCCATAGCGTTCTTATAGCTCATCGCACGAGACAGGTTGAGAGCGTCAGCGCAAGCCGCCTCGCTATTTGCATATGTCCAAAACCGCGTGCCGCCAGCCGCAGGCCCGCGCCGCGTATTGTGAACAGCGATAACCGCCTTCAAACCAGAGTCTTTATCTGTGAAAAAATGAACACCTTCGTGATCATCAAACAATTCGGACTCGAATACGCTCATCGTCATCTCCAATATAAACGTATGTCCCAATAATAGATTTACGCAGAACAAAAATGCCTATTATTCTCAAATAGCGAAATATAGTCTCTAAAATCACCACCTGAGGAGAGATATCAACCGGTTTGTTTCCGAGACTTATTCCCGCAAGGTAGAAAGGCCATTCGCCGCCAATTGCAGAGACGCCAATGCAAAGGCTCCGCCTGTTCCGTCGCCCACAGCAATCCCAAAATCATGCAAAGCGGTGAGACCGAGGCGGTCTAAAAGAGCACCGTGCGCTGGCTCATTTGATAAGTGACCGGCAATACAGTGGGATGTTGAGTTCGGGTCAATCTTATTGAGGACGGCAGCCGCCGCGCACACAACAAAGCCATCAAGTATGACGGGTATGGACTGGTGACGTGCGGCAATAATGGCTCCCGCCAATCCCGCGAGATCGCGGCCGCCAAAACAGCGAAGACAGGTCAATGGATCGGACAAGATGTCCTCATGTCGCGATGTGGCTTTCTCGACGGCTACAACCCGCTGCCTCGCTGTCTTGATATCTCCGCCCGCCCAATACTCTGATGTACCGCCATAAAGGCCACGCGCAATCGCGGCTGCAGCCAGTGACGAGCCGTAACCCGCATTCCCAAGGACGATAATGTCCGCGCCTTCAGCCACCACTTCCATACCGAACGCCATAGCGGCAGCACATTCTTTTTCGGTCAAAGTTTCACCTTGGGTCATGTCATCGACAGGATACTCCAGGCCAAGCTCATACACTTTGAACGCGGCGTTGAGACTGGACGCCATCCCGCGTAAAGCGGCGTGGCCTTCTGTCAGTCCTTTAACCCGTGTTTGCGCGCATTCAACAACATCATCACCGCTTATGGCGTTCACAACATTGTGGGTGCCAGCGAACACAGCAATCAAGGGCCGACGAATCGCCGGTCTGTCCGTACCTTGCCAGCTTGCCAGCCATTCAACGCTATCAGACCATGTACCGATGACAGGCTGCGGGCCAGCGAAACCCTCAAATACCGCGCGCACGGCATCCCTCGCCTTAAGGTCCGGGCTCGGCATTGTTTCAATAAGTTGACGAATATCGTCAAATGGCTGTCTATGATTCTGCATGGTTTGTTCTTAAACTATAAATGCATTCTGGCTACCGCCTGACCATGAAATATAGTTAAAATTTTCATGAAAATTTATGAATGCGAAACCTTTTCAAGACATCAACTTTGTATGAGCGGACGTATTTTAAGAGATTCGGTAATCATTGGATTGGTGGCAATTGGTATCGCCCTTGTCGCGGCCAACCGCGAAGATATCTATGAAACAATTGGATATGAAATTCCGGCGTTTAAAGATACCCCGCAGCCGCTCGCCAAGCAAAACACCGAAAAGGTGGTCCCCCTCTCCGGCGTTGCCATATCCATCCCAAAATCAAAAATAGATGGGCAGTTCTGGACAGATGCACGGGTCAATAATGGCCATATACACTTTCTCGTGGATACCGGTGCAAGCTCTGTGGCGCTCACGCCAGAAGATGCCAAGAAGGCCGGGATAAGACTGGACACGCTCGCCTATAACGTACCGATTTCAACGGCCGGCGGTGAAAATGTTGCTGCCTATGTAAACCTAAAGTCGGTTTCCGTTGGCCCCGTCACGATTCGCAATGTCCGGGCGCTTGTCGTGCCAGAAGGGCTAAACACATCGCTTCTAGGGATGACTTTTTTAGGTGAACTTCAAAAAGTCGAGGCCACACAGAATGCGATTATCTTGCGGCTCTAAAAGAGCGATTTTCTCACCATATTAAGCGCCAAAATCAGCAAGCAAATGCCAAACACCATACGAAGCTTCTCTTGGCTGAGTTTGTGAGCAAGGCGCACGCCGATTGGGACGCATAATACCGTCGCGGCTGCCATAATGGCAAAGCCCAAAACATTTACATATCCAATAGACAGCGGCGGACGTCCGTCCACATGCAACCCCGAAAACACGTATCCCACTGCTGCAGGCAATCCAATAAAAAAGCCGATAGCGGCGGCCGTACCAATCGCTTGATGGATACGCCGACCACATAGAAGCATAAGTGTTACGCCAATAGAGCCAAAACCGATCCCCATCAACGCGCACAAACCGCCCAACGAAACGCCCGCCAAAGGTGGAGCCACGCCACGTGGAATATCGCTCGCTAAGCGCCAATCAGGCCGCCCGAAAATGAACTGCAATGCCAGTAAGCACATAATCGCGCCGAAAAGTAGTGTGAGCTGAGCCCCCGAGAGCAACCCTGCCAAAAACCACGCCGCAATAAGGGCGCCAAGCCCAATCCATAACCCCCAGCTTCGCAGAAGGTTCTTCGGCCAAACCAAATCCCAATCCACAGCGCCATGTTGGTGATGGCCGTAGGCCGATCTTAAGGACGTTACGACGATGACAGACGCGGATGTTGCCACGGCCAAGTGCATCGTCACATCCGCTGAATAACCCAGCGCGCCGAAAGTATAGTACAAAACGGGGACCATAACCGCACCGCCGCCAATACCAAAAAGCCCCGCGCTTACGCCTGCCACGCAACCCGCAGCGACAAGAGCCATAATCAAGACGAACAATTGCGGATCCATTAGACGGCCTCTTGATAGGAGTTGCGCGTTTCTAGACCTGCCAAAATTACCTGCGACGGCAGCAACCCTTTTGCCATGTTTTCGGACAGCGCTCTTCGCCATACGCGCGCGCCTGGTTCACCTGCGTAAAGACCCATAATATGACGCAAAAGAGCCTTCGTACTCCGGTCCGTTTTTTCCCGCGATGCGGCATAGGTTACAAGTTCCAACGCGACATCATCTCTTGACTTCATAAACGGGCTTTGACCGTAAACTCG
Source organism: Maricaulaceae bacterium (assembly GCA_048268905.1). GTDB lineage: Bacteria > Pseudomonadota > Alphaproteobacteria > Caulobacterales > Maricaulaceae > JACOMS01. The sequence goes on along the minus strand of JBLWUN010000001.1, from coordinate 642,093 downwards.
GCTATCGACACCCGTTAAAATCCAAGGCGTGTGATAGGCGGCGCGGCCGAGCATGAACCCATCTAGCGCGGCGGATTCTGACATCGCCGTATCCAAGTCCTCTAGGCCGCCGTTCAAAACTATCTCTGTCTGAGGAAACTGGGTTTTGATCTGCCGAACCAGGTCATAGTCGAGCGGCGGCACCGTTCGGTTTTCTTTTGGCGACAGACCTTCAAGCCATGCTTTGCGCGCATGAATAATCACATGACGACAGCCCGCGGCCGTAACGTTTTCGATGAATTCGGGCAAAGTCTCTTCGGGCGCCTGATCATCAATTCCCAGCCGGCACTTGATCGTCACGGGCACAGTAACGGCATTTTGCATCGCCGAAAAACACTCGGCAACGAGCTCGGGTTCCGCCATAAGACATGCACCAAAACGGCCAGATTGCACGCGGTCCGATGGGCAGCCAACATTGATGTTGATCTCTCCATACCCGAAGTCCTCACCAATCTTCGCGGCTTCGGACAATTTCGTTGGATCTGAGCCGCCGATTTGTAACGCGACAGGATGCTCGGCCGCGTCAAAGCCAATCAAATACTCCCGGTCGCCATGGATCACGGCGTCCGCGACGACCATTTCGGTATAGAGGAGCGTGTTTTGGGATAATATACGGTGGAACCAGCGGCAATGCCGGTCTGTCCAATCCATCATCGGTGCCACGCTGACCGTAAAGTTTTTCATTTTGAGTATTCGCGATATTTTAATTTTCAGAATGAGCCTTATAACCATTCGAGAAGAAGTTTCATCCTCATTATTCATTTGGAAATGCGAACAGGCCCAAAGCTGTCTTTGACCGATAAAATTGTCGGCGGCATATCAATGCGCCGTGAACACAATTTAACCGCCCGCCCCTTTAAAATTGTTGAAGGACACACCAAACGACTCTAATAGCTCCCTATGACAAAAAAACGCGGGCATTTAGCAGATTTAGTCAAAGGCCTTAGTAGCCCCGAACTCGACACCCTCTTATCGGATGGGCGCGAGCGGCACTACGAGCCGGGCGATCATTTGATCACCGAAGGGCAGCCAACAGAATATTTTTACGACATCCTAGAAGGTAGCGTTGCGCTCGCCCGAAACAGCAGTGATGGACGCCGTCAAATCCTTGCGTTCATCAGCGCAAATCACTTCTTAGGGTTTTCTTCAACGCCCGGGTTCGCAAACCTTGCCACGGCCCTTACACCCGTTACAGCTATTTGCTACCCCAGCGCCACGATGAAAAAAGCTTTGTACGCGACGCCCGGTTTCGGGGCCGAGTTTAGCCTGCTTCTCACGCGGGCCATGGAAAGCTCACACGATCATATTTTCGCGTTGGGTCAACGCTCGGCGATCGAACGCGTGTCCGCGTTTCTACTTTATATGAGGGCCAACCAAGCGAGATTTGCGGTCACCGGGCCGCGAGAGAAAAGCAACCACATAGACCTGCCCATGACGCGGTTGGATATTGCGGACTTTCTGGGCCTCACGATTGAAACCGTCAGCCGGGCCTTTTCATCTCTTAAGAAATCCGGTGCGATTTCCTTTGTCGACTCCCGCTCCTGTGAAATATTGAACATCCAACGCATACGAAACCTTGGCGGCCGGGAAGACTTTACGGTGCACCGCGGGCAAACCTAAAGCCGTCGCCCATTTACCAGCGTACGGTTGCCCTTGGTCTTGAACGTCAGCAGCGAATTGGCTGAACGGGATGTCTCGTCATGACACGGCTCAAGCCATCTGTATCCACAATCATCTAAAAGTGATTCTAAGACAGAATGGACAGGACCCCGCATGAGCAATATTAAAGCTTTTCGAAAAGCCATGCCAACCATATGTGCCCATGAAGGCATGTGGGAAGGCGTTTACAAACACATTGATATCGACGCGAACATTATTGACCAACACAAGGTTCGGATTGTTTGTGAGTTCCCCACGACAGGCCAGTATCCCTATATCCAGCACAATCATTTCATGTGGGACGATGGTCGCGAGCTAAAGGCAACACTGCCGGGCGTCTTTCGCGGTGATGGCCGCCTCTGGTTTGACACACCGACTTTTCACGGATCGTCATGGGAAACGCATGATGGGCTTATTTTGCTTAATCTCGACCGAAAAGACGACCCCGGCGCAAACTTTTTCGAAATCATCGCCATGGGGGCCTCAGGCAAAGATCGCGCGAGAACCTGGCACTGGTTCAAAGATGGAAAACTTTTCAAACGGACGCTTTGTGACGAATGGAAAGTCAATTAGGCATGCCGATCTAATGCCCTTTTAGGGGCCTTGTCATCAAAGCCGCTAGCAAATTGCACACAACAGCGATAACTGCCAGACATATATAGGGCCACAAAGTTTCATCATAAACTTTTCCGGAAACAACGGTAAACAAACCGCCCAGAACAAGGCCAAGGGAACTGGAGAGACCAGATGCCGTACCCGCATATTTCGGATCAACGCTTATAGAACCTGCCAGTGCAAGCGGACAAATAAGGCCCGTGCCCAACATGGCGAGCATCAATGGGAGGGTCGCCACCCAGACACCATCCCCAAACACAGCATAACTTCCAGCTATCGCGGCCAAAGCAAAACCCAGCCATATTGACGCCCACAAAACGGAGCGAAATATACCAAACCGGCGCGTCACGCGCGTGCCAGCAAGGGAGCCCGCCATGAATGACAGAGAGAGTGCGATCCAGCTTGCAATGAAGACCGAGGAAGATTCACCCAAAGCATTTGCAAAATAGTCTGGGGCAATCGGCAAATAGGCAAAAAACACACCCTGCCCGAACCCGTACATCATCGTGTAACCAATAAACTGCGGCGACGTGAGTAGAACTTTATATCCACCTAACAGCCCTTTAAGAGACTTGCTATTTGCAGCTAACCGCGGACGTGTTTCCGGAAGCCGGGCAAGCGCCATAATAAAGATGATGCCGCCGAAAACTGTACAGGCTGCGAAAATACTCCGCCAACCAAAGCTTATATCTAGCAAGGCTCCTATGACCGGGGCGACGATAGGGCCTACGCCCATCGCAATTGAAATATAGGCGAGTGATATAGCGGCATCTTCCCGGGGTTGAACGTCATTGACAATGGCGCGGCTAACAACAGTCCCCGCGCTCACGCCGACCGCTTGCAAGAAACGGCAAACCGCCAAAGCCGTCCAAGATGTCATGAACACGCTGGCGAGACTGGCCGTGATAAAGATAGCGAAACCGATCAACAAAACAGGTCGGCGTCCGAATTGGTCTGACAAAAATCCATGAACGGGCTGCGCGATCCCTAAACCGATAATAAACACAGAAACGAGAAATTGAATTTCTGAGACCGGCTTATCAAAATAGACCGATACGCTCGGCAAGGCCGGAACAGGTATGGACATGGCAAAAGGCGATAGAGCGCACATTGCCGACATGAAGAGGATAAACCCCCAACGATTTTCTATGAGCGCCTTTGCACGTTGATTCATCATGCTTATTAGCCCCCTAATTCATTTATCGGAAAAGACTTACCGCTTCCGCGGCTCAATGAGAGACGCAAAACGCGTTTACTACACGTCTCTACATGATTCCGATTTGATACGGCGCAACTGGGCAAAAAAAGACCGCCCCAAGTAAACAAGGGACGGTCTCTTCATTTGCTCTGAGAAACTATCTCAAAGAAGAGGAACCTACTTAGGTGTCTCTGCTTTTTCTTTCATTTCTTCAGCTTTTTTCTCGGCATCAGACTTCATTTCTTCAACTTTGTCTTTGGCATCAGACGCGATTTCTTCAACTTTGTCTTTAGCATCAGACGCGATTTCATCAACTTTGTCTGCGGCGTCGTCGAGCGCTTCGCCAGTTTTTTCAGCCGCGTCAGACATTGCTTCGCCAGTTTTTTCGGCGGCTTCTTCAACAGCTTTCGCTGCATCAGATGTCATTTCGCTTGCTTTTTCTTGCGTCGCTTCCGCTGCATTTTTTGTATTCTCAGCTGCTTTATCCGCAGCTTCGCATCCGCCAAAAACAAGCGCTGCGCCTGCAAGTGCTGTCAGTAAGTAGTTGGTGTTCATTTTATACCTTAAAATTAAATTTGCCCCGCATTCTCTTATACCATCTACTTGCAATTTCAAGTAGATAGTTGCGTTTCGCTCTTTAATTTACGGGCCTAAAAGGGGTTTAGCGTATAGCCCTCTTGTTGCAATAACGCATGAGCTGTCATCGCTGACAACGCCATCTCAACGCCTGGTAGAAAGTCACTCTTTGAGACGCCGTAATAGGCTGCTGATTGCCCGCAAACAATCACGCGGATGCCCTCAGCATCAAATGCCTTCAAAATAGAAACATTGGGATTCTCGGCCCCTTCAAACTTTTTTCCATACGCATCATCGTTTACGATGTCGAAAATCGCCTTCCCGTGTAAAACGATTGCGGCCTTCAAGTTTTCACGAGGAACGCCCGCTTTTACATGCATATTCATAAACCGCGCCGCCGTTTCGAAGGTTTTGTTCAGTTTACCGAGCTCAGATCCGCGCGAAGTATCGAATAAAATTGCAATCTCGGCGTTGGGTCCGAGTGCGAAATCAGCGTCAATCTCTGCCGTCGGGCCGAAATCTTCAAAAACGGGCCCAGTGGAAAATCCGCCCCGACCGTCAGCCGCGTGAACGGCGCGAGCGCCAAAAGTGAACTGCGCCAAAATCATGACGACAAATAAAAATTTAGAAAACATAGAAAAATCCTTTTAGCGGCGGCCTATCGAGACACTATTCGACGTTCGTCATCGACTGCGCTCACTTCAACAAAAACGAGCGTTTAGGCATTTCAGGCCCGCCCTCCAACATTTGCGAGGCTCTCAGGGTGAATACCAAGCGCGCCCAAAGCTTTACGCCATTTGCCGGGAAGGTCCATATCAAAGATCAAATCGTCTTCCGCGGGGGTGACCAGCCAGGCATTTTGCTGAATCTCCTGTTCAACTTGCCCGCCAGCCCAACCTGAATACCCGACAGCCAGCAACGACCTTGAAGGCGCACCATCCGTCGAAAATGACTCCAAAACATCGCGGGTCGCCGTTAATGACAAGCTTTTGGACAGCTGGGTTGTCCCGCCATCGTTAAAGTACTCCGAAGAATGCAGAACAAACCCTTTGCCTGTTTCGACAGGCCCTCCTTCAAGCACCGGAGCAAGTGAGTTCGGAGCATCAGGGTCAATTTGCGTTTGCTCAAGCAAATCCCCCACTGTGAGTGTTCCCTTCTGCTTATTCACCATGATTCCCATGGCGCCTGTCTCATCATGAGAAACAATATATATAACAGCGCCCCCAAACCGAGGATCACTCATACCCGGAAGGGCAATCAAAAACTGTCCTTGAAGGCTCAATTGTTCTGAATAAGTCATTGGTGGAAACTTCCAATAATGGCGCCGAAAGTTCAAGTCATTCTTGTATTTTGCAAAATCTATCCCCATATTAATTTGATAATATGGAGAATCCACATGACAATTAAAGTTGGCGATAAACTACCCGAAGCGACATTTATGACGGTTGGCCCCGACGGCCCCGTACCTGTCACCACGAAAGACGTTTTTGGCGGCAAACGAGTCGCGCTATTTGCTGTCCCCGGAGCGTTTACACCAACGTGCTCTGCGCGGCACCTTCCTGGATATAAAGAGCATGTCGATGACTTCAAAGCTAAAGGTGTTGATGCCATCGCTTGCACATCGGTCAACGATGTCTTTGTGATGGGGGCTTGGGCAAAAGACCAAGGCGTTTCAGATGAAATGCAAATGCTAGCAGACGGCAATGGCGATTTTGCAAAAGCGGTGGGCCTCGAACTTGACGGGACCGGGTTCGGCATGGGAGGGCGTTCACAGCGATATGCACTTGTTGCCAATGACGGCGTTGTGGAAAGTCTTCATGTGGAAGGTCCGGGTGAGTTCAAAGTCTCGGCCGCAGAATTCGTCCTAGAAAACCTATAATTCAAACGTAACAATCAGGAGAGCCAGATGGACGCTTCCAATTTTATCCCTTTGATACTGGCGGCGCTCATCGTCATCGTTATTCTCAAAGCCGTAAAATCTGTACCACAAGGGTCGGAATACACCGTTGAACGGTTTGGGAGATACACGAAGACACTGAAACCTGGACTCTCCTTCATTGTTCCCTTCGTCGATCGAATCGGCTCCAAAATGAACATGCGAGAACGTGTCATTGATATTCCGTCTCAGGAAGTTATCACCAAAGACAACGTTCAAGTCACTGCAGATGCCGTTGTTTTCATTCAAGTTATTGACGTTCGGCAGGCGACATATGAAGTCAACAATTTGGAAAACGCGATCCAAAATCTCTGCTTGACCAACGTTCGTACAGTTGTCGGCTCGATGGACCTCGATGAAGTGCTCTCTCGCCGAGACGAGATCAATGCCAAACTTTTAACCGTTATCGACTCGGCGACCGATCCTTGGGGGACCAAAGTCACACGGATCGAGATTAAAGATCTATCCCCGCCCCATGATATTACCCAAGCGATGAACAAGCAGATGAAAGCGGAACGTGAAAAGCGGGCCGAGATCCTGATGGCCGAAGGTCAAAAGCAATCGCAAATTTTGAAGGCCGAAGGCTTAAAGGAGGCGGCCGTACGCGAAGCGGAAGGCCGCAAGGAAGCGGCTTTTCTGGACGCTGAAGCCCGCGAACGCGAAGCCCTTGCAGAAGCCAAAGCGACAGAAATGGTGTCCACAGCCATCGCCCGAGGCGACGTAAATGCTGTGAATTATTTCGTCGCGCAAGATTATGTGAAGGCCTTTGGCGAGTTGGCCAAATCCCCCAACCAAAAAACGATTATCGTACCAGCCGAGCTTTCCAGCTTGGCCGCGACCGTGGGAGGTATTGGCGCGCTCCTAAACGCAGGTTCAGACAATAAGAAAAAGTAGGTTCCTATGAGCTCAGACAACAATTTACTCCTCGTCATGCTGGAAAGTATGACAGGCACTAAGTGGATTATACTCGGGATATTGCTACTCATATTGGAAGTCCTCACCGGAACGACCTATATTTTGTGGCCAGCCGTCGCCGCGCTGATTGTGGGCTTTGTCATCTTTATTCTTCCGCTGAGCTGGGAAATTCAGTTCCTTTTATTCTTCGTCTTGTCTGCGGCGTTATTAGTCGTCGGTCATACCCATATACGTCCGCGCTTGAATAAAGACACAGACGCAGACCTAAACGACCGGGCGAAATCCATGCAAGGCATGCGCGTTCGCGCTGTGGCAGATTTCGATACGGGGCAAGGACGCGTTCATGTGGGCGATACGCAATGGCGAGCGCTCGTCAAAAACGGGGAGGTGAAATCCGGTGATGAACTTCGCGTGGTTTCTGTAAAGGGGACAACTCTCATCGTCGAAAATATCGAGAGTTAAGCCCCAAAGACGACCAATCGCATTGCATTGCGGGTTTGTCCTGTTAGGGTTAATCCATAAAACAGGGGAATATTATGGATCACTTTCTAACGCCCGTTCTGGCACTTGTCGGATGGACTTTTATCATGTGGATTTGGATGTATTGGAAACGCATCCCAGCCATGAACAAAATTACCAAGAATACTCAGGCCTTTATTGACGACCCAAGCCTTTATGAGAAGATGCCGAAAAATGCCGTTTGGGCGGCGGACAATTATAACCACCTCCATGAGCAGCCCGTCCTTTTCTACGCGCTGATGTTTTATATTTTTCTGACCAATCAGATCGATGCGCTCAGCGTTTACTGCGCATGGGGTTATGTGGGCACACGTGTGCTCCACAGCATCGTTCAAGTGACGTCAAATAAGGTTCTCGCGCGGTTCGGTTTATTCGTCCTCGGCTCCTTGATGTTGATCGCAATGACAATCAACGCAGCCTTAAAACTGGTCTGATGACAGATACCGTAAACGGAAGCTGCCATTGCGGCGCAGTGACAATTTCCGCGCCAGAGACACCTATATTCACATTTTCTTGTCATTGCTCGGGATGCAAAAAACTCTCAAGCGGAGGTCGGTTATTGGGGTATAGCGTAGGTTTAGAATCGGTGAGTATTGCAGGCGAAACAAAGACTTACACATATGCTGGCGGCAGCGGTGAGGATATTATTCTCACATTTTGTCCCCACTGCTCCACGCAGATAATGGGCGAACCCAAGCATCATCCCGGAGTGGCAGTGATTCGCGCGCCAATTCTGGACAATAGCGCTACATTTTCTCCTATGCAGTTTTTACATACTGATGGTGGCAATAGCTGGGATAAGACTGAATAGGCGTTAAGCCAGCAATCCCGCGAAAAATTTCAAGTCTAACGTCCGAGTTGACACGGGTCAAAGCGCCCCACAATTTCATAGGTCAACGTCAACGAATGACACATTCCATTAAAAAACCCACCCTCGCCGCTTTAGCCCAAACATTGGGTTCAGATAACGTCAGTACAGCCCTCGCCGAGCGCGAACTCTTCTCCCAAGATATATGGGCGAAGGGCGAAACGGCTGACTTTGTGATCAGTCCGAAGAACACGCAAGAACTCGCCGATGCCGTTAAATTGGCCGCGCGCGACGGCGTTGCTTTGAACCCGCGCGGCGGCGGTATGTCCTACACGAAGGGCTACACGCCTTCCCGCGCAAACGTCGGGATTTTGGACTTTACGAAAATGGACAAAGTGCTCGAGATCAATGTCGAGGATATGTACGTGACCGTACAAGCCGGCTGCACTTGGGAAACGCTTTACGAAGCACTAAAACCACATGGTGTTCGAACGCCTTTTTGGGGCCCCCTCTCTGGACTGAGCTCTACCATTGGCGGCGGCCTTTCTCAAAACAACGCCTTCTTTGGCGCGGGCACACATGGCCCCTCAAGCGATAGCGTCACATGCTTAACCGTGGTTCTGGCTGACGGTTCGATTGTTAAAACAGGCAGCGCCGGAACAAAGAACGGCAAACCGTTCTGGCGTCAATATGGACCGGATTTGACGGGGCTTTTCCTCTCGGATGCTGGCGCGCTGGGCTACAAAGCGGAAGCGACCCTACGATTGATCCCAACGCCGTCGAGCGAAGACTGGGCGAGTTTCGATTTTACCTCACGGGATTCTTGGGCCAAAACACAGGCAGACATGGGTCGCCTCGGTCTCGCCTGCGAAATATTTGGTTTTGACCCCAATTTAACGCGCGTTCGTATGACCCGCGCGGGCTTAGCGGCGGACGTGAAATCCCTGAAAAATGTTATTACCGGTCAGAAGGGTCTCTTAAAAGGTCTTAAAGAAGGCGCGAAAGTCGCCATGGCTGGACGCGGCTACATGGACAAAGTCGCCTATTCACTGCACGTCGTCGTTGAAGGTCACTCTGACGCTGAAGTCGAGGCCAAGATCAAAACACTCAAAGAGATCGCCAAAGCAAATGACGGGAAAGAGATTGAAAACTCGATCCCAAAAATCATTCGCTCTAACCCATTCGCCCCCCTCAACAGCATGGTCGGCCCACATGGTGAACGGTGGGTCCCAATTCACGGCATTGTTCCCATGTCTGAGGGACAGGCAACACTCGCGGAAATCGACGCCCTGTTCGATTCTATGCGCTCTGAGTTCGATACCCATGATATTTTAACCGGATATCTTCTCACAACGCTCTCAAATAACGGCTTTCTTATCGAACCCGTATTCATTTGGCCGGAAGAGATTTTTGAAATTCATAAAGTTTCCATTGAAAAAAGTGTCCTCAACCGAACGACGAAATTTGCGCCGAACCCCGAAGCGACCGCAGCGGTCGTTAAAGGCCGTCAGGGCATTCTTGATATTTTTTCAAAACACGGCGCAGGTCATTTCCAAATCGGCAGAACCTACCCTTACAAAGAAGGCCGGGAAGAAACGACGTGGGACCTCATCGAGAAAATCAAAACGGCTGTAGATCCGGACGGGTCGATCAACCCCGGCGCTCTCGGCCTCGGATAGTTTTGCATGCATCTCATAAAATCCGCGACAATTACCGTAGAGAACCTCACGCTTTCGCAAAGTGAGTATTGTCGCTGGCTGGAATATTCTGTTGTCGAAACAGGAAATATCTCTCGCGACCTTGCTAAGAGTTGGAACGCTCCGAAAACGGCAGGTGCCCCCTACTCGGTCCTGCAACCGGCATCGGGCGCGAACGTCTTTATTCGGCTGATCGAGCAACCTCCAAGAGATGACTACGCACCGCTCATATCCTATGGGTGGACAGCCATTGAGATTTGCAACCAGGACACACTCGCTGTGAATGAGCGCATGGAAAGCTCGCCCTTTGAAATCATTGGACCACCACGCGAACTTGATGGAATGCCTTCGATTTTCCCGATGCAAGTCAAAGGCGCGAATGACGAAATCATATATCTCACCGAAATCCGTGGGGATCAACCAAGCTACGACCTACCGCGCGCCCAAAGCTTTATCGACAAACTATTTATTCTTGTTTTAGGGTGTTCGGATATGGAAGCGACGGGCCGCTGGATGGAAACAAACCTTCTTCTGGATCAGGGCACGCCCATCGATATGACATACACCATGCTCTCAAAGGCATTTGAACAGCCCATCGAGACCAAATATAAGATTTCGACTCTGCAGCACGAACGTGACGTCTTCATTCAAATTGACGACTTACCTTTGGCGGCGAAACCGCGCGCCCGGCATGAAGGTATGCTCCCCCCCGGAATGTCTATCGGAACTTTCATTCACCCTGAGTTTGACCGGGTCTATGAGATCAACAAAGACCTTTGGGTAACGCCGCCAACCATTCGTAGCGGTAAAGTTTATGACGGCAAGCGCACGGGGACTTTAATGGCTCCAGACGGTACATTAATTGAAATTATAGAGGCCTAAAATGAAACAGATTGTTCTTAAACACGTTTTAACTGACAAGCCCAAAGCCAGTGACTTTGAAACCATCGAGACCGCTGTCCCAGCGTGTCCGCCCGGCGGCGTTGTCATCCGCATGATATATGTGTCACTTGACCCCTATATTGGAACGCGCCTTCGCGGCAACCATATGGGTGAAGCCGCGCCCTTGCCCGGTATCGAACCCATTCCCGGCGGCGGTGTTGGTCAGGTAATCGAAAGCCGTAGCGGCGATGTCCAAACAGGTGACTATGTTCATACCATGGAAGCTGGATGGCGGGAATATACAGACCTCCAAGCTGGAGAGTTCCGCAAAATCGATCCCGATGCAGCGCCCCTCTCCGCTTATGTGGGTGTCCTTGGCATGCCCGGTCTTACGGCTTGGGCTGGCGTGACACAGCTCGCCCGCGTTGGCAAAGGTGATATCTTTATGGTGAATGCTGCGGCGGGTCCCGTTGGCGGTACAGCGGGGCAAATCGCCCGCGCTCGCGGTGCCAAGACAGTGATTGGCATTGCAGGCGGCCCAGAAAAATGCGCCATTGTGACAGACACCTATGGCTTTGACGCCTGTTTGGATTACAAAGTTGCCGGATGGCAAGATAAACTCAAGGACGTGGCGCCCGATGGCATAAATGTTCATTTCGAAAATGTTAGCGACGAGATGTTGACGTTTGCCCTAACAAATATGCAGCTTTACGGGCGCGGCGTGCTGTGCGGCCTTGCGGGACATTATCATTCCGACGGTCCGCGTCCTGTCATCCCGATGGGCATGGTTATCGGCAAACGCGCCAGCCTATACGGCCTTGTCGTGTATGATTACTATTCACGCTGGACCGAATTCACGGATGAGTTCGCCCCCCTCGTAAAAGACGGTACAATCAAAATCATTGAAGATATGGGCCACGGCCTCGCGAGCGCGCCTGAGATGATGGAGAAGCTGGTGAACGGTAAAAATCTAGGCAAATGCATTGTTAAAATTGGTGAGGAGATTGCTTAATGGCACATAAAACTATTCGCGGCACATTGCGTTATACGAGCAAGAAACCCGACCGCATGGATGAAGAACGCGGACGGGAATATTTTACACTCACAAGCCAGTCTGATGGTATAAGCGTTTTACATGCGCATTGTGAAATCGATGACGCACCTGACGTTATTCGCGATATTACGAGCGCATTCGACACTAAAACGCTGCGCCCCTACGATGGCACGGTTCGCCTGTCCGTTGGATCCAAATTTGAAGGAACGGGTTGGTTTCGCTTCACGGAAACGGCCGCGACCTGCGAGACCTACAATCAACGCGACGGACGCATCAGCCAATGTGTTGACATTCCGAGCGCTCCGACTTGGTTCGGCAATCACGCCATTATAAATGACGGTTTTCTTTCGCGGCTTTACGACGTCTCGAAAGGCCCAGGTAAAATCCGCCTTGCCAACGTTATGATGAGTTCTCCGGATCACCGGGGCGCGACGGGTCCTATGATATTCCCACTGTCTTTCAGTCTTGTATATGAAGGCGACGAAACGATCACAGTCGGGGCGGGCACATTTGATGCCCGCAAATTTGCGATCGTCGATACCGCAGAAGGTGGCCTCCCCGATGAACATCCCCCCTACGAAATGTGGTGCACCGCAGATGACGACGGCATTTTGCTCCAGGCTGGTGTCGCGGGTTATATGATGACCTGGTACGAACTCATCGAATTGCACAGAGACTAGAGATGAGTCTTTACCAAATCCTCGTTTTTATCCACCTGCTCCTGTTTGTCTTTTGGCTGGGCGGGGATTTGGGTGTCGCCATTCTGGGTGAACATTTTCGCAAACGCGCCTACTCCATGCAGGAACGTCTCACTATCCTTAAACTCTTGGTGATCAACGACCTTGGGCCCCGTGCCGCGTGGGCACTCATGGTGCCGATCACCATTTCCATGCTTGCAGCGGGCGGTTACTGGAATGCGCCCCTCTGGACTGCGGGCATTGCATGGATCGTGGGAGCCTATTGGCTGTGGCTTATTTTCAAATCCCACAGCCTCGGCCAAGACCCAAAAGCTAAGCCGTTAAAAACCCAAGAGTTTTGGTTGAAAATCGTGCTTTGCATCTTTTATCTCGGATTAGGCAGTCTTTCGCTCTTGAAAAACGCGCCACTTATCGAAAACTGGCTCGCACTCAAAGCCTTGATGTTTGGTATTATCTTTGCCGCGGCAATAATGATTGATGTGAAGTTTAAACCCCTCGGCCCTGCGCTTATGGCCCTTATCGAGAAAGGCTCGAACGACGCCACCGAGGCAGACGTATTGTTGATCATGAACCGCACGCGTATTTGGGTTCGCATCGTTTACCTGCTTTTGATCATCACCGCATTTCTTGGAAATGTGAAACCGATCTAGCGGTTTAGGCCGACAGCCCAACCCAAATAGCGATTCCCGCGAGAAGCACGCTCAGAATGCGCCGTATAAGGCGCTTTCGGCGCGGATTTTCAAGCACTGGCCTCAAGAACCCCGCGAGCACGACGATAATAATATGTGCCGCGGCGGCGATAAAAACATAGACGAGCGTCAGGGTCATGCCTTGTAGAAACAAATCCCCTTCTGGCCCGATAAATTGAGGCAGAATGGCAATGTAGAAAACCCCTGCCTTTGGATTGAGCAAGTTCACAATCAGGCCGTGGCGAAAGTAATCCATATTACCATCGGAGTCTTTTGCGTGTATCTCTTTTGGCCCCTCGCGTCCCGCATCCCGCCATTCTTCAAATGCGAGCCAAAGCAAATAGAACACGCCCGCGAACCGCAGCCCTTGATAAAGAAGATCAGAGTTTGCGATTACCGCAGCAAGACCCGTCGCGGCCGCTAAACCAATAATCATTAGCCCGAGCGTTATCCCCGCCACCATCGCAAAACCATACCGGCGGCCCTTCGTGGCGCTAATAAGAGTCAGGAATGCCATATTGGGCCCTGGCGTGCTTTCAATGACAATGCAGGTCAGCACAAATGGCAATATAGCTTCCAAACTGAGGGTAGAGAATAAGTCCATTGAGGATGTTTCCGGTTTCTCAGCAAGCTTAAGCCCCAGCGCGAGCGATATCAACACTATCCGAAACGCCGCCGAACCCAATGACCCCAACGCCTATTTACGAGGGCACAGCCGCAAATCGCTTGGCGCAAGAAAACTGATGTGGTACGCCCCGCTTATGTTTGAAGTGATAATCATATCAAGAGAGATAGCCCGAATTACGGGCCCGGCATGCGCTGTCAGTGTGCCGGGATTTTAATCATCCATTTCAAACCTTTCGAGATACAACATGACTGATACGCAACGCGATTACCGCGAGACATTATTTTTACCTAAAACCGATTTCCCCATGCGCGCCGGGCTCCCGAAGAAAGAGCCAGAGTGGCTAGAGCGCTGGAATAGAATTGGCCTTTACGAGCGCCTACGTGAACAGTCTAAATCTGAGAACCGCAAGCCTTGGATTCTGCACGACGGCCCCCCCTATGCGAACGGCCATATCCACATGGGGACTGCGATGAACAAGATCCTCAAGGACATCATCAACCGCTCTCATCAAATGCTGGGTTTCGATGCCAATTATGTACCGGGATGGGATTGCCACGGACTACCCATTGAATGGAAAGTCGAAGAAGAATTTCGCGCGAAAGGCCGCACCAAAGAAGAAGTTCCCGCGAGCGAGTTTCGCAAGCGGTGCCGCGAATATGCCGGTCAATGGCTGGACACTCAGCGCGAAGAATTCAAACGGCTCGGCGTCACAGGTGATTGGGATAGCCCCTATAAAACCATGAATTTTCAAAGCGAAGCCGATATTTGCGGTGAGCTTTTAAAGATCGCGAAGACCGGCCAGCTTTACCGTGGGTCAAAACCTGTCATGTGGAGCCCCGTGGAGCAAACCGCCCTCGCCGAAGCCGAGGTCGAATATGCGGACAGAAAAGCGACGCAGATCTATGTGAAGTTTCCCGTGCGGGAAGTCATTGCAGTTCACGACGGCGCGAAACTCGATCGACACCTAGAGAACTCCCTAGAAGGCGCATCTATAGTTATTTGGACCACAACACCCTGGACTATTCCTGCCAACAGAGCCGTCTGCTATAGCTCAAGCATTGAATACATTGTTGTAGAGGTTAAAGAACTTGAATCCGATTTACCCTACGCCCCCTGGGCAAAAGTAGGTGAGAAACTGTGCGTGGCACAGAGCCTACTGCCAGAGTTAATGCTGAAGGTAGGCATCAGATCTTACGACGCGATTCCCCAAAAAGACAATCCAGAATCCGAACAAGACTGCGTATTTAAATTTCCAATAACCACGACAACGCTAGACCACCCCCTCAAAAACATGGACGGCGCAGAAGGAAAATATGATTTCCCTGTTCCAATGCTTGAAGGCTCGCACGTCACGGCCGACGCGGGTACGGGCTTTGTTCACACGGCTCCGTCTCACGGCGAGGATGACTTTAATGTGTGGATGTCCAACGGCGACAAGCTCGTCTCGCTGGGTATCGACCCTGCGGTTCCTATGACCATGAATGATGCCGGCGAATATACGGACGTTATGCCCACACGTTTCCAAGGGCTCGATGTGATCCGCACGTCTGGTAAAAAGCGCGGCGAAGACGGCAAGGCCAACGGCGAAGTTCTCAAGGCTTTGACCGAATGCGGCAACCTTTTGGCACGCGGGATTATGACGCTTCGCGATGCGCACTCATGGCGCTCCAAAGCGCCCGTCATTCGCCGCGCAACGCCGCAATGGTTCATCTCTATGTCCAAAGATGGTCTGCGCGGAAAAGCGCTCAAAGCCATTGAAAATACGGGCTTTTACCCCCCGCGCGGACGCAACCGCCTCGAAGCCATGATCTCTGATCGGCCTGACTGGCTGATCTCGCGGCAGCGAGCTTGGGGCGTTCCGATCACCTTGATTGTCCATGAAAATGGCGGGCTGCATACGAGCCGCGATGATGCCGATGACATCAACGCCCGCATTCTGGCGGCGGTGGAAGAGCACGGCGTAGACGGATGGTTTAATACCCCGCTCGAAGTTCTAATGCCGGAAAACAATGAAGGCTGGACGAAAGTCACGGATATTCTCGATGTCTGGTTTGATTCCGGATGTACGCATGCCTTTTGCCTGAAACGCCGCGATGATCTCACGGACCGCGCCGATCTTTACCTTGAGGGAACAGATCAGCACCGCGGCTGGTTCCAGTCCTCGCTGCTTGAAAGCTGCGCTGTCTACGGCGAAGCGCCCTATGATAACGTTCTAACCCATGGTTTCGTGGTGGATGAAAAGGGCTATAAAATGTCCAAATCATTAGGCAACACGGTCAGCCCGTCGGACATCATTCGACAAAACGGCGCTGAAATCGTTCGTCTCTGGACGGCGTCATCGGATTTCACCGAAGACCTTAAAATCGGCAAAGAGATCATCCAAACCAATGTCGATGCCTATCGTAAACTGCGGAACACAATCCGTTACATGATTGGCGCTCTGGACGGCTTTGAGCCGTCGGAAGCCGTCGACTATGCCGACATGCCAGCATTGGAAAAATGGGTCCTACACCGGCTGTACGAGCTGGATGAAACCGTTCGTAGTGCCTACGCGGTCTTTGATTTGAAGAAAGTGTTCTCAGCCCTGTTCAATTTTTGCACGGTTGATCTGTCGGCGTTCTACTTCGATATCCGCAAAGATGCGCTGTATTGCGACCCCACAGACAGCACCCGGCGGCGCGCTTGCCGCACGGTTATGGACGCTCTATTTATTCGCCTGACCACATGGCTCGCGCCCATCCTGTCGTTCACAATGGAAGAGGTTTGGCAAGCACGGTTCCCGTCCGAAGACGGCTCCGTTCACATGGAAGTTTTCCCGGATACGCCAAAATCATGGCGCAACGAAAGCCTCGCCGAGAAAATTGTGGAAATCAGAGCGTTCAGAGCGAGCGTTTCGGAAACCATTGAACCGTTACGCAAGGACGGCGTCATCCGATCAAGTCTCGAAGCGGGTGTCATAGCCCCTGCAAGCGATCGCCTAGTGAGCGCTGTTTCTTCCCTTGGAATCAGCCGCAAGGATAGCTACGCATCACCATCTGACCCTCAAGACACCCTCGCCGACTATCTCATTATCAGTGCATGCGATTTATCAGCATCGATCTCGAAAGTCGCCGTAACGGCGCTCTCATCTGACGCGGATTGGGTCAAGTGCGAGCGCTCTTGGAAATATTTCAAAGCGAGTGACGGCGCGCACATTACGCCCCGGGACGCCGCCGCTGTCGCAGCATGGGATGCGTCCAATGGCTAAGCTCTATAAATCCTTCTGGGCCTACGCTGCCGCGCTTCCCGCGCTGGTAATCGCTGCAGACCAAGCCACGAAATACTGGGCCACAAAGACGCTCGGACAACCGTTCAATATTTGCGAGATTAACCCGAAAGTCGGCGAGACTGGTATTTGGAAGGAGTTTTCGCCTATTTTCGATCTGGCCATGACCTGCAATCAGGGCGTGAGCTTTGGCATGCTCAGCGGAGATTCGAGCCTTAAACGCTGGCTACTGACGTTATTCGCGGCGGTGATGTGCGGTGTGCTTTTTTACGTTCTATCAAAAACGAAGGATAATCTCAGCCGTCTCGGCATAGGTATGATTATTGGCGGGGCCATTGGGAACGGCGTTGACCGTTTCTTTTTTGGCGCGGTCACAGACTTTGTCAGCGTTGAGCAGCTCATTCCGTTCTTTAAGTGGGTTTTCAATGTGGCGGATAGCGCCATAACCGTTGGCGTCATCATCTTACTTCTCGCGAGTTTCTTGAATAAGCCGGAAAAAGTCCCTGCGAAAAATTAAACATATGGTCACTTGGCGTACCATCACTCTTTCGCTAAGAACAAAACCAATAAGGAGTCGTATATTATGCGCCACATGATGAAAATTTCTGCGCTCGCGCTGCTTGGCCTGACGGCAAGCGGCTGTGCCAGCGCGTCCAAATCTCTGGGCCTGACGAAAGCTGCGCCAAACGAGTTTAACATTCTGACGAAGGCACCGCTCGTTGTACCGCCGGAATATAGCCTACGTCCGCCTCAAATTGGAGAATCGTCCGCAGAGAATAACTACTCTCAAGAAGCGGCCCGTAAAGCCCTCGTGGGCGACATTGACGACGCCGAACCGTCTCAAGGTGAAATGACACTCCTCGCCAAATCTGGAGCCCTTCGCGCAAATCAAGAAATTCGCCTCGTCATTGACGGCGAGAATAGTGTCGAGCGCAAAACATCAGGTTTCTCAGATCGCGTCTTGTTCTGGAATAATGGCGGTGATGAAACGGGTGCACCGCTAGACCCTGAAGCCGAGGCTCTCCGTTTAAAAAGCATCAATGCAGCCACGGGCGGTGGTCAGGTGACCATCAGCCGACGTCCCGGCGGAGCCAAGTTGCCTGGTCTTTAGACACTGACCTCGACTATTTAATAAGAAGAACTCCCCGCCTGAACGGGGAGTTTTTTTTGGCTTATTTTTGCATGATCGCGATAAACTTGCGAATCCTCGCCGCATTTGCGCCAATATCCGACCCGCCAACGCGGCTTATGGAGCGGATGTCAAGCACGGTACCGCCGCCCTCTGACCCCGCAATACGGATGGCGACATCATCCTTGAAACCATACCAAAACGTGGTGTCCGTCGCTTCGATGATGCCGGCGTCGGGGTCCTGCGTGACAATTTTCCATCCCAGTGTTTTTGCTGCAGCAAGCGCTTTACCATAAACAATGTCCGGTGTGTCTTGATAGACTTGGGGACGAATGTTCGGATAGCCTTTGACCTGCAGTACAGAAACCAGCTTATCGCCGCGCGGCGCTAATTTACCGATATAATCGACCGTGTTGACGTTTGGTGTTTTTGCACGCTCGTCCAGTATGGCTTTGGTGAATGTGGGCGGGTTCTGGGTATCCGTTGTAATATCGTGGATAAAGGGTAAGGCGCGTGCTTTTTTACTGACATTCTTGGCATGTCCCAAACCTGCAAGAGGAACAGCAATCGCCAGCAAGCTAATGATGACCCCTTTGCGCGGTTTCACGGCAAACGCCAAAACGAGGCCCGCGACACCCGCGACAATCGAGGCCATAAGTACAAGAGGTCCAATTTTGCGCGTCAATGTTCCAAAACTAAAGCCGAGCCCCCATATGCCAAACTTATAACCAAGAGCCGCAACCATAAAAATAAGGGGCCCGACAATAAGAAGCGCTAGCGCTAGCCTCAGAACCCATTTGCGTAACGCATGACGCCGCGTGTTCGTCGCGGGCTTTACAGTCGTTATATCTGTACTCATTTACGGCTCCTGTCGTATGTCTCTTATCGGTAATATATACAATTACGCTGACGCCGCTATGACAAACCGTAAAATCACGGTAGCGTGAACCGCCCCCAATCCAAATCTCACCTTAGGGGTACAGCCGCGTCTTTACCCAGCTTGCTCCCGCGGACTCCCGCGAAAACACCAAGCGGTCATGCAATCGGAACGGACGATCACGCCAAAACTCAATGGATTGAGGCACAACCCGCCAGCCGAACCAATGCGGCGGTCGTTCGACTTCGCGTCCCTCGAATCTCTCTTCTGAATCCTTGACCCTCCGTTCGAGCTCCGCCCGGCTCGCAACCGGCGCTGATTGGTCGGAACTCCACGCGCCAATTTGCGAACCTCGAGCACGCGATGCGAAATAGGCGTCCGCCTCTGTATCGCTAACCCGCGTGACCGCGCCGCGAACGCGGACCTGACGCCGCAGACTTTTCCAATGGAAACAAAGCGCCGCCCGCTCGGTCGCCAAAATTTGCTGACCTTTAACGCTGTGGGAATTTGTATAGAAAACAAATCCGCGCTCATCGACACCTTTTAACAATACCATCCGGACATCCGGCATGCCGTCCGTGTCAACCGTTGAGAGCGCCATCGCATTTGAGTCGTTAAGCTCAGCGGCTCGCGCGTCGCTCATCCACTCTTGAAACAAGGAAAACGGGTCTTCTCTATCAAAAATAGGCGCCGCATTTTGTTCCATTTGAGCCCTATATTCCGCACGCTCCGTGTAGTCGCTTTTGGAGGGCGTCGCGGGGATGATTGATTCGTCCATAATAATAAACCCTAAATTAACTATAAATATCAGCTCATTATTAACTGTGTAGAGGCTAAATAACGATTGGTTAAGTATATTCCATAGGGGGCTTCAAAATGACACGACAAGATGCATTGATGACGTTGGGCCTTAACATGGCAGCCCGCGAAGCTGACATCCGTGCCGCATGGCGGAAGAAGGCAAAATTCTTCCACCCCGACAGCCCTTATGCCGATATTCGCGCCTTTTTGTCGGCGAAGGCGGCCTATGAAACTTTAATCCCGCCGATCCCTAAAGCCTATCGTGTGCAGGCGCGGTCGCGCGCAGTCTAACCTCGCCTAGTCGAACTTAGCGCTTGGATCTTCCTCCCGCCACCATTTCACGGCGTAAGTGCCAACCCCAGCAACGCAGAGCAACCACACGTTCATGGCCGCTATGCAGGCTGTCATTAGGACAAGTCCTAAACCCAGGAAAAGCGGGTTTTTAAGTCGCACGCCAAGCGCCTCGAATGCCACGGTCGGGTTCTCTGCCCCCAACCCAGACATCGCAACAAGTATTTCCGAGTCGCCAGCGACCAAAAGAACGGCAAGTCCCATAACTGTATAGAGCAGAAGATACCCTAAGACCGAAGAAACAAGGTAAGCCAGAAAGAGATTCCAAAATCTGAATTTTGTCACTTTGTTGGCGGCTAATAAGTGACGTTTGCCCTGATTAATCGTTAAGGCTGCTGCAGGCCCCAATCGAATGGGTAACCAAATCAAAAAGCCAAATAGAGCCAGTCCCCCGAGACTGAAAACAATCGCGCCAAGTATAGGGATGGCAGCCATCAGCGCGCCTCCCATAAGTGCCAAGATGAAGGCGCCGCCAATGTAAGCCAAAAGCACCAATGCCCAGACCCCCAGCTGCACCAACATCACGCGAAGTTCTTCTTTGCCGAAACGAAGAGGACCACGAGGATTTTCCACACCAAGAAGGACTTTGCGATGCATTGCAGCTTCGCCGGACGCCATAACAGTCCACATCCCTAGTAACAGACCACTATACGGCAACGCCAATTTTGCGTAGATGCCTAGCATCTGGCTGGGATCTGGCGGTGACGTCCCATTCAAAGCCGCTTGCATATTGAGCCAGCTAAACTCCATAATCGCTCCATAATGTGGTAAAATAAACGGCATAGTTATGAGGTAAAAAAACATCAAACCCGCCGTCATCCACGCGACAAGGCGCAAGGCAAAGCGTGTTCCATCGGCACTCCGAAATGGCTGCGTAATCGCAGCACCGAAATCAAACGGTATGTGCGGTTTTCTAGGTTCAATCTTCATTATTCAAGCCCCCTTCAGCTCGCTTCGGTGTCCTGATCTGGACAACATAATTCGCCACACCCCATGTGGATACACGCCACATAAACGTGACACAGGAGGAAAGCGCGAACATGGCAATTAGCAAAACCACCATTCCAGGCTCAGAAAACGCTGACATCATTTGGTTCAACACATCTTCAACCGCGAGGTTCGCATTTTCCATCCCTGCAAACACTGTTCGCACAGATTGCTGCGCCGATACCGCTAAAAGCCCCATAAGCGCCACACCCATAGAAATAGTATAAACGATAAAACCAATCAAAAGATAACTTCCGAGCATTGGCCAAAATAGGCCCTTTGTCAGATTCCAACCTTCCACTGTTCGAATCTCTGCGTCCCGCACGGAAAGCGCAGGAGCTGGCCCAAGCCGAACCGCCGCAGTCAGCATCGCGCCAATCCATGCGATCAACACAGCAAACGCGACAACACCAAAAATAACCCCCAAAATAAGTGACGACTGCGCCGAAAAACCGGCCAAAACGACCAAAATCACAAAAATCAAATAGCCAGCCATATAGACCCCAGAGACGATGGCCCCCACGACGATTTGCGCAAGAGCAACACGAAGTTCTGGAAGGCCAAACCTCAAGGGGAAAAATCCCGTTTCTTTCGGACGAAGAAGGTTCCGGTGAAACGCGGTTTCCGTGGACACATTTAACACCCACGACCCAAGACCGATAGCCAGCATGGGGAGCATGATACCAAAAAGGCTACTCATCATCTGATACACAATCGCTGGGTCGTCTGGGCTTTCAATATTCGGTATGCTTAAGAAAAAGTCGAGATATCCAGACAAAATCGCGCGTCCAAAAATGAAAAACAACAGCCCCATAAAAAGCAGGTAGAAAAAACCAAGCCTCAGCAAAAAAGATATCCCGCCGGGAAGATGAAAGGGCTGCGTTATCGCTTCCCGAATACGAAACGGTTTTTGGCTATCGATCTCGTTCACATGACCCCCTACAGTATGTTCTAGCTTTACATAGCGCTATCATACATTAAACGACCTTTCCATGACATATCATCCAGTACATATCATTGGCGCGGGCCTCGCAGGTTCCGAAGCCGCTTGGCAGGTCGCGCAGCGCGGCGTTCCCGTTATCCTACACGAAATGCGTCCTGAACGCATGACAGATGCACATCAAACCGGCGGGTTTGCCGAGCTTGTCTGCTCCAATTCTTTCCGCTCGGACGACGCTCTCGGCAACGCTGTTGGACTTTTGCACGAGGAAATGCGCCGCGCGGGTTCGTTAATCATGGAAATCGGAGATTTACACAAGCTACCGGCAGGCGGTGCGTTGGCCGTTGACCGAGATGCCTTTTCCGACGCCGTAACGGAACGACTGAACGCGCATCCTTTGATTTCTGTTGAATTTGGAGAAGTGACAGGCCTTCCCCCGGTGGAATGGGGAAATACAATAATCGCGACGGGCCCCCTCACCTCACCGTCTCTAGCGTCTGCTATTTTGCAAACAACAGGTGAGGATAGCCTCGCATTCTTCGATGCGATCGCACCCATTGTCTACAAAGACTCAATCGATTTTGATAAAGCCTGGTTCCAGTCCCGCTATGATAAAAAGGGCCCCGGCGGCGACGGCGCTGATTACATCAACTGCCCGCTCGACAAGGATCAATACGAAGCCTTCATCGACGCTCTTGTGAACTCCGAGCAAACCGAGTTTAAAGATTTCGAAAAAGATACGCCTTATTTTGAAAGCTGCCTGCCTATCGAAGTTATGGCTTCACGAGGGGTCGAAACTTTACGTTGGGGGCCGATGAAGCCTGTGGGTTTGACCAACAAGCATAATCCCACCGTTAAAGCCCATGCGATCGTTCAGCTTCGTCAGGACAACGCCCTCGGCACACTTTACAACATGGTCGGATTTCAAACGAAGATGAAATATGGCGCGCAGACCGAAATTTTCAAGACCATTCCAGGCCTCGAAAATGCCGTCTTCGCCCGCCTCGGCGGCATTCACAGAAACACGTTCATTAATTCGCCGAAGCTGCTCAACAAACAACTTCAGCTCTCCGTCAGGCCAGACCTTCGCTTTGCAGGGCAGATCATGGGCGTAGAAGGCTATGTTGAAAGTGCGGCACTTGGCCTTCTGACAGGCCGCCTCGCCGCCGCGCAAGCCCTCGGAAATATGGCCACACTGCCGCCGGCGACAACCGCGCTTGGGTCCCTCGCTGAGCATGTAACGGGGGGCTTCATGGACGGGCCAAAAGCAAAATTCCAGCCGATGAACGTCAACTTCGGTCTATTTCCGCCGATAGACGACATTGTCTATAAAAGTGAAGACGGCTCCCGTATTCGCGGCAAAGACAAGACACGTTTTCGGAAACGCCATTTGGCCGAGCGAGCCCTGAAGGACATTATGGGGTGGATTGAGGCGTAATCGTCTTAAAATCGTCCCCGGCTAACCCGACAAGCAACGCGCGCCCATCCGGTGAAAGCCTGAAAACACCGTAGGCTGCGTCTTCAAAGTCCCCGGCCAGACCTTCTTGGAAGAAGAAACGCTCGCCGCCATATGTGGCCTCGCCTCGGAAAGTTCGCGCAAACTTAACGAGAACCTCTGACGGAGAGAGCGGCCTGCCATCGTCAAGGCGCACAAACGTCGCCACATTATTCTCATCCACTGACAGCACAGCGTTTCCGTCAGCGCGGCCATCGGCATCCCAATCCGGCAGCACACTATCATCGTAATTTAGCGCCATATAGTCCCCTTGCATAAATGCCCGTGGGTCAACAGGCGCTAGTTTAAGCATAACGACCACGCCTTCGGTCTTGAGGTGGTTCAGAGCGCTAATCTGCCCGTTTATTAAAACAAGCGTTCCTAAAAGACCTATGAGGATCAATCCATGCCGTATAATCTTAAACATGGGACCTCTCATGACGACTGAATACCGCCCAAATTGCCACGAAAATCAGCCCAGATATCAACAGTAAAATGGACTTGTGCCAGAGCGATATATTTAGGTCATAATAGAAAAGGATCATGAAATAGATTTGCCCCGCAGCGCCTACAATCGCCAAGGCCCTTGCCCCTAAAATGAAACCAAACAGAGCGATCATCAACGCCGCCGCGCTGCCAAGAGGCATGACAGCTATGGCAAAAGACATCGGGATCAATACAGCCATTGGGGGCCGAAAATCCGTTCGATGCGGCCTCTTTCCATTTAAAAAGAGAACGGCGCCAAACATGGCCATCAGGCTCACCGCAATCTCGACGCCGTTCGCAGAAATACCGAAAGCTTGAAGGCTTTCGGATTGTTCAACACCAGCCCCGGCAATTGGCAAAGCGATAAGAGAGGCCGCCCCCGCAGCATCAAACAAACGTTTTCTAATGGGGATTGTTAACCCGATCACGGCGATAATAGTGGCCACAATTGTCAACCAGATATACGGCCTCGGCGCATCATAATGTACCAAACCGTAAGACATCAGGCTGAAGAAGGCCAGCGCCATGAGGAACTCGATGACCCTATCGGGAACGAGCCAAAGCGTGAGCACACATCCGAATATAGCTCCAAAAATAAACGGCGTGCCGCCGTGAAACCACAGGTTAAGCGCGCCCGCAAAAACGGCGCCGCCGCCAAGCATGAGCGTATTGAAAAAATGGTGCCCGAACTTTGACGTAACGCTCCGGCGAAGCGCAAGGGACCCCGTCCAAACAATAAAACCAATAAGCGCATAAGCAGGATAGCTCTCATCCATAAAAAACATAGCAACGACGCTGCCAATGAATAGCGCTGCAAAAATGGCTGACACCACGCCGCTCAGGCCAAGCAACACATCGACATACCAAGGCGCAGTTTCGTCGCCGCGAAGCTTTAGCGCGTTTGCGATGGACGCTGGATCAAGGCCAAGATGCGCCGCAAAAAAGCTGACGTCGCGTCCCGCAACATCAGACTTTGTGTCAATATTTGCCTTTTGGTGATCATCATGACGCTCACCCACGCCGAAGCGCGCTTGATAAAACCTAAAAACTTTTGCCAGAGCAAATGTGAGCCCCGTCATCCAGAGAAATGTTAGAAATAGCTGCACATAAAAATCGTCGAGCGCTTTGAATTCCGAGAATATGACACGAAAACCAAACTGCGATGTGGCAACGGCAATTGCAAATGTGGTGACGGATAGAGCGGCCAGAGTCGGCCAAAACCTATAATTCAAAGCGAGAGCACAAATGATCAGCGCAAATGACGCGGCCCAAATGAGTCCCCGGCCCGGGTCCCAGAAAGCCCCCGTAAAAACTAACACAGCAAGGATTAAACCCACCGACAGAACACTGAGATGAAACCAACTGGTTTTCGCCCATGTCCACATCGTGCGTGACGCCCATTGATAGACCGAAGCGAGTATTATTAAACCGGCGGAAAGCGCGAGAAAAATCAACTGCGTCGCCGTGCGTCCGGCCATCGGCTCCACCCCCTCGGACGCATACGTCAGAACGGCAAAAACAGTGATACTTAGCCAAACGGCCCAGTGCCCCATAGACTTCGACGCCAATGCAAAAGGAAGGCTCAGGCAAGCCCACAAAAGGAAAGGTGTATAAATCGCAGCAGGTGTTTGAAAAACCTGTCCAAAAACGGCGAGCAAGACACCTATCAATACGGTCGCAGCAATGCCGAACGCCTGTGCGGCCAAACTTTCAAGCCGCAAGGCCACCCAAAGTACAACGCAGCCGACGAGCGCGCCTTGGACGATGGCAAATTTAAGCGCCGCCGAGAGGTCCATCCAGTTGAAGGCGAAAAAGAAAATGATGCCCGCCAGAATGTGACCGACGCCTACACAGAACAAGGCTCCCAAGGCCCAGCGGTTCCAAACTGCCCTATCCCGGAAGACTTCAAGCCCTTGCTTGAAATTACCACCTGTCAAAATACCCTTACGAACCAAGTCTCCAAGGTCCGATCGCGTAATGTCGGGCTGCTCCATTCAGTTACGACCCCGGGAGCGTGATCGACATATTCGCCCCCGGCCCGAGATCAAACCCCAAAAAGACCCAGAAAATCATCAAGGCCACACCAGAGATTAAAAGCCAGATTGAATATGGGATCATCATCGCCGTCAAACTGCCTAACCCAAAATCCTTCTGCCAGCGCTTCGCGAACACAAGAATCAACGGGAAATAGACCATTAGAGGCGTGATGATGTTTGTCGCGCCATCACCGACGCGGTACGCCGCTGTCGCGCCATCAGGACTAATCCCAAGGAGCATGAGCATTGGCACCAAGACCGGCGCCAAAAGCGCCCACTTGGCGGAGGCGGACCCAACGAAAAGGTTCAACAGTGCTGCAAATAAAACAATCAGCCCAAGAACAATCGGCAATGGCAGGCCGCTAGATTGTATCGCTTCTGCGCCGTGTACCGCCGATATCAAGCCTAAATTGGACCACCCAAAAAGCGCCACAAAGTGGGCAGCAGCAAAGGCAAGCACAAGGTAGTACCCCATGTCTTTCATGGCTTCGCTCATCATCCCGACGAGATCACGGTGGTCTTTAATCGTCTTCGCCGCCCTGCCATACGCCCAACCACTGGCGAGAAACAGAACAAGGAAACCCCCGACCAAAGACTTAAATAGGGGCGCATAATTTGTAATAGGGCTGCACAGGCCTTCGGCGGCCACTGTAGCGGGGCAAGCGCTTTCATCGACCAGCGGCGTTCCGGGGCCAATCGTCATAAATGTCCAGGCGCCTATAACGGCCAAGACCGCTAAACCCGCACGGCGAAGCCCTTTTCGTTGGTCATCCGTGAGGGGCTTTTCCTCGCCGCCATAGGATTGCATATCGCTGCCACTATCAGGCACCCATTTGCCGAGGCGAGGCTCAATAATCTTGTCGGTCACATACCAGATCACGGGCAGATAAATGAATAAGAGCGCCATGATAAAATAGGTATTCCCGGCGATATTCGCCGTCCAGCCGGCCTCAATTGAGCTCGCATCATAAGCGGTTTCCGTAATACCATAGAGCAGTGCGTCCAGTTGACCTGGCGCAATATTGGCAGAAAAACCGCCTGACACGCCGGCAAAAGCGCACGCAATACCTGCCAGCGGGTGACGCCCAGCGGAGGCGAAAATGATTGCCGCCAAAGGAATCATCACAACATATCCGGCGTCAGCCGCGTGATTAGAGAGCATAGCGACCAAGGCAACAACAGGTGTCAAAAGGACCTTTGGTGCGCTACGAACGGCCGCGCGAATTGCACTAGCGAACAAGCCGGAACGTTCGGCCACGCCCGCGCCGAGCATCACAACAAGCACATATCCGAGCGGGTGGAAGTGCGTAAATGTCTTGGGCATCTCGACCCAAAACTTTTGTATATTTTCCCCCGACAAAAGACTTTGCGCCTTTATGACGACAGGAGCCCCGTCTTCACCTATTTGCGTGGGATGCAAAGCCGATACACCGGTAAAATAGCAAACCAGTGAAATAACGATGAGCAATAAAGCTAAATAGAAGAAAATAAACACAGGATCGGGCAACCGATTCCCAGTGCGTTCTACCCAACCCAAAAAACCTTTTGATTTTACTGTGGCCGCAGACGACATACCTCTCCCCTCATTACGCAAACATTTATTTTTTTGTCAAAATGCCAGATTCCGGCAGAATTACAAGCGCCCTGTCATCACCGCTTTCAACTGTGTGAGCTGCTTCCCAAACGGACTTAGAATGACTTTCTCAGCCCTCGGATCAAATCCTGGCTTTTTCATATGGCGCAAATAGCGCGGAACAAGCGCAGCATAAGCGCAGGCTGGCATAATTTCCGGTCGCACCTTTGAAAGGCGCGCGGCGCTATGGGCAGCACTCGCCGCCTCACACAGATCAGCAAACTCGACGCCCGCCAGCATCGTTGAGTGGTAGTAGGGATAGGCGCGGCAAAGCCCCGTTAGGCCCCACGCCGCTCCCGCTTGCCCTGCGAGTTCGGCGTCAATGTCATTTGAAAGCACCTTGGACGCAATTTGCATCAAAACACCGGAAGTTTGGCGGCAATATTCTCGCGCCGCGGCGATATCGGCAAAGGGGGCCGGATCTAAATCTCTGCTTCGGCCATCAATGAGTTTGTCACACCAAAATCGCGGAACGTCACAGTCACGCAATATATCTGTCAGCGGCGTCGTCACCTCATGTGCCCGCACCCGTCCGCCAGCGTAAATTTCTTCAATCGCATCGCGCCACCACTGATACCGAATTTCCCCGATCATCCGCTCGCTAACAAGCTCAGGAACCTTCGCAAGTTCGAGATGAAAGGCATATATCCAAATCAGCTTTTCCCTCTCACGAGGGTCCGCCAAGCTTGCCGCGCGGACCCTGTCTGGGTCAGCCGCACTCAATTTATCTGTGAATGTTCCAAGGCTTGTCATACGTATGTACTGATACCGCCATCACCGAAAAAGACAAACTGCTTACAATTCGCAAACCCCAAACCGCTTAGAAGCTCGTCATAAGGTAAAGAGGCACCGCACGCCCGAGCAATTCTTGAGGGAAAACCCCCAAGCGTTGCCGCACAAACCTATTCCGTGTCGACCCGGCCGCCGCGCTTCAAATGCAATACCAATAAAAGCGGTGACGCCACGAAGATTGACGAATATGTCCCGACAAAAATACCCCAGATCATCGCAAACGCAAAACCATGTAGACCTTCGCCGCCCAGATAGTAAAGGGCGAAAAGGGCGAGCAAAGTTGTAAATGACGTCATTATCGTTCGGGACAGCGTGTCATTGATAGAGAGGTTTAAAAGCTCCGGTAGATCCATCTTCTTATATTTACGAAGATTTTCCCGAATTCGGTCATACACGATCACCGTATCGTTGAGCGAATAGCCCACGATAGTCAGGATCGCCGCAATAATCGACAAATTGAATTCCAGTTGCGTCAGAGAGAACATCCCGATCGTCAGCATAACATCGTGCGCCAAAGCCAAAATAGCACCTGCCGCAAATTGCCACTCAAATCGGAACCAGATGTATATCAGAACCGCGCCAAGCGCGAATACAATCGCCAGAACCCCCTTCTCG
Organism: Maricaulaceae bacterium; assembly: GCA_048268905.1. GTDB lineage: Bacteria > Pseudomonadota > Alphaproteobacteria > Caulobacterales > Maricaulaceae > JACOMS01. The sequence continues at coordinate 612,773 of JBLWUN010000001.1, read as the reverse complement.
CGTAGCTCACCCGACACCCGAGACCCGACAACGTCTTGACCCCGCAAGGTATAGTCTCCAACGAGTTCGGTGAGCGCCGTTTTAACCTCCGTCAAAGCCTTCTGCTGCGCCGCAGCGCCGTCTTCGCCTTCGGCCTGCAAGGGTACACCAATACGGACATAGTCGTGCTTGACGCCGCTGCTCTCCGGCGGGGTGATGAGCTGTAAGGTTATACCGCCCAGCTCCAGTCCGCCAAGCTTCGTGCGAATATCGTCCAAAGGTGGCTGTGCATTTGTATCCACCTCTAGAACCGTACCGCCGGTAAAGTCGAGGCCATAGTTCAATCCCTTTTCAAAGAACAAGAAGATCGAGGCAATGATAGCCAGCGTCGATAAAGCCACGGCGAAGTAGCGTATGGAAATGAACGGAACTTTGAGTTCCGATGGGATAAATCTAACGAGGGAAATATCGCGCATGGGTCTCTCCTAAATCGGCAATGATTTGGGCCGCGCACCGCGCAACCACGTTGCCGTCAACAAACGTGCGACCACAACCGCCGTAAATACAGACATCACAATCCCGATCGCGAGTGTCACAGCAAAACCACGAATGGGGCCAGAACCGACAAAGTACAATGTTACCGCCGCAATCAATGTTGTGATGTTCGCGTCAAGAATAGGTGCCAGCGACAAGCGGTACCCTTTTTCAATGGCGTTTACAGGCTTACGGCCAAGGTTCGCTTCCTCTCGAATGCGCTCGAAAATCAAAACGTTCGCATCAACCGCCATACCAATGGTCAGGATAATACCGGCGATCCCGGGCAGCGTCAGCGTTGCGCCCAAAATTGAAAGCGCAGCCGCAATCAGCGCAATATTGGTAAACAGAGCCAAATTGGCGATTGTGCCGAACCGGAGCCCATATGAGAGCCACATAAAGACAGCGACAGCCAAAAGGCCGATAATCGAAGCGGTCTTACCCGCATCAATCGCATCTTGACCCAATTCCGCACCGACGGTTCGCTCCTCGGAAATGACAAGTTTCGCAGGCAGTGCGCCCGCATTGAGTAGCAAAGAAAGCTCCCGAGCGCTTTCATTCGTGAAGCTGCCCTCGATAAAACCGGACCCGCCGGTGATCGCGCCGTTAATACGCGGCGCTGTAATAATTTCATTGTCAAGGACGACAGCAAATGCTTGCCCAATATTCTCAGATGTGAGCTTTCCGAAAAGCTTGGCACACCGAATATTGAATGAGAAGTTTACAATGGGATAGCCGCCGTCGGGGTGAACGCCGCTACTGGAGTTTTTAAGGCACCCGCCTGTAATTTTCGTATTCTTTTCGATAATCATCCCGCCGCCCTGTTGCTGCGGGTAATAAACAGTTCCCGGCTTTGTTCGGCCTGTCTCCATCGCCGTCTGCATGGCCGCGTCTGAGTATGTGCTTGCATCCACCATATGGAAGCTAAGATTTGCCGTCTTATTAATGCGGTCTTTAATATCGCCGACATCTTTCGCACCCGGTATCTGCAGCAAAATGCGGTCCTTACCTTCTTTGGCAAGCGTCATTTCGGTTGTTCCATTCGGGTCGATCCGTTTGCGAAGAACCTCAATCGATTGTGCGATCGTGCGGTTTTTAATCGACTCAATATATTCGGGCGTGATCGTGATGCGAAATCCCCGCTCACCTTCTTGCTCGACCTTAATCGTTCTCGCCGTGCTGAGGCTCGTCGGGTCGATAGGCGTGATTAGTTTTCGCAGCTCTGTCATGCCGCGCTCCACGTCTGCGGCGTCACGAAAACGTCCCACAACGGCGTCTTTTTCAGATCGGACAAACTCGGTGCGAATGCGATCAGCATCTTTGAGGGCCGCAAGAGCGCTACCACGCTGATTTTCAAGTTCGCCGGACATCACGCTCGACATATCGACTTCAAGGAGCATGTGTGCACCGCCCTGAAGGTCAAGCCCGAGATTCATCGTCCGCTGAAATGGCGCAGGAAGCGAATCCCGCACATCTTTTGGAACGGCGTTTGGCAAGGCAAATAGGAACCCAAGAACGACGGCCCCGATAATAAAGAGCGTCTTCCATTTAGAAAAATAAAGCATGGTCAGTCCTGTGATCTATCTGCTTACCGGATTTTCGATTACTTCTTAGCTTTTTCCTTAACCGGGCGATCATTGGCTGGCTCAGTTCTGTTTAAAACATCGGCAACCATGCTACGGACGACTTTCACTTTCAGACCCTCACCCATATCCACCATAAGGCGGTCATCTGTAACTTTGACGACCTTTCCGACTAATCCGCCGCCGGTTACAATTTCGTCTCCACGCTGAATTTCGCTCAACATCTGGCGATGTTTTTTCATACGTTGGTTTTGCGGACGAATAAGCAGCATGTAAAAAATGACCGCGATAAGGCCCAACATAATGAGTTGGCCGACTGCACCGCCGCCAGCACCTGGAGCCGCTTGCATGATTAAATTGAACATAATATCCCCGCAAAAGAATTGAGACTACCTCAAAGGCAGTGGGTTGGTTATGAGCGCCTATATAGGCTCGATTTCGATTTATGCAACGGGCGACCTTGCGAGATTTTGCAATCTCTGTCACTCAGTGGCAGAATTTTACAATAGAAAGGCCGCAAAACATGGTGTGGTTCATTTTAGGTATATTTGTCTGGGCTGTTTTGATGGCTCTGGTGTCACCGCTCTTGAAAAATACGCCGACAAACAAGGGGATCGCGGCGGAGCTCGAAGCCTACAAGACAGAGATAGACCATCTATCAGATGAGATTGCACAAACTGGCGATCCAGAGCTTGAGGCCCGTAAGATTGATCTTCAAAGGCAGCTCTTAACGCTCACGCAAAAAACTGGCGCTAACAATCCACCACCTTCGATCTTGTTGATCAATACGATTTTCGCCTTTTTTGTCTTCGGGGCGATTGGGCTATATGCCATTCTTGGACGTCCAGACCTTACAAAGCCGGGCGCATTTCAATCCACTACAGACCAGGTATCTCCGACCGCCGCTTCAAATACTCCAGATGTAGAAACATTGCTAACCCAGTTAAAAACGCGGCTTGACACTGACCGCGGCAATGATCCGACGGGCTGGATGCTGTATGCGCGAACACTGATGAATATTGGCCGCTTTGATGAAGCGTTTACCGCCTATGAAAAAGCCGCCGACCTCACGAATAACGATCCGAGCATCGTGGACGAGCTTAAAAGAGCCAAAGAATTTGCGGCTCAAGGGCCATCAACTTCACCGCGCGGCCCGTCTCAGGCCGACATTGAAGCGGCGTCGCAAATGAGCGCAGGAGATCGTAACGCCATGGTTGAAAACATGGTTGCGGGGCTCGCGGCCCGTCTGCGCAGCGAACCTGAAAACCCTGATGGCTGGATACGCCTATTGAAGGCGCGGCAAGTTTTAAAGCAATCGGAAGATGCCAAGCAAGACGTGGATGTCCTCAAGGAATATTATTCGGACAAGCCCGAAATCATCACCCAAATATTGTCCGAAGCGGGATGGACAGCCGACGAGACGGCCCCCTAAGGCCGTCGTTTAACGCAGCCCTTCGATCCAATCGGCAATATCTTCCATCGCTTGCTGGTTTGCCTCGTCTTGCGCTTTAACGATGGAGGAGACATTCGCCGCGTCGGCGCGAACGGTTTTACGCACGTCGTGCGTCCCGATAAGGTCACGCGTTGAGGCATCTGACACCGTAACCGTATATTGAACCACCGCAAGCGGTGCGCTTTCGGGACCACGGTCAAACCGCGCTTCAAAATTGCGGACCGTAATGTGGGAGCGGTGAGTTGTGCGCGCGCCTGTCGTTGGCAAAACCCCGATAATGTTTTCTCGCGTGGACAAGACATCAAAAAGGCTACTTTGTATCAGGGACGGAATAGGTTCAGCCCACAAAGCTTGACTAGCGGTGGCCATACGCTGCCCATCGGGGGATACGACAACGTCTTGCCCCATGAAGATAATCGGCGCAGACGGTCGATCGATTCGCAGAACCATGGCGTCCGGCTTTGCCTCGACAGTATTCTCGATAGTGGAAAGGCGGTAAACAACAGGCGCCGGCGCGGGGTCAGGCAAGATCGACGATAGGCAACCGGAGAGTAACAACGCGGAACTGGCCAATGCGGAGCCAAAAACAAAAGTCCTAGACTGTTTCATCATTGTGGAAGCTCCATTGTTTCTCGCTGTTCGCCCGCAATAAATTGCGCGGGACTGCGCTCTAACTTTTCGGCGATATCATTGAGTGACTCGATCAAGCGGCGCAATCCATCCGTCGTTTCTTCCATGTCCGTTAGACCTGAGTTTGAAAGGCGGTTGATCGCATCGCGCGCATCAACAGTTAGCGCTTCACCGCCATCTGCGAATTTGGTGATACTCGCCAGCATTTTATCAACTTCCGCCAGAGAGGTTTGGGTGCGCCCTAGCAAACCTTTGACATCGTCGCTTAAAAGCTTGTCAAAAGACGTTGCCGCATCGTCTGTGGCGATCGCTGCATTGGAGACATCTTTTGACGCCTGCTCTATGGCGAGAAGAACGCGCTCCAATAGCTTTTTATCCATTTCAACCTCATTGATTTTGGCCGTAATGGAATTGAGGTTGGCGAGTATGCCGTGAAAATCATTGATCGCATCTTCGCTGAGCGTGACATTTACGCGGTTTAGAGCCTTTTGCGTACTTTCGATCACGGACCCCCCACTATCGATGAAGGTATCGAGCTGGCTCATCCGGCCGGGTATTTGGTAGGGTTCGCGGCCACGAAATGCTTCGCCGCTTGAGCCAGACGTAATCTGTATAAAGTTCAAACCCGTAAGCCCTTGAGGCTCCAATTGCGCGACACTATCCGTATGGACGGGGGTGTTCTTTACCACCTGAATTTTGGCTATAATGGTATTGCTATCTTCTTCGTCCCATGAAAGCTGCGTGACTTCCCCTACTCGAAGTCCGTTGTAACGAACCTCACTCCCGCGTGAAATGCCGTTAACTGGCCCCGTAAAGACAACTTCATATTCGTCAAACTGTTGATCGAATTGAGAGTTTGAAAGCCAAGCGATAAAAGCAACAGAGGCTAAAGCTGCAATTAGAACAAATGTCCCGATCAGTGCGTAATTTGCTTTATTTTCCATTATGTCGTTCCGTTCTTTGCAGCGCCGCTGATTATATTGCTTTTTGCTACACCCGCGTTTTGAGCCGCTCTGGACCGTGGCCCACCGAAATATTCCTGAATCCACGGATGCGGGTTCGCGAGGACATTCGGTAGACTGTCCGCAATCTCAATTTTCTTGTTTACCAGCACAGCCACCCTGTCGCAAATAGCAAAAAGGCTATCCAGATCATGGGTGACCATCAACACCGTCAAGCCCATCGCTTCGCGCAGGCCCAATATCAGCTGATCAAACGCGGAAGCGCCGATTGGGTCTAGCCCCGCCGTCGGTTCATCAAGGAACAAAAGCTCAGGATCGAGCGCCAATGCGCGGGCAAGTCCCGCGCGCTTTCGCATTCCGCCTGATAAATCGGCCGGATACAATGTTGCAGCGTGAGAGGGCAAACCCACCATATGAATTTTCATATCTGCCAATTCTTCCATCAACCTTACCGGAAGATCAGTATGCTCGCGCAATGGCACCATAATATTCTGGCGCACTGTCATAGATGAAAAAAGCGCGCCGCCTTGAAACAAGACACCCATTTTATTGTTGATCGCACGGCGAGATGCGTCGCTTAACGTTTTTCGGTCTTGACCGTAATATTTTATAACGCCGCCTTCGGGCTCTTTGAGGCCTAAGAGCGTATTAAGAAGAACGGATTTACCAGACCCCGACCCCCCGACCAAACCGACAATTTCGCCTGAATTGACTTTGAAATCCAAGTCTTTGTGAACAATGTTGGAGCCGAATTGGGTTAGCAAGCCGACAGCTTCCATAGGTGCGGACGTCATATCAAAACCTGAGAGAGGCATTTTAGACTCCCATCTCTAAGAAAAGCATCGCAAAAACCGCATCAACGGCAATCACCGTAAAAATGGCCTGTACCACACTCGACGTTGTGCGCGCGCCAAGCGAATCCACGCTACCGGTCACGGCTAATCCCTGACGACAGCCGATGATCGCTATAATGATGGCAAAAAATGGAGCTTTCACCATGCCTATCCAAAAATGGCGAATTTCAACCACTTCCCTCAATCGGGTTAAAAACAACACAGGCGAAATATCCGTCGGGCCAGCCCACGCGACGAGCATCCCTCCCCCCAAGCCTGACATCATCGCTAAAAACGTGAGAATTGGCATGGAAATGATACAAGCAAACGCACGAGGTGCGACTAAGGTTTCATAAGTGTCGAGACCTATAACGGTCATCGCGTCAACTTCCTGACGCATTTTCATCGCCCCAAGCTTAGCCGTAAAAGAAGACGCCGAACGCCCCGCAAGCAAGATAGCCGTAATGATTACGGCGAGCTCGCGGAGCATCGAAAAGCCCACAAGGTCGACCATAAACACCTGTATTCCAACGGTCGCCAAAAGATCTGCGCCCATGTAAGCGATAACAGCACCGATAAAAAAGCTTAGCATCATGACGATGGGGGCCGCGTTCAACCCCACATCCTCAATCAAGGCCACCACTGATTTCCACCGGATTTTGTGGGGCTGCGTTATTAAACGTAAGAGCACGACGCAAAAATGACCGAGAAAGGCTAATGTATCGTAGGCTTCCTTTAGAAAGGCTTCCGTACTCTCGCCAATCCGCGTGAGCGTGTCATACCACTGTCTCGGCACATGAGGCGGACGGCCCATCGACGCGTTCGCCGCCGCCATCATCAAGGTTTGCTTGCCCGGGTCACCGCCTTTGATGTCCCAAGGGTAGCAAATATCTTCATCGCACCGGATCGCCCGAGCAAATATGTAGGCGCCCGCCGTATCCATATTCGTGACGTCGCTAAAATCGTACGTAACGTTTTCATAGTCCAGAGGTGCCAGCGCTTTTGTCAGGCGCCGATCGAGGGCGCGCACATAGTCGAGCGTCCACGGGCCTGACGCCGTCAGGGTCAGCCTATGCCCCTCCTGTGACAGCGAGAAATCGGGGATAATCTCCGACTCACTTGTCTTTTCGGGTTTTGAAGAAACGTTCATTGCGCTAAGGTGCCAAGCCCGTTCCTCAAGTCAAGCAAAAGGATAGATTTTGCGCCAACTAAAAATTGATACAATTGTGTGGCCCGTCAAAGGTGTGTTCCGTATTTCGCGAAGTGCCCTCACCGAAATCGCCGTTCTCCAAGTCACAATTACCGACGGAGACGTCGTGGGCCGCGGCGAGTGTCGCCCTTATGCGCGCTACAATGAGACATGCGAATCAGTCACGGCCGAGATTGAAGCCGTTCGAGGCGATATTGAAAAAGGCTGTACGGCGGCTCAGCTGCAATCGCTTCTTTCCGCTGGCGCGGCCAGAAATGCCGTCGATTGTGCCCTATGGGATCTCCAGTGCAAGAAAGAGAACAAGCGAATCTGGGAAATTTTAGGCATTCCCGCCCCCAAGCCGCGCGTCACAGCTTTCACATTGTCCGTCGATACGCCCGAAAACATGGCAGCGGCGGCCATCAAAGCCGCTGGTTTCCCACTCCTGAAGATGAAGGTCTCAGGCGAAACGAGCCTGAAATGCGTGAGCGCCGTGCTGGCAGCCCGGCCCGAGGCGAAGCTCATAATTGATGCCAATGAAGCGCTATCCCCGGAAGCCGTTTCAGAATTTCAAAAACAGCTTCCCCCAGAAAACGCCGTACTGATAGAACAACCCCTACCCGCACATACAAACGAACGTTTCAATCCTGACAACCTCCCCCCGATTTGCGCTGACGAGTCACTGCATACGCGGACAGACTTGGATACATTATGGGCGCAGGGATACCGCGCCGTGAATGTAAAACTCGACAAATGCGGCGGCTTAACGGAAGGCCTTGCTTTGATGCAAGCCGCCCGCGAAAAAGGGTTCGTAATTATGGCCGGCTGCATGGTCAGCTCGTCCCTAGCGATGGCACCCATGTTGTGTCTCGAAAGCTTTGCTGACGTTATTGATCTCGACGGCCCTTTACTCCTGAACAGCGATGTGGATCACGCTCTTAAATATGAGAACGCGCATATCTACCCGCCGACGTCAGACTTGTGGGGATAGGCGGCAAATTCAGGCCGCAAGATTGCCGGTTGCCCGCGCAATATAGGCACGTCTGAGCGCCTGAGAAATCGGACCCGGTACGCCCTCGCCGATCTTGGTGCCGTCAATTTCGACCACAGGCCATAGGAACGAGGACGCAGACGTTGAAAACGCCTCTGCGCTCTGCATCGCTTCGCGGAGCGTGAAAGGCCGAAGCGCGACCTCAAACCCAAGGCTAACGGCACACTCCAACACCGCCTGCCGGGTAATTCCCGGTAGAATATTTTCGTTCGTGCCGCTCGTAATAATCACGCCTTGCTTTGACACGATAAACGCATTGCTGGTGCACCCTTCGGTGACATACTCGCCGCGAACCATCCAGGCATCATGGACACCGGCGCGAACGGCTGAAGTTCGGGCCAAAGACTGCGCCAACAGCTGGGTCGTCTTTATGTGGCACCGGCCCCAACGCTGGTCTTCGCAAGAGACTACGCGAATACCCGTGGCCGCGTTGGGATGATCCAGAATCACTTTCGCTTCCGCGAACATAAAAAGTGTTGGTGGAAGGTCGCCGCTGATCAAGAAATCCCGGCCCATTCCGCCCCGAGAGATTTGCAAATAGACCCCGCCGTCTCGAATATTATTGACCTTGATAAGTTTCTCGTGCGCTAAAAGGATTGCCGACTTGTCATAGTCAAAAGAAAGCCCAATAGCGCCGCAAGAGCGTAACAAGCGATCGAAATGACGATCAAAATCAACAAGCTGTCCTTCGAGGCATGCTGTCACTTCATAAATGCTGTCAGCGAACAAAAATCCCCTATCGAATGGGGAAATGCGAGCCTCATCCTGCGGGATGAATTCGCCGTTCAGGTAAACGATCGACATAAGGGCTCGAACCTCTCAAATAGCCACGTTCGCAAACGAAGGCTTACCAGCTACCTGTATTTTCCATACTGGCCCACGGCTCAGTCGGCGCAAGGCGATCACCCTTCTGTAGGAGCTCAATGGAAATGCCGTCCGGCGAGCGAACAAACGCCATGTGACCGTCTCGCGGTGGGCGGTTGATGGTAACGCCGCCATCCATCAGTTTTTGACAAACAGCGTAAATGTCATCAACGCGGTACGCGAGGTGGCCAAAGTTTCGTCCGCCCGTGTAAATTTCGCTCTCGCCGTCTTCAGGCGGCCAATTATATGTGAGTTCGACCATGGGAGCATCCATCTCCCGGGCGCGGGCTTCGTCTCCGGGAGCCGCCAAAAAGACGAGCGTAAACCGGCCTGCGGGAATGTCGCGGCGGCTAACTTCCACTAGCCCTAAATGCCCGCAATAAAACTCTATAGACGCCTCAAGGTCTGTGACGCGTACCATTGTGTGTAAAAACTCCATGGGAGGTCCTTCTTGTTTATGCTGGTATTAAACGACTTATTTGCGTGTCACCGAACTTGGGTGGTACGGCTTTACTCGCGCGAGCCTCCGAAGAGGCCGCCTCGCGCCGCAGACTGTCTATTTCTCTGCCTTAATCTCGAACATAACGTCCACGGGAAATTTCACCCAATCTTCGGTTTCAAAATCAGATCCGGTCCCCACATTAAAATCCCGCCGTGAAATTTCAACGCCGCCAATAGCGGTCGCTGCGTTACCGTCCACCACCAATGAGAACCGCAAAGTCGCGGGCTGGCTCATATCCTTGATAGAAAGTTCGCCTAGAGCTTGAAAATTTCCGCCGCCGAGAGCCTCAATTTGACTGGAATTAAACTGGGCATAAGGAAAAGCTGCCGTGTTAAACCACTCTGGGCGCGGCAGGTTTGCATTTCTATCGCCGTCCTTGGCGTCTACTGAGGACATGTCAACGACGACATGAATTTCGCCCGTTTCTGGAGCGTCAGGATCAAGCCGGATGGTGGTTTGAAACACCCCAAACTCCCCGACAAATTCACGGCTATTATGAACAGCCTTGAATGTCAGGTGACTACTGCCCTCAACCATATCCCAGACATTTTCGCCCGTAAGCGTTGGTAACAAGGCGTCTAGCTTGGCATAGCTTTCCGGTGCCGGCGCGTCTGGCGTCGATTGCGCAGAACAGGCCACAAACAACGCGCAGGCCGCCGCAATAATATAGGATTTCATCACTCTAGCCTTTGGTTTTCAGGAAGGGCAACATACGTGTCAAAACATTGTCCCGGTCGACAAAATGATGCTTTAGCGCTGCGCCAATATGGAGAAGGAGCAATAAGAAAATCGCATAAGCCAATAATTCGTGCACCTCTCCCATCACGTCAGAAAAACCTTCGGACCGAGGGATTCCGGGGAAATCGGGCCAAGGCACAACCTTGAAAATCTTCGTCGCAATTTGCGGTGTGGCGGAGGACACGAGAATCCACCCGGCCATCGGAATACCGATCATCAAAACATAGAACCCCACATGCGCGGCCTTCGCGGCGAAACGCTCATAAGGTTTCATACCTGACGGCAATTCTGGCGCGCGGTGCGTAAACCGCCAAAGAAGGCGAAGCACAGACAATATAAGAATGATAATGCCAAAGGACTTATGTAATTGAAATATCTCATATTTGAGCGGCGCCGGATCCATCTCTGACATGACTTTTCCGCCAATCAGATTGCCAACAATCAGAAGAGCGATCACCCAATGAAAGGCGATCGCTGTCCTTGAATATGTTGTTGGTGACATCAGCCCTACTCAGCAGCTGGTGTCAGTCCGTATTCGACTTCGATAATGACATCAACATCATCGCCGACCACGGGAACATATGCGCCCAAATCAAAATCAGACCGCTTGAGCTCTGTACGAGCGGAAAAGCCGATTTTATAGGTGCCAGGTTCGCGGCCTTCAGCAGCACGGTTGAAGGTCACGTCAAGCGTAACGGGCTTGGTAATACCTTTGAGTGTCAGGTCACCGGTCATTTTGCCCTGAGTGTCTGACGTCTTTTCGAGCGACGTGCTTTGGAACGTGATTTCCGGATAGGTTTCAACGTCGAACCACTGGTCGCTGACCAAATGACCGTCAAAAACATCGACGCCAGTATCAATACTTGCGGCATCGATTTTAACAGCAACGCTCGACTTCGTCGGGTCTTCACTGTTCCAATTCAGCGTAGAATCCCAATCGCGCCAACGTAAAAACGGCTTTGAGAAGCCCTGATGCGCATAATTAAACACGATATAGGCGTGTGTTTTATCATTCGTATAAAGACCGGACGGAGCATCTGTATAGCTTGTGTCAATGGTAATCGGCGCTGTCGCATCGCTTGCCGCTGCGGTTGCTGCGGGCGCTTCGGCGGCAGGCGTCTCTGTCGATGATTGCTCAGCCGCTGTACAAGCAGCAAGTGAAACTGCGCACACGCCGAGAAAAAGTTTTTTTGAAAGTGTCATCATTGCATGGCCCGTAGGTTAAAAGTTGATTTCGCAAAACTATGCCCCCCGCTTTGCTGGGGTCAAGACAAATTCCCGTGAAGGTCCCCAGTATCTACGCAATAGAAACCGTTTTCACATTACAAAAAGCGCGAATACCTTCAGCTGCAAGCTCTCGCCCAAAGCCAGAGCGTTTTACACCTCCAAATGGCAATCTTTGGTCAGAGCTTGTCATCGAATTTACAAATGTTGCACCGGCTTCCAACTCTCGGATCGCCTTTTCTTGCTCGTCTGCGTCCCGCGTCCAGATAGCCGATCCCAGACCAAAAGGAGAGGCGTTGGCAATATCTATCGCTTCATCCAAGGATGCCACTTTGTAAAGCAAACCAACGGGGCCAAAAATTTCCTCGTGGTAGGCTTGCGACGTTGGCGGAATGTCTTCCAACAAGCCGGGTTGGTAAAAGAACCCTGCCCCTTGAATCGGCTCCGCGCCGCAGACGCGCTTCGCACCGTCTTTTATCGCATTTTCTATTTGCCGCGTAATTTCTTCGAGCGCGTCGGCGTTGACCAGTGGTCCCACATCCGTGCTCTCCTCCATCGGGTCGCCGACAACCAAACTCTTGAACAAGGAAGAGAACTTCTCCTTCACCTCGTCATAGACATCTTCATGCACCAAAAAACGCTTCGCTGCGATACAGCTTTGTCCATTATTTTGTGTCCGCGCTTTTGTGCCGATTTTAACGGCTTCACCCAGATCTGCACTTGGCATAATAATATAGGCGTCAGATCCGCCCAATTCGAGGACAGTCGGCTTGATCTCCTCCCCGCATATAGACGCAACGGAAGCGCCAGCAGGCTCTGACCCTGTCAATGTCGCCGCTCGTACGCGATCGTCTCTGAGAACGCGCTCGACCTTTGATCCGCCGATCAAGAGTGTTTGAAATGCGCCTGCCGGAAAGCCTGCGCGCTTGAACACGTCCTCAATAATCAAAGCACACTGCGGAACGTTGGAGGCATGTTTTAAAAGCCCCGTGTTCCCTGCCATCAATGCCGGAGCCGCAAACCGGAAAACTTGCCATAAGGGATAATTCCAAGGCATAATGGCCAGTACAGGTCCAATTGGCAAATAGGCTCGATAGGATTTTGACGCGTTTGTCTTTACAATGTCATCGGCCAATTGTTTTTCAGCCTCGTCAGCATAAAATCGGCACACCCGAGCACACTTTTGAATTTCCGCGACGGCAGACAGGAATGTTTTACCCATTTCGAGAGTCATGATCTTGCCAATATCATTGGCTTCATCCTCTAGAATTTTTGCGGCGGCCCGCATGCAAGATGCACGTTCGTCGAAACTCCACCGCCTTAAAATCTTGTAGGCCGCATAGGAGTCCGTAATCGCCTGATCAACCTGAGCGTCAGTATGGGCCTCAAAAGTTTTAACAATCTCTCCCGTCGTGGGGTTTTGTGTTTGAATAGCCATCTTCCAACTCCGTCTCTTTGCGTTTGCGCCGCAGCGCAATGAACTCCATATTGTACCTCTTCCTAGAATATCAACCGTATAAATCCCCCATCACGTCCGAATACAAAAACTTTCGTAAATCAGGCCAACTTTAGCGGCGAGTTCAGGGATATCCGCTTAAATGCGGCTTTCCAACGCGCCCCTCCGCTTGCATAAAGCCTTCATGACGCTGACGATTAAAAACAAAGACGCTCGCCGGATATGGCTTCATGTGCAGGGATTAGCAGCGGCCCCCACGGGACAAATCAACCTGCGGGAAATAATCCATGACCTCGGGTTTGTTCAAATCGATTCGATCCGAAACGTAACGCGTGCCCATCACCATATTTTGTGGAGCCGCAATCAGAATTATCGAGAACCGATGATCTGGGCGCACCTTTCGGAAGATAGAGCACTCTTTGAACATTTCACGCATGACGCGTCATTGATTCCAATCGAGTTTTACCCGATGTGGCAGCGCCAGTTCAGACGGCTGGGTAAACAAGTTGAACGTTACAAATCCTTTGCGTCTCATACCGAAGAAGACCGCGCCCATATCAAAGCCCGAATTTCGGCGGAAGGCCCCTTGTGTACACGCGCATTTGACACGAAAACAAAAGGCCCAAAGGCCATGTGGGCGCGTCCCCCGCATAAAAGCGCGCTGGATTACATGTGGTATAAAGGTGAGTTAACCACTTCACACCGCGAGAACTTCGTGAAGTTCTACGACCTCACCGAGCGCAGAATTAGCGCCGCCCACCGGGAGGCTACGACAAATGATGAAGGGCAAATCGATTGGCTTTGCCGCGAAGCGTTAAATCGTCTCGGGTTTGGCTCCCTCGGCGACATTCGCCGCTTCTGGGACGCTGTCAGTCATGCCGAAGTCAAGGCATGGGCCGATCGCCATCAGGCCGAGTTGAGGTCAGCCCATATTGAAGCCGCAGACGGTTCTCTCGTATCCGCATTTATGTCCCCAGCCGCCGAGACCCTTGCCAACGACGCGCCCGCACCGACAAGCCGGCTTCGTATCATCAACCCGTTTGATCCAGCGATACGGGATCGGGATCGGTTAAAGAGACTTTTCGGATTTGAATATGTGAACGAGATTTTCGTCCCGGCCGCTAAACGGCGTTGGGGCTACTACGTCTACCCACTTCTGGAGGGGGATAGATTTGTCGGACGCACAGAGCTGAAAGCCGACCGAAAAAACGGCACGCTGACCGTCCATAAACTCTGGCCGGAGCCCAGCGCCGTCTGGACGCAGGCCCGGGATGATAAATTTTACGCTGAGCTTCACCGTTTGGGACGCATGATTGGTACGCCCCTGATTATAAGAGAACAAACACGGGCACAATAAACGCTGGAAAAATGGATAAACCGAACTGAATCGATTACTTTTCCTGCTCCAGCTCGACCATTATCTTGCTTGTTTTATCGCCTTTAGACCGGGCGCCTTCTGGCCATTCGCCCGTTTTCATGAAGATGACTTCTTTCGCAATGTCCGCGACGTGATCGCCCATGCGTTCCACATTTTTTGCGATAAATAGAATATGCATACATCCAGAGATATTTCTGGCGTCTTCCATCATGTAGGTCAAAAGTTCGCGAAACAGGCCATTATGCGCTTTATCAACAACCTCGTCGCGATCACGCACACTTACAGCAATATCGGCACTACCGACCGTATAACTTTCCAAAATCATACGCAGCATTTCTTGAACGAGCTCACTCATTCGGACGAGCGTATCAATGGGGCCCGTCTCAGCCTCGGCTTTGGTGATCGTATTTGTTCGCTGCGCCATATTCCGAATGAGATCGCCAATACGCTCTAAATGACCCCCAATTTTTAAGGTCATAACAACGTTGCGAAGGTCCGATGCAAAAGGTTGACGCAAGGCTAGAATTTTAAAAGCGAGGTCATTGAGCTCCGTTTCGAGCTTATTGATCGCTTTGTCTTGTTTGACGACAAGCTTGGCAAGATCGCGATCCTCTTGCGTCAAAGCCTTTGTCGCCATGCTTAATTGTTCCTGCACCAAACCGCCCATCGACAATAGGAGTCGACGCATTTCATTCATATCATCATCAAATGATGTCACGATGTGTTTGTCATTCATAATCGCACCCTATCCGATCCGTCCAGAAATATAGTTTTGCGTACGCACATCTGAAGGATTGGTAAATATTGTTTCTGTACTGCCCGCCTCAACCAATTCGCCCAGATGGAAGAATGCCGTCTTCTGTGAAATACGTGCCGCTTGCTGCATGGAATGAGTGACGATCACGATGGTATATTTCTCCTTCATGGATTCCATGAGATCTTCAATGATCGCAGTCGCAATGGGGTCGAGCGCAGAACAAGGCTCGTCCATAAGAATAACTTGTGGATCAACGGCAATGGCACGCGCAATACAAAGGCGCTGTTGTTGTCCGCCGGAAAGGCTTGTACCCGACTCGTTCAGCCTGTCGGCAACCTCATCATAAAGGCCGGCTCTTTTCAGAGATGTAATTACGATTTCTTCGAGATGATCTTTTGATTTTGCGAGGTCATGAATTCGAGGCCCGTAAGCCACATTGTCAAAGATCGACTTCGGGAATGGGTTGGCTTTTTGAAAAACCATGCCAATCCTCGCGCGAAGCGCCACGACATCGACTTTTGGGCTGTAAATATCCTGACCGGCGAACCGGATATCACCGGTCACGCTACACACATCAATCGTGTCGTTCATACGGTTAAAACAGCGCAAAAATGTTGATTTACCGCATCCTGAAGGACCGATAAGAGCCGTTATCTCGTTCTCTGGAATATCAAGGCTAACATTGCTAATCGCCTGTTTTTTTCCGTAAAAGACATCCACATTATTCGCCGTCATAATCGGCGTCTTCAGCGTGTCCGCAGCGTTTGTTTTCATTTTCATAATTTTTCCCATTACCAACGCCGTTCCAACCGTCTTCGCAGGTAAACCGCTAATACATTCATCAAGATCAAAAAGACCAACAACACCATAATCGCCGCAGATGTCCGCTCCACAAATCCCTTCTCAGGGCTATCCGCCCAAAGGAAAATTTGCACAGGTAAAGCGGTCGCCGTATCCGTAATACCCTTGGGGATATCTCTCATAAACGCGACCATCCCGATCATAAGCAGCGGCGCGGTTTCGCCAAGCGCACGCGCCATACCCAATATCGTCCCAGTCAGCATACCCGGCATCGCAAGCGGTACAACATGGTGGAAAGTGGTCTGCGTTTTCGTGGCCCCCATCCCTAATGCCGCATCGCGAATACTGTTGGGTACAGACCGTAAGATTGACCGAGAGGCAATGATAATCGTTGGCAATGTCATCAAAGCAAGAACAATCCCGCCCACCAATGGCGTTGAACGCGGCAGATGGAAAAAGTTAAGCAAAATAGACAGGCCCAACAAACCAAATACAATCGACGGCACCGCCGCCAAATTGTTGATATTCACTTCTATAATGTCGGTGATACGCGATTTCTTGGCAAACTCTTCGAGATAGACAGCCGTGGCAATCCCCAATGGGAACGCAATGGCAAAACAGACGATAAGGCTGAAGAAGGACCCTAGAGCCGCGCCGAGAATACCAGAAATTTCAGGATCGCGGGAATCGCCATGGGTAAAAAAGTCTGTGTTGAAACTTCGTTTGATACGGCCCTGATCTTGTAATGTTTGAATCCAAGCCAGTTCCTGATCTTTCAATCGCCGAAACTCCTCTTTCCCGTCAACGTCGGTTTTGCCTTTAACATACAGGTCAACTTCAGAGGATGCCGGCACCCAAATCTTTTGTGTTGTACCAATAATCGACGGCTTGTGAATGACGCGTTCGGAGAGCTGAAATGCGGTCCCCGCACTGATGAGGCGGTAGAGATTCGCCTTTTCGCGGCGGCCTGTGACGTTCGGGAAAATCTCGGCCAAGCTATCGGTTAGAAGAGGCTTGTAGTTTGCACGCGCCAAGGTCTCAGTTTCGCGAGCCCCGCTAGGGTCAATCGCTTGCTCCGTAAACTGCACATCCAGCTGGATTTGGGTTTGCTGAAAAGCACCTAACCCGCGGAAGGTAATCGCGGAAAACATAAAGACCAGAACCAATAGCGAGATAAAGATCGCCATTTGCCCATAGAGCTTAAAGCGCCGTTCTTTTGCGTGACGGCGCGCCATCTTGGGCGATGTTGTAAGTTCGTAATCAGGCATATTTTCGCTTGTAATTATCGACAATCTTTAACGCCACAATGTTCAGGCAAAGTGTCAAGACGAGAAGGAAAAGCGCAATCGCAAACGCGGACAAAGTCTTTGCGCTATCAAAGGCAAGGTCACCCGTCAAAAGCTTCACAATCTGGACTGTCATCGTCGTGACCGCTTCAAGCGGATTGAGAGTCAAGTTGGCCGCAGTGCCCGCCGCCATCAACACAATCATGGTCTCGCCAATTGACCGAGAAATCGCGAGCAAAATTGCGCCCATAATCCCCGGCGTCGCCGCGGGAAGAACGATCTTTGTGACGGTTTCCGCATGGGTCGCCCCCATTCCAAGGGATGCATCCCGAAGGGCCTGCGGCACCGCATTGATAACATCGTCCGACAAAGATGAAATAAAAGGCACGAGCATAACGCCCATCATCAAGCCCGCCGCAAGGGCGCTCTCAGACGAGATATCAAGGCCAACGCCCTCACCGGTCATACGAATGAATGGAGCTATCACCAAGGCCGCGAAAAACCCGTAAACTACAGTTGGAATACCGGCGAGCAATTCGAGAAGCGGCTTCACCGTATCCCGTGTCTTGGCTTTGGCGTACTCCGCCAAATAAAGGGCGGACAATAGGCCGAGAGGAATAGCCACAGAAATCGCGATCGAGCTAATAAGAAGTGTACCTGTCAGAAGCGGGATAACGCCAAAAGCGCCACTCGAGCCGACCTGATCTTCGCGGATCGCCGTTTGCGGGCTCCAGTCCAGACCAAAAATAAAGTCCGTCAGGGGCACGCGGCCAAAGAAACGATAGGCTTCGGCGCCCAATGAGATCACAATTCCAATTGTTGTCAGAATGGCGACCAGTGAACTGGCCATCAGAATGCTCTGAATGACCAGTTCTTTAATACGTGTACTCCGCTTGGCCTGCCGGAGCGTTAGATCTGTGCTGGCGTTTGCGGAGGGCATTCTAGTCAAGGCTCAACGTTTTAAGCGCGGCCACATCTGCCATCCACTGGGCGTGTTCATCGTCTTTCATCGGGATCAGGCCTTTTTCTGCCAAATACCCATCAGGCCCGCTTGCACGGTCCCCAAGGAACTCTTCAAGATATTCCGTAATACCTGGAACAACGCCCACATTGGCTTTCTTCACATAGAAATATAGCGAACGCGACACAGGGTAAGATCCGTCAGAGATATTCTCGAAGGACGGTTCCACACCGTCTATCAAGCTCCCTTGGACGCTATCGGCATTTTGATCGAGGAAGCTGTAACCAAATACGCCCAGAGCATCTGGATTGGCATTGAGTTTCTGAACGATCAAATTGTCATTTTCACCCGCTTCGATGAACGCGCCATCTTCACGGAGCGTATGACAAAGCGCCTTATATGCGGACGGGTCGGAAGATTTGAGAGCTTTGATTTGATCAAATGACTTACATCCACCTTCCATAGCAAGCTCAACAAAGGCATCGCGCGTACCGGATGTGGGCGGCGGGCCGAGCACTTCAATTTTGATATTTGGAAGCTCAGGTTCGATGTCGCTCCACATCATGTAATCATTTGGCTTAAGACCGCCCTTTCCGTCCGGAACGTCTTTTGCCAATGCCAAGAATACGTCCTTTAGGGACAATGCCATTTTTTCGGCTCTGCGAGAGTTCGCAATAACGATCCCGTCATAACCAATTTTCACTTCGACAATCTCGTTAACACCGTTGCTGGCGCAAAGCTCGACTTCAGACGCCTTAATCCGGCGCGACGCATTCGCGATGTCAGGGTGGTTCTCGTCAAACCCTGAACAAAACAATTTCAATCCACCGCCAGAGCCCGTGCTTTCAACGATAGGTGTTTTGAAAGATGTTGAACGCCCGAAGTTCTCTGCAACCGTGGCTGAGAACGGGTAAACCGTTGACGAGCCGACGATTTTTATCTGGTCACGGCCCGTTGTCGCCTGAACGGCTGCATCGCTACCAGTCTCGGTTTTTGGTTGCGGGGCGTCGTTTCCGCCGCATGCGACCAATGCAAGTGCGGCTGCGCTTGCCATAATGTATTTGTAGTTCATTTTAACCTCCTGCAAGGCGATTCAACATCACCCTTTTGGCCGTGCACTAATCCGTCATTACGAACTATTTGAAACAGTTTTGCGACAGTTATGTGAAGGTTATATTTCAACTCCATGACACATCTACAGATGCGATTGGAGGCACCGGTTTTTCTATATTTAGTGGCCCTTGCCGACCTGGTGCGTTGACATAAATTTCGCGATTTCGTCCAGAGCAGGCGCGGCTTCTGGAATCATCGTGTCATAGTGCTGCCAGACATGCGCTTGCCCGCGCCAGATTTGCAGTTCGACAGGCGACCCCGCCTGCTTTGCTTTGGCGGTATATCGACGAGCATCATCAAAAAGCACTTCGATATTGCTGGCTTGAATCAGCGTTGGCGGCAAATCGTGCAAGTCGTCAAATATCGGGGACGCGGCCTTATTTGCTGGACTGATCTTGCCCATCAACATCATCACCCAAACCCTGAGATAAAGCGGTAGCTTGATCAACGGCGCGAGCGCTTTTCCAAGAACCACGTCTGTCTTGAGATTTCCGCTCATAGACGGGCTTGCGCCAGTGCCGTCTGTGACAGGCGACATGGCCACAACGCAGTCCGGGGCCCTTAACCCCTGATCACGTGACCAATTTGCAAGCATCAAAGCCAGATTCCCCCCCGCAGAGTCGCCGGCAACAGCCAAGTGGCTCGCCGCGCCCGTTCCAATGGGGCCGTTTTCGAGAATCCAGTGATAGGCTGCGCGGCAATCAAGAATACCATCCATACGCTTGTTTTCGGGGCCCAAACGGTAATGCGGTGCAAACACCGCGCATCCTGTCCGGTTCGCGAGATTAACCGTGATTGGCCGGTGGCTTACGGGGCTCCCCACAATAAAGGCACCGCCGTGTAAGAAGAGAATCCGCCTTAGCGGATCGCACCCTTCCGGGATCGTCCACTCACCCGGGACCTCACACCCCCCAAAAGACGCAATGTCCTCTTTAAATTCGCAATCAAATGTGCGCGTTCGGCCCTGATACTCATAGCCTTTGCGCAGATATTTCAGTGAGTCTTTTTGTGACAGCCCCTTGGGCGCCTCATAGTGCTCAGCAAGGAAGGCCTTTAGTTCACCTTGCCCCGAAGACACATCCGCTCCGCCATCATAAAAAAAGGTGATGTCTTTGGCGTCATACTTTGAAAGGTCCGGGCCGGATAAGTAAAACTTCGAGATCCCGAAGAACAAAAGTATGACCGCAACAGTGACAATAACAATCGACAAAAACACTCGGCATCCCCATTTTTCTTCAGCCATAGAACAAATATATGGGAGCTGTCTATGCGCGCACCGCCTGCGAGCCCTAAAAATAGCAACGTCAACGCCGCCAACGGTGTATATGAAAAGGAAAATCCAACAAAAACAACATGGTACGGGTGAAAGGACTTGAACCTTCACATCTCTCGATACCAGAACCTAAATCTGGCGCGTCTACCAATTCCGCCACACCCGCACAGGTAAATCCAGCGTAACATACGCCTGCAATATTGGTTGGCGCGCTTTGCCTTTAAATCGGCGGCACGTCAAGCCATAACGACAAATTATTCAAAGCTTTTTTGCTAGCTTTTGCGCGCTGTCATCGGCGCACGCTTTAGAGTCCAATATATCGCAATGAGCCCCGAAAGAGTATTTGAGGCCGCGATTCCATAAAACGCCCCCTTTAGCCCCGCAAAATGCACACCCACGTAAATCAACGGCACATAAAGAACCAAAGACCGCGTCGCGGTAAAAATCAAACCGTAGACAGGACGCCCGATGGCATTCAGCCCCGCGGCACTGACAAAGACAAATCCATAACCGGCAATCGTAATAGGCACGATATAGAAATAGGGTTTTGCGGCCGCAATAACATCTAGATCATTCGTGAAGATGCGCGGGATTTGGTCCGCAAACACAAACAGGACCACGGCCATTAAACTCGCCCAAACAAGGGACAGGCCATAGCAATATTTAAAGGTCTCGCGGACTCGGTCTGTCAGCCCCGCTCCGCCGTTCTGTCCTGTAATCGCGCCAATGCACGCGGACAAAGCGTAGAGTAGACCAACGGATAGAATTTCAGCGCGGCTAACCACTGTAAATGCCGCCACGTCGAGCGTCCCCAGGTTAATCGCAATAATAGCCGTCGCGACAGTCGTCGCGACGGGCACGATAATATTTGTTCCCGCAGCTGGAATGCCGACGCTGCCAATGACTTTCCACGCGCGGCGCAAAGACCCTACCGTCATATCTGCGAAGGAAATGGCCTTCTGACGGAAATAGAGCAGGTAGAAACCGTAAGACGCCGCCACCACATTGCCGATAAAGGTCGCAATCGCAGCGCCCTCCACTTCCATCCGCGGAAAGGGGCCGAGGCCAAAAATCAAAAATGGATCCAAAACGATATTCACGATCGCGCCCAAAATCATAATAGAGCTTGGAAGAACCGCCTCGCCGCTCGCCCGAAGAATATTGTTCGACATGGACGCGATGCTAAGAATGACGAGACCCGGAAGCGACCATTTCAAATATGACAGCGCCAAAATTTTGATCTCGGGTTCTGCGCCCATAACGTCTAGAACAGGGCCCATCACGGACATGCCAAAAATAACCAGCAGGCTCATCACCAAAAGCGCCAGAAGAACCGCCGCCGCACCATGGCGATGCGAACGCGCCACATCGCCCTGCCCCATAGCCCGCGACACGGCCGACATCGTTCCCGCCCCCAGTCCAATATTGGCGCTGTTTCCGATAAATGTGAGCGGCGCGCAGAAGCCGACAGCGGCGAGCGCACTCACGCCCACACGCCCCAAATATATGGTATCGATGATACCCGCCGACAAAAGAGCGATTATCGCAACCGTGAAAGGTGCCAGCATCCGGTTCACGTGACCGGAGACTTTGCCTTCCATCAAGTTGACGGATTTTACACTTGCCATTAGGCGGCTTCCGCCAGTCTACTCGTGTCTATGAGATGGAGCAAAAGCGGCGAGCGTTGCCATTTGCGTAATCTCGGACGCTGTTGCGCCAAGACGGCAAATTTGAACGGGTTTCTCGAGGCCTGTCAAGAAGGGTCCCAGCACAGTTGCGCCGCCCACGGCCTTTAGAAGTTTTGTTGAAATAGACGCCGAATGAATAGCCGGCATCACGAGAACATTGGCGGCGCCTGACAAGCGAGAGAACGGGTATGTCAAAGAATGCAATGGGTCGAGCGCCACGTCAGCGGCCATGTCACCTTCATATTCAAAATCGACTTTCCGCTCGTCCAAAATACTCACGGCTTCGCGAACACGTTGCATGCGCTCACCGCGCGGGTTGCCAAATGTGGAGTAGGACAAGAAGGCAACGCGCGGCTCAAAACCGAATTGCCGCGCAAATCCAGCGGTCGTTACCGCAATATCGGCAAGGTCTTGCGATTCAGGGAATTCCGTAATGTTCGTATCGGCAATAAAGAGCGTACGCCCTTTATTGATCACAACGGAAACGCCCATCGTGCGTTCGGATTCGTCATGGGCCAGAACCCGGCGCACATCTTGAAGGGCAATATCATATCCGCGTGTCACCCCCGTAACCATTCCGTCAGCAAGCCCGTGATGGAGCATCAGCGCGGAAAAAATGTTCCGGTCATTATTGACAAGACGCTGTATGTCGCGGCGCAGGAAACCGCTGCGCTGTAGTTTTGCATAGAGCGTTTCAACGAATTCCGCATTTCGATCAAAAAGACGAGCGTTCAAAATCGTCAGGCTTTCGGGGTTTTCAACACCGAGGAGCTTCATATTGTTTCGGATAGGCTCGTCGCGGCCAATAAGAATGGCCTTCCCGAGCCCGCGCTGCTGGAACGCTTGGGCAGAGCGAATAACAGCGGGCTCTTCCCCCTCGGCAAAAATGATCGTCTTTGGATTTTCAACAACAGAAGCTGTAATGCCCTGTAGCAAGGCCGCTGTGGGGTCTTGACGGCGAGCAAGCGAGCGCCGGTACGCCTCCATATCTTCAATCGGCTTGCGGGCGACGCCTGTATCCATAGCAGACTGCGCCACGTAGGGCGGTATCTCGGATATAAGACGAGGATCGAACGGCGCGGGAATAATATATTCACGGCCATATTTCGGGCGCTTCCCGTGATAGGCGGCGGCCACCTCTTCCGGCACGTCGCGGCGCGCCAGATCAGCGAGCGCATGCGCGCACGCGAGCTTCATGTCTTCATTCACATTACGGGCCCGAACGTCGAGCGCGCCGCGAAAGATGTAAGGAAAGCCCAGAACATTATTGACCTGGTTCGGATAATCGGAACGGCCCGTGGCGATAATCGCATCATCGCGCACTTCTTTAATTTCTTCCGGCGTAATTTCAGGATCAGGGTTTGCCATCGCAAAGATAATGGGATCTTTGGCCATCGACGCGACCATGTCTTTCGTGACAATCCCCGCAGCGGAAAGACCAAGGAACACGTCCGCACCGACCATGGCCTCTTCCAGTGTCCGCATTTCTGTATCAATGGCGTGCGGCGCTTTCCATTGGTCCATAGCCTCTGTGCGGCCTCTGTAAACCACGCCTTTACTATCGAGCACGATCGCGTTCTCATCCTTTACGCCGAGGCGCTTGATAAGGCCAAGAACGGAAAGTCCCGCAGCGCCTGCGCCGGAGAGGACGACTTTAATATCTTCAAACTTACGGTTTGTGAGGTCGCACGCATTGATAAGGCCCGCGGTCGCAATAATGGCTGTTCCGTGCTGGTCATCATGAAACACAGGAATATCAAGTTCGTCACGAAGGCGCTGTTCGATAATGAAGCAAGCCGGCGATGCGATATCTTCAAGATTGATACCCCCGAATGTATGTCCGATGCGGCGAACGCATTCGATAAACATTTCAGGATCTTCTTCCTCAACCTCAATGTCGAAAGAATCAATGTCAGCAAAGCGCTTAAATAGGACGGCCTTCCCTTCCATAACAGGCTTGGATGCCGCAGCGCCCAAGTTCCCCAGCCCCAGAATCGCTGTGCCGTTTGAAATAACAGCGACCATGTTACCTTTGGACGTGTAATCGTATGAAAGATCAGGGTCCCGTGCAATTTCCTCGACCGGAACCGCGACACCAGGCGAATAAGCCAAAGACAAATCTCTTTGCGTTGCCATAGGCTTTGTCGGCAAAAGGCTCAGCTTCCCGGGCGTCGGGAGCGAATGGAAATCCAGAGCCTGTTTATCTGTGATGTACGTTTTTTTTGGCGGACGAGAACTTAATTTTGTCACGGGCAACTCCCAGTCAGAATGCACGGCCTCTTTAAACCCTGAGCCTCAACGTTCATAGCCCTAAGGTGCGACAAAGGCTCGGAAATGCAAATAAATATCGCCCATATTTTCACCTCGCACCTCGCGATATGCACAAAATACATGCAAAAACACGCCTAGCGCCCATCGTGGACCCTGTTGGCGGTGCACAGCCTCGACTCTCCGCCACCAATTTTTAAAACAGACCCAGAAGTATTGACCCCTCGGAGATTCTCTTATGAAAAAGATCGAAGCCATTATTAAGCCCTTCAAACTCGACGAAGTAAAAGAGGCTCTTCAAGAAGTTGGCCTGCAAGGTATGACTGTCGTTGAAGCGAAAGGCTTTGGCCGTCAGAAAGGCCACACAGAACTTTATCGCGGCGCGGAATATGTCGTTGATTTTCTCCCAAAACTCAAATTGGAGCTCGTGGTTGCGGATGATCAAGTCGAACCCGCTCTCGAGGCGATACAAACAGCTGCGAAAACAGGTAAAATCGGTGACGGCAAAATTTTCGTCTCCGACGTTACGCAAGCCATCCGGATCAGAACCGGCGAGTCCGGCGAAGCCGCACTTTAGTACAAAATCTAAAGGCCTAACTTTAAAACCCACCCCTTAAGGCAAGGAAACAGTCATGTCAGAACAGTTACTCAAAAAAATCAAAGACGAAGATATTAAATTCGTCGACCTACGCTTCACAGATCCGAAAGGCAAAATGCAGCACGTCACATTCCACTCTGATCTTGTTGACGAAGATCTTTTCGTCGACGGGACCATGTTTGATGGATCGTCTATCGCAGGCTGGAAAGCGATTAATGAGTCTGACATGGTTCTTCTGCCGGACGCTAGCACAGCGAAAATGGATCCTTTCTATCAGCAAGACACCATCTCTTTGTTCTGTGACATTCTGGAGCCCGATACAGGCGAACCTTACAACCGCGATCCACGCGGCACGGCAAAAGCGGCTGAAAACTACATGCGCTCGGCAAAAGTTGGCGATGAAGTCTATTTTGGCCCAGAAGCTGAATTTTTTGTCTTTGACGACGTTCGTTGGAATACGGAGCAAAACGTAACGGGTTACTCCATCGATTCCACTGAACTTCCGCAAAACACCGGAACCCAGTACACAGGCGGCAATATGGGCCACCGCCCAGGACCAAAAGGCGGATACTTCCCCGTGCCCCCCGTCGATTCAGCGCAAGACATGCGCGGCGAGATGCTGTCAATCATGGAAGAGCTCGGCCTTCGTCCAGAAAAACATCACCACGAAGTTGCCCCGGCTCAGCATGAGCTAGGTATGCAGTTTGATACGCTCCTAAAAATGGGCGATAACATGCAGCTCTACAAATATATTGTGCACAACGTCGCCCATGCCTACGGCAAAACAGCGACCTTTATGCCAAAACCAATGTGGAACGATAACGGCACCGGCATGCACGTCCACATGTCGATCTGGAAAGACAAGGCGCCATTGTTCGCAGGTAACGAATATGCAGGCCTCTCCAAGCAGTGTCTTTACTACATCGGCGGCATCATCAAACACGCCAAAGCCATCAACGCCTTCTCAAATGCGTCAACAAACTCTTATAAGCGTCTTGTTCCCGGCTTCGAAGCGCCTGTCATGCTCGCTTATTCCTCACGCAACCGCTCTGCATCTGTTCGTATTCCTTGGACGGCGTCTCCAAAAGGTAAGCGTCTTGAAGTTCGCTTCCCTGATCCAGCGGGTAACCCATACTTGACGTACACGGCTCTTCTTATGGCCGGTCTTGACGGTATCAAAAACAAAATTGATCCGGGCGATCCAATGGACAAAGACCTTTACGACCTACCGCCAGCAGAAGCTGCGGCAATCCCGCAAGTTTGCGGAAGCCTTCGCGAAGCACTTGAAAACCTCGATAGCGACCGTGACTTCTTGAAAGCCGGCGGCGTATTTGATGACGACCAGATCGATGCCTACATCGAAATGAAAATGGAAGAGGTTCACCGCCTTGCGATGCACCCTCACCCTGTCGAATTCGACATGTACTACAAGTGCTAGTCGCTCTGACATAAACTTAGAAACCGGGCCATGTGCCCGGTTTTTTTTATGCTTTATTTATATCCGCCGTATGAGAGCGAAAATCGCAGAACCCATCGCTCCCCTAGGAACGGCGCAGGCCGTTCGGGCGATGTCCTTGAAGGCGCATTGTGATCGCTCGGACAGACGGGCTCAGATTGGTTTTGCGGCGCTCCGGCCCTCTATAGACGGGCTTTGCAAAGCTGGCGGGCTGCGCCTGAGGGGCGCGGGACCATTGCGGGGCCGCAGGGCGAACTGCGCCGCCGCCCGTCTTTTGCGCAATACCCCGTATGCCATTGACGACTTTCCAGAAACCGGACTTCGCCTCTTCGGGTAAGGACGGACGCACCATTTTACCTGCGACGAGAATCAACACGGCTCCGGCAAATGTTGAAGGGCCTGCGAGAACCGATTCAAACATTGAGATGACAATAGCCGCGGCCATAAATGGTACAGCGAAATAGGCTCCATGCGTATTACGAACCCGAATAAGGGACATGACTAAATAGAAAGCAATCGCACCCACGAGGAGATAGGCGCCGACCATGCCCAAGCTCAGCTTCATCTCGATGAAAGAGTTATGAGAGTGCTTGGGTAAAAATTGAAGGTCGTCGTAAACATAAGCGAGTGTCTTACCATAGACAACTTCATCCCAATAAGCCGAGTAACCATGTCCCCACATTGGACGGTCGGCCAAACTGATTTGAAGGGACTGCCAGATTTCAGAACGCCCTGTAAACGTTGCGCTTCTGCCCAGCATAGAGAGCACGGTTTCCGTGTTCCCCTTGACCCAGTTCACCAACAAGCCACCGCCCACGAGAGATGTCCACAACGTCACCATGGAAACCGGAAGGTTACGGCGCATTAAAAACACCCAGCCAAACCCGCCGCAGCCAACAATATACGCCACCAATGAAGTTTTGGAGGTGGACATAATCAAGAACACGCTAAAAATCAGGAAAGAGAGCAAAGAACTCATCATCGTTTTCGGCGAAATCGCAAGGCGCGCCAAAGCGAGACAGGCGCCGAAGACGCCGATTTGACCCGCCGCATTTTTTTCCATCCACACACCGGACATGGCGCCAACATGAATATCGGCCATTTTACCAATGCTCGGCATCGCCACATAGAGCACCATTGACAGCAGCACCATGCCCAAAAGTGCGATCCACATGCCCTCAATCAGCTGCTTCCAGCTGTAACGCCAGCACATCGTCGCAAGGTAAATGGTGAAAATCATCGCCAAAAAGCTCTCGCGAAGGGTCACGGTAGGCTGCTGTGACCATTTAAAAGACGCAACCGCCAACAACATGAGAAGGAAATACGGTAAAACAGACACCAAACCGAAGACCGCCTCACGCAAGCGGTAAACCACCGTCAATCCCATCCCCGCAATAATCGGTAAATAGAGCACTTCGACGGGCCCGGGAGGGGCGCCGTGAAAGAGTTTCACATAGAAGCCGACAATACCTGCGGACATCATGCAAATCGCCGCGATAAAGATCAAAAATTCCAATCGGTTAATGTGCTGTTCCATTTCGGGTCCTGTTCGAATGTTTCAAACAAGACTCAAGCAAGAACTGTACCACGGGAGGGCTCTACCCCCTCACAGGGGAATTTTCATCAAGGACTTTGGATGGGGAAGGAGACTCTCCTTGCTTCGGACTTTAGTAAATAAAGTACCGACAAAGCCAGAGACACGTCACTCTCGAACGTTAGCGCGTGTTCTACGGCTTACATCGTTTCGTCGGTCTCCATGAACAATTTTTCAAAACTATTCTGAAAGTTACCTTTGAACTCGGACAAAAACACCTCTTCCAACATTGCGATTGCGTGGTCATAATTATCTGCCTCAAGACCACTCAGGAATTCTTCTATTTTTGCGACAATATCTGTCGGATAGAATGGCTCCCTTAAAAGCAAAATATGGTTTAAAGATGCAAACTTGTGTTTTTCAATATGAGCAATATTTGTGAGGTACAGTATATAGCCCATACTTCCGGGTCGTCCATCCTCGACTTTAATATCTAGATTTAGGTTAAGAAAGAATGGTACACTTGTATCAATTAACTCATCCCATCGGTTATCATCCGCCGCCAAATCCCAAACATTAAGACTAATTTTCATGAAAACCCCCGCTTAGAATAGGGGTATTGCCCCCGACTTTCTATACACCTTGCTACTTCACTTTAGCTTTCGCAAGGCCGAGCTCGGCGCGTTTCTTTTGAGTCAGGCGGTCGATCGCCATGCGGTATGACGCATGGATATGCACTTTCAGGCCTTCATCGTCGAGACCCGGCGATCCGTAATGCTGTATCCACTTCATGCCTCGCGACGCGAGGTAGGGCGCGGGACGAAGCCCCGGTTCGTCCTTTAGAACATGGTAGGCAATATCGGACGTTTTGAAGGTAATCGCGAGCGGCGCGCTGTCATGTATGGACGCGATGGCAAAGACTTTACCGCCCACTTTCCACACATGCGCCCCGCCCCATTGGACAACCTTTTCTGTCTGCGCAAGCGCGGCGCAAAAGGTGTCATATTCCGCGAGGGTCACGCCCTAGCCTAATGCAGGTACGATCGTGACGCTTTCGCCGCAGCCGCAGGCATCTGTTTGGTTGGGGTTACGAAAGACAAATTTGGAATGCAGGATCGTTTGTTCATAATCCACAACCGAACCGAGGATAAACAGAACAGCTTTGGCATCGACAACGATTTGGACATCCTTGTCTTCAATGACTTCGTCCAACGGCGAAATCTCGGAGACATAATCCATCATATATTCCATGCCCGCACAGCCGCCATTCTTTACGCCAACGCGAAGATAGCCTTCGCCGCGTTCATCCAGAATTTCGCGCACGCGCATGGCTGCGTCGTCCGTTAGGGTCACAAGCTTTGGTCTCGGTCGTCTGGCCATAATCTGTCCTTAAAACATATTCAGTTCAAGTCGGGCTTCGTCGCTCATGCGGTCCATGGTCCACGGCGGATCAAAAGTCATTTCGACCTCGACGCGGCGAACACCGGCAACAACGGCGCAGGCGTCTTGAACCCACATGGGCATCTCGCCGGCCACAGGACAGCCGGGCGCTGTTAGCGTCATATCGACTTTGAGCGTACGGTCATCTTCCAGTTCGACTTTGTAAATCAAACCCAGCTCATAAATATCGACCGGTATTTCGGGATCATAAACGGTTTTAAGCTGATTGATAACGTCGGCCGTAATCCGTTCGATTTCCTCATCAGAAGGCGCATCCACCGGCGCACCGGACACATCAATCACGTCGCGGCGAACCGCAGCCTCGCCCGCTTCATTCTGGGGTGTCATTCCCGGAATTTGGGCATTTGCCATGGCTTCCGCCTGCCTTTGTCTATCTGTAACATCAGTCATAATACTATCCATATGGTAGCGCGCGCTATAATAAAAAGGCCGCGCATTTTTTTACGCCTTCAACAAGGCGCTCAGCCTCATCCAGCGTATTGTAAATCCCAAAGCTCGCGCGCGCCGTTGAATGCACGCCCATTTTTTCCATGAGGGGCTGGGTACAATGCTGCCCGGCCCTTACCGCAATCCCGTATTTATCCAAAATTTGCGCCACGTCATGCGCATGTGCGCCTTCAAGGTTGAAAGACAAGACGCTACCTTTGTCCGGCGCATTCCCGATAAGCTTGAAGCTGTTGATGTCCCGCAGACCGTCCAGCGCATGGCTGTAGACCGCCATTTCATGCAGACGCACCTCTTCCGGGTCGAACAATCTGTACCAGTCAATCGCCGCGCCGAGACCTATCGCCTCGAGGATGGGCGGCGTTCCGGCCTCGAACTTATGCGGGGGCTCATTATAGGTAATACGATCCTGGAACACGTCCTCGATCATCTCGCCGCCGCCGTTAAACGGTTGCATGCGCTCGAGCATATCCGTCTTTCCATAGAGCGCGCCGATCCCGTTCGGGCCGTAAATCTTGTGCCCTGTCATACAGTAGAAATCTGCGCCAAGATCCACGACATCAATTGGCATGTGTACGGCCGCTTGTGTCCCGTCCACGACAAAAACCGCGCCAGCGGCTTTGGCCCACTGGCCTATTGTTTTGATAGGATTGATCGTGCCCAAGACGTTTGACATGTGCACAACCGAGACAATCTTCGTTTTCGAAGACAGCATGGATTTATAGGCGTCCAGATCCAGAACGCCGTCCTCATTCACAGGGATAAATTTAAGGACCGCGCCGTAACGCTCGCGCAGGAAATGCCACGGCACGATATTGGAGTGGTGCTCCATCTCGGAGACGATGATCTCGTCGCCCGCTTTAATCTCGCCCGACAGGCCATAAGCCACAAGGTTCAACGCCTCCGTCGCCCCGCGCGTAAAAACAATGTTCGAAGCGGACGGCGCGCCAAGAAACGCGGCCACCGTGCCGCGCGCGCCCTCATAGGCCTCTGTGGTTTCATTCGCCATCGTATGAAGACCGCGATGCACATTGGCATATGATGTCTTCATGCGGTTTGAGAGCGAGTCGATCACCGCAAAGGGCTTTTGCGCGCTCGCCGCATTATCAAGATAAGCAAGCGGATAGCCGTTAATTTCACGCTCAAGTATCGGGAATTGGGCGCGGATCGAGTCCACATTGAACATCATGATTGCGCCTCCAGCCATGAACGTACTTTGGCGATGAGGGAGTTTTTCATCTCTTCGTCCGCCATGTCGTCAAACACGTCAGCGACAAACGCCTCGGTTAAAAGCGCTCTCGCCTGCGCAGCGGGGATGCCGCGTTGGCGCATATAAAACAGAGCCGACTCGTCAAGCTGACCAATTGTGTTGCCGTGCGCGCAAGCCACGTCATCGGCATAGATCTCGAGCTCCGGCTTAGCGCGCACTTCCGACGTATCAGAGAGCATCAAGGCGTCATGTCGCATTTCTGCGTCTGTATGCTGCGCGGCGCGGTGAACATGAAACTTGCCTTGAAAAACGCCGCGCGCTTTGTCCGTGACCACACCTTTGACGGATTGGCGAACAACACTGTCTCGGAACTGCAAGTCAATATGGCTCGTCATGTCGCAATGACGGTCACCATCCAGCAAATATGCGCCATTGATCTTGGCCCTTATCCCTTTGCCTTCACCGTACAGACGGGTTTCAAGCCGGGCTAATTTGCCGCCCGTCGACAATGTAAATTGATCGACGTTTGCGCCTTCTTCCGCAGCAATGCAGCACGTCGCCACGCGTGTACAGTCCGCGGGGTCATCGTGAACAACAATACGGGTAAGGTGCGCGCCCTCGCCGAGGTGAATTTGCATATCCAAATTGGCAAAACTTCCCGCGTCGCCGCGGTAATGCTCGACAATGGTCAGAGACGCATTTTTATCGACCATAATCGCGAAGCGCACATGCCCTCGGCCCAGCCCCTCGATCAAAAGCGGCTCTTTTGGCGCCGTGCCTTCCGGCACATAGGCCTGCCACGTCAGTCCCGCGAAACGCGCGGCCAGCTTTCCCATAGGCGTATCGGATTTATGTCCCTCGCCCTGCCCAACGTGAATACCCGCAGGCGGCGTGAACAATGGCGACCCGGCCGCAGACAAACCGCTTTGGCCGTCCGTGACCTTGGCGCGAACGTCCGTCCACTTCCACGCTTCCATGCGGCGGTGCGGGAGGTCCGGCAAGATGTCGGCTTTAAGCGGCATATTTGTCATACCCTTCGGCTTCTAACGTTTTCGCGAAATCAGCATCGCCGCTGGCGGCGATTTTACCGCCCGAAAGCACATGCACACGGTCCGGCACAATATAGTCCAGCAGACGCTGATAGTGCGTAATCACAAGCATACCGCGCTCTGGGGAGCGAAGACGATTCACACCGTCCGCCACGATGCGCAGTGCATCCACGTCAAGGCCGGAATCGGTTTCGTCCATGACGACAAAAGATGGCTCGAGCATCAACATCTGGAATATTTCCATCCGTTTCTTCTCGCCGCCAGAGAACCCGACGTTCAAAGGACGTTTGAGCATCTCGGGCTTGATCTTAAGTTCAGTGGCGATTGACCTCGCCTTTTTAAGGAAATCAGGAGCGGACATTTCATCTTGGCCGCGCGCTTTAAGCTGCGCGTTGACCGCCGTACGAAGAAACGTCATGGTCGGTACGCCCGGAATTTCAAGCGGATATTGAAAAGATAAAAACAACCCCGCCGCCGCGCGCTCCTCGGGTGCCATATCTAGCAAATCTTGACCGTTATACGTCACAGAACCGCCGGTCACATCGTATCCCTCGCGCCCCGTTAGTACATAAGACAAGGTTGATTTCCCCGCCCCGTTAGGGCCCATCACCGCATGCACTTCGCCCGCCGGAATCTCCAGCGACAAGCCATCAAGAATTTGCTTTTTCCCGTCATCAACGGATGCGGATAGATTCGATATTTTTAGCATTCATTTTCTCTTTTTATAATCTCAGCGCGATTATCTGGCGCCGCCTAACGCCAAACGAGACAACCGTTTACATCCGGCAATCGGCTCGGTCTCACCCTTTAAACGCCGTGACTTCAATCTCGACTTTCATTTTGGGGTCCACGAGATCGGCAATAACCATTGTCGCAGCGGGCAGAATATTGGCGTAATGCTGCTGAATGATCGGCAGAACCTCCTGAATATATTTGCGGTCCGAAACCGTATATTGCACACGCACCGTATGTCCGAGTTCAAACCCGGCCTGTTTCATAGCGGCCATAATGTTTGTGAACGTGTTGCTCGCTTGCTGGGCCGCGCCCTCTGGCAGCGTGCCTTTGCTGTAGTCATAGCCCACGGTTCCTGACACAAAGCACCAATCGCCCTGCACAAGTGCGCGTGACATGGCATAGGTCTTTTCGCCCTCGGATAACGAGATGAGCGTGCGTTTTGGTGCGGGTTTCTTGGCCGCGGCTTTTGGCGCTGCGGGTTTTTTAGATGGGGTTTTAGCCATTTTACTTACTCCGGAAGTGAAATTCGTGTGTTTTGATCGTGGATTAGACGCCACTCGCCGCCTTGCAGTTCAAAGACGAGTCCGCGATAGGCGAATCTCGGCGGCCCGTCAGGTGTGTCCTGATATTGATAACGTACCGTCGCAACGGCCGCGCCCTCGCGGACCAAAGTCCCGATGACTTCCGGTG
Organism: Maricaulaceae bacterium; assembly: GCA_048268905.1. Taxonomy (GTDB): domain Bacteria; phylum Pseudomonadota; class Alphaproteobacteria; order Caulobacterales; family Maricaulaceae; genus JACOMS01. Next base: position 579,073 of record JBLWUN010000001.1, on the reverse strand, counting down.
TATAGACCCAGCTCTTATCGGCAAACCATGCGGTGTGAAAGTCAATGACCTCTTGCCGCGTCGTCAACATTGACCCGTCGGGGAAAATCATCGGCAGATTTTCCGCGCCCGTGATCGTTTTGGTGAAGGCCTCGATATCACGGTTCTGTATGGACTCGAAATGCGCTTTGACCGCAGCGTCAAACGGAGGCTGAACCGGTTTTTGATTGCAGGCGCTCAAAAAGGCCATGGCCGAAATTAAAATTATAGCTCTTATGGACATAATTCTGTCCCCCATTCATTGATGTTATCACCGCGGCGGCACTTGATCCGCATCCCGTAATCCACGAGGGTATAGGTCCCTTCGTCGGTTATCTTTCCGATGGCGTAAATCTGCTGCGCTTTCACGCTATCATCAGGTAAATTATCCACCGTCGCGATAAAAGCCTGTCCGCCGATATAACCCTGAAACTTGTCCATCTCGAACACAGCATTGCCTTCACCGTCCGATACAGACGTTAACTTATCCATGACCTTTTGCTCCGCGCTTTCCATAGGTTCGCCCTCCTCAAGGCCAATAAACCGCGCAAGGTCTTTGCTATAGGTCGAGAACGCGATCTCGGCCGGCGTTTTGACATCAGAGAGTGGCTCTGGTCCCGGAGTATGTGAATCGGGGGAGCTTGTACTGGACTGAGCAGGCTGCTCCGGCGCGGCGGGTTGTTTCGGCGCATCCATGTCCGCACGGCCACATGCCGCAAGTAGCGCAACTAGGGCAATTGAAATTATCGTGCGCATTAACCGACGCTCCCCTCAAGAGAAATGGCAACGAGCTTTTGCGCTTCAACGGCAAATTCCATGGGAAGCTCTTGCAGTACATCACGGCAAAACCCGTTCACAAGCAGCGCAACGGCGTCTTCTTCAGACAAGCCGCGCTGGCGGCAGTAAAACAGCTGATCATCGGAGAGTTTGCTCGTCGTCGCCTCATGCTCAAACTGCGCTGTCGGGGTGTTGGATTCCACATAAGGCACCGTATGCGCGCCGCACTGGTCGCCGATCAACAGACTATCGCACTGCGTAAAGTTACGTGCGCCTGTGGCCTTTTTATGGGCCGAAACAAGGCCGCGATAAGTTGAATTGGATTGACCCGCGCTAATCCCCTTGGAAATAACGCGCGACTTTGTGTTCTTGCCCAGATGGATCATTTTGGTGCCGGTATCCGCTTGCTGATGACCATTTGTAATCGCGATAGAATAGAACTCCCCGGACGATCCGTCCCCGCGCAAAATGCAGCTTGGATATTTCCAAGTGACCGCAGACCCGGTTTCGACCTGAGTCCAGCTCACCTTGGAATTTTCGCCCCGGCAGTCGGCGCGTTTTGTCACGAAATTATAGACGCCGCCTTTGCCCTCGCTATCGCCCGGCCACCAATTTTGTACTGTCGAATATTTCACTTCAGCGTCGTCATGGACAATGATTTCAACAATCGCGGCGTGCAGTTGGTTCTCGTCGCGCATCGGCGCGGTGCAGCCCTCAAGATATGACACATAAGACCCCTTATCTGCGATAATCAGCGTGCGTTCGAACTGTCCAGTACCTTGTGCATTCATCCTAAAATAGGTCGAAAGCTCCATCGGACACCGCACACCTGGGGGGATGTAAACAAAGGATCCGTCGGAGAACACGGCGTTATTGAGTGTGGCATAATAATTATCCGTCACAGGCACAACGGACCCCATATATTTGCGTACAAGCTCTGGGTGGTTTTTAACCGCTTCCGAGAATGAGCAGAAAATAACGCCCACTTTTGCAAGTTCAGCTTTGAACGTTGTCACCACGGACACGCTGTCAAAAACGGCGTCAACGGCGACGCGCGGTGCACCTTTTACGCCCGCCAGAACTTCTTGCTCTTTCAAAGAAATTCCGAGTTTGTTGTAAACTTCCAAAATGTCCGGATCGACTTCGTCGAGCGACTTCGGCCCCTCTTTTTTGACGGGGGACGCATAATAATACATATCCTGAAAGTCGATTTCAGGATATTCGACCATCGCCCATTTAGGCTCTTCGAGTGTCAACCAACGGCGGTAAGCCTCAAGACGCCATTCCAGAAGCCATTCGGGTTCTTCCTTTTTGGCAGAAATGAACCGCACAATATCTTCGTTCAAGCCTTTGGGCGCAAACTCCTGCTTCACATCGGAATCAAAGCCGTACTTATACTTATCCGCTTCAAGCGACCGGACACCGGCCACCGTTTTGGCATCAATTGAGTCTTTAACTTTAACTTTTGTACTCTCTGTCATTCTTCCCATACCAATTCATCATTTACGTATTTCGCAACCACTTCGATTTTGCCTATGATTGCCTCGTTGAATGCCTCTAGCTCTTCCGCTGGCACCCAAATCTCTTCATGTTCCTTGGCTCCGACAACTTCAGGGGTATATTTGTCGGCGATCTTTTTTTTGACCATGAACCGTGTGACATATCCCTCTTTGTCATCGTTAATTCGGGAATTCCAATCCTTGGCAATTTGGCGCGCATAACCTTCATTGAGCACGGGATAAAATATGGGTTGATCCGGAAGCCGAGGCGGAAAAGCAGCGAAACCGCTGTTCTCAACGAGTTTCAATTCATTTCTCCCGACCGGCCGGTACATTGTCACGGTCTCTATCATGCCGCACCTCTCATGTGTTTGCGCCGGATATTCCTCCACGCAGATAAGAAAGCGTCGGCGTCTGCCATTGTCGAATTATATCCAAGACTAACACGGATCGCGCCTTTCGGGGCCTTCTCAAGCAATCCCATAGCGCGAACAGCGCGGCTTTCGCCCGTTTTACCAGACGAACACGCCGTTCCCGTACTCACCGAAATTCCCTCAAGGTCGAGCGACATCATCAATGTCATCGAACTTTGATCTGGGACAGCAAAAAAGCTGGTGTTTGGAAGGCGCTTCGCCCGCTCCCCGAAAATCGTAAGCTTCGGCTCCATGTCTTTGAGGCCCGTTTCTATCGCGTCCCTTATCGGCGCAGTATGATCGAGATCGTCCATTGCCGTTACCGCCGCGCCAAAGCCCGCAATCCCCGCCACATTGTGGGTCCCAGAGCGGCGTCGGCGTTCCTGCCCACCCCCCACAATCAGCGGGTCAAATGGCGCATCTGCAGCCACATATAATGCACCGACACCTTGGGGTCCGCCGAGCTTGTGCGCGGAAACGGTGAGGTAATCCGGCAGGTAAGTCATCGGCACTTTGCCCAGAGCCTGCACCGCATCAATAAGGATAAGACCCCCTGCGTCTTGAACAATGTCCGTTGCCGTTTCCGTATCTTGTATCACGCCTGTTTCGCTATTGGCCGCCACAAGTGACACAAAAGGCCGTCCGTCGTCCGCGTTCCAGCGCGCCAGACGTTCTTTAAGCCACGCCATATCCGTCCGGCCTTCGCGGTCAACCGGCATAATTTCGAACGCTGCCCCGCTGGCTTCTGCGGCGAGCAATGTCGCCGGATGATCCATTCCCGAAATAAGGAGCCTTTTGCAGCCATGATGAACCACCGCGTGAATAACCGTATTATCGCCCTCGGTCGCGCCGCCGTTAAATATGATGTCTTGGGCGCAAAGGCCCGTCGCCATGCCCAGCGCTTCGCGTGCATTAGAAACAAGCCGGCTTGAGGCCCGGCCATCACTATGTTGCGCTGACGGGTTGCCAATGACGCGCATGGCGTCTGTTACAGCCTCTATGACTTCCGGACGTGCCGGCGACGTGGCATTGTGATCAAGATAGGTGCGCGTCATTCCGCAGCCTCCATCATTGGAAAGCGCTGCGCCAGAACGTCAGCCACCGTGATCCCCGCTAAAAACTGCTCGATGTGCACTTCCAGAGCGCCCCATAGATTGTGGGTCAAACAGCGCTCGGAACCGCCCGTACAGGCAATTTTCGTTTCCGGCGAACAGCCGTGAGCTTTGATATCTTCGTCTACCGCAGAAATAATATGATTTAGCGTTAAAGCCTCAGGCGTTAAAACGAGGCTATAGCCGCCGCTTGCGCCGCGCTGGCTTTCGACGATACCTGCACGGCGGAGCTTGCCGAAAAGCTGCTCTAAAAACGAGATAGAAATTTTCTGACGGGCGGAGATATCGCTCAAGGGGATGACGGCACGGGGGCCCTGCGCGGCCAAATCAGCCACGGCCATCACCGCATATCGTCCTTTCGCTGTTAATTTCACCGTTTGCCGCCTTTCCTTGGCAGATTAGTTGCAAGGTTATTTGCATGTTTTACTCGCTTTTTGCCGTATCCCTTGTTAAAGGCATCGCCAAATCACGCTTGGACTGGATGTAGTAATCCCGACCAAAATAGTCAAGATTAATTCCGCAGTGCGGTAACAAAAATAGAGAGCTTAAATGCCAGAAGTAATTTTCGCCGGCCCAGAAGGCCGGTTAGAAGGCCGTTATCACCCGTCCGATGACCCAGCGGCCCCATGCGCCCTAATTCTATCCCCTCACCCAAAAGCTGGCGGTCACATGGATCATCGCATCCCCGTTGCCATGTATGAGCAGTACAAGGCGCGCGGATTCTCGGTTCTTCGCTTCAACTTTCGCGGCATTGGCCGCTCGGTGGGCGAATATGATAATGGTCAGGGCGAGCTACAAGACGCCGCATATGCGCTGGATTGGATGCAGAGCTTCAACCAGAACGCACCGTTTACATGGGTCTCCGGCTATTCGTTCGGGGCTTGGATCGGCATGCAGCTCTTAATGCGCCGTCCCGAAATTGCAGGGTTCATTTCCATGTCTTTGCCCACGAACACTTATGATTTTGCGTTCTTGGCGCCTTGCCCGGCATCTGGCCTTGTCACGTACGGCTCGCACGATCCGATCGTCCCTGCGGACGATGTAGACCGCGTGATTGAACGTATTCGCGTCCAAAAGGGCACTGAAATCACAACACATTGTATCGAGGGTGCCGATCACTTCTATACGGATCACCTTGATATGACGATGGATGTGATTGATGCCTATCTGGATAAGCATCTTGATCCGAAATACGTCCCTTACCGTCAGCCGCGCATCGCTGAAGGATAAGCGATTTGACCTCCCGTCATCGGCGCAGGCGCGCCGGTGGTGCCGGGGTATGAGATTGGCAAGCCCAGTTTGCTTCTGACGGCCAGATAGGCAAAAGCCTGAGCCTCTATGGCATCTCCGTCCCAGCCCACGTCCTCCGCCGTTAAAACAGTTGCAGGAATTTGCTCTGCGAGGCCCCAAAGAATCGCTTTGTTATAACGCCCGCCGCCGCACACCACGAGGCTGTCCGGAATAAGTCCCATAGATTTTATCGTTGAGGCGTTCGCCGCGGCGCAGAACCCTGCAAGAGCGGCGGCACCGTCTTCGAGGCTTTGTCCCGCTAGATCCGAAGCCACATCGAAATCATAACGATCCGCCGAGCGCGGAAGAGGACGCTGGAAAAAATCGCGGGAAAGCCATTTTTCGATCATGGCGAAGTCAGGCGTTCCTTTCACGCAAACCGCCCCACCTGCATCAAAATCCAAACCGGCCCGATCCGCCATCCAATTATCCAGTGGACCATTGCCAGGGCCGCAATCCGTCGCGAGCAACTTATCCCCCGCCGCCAAAGTCACATTTGAGACACCTCCAATGTTCAGGATCGCGGCACTCGCGCCCAGACCGGAATACGTCGCCAGTGCCTTGTGATAGATAGGGGCCAGCGGCGCGCCTTGCCCCCCCGCCGCGACATCCGCAGATCGAAAATCGTAAACTACCGGCACGCCAAAGGCTTCGGCCAAAGCCTGTCCATCCCCGAGTTGCAATGTTTGCCCATTGCCGGCCTTTGTTGGCGGATGGTGCAAGACTGTTTGCCCATGAAATCCGATAATATCCAAACGCGCCATCCAGTCAGGATAGGCCGCCGCAAGCTTAGATATCGCCTCTTTATGGACGTTCGCCACAATATCTTCGGCAGCAGCGAAACTATTGGGCGCACTGCCCTGGAACTGCCACCGCAGCGCTGCGCGTGTCGCCTGCGTAAGCGTGTCTCGGTCTGCGCTCGAATAGGCGTGGGTCAAGGACGGCCCGAATTTCACAATACGCTCACCGTCTGTTTCCAAGAATGCCGCATCGACGCCATCAAGAGACGTGCCGCTCATAAGGCCAATAGCAGTATAAACGGTCTGCATCATCCAATTCCTTTGACATAAAGAGCCGCTTTGCTAGAAGCCCTGTTCGTTAATCACTATAGGTCAAATCCATGTCCAAATACCAATCGGAATTAATGAAAACGCTAACAGAGCGCGGATACCTCTACCAATGCACCGACGAAGAGGGTCTCGATAAGCTCGCGGCCGAGGGGATTACAGGATATATTGGCTTTGATTGCACAGCGCCTAGCCTACACGTCGGCTCGCTCGTTCAAATCATGATGCTCCGCCACCTACAAAAATCCGGCGGGCGTCCAATTGTCTTGATGGGCGGCGGTACAACGAAAATTGGAGACCCCACCTTCAAGGATAAGTCTCGGCCAATTCTGACACCAGAAACTATCCAAACCAACAAGGATGGCATACAGCGCGTCTTCGCCCAGTTCCTTGATTTTGACGGTCCAAACGCCGCGATCATGGTGGATAATGCAGACTGGCTCGATAAGATCGGATATATTGAGTTCCTTCGCGACATTGGTGTTCATTTCACGATCAACCGGATGGTGGCACTGGAATCCGTCAAACGCCGCCTCGAGCGCGAGCAACCTATGACGTTCCTCGAGTTCAATTACACGCTTTTGCAGTCCTATGATTTCCACAAACTCTACAATGAATATGGCTGCCGACTGCAACTTGGCGGTTCCGATCAATGGGGCAATATTGTCGGCGGGACAGATCTCACGCGCCGCCTTGACGGCGTTGAGTGCTATGGTTTCACAACCCCGCTTATCACCACGGCCTCCGGTGGGAAAATGGGCAAAACAGCCGACGGCGCGATGTGGCTTAACGCGGACCCCGCCCTTGGCGAAAACTATGTAAAAAGCCCCTATGATTACTGGCAGTTTTGGCGCAATTCTGATGATGCGGATGTGGGAAAATTCTTGCGCCTCTTCACGGATTTGCCACTTACCGAGATTGAAAAACTTGAAGCGCTGGAAGGTGCGGACATCAACATCGCCAAAATCAGACTCGCCAACGAAGCCACGGCGCTTCTTCATGGCAGAGACGCGGCAAAAGCCGCCGAGGACACGGCAAAAACAACCTTCGAACAAGGAGGCACCGCCGCCGGTCTGCCGACATTCGAAGCGAATATTTGTGGTCTTCAGGTCATTGACGCTGCGATACTGGCGGACCTTGCCGCCTCCAAAAGCGAAGCCCGCCGACATATCAAAGGCGGCGCGCTAAAGGTCAATGACGTACGCGTTGACGACCCACTGCAAGAGCTGTCAACATCCGATGCCAATGATGACGGGGTGATAAAACTCTCCGTCGGGAAAAAACGCCATGCGCTTATTCGGCCAATTTAGGCGCTAAGGCGGATTGTCAGATTTAGGAACGTTCGTTGGCTCGGACGTTTCTTTTTTCAAGTCTTTATCTTGCGGCGCCGGGGCAACAGCTCCGCCGTCCTCGGATTCCATATTTTGCGGTAAATCATCACGCGGTGTTTGAAATATTCCCCGCAAGAAACCCGGGGTTAGCGCGGATAGGGGATTGACCCCCACTTGGGTCGCCGAAAAAGGCCCACGAACCGCATAATTTAATGCGAACACACCCTCGCCTTTTTTGCCAACGAAAATCTCTCCGATCACTGGAATTGATGAGAGCACCGAATTTGCCGAATAGGCCGGCACAAGCACGCCGTCCACATCCACTGTCTTCTTGGTAAAATCAACATCTCCGCTTCCCGTTAAACCAAGCGCGGGGCCAGACGCTCGGGCGTCGCGGACACTGAGCTTACCTTCTTCATAGGAAAACGGCACATATAATTCCGAGAACTGCAACCCGGCGCCGCCCAGCGCATCCGTGAGGCCCTTGAGAGAGGCCAGCGATAGTATTTGAGCCATAACCGGAGCCTGCACCAGAACAAAATCGTCCACCTTTAACGTCCCTTGAAGCGCCCCGTCTCCACCAACTTTCGGCAAGGTTGCTGTGAGCTGCATGCGGCCGCCGTGCAAACTATCCATATTCAGAAAGGCGCTTGAGGCCAAGGACGCATTTGGAATATCCACACGCAAATCTCTGCCAGTGCGCGTTGCGGACGGCGTGATCGTAGCTGTAAAGTTGCCATCCTTCATGACGCCCGTGATTTTGGCTTCCTGGGTTCCCACCCCGTTGTGGCGAACAAAGAGTTGCGCATTATCAAGGAGAAACATCTCATTGAGCACAAGTCTGTCGATCTGGGCATCCAGATTGATCGGCAGCGAAACCCCGCTAGACTTCACCGTGATCGCTTGACTGACCATCGAGGAAATATCGAGAAAGCGGCCTGACATATCAACATTAAACGCCGTTTTTTCGTCGTTTGGTCTCATTGTCAGGCGGCCATCGGCAAACCCCTCCACGACAACTTTGCTCAGATCAAAATCCAAAAGCCGCAGATCAGCCGCGAGCGCGCCCTTTCCTTGCAAGAGCAAGCCCGGCGCAGAAACCGATACGTTTGACGCCGATATTCCGCCCTCTTTTGCCAAGGTAAGCTCGCCGCTGAGCCGTGCAGGAATACCCGTAGATTTGGCCCAATAGTCCTGAATGTGTAAATCAGACTGCGTCAAGTCCATATCGAGTTTGGCTGTAGACACCGAAAGGCCTCGGCCGCGCGCGTCAATCGAGACATCGGCAGAGCCGCCAAAATACTCTCTGAAACCAAGACCAAAGCTATCGATCGTGTTTTCATCCAGCTTTCCACTGAGACGGTATTGTGTCCGCTCGCCTGACGCGCCAAATTCTTCAGTCCACAAGAGATCTGATCGCCACGGTCCAACATTCACCGGCCCGGAAAGCATCATACCCTTTTTATCAGCCTCAAATTTAAACACCCCTTTTTCCATTTTATGAGGCCCCAACGAAAAGGGTATTTTAACGTCGTTTAGAGTCCCTTTAACGGCATAGGAAATTCGGTCTGGATCGAAATGCTCCAAAAGCGGACGCCGAATTGTCAATTCAACGTCTCCGGTTCCGCCAAAGTCAGCCGGTACGATCCCGTAGCGGCTGGGAAACTGGAAAGGTTTTTGATCGACAAGGCTCAACATTTCAGGCACCTCGCCGCGCCCCGTGGCTTCGATAACCAGATCGCCGCCAAACGGAAAAAGACGGGGCATGTCAATTTGCCCGCGCGAGATTTCGAGATTACCGATCTTGCCACCAACCGTCGAGAACTCGAAGCTGTTTCCACGCAATATTCCAGATCCACTCACCCCCGTGAGCGGCGTCATTGTTGAGATATATTTGACGTCCGCATCATGTACATCAAAGTTTAAGGTCAATTGATCGTTTTCCAGCGGCGCGCCATTCAAAGCGGACGCAGGTGCATCAAACGTAACGTCGAGCGCCGTTATGCGCCCTGACGTAATAGAGCGCTTGATCCACCGGCGAGCGCCCAATACAAGTTTTGACGGCCAAAGAGAGAGCAGGTCCTTTGCGGTCATCTCTCCATCAACGCTCACCTCACCGGATACATCACCTCGCCCGCCCGGTTCGAGGTTTTCAACCCGTATTTTGGCGTAAATATCGAATTTCGGGAAGCCCAGCTTTAAGCGCTCAAGCGTTAGGATTTTCGCTTGCGGCTCGAAACGGCCCTCAACTGCGCTTTCACCAAAACTGAGAGGCGCGTCAAATATGGGCGTTGCATCAATGAACAGACTTTCAATATCCGCATTAAAATCCACATCATCATTGAAAAAGCCCGCAGCGGGACGGCCAATATTCGTCAGAGCCACCTGACCAACAATTGAATTGCGGCTACCTTGCAAGTCGAATTTATCAAACAGCAGAGCCCCTGTAGCAGGATCGTAATCCGCATTGACCTCAAGCGACGAAATTTCGTTCGTTCCAGGACCAAATCGGCCGACCCCAGGCCCCGTCGATGCCAGATCAAGGGCCACATGCGTGAGTCCCCGCTCTCTCGCCGCCGAGACCTCAAGAACCATATCAATGGGAAGATCGAGCCGGTTTGCGCGAAAAAACAAACCCTCAGACGGTGCATATTTAGACGGATTGACGTTTTCCGTGCGTAATATCAGATCAAAATCCTCATAGTCCGGCGAAAAACTCGCAGAGGCAGAGATATTTTCTGGAAATTCAGCATCGTCGCCAAGGCTTGCCTCGGCTTCTAGCGAGACTTGCCCCCCGTGAACCTCGAGTTCCATATCTGTATGCGAAAAATGGACGGCCAAGTCCCGTAGCTCATCTTGCACAAACACATCTGCGCCGCGAACACGAAGACGCTCGAGCGGAGCCATGTCAAATGGGACACGCTCGCCGTCAAGGGGCAAGGCTTGACGGCCTGACTTAAGTGTTCCGAAATTCCCCACAGAATTGGGCGTTCCCAGTCCAAACACGACACGCCCTTTTCCGTTCCGTCTCCATGTCATCGACCCGCCATCAATCTCGACGCTCACAGGCTTGAGACGCCCGAATAGAGCGTCTTCAAAATCCATTCCGATCGAGAGCGAATTGACGCTCTGCAGAGGCATACCGTCCGTGCCGCGAACTTTAATATCCGAGCTTGAAACGAAAATAGCATTATGTTCTGGACGCCAAGAAAGCTGTATTTTCCCGACGTCTGCCGACTTTCCATCGAAAGCTTTTGAGAACCAAAGCGAAGCATTCCGCTTTAGGAAAGAGACATCAACGGTTTTCTTCGCCAGCAAAAGGTTCATCCCGTAAAACCAAATAAGCGCAATACCCAAAATGACGGCGGTCGCTTCTCCCATGATCTTAAAAAGCCCATAATAGAGCTTGCGCGCACACAATAGGCAAAGCCTCCGCGCAAAGCCGTCGCGAGTTTTGCCGGCTTTCTGCGCGTCAACGGGCGTCGCCGCTACGCTTGGTGAATTTTTGCTTTTATCAGTCATAGGACATTGACCACTTACAGAGGATACCCCTAGTAAGTCCATCATACTATTCACAAATTGGGTTAAATTTACACAATAGCGGACTTAGCGGAGCATATCATGACTGATCTGAATATCGGCGACTCATCCCCAAATTTCACGCTACCTGCGGATGGCGGCTCGGACATATCACTGAGCGACTACAAAGGGCGGTTCTTAGTGCTATATTTTTATCCAAAAGACGATACGCCCGGTTGCACCACCGAAGCAATCGGCTTTACCGAAAAAATCGACGCATTTGCTAAGCTCGGCGCAGATATTCTCGGCGTCTCAAAGGACACCCCCGCCAAACACGACAAATTCATCACGAAGCACGGCCTGAAAGTCCGCCTCGCGTCGGATGAGGACGGCGCGATGATTGAAAGCTATGGCGCTTGGGTCGAAAAGAATATGTATGGGCGCAAATATATGGGCATTGAACGCGCAACTTTTCTGATTGGCCCGAACGGGAAAATTCTCCAAATTTGGCGCAAAGTCCGCGTTAAAGGCCACGTGGAATCCGTTTTGAAGGCTCTTGATGAACACGTCAACGCGGCCTAGCCGCGATGGGCGCTTATCAAGACGCATTGTCCGCACTACAAACGGCGGATGTGGCCGGAAAACCTGCCGCCGCGCGAAGACTTGCAGAAAACTGGCATAAAAACAAAGGTTTGGGCGCTGCCGCCTTAGATCTCCCCCTCTCGCCCGCCAGGCCAGATCTGCCGCGCCTTGTCCCGCCCACTGAGGTTCCGCGCCGTAGGCTGGGGACCAAAGCTGGCCGTTCTGCCCTCCTTCACGCCGTCGCTCATATAGAATTCAATGCAATTGACTTGGCTTTGGATATGATTTGCCGGTTTGGCCCAGACGACGCCATTCCCCAAGGGCGTCAGGCTGAATTTGTTGGGGACTGGATTTCCGTCGCTGACGACGAAGCCCGCCATTTTGAACTCATACGCACAAGATTGCAGCAACTCGGTCATGATTATGGCGATTTTCCCGCCCATAACGGTTTGTGGGAAGCGGCCATTTCAACACGCGGTGACATTGCCGCTCGCTTGGCTATCGCTCCTATGGTGCTTGAAGCGCGCGGACTAGACGTAACGCCGCCAATGATCCGCAAATTCGAGGCCGCCGGAGATAAAGAGAGCGCAAAGATTTTGACAACGATTTATACCGATGAAATTAACCACGTCGCCACGGGCGCGAAATGGTTTCACATTCTATCAAAGCTTAAAAAACAAGAGCCTGAGGGGTATTTTCGCTCGCTTGTCGACTCCCATTTCAAGGGGCAATTAAAGCCGCCTTTCAACCACCACGCGCGAGCTCTTGCGGGAATTCCAGAGGGGTTTTATGCTCCAAGCGAATAAGCAGGCACCTTTGTTAACTTTTTTCGGTAAATAATATGCAAATTTTCGAGGATTTAACTTGAATGTTCCACAAATATTTAGTGGTATGCGCGGGATTAAAGGAATTCATGGGGACTCATGTTTAGCAACTTGATTGACGACGGTAGAGCGCTTGTATTGCGTTGCTTCCCGGAACGGCAGATTTATCTGCGATCTGGCGGAGAAGTGACTTACCACACGCTGAAGACCCGCACGCAGTTGGGACTTTTTTTAGGTGGTGCACTTGTCCTGTTTTGGTGCCTCCTGACCTTGTTCAACCTGTTTTGGGGCAACAATCCGCTCCGAACCCCCGCTCAACAAAACAAGCTTGTTCAAGCAGAATTTCAACGTCTCCTCGAAGATGCCGAAGCACGTTACGAGGACGCCCAGCTACAGCTCACACAACAACAAGAATCTTTCGAGCGCGCAGCCCGTAACTTTCAAGAAAAACACGCAGCCTTAGCCCAGCTTGTCAACCAACCCATTTCTGATGAACTCCTCCCGTCTGAACTCGAAGATGTGGGATTTGGCGAAGGTCAGGTTCTTATGTCCCCGACGACGCGAGATGAAGTGCCGCGCACGGCACGAGTCGCCAGTTTCCATTTTGATAGCCTGAACACCGGGACGGATCTTGACCAACCCATGGAAAACTTGGAACGCACACAAAATGCGATGCTTGTCTCCGCGGAGCTTTCGACGCATGAGAAAATCGAACGAGACCGAGCCATTATTGAGGCAACGAACCTCAGCATCGATACGATTTTAAATGCCGGTCTCGGCGGCAAAGGCGGTCCACTGATAGAAGTCGATGACGTCACGCAAAGCAGCAATACACTCCCAGCTGAACCTCGCATCGTGAATATTCGCGCGCGCGCCGAAGAGGCGAAGCGCCTTGAAGAAGCGATAAAAGCTATTCCGCTCGGCATACCTGTCGCTGCCGACTATTACCGGACAAGTTCTTTCGGCGTTCGAAAAGACCCCTTCACGAACCGCCCGGCTCGGCACAATGGGGCGGACTTCGCGTCCTTCAAATTGGCGCCAATCGTCGCGACGGCAGACGGCACAGTCAGATTTTCAGGAATTAGAAGCGGCTATGGCCGCGTCGTCGAGGTCGACCATGGTTACGGGTTTATCACGCGATATGCACACATGGCAAAAGCCTACGTCAAACGGGGTCAAAAAGTTAAGCAGGGCGATAAATTGGGGGGCATGGGTTCAACGGGGAGAAGCACAGGAACACACTTGCACTATGAAATACATTTTCAAGGGCAAGCGCAAGACCCCGATAATTTTTTGAAAGCCGGCCGCTATGTTCAGCAAAACTAACTCGTCCAAGTCAAAGCAAGATTCGGAAGCCCTTCGTAAAGTCCCTGCAAAGTCCACGAGTTCAGTCCCCTCTATCCTTGGACCGGACATTGTTATTATTGGCGACATAAGCTCCGCAGGCGATATCCAAATCGATGGCCGTCACGAAGGCAACTTAATAGCCGCAAAAGTGACGATTGGCGAAAACGGCTCTGTTACGGGCAATATCAAAGCCAAGTGGGTTCATATTCGCGGAAAAGTTTCCGGTAAAATCAGTGCGAACGTCGTCGAACTGGCTGCATCTGCCAATGTTCAGGCGGACATCGCGCAGGATCAGCTCACAATTGCCAACGGAGCGTTCTTCGACGGAAAGTGCACGCGACTGACCAAAACAGCGGCGGCAAAGCCCGCCCCCATCCAGACTCAATCAAAGACCGTGACAACACCAGTCTCTGGGGCGGACTTAACCAAGAAAACCGGCTAAACGTCCTTTTGATGGGTTTTAAGCGGGCTATTCTTCGCCCTCAGGCTGCGCGAGCTTAAGCGCTAACGCCGCGGCCATGAACGCATCGAGGTCTCCATCCAAAACAGCGCTCGTATTGGATGTTTCGACATTTGTGCGGAGATCTTTGACCATTTGATATGGCTGCAAGACATAGGAGCGGATCTGATGCCCCCAGCCAATATCTGATTTAGAATCAGCCTCGGCCTGCGCAGCATCTTCCCGCTTTTTAAGCTCCATTTCGTAAATGCGCGCCCGCAACATATCCCAAGCTTGGGATCTGTTTTTATGCTGTGAGCGGTCATTTTGGCATTGCACAACAATACCTGTCGGTTCGTGCGTTATCCGCACAGCGCTGTCCGTTTTGTTGATATGCTGTCCCCCGGCCCCAGACGCGCGGTAAGTATCAACGCGGCAATCGCTTTCATTGATCTCAACCTCGATCGTATCATCGATTTCGGGATATACCCAAATACTGGCGAAGCTCGTATGACGTTTTGCGCTTGAATCGAAGGGAGAAATCCGCACCAATCGATGTACGCCCGACTCAGTTTTGAGCCAGCCAAAGGCGTTTTGCCCTTTGACTTTGATTGTCGCGGATTTGATCCCCGCCTCGTCGCCGCTTTGCTGCTCGAGAACATCCACCTTCATCTTATGCGCATTGGCCCAGCGCACATACATCCGCAGCAACATCTCCGCCCAGTCCTGAGCCTCAGTGCCGCCAGCGCCGGGATGGATTTCAACGAAACAATCGTTCCCATCTGCCTCGCCAGACATCAAAGCCTGAAGCTCGGCTTCCGCAGCCTTCATTTGAAGGGATTTCAGTGCAGACGCAGCCTCCTCTAAAAGAGACTCGTCACCGTCCATGTCGGCAATCTCAGCGAGTTCGATCGTATCGGTCAGATCGGTGCTGATTGAGGTGATATTATTGAATGCGTTTTCAAGCGCGCTTCGCTCTTGCATCAATTTTTGTGCGTTTTGCGGATCGTTCCACAAGTCAGGGTTTTCCGCGAGGGCATTTAGTTCCGCGAGACGGCGCTCCGACGGCTCCCAGTCAAAGACGCCTCCTTAGCAGCCCCAGTGACTGCTCAATGGCGGATTGTAATTGCTCTATATCTGCGCGCATATTTGTCTCTTAGTATAGACCATCATCAAGGTCATTTTCTTTTGGCTTGGGCGGTGTTGGCGGAGTGTTTCCGGGCTGTCCTGCCGTTGACGGGGCGGTGTCATTCCCTTGCAAACCTGCCGCAGGGCGTTGTCCATATCCGCCCACATAAGAGTCGGTACCGCTCCCCACACGTATTGTCGAGGATAGCTGTCCAAGTCTGGGTTCTGTGCCGGGCCTAAACGCTTCTAAAATAAAATCAGGCGCGCCAATATAAGAAGGCTCCCCCGTATTGCGGTTCACCGGTGACAATGTCACCCCTTCTGGAATACGGAACGGCACAATCGGTTGGCCTTTTAAAACATCGCCCATAAATTCCTTGAATATCGGCGCTGCGGCGGTTGCGCCAGCCTCGCCGTAAAGCGGCCGCGGCGTATCATAACCCACATAGACACCGGCGACGAGGTCTGGTGAGAAACCCATAAACCACGCGTCCAGATAATCATTGGTTGTGCCGGTTTTACCGCCTAATGGACGGCCAAGTGCACTGATGGCCCGGCCCGTTCCATTGTCCACGACGCCCTTGAGCATATAAACAACCTGATAGGCTGTGACCGGATCAATAATGGGCGCTCGCTCATCCGGAATTTCTGGAGGGCTTTGCCCATTCCAATCATCCATTTTGCAAGCATCGCAAACCTGCTCTCCGTGAACATAAATTGTTTCACCTGCCCCGTTTTGAACGCGGTCAAGCAAGGTCGGTTTGACCTCCAAACCGCCATTCACAAGCTCTGAATAGGCCGATGCAAGTCGCATCAAAGTCGTTTCACCCGCACCGAGCGCCCACGCGAGTTCGGGCTGCGCTTGATCGTAAATACCAAAACGGCGACCATAATCCATGATCGGTGCCATTCCGATATCATTCGCCAAACGTACGGTCATCGCATTCCGTGATTTTTCAAGTCCCAAGCGTAGTGTACTCAAACCGTAAAAACGACCAGCCGCATAGTTGCTCGGCTTGTAAAATCGTTCACACTCATCTTTGGAGGCGGCGTCTTCCGTGTCTTTAACCTGCCCGTCTTCATCGGCTTGGCGTAACTCCAAAACGCCCTCTTCGTTTTCATCGCATTTGATGTCCTGTCTTTCGATCACGAAGGGCGCGTCCAACACTTTGCTGGCCGGCGTAAAGCCATTGTCGAGCGCCGCGGCGTAGACGAACGGTTTAAACGCGGACCCCGGTTGCCGTTTGGCTTGCGTCACGCGGTTAAACTGGCTCTGAGAAAAGCTGTAACCGCCGACCATCGCCAAAATACGGCCCGTATGCGGGTCCATCGCTATAATGCCACCGTTCACATCCGGAATTTGCCTTAGCGCATATTTTGTTTGCTCACTATTCAGAGGTTTGACCAAAACAACGTCGCCCGCGGCAAACATATCTGTGACGGCTTTCGGCTCCGAAGCCTTTGAACCCGATGGTAAAATCTTCGCGGCCCAAGTTGATCCATCCACAGACAAGGTTCCCTCTGACGGACGGGCATCCCCCTCTTCCACAGCAAAACCTAATTTTGCGCTCTCACCTTTCGCTTCAAGTACGAGCGCAACACGCCAGTCTTCAATATCAGCCGGTACAGGGAATTCCGCAAGCCGCGTCTTCCAATCCGCGAAATCATCGAAATGCCCGAGCGGACCACGGTAGCCATGACGCCGATCATAAGCCTCAAGTCCATTACGAAGCGCACGCCGGGCTTTGAGTTGCATCTGAGTATCAAGGGTCGTTCTAATCGATAGGCCGCCTTCGTAAAGTTCATCTTCTCCATACATATCGAAGATCGTTTTACGCGCTTCCTCAACGAAATATTCTGCCGCGAGATATTCCTCGCCTTCAAAGCGGTCAACCACTTGAATATCTTGTTGCTTGGCGGCCTCAGCCTCAGCCTCATCCGCATAGCCATCAATCACCATGCGGGTCAGCACATAATTTCGCCGCGCAATAGCGCGCGCTTTTTTGTCTGGATTTGTCACTTGGTAATTGTTTGGCGCTTTCGGCAAAACGGCGAGATAGCCGATATCTGCCAAAGTCAGGTCTTTCATTGGCTTACCGAAATAGTTCAAAGACGCCGCAGCAACGCCATACGCGCCTCGGCCAAAGTAAATCTCGTTCAAGTAAAGCTCAAGGATATGGTCTTTATCCATCGCCTTTTCGATACGGCCCGCAATAACGACTTCGCGAATTTTGCGTGCGATTGTGCGGTCATCTTCAAAAAAGTTTTTGGCGACCTGCTGGGTAATCGTTGAACCGCCTTCAAGCCGCTCACCCTTTAAAACATGGCCCACATTAGCGACCATGGCGCGGGCAAAACCTTTTTCGTCAAAGCCGTCATGCTCGTAAAAGCGCTGATCTTCCGCCGCGACAAACGCGTGCTGCAACTGCTTTGGAATACTCTCGACAGGCACGAAAACACGGGCTTCTTTTTTAAACTCAGTGATAAGTTTGCCGTCGCCAGCGTGCACCCGGGTCATGACCGGCGGCTTATATTCAGCCAACAAAGAAACGCTCGGCAGGTCTTTTGTGACTCGGGCTATATATATGAAGGCGCATATGCCAACAATAACGGCCGCAACGGCGCCGCCCGCCAATACCCATCTAATATATTTCCAGCGAAAAAATTTAAGAATTTTTTTCATCAAAAAAACCTACAAGCCCTTTGTCATTGCCCCCTATATCTGATTGATAAATACGGCGCGAATATGACTAAATATCGAGTCTGTGTGTCTATAGGGGCTTAGAACCGCCTCGTCACGACTTTTGCGTATCGAAATAGGTGTTAATCGCAGTGACAACGGACCCCACGACTTTTTTCCGGTGAGCCGCGGAGCGTAATAACGCCTCGTCATGTTTATTGGACATAAACCCCAACTCCAAAAGAACCGCAGGAACGTCAGGGGCCAGAAGCACAAACAGTCCCGCGCGGCGGTGCGTATTTCCGATAAGACGCGTTGTACCGGACAGTTCTCCGATCAAAACGTCGGCAAACTTTTCGGATTGCGACGTGGTATTTCGCTGCGCAAGGTCCACGAGTATATCGCCAACCGGCGCGCTTTGCTCGGCAAGGTCAACGTCCATGATCCAGTTTTGGCTATTCATCACCGTTTGGGTGCGGTGTTTCGCGCGGTCAGCCAGTGTATAAACGGACGCCCCTCTCGCGGATTTGGTCTTTGTCGCATCCGCATGCAAAGAGATAAAGAGATCTGCGCCGCGGACACGTGCGATTCGTAGCCGCTCTTCAAGATCCACATAGGTATCGTCAGAGCGCGTCAAAACGACTTCGTACCGCCCCGTCGCCACTAACTGACGCCGAAGTTCCTGCGAGGCTTTCAAGGTGATGATTTTCTCATGCGTTCCCGACACGCCGATGGTCCCCGGGTCGCGCCCGCCATGCCCCGCATCAATCACGACCACAGGTTTGGCCTTCACCGTTTTTATCGGGCCTGGCTTCAATCGCGGGTAAGGCACGCCGCGCACAATCGGCGCCGCGCTCAGCGCCGCAGCCGCTGATGCCGATGGAGCGGCTTGCGGAAAGTTCCCGCCCGGCCCTCGGACCACCAAACGAACAGCAGAGGCTTCGACGCTCTTGAAGGTGAGTTCTGCATTCGGAATCATATCCAGCACAAGCCGAAGACCTTTGTCACCACGTTTTGCATGGCGGATATTCTGTATATGGCCAACATAGTCACTGTCTTTCACACGAAACGCGGCATCGGCATCATCGAAATCCACGACGATTCGCGGATTATGGCCTGATAGTTGAAAAATCTTTGTGGTTTGCGCCGACCCCACATGGGAGATTTGGATATGCGTCTCGTTCCCCACAGCGGAAATCGCCACATTGTCCACCACTTTCGCGGCGGCCACCTGCATAAGGAGGAAAAAAATCCCGATGATAGTCCCGATTAGACGCAAGATTTGACCCTGACATTATAGTAAACAAAGGCTTTATAATCAGCAGAGCCTAAAAATTGCGTTACCAACAAAACCTTTTGACCGTAAATTTGACACAAATACTTTGCGCATACCGTCAAAATGGTGCAGACATGGCCATAGTAACGGATTCACGGGTCAGTAAGAGCTACGCTTAGCCATTCCCTGAAAGAAAACCGGAACACAAAAAGTACTTAAAAAGTACACTTAACAGGTCAACCATGCGCGCAGTGCCACGATTAATCAAAATGCTATCGACCTTGTTCGATGCGGTTATTTGCGCCTTGAATTACTCAATTTTACAAACACACACGTCCTTTTCACCCTCTTCCGCAGCCATTAGGGCGCGACCGGTGGTGCTTAAAGGGCATTTTGGAGTCTTAAATGTCAAAGAAAATGCTAATCGACGCATCCCACCAGGAAGAAACCCGGGTGGTTATCGTCAACGGATCACGGATAGAAGAACTTGATTTTGAAAGCAGTAGCAAGCGCCAACTTCGCGGGAATGTCTACCTTGCCCGCGTAACACGGGTCGAACCCTCTCTACAGGCCGCATTCGTCGAATATGGTGGCAATCGTCACGGTTTCTTGGCGTTTAGCGAAATCCACCCTGACTATTACCAAATCCCCTATGAAGACCGCATGGCGCTTATAGAAGCCGAAGAAGCGGACAATCTAGCGGAGGAAGAGGACGACGATGTCGAGGAAACGTCTGATGCTGATGCTGATGACGATCATGATGACGACGATCTCGAGTCATCCGACGATGACGTTGAAGTGGTCGCCGACGAACAGGAAGAAGATGTCGCAGACGAGCAAGCCAAAACGGCCAATGTTCGCCGCAAGCGCATGTCACGTCGCCGCTATAAAATTCAGGAAGTCATAAAGCGCGGCCAAATCCTTCTTATTCAAGTCGTCAAAGAAGAACGCGGCAATAAAGGCGCGGCAATGACAACATATTTGTCACTCGCGGGTCGTTATTGCGTGCTTATGCCCAATACACCGCGCGGCGGCGGCATTTCTCGGAAAATTCCAAACGGCGCGGATCGCAAGCGATTAAAGTCCATCGTTTCAGAGTTCGAGGTACCGCAAGGCATGGGCGTGATTGTCCGTACCGCCGGTGCCAAGCGCACGAAACTGGAAATCAAACGCGACTATGATTACCTCTGCCGTCTGTGGGAAACGACCCGCAACACCACACTGAAGTCGATTGCGCCGGCCCTCATTCACGAGGAAGGCAACCTTGTAAAACGGTCCATTCGCGATCTCTATAACAAGGATATTGACGAGGTTCTTGTGCAAGGTGAAGAAGCCTACAAGACGGCGAAAAACTTCATCAAGATGTTGATGCCAAGTCACGCCAAGAATGTGAAATCATACAAAGAAGAAATTCCGCTGTTCCTGCGTTATCACGTGGAAAGCCAAATCGAGGACAGCCTCGATCCCACTGTTCAGCTAAAATCTGGCGGCTATCTGGTGATTCACCCGACCGAAGCTCTTGTGTCCGTTGACGTAAACTCTGGTCGTTCCACAAAAGAACGCAATGTCGAGCGCACCGCCCTTAAAACCAACCTTGAAGCCGCCGACGAAGTGGCGCGTCAAATGCGTCTGCGTGACCTTGCAGGCCTCATTGTTATCGACTTTATTGACATGGACGAGAGCAGAAACAACCGCGCCGTTGAAAAGCGCATGAAAGACGCCCTCGCCCGTGACCGTGCGCGCGTTCAATCAAGCCGCATCTCGCAATTTGGCTTGATGGAAATTTCACGTCAGCGCCGCCGCCGCAGCCTTTTAGAAGGTTCAACGGCGCATTGCGAACATTGCGCAGGTGTTGGCCGTAAACGCACAATCGAATCTAGCGCCCTTCGCGCCATCCGCGCTGTTGAAGAAGTGGGCGTTCGCCGCAAAGCCAAGCGCATTCGTTTGCGTGTTGCGTCTGATGTGGCACTTTACATTTTCAATGAAAAACGTGACCTGCTGACATCCGTTGATGACGAGTTTAATGTCTTCACGGAGCTTGTAGGCGACGATACGCTTATCCGCCCTGCCTACGAGGTCGAAATTCTCGAAGCCGCCGAAGACGGGGGCAAAGATCCGCTGATCCAGATCGAGAAAGATCTCAAGAAACAAGAGCAATCCGCGGCGAAAACGAAGGCACATGCAAAACCTCGCGACGACGAAGATGAAGACGACGAAGAAGACGAAGAAACAAGCGTCAAAGACGTTCAGTCTGATGACGATGATCAACCCAAGCGCCGCCGTAGACGTGGCCGCCGAGGTGGTCGCCGGCGCAAACCTGAATCCGAATCTTCTGAAGGAGACTCATCCGAAACTGAGTCAGGTGACGAAAGCGACGACGCTCCAGTAAAGGCCGATGACGAAAAAGGCGCAGAGAAGCGGCCACGCCGCCGCCGCCGCCCCGCAAGATCCGGCAATGATGCAGACGCAGCCGAAGCCGCGAATGCGCCAGATAGCAGCGATGCGTCATCTGATGTGCCCGAAAGCGAATCCAAGCCGAAACGCCGCCGCCGCAAAGCTGCACCGGAGACTTCTGAAAATGTTGAGACCGAAGAGCAGCCGCAGGCGAAAAGCGAAGATAAGCCTCGCTCAACAACTCGCCGGAAAGCGCCCGCCAAAAAGCCAAAAGTCGAGGACATAGACACCTCTGTAGAGGCCGCAGCATCTGCGCCGTCTTCGCAGCGCGACGCGCAAAGCAGCCGCCCAGCGGTTGCCCGTTCGACAGCGCGCCGTAAAGCGCCTGCGAAAAAAGTGTCCGCGGAAACGGCTCCGGAACCCATCGAACCCGCACCAGTGAAAGAAACAAAACCGTCTGCTTCAGCTGGTGACAAACCGCGGTCTTCGGCCCGCCGTAAGGCACCGGCGAAGAAAACGGCGTCTACGGACACGGCCGAGACAGTTGCTGACGTCTCACAAGCGGAAGCCCCAAAGTCTGAGGCTCCGAAGCCTGCAAAGACCAAAAAGGCCCCTGCACGCCGCAAAGCACCCGCTCGGAAATCCGCGCCTGCGGCGAAGAAGGCGGACGCCGAGCCGGCGTCTATTGAGCCCGCTAAGCCAGCGGCAGAAAAGCCAAAACCCGTAAAAACACCCGCACGCCGCAAAGCACCGGCTCGGAAAACGGATGTGGCAGCGGATACACCCGCAGACGCACCGAAAGCGGAAAAAGCGGAGTCTGCTCCGGCGCGCAAAGCTGCGCCTCGGAAAAAGGCGCCAACGGCAACAGCAGACCCAGCGCCGACACCCGCGCCGCAAAAGGATGAGACGCCGCAAACGGCTGAAACACCGAAGGCGGACGATGCCAAAAGCGACGAATCCAAAGAAACCACTAAACGTGGGTGGTGGCAGCGCCGCAAACGTAAGTAGAGAAATCACTGTATTGTTACAGCGGCTTCACTTGACGTTGCTGTACAATACGCCAAATTGTCGTTTAAAGTTATTATTTCGGCAATCAAAGGCGACAAATCGATGAATTCATTCGCTATTATCAGGCGCATCTTCATTCGCATTTTTCTCGCGCTGGCCCTCATATGGGCCGGTACGGTCAATGCGTCGGCGCAATCCCTGATACGCGATACGGAAATCGAGGCAACGCTGCGAGAATTTGCCGAACCAATATTACGGGCGGCAGGTCTAAATGCCGATAGCGTCGATATATATATCGTCAATGATATGTCGATCAACGCCTTCGTAACCCGCGGCCAAAACATCTTTTTTCACACTGGCCTTATTCTCGAATCTGAAACACCAAATCAGCTAAAAGGCGTCATCGCGCACGAAACGGGCCACATCGCGGGCGGGCACCTTGCACGTAGCGATTACGGCAACCGCAGCGCGTACGGCGCAATGCTTATCGCGGCGGGTATTGGCCTTGCCGCGATCCTCGCCGGCGAAGGCGAAGCTGGCGCCCTCATCCTTGGCGGCTCACAGCAGTTTGGCGTGATGGAAGTTCTGGCCTACTCTCGGACGAACGAAGCGGCGGCGGACCAATATGCGGCTCAATATTTGGAACGTACCCACCAATCTGGAAAAGGTCTGATCGCGTTTTTTGAAAAATTCCGCTACCAGGAAGTTTTATCAAATGCCCGCCGCTACCCCTACTTTAGAGGTCACCCGCTCTCCAGTGAACGGATAGACTCGCTCCGCGAAGTTGTGGATGAAAGCCCTTATACTGACGTAAAAGACAGTCAGGAAGACATCGACAAGCTTGAGACAGCCAAGGCAAAGCTCCGTGGTTTTTTGGAAGCCCCGCAGATCGTATTCACGAAATATCCCCACACGGACAATTCCGCTAACGCCCACTATGCCCGCGCCGTCGCCTATTACCGCAGCGCAAGCCTTCGAAGCGCGCTCAAGGAGATGGATGAACTTTTGAAGATCGATCCCAATAATCCATACTATCACGAGTTGTTGGGGCAGATTTTATATGAAAGCGGCAAAGGTGCGGAGGCCATTGCCCCCATCCGCCGCGCACTTGAACTTAAACCTGATGCCGCATTATTTGAAATTTCGCTGGCTCAGGCCTTGATCGAATCCGATGAGACCGACAAACTCAACGAAGCCGTTACATTGCTGAAATCCGCGCTGCAAAAGGAGCGCGGAAGTAGTTCCGCGTGGTATCAGCTCTCTCAAGCCTATGGCCGCCTGAACCAAGAGCCATTGGCAAAGTACGCCATCGCCGAGCAAGCTTACAATATGGGCGATTTACAAAGAGCCCGGTCTTTTGCGCAGCGCGCGCAAGAGGACCTCCCAAGGGGAGAACCTCAATGGCGGCGCGCAAGTGATATTATCGTGATCGCGGATTCGCAGCTCGCTCAAAAGAAAAATCGGCGCTAAGACGCTTCACATTAAATCCACCGCCATAGACGCGGCCAATCAGCCCTTACGGGACCGAAAAAGACGACTTGGAGTTAACATGAAAAAATTTGCAACATACCTTATGGTCGGCACAGCGCTTGCGGCGGCCGCCTGTTCACCTGCAGGCGCGGCTGGCGACATGGATAAGAAACAAGTCGAAGCTATCGTCCAAGACTATATTAAAAATAACCCGGAAATCATTCGGGACGCTCTGGAAGCTCTTGCTGAAAGAGAGGAAGATGCCGCTTGGCAGGCCATGAAAAAGGCGATTACTAGCGACAAACGCGATGCCGTGATTGGCCCCAAAAACGCCAAAGTTACCATTGTCGAATTCTTTGATTACAATTGCGGGTTCTGCAAGCGTTCAACGGATTGGCTGTCCGAAACAATTGAGGCAAACCCCAAAGATGTTCGCGTGATCTTTAAAGAACTGCCTTTGCTCGATGGCCGCACAAAGACATCGCGAAATGCGGCGAAAGCCGCTCTCGCCGCTGATAAACAAGGGAAGTATAAGGAGATGCATTTCGCCCTCATGGAGGAACGCAGCCTGACGTCTGAACGGATCAACGCCATCGCCAAAAAGGCGGGCCTCAATATGAAGCTTTTTGAACGGGATATGGCAGACGCGGCGATCGAAAACCATATTGAAGACACAATGGATTTGGCCGCCAGCATGCCCATGTTTACCGGCACACCGTTCTTTATGATCAATGACGAGTATGTGTCAGGCGCAGATACAGAACGCCTTCAGGCGCTTTTAGAGGCTGAGCTAGGAAGTTAAGATATCCGTCATTCACCTGACGTCTTAAAGCCCGGCGCGAGCGCCCCGCAGTACGCCATCGGCGCAACATCGCCGAGCGGTAGACGCGCGATAAAAGCCTCGACGCTCTGGCCCGATACGGGGTCGGTCCATTGCGGGGCAATCTGCGCCAGAGGAAACAGCACAAATCCGCGGGTAAGCATCCGTGGGTGCGGAAGCGTCAGGCGGGCGCCGGACATCACAACGCCTCTAAAATCTAAAATATCAAGATCAAGCGGCCGGGGCGCATTGCGGACTGTTCGCTCTCGCCCCAATTCGGCTTCCACCGCCTGCAAATGTTCAAGCAGCTCCAATGCGGTACCATCAAACGCAACCTTCGCCGCCGCATTCAGATAGTCCGGATGCCCTTGACCGGGCGGCCATGACGGGCTTTGCCAAAGCCCCGAAACCGCCAGACACTGTACACCGCGCTGGCGTAGCAGCTCTAAGGCCTTGATAAATGAAGCCTTTTTATTGGACAGATTTGCGCCCAGCGCGATATAGATAGGCTTCATATTTTTTACTTTTTATGACTCGAGACATTTATGGCATTTTATCCGGACGAGCGCATCGCCTTCTTTATTGACGGGGCGAATCTTTATTCAACGGGTAAATCCCTGGACTTTGACATCGACTTTCAGAAGCTCTTGGAGCTATTTCGAGCCAAAGGCCGATTAATATGCGCGAACTACTACACAGCCCTGCTGGAAAATGATGACTTCTCCCCTATTCGGCCCCTCATGGATTGGCTGGACTATAATGGCTATCAAGTCATTTCCAAACCCGCCAAAGAACAAACCGACCGCGACGGACGCCGCCGTATTAAAGGCAATATGGATATGGAAATCGCCGTAGATATGCTCGAACTGGCGCCCCATGTGGATCACATGCTATTGCTCTCAGGAGACGGTGATTTTCGCGCTGTGTTGCGCGCCGTTCAGAAAAAAGGGGTTCGAGTCACTGTGATTTCTAGCCGCAAATCCAACCCGCCCATGTTATCTGATGATCTGCGGCGCCAAGCCGATGCCTTCATTGAACTTGCCGACCTCGACAGGCTGATCGGACGCCCGAAGCAAGGACGCGGGATGGTCGATCAAGATTATGCGGATGATGATTTCGACGCGGACGAGGACTAATTCACCGTGGCCATGTTCAAAGAACCCCCTCGCGATTGTGACCGCTGTCCGCGCCTGCATAATTTCCTCATTGGGCTTCGGGAAAAATACCCGGACTATCACAATGCCCCTGTGCCAAGCTTTGGCGATCCGGCCCCGAAACTTTTGGTCGTCGGGCTCGCGCCCGGAATGCACGGTGCCAATGCTACGGGCCGGCCCTTCACAGGCGATTGGGCGGGTGATCTGCTTTACAAGGCGTTAGGCGCGCACGGATTTACGTGCGGCACTTACGGCGGCACCAAGGATGACGGACTGACGCTCCAAGGCGCGATGATCACCAATGCCGTCCGCTGTCTGCCTCCCGAGAATAAACCCGTCGGCGCGGAAGGCGCGGCGTGCCGTCCTTTCCTCACAGACCAAATCGAAAGTCTGCCCTCGATTAAAGCTATACTGACGCTGGGGAAGATTTCACATGATAATACGGTGCGGGCGATGGGACTTCGTTTAAAAGACGCCCCGTTTGGACATCACACCGTGAATGAACTGCCCGAAGGCCGGAGGCTCTACTCAAGCTATCATTGCTCTCGCTATAACACGAACACCAAACGCCTCACGGAAGAGATGTTTTTCGCGGTGTTCGCGGATATTCGATCATTCATAGACGCCGCGAATTGACGCCTAGAACGGCTTCACAGCGCCAAAAAAGGCCGTCATCATAATACCCACCCAGTAAATATAGGCGACAGACCGTCCGAGCCGGATTGATTTATTGAGTGTCTCCTCAACTTCGGCATTCGGACCTTGGGCTAGAATTTTAAACTTCTCGTCCCACTGGTGCATAATAACGCGCAAGATTACGCCGATAATCAACAGAGATCCGAACGTGAGAATTTTGGCGGAAAACCACTTCTCGCCAGGACCAGACGCGAAGGGACCATGACCGGTCAAAGAAGACACGCCTGCGATGATCAACGTCGGGATTAAGATATAGCGCGACCAGTCTTCAATCTTGCGAAGTAAGGCCCCGATAGGCTTTCCGCGGTTAAAAAACGCGCCATAAGTAATCGCGAGCCATACCGCATAGACCGCCCACATCGCCACAAGCCACTTACCGCCAAAAGGCTGTACGCCGTGCAGGTAGCCCATATGCATCCCCAGTGGCAGCAACGAGATAATCCCTGTCCGCGCGAGAATATCAATGCGGTAGGCCGTATCCATGTGGCGCATCCGTTCTTCGTATGAAAGCTTGTGGTTCACCACCTTATAAGAGGTTTGGAACACGCCCCATTCACCGCCGAGCCAGTACACCATGGCGATAATATGAAGCCACCGCAAAATCCCCAATTGATTTGAGGCTATAAAATCGAGCATAATTGTCCCCTATGCAATCCGTTTGGCCTATACACACAATTCCAGACCGCGATGAGTTGACTTTTCTCAATACCGAAAGACTAACAATCCTTAGGCAAAAAAAAAGCCGCCTCGAAAGGCGGCATTTTCCAAGAATTTAAGAGCCCTAGAAACGGCTAGACGTATCGTTGTCCCGATCGCCTTGCAGGGCCTTCATTAGGTCGTGGGCTGACATCTCTTGGCTCGGTGCTTTTTCACCATGCTCAAGCGCGAGGATTGGCGCATCATCTTGCTCCTCTGGCATGTCGTCATCAATGATGACCCGCTGTAAACCGGACACAAGGCTCTCGCGAAGGTCGGCCATATCCAGAGTTTCCTCTGCAAGTTCGCGCAAAGACACAACAGGTGTTTTGTCATTGTCGCGGTCAATCGTCAGAGCCGCGCCCGCAGAAATGTTTCGTGACCGGTGGGCGGCCATCAAAACAAGGTCAAAACGGTTTGGAACTTTTTCAATACAATCTTCAACGGTAACGCGGGCCATAGATGCTCCATAAGTATAGGGGCAGCACTTGGCCGCCCGGATTCGTAGGGCTTATAAGGAGGAACGCGGCCCTATGCAACCCATTTTCGCGGCAAGTGGCACAGCCCGCGGGCAATTTTTAGATTACGCGATCATGCCTACATTCCTGCGCGGCAACACCGTCTTAAATTTGGAAAGCTAGCGCTTGGGCACGCTCCAGCGTTTCTCCTGTGATCGGCGCGTGTAAAATTTAAGGATCAAACCAAGCACGACCCCCACTCCGATAGCCACGGTCAAATCAACTAAAACCGTTAGGACAAGCGTAATGACCAATAATGCCTTATTTGCGAGGCTTTCAGAGAGATAGCTCCGCCATTTATGAGGCTCACTCATGTTCCACGCCACGACCATCAAAAGCGCCGCCATCGCAGGCATAGCCAAATAGCCGGCCAGCGGAGCCGCAATCATCATGACCAAAAGGATCACACCCGCATGGACCATGCCGGCGACCGGGGTTTTTCCGCCGGCATTAATATTAGTCGCCGTTCTGGCAATCGCGCCAGTCACGGGCATGCCGCCGAACAGAGCCGACATAATATTCCCGAAACCTTGCGCTGTGACCTCCGCGTTGGGACGATGATGCCCATCAATCATACGGTCGGCAACCATGGCTGACAAAAGCGATTCGACACCGGCAAGAAACGCGATGACGATAGCTGACGGAAGAAGCTCGATCATTTTTGCACCGGTAATCACAGGAATGTGCGGCAAAGGTAATTGCCGCGGCAGTTCGCCAAAACGCGAGCCGATTGTGTCAACGGACATATTCGCCAAAAAGACAACCCCTGATCCAATCGCAATCGCTACGATGAGGCCGGGGAATTTCGGCGCGAACTTGCGCGCCGCCACAATCAACGCCATCGTCACCAAAGCCACGATAACGGCAGAGCTGTTCAAGCTCTCTTTCACGCTCCACAGGGCCCCAAGTTTTTCCGTGAAGTCCGCAGGGACATTTTCGATGGACAAGCCGAAAAAATCTTTGATCTGGCTGGTCGCGATAATGACGCCAATGCCGATCGTAAACCCGTTGACCACAGCCTCCGGCACATAGGTCATTAAGCTTCCCGCTCGAAAAAATCCCGCAACAAGCAGCAAAACGCCGGCCATCAATGTTGCCAAGACTAAACCATCATAGCCGTGCTGCGAAATAACGCCAAAAACAACAACGATAAACGCCCCGGTAGGTCCGCCAATTTGAACGCGGCTGCCCCCCAATAGCGAAATAAAGAAACCACCAATGATAGCCGTCACAAGACCCTGAGCAGGGGTGGCCCCCGACGCGATCGCAATGGCCAAGCTTAGCGGCAAGGCGACCATCGCGACGGTTATGCCTGCAAGCGTATCCGATGCAAAAAGAGGCCAAGAGTAATGTCTTAGCGTCGTCAAAATTTTGGGTTGTCTCATATTCAACCTAGCTGTTGCAAGAAAGCCCATCTTAAGCGCTCGACAGCGCTGAACGTCAACTTGAATATTGCCGCAGCCGACGCAAGCGGCCGCGCGGCCTCCGCTATAAATATCCGCTTATCGAAAAAAGCTTCTTATGTTCTGAGATGGCGAATGCATCTGTCATACCGGCAATATAATCGCAAACAATCCGCGCTGTTTTGTAGGAATTGGGCCCATCACATGACCGGCTAAGCTCTGTCGGTAAAAGATTTGGCCCAGATAAAAAGAGATCAAACAGCTCGCTGACCACACGAGACGCCTGCCCCATCATCCGGTTGACTTTGTAATGCCGGTACATGTTTTCCATGAGAAAGGCCCTTAGCGGAGTTTCTTTGGCTCGAAAGTCTTCGGAAAATGAGACCACCGCATGATCCAGTCCGCGTATATCATCCGCACTTTGCGGATTAGCGGCGCGTAGGCGCTCCCGCGTCTCAGCCAGAACATCATTGACCATCAGGCCGATCATATCGCGCACGGCTTCGTGGATAAGGCGATCCTCTGAAATACCGGGATAGCGGCGCCGCACGTCTCTAAAGGCTTCCCCGATGAAGGGCACTTCGCTGACCTCCGCCACCGTAAACAGCCCCGCGCGAAGTCCGTCGTCCAGATCATGATTATTGTAGGCGATGTCATCCGCAATCGCGGCGACCTGTGCTTCGGGCCCCGCATAGGTGTGGAGCTCTAGCCGCTCCCAATCTTCGAGCGCCGTCAGCGCCCAGGGCAATTTCTGTATGTCCGACGGCTGGGTGACGAGCGGACCATTATGCTTGGCGATCCCCTCCAAGGTCTCCCAAGTGAGGTTCAGACCATCATATTCTGCGTAGCGCATCTCCAGCGTTTCGACGATGCGCAATGTTTGCGCATTGTGATCAAACCCGCCGTGAGGGGCCATGCCCGCGGCCAAGGCATCCTCTCCTGAATGTCCAAAAGGTGGATGCCCCAAATCATGTGCCAGCGCGAGCGCCTCCGCCAGATCTTCATCTAGCCCCAAAACCCGGGAGATTGATCGCGCGATTTGCGCGACCTCCAAAGAGTGCGTCAATCGCGTGCGGTAATAGTCGCCTTCATGGGCGACAAACACTTGCGTCTTACCTTTCAGACGCCGAAACGCACTGGAGTGGATAATACGGTCCTTGTCGCGCTGAAACGGGCTGCGCTCGGAACTCCGTGGCTGCTCGATGCGGCGGCCCCGACTTTGATCGGGGTCTGACGCGTAAATCGCACGGTCTCGAATAGATGAAAAAGTACCCAAAACAGCTCCTTCGGCCTCTCGGTCTGTATTATCAAGGCGCTTCAGCCTTTGATTCTTATTCTGGCACCTTATATATAGACCCTAAAGGAAAAGGACAGCCATATGACCGACTCGAATGTCACGCTCAGCGCCTCTGCCGCAAAACAGATAAATGCGATCATGGCCAAACAAGGCGTGACCCGCTTCATGCGCGTCGCTGTCGAGGGCGGCGGCTGTTCCGGTTTCCAGTACAAATTTGATTTTGATGACGCGCCAAATTCCGACGATATCGTTTTGGAGCGCGACGGCGCAAAAGTTTTGATCGACGAAATGAGCCTTGAGTTTCTTTCTGGATCAGAAATTGACTACGCCCACGAGCTTATCGGCTCCGCCTTCAAAATCCGAAACCCGAACGCCGTCGCAGCGTGTGGGTGCGGCACGAGTTTCTCCGTCTAGCGAAGATAGCCTCCCAAAAAAGCTTGCCCCTGCAGATGCAGGTAACAACCTTTAGATAAGCGTTTCATCGCCCCTCGAAAACGATGAAATGGCCATTCGGCCTAGTAAAAACTATGTTTTGGTAGATTATTCATACGCTCGAACGTCCGAATATCGACGCGTTTTTCCTCCGCCTCACGTTCAAACCGGCCTTCTTTCTTGATTAAGCGGCGGCGCTCGCCGTCGTCCATCTGGTCTTCCCGAAGTTTGCGGCGAACCTCGTCCAAGCTCGCGAGAATGTTGTCATATTCAGCGATAAGAGCATCATGTTCTTTGTGGAGATTGAAAATAGCGCGGCCCGCATCATATCCGGGCGCGAAATCTGCGGCAAGCGGGCCTGAACACGCTTGATTATAGCTATCGCCGCGCTCCCCGCGCTCATATCCACGTTCATAGGTGCAATACCTCACGATGCCTCGCTCGTAACTTTCAAGATAAGCCGCGCTGTCGGGCGTTACCCCATACTCACCGCATTTCTTAGCATATTCTGCAACGCGGCCGCTTGTAAGGCCGTTTAACCCGTCCTGATAACCATACTCAGACCACGCGCCTAGCCGGCAATCATCTTCGGAAATGGTCTCACACGAAGAAACACCAAGAGCCAGAACGGCCATCGCCGCCGTAAAGATATATTTTTTCATAAGTAGCCACCCCTTTTCATTGAAAGTAAGCAAAATTCCGCCGCATTGACAAGACTTCTCTCGCAGGGCGGCATTTGCCGCACAAATAAGCCGTTAAGAGCACTTGGCGTTTGCTGGGAAGCGCGGTATAGACGCCCAACTTAGCAATTGATTTGCTTTCACTTTGAATCACCCACGGGAGGTCTTCATGGCAGGACTCATTCAATCCGGCATCAACGTCTTTGGTCTAATCCACATGGATCCAGCGCTTTTCACATTCTTGTTGATTGCAATTTTATTCGGCGGTCTCAACCTGCTTGAATTTAAGCGCTTCGACTAGGGTTTTTCAATCATGGGCATTGGTCTGAGCTTTGGCCTACTCATCGTAGGCATTGTCATTTTGATTTGGGCTGGTGACTGGTTAGTTCGCGGCGCAGCAGCCCTTGCCGTACACTGGGGCGTTCCCTCGCTCATCGTCGGTCTGACAATCGTGGCCTTCGGCACATCGGCCCCCGAACTCGTGGTCGGTATCCAGTCTGTCTTGGAAGGCGCGAGTGAGCTGGCCTCAGGCAATGTCATCGGTTCCAATATTGCCAACGTCCTGCTGGCGCTCGGCGCGCCCGCGCTGATCATGGCTATTCCCACGAACATGCCCGGCGTCGCGCGCAACGCGCTTGTGGCCGTCGGTGCGACGGTTCTGTTCATCGTCCTCGCATTTATTCACAATCCTTTGCAAATTTGGCAGGGCGCGATCTTATTTTCCGGCATATTAATCTACCTTGGGTGGATGTTCTTGCTTTCTAAAAACGGCGCGGAAGACCCCATTCTCGCAGAAATGACGGAGATCGACGAAGGTAAAGACGGTTTACCGCAATCCGTCCTGATTTCCGGTATGTTTGTCATTGTTGGCCTCGTGGGGCTTATCATTGGCGGACAGTTGATCGTTGATAACGCCGTGAAAATCGCGTCGTTTTACAATATCAGCGAAACCATCATCGGCTTGACCATCGTTGCTGTCGGCACGTCCCTTCCGGAAGTCGCGACGGTTCTGGTCGCGGCTTACCGCGGACATTCCGAAGTCGCGATCGGCAACGTACTTGGCTCAAATGTTTTCAACATATTTGCCGTTATGGGCGCGTCAGCGCTAACCGGCGAAGTTATTATCAAAAACGAGCTATTCATTTTCGATATGTGGGTCATGCTCGCGGCCATCCTCGTCCTCCTTGTGTTCGTCTTGCGCCGTATCTCTATCGGCAGAAAAACCGGGATCATCTTCCTTTTGAGCTATGCGTTTTATCTCGCAGCGCTTGTCCGCGGAGAATATCTTCAAGGTGTGATCTAGGTCCGCTTTATGGCTTCCCCTGCACTCACATTCGAAATCGAGAAAGACTTCCAGTTCGAGGCCGCTCACTTCTTCGAACATGAAGACGCCAATGATCTGTTCAAAAAGCTCCACGGCCATTCCTTCGCGGGGACCGTACGCATCGAAGGGCTTGCCCAAGAGGAAAAAGGCTGGATCCGCGACCTCTGGAAGATTGAGCAAATCATCAACGAAGAAGTCAAGCCGCTGGATCACGTGCTTCTCAATGACGTTCCGGGGCTAGAACAGCCCGCGCTTGAACAAATCGCGCTTTGGCTTTTTAAGCGCCTTGAACCGCGCCTTCCAGGCTTGTCCTGTGTGGAAGTGCGCCGTCCGTCCTGCGGGGAGCGCGCACGGGTTCGCCGGTGACCGGGGCTGTCCTCATTACCGGCGCGGGTGCAAGGGTTGGCCGAGAGCTCGCCCTGTCTCTAGCAAAAAACGGCTGGGCCATTGGCGTTCACTATAACCGCTCCAAATCCGGCGCAGAGCAGATCGTTAAAAACATTCAAGATCAGGGAGGCACCGCAGCCGCTATAGCGGCGAACTTGCATATCCCCGCTGAGCTCGACAGCTTAGTCACGCGCGCCTCTGAGTGCTTGGGACGGCCACTTACGGCGCTTATCAACAACGCCTCAACCTTTCAGCCAGACCGCGCCGAGACCTTCTCTCATGCGATGTTTGATCATCATGTGGACATCAATCTCAAAGCCCCGCTTCGGCTCGCGCAAGCATTTGCCGCGCAATGCCCCAAGGAGGCCCAAGGCGTTATTATCAATATGATTGACCAGCGCGTCTTGAAACCCAATCCTTTGTTTTTTACCTACACCCTATCAAAGTCCGCGCTCTATTGGAGCACAAAAACATTGGCGCAATCCCTCGCGCCCCATATCCGCGTTAACGGCGTTGGGCCGGGACCAACGCTGCGCAATACCCAGCAAACCAAGCAAGACTTTGAAGCGGAAACAAAGTCCACATTGCTGGGATATGGCTCACCGCCTGCCGCCCTTATCGATGCGGTTAAATATTTACTCACCGCCAAAAGCGTCACGGGGCAAATGCTCACAGTTGACGGCGGACAGCACCTGACATGGCAGACTGAAGATCTCATGATCGGAACAGGACATTAACATGGCACGCAAATCAATCTTTCGGCTGCTGCGCGGCGAGTCCGTACCTGCCATGCGTATCTTTGTTCGCGGCCTTCAAATACAGGCCTCTATTGGTGTTCATCCGCATGAATATGAAGCCACGCAGCCCGTGATCATTGATGTAGAACTGGATATGGGCGACATGCCGTCCCCTAAAGATGACCGCCTTCACGAAACGCTCGACTACGGGCTTGTCGCCGAAAAGGCCGAAGCGATCGCCCTTGAAGCCCACGTGCAGCTCGTTGAAACATTGGCAGCGCGCATCGCCGACTGGGCGATTTCCGCCGACCCGCGCGTGCAAGCCTGCGCCGTACGCATCTCCAAACCCCAAGCGCTCCTCAAAGCCGAAGCGGCAGGCGTCGAAGTGGTAAGACGGCGATAATCAGAGAGTTTTCTTGCTCTGCAAAATCCAAGCGAGCCGTAAAGCCCCTATTTTGGACGCTCTGACCCAATTCTGGCGATCTGTCTGGAGCGGAGAATGAGATAGACGGCGAATGCCGTGGCGACACCTGGAATGGCGCTCAGAGGGATGACGACCCAGCCATGTTTAATGCCCAAGGTCTTCTTCTCATACAGCGCCCAGCAAATGAGAATAAGGGCACAGAAAATGGCATCTAGGGAATACCCTGTGGAGAACGGATTGACGAACCCGGAAGCAAATGCCCCGATAAGGTCTTCACTCTCGAATAATGGCGGCAAGACGATAACGCAAAAAAGCACCGCGAACGCAGCCCCCAAAAACATGATAAGAGAGTCAAAGAGCTTTTTGGTCATGTTTTTGGACGCCCTTTTGAGTGAGATTATGTCATCCCGACCTATTCAATTAAAAAGGCGCGCACCCGAAAACCGAAAGGCGCCTTTTATAGGCGAAACTAGCCGCGGCACATGGCGCAGACTTTATTGCCTGCAGGGTCTCTGAGGTAAGCCAGATACAGCCTCATGCCGTTGCCTTCTCGCCAGCCGGGCGGGTCTTCGATGGCCGCGCCGCCATTTTCGAGGCCAGCTTTATGAAAAGCGTCAACCTCTTCCGGCGCTTTGGCTGCAAATCCAAGTGTACCGCCATTCGCGCCGTTTGCTGGCTGTCCATCGAGAGGCTTGGTCAACATAAAGACGCCGCCCCCGTGCAAATACAGGGCGCGGCCTTTTGGATCGACCATAGCTGAGCGAACGCCTAACGCGCCTAACGCCGCATCGTAAAAAGTCTTAGAGGCTTCGATGTCGTTGGCTCCGAGCATGACATGGCTAAACATAGGGGTCTCCATTGGAAATTGATCTGTGTTCAGATTATTGATGAGGTTCGGATAAGCAAGCTCTTTTTGGCCAAGGCAACACGCTCATTTCGCTTGCGCCGTGGAAGGCCAATGCTCGTTTCACCTATACCACAGAGCTTCCAGCTTTGGGTCAAATGGTTCTCAACATGACCACTTAGGGGAACCTTGCCTTAAAGCCCGCCTACTTCGCCGTCGCCGCGCCTCCCAAGGGCAAAGGTCCAACATAGACTGATTTTGGGCGAACAATCCGGCGCGTAGAGAGCTGTTCTTTGGCGTGCGCGAGCCAACCGGCCGCACGGGCAGATGCAAAGATGCATGTAAAGTCCGCGCGGTTGAAGTCCAGCGCCTCCAAAAGCACGGCCGTATAATATTCCACATTGGTTTCAAGCTTTCTGTCAGGTTTTGCTTGCCTTAATATTTTCAAGACGGAGGTCTCGATGGCCTGCGCCAAGGCCAAGCGCCCCTGCGCCGTTGGAAGTCCATTGACCGCATTTTTCAGAGCGTCCGCTCGCGGATCACGCACGTGATAGACTCGGTGACCAAACCCCATGAGACGCTCTCCCCGGGCAAGCGCCGCCTCAATCCAGTCTTCCGCGCCATCGACCGATCCGATCGCATCGAACATATCCAGCACGGGCCCCGGCGCGCCGCCGTGCAGCGGCCCCTTTAAAGCACTCAGCCCCGCAATCGCCGCCGACGTTAATCCCGCTTGCGTCGACGCAACCACACGCGCGGCAAACGTTGAGGCGTTTAAACCGTGCTCACTCACCGTATTAAAATAGGCGCAAAGCGCTCTGGATACACCGGGCGCTGGCGCGTCACCGCTAGACATAAACAAAACATCATCCGTGTGCGGCAAATCGGGGTTTGGCGGAATAAGCGATCGCCCGTTACGAAGCCGCGCCGCCCCGCACGTGGCCACAGCCAAGGTCGCCAAGACATTCAAAGCGCACTCAAGATCATCCCCGTCGGGACACGTCGCCAGAGCCAAACGTAGCCCTTCCATTGACGGGCGCGCCGCAAGTTCAGGAAAAAAAGGCTGTAATTTGCCGAAGGCCGTAAGGCGGGCGCGGCCCAATTGACACTGAATGACAGTGGTATTCGGCAACTCCTCATAAAACCCCGACCACAAAAGATGTATCACATCCTCAAAACTACGGTGTCTCGCGAGGGACTCCACATCATACCCCCGAATTATCAAACGCCCGTTTAGTCCATCGACCTTCGACAAGACGGTTTCGGCAGCGATGATGTTTTCCAAGCCTGCGTCCATAATTAACTCCTTTTCTTTTGATTTCAGCAAAGGAAATTGTTGCGTCCTAGTCAATATTGATTAAAATAATCAATATGAATAATTCTTTGGAATGGATTGAAGTGGATGTGGCGCTGCGCCTTTTAGAGGTAAAGCGCGAAACGCTGTATGCCTATGTGAGCCGAGGATTTGTGCGCTCCAAACCGCTCGGCGGGCGAAGCCGCGCAAGCCTTTACGCCCTGCCAGACGTGAACAAAATGGCCGCCAAGCGCCGCCGCCCGCGCAAACGCGCGGAGGTCGCGGCCGGAACAATAAAATGGGGTGAACCCATTCTTGAAACCGGAATTTCCACCGTTCAAGACGGACAGCTTCTGTTTGGCGATCGAGATGCGTGCGAGCTTGCCAACACTTTTTCCCTCGAAGACATTGCGCGGCATCATTGGCGTGCGGATCAATATATCGATGTATTGCCGCTGCAGTCCCATATTCCGGCGAAAATTAATCCCAATCCCAAAGTGCGCGCTTTTGAATTTCTGGCGCAAAAGGCGGGCGTTGGGCAGCCCATATTAGGCCGCTCTCGCGAGTCCCTTGCCGCCGAGGCCGCGTCTCTATTGTCCGGCTTTGCCGACGCCGTTCTGGGTCAATCCTATGACGCGCCGATCCATGACCGGCTGGGCAATGTGTGGCGCCTCACCCCGCAAGCAAGGCACCATGTTCGCCGCGCGCTTGTTCTGATAAGCGATCACGAACTCAACGCCTCTACGTTTTCCGTTCGGATCGCAGCCTCGACCGGTGCGTCGCTCGCCGCCTGCATGGCCGCGGGACTTGCCGCGCTTTCGGGCCCGCTTCACGGCGGCGCGACGCAAGATGCCACACACTTTCTAGAGCGCGCCATAACCCACACGA
Organism: Maricaulaceae bacterium; assembly: GCA_048268905.1. Lineage (GTDB taxonomy): Bacteria > Pseudomonadota > Alphaproteobacteria > Caulobacterales > Maricaulaceae > JACOMS01. Next base: position 541,305 of record JBLWUN010000001.1, on the reverse strand, counting down.
GAACCGGCCGGCCGATAGACACTTTTCTGAAAGACAACGCCGACATTCCGGGAATGGGTCACCCGCTTTACCCGAGCGGCGACATTCGGACAAAGTCACTCCTAGGCGCGCTTCGTCCATCATCTGAGATTTTGGATATTCTCAAGGCTTTCGAACAACATAGCGGTGCAGCGCCAAATGTAGACATGGGCCATGCCGCCCTCGCCTGTGAACTTGGTCTTCCCGAACATGCCGGCTTTGTTCTCTTCGCCCTCGGCCGCATGTCAGGCTGGCTCGCACACGCCATCGAGCAAAATGAAAGCGGGCAGCTCATTCGCCCGCGCGCATTATTCCGGCGAAACCAACCCTAGCTGGCCAACGCTTTAAGCGCTTTAATCGTGCCTTTGATACGCGGCTCGGCGTCTTGATAGTTCCCGAGAACGAGAATGGTTTGATCGGGGCGAAGCCGCCATCCGCTGTTTGTTGTGATCGCGTTGAGGACAATGGACGGGTCTTTGACGTCTTGATGACGCATGGTCATAACAATGCCCTTTGGTCCGGCGTCAATTTTCTCCACAGCGGCGCGGCGGCAAAGACGCTTAATCTGCATGACTTGCAAGAGCGATTTCACTTCTGTCGGCAAAGGCCCGAAACGGTCGATAAGTTCCGCCGCCAGCGCATCGCCCGCACCATCATCTTCAATGTCCGCGATCCGGCGATATGTGGCGAGGCGCAGATTTAGGTCTTCGATGTAGGTCTCGGGAATAAGGATCGCCACACCCACATTGACGTTGGGCGACCAGCTTTGATCCACCATCGTATCGTCATCGCGAAGCTCGGCTACCGCCTCTTCGAGCATATGTTGATACAGCTCCACGCCCACATCTTTGATATAGCCCGATTGCTCTTCGCCCAGCGGGTTACCGCCGCCGCGCATATCAAGATCGTGGCTGGCAAGGGTAAAGCCTGCGCCGAGCGTGTCGAGGGATTGTAGAACCTTGAGACGCTGCAGCGCCGCTTTCGTCGCCACATGCTCCCCGGGGATTGTCAAATAGGCATAAGCGCGGATTTTCGACCGCCCAACGCGGCCGCGCATTTGATAAAGCTGCGCCAAGCCAAATCGGTCCGCGCGGTAGACAATCATCGTATTCGCGGACGGAATGTCGATCCCGCTTTCAATGATCGACGTGGACAGAAGCACATCATATTCGCCGTCATAAAAGGCGGTCATAATATCTTCGAGAGCGCCCCCGGCCATTTGCCCGTGAGCAATGACATATTTGACCTCAGGCACATGGTCACGCATGAATTCTTCGAGGCGCGGTAGGTCTGTAATCCGCGGGGCCACAAAGAACGTCTGCCCGCCGCGATACCGCTCGCGCAAAATGGCTTTGCGTAACGACACTTGGTCGAACGGCGAAATATAGGTACGCACGGCCAAACGGTCCACAGGCGGCGTTGCGATAAGGGAGAGGTCGCGAATACCGGACAGTGCCATTTGCAATGTCCGCGGAATAGGCGTGGCCGTCAGTGTAAGTACGTGCACGTCGGCGCGAAGCGCTTTCAGGCGTTCTTTGTGCTGAACCCCGAAGCGCTGCTCTTCGTCAATGACCAACAAGCCTAAGTTTGAAAAGCTAATCGATTTGGCCAATAGCGCATGCGTTCCGATCACGATCTCGCACGTCCCTTTTGCGATCTCTTCGCGCGTGAGCTTGGCGTCTTTGGCCGAAACCAACCGCGATAGCTGCCGCACTTTGACAGGCCAGCCCCGGAACCGCTCGGAGAATGTTTTGAAATGCTGGCGGCACAAGATGGTCGTCGGGGCCACCACGGCGACCTGTTTGCCGGTCATGGCCATCGCGAAGGCGGCGCGCAGCGCAACCTCGGTTTTACCGAAGCCCACATCGCCGCAAATCAAACGGTCCATTGGACGGCCACTTTGTAAATCGCCCATCACATCTTCAATCGCGGACAATTGGTCGTCAGTTTCCACATAGGGAAAACGCGCGCAAAACTCGTCATACAGCCCGTCTGAGGCCGGAACGGGCTCCGCCGTCCGCATCGCTCTTTTCGCGGCGACTTTGATAAGCTCACCCGCCATATCTTGAAGGCGTTTTTTGGCCTTGGCCTTGCGAGACTGCCACGCCACTCCGCCCAGCTTGTCGAGCACAGGATGCTCAGACCCCGCGCCGTAACGCGATAGAAGCTCGATATTTTCAACGGGTAGATAGAGGCGAGCATCGCCGGAATATTCAAGCTCGAGACAATCGTGAGGCGCGTTGCCCACATCAAGCGTTTTTAGGCCCAGATAGCGGCCTAGGCCATGATCGATATGAATGATAAGGTCACCGGGCTGCAGCGCCGCCGCCTCGGAAATGAAATTCTGGGCTTTGCGTTTCCGGCCCCGATTGACAAGCCGGTCGCCGAGAATGTCCTGCTCGGAGATGATCGCCAAGTCACCGAGAATAAACCCCTGCTCTATGGGAAGGATAACTCGCCGCGCCGTCCCGAGCGGCACTTGCATGGCATCCGGGCCGCGCCGCTCCAGACTTGCGACGAGGTTGTGATCATCTAAAACATGTCCCAACCGGTCAGAAGACCCCTCGGTCCACGCCGCGATCAAAACCCGCTTTTTGGCCGCCTTCAGGTCATTAATATAATCAATCACAGCCTCGAAGACGTTCACGCCTTCAGTGCGCCGTTCATTGGAAAAGCTCCGCGCCGCGCGGGCACCAAAATCAATCAAATTATCCACATCAGGCACAAGCGGTGCATGTTGCCGGACGATGGAGGCCGCAAGGCGCTCCTCCCAGTCGGCATCCGGCACATAGAGCTGCTTCATCGGCAGAGGCCGAAAGACGCCCGAAGATTTCATCGGGTCACCAGACCCGCTATCGCGCGCTTTGGCATGGTCTGCGCGGGCGTCATAAAAGTCCGTAACCAGTTCCGTGCGTTCAGATTTGGCTTCGTCAATCAGGCCATCAAACGCGATAAGCGCGTCTGGTCCCGCATAATCAAAAACGGTTTCCATATGCGGATAAAAGAGCGGCATGTAATGCTCGACGCCCTGCGGGCGGATGCCTTCGGTGACTGACGCATAGACGGGATCTTTGCTAATACCGCCGCCAAACGCTGCAATATAGCTGCGGCGAAATTCGGAGATCGTCTCCTCGTTCATCAGCACTTCGCTCACGGGCGCGAACTGGATCGAGTCAAGCTTGCGCGTTGTGCGCTGGGTTTCGACATCAAAAACGCGGATAGACTCAAGCTCATCGCCAAAGAAGTCCAGCCGGATCGGATCGTCGAGTGCAGGCGGGAAAACATCGACGAGCCCGCCGCGAATTGCAAAGTCACCCGCTTCAACAACCGTCGACGCGCGGCTATAGCCATTATCCGACAGATAGCGCTCCAGCGTCTCACGCTTGAGCTCATGTCCGGCTTTGGCTTCAAACCCGGCCGCTCGCATCACGTCCCTTGCCGGGACATATTGCATGACGGAGCTGATGGTCGTGACAATAATCAGCGGTAAATCGTGCGGCGTCGCAATCAGCGTATGCAAGGCCCCCGCGCGCCGGGCCGCCAGCGTACGGCTTGGCGACACGCGGTCATAGGGCAGGCAATCCCACGCCGGTAGATTTAGCACCGGTAGATCAGGCGCGAAAAAACGACAAGCCGCCGCAAAACCCGCCGCGCGGCTATCATCACGCGCCACGAACAAGGCTCGCCCACCGCGTTTCTGAACGGCCTTCGTGACCACAAGCGCATCGGCGCCGTCCGGCAATCCGGCGGCTGTGAGGCGCGCTTCCGGCCCGCAATACCTACTTAATTGAATCTGCATGCACGTCGTCTGTTCTATGGCTTGGATGTGATTAAAGGGCGGGTTTATAGGCCTTTAGCTTGGCAAATAAGGGCGTATCATACTCTTCGGGGAGTGTTTGTGTCCCTGTGTACCAATCATAAATATCATGGTCTTTGGCCGTTAAAAGGTGCTCGAACTGCGCCACCTCAAGGTCGCTCATCTCATTGATATAGGTTTTCACAAACCCCCCGAGCAATATATCAGCTTCTTTGAAGCCTCGATAGTTCGAGCGGTACAATAGGCGTTTGCGGAGCGGGTCGGTCATAGGCGCGGTGATAGAGGACGCGGCCCAACATGTCACTTGTGAATATCTCTAATCTGTGCGCGAAATTGTCCAGAATGGAAAATCGGGGACGCCGCCGCCCACTTGTTCCAGCGCAAATACGCCGTGAGGGGTTTCTGCCAGATTGCGAAAAACGGAGCCTCCTATGAAACCCAGACGTCAATTCATCGACGGCCAGTACGGTCAAATTCATGTACGGGTATCAACCCCCGAAAGCGCGAGCCACCGACCCTTAGCCTGCTTGCATATGAGCCCGAAATCGGGCCGCATATTTTCGCGGTTTATGGCAGCTGCCGCCGCGGACCGTCTGGTCATGGCCCATGACTATCCGGGATTTGGCGAATCGGCCCCTCCCCCCGCCGAGCCGCATGTCAGCATCGAAGACTATGCGCAAAGCCTCTGGGACACAGCGGACGCGCTCGGCCTACAAAATTTGGATCTTTTAGGCTATCACACGGGGAGCGAAGTCGCCGTCGAAGCCGCTCGCCAACAGCCGGACCGCGTTGGCAGCATTGTGCTTATCTCCGCCCCGGTCTTTACCGAAGCGGAAATCCGCCACATGCACGAAACATACTCGGAAATTCCGCTCGATGAGCACGGCACGCGCTTTCGTAAAATGTGGGAGGCGGTCCTCGCCCACCGAGGCCCGGGCACGACCCTTGAAGGGCTGGCCGAATCATTTGCGGAAAACCTGCGCGCGGGCGAATTTTATGAATGGGGGCACCGGGCCGCTTTCAACTATGCGCCAAAATTCACGCAAACCGTAAGCCAGCTACCCCATAAAATTACAATTCTTAACCCGGATGACGATTTGGCGGTTTTCACGCCGCGCATCAAACCTTACCTCCAAAACGGCGAGATCATAGACTGTCCGGGTTGGGGCCACGGTTTTTTTGATGCCTTCACCCAAGACGCCGTAAGCGTCATCAAGACCGCGCTTGAGGAGAAAAATTAGGCGCGGTTACACGGCCCGAAGCGCAACTGAACTAATCGCTTTACGGCGCAAAAGCTGGCACCTAAACAGAGGCGTCGATCAACACGTCTTAAGGAGCGCACCTTGAAATTACCTGTTACCCTTATCGCCATAGTCGGTTTGGCCGGATGTACAACAACACAGGCCAAACAGAATGTTGTTGATGCACCGGACGCCGTGATTGACGCGCCGGTTAAAGCTCTGAATTTGAAGAAAACAGATATTCCTGAGTTCCTCGAAAATCTTGACAACCCTTATGTGCAGAATATCGCGCTAAATTGTAAATCCATCACAGCCGAGGTGAAGAGGCTCACGGAATTTGCCGGCCCCGATTGGGACTCGGACGAGCATTACACAAAGCAAGGCCGCACCACATCGGAACTCGTTGATGCCATTCTCCCCTATGGCGGACTGGTCCGGTTTGTATCGGGCGCCTCCGAATATGACAAGAAACTGGATGCGACGCTCAACTATGCAACAGTCCGCCGCGGTTACCTCAAAGCGTTGGGGGAGGCCCGAGGCTGCAAACCCCCTGCGTCGCCCATAAAATAAGGCCGCGGACCTTCCCAAACCTGGCGGCACTTTAGCCCGTATTGCGGGCTAAACTTTCCCGCGTCTTAAACTTGCGTCAGGCGGCGTTCTCGGCCACATAAAGCCTATGAGACCGGATAACCTGTTTCCCTACTTTGCTGACGTGACGTCCCTTAAAGGCGTGGGTGACCGCGTACGCGAAGCACTTGGCCGCGCCATGGGAACGCGGGTAAAAGACTTGCTCTTCACACCGCCCGCCAGCGTCATTGACCGTTCCTACCGCCCGCATTTATCAGGCGCGAAAAAAGACGAGATTTGCACCTTCAAAGTGACGGTGGGGAGCCACAATCCACCCGCGTTTAAAGGACGCCCCTACCGTATTCGGGTCTTCGACGAAACGGGCGATATGACCCTTGTCTTCTTTCAGGCCCGCGCCGACTATCTTAACCGTATTCTACCCGAGGGCGCGGTTCGGATAATCTCCGGCAAGACCGATGTGTTTAACGCCGAACTGCAAATGACACATCCGGATTACGTTCTTGCGCCCGAGAATATCGGCGAACTGCCCTTATACGAAACGCAATATCCGCTCACCGCCGGATTATCGCAAAAGATCGCCCACAAAGCGGTTATGCAAGCGGTGGATAAAATTTCACCGCTTCCCGAATGGCTTGATGAACATATGATGGCCCAGCAAGATTGGCCGCATTTCGATGCGGCGCTGCGCCATATGCATCAGCCTGAACATCCGGTAGACGCCAATCCCGGCGCGCCCTCGCGGCAGAGACTGGCTTATGACGAACTGCTTGCCAAGCAACTTGCAATGGCGCTTGTACGGGAAAACACACGCCGCCAGTCAGGCCGCGCCTTTAACACGTCCGGCGCCTATGTGGACGACGTTTTAAAGGCCGCGCCGTTCAAACCGACCGCCGCGCAAGCCCGTGCATTTTCTGAAATCTCCGCAGACCTAAAATCACCCTTCCGTATGGCGCGGCTGCTGCAAGGTGATGTGGGGGCGGGTAAGACCTTTGTCGCCGCCATGGCCGCCGCCCATGTGGCCGAAAGCAAAGCGCAAGTGGCCATCATGGCCCCCACAGAAATTCTCGCACGGCAACATGCAGACACCCTAAAGGCGATGCTCTCGCCCGCGGGCCTCACTGTCGAAGCCTTGACAGGGCGCGATAAAGGCAAGCCGCGCGACGCCCTGATGACCGGCCTTTCGGAAGGGTATATTGACGTGATTGTGGGCACACACGCCCTTTTTCAAGACAAGGTTGAGTTTCACGATCTCGGCCTTGTGATCATTGACGAGCAGCACCGTTTCGGCGTGCATGACCGTATGAAACTGACCCAAAAAGGCCGGCGCCCCGACCTTTTGGTCATGACGGCGACGCCGATCCCGCGCACGCTTGCCCTCACCTCTTATGGGGATTTGGACGTGTCCAAACTCGATGAAAAACCCGCCGGACGCCTGCCCATTGAGACGCGCATTCTCCCGATGGAGCGCCTTGACGATATTGTCGAAGGCGTCGGCCGCGCCGTGGAGAAAGGCAGTCAAGTTTACTGGGTTTGCCCGCTTGTGGAGGATAGCGATCTCATTGACCTGACATCAGCCGATGACCGTTACCGGCACCTGACCGCCCGTTTCGGAAGCCGCGTTGGGCTTATACATGGACGGCTCTCGGCTCAGGAAAAGCAAAATGTGTCCGAGAGTTTCAAACGCGGCGAATTTGATATTCTCGTGGCAACAACCGTCATCGAAGTGGGCGTCGACGCCCCTAACGCGACAGTGATTGTTATCGAGCACGCAGAGCGTTTCGGCCTTGCCCAGCTTCACCAGCTTCGCGGGCGCGTGGGACGGTCGGACAAACAATCGTCCTGTCTCTTGCTCTATCAAGGTCCGCTATCCGTCAGCGGCAAAGCCCGGCTCGAGATTATGCGCTCGTCGGAGGACGGATTTATGATCGCAGAAAAAGACTGGGAATTGCGGGGTTCCGGGGACCTTTTAGGGGCGCGTCAAAGCGGACTCCCGAAGTTTCATCTCGCAGATCTCGACGTCCATAAATCGCTTTTGGAAACCGCCTATCAGGACGCCCGCCACCTCGCGCAAATAGATCCCGCCCTTGAAACGCCGCGCGGCGAAGCGGCCAGAAACCTGCTCTACCTCTTCGAGCAAGATTACGGTATTGCGTTGATGAAGGCAGGCTAGGCTGGCTGATTTTCCGGCCAGCTTTTAAACGGGGTTAGGCTCAATTGAGAATTAAAATAGCGCTTGTCGCCGCTCACCTCTGTTCCGACCCAGCTTGGCCTGTCAAACGGGTGATCTTCCGATGGTAGTTCAATCTCGGCAATAATCAGCCCGTCATTGCTACCGAAAAATTCGTCCACTTCCCATGTCAGGCCGTCCATCGGCACAAGCCAGCGGTTCTTCTCGACGAGAGGGCCTTGGCAAAGGCCAAGCATCGATTGGGCGTCTTGAACCGGGACCTCATATTCAAACTCGGTGCGTGTCAGCCCGTGCGTGGGGCCTTTCACGGTTAAAAAAGCCCGCTCACCCGCAATGCGGACGCGCACGGTGCTTTCCTTGTCACGGTTTAAATATCCCTGTTTAAAATAGGTTGGCGAACCCGTCCGCCAACCGTCTCCACAGACCAAGAATTTACGCTCTATTTCGAGCGCCATGCCTAGAAAAAGGCCTGATGGCCCGTTTGTGCACGGCCTAGAATGAGCGCGTGAATGTCATGAGTGCCTTCATAGGTATTCACCGTTTCAAGGTTCATCGCATGGCGCAGAACGTGATAGTCTTCGGAAATTCCGTTGCCGCCGTGAATGTCACGCGCGACCCGCGCAATGTCGAGCGCTTTGCCGCAATTATTTCGCTTCATCAAAGAAATCGATTCCGGTGAATAGGCGCCTGCATCAAGCGCACGGCCCAGCGCCAGAGACCCCTGCAATCCAAGCGCAATCTCGGTTTGCATATCCGCCAGTTTTTTCTGGACGAGCTGCGTCGCCGCAATCGGCTTTCCAAAGACAATCCGCTCCATGGCGTAGTCACGCGCCGCGTGCCAGCAGAACTCGGCGGCCCCGATCGCGCCCCAGCTAATGCCGTAACGCGCTTTGTTCAAGCAAGAGAACGGTCCGCGCAGGCCCGTTACCTCTGGGAACAGGTTTTCTTCCGGTACGAAACAATCATCCAGTGCAATCTCCCCCGTAATGGACGCGCGAAGCGAGAGTTTGCCTTTGATTTCAGGCGTCGTGAACCCTTTCATGCCGCGCTCGACCGTGAAGCCGCGGATTTTACCGTCCAGCTTGGCCCAAACAACGGCCACATCAGCGGCGGGTGAATTGGTGATCCACATCTTGGTACCATTCAGGATATACCCGCCGTCCACTTTCTTCGCTGTGGTACGCATCGCCCCCGGATCAGACCCGCCATCCGATTCCGTCAGGCCAAAACAGCCAACCCACTCGCCGGACGCCAGTTTCGGCAAATATTTTTTCTTATTGGCCTCGGATGCAAAGCTCTCAATCGGGTACATAACGAGCGAGCTTTGAACAGACATCATGGACCGGTAACCACTATCAACGCGTTCAACTTCACGCGCGACCAAGCCATAAACCACGTGGCTGGCGTCAATCCCGCCATATTCCTCAGCGACCATCGCGCCGAGCAAACCGAGTTCCCCCATTTCGTTAAATATTTCGCGGTCAAAGCGCTCTTCTCGGTTCGCCGAAATCACGCGCGGTATTAATTTATCCGTGCAATATCCACGCGCCATGTCCCGGATCATCCGCTCATCTTCAGTCAGCTGCGTTTCCAGAAAAAGGGGGTCGTCCCACTTATGTGTGAGAGACGAAGAACGATCGGCCATATTTGGCTCCTATTGTTGAATCATGCGTGCGCTTTCACCAAGGAAAGCCGCGGTTGTTTTACGGGATGTTTTGTCTGCTGCCAATATCTAACGACCTCGCCAGAGTCGCAGCCCATGGCGCTTAGCGCGTTAGCGCCAATCACAGCGCCGCCCTCTTCGCCGCGCCCTCTTGTCACCAGCGCGCGAAAGTTCGCCACATTGCCCGCGCTTAAAAGCATGAACGGGTCCTCGTGGGAGACCTCTCCTGAGCGCACAGGTGCCATAATGCTTTCCATATTCGTGCGGATCGTGTCGCGGTAAACGGACATAATGGGCCCGGCATCAAAAAGGTCGATCGTGCCGGAGAATATGAAGCCCTCCCCTTGCAAGAGGCGCATCGCCGCGCGGCCAGAGGGGTGCGGCTGCGCGATAGAGGCGCGCACATTCACAGGCATTTTCCCGGTCGGAATACGGCCGATAGGAACGATTTGGCCGAGCGCATCAGGGTTGCGGTCGAAATATTCTGTATCCGCCTCAAGGAATGTTTGCTCAAGCTTGTCCTTGAAAAGGTAATCGTACAGCGGGCTGCCTTCAACGCCGCAAATGCCCCGAAGCTCGGCAATAACGGCGTCGCCAAAACGCCAAGGCTCAGCCGCCATCAGGTGATAGCGCGCTTTGGCCAAATATCGGCCCAAACCATCGGCGCGAAAATCTTCATGTAAAAACAGCGATCCCACCTCTGTCGCGCCCTTAAAGCGCGAGGAGGCCTGAAGGTACTGATCCGGCGCATCGCCCCGGAGATCGAAATTGATGAAAGGTGAGTCGATGCCAATACGGGTTTTTACGGCGGCGCATCCGATAAGACGGCCAGACGCCACCTCGAAGAGACCCATCAAATATTTATGCGGCGCCTCCGTGGGGATATCGCCCGCGAAACTCTTCTCGGCGCTGGCGATATATTTCTTTAAAAAATCCAAGCGTGGCTGCAGGCTGGAAAGTCCTCCCGCAGAGGTTTTCACCAATGCGAGCAATCCTTCGGCGTCCTCGGCCCTGACAGGGCGTATCAGAAATGTATCGCTCATAAGGCCCTTAATGTGTCGGTTGCATATGTCGGTTGCCGCCCTCCGGGGAACTCTCCCGACTCGTCCCATACAATCAAAAGTTTGTGGCTTTTTGTAGTCACAATATGAGCAATTTATTGTATTAGTTTTAGCATTATGATAAGTTAACTGCGCAAATTGAGGAATTTTATGCGGATCACCTTCAAGGATCAACAATTGCTGGGCGTTCTGCGCGGGAATGCGCGGGCCTCAACAACCGAGCTGGCCAAAATATTGGGGCTCTCGCGTTCTACGGTGCAAAAACGGATTGACCGTCTCGAAAGCGAAGGTGTGATTAGCGGATACACCGTACAGCTCTCCAGCGCCTACCGGGATCAAGAAATCAAAGCGCATGTATCCGTGACTGTCAGCCCGCGAATGACGCAAGACATTATCAACGCCATGACAAAACTTGACGGCGTCAGAGCGATCTACTCAGTCTCGGGGCCTTATGACCTCATTGCCGAAGTCGCCGCCTTATCGGTTAGCGATCTGGATATTGTCATCGATAAAATCATCGCTATTGACGGCGTCGAGCGCACCGAAACGTCTGTGATTTTATCAACGCGCCTGAAACGCTAGTGGCCAAGCTCGAAAAGCTTTCCGCGCTCGGTGATCAAAACGATCATTAACGCGAGAACACCCAAGGCGACAAATCCAAACAAAACCGGCGTCACATGGCCGTTGAAATTGCTTGCGACGGCCCAGCCAAAAAAGCTGGCCACGGTCGTTGTGGCGAATCCATAAATTGCACTGGCGGTTCCGGCGTTTTTACCTTGAGGCTCCATCGCAATTGCCGAGAAATTCGCGCCCATCATACCAAAGCACCCGAAAGTCAGAGCAAAGAGCGGAACAAAGATATATAACTTTTCGCCAAAGATATGCAGCGCGATGGCGTTTGTCAGCGACAAAAGAATAAACCCGAAAATCACGCCGTGGCTAATACGGCGCATACCAAACCGCTCGACGAGCCGGGAATTCGTTAAATTGCCGACCGCGAGCACGCCAGCGATAACCGCAAACCACAAAGCAAAGCGGTCCCCCTCGTCAAAGACGTCGGAAAAGATTTGTTCGGACGAACTGATAAACGCGAAAAGCGCCCCGAAGATCACGCCGCTGGCCGCCATATAGCCGAGCGTCACGCGGTTTCCTAAAACATCACCGAACGATCCCACGATGTTTTTCAAGCTCAACGGGGAGCGTTTTTCCATCGCAAGTGTTTCCGGCAATCTAAGCTGCACCCAAACCAAAAGCGCCAGCGACGCCACGCCCAGCACGCCAAACGACCAATGCCATGACGACAAAGCAATCACCAAGGTCCCGACAGCAGGCGCAATAATTGGAACGATCATGAAAATCGTCATCACAAGCGACATGACCCGCGCCATGGCGCGGCCAGCCACAAGGTCTCGTACAATCGACACCGCCACAACGCGGATTCCCGACGCTACAACCCCTTGTAAAAAACGTACAACCAGCAAAAGCTCAAACGTGGTCGTGTACATGCAGGCAAAGCCCGCAATAGCATAGCCTATAAGACAGATACGCAAGAGATTTCGCCGCCCGAACGCGTCCGATACCGGCCCAAAAACCAGCTGAGGCAACCCAAAACCAAGTATGTAGCTAAAGACGATGAGCTGCTGATCATTGGCGTGTTTGAGTTGATACGTATCCGCAATATCTCCCAGAGCGGGGAGCATAATATCAATAGCAAAGGCATTGAGCGCCATCATAGACGCGACCATAACCACAAGCTCCAGCAAAGGCAGCGGAAGCTTTACATTAGACAAGACATCTTGGCGTTTACTAGAAGGTGTTACCACGTCGAACCTCAATTTTTGAGGCTCTATGCGCGAGAAACAGAGAAAGGGCAAGTCATCAGGCGTGCATAGCTGTCGCCCGAAAACGTAGAGCCCCCAAAGGAGGAGGTCGCTAGTCGCGGAAGTTTTTGTATTGGAGCGGCAGTTCGAGTGCGAGGCCTTTGACGAATTGTATGGCCTCTTGGAGGTCGTCGCGTTTTTTGCCGGTCACGCGGAGCGTATCGCCTTGAATAGCGACCTGCACCTTCATCTTGGCACTTTTGATCTCTTTGACGATTTTCTTGCCAAGCTCTTTCTCGATGCCCTCTTTGACAACGATATTCTGGCGTACGGACTGACCGGCAGCAGGCTCGACCTTTTGATAGTCGAGCTGCCCCGGTTCGATACCGCGTTTATTCAAATTGCTTCGCAGGATCTCGTGCATTTGCTTGAGCTTGAGATCATCATCCGCGAAAACGGTAATGACGCCGTCCTTATGTTCCGCCGTGGATTTAGAGCCTTTAAAATCATAACGCACGGCGATCTCTCTCGCGAGATTATGCATAGCATTATCAACTTCGGACAGATCCACTTCAGAGACAATATCAAAGGACGGCATAGAAACTCCCTAAACTTTTTGGTTGGTATAACCGCGAAGTTCCTTGCGAGCAACCTGCCTGCGGTGAACCGCATCAGGACCATCGGCATACCGCAATGTGCGCTGTCCTTGGTACATCTCAACCAGCGGCGTATCTTGTGAAATTCCCACACCGCCATGAATTTGCATCGCTTCGTCAATCACTTTGAGAGACATGCGCGGCGCAACCACTTTAATCATGGATATCCAAGGCGCAGCGTCGCGTTTGGACATGGTATCCATCGCCCACGCCGCCTTTAGGCAAAGCAAACGGGCCTGTTCGATCTCGATACGGGCTTCGGCAATAATGTCGAAGTTTGCGCCGAGGAAGGCGAGCTGCTTTCCGAACGCTTCACGCTCGAGCGAGCGCTTGCAAAGGAGCTGAAGCGCTTTTTCAGCCTGACCGATGGATCGCATGCAATGGTGAATCCGGCCGGGGCCGAGACGGCCTTGGGACACTTCAAAGCCCGCGCCTTCGCGGATAAGAAGCGCGTCCGCTGGAATGCGAACATTGGTAAAGCGAATATGCATATGGCCGTGCGGCGCATCATCGTGACCAAACACCATCATCGGGCGTAAAATCTCGATACCTTCAAGGCCGGCTTCAACGACAAACATGGAATGCTGCTCGTGCTTGGAGCGGTTCTCATCCGGCGTATGCGCCATGAGGATATAAACCTTACAGCGCGGATCACCCGCTCCAGAAGACCAGTATTTCTCGCCGTTCAGAACCCACTCATCGCCATCGCGCACGGCGCTAAATTCAAGGTTGGTCGCATCAGACGACGCCACATCAGGCTCGGTCATCAAATAGGCGGAGCGGATGTCACCGTTAAGAAGCGGTTTGAGCCACTGCTCTTTGTGCTGGTCCGTGCCGTAACGCTCCAGAACTTCCATATTGCCCGTATCCGGCGCAGAGCAGTTCATGGCTTCGGATGCCAAGTGAACCCATCCGAGTTCTTCGGCGACATAGGCATATTCAACCGTGGACAGACCATAGCCCTCTTTGGATTCTGTGAGCCAGAAATTCCAAAGTCCGCGCTTGCGTGCTTCGCCTTTAACGATGTTCAAAATCTCGTGCTGGCGCTCTGATATGTCAAACCGTCCGCCGGGCGCTGTGCCCACAAGCTCATGAAACTCTTTATCAAGCGGCGCGACGAAATTGCGCGCAAAATCCCGAATTTTCTCAACGAGCGGCGCAACGCGCTCGCTCTTACCTAAATCCATATTGCTCATCCTAGTAACCTTTCATTTTTGCAATGGCGTCCATGTGGTAATGGGCGTCACCAAATAATTCCTGTGCCGCGCGAATGCGCTTTAAAAACAGGCCAATGTCATATTCGTCCGTCATACCGACGCCGCCGTGCATTTGCACGCCCTCGAGGCCCGCAAGTTTGGCAACGCTGCCGAGTTTGGCTTTCGTCATAGCCACAATCAAATCGGCATTTTCAGCCTTTTGGTCGAGAGCTGTGAGCGCAGCGAGAACCGCCGAACGGCAAATTTCAAGTTCGGAATAAAGATGCGCCGAACGATGTTGAAGCGCTTGGAACGACCCGATTTCGGTGCCAAATTGCTTGCGCTCGCGAATATAGTCTGTGGTACTGCGAAACGCTTCCGCGCCCGCGCCCAAAAGCTCGGCCGACAAGATCGCACGGCCAGCGCGCAAAACAGCGCCCAGAACGTCCATGCCCTTGCCAACTTCGCCAATCACGGCATCGGCATTGACTTCCACATCATCGAACGCGATGTCTGTCGCAATGCGGCTATCCACAAGGGTAAAAGTCTCGGACGTAAGACCCTTGGATTTTGGGCTGACGAGGAAAAGCGTCAATCCGTCATCCTCTCCGGCGTCGCCGGATGTGCGCGCTGCGACGATCAACTGATCCGCCACATGCCCGTCAAGCACCATACCTTTAGACCCTGAGAGCTTAAAGCCATTGCCGGAACGCTCAGCCGTCATGGCCGTTGCCGCAGGATTGTGCTTCACGCCCTCTTCGAGCGCCAGCGCCATAATCGTCTCGCCAGATGCGATTTTGGGAAGCCACTCATCTTTGGCTTCGGATGAACCGCCTTCCATCAACGCCGTCGCCGCAAGGACAGCGGTCGAGAGAAACGGAGATGCGGTCAGGTTACGGCCCATCTGCTCGGCCAAAAGGCCCGCCGCCATAAAGCCCATATCGACGCCGCCATGATCTTCGTCGATAAGAACACCCGCGAACCCCATATCGGCCATTTCCTTCCAAAGCGCACGGTCAAACCCCGTCTCGTCTTGTGTGTTGCGCAGCTCGCGCATCGCTTTAACCGGAGATTTGTCTGCAAAGAACCCTTCGGCGCTTTCGGCCAAAAGCTGTTCGTCTTCGTTGAGTATGAGTCCCATCCTTATGCTCCCGGCAATTTAAGAATATGTTTTGAAATAATGTTGAGCTGCACTTCGGAGGTTCCGCCTTCGATGGAGTTCCCTTTTGTGCGAAGCCACATGCGCGGCAGCTTACCGCCCTCTGTACGCTCACTATCCCACTCAAGACCTGTGTGACCTGCAGCGTCCATCATCAATTCGAAACGGCGCTTATTCAGCTCCGTTCCGTAATATTTGAGCATCGAGCTATCTGCGCCGAGGCTGGCACCCGCTTTGGCTTCGCCAAGTTTGCGCGCCATTGTCTGGCCGAATGCCCACTCGTCAATCTCGGCTTCGGCGATTTTGGCACGTAGCATGGGATCAGAAAGCTTTCCGTCCACAAGCCCGAGAGACGCGGCGGCAACTTCGTGTAAAGGACGGCTAATACCGTCGTTCTGGCCGCCGATCATTTCGCGCTCGTGGGTCAGAAGATATTTCGCGATCGTCCAGCCCTTATTGAGTGTCCCCACAAGGTTCTCTTTTTTGACTTTCACATCATTAAAGAAGGTTTCGCAGAACGGAGAGTAACCGGAAATCAGCTTGATCGGGCGCGCCTCAACGCCGGGCGTTTCCATGTCAAACAGGACGAAACTGATACCCTCATGTTTTTTCGCTGTCGGGTCCGTCCGCACGAGGCAGAAAATCCAGTCCGCTTTGTCCGCATAGGACGTCCAGACTTTTTGACCGTTCACGAGGAAATGGTCACCCTTATCTTCGCATTTCGTCGCGAGAGCCGCGAGATCAGATCCCGCGCCCGGCTCGCTATAGCCTTGGCACCAACGAATTTCCCCGCGCGCAATCGGCGGCAAAAACTCTTTCTTCTGCGCTTCATTGCCGAACTTCAAAAGCGCAGGGCCAAGCATCCAAATGCCGAAGCTTGCGAGCGGACTACGCGCCTTGATGCGCTTCATTTCCTGCTCCAGCACTTTGGCTTCGTCCTTGGACAATCCGCCGCCGCCATATTCTTTTGGCCATGTGGGCACCGTCCAGCCGCGCGCGCCCATACGCTCGAGCCATAATTTTTGCCCTTCGCTGCTTGGAACATAATTGCGGCCGCCCCAACACGCATCATCGAAGCTCTTCATAGGCTTGCGCATATCCTCCGGGCAGTTTTCTTCTAGCCAGGCCCGCGTCTCGGCGCGAAATTGTTCAAGGTCGCTCATTACAACACTCCCGTTTTAATTTTCTGCCGCGCAAGATTGCCCAGCCCGTTTGTCATTTGTCCATAGGATTTGAATTTCGGATTATCTGTTTGTCCGTGGTAAAAACGGAAATAAATTTGCTGGATAATCACCGCCAAACGCCAAATCCCGTAAACATAATAGAATTGGAAATTTGACACGTCTGTCCCGGTCTTCGCGGCATAGAAATCAAGAATTTCTTGACGCGTCATCATACCCGGCGCAGCGCTTGGTTGCCGCACCATCATGTGCATTTCGGGCGGGTCATCCGCCTGTATCCAATAAGCCAGCGTATTGCCCAAATCCATCAACGGATCGCCGAGCGCCGAAATTTCCCAATCCAATATCGCATCAATTTGCGTCGGGTCTTTCAGGTTCAAGATACAATTATCAATCCGGAAATCGCCGTGCAGAATACCCGCGCCCATTTCGGTCGCCGGTTTCTTGGCGTCGAGCCACGCACGCACATCTTCAAATTTATCGACGTCCTCGGTCCACGCTTTTTCATAACGGCGGTTCCAACCGCCAATTTGGCGGTCCACATACCCTTCCGGTTTCCCGAAATCTCCGAGGCCCACGGCCTTATAGTCCACATTGTGCAAATCGACGAGCTTGGTAAAAAACTCTTCGCAAAGCTTAGCTGTCGTCTTCGCGTCCCAATTCCACTCTTTCGGAATATCGGTGTGAATAAGGTGCCCTTCGGCGCGCTCCATCACATAGAACTCGGCGCCAATAATGTCTTTATCATCTGTATAGAAAAGCGTTTTTGGTACGCTCGGGAAGACCGGCTTGAGCGCCGTCATCACCCGGTATTCCCGGTGCATGTCGTGCCCAGATTTAGGAATAGTGCCAAATGGCGGACGGCGCAAAACGAGCCGGCGCTCCGGATAATCTAGCGCATAAGTCAGGTTCGACGCGCCGCTGGAATATTGTTTGACCTCGGGCGTACCGGATAAACCGGATACGGCCCCTTTCAGAGCGGCGTCAACCGCGGCAATATCGAGTTCTTCGCCCTTGCGAACTTCGACTGTAGGATTTTCGCTCGACATTTAAATGATCGCTCCGCCGTCAACAACCATACCCTGGCCTGTGAAATAGCTGGCCTCGTCAGAAACCATATAGAGCACCGCGCCGACCATTTCTTCTGGTGATGCCATGCGCTTAATCGCAAAATTTGCGTTCATATGCGCTTGCAGCCGGGGATCGGCCTTCAGAGCCGCGGCAATTTTTGTATCTGTAAATCCGGGCAGAAGCGCGTTTACGCGAATATTGTGATCGCCATATTCTTTGGCCATACCTTTGGTCATATTGATAATTGCGGCTTTCGTCATACCGTAAATAACACGGCCAACGCCGGGCTGTATCCCGTCCACAGACGACACATTCACAATTGCGCCGCCGCCCGTCTTCATCATAAGCGGAATGGCTTTCGCCGACAAAAAGTACGGGCCTTTGACATTCACCTCCATGGTCTTGTCATAGGCACTTTCGGGGGCTTCATGAGCGGGTCCAAAATATGGGTTCGTCGCGCCGTTGTTAATCAGAATATCAAGACGGCCATGCGCGTCCATAAGCGCTTCAAGCGCAGCGGCGTGCGTATCCACTTCCCCCAAATGCAAGGTCATGGCGGTGGCTTTTCCGCCTTTGGCTACGATGGCGTCGGCCACTTTCTGGCAATCTTCAACCTTTCGGGAACTGCAAACAACGGTCGCGCCGTGTTCCGCAAATCCGTGTGCAATTGCCTCGCCAATGCCGCGGCTCGCCCCTGCGATCAGCGCAACTTTTCCTGAAAGATCAAATCTGGCCATATGTAGAGTCCTTTATAGTGGGAGATCACCTTGTGATGTTTTGGATTTAAGCTTTGCCATACCGGAAATGTAGCGGTCATAATCCATCGCCTTCGCGCGGAAATAATCGCCCACAACCGGATGGGAAAGAACAAGGAAATGATTATCTTGGATCGCAGCTTTCAGCGCATTTGCGACGTCTGACGGCTCTAGCAAGCCATCTTTACTTTCCTCGGCGAACTTCGCGCCTTTGGTCATATTTGTGCGCACATATTGCGGGCAGATACAATGAACGTCAATGCCGTCCCCCTTATGGGCAATTGCGATTGCTTCCGCGTAACCGACAGCCGCGTGCTTCGTGGCACTGTAAGAAGCGCTGGCAATTTGGTTGAGCAAACCAGCCGCAGAGGCCGTAATAACAAACCGGCCAGAACCGCGCTCGACCCAGCCGGGCAAAAGCGCGCGCGCCGCATAGACGTTCGCCATAACATTGACCTGCCAGCTCGTTTCCCACGCCTGATTCGACGCTCCGCCTGCGTGATCTTTATCACCGAAACCCACCCCGGCGTTGGAGACAAACACATCGAGCGGCCCGTTCGCCGCTTCTGCGCCTTTAATAAAGGCCTGCACGGCGGCTTCGCTTGATACGTCACATGAAAATGCGGTAGCGCCAATTTCAGCGGCGAGTGCCGTCGGGGCCTCAAGGTCGCAAATCGCAACTTTGGCGCCGCCCGCGATAAACATATCCGCGATGGCGCGTCCAATTCCCCCCGGCGTTCCTGCCCCGGTCACAGCCACACTTTTGTCTTTGAACATATTTTGTCCTCCGTGCTGATTACTTAACCACCCTATCGCAGACGGGCAAGATTTATATGCAAAAAGTTGCGTATTGGCGCAATTTCATGTTTGTGCCATAAACATCGCCGGGGGTGGACATGGAACCAACAGAATTTGACGTTGACGGCGACGCGGGGGGCCATATCGCGCCATTATCCGCTGACAACATTCCGGATATAAATCAGTCCCATTATTGTTTCTCCTGCGAAAGTCCGCTTGAAGGTCTTTACTGCGCGTCTTGCGGTCAAAAAAATGACAATTATCGCCGGTCTATTTTTAGCCTCGGCGCGGAGTTTATTGGATCTATCACGGCGATTGAGTCGCGGATATGGCGGACGTGGGCGGCGCTTTTATTCAAGCCCGGAAAAGTCGCAAGAGAGTTCGCCAATGGCCGCAGAACCTATTGGTCCTCTCCGGTGCGTGTCTACATTGCCATGAGCATCATCCTCTTTGGTTTCCTTGGCCTCACCAATATGCAGCTCATCAGCATTGATCTGGATGTCCAGCCAAAATCCGGCGTGACAAAACCCCTCGAAGACATGACCGCAGATGATTTGGAGATTGTTCCCGGCCTTCATTTCTTTGAGACCCAGCGGCGCATAGAGGCGCGCAATAAGTCTCGAAATTTCGACCTTATCGCCAAGAAAATCGATAGCGGGAAAGCCCTAAATCTCAACCTTGGCGACAAAGACGCCCTGACCCCGGCGGCCTCTGAAAAAGCGGCATCGGCCCCATCAGCGCCGTCTGTCAGCGGCACCTCGGCGAATGAAACAGTTCCAGAAGCAGATGCTTCAACCCCGCAAAACGCCGGGTCCAAAAAGGTCACGATTAATACAATAAACGGCAAAACGGTGACGATGGACAATTGGTCGGACTTGGTTTTCATATTCGTCAAAAACCCGGCCAAACTTAACGGAGCCTTTTTTAAATATTTGCCGCGCATCATGTTCATCATGATGCCGCTGACCATGCTGATCGGGGCGATGTTCATTCGCGGACGCGGAAACGCCCTTCTCTATGACCACCTTGTGCATGCCGCTTATATTCACGCCGTTGCCTTTTTTCTTCTATTGCTGGGTATCCTTATGAGCCTTGTAATTGCCGGTAGCGCCGCGCCGAAAATCTTGTTCATCACGATGATGATTTACCTGCCGCTAAGCCTCAAACGTATGTTTGGGCGTGGCTGGATTAAAACGATCTGGACCAGCTACGGCGTCGGATTTATCTACGCCCTGATCATGGTCATCATCATGGTCGGCTTACTCATCCTGCAACTGGCCCATACCGTTTTTGAAATCGGGCAAGGTTAGCGCCGCCCGTCCGTGCGCGGGGCACGGTCGCCGAACCACCAAAGCGTCGCCGCTGTGGCCGCGAACACGGCCGCCTCGACGATCGCGCTTTCTTGCGTCACAAGGAATATCCCGGCCGTAATCGTCCATAAAAGCAATGTCAAAACGGGCCGCACAAGGCGCAGTACATTCGTCACCCATGGGCTCGCCGTACCAAGTGCCGCGTCCGCCGCGAGAGAGGCCTCCAGCCCTCTCCAAGACCCTGACTGCGCGGCAAGCGCCAGCTCTGTCTCCGTCTCCTGCGCGCGCGCCTGCATGTTGAGCTCATGGAGTTTGTACTCATGGCTCCACTTGGCTTGTTCTTGGGCATAAGATTGCCGGCGTTCGAAAAAACCTGCCGCGCGGCCAAGCGCCGTCCCGAGAAGCCCGAAAATGCCGCCGGCGGCGGCGTCCATGCCTAGTCCAAGTAAATTTGCCATAATTGCTGTGCCTTTCTATTGCCAAACCAATGGCGCTTGCGTCCAAGGTCGGCGTGTAAAAATGTTGTGTAAAACCCAAAACCGGTAAAACCCGCCATCCGCAGTGCGGCGAGAAGGTCCGCAAGGTCATGCCCGCGCAGCGATATATCCGCCGCCAGCCGAAGGTGCTGCGATAGGGGAGCGCCGCCAACACGGGCATTGTGGAGCGCGCAGCGATGTGCGGAGAGAATATGAAAGGGCCGCCCGCATTGGGTGCGTGCCCATTGAAGCCTGTCCATAAAGTCCGGCCAATCAAAACCCTCGCCGCAATGACGGCACGCCATCTCAGCGGGGGAAAAGTCGGGCCAACGCCAATCAAAGGGCTGGACGTCTACGGGAGTGTGTGTGCGCGGTAAATTTTCCATGCCCCCAAAATAGGGGCCAACGGGTGATGCAGGATTAAGCAAAGAAAAAGCCCGCAAAAGCGGGCTTTAAAGCAGTTTCAAAATTGGAATATTTTACGCGCCTAAGCGAACGTTCCCAATTTCCGCGCTTTCTTGGCGCAAAGATAATAGAACGTCACGCGGTTTTTAAAGCGCTCAGACTTCATTTCGGTACAAACGTCTTGAACGATCGTTTCACCTTTTTCTTTCTCAACGCCAAGTTTCTTGACCATCAGATTTGTCACAACAGTGTTCACTTCTGTGGGATCAGAACACGCCACAAGAGACGAGTCGCGGCTACGAAGAGCAACGCCGAGATATTTTACAATATTGTCGATCGTGGCCGTTTTCGCGGCTTCATCGAACTTACGGACGTTTTCGTAATATTTTTCATTGCCTGCAGGCTTCGCCGCTTTACCGCTTCCGGCCTTCGGTCCAGGCTTCTTGCGCGGGGTACCGTCCAAATTGGTCGCGCCGCGTTTCGTTCCGGGCTTAGGACCAGGCTTCTTGCGGGCTTTCGGTGCCGCAGTAGCAGACGCGCCCTTGACCAATCCTTTGGCTTGGGGAATCCACTCGTCACGCTGGATACGGCCAGGGATAGAATCGATAACTTGCTCGACGACTTCCACATCCTTCTTCTTCCAAGCGGCGATCTGGCGGAAATAATAAACGCCTTTGCCATTCAGATCTTTTTCAAATTTGGGGCCAACGCCCTTAATCAGTTTAAGATCGTCAGGCTCGCCGTCCGTCGGTCCATCTGTGTAAAGGACTTTTGGCGCGGAAACGGCTTTGGCCGCTGCTGGCTTTGCAGCTT
Organism: Maricaulaceae bacterium; assembly: GCA_048268905.1. Classification (GTDB taxonomy): domain Bacteria; phylum Pseudomonadota; class Alphaproteobacteria; order Caulobacterales; family Maricaulaceae; genus JACOMS01. Next base: position 519,089 of record JBLWUN010000001.1, on the reverse strand, counting down.
TCGCCGCCTTTGGAGCCGCAGCTTTTTTGGCAGGGGCCTTCTTGGCGGGAGCCTTCTTGGCCGCCGCTTTCGCAGGCGCCGTTGGAACAGGCGTTTCTGCCAAACGGCTTTCAAGATATTTCACACGCGCAGCCAAATAGCGATTGCGCCACTCAAGAGCGTAAGTTTCGTCGTCGTCACCGTCTGCCTCCGCAGCAGGTGCTTCGCTTTCGGCCGTCAATTGACTTGTGAGGTTGGAGACCTCCGCGTCCTTCGCTGTGACAGAAGCTTCCAGATCACGAATGCGCGCCCGCAGCCCATCATTTTCAGTGCGAAGGGCACCCTCGCCCTCAACTGTCAAATCGCCTTCACTCCGGCGGGACGGCTTAAGGAGCCACCCGAGGATGAAACCGATGAGACCCATAATGACCCAAGGGAGCCATCCAAAAGATAATACAAAATTCCAAATATTCATTGTTGTGTCCTCCTATTCGGACTTAGTCACAGTAAATTCAATACGGCGGTTCGCCGCTCTGCCCTCTGGCGTGTCGTTCGAAGCAACCGGGTTAGCCGCGCCGTACCCTTGGCTCGTCAGTTTCGTAACATCAACACCCTTAGTCATAAGAAAACCAACCACACTCTGCGCGCGGCGTTGGCTAAGGTCGATGTTGTAATTCGGGTCGCCCTGACTGTCAGTATAACCAGAAATATTTACGCGGAAATCAGGGCACTGTTTCGCGGCAGATGACAGGGACTCCAACAAGCCGAAACTATCCATCTCTATCACGTCGGAATCAGATCCAAAGTTGATTTTCGTATCACCTTTAAGGTCGTTAAATAGATTCTGGCAAAGGCTTTGAGAACTCACAGTCCCCGCGAACACTGAGGCCGCATTTGGAACCGAAATATTGATGACCTCATTATAGCCGAGGTCTTCGCCGCGTGCTTGAAGGATCTCATTACGAACAGCTTCTTCCGCCGTTTTTCCCGTCACCAGACTTTGCGAGTCATCAAGAACAAACCGTCCATTGTCTAATTTGGCCAAAATCGGAAGATATTTGCTAATCACATCGCCCCAAGAAGAATTCGGAGCACCTTCAGCAACTGTGAGGGCGTCATTGACGACCTTGCCGGGGAACAACGCATTTGCCTCGCGCATGACCCGCTGTAATTCAGCGTCGCTGCGAACATATCCGTCGAGCAAAACATTGCCATCACGCTTTTTCGTCGCTGAAAAAGTGTAAGGAGAAACGGTGGTCACGACCGGCGCGGCCACAACCTCTTTCACTGTCATCTCGCTTTTCACCTCGTGCCATACCGGCGCAGAATTTTTACAATCCGTACACTTTGCAGCCTTGGCCACATCGATTGCACTTTGCATCGATTCCGCGCTCAGCGCTTCTCCGCTCAAGTGAGCCACATTGCCAATCATTTCAACATTAATTTCGCCGAGGTCCGCGCTTTGTAGAGCTTGCTCAATTGAAGCCCCCATACGCTCGGATTGTGCCGGGGCGCTAATTGGCCCCCACAATGACAAAACCAGTGAAACGATGGCGATGAGAACAAACCCCAATAACCATCTCATTCCCATATTACCCTCCTTGGATGTGAGAATTCATATGCGCTCATATCGCAAGCGCATACATCATGCAATGAGCCGATGAATTAATTTACATGAATAGAAGCTGAAAATGAATCGAATTAGTTTCCTACTTGGGCGCGAGACGTGCCTGAGCCGCCTTATATTCTGCCTTCATTTCATCTACGATTTCTTGGACGGTTGGTGCGCTATCAATACTACCGACGCCCTGACCTGATCCCCAAATATCTTTCCAGGCCTTCGCGTCCGTGTTGCCGCCAGACCCGAAATTCATCGCGTCCTTGCCCGCTTCCGGTAAGTTGTCGGGGTCCATACCCGCGGCTTCAATAGAACTGCGAAGATAATTACCATGAACGCCGGTGAACAAGGACGAATAAACAATGTCTTCGCCCGTAGACTCTACAATCGCTTGCTTATAGGCCTCGGAGGCGTTGGCTTCTTTACTGGCAATAAACCGTGTTCCCAAATAGGCGAGATCCGCGCCGATTGCCTGCGCGCCCATAACAGAGCCGCCCGTAGAAATAGATCCAGAACATAAGAGCGGACCATCGTGAAATTTACGGATCTCAGGTATCAAAGCAAATGGCGATAATTTACCCGCATGGCCGCCTGCACCGGCGCACACAGCAATGATACCGTCGGCCCCCATAGAAAGCGCTTTCTTGGTGTGGCGAATATTGATCACGTCATGCAGCACAATGCCGCCATAAGAATGAACAGCATCGTAAACCATTTTAGACGCCTGCAAGCTGGTGATGACAATAGGAACTTCATGCTTCACGCAAACGGCCATATCATGCTCGAGGCGGTTGTTCGACCCGTGGCAAATCTGATTAACCGCAAACGGCGCAACTTTTTTATCCGGATTTTCTTTCTGGTACTGCTCGAGCTCTAGTTTGATACGAATAATCCATTTCTCAAGTTCTTCTGCCGGGCGAGCGTTAAGCGCCGGGAACGACCCGACAATACCTGCTTTACACTGCGCGATCACCAGCTCAGGGCCGGACACAATAAAGAGCGGCGCGCCGATGACGGGGAGTTCAAGATTTTGAAGAATAGACGGTAAAGACATGTATTTTCCTAGTGTTATGCGTTGAGAATTAAATTATTTTTGATTGAACAAACCGATCGCCGCAGCGCTCGTTGCCGTGACGCCGGTTTTCAAAGCCGCCTCAGCATCCGGTGCAAAGAACGGCGAATGCAAAGACGGCAAAGTGGCCCCGTCTGCCTTCGCCTTGACCACATCACCGGGATGGGCGCCGCCTAGCCAAAAAAGCAGGCTTGGAATTTTCGGCTCCGTACGGCCAAAATGAGAGAAATCCTCTGCCGCCATCACGGGATCAACGGTAACGACATTTTCAGCGCCCAGCGCCGCCTTCATAAAGACAGAGGCCTGGTCTGTTAAAGAGTGGTCATTATAAGTGGCGGGCGCGCTTTCATCATGAATTGTCATGTAAGGAAGTTTCTCTTCCGGCAGACCAGCCGCGCGGCCATAGTTTTTAATCATACGGTCAATCGCTTCGAGCGTATGCGCCCGCACGTCATCCTTATAAGAGCGCAGGGTCAGTTCAAGCTTGATGCCGTCGCTAATAATGTTGCGTTTCGTCCCACCGTGAATGGTGCCGACCGTCACAACGGCGGCGTCGAGCGGCGAGGTTTCGCGCGACACAATCGTTTGAAGCCCCATAATGATTTGCGCCGACAGGACAATCGGGTCTTTGGTGGTGTGCGGATAAGCCCCGTGACCGCCAACACCCGGAACGTCAATGTCCACGGAATCGACGTTGGCAAGCGCGAAGCCGGGCACCAGACCCACCTGCCCGGACGGCAAATTCGCATTCACATGTAGTCCCAGATTGTAATCAGGCCGCGGAAACTTGGTGAAAAGCCCCTCGGCAAGCATGGCCTGCGCGCCCTTCACCACTTCTTCTGCGGGCTGCAAAATCAGAATGAGCGTCCCGGACCAGTTCGCCTTTTGCGCGGCCATCTCTTCGGCGGTGCCCAATAAGGATGTCATGTGAATATCGTGGCCACAGGCGTGCATGGCGGGCTTTTCTTCGCCTGCCGCGTTCATCCGGCGTTTTGTGCTCGCGAACGGCAATCCGGTTTGTTCTCGTACAGGAAGCCCGTCCATATCGGCGCGGATCATAAGGGTCTTGCCCGGCCCGTTTTCAAGCACGGCGACAACGCCTGTGCCGCCAAAGTTTTCGGTCACATCATATCCCAGCGCCCGAAACTTCGGGGCGAGATAGCTGGCTGTCTCGGTTTCCATCAAAGACAGCTCAGGGTTCGCGTGAAGGTGAGTATAAACCTCCATGAGATCCGTTGCGAAAGCCGCTGGCGCAAAACTCATTGCGGCGACGAGCGCCGCAAGCGAAGTCTTAATCCGCATGACTATTCCTGCTCGGATTTGACGTTATCAGCATTATAATCGACGTTCGCCTCGGACGCCATCCAGGTGGTTACCGCCCAAGCCGCCACATTTTGCGCCACAGAGTCAGGATTGATTTTATCAAACGTATCGTCGGGCGTGTGGTGAAGGTCGAAATAATCCGTCCCGTCCTGCTGGAGGCGGAACACAGGAACTCCGGCCCGCGCCAGCGGGATCACGTCCGGGCCGCCTTCGGTTTCGCCCTCTTCCATCGCAATACCCAGATGAGAGACGGTATCTTGAATTTCCTCAAAAACCTTCCGGCTTTCACCGCCAAAGGAGGTGCGAATGGCATAAACTTTTTCTGCGCCAAAATCAGACTCACTCGCCAGCACATGGTTGGCAAGTGTGTCCTTATGTTTCTCTGCATAGGCAAATCCGCCCAAAAGACCCACTTCCTCGGAGCCATAAGCCACAACGCGAATGGTGCGTTTGGGTTTAAGGCCGGCCTCCAAAATCACTTTCGCCGCGCCGGCCGAAATCCCGATACCCGCACCGTCATCAATGGCTCCCGTGCCAAGGTCCCAACTGTCGAGGTGCCCTGAAATAAGGATAATTTCATCGGGCTTTTCTGTGCCCACAATCTCGCCAATCACATTGCCAGACGGCTTATCCGCCGTTTTCAGGGGCGTGAGGGTTACTTTAAGGCGAACGGTTTCGCCGCGCTCTAATGTGCGTTCGAGTTGATCGGCATCAGGCGCTGACAGAGCCCCGATAGGGATCGGCGCAACGCCCTCGGCATAACGCATCTGACCTGTATGTGGGAAGCGGTGGGAATCTGTCCCCACAGACCGGATCACGACCGCCGCCGCGCCGCGCTTGCCCGCTTCGGTGGCGCCGCGCTGACGCTTTCTATTTGCCGGGCCATAACCCGCACCGTCATGGGCTTTTTCCATGCGGCCGGAAATGAAGACAATCTTGCCTTCGAGGCCGCCCTCAGGCGCATTTTCCAAATCTTCAAATGTGGGGAAATAGGCAATCTCGCCCTCTATGCCGCGGGCGGGCGTCGCCACAGAGCCGCCGAGCGATGTGATGAAGAGCTTTTGCGGATTTGGCGAAATAATCTCCGCTTCCTCTACGCCCCGCTCCCATCCGGGAACGGTAAACTCTTCAATACGCACATTTTCGAGACCGATTTCCTTAAACTTTGCGACCGCCCACTCCCGCGCGCGGGCCTCGGCTTCGCTCCCCGCCAAACGCGGACCGACTTCGGTCGTCACAGACTCGATAATGTCATAACCTTGCGTGCCACCGAGCGCCAACTTCAAGATTTTCTGAACTTCGGGGCTGGCTGTTTTCGCCACTGGCGCGCTTGTTTCAGGGGCTTTGGTCTCTGGTGCCGGGCTATCCTTCGCGGCTTGGCACCCCGTCAAAATCGCTGCCACAGCGACACCTACAAACAATTTACGCATAATATCCTCCGTCATTTGACACTTGCTTACAGCGCCAAACAAAATCGGCAAAGCGGAAATTGTCGATTTAAAAAGCCGCAGCTCGGTCTCTCTTCGCCGCCCATTGGTTATATAAGTCAAATTCTATGCTGAGATTCGGGATTTTCACCCCTTGAATGTGGCCACAAACTCGCTCCGCCGCGCCTAAAACCGCTTGCGCATGGACAGAGATACCGTCCGCCCCGCCGGATCAATCAGGCCGCGCTGAAAATTGAGCGGCGTGGCCCCCGAGCTATCCGTCACGCTCTGCCGCGCATCAAAAATGTTCTCAACCGAGAGACTGACACGCGCATCTTTAAGCCAAGGATAGGCGTCTTGGATGTCTTTTTGGCTATTCAAATCCGCAAAAAACCGGAGATCCGCTTTCCCGAACGCGCCATAATTAAGGTCTCCCGACGCCAAAGAAACGGGCCCCTTCAATGTCGCGCGGCTTTTCCAGTTTGCGCTGAGCCGCGCACCGTAGCCATTTGAAAAAAAGCTGGCCCGCGCCGTCATATCATGCACCCGGCGCACACCGCCCCCACTCAGCGCGGATCCCGCGAGGTAATCAATCACCGGCAATGTGTCATCAATCGTCAGGCTGTCTTCCAGTCGCCAGTCGTGCCGGAGCGAGAAAGAGACCATTTTCAAGGCCGGCTTTTTCCCGCGGCCCGCGCGCTGGTTAGAGCGAGGCCCCAAGTGTGATTTTGTCGTCCGGCTTCCCTCGCCTGCGCCCGTCTCTCCCAAACGCTTTCGAAAGGATAGCACAGTCGAAATCTGCCTGTTACTTTCATGATCAAAACCAATCGGGGTGGCGTTGATCATGGTCAACTGCCCCAAGGCCCCGCGCTCAAAGCGGTCAGGAAAAGCGGCTTCAATTTCAGCGGTCGGCGACGGAAAACTACGCACCGGGTTTTTTGTTTCTTCCTCGAGGTAATCCACGGAAACCGTCAACTCTCGCGTGCCGAGCGGCTCCAACCGTGCGCCCACGGCAAAAACATCCCGTGTCACCGCTTTCAAATCGGGGTTGCCGCCGGCAATCCGCGTCGCGAAGACCGTATCGCCCGTGGCATAATCATAAATCCGATCATTGCTTGTCGTAACCACGGGATTTCCCAACTGCGCAACAGATGGCGCATTTTCTTCTTCTTTGAGCGACATCGACAAACGCAAATTATCAACAGGCCGCCACCGCAGCCCCGCGCCCAATGTTTCCAATGTCCCAAAATCAGAGGCATTCTCGATGGCGAAATTCCCGTTCACCTTTAAGGACCCCGGAAAGGCTTTGTCTGGAACGTTAAACACGGGCGCATCGAGGCTCACCTGTAGACGGCGCTCGCCGCGCGCCAGCGGTGTTTCCTTCAAGGTTTCCGCCTTTACAGTTTTGCTATCCTGAGAGCGAGACGTCGCGCCGAGCTTCACCGTCGTTGTCACAATCCCCGCAGGTAGGTCAAATAATTGGCGATTTGTGACAAATTCCAGCTTGCCCGTTTTGACCTCCGCGAGGGAGCGGTTGCGCTCGAACCCGTCCGTGGCTACCGGCCCGAAAGGATTGGCGGTTACATCTTTGGCGTCCAATAGCGCCTGAAACCCATCGGTGAGCAACACACTACGGGTTTCGGTTTCGCTTGAACTCACCTCATAACTACCGGTCAAGGACCAGGAATTGACGACCGACGCGCTTAGCAACGAGAAGGCTGCTTTGGTTTTGAGGCTTTTCTGGTCCCGTGTTTGCGGGCCCAGCGCGTCCACATACCGGTAAACATCAATGGGGAAAGCGGCGGGATTGAACACGCTTTCCTCAGGCACCGCCAAAACAACTTTGGGCAATCCTCTCAGGCTTTGGCTGAGGCTATAATCTGTTCCGGCGCTGAATGTGCCTTGCATCCCGTTTTTAAAATTCTGCGTATAGGCCCCGTTGAGACTCACAGATTCCTTCGCCGACCGTAGGGTGCGAAAAGGCGAAACGTCCGTTTCGTTAACCCCCGCACCGCCTGCGACCAATTGCGCAAAGCTCAGCCCGTTTTGATCCGCCCCCAACGGAACGCCGATCACAGAGATAGTTTCGCCCAGTGCAGCGCTGAGCGCGGGATCAATTTCGTCGCCCCGCGTCTCTGCGGTTATATTGCCGAGCAAGGCATAGGGCGCACCGCCGCCCGCAACCTCAATATCCCGCTCAGATTCTAGCAGGCTCGATCCGTTCTTATATTTAATGTCCAAGCTCGAACGGCCATTTGTGTGCACCCTGAACCGGCTCGCCTCCAGTTCCAAATCGCGAAAACCGCCAGCGGTTGGGACTTTCGCCTCGGCCTCGGCGGTGACGCTTTGAAAATTTTCCACGAGGACAAAATTGATGACGCGTTGATCCGCACGGTATCCAAACCGAAGCGCTGCCGCCTCTGGCAAGACATCCATGCGCAACACGGCCTCCGTCGGATAGGCTTGGACTTCGCGGCGGCTGGACACTCTACGTCCATTTATAAGAATGATGGCAGGTTCGTTTCCGCCCGCGCGGCCGCTTCGCGTTTCAAGCTCCAGCGCTTCTAATAATTCGCCGATCGTGCTGGCCCCGAACCCTTGAATGTCTTGTTCATCAAAACTCAAATTTGGGGGCACATCGGACAGCTGTGTGTTCAAAAGCTGCTGGGACGACACGACGATCTCGTCTTCGCCGCTGGTCACAGATTGCGGGCTGACCACATCGGCGCTTGCGGGTTCGGCGCTGTCCTGCGCACTGGCAAATGGCGAAGCCACGCAGAGGCCGAGCGCGCCAATAACGGCATATTTTAGAGATAATTTTCCCACAAAATCCTCGTTACACAACATCGCACGATGCACGAACGGCAACGCTTTTAGCCACAGAACCACATGAATATTAAATTCCTGAAAAAATTAACACCCAAAAAGTGGATTTTTTTCCATACCCCACAAGTTGACCGCCATGACGAAATACCCCCTTAACAATTTGCAAATCTTGTTTAGAACCAACGGGCGTATGTGGAGAACCTGACAACGGGTTCATAATAATAAGGGAATATCATGAAAAAATTGTCCGCCTTAATGATGGGAGCCGCAATGTTCGCGCTTCCGGCCTGTGAACCCAAAACGACGACAGATGTCACAGACGTCAAGCCCGCTATCGCGTCTGCCGCTGATCTTGGCCGCCGGATTGAGCGCCTCGCCTCGGACGAGTTTGAAGGCCGCGCGCCCGGTACCCAAGGCGGGCAAGCCGCGTCGCAATATATTGCTGACGAGATGAAAGCCGCCGGACTTGTACCCATGGGCACCAATGGCACCTATTTCCAGCCTGTTGCCCTGACGGAAACGCTCGCCCTTCCGTCCTCGACGATGACCCTGAACAAAGACGGCGCATCGCTTCTGGACGCTGACCAATCATCAAATGCGGTTTTCTGGACAAAACGCCTCGACCCGACAATTTCCGTCACAGATAGCGATGTGGTGTTTGTGGGTTACGGCGTTGTCGCCCCTGAATATGGCTGGGATGACTATGCGGGCCTCGACGTGAAAGGCAAAACTGTCGTGATGCTGGTCAATGATCCGGGTTTCGCAACCAAAGACCCAGAATTATTCAAAGGGAATGCCATGACCTATTATGGCCGCTGGACTTACAAATTCGAAGAGGCGGGACGCCAAGGCGCGGCCGCGGCGCTGATCATTCACGAAACAGAACCCGCCAGCTATGGTTGGGGCGTTGTCTCCGGCAGCTGGACCGGCGCGCAATATGATCTCGTTCGCCCGGACGGCGGGGCAAGCCGCACGCAGATTGAAGGCTGGCTCCATCACGACGCGGCCATGTCTGTAATGGACGCTGCGGGCCTAAACCTCGAAGACCTAAAAAAACAAGCCGCGCAAAAGGGCTTTAAACCTGTGGCCCTTGATGGCGTGAAACTTTCGGCGGAATTAAACCAAGATGTAAAAACCGTTCAATCGCGCAATGTGGCGGGCGGCGTTGTCGGCACCAAATATCCGGACGAATATGTGCTTTATATGGCGCATTGGGATCATCTCGGCAAAGACCCCTCCAAAGAGGGCGACAATATCTATAACGGCGCCGTTGATAATGCCACTGGCACCGCCGCCATTCTTGAGATCGGTGAAGCGTTCGTCCAGCAAGGCGCGCCAGAGCGCTCGGCCATCTTCGTCGCCGTAACCGCCGAGGAATCCGGTCTTTTAGGGTCCGCCTATTACGGTGCAGACCCGCTCGTCCCGCTGAATAAAACCGTGGCTGGTATCAATATCGATGCTATTTTACCCGTGGGTAAAACCAAAGATATGATTGTTGTCGGATACGGCGCCTCGGAACTGGAAGACCGCCTTAAAGACGTTCTCGATCCGCGCGATATGTATATCGTCCCGGATCAAACCCCGGAGGCGGGTTATTACTACCGCTCGGATCATATCAGCCTCGCCAAGCTTGGCGTACCGATGCTCTATTCCGACAGCGGTGTCGACCATGTTGGCAAAGGCAAAGAGTACGGCGCGGCGTTTGAAGAAGAATACCGGGTCGAGCGCTACCACAATCCCGCCGATGAATATGACAATAGCTGGGATCTCTCCGGTATGGAAATGACCACGGAAATCCTGTTCGAGCTGGGCTATACAATGGCCAATAATCGCGACTGGCCAAACTGGTATCCGGGGACAGAGTTCCGCGCCCTTCGCGACGACATGATGCCCAAATAGCCTCGCCATGATCGACGCATCGGTTTACATCATCGCTCAGGATGAGGAGCGCAATATCCGGCTCGCACTGGAAAGTGTGAAGGACTTTGCGCAAATCGTCGTGGTCGATTCTGGCAGCACCGATAAAACCCTCGAGATCGCGCGTGAATATACCGACAATGTCACCCATCACACATGGGTGACGGAATATGACCAGCGCACCCACGCCTTGACCCTTTGCGACCATAAGTGGGTGCTCAGCCTCGACGCCGACGAACGCATTGACGCCCGGCTGCGCCGCGACATCATCGAGGTGATGGAAAAAGACGACGCCGACGGACTGTCGATCCGTATTATGGAATATTTCATGGGCCGCGCCCCCAGCAAATGGGTGCGCCACTCAAACCGTATCAAGTTTTTCAAAAAGGACCTGTTCGAATATGGTCAGGCCCGCGTCCATATTCCCGGAAAGCTCAAAGGCCGCGCGCGTCAGGCCAAAGGCTTCATGATCCATTACGGCGAAAAATCCGTGGATATTGCCGTGGCCAAGAACAATAAATATGCTGGATATAAAGCGCAGGACAAATTCCAAAAAGGCAAACGCGCCTCACGTCTTAAAATGGCGTTGGTGTTTCCGCTCACCTTTATCAAATACTATATTTTTCGCCGTCACATTCTCTCGGGAACGCGCGGCTTTGTGCTCTCCGTAGATTGCGCCCACTATGCGTTTCTGAAAGAAGCCAAGCTCTATGAATTAGAGCACGGCGCCTAGGTCTGGCCGCCGCGTTCGGCCCCCTGCGCGGCCGTAAATTTCACCGAAATTCCTCTCAAAATTCATTGACAAGCGACGCGGCGAAACTTACGCCGTGCAAGCGCACGACTATGTGCGCAAATAATTGCGCAATAGATTGCATAATGACTGCGCAATTTATATCGCAGACCATATCATATCGAAACATAGAGCCTTGAATGACCGACCCCATGCCCCTCGAAAAACAGCTTTCCAGCCTCTCCGCCCTCATTCAGGAACAGATGACGCCGGTCTTCGCGCAAAAGGGCATTGTCTTGCCGGTGATATGCAGCTCAACACTCTTATGCTTGGGCCGTATCGCGCCGGCCACGGTCACCGACATCGCCAAGCAAGTGGGCCACCCGCACCAAAGCGTCGCGCAGCACCTCGGCAAACTGTTAAAGCTCGGCATCATCAAAAAACAAGCCGATACAAACGATAAGCGCCGCACGGAATATGTGCTTACGGCAGTGGGACAACAGCAAATTCAAAAGCTACACGCCTACAATCAACAGGCCGAAAAAGTGTTCGAAACCCTCGCCAAGACCCTTGGCGCGGATCTCCCCGCGCTCCTCCTCGCCGCGGAGGAGCAGCTTCGCACCCGCCCCCTCACTGCCCGCTTCAAACCAGAGCCCAAATCCAAAAAACAAAAAGACGACGCCGCGCCGCCCCTCCCGCAGCTGTCACTGCTTTAGAACGGCGATTTCTGTTGAAAGGGTTGCCGCGCTGTAATAATATTACAATATGAAGAAACGTCAGCTTATACCAATTTTGGCCGTTGCTGTAGGGCTATGGGTTGCAGGCCGGTTCATCACCGTTTCGAAGAATAAGCCGTCGGACACAAAGTATGCGTCCGCAGAGAACAAGGCACCGCAAGAAGGAACTGTTTTCCTTAGCCCCGACCTCGCGACCTTCATTGAAAAACTTTCGCCGCCAAATCCCAATCCAGCAATCACTTGCGAATACCCATTTTGGTCCGATGAGATGATACCAAAGTCGGCCTATTCACCCCCGCCCAAAAAGCCAGACTTTAGCGATACACTTTCAAGCCCGATAAAGCCTCAGTTTACCGTTGATGAAAATCATAATGGCCGACTTATTGAGAGATGTCCGCCGGGATTCCCGAAACACGCCAAGGCGTCTGACAATCGCCCATTTGACCTCGAATTCGATAAAGACGGCACCAATCCCTAAACATGCGTCTGCCCGCGCCAAAATCTCTACATCACGCTGGTGAACGCGAAGGGGCGCTCGACGGCAAACCTCTCAGACTCGACATTTTATTGCCAAACGACTATTACTTTTAAGGGAATTGTTTCTAGGAAACAGGTTATGCGCATAAAACACATTGTCTTGCCTATTGTCGCTTTCGCATTATTTGGGGCTTACGCGGTGCACAGCAAAGCGCAAAGAGCCCATTTCAGTTCCGGTCTATGGAAAGCGGCACATTACGAAGATGCTCATCAATCGCGGGCGGGTATGCTTTCGCCGCTGATGTTGCATGTCCTCAAGGTTGGCATGCCCGTTGAACGCATTGATGCTCTACTTGGAGTACCGAACGTCGAGCGATCTTTTGGAGATTATCACTGCTTGGGCTGCTCTCAATTTTCTCTCGAATATAGGATTGAAGACAAAGAGGCTGGGCCGATGTCTTTGGTGCTTGAGTTTTCGCACAAAAAGAAACTACTCGATTACTATATTGCAGATTCTGAACGGCCTCTATTTTTTTAGGTTTTTCCGAACAAAAATACCGACATTTGCCCTTTGCACTATACTTGGTCGTCTCCAAACTGAAGCGAAGTCGGCCAAATTGAGATCATATCTCTACGCCTCGCGTCAATTCGCCTGCGGCAAGTTACCCCAAGGAATATTGCAAAAGTCCCTAGAAATAGCCGCGCGCATTTGCTTAATAAATCCTTAACGATTCATGTGTGGAAGTCTTATGCGTTCTGTTTTCAAAGCGGCTTTGATGGCCGTCCTTATTTGTACCGCGAGCCTGTCGGTTCTGTTTATAGCCAATCAGGCTTTTGCCAAAGGCCCCGCCGGTAGTGACGGCGATCAGGTGGCGAAATTCCGGCAGCTTCGCACAGAGCTTCGCTCCCCCAACATGTATCGCGGCGCGTCCGGCGCGCCCGGTCCGGCCTATTGGCAGCAGCAAGCCGACCACAAGATCGATGTGCGCCTTGATGAAGACAAGCGCCGCCTGACCGGGGCCATGACAGTCACCTATACCAATAACTCGCCTGATACCTTGTCTTATATCTGGATGGCGCTGGACCAGAACCGCTTTAAAGACGGTTCTCTGGCCCGTATGAGCGAAGTCTCGTCTGCGGTGGGCACGCGCAACGAAACGGCTCAGGGCGGTGATAGCTACAGTTTCTCGGCGCTGCGCCGCCAGCAGGGCTTTGAAGACCGCAAATATGGCTTTGAGTTCGCCTCCGTGACCTATGCGGACGGCTCCCCGCTCGATTACATCGTAAATGACACGATGATGCGCCTTGACCTGAAAACGCCGCTCAAGCCCGGACAGCGCCTGACCTACAAGATCAACTGGGCGCACAATATCACCGATCACCTCGCCGTGGGCGGACGCGGCGGCTTTGAGACCGGACCGGATGACGAGAATGATATTTTCGCCGTCGCCCAATGGTTCCCGCGCCTCGCCGCCTATACGGATTATACGGGCTGGCAGAACAAACAGTTCTTGGGACGCGGTGAATTTACGCTCGAATTTGGCAATTACGATGTGAGTATTACCGTTCCCGCCGACCATATCGTCGCCGCGACAGGCGTGCTGCAAAACCCGAAACAAGTTCTCACCGCCATACAGCGCGAGCGCCTTGCGGCCGCAAATGAGGACGCCATCACCTTTATCGTGACCCCCGAAGAGGCCGCCGAGAACGAGCGCGGTAAATTGACAACAGAGAAGACCTGGCGTTTCAAAGCAGAAAAAGTGCGGGACTTCTCATGGTCATCATCGCGCAAATATATTTGGGACGCGATGCAGTTCAAACAGGATGATGACAAGAATCCTGTGGTTCTCGCCATGTCTTTTTATCCCAACGACGCGGAACCCATCTGGTCTAAATTTTCGACCCAAGCCGTGGTTCACACCATGGATGTCTATAACCGGTTCGCATTCAACTACCCGTATCCGGTCGCCCAGTCCGTCAATGGTTGGGCGCGGGGCGGCATGGAATATCCCATGATCACCTTTAACGGCTACCGCCCGACCAAGGACGAAAAGACCGGCGACAAGACCTATTCCCGCAATACCAAATACGGCCTTGTGGGCGTCGTCATTCACGAAATCGGACACATCTATTTCCCGATGACCGTCAACTCAGATGAGCGGAGATGGACGTGGATGGACGAAGGCATCAATACATTTTTGGAATATCTGGCGGAATATGAGTGGGAAGAAAACTTCCCGATCCGCGGCAATATGCAAAACCCGCTCGACCAGATTACAGGCTATATGTCAGGGGCCACGCAAGTGCCGATTATGACACAATCGGATTCGGTTCTAAGTCCGGGGAACAATGCTTACGCTAAACCTGCGGCGGCGCTGATTATCCTGCGCGAAACCGTCATGGGCCGCGAACTGTTCGACAAAGCGTTTCGCGAATATGCCACGCGGTGGAAGTTTAAACGGCCGACGCCTGAGGATTTTTTCCGCACAATGGAAGACGCATCCGCCGTGGATCTGGATTGGTTTTGGCGCGGTTGGTTCTTTGGAACGGATCACGTGGATATGGGCATCGCCGGCGTGCGAGAATACACAATATCGACCGGAGACCCCGATATTGAAGAGGTTAAGAAACGTCAGCAAGACATTGAAACTTATCCAGAAAACATCGTTCAGCGACGCAATCGCGACGAAAATCGCCCCCTTCGCGTTGACCGTTTCAAAGACCTGAACGATCTCTACAATGAAAACGACAAATTCACGACGACCAACAAAGACCGTAACAAATTCAAAGACTTCATGGAGAAACTTGAAGACTGGGAACGCGACGCCTATGACCGCGCGATGAAGGACGGTCAGTACCTATATTTTATTGATTTTGAGAACATAGGCGGCCTGATTTCGCCGCTTCCTCTCACATTAACTTATGTGAACGGAACGACGGAAGATATTGTTATTCCAGCAGAAATTTGGCGTAAGGACAGCGCGTTCGTGACCAAGCTCTTGGTGCGCAAGACCCAGATCAAATCTATCGCGCTCGATCCCGCTCATCAAACTGCAGACGCGGATTACAACAATAATTTCTACCCGCCGCAGCTCGTGTCCTCCCGCCTCGAGCTTTACAAATCCAAAGGTGCAGACAGCAGCCTGATGAAGGATATGCTGGTGGAACTGAAAAAGGATAAAGCCGCCCCCGGCGGGTCCGGCAAAAGCGTTCCCTTGGCGCCGTCAAGCGAGGCGGCCAATGGCAGTCCCGCGGCAGGTGAAAGCCAAAGGGCCCTCACCCCCAAACAGCAAGACTTGATCGACCGCACGGTCAAGAGAATGCAAGATGCCGACGCACCCTAAGGCGCGGCAAAGGCAAACCTCGTGAGGCTCTCGCGCAGACATATATGTTGCGGGGTCGCGGCGGCGGCCTTGCTGCCAGCCCGCGCGTGGGCGCACCGGCAGGCGCAGACCTATACCGATGTGCGCTGGAACGCTGTCTCTGGCTACTTGCAGGTGACCCACCAATATCATAGCCACGACGCGGCAATGGCCCTATCGCAGATCGGCCTGTTGCAACAGCCTGACCTCACCTCGCTCAAAGAGCGCGCCCGCCTTGCGCTTTATACCGAAGCACAGTTCGCGCTCGCGCAGACAGACGGCACCCCGCTGCCCCTCACCCTGCTTGGCGCTGAACTCGACGGTGCCAGCGCCTATGTTTATCAGGAAGCCAAACTGGACAGCGCACCAAAGGGCCTGATTGTAACATGCCGTCTCCTGCGCGATATCATTCCCGAGCAGATAAATGATGTGGACATCCGCCTCGGCGGCCCCGTGATTTCCTTGCAGTTTAAAAAATCGGATGGCCCAAAAAACACGCTTGCCTAAACGCGCCTCTGTGTTGATAGTGATCTTATGATTACGCTTCACCATTTGAATAATTCTCGCTCACAGCGCATTCTTTGGCTTCTTGAGGAATTGGAACTTCCTTACGAAATCCGCCACTATCAACGCGATCCAGATACAAACCGCGCCCCGCCCGAGCTTAAAGCCATTCACCCGATGGGGAAATCACCGGTGATCGAAGACGGCGATAATCTTATTGCGGAAACCGGCGCGATTATTGTTTACCTGCTGGACACCTATGGAAATGGCCGCCTACGCCCCAAAGAGGGCACGCAGGAATATATCAACTATGTTCACTTTCTGCACTTCGCCGAAGGCTCGGCCATGCTGCCCTTCCTGCTCGCGCTCTATACCGGATATTTGGGCGAGGCCGCAGCGCCGCTAACCCCGATGATTATGGCTGAAATTAAGGGCGTACTGGATTATTGTGAATATCATTTGATCGGCCATGACTATTTCGCCGGGGACGAGCTCTCCGGGGCCGATATTCAAATGATCTTCCCGCTCGAAGCGGCGCGCGCACGCGGACGCCTCAAAGGCTATGATGCATGCAATGAATATGTGGACAAGATCCACAAACGCCCGGCCTATATTCGCGCTTTGGAAAAAGGCGGGGATTACGCCTACGGGCCCAAAGACACCTAAAACAACGGAGCCTGATATGTCTCTTCGCCCCTTCCATTTAGCCGCCCCCATCACGGACAAAGAGACGACCCGAAATTTTTACCAAGACGTTTTAGGCTGCACCACGGGCCGCGAAGCCGAACGGTGGATCGATTTTGACTTTTTCGGCCACCAACTCTCCTTTCATGTGGTGGACGACGCGGCGGCGCAAGTGGGCCCCACAAACACCGTCGATGGCAAGCAGGTCCCCGTCCGCCATTTCGGCGTTATTCTGACGTGGGAGGATTGGCAAGCCCTGTCCCGTCGCCTTGAGGATGCGGGCACGGATTTCATCATCGCGCCCTATATCCGCTTTAAGGGCGAAACGGGCGAACAAGCGACCATGTTCTTTCTCGATCCTTCCGGCAATGCGCTCGAATTTAAAAGCTTCAAAGACGACAGCCAATTATTCGCCGTTTAGTGACGCAATCCCTCCCCCAGCGCCCCCTCACAGAGCAAGAAACACAACACATTCCGCAATTTATTGCGAAATCGATTGCGCTACCGAATATAAGGATCGTGAACCGCCCGTGGACATGGCTCACCCCGCCGCGCATCACCGTCGCGCGCGGATATAATATCTTTTGGCCCGGCGCCCCGCGAGACGCCGTGACCGTCGCCCAGATCGCCCACCTCGTTCATGAAGTCGTTCATGTGTGGCAATATAAGCATCTCGGCGTTGGGATGTATTCTTGGCGCTGGCTGGACCGCCGCTATGGTTATTTGCTTCGAGGCGGTGAAGATTTCCTGCGCTTTGGACTGGAACAGCAAGCCTCAATCATAGAGGACATGGTCAGGTTGCAAAACGGGCTGCCCCACCGCCATGCCCGAAACGCCCCGCCGCTTGATGTCTTTGAGAAAATGGTCAGGCCCCTCGCCGCCGAGGGCTAGACGAATCCCCGCTCAAATAGCGCAAACCATAAGTGCTGCGTCACACTGTTTGTCACGATCTATGCCCTCGCCATTTGAGGGCTGTTGGCCGAGAGCGGGGATGGATCGACACTTATGTCCCAAACAGCCCTCAGCGGCGCATTCAGTCTTTAACGCCCGAACGCCTTATTTCACAGAAGACGCGGCGTTAAATTTTTGCGCCATCTTCTTACTCAAATTTACAAATGTCCTGACCTCAACCGAGAGATTTTCTTCACTGATACCGTAATCGAGGATCAAATAACGCGCCAATTTTATGGTGTCCGGCTTGTCGCTGGAATGATAAACGCTGATAGCCGGATAGTTCAAGGCAAAGTCAGTGAGGTCTGCCTCGTTAAAAGCGGTGGCGGCTTTATACTCCCCGAGCAATATCATGCCTTTACAATATTCGTCTCGGCATGCCGCGCCCATAGCGATGTGCTTGACGCCAAGGTCGTCCTTAAAGTCTAGAACAGGAACGCCGTCGACAACAACGGCGGAGGTTGAGACCTCAAAGCCTGCCCCCTCCACCAATACGTCTAGGACATCAACGTCAACGAAATCGACCAAGCCGTTGATAAAGGGCTGGCTTTCAAGGTCACGTTTGATTTGGTCCTTCGCATTTTCGCCGCTCGGATACTCAAAAATTACAGATTCGCGGGTCCGCCCATTTTCATATATCCGGCGCGTTACCTTTCCCGTGCGAGA
Source organism: Maricaulaceae bacterium (assembly GCA_048268905.1). Lineage (GTDB taxonomy): Bacteria > Pseudomonadota > Alphaproteobacteria > Caulobacterales > Maricaulaceae > JACOMS01. The sequence goes on along the minus strand of JBLWUN010000001.1, from coordinate 500,816 downwards.
ATAGTGCTCGCCATAGCCCGTGTGCCGCCCGCCGTTCAATACCACCTTCGATATCGAGACATTCGGACGCCCATTGACGACCGTGCCGTAGGATATAATTCCGCGGCCCTCGCCCAAACCGTCCTTACATATTCCCGTCCAATATACCGTTTCATTTGGAACGGGTCCGGGGTTCCAAACCTGACAGTCGCGGTTCTCCACTTTTACGAACCGCCCAGTCTGTGTTTGCGCGAGCGCGGGATATGCCGCCGTTAAGCTCGCCGTGAAAAGCATTGCGCTTAAAACTCTGATCGTCACGGAAACCTCCCATTGGCCATTTCCATAGCGATAACAAACCGGTATTCAACTGTCCAGACGGGCTGCGCAACGGCGCTTCCCTATGCGGCTGCTCATCGTTGCCCCGACTTCGGCAATGGAATAAACTCTTCCTCGTCGCCCGGAACTTTGGGCATACGCCCGGATCTCCAATCGTCTTTGGCTTGCTCTATGCGCTCTTTGCGCGAGGACACAAAATTCCACTCCACATATCGCCGCCCCAGCGGCGTACCGCCAACAAGCACAAAGCGGGTTTTACCGACAGCCGTAAGCGTTTTCGCGCGCTCCGCGTTGAGCACGGTCATCGCATTGATCGGAGCGGTTTCGCCGTCCACCAATGCTTCGCCCTGCACCACATAGATCCCGATCTCGTCCGCCGCTGGAAGGTCGAGCGTCTGCCCGTCCTTCATGTCCGCTTCAAGATAAAGCGCCGGCGAGAAGGTCTGCACGGGGGACGCCGCGCCGTAAGCGCATCCCATCATCACCCGCACGTTCACCCCGTCCACGTCCACCTCCGGCAATGTGTCCGCCGCATGATGGTAAAATGCGGGCTCCACTTCCTCCTGCGCCTCAGGGAGCGCCATCCAGAGCTGCAAGCCATGCATATCATATCCCGTCTCCCGCAGTTCAGGCCGCGTGCGCTCGGAATGGACAATGCCGCGCCCGGCCACCATTAAGTTGACGGCGCCGGGGAATATCGATTGCGCGTTGCCAAGGCTGTCACGATGAAAAATTTCGCCTTCGAACAAATAGGTCACCGTCGCAAGATTAATATGCGGGTGCGGACGCACATTAATCCCCTCGCCGGGTGCAAAGCTAACGGGACCAAAATGATCGAAGAAGACCCAAGGGCCGATAGAGCGCTGCGCAGCGAAAGGCAGCGCGCGCCGAACGGCAAATTCCCCGATGTCTTTGGCGCGTGGCTGTAAAATGACTTTAATTGACGACGCATCGGACATAGTCTGACCTTAACTTTAAATGGAAAACCAAGGATATCTTATGCTGAAACTCTATGATTGCACAACCGCCCCGAGCCCGCGCCGCGCCAGAATGTTCCTTGCAGAAAAAGAGATTGAGCACGAAAATATCCAGATCGACCTTCGCACAGCCGAGCAAATGGGCGAAGCCTATCGCAAAATAAATCCGCAATGCACCGTCCCCGCGCTCGTGACCGAAGACGGCCAAGTCTTGACGGAAAACGCGGAAATCGCCGCCTTCCTTGAAGCCGCCTACCCCGACAAACCGCTTCTCGGCACGACGCCGCTCGAAAAGGCGGCGATTGCGAAATGGAATTGGCGCGTTGAAAACGAAGGCTTGATGGCCGCAGCCGAGGCGCTGCGAAACGCCTCCCCACAAATGAAAGACCGCGCCTTACCTGGTCCGCGCAACATCAAGCAGATCCCCGAACTGGCCGAGCGCGGACGCCAGCGCCTGGCTTGGTTTTTCGAAGACCTAAACGCACAATTGACAGATAATGCCTTTGTCGCTGGCAAGAGCTATTCGATGGCAGATATCACCGCGACCATCCTCGTGGATTTCGCCAGATGGGTGAAAGTCTATCCGCTGGAGAGCCAAACCGCGCTTCTCGCATGGCATGATCGCATGAAGGCGCGTCCCTCCTACACAGCATAGGCTGTAATGAAATTCTGACAGCGCTGTCAGTCACAATTTGACAGCGCTGTCATGTTAAATAATTGAAATATATATACTTTCTTGCCTTTATAATGACCGTTGGGGGTGGCAATTAATGTAAAATCTGCTACGCCCCCCCGCAAATTGTGAGGGAATGGCATGACACTTTCTGCGAATGATACACGCGCTTTAAATATCGACGGTTTTTCGGGGACTTATAATATACATTGGAACTGGACCCCGGCCCGCTTCTACGAAACGGCGGTTCGCACGGGCGAGGCCGAAGTCGCCAAGGGCGGCGCGCTTGTGGTCAAGACCGGCAAACATACAGGCCGCTCCGCCACAGATAAATTTGTTGTGCGCGACGCAGAAACTGAAAACACCGTCTGGTGGGAAGGTAACGCCTCCATGACGCCCGCCCATTTCGCGGCCCTGAAACAAGACTTCGCTGCGCATATGGCGACCCTCGACAATCTTTATGGACAGGATACTTTTGGCGGCGCAGACCTTGATCACCGCCTCCCCGTTCAAATCATTACCGAATATGCGTGGCACGGCATGTTCGTCCACCACTTGCTACGCCAACCCACAGCAGACGAGCTTGCAAATTTCAAGCACGAGTTCACAATTATCAACCTGCCCTCGTTCAAAGCTGATCCTGCCAAGCACGGCACGAAGACCGAAACGGTCATCGCCGTAAATATGAGCGAGCGCCTGATTCTTATCGGCGGCACATCCTATGCAGGCGAGACAAAGAAATCCGTTTTCTCTGCGCTCAACTATTATCTCCCCGCCAAGCGCGTGATGCCCATGCATTGCTCGGTGAATGTGGACGATGAGGACAACAGCACGATTTTCTTTGGCCTCTCAGGCACAGGGAAAACCACCCTGTCCGCCAACCCTGACCGTACGCTTGTTGGGGATGATGAGCATGGCTGGTCGGAAAACGGCCTGTTTAACTTCGAGGGCGGCTGCTACGCCAAGATGATCAAACTGTCCGCCGAGGCTGAACCCGAAATTTTCGCAACATCCCAGATGTGGGGCACAGTGCTTGAAAATGTGGTGATGGACCCGGTCACGCGCGAGCTTGATTTTAACGATGCGAGCCTCGCAGAAAACAGCCGCGGCGCCTATGATTTGACGGCGATCCCGAATGCAAGTCCCACGGGCCGCTGTGGTCAGCCCAAGACGCTGGTGATGCTCACAGCCGATGCGTTTGGTGTTTTACCGCCCATCTCAAAGCTCACCCCGCAGCAAGCTATGTATCACTTCCTTTCGGGTTACACCGCCAAGGTTGCCGGTACAGAAAAAGGCGTGACAGAACCTACGGCGACCTTCTCGGCTTGCTTTGGCGCCCCCTTTATGCCGCGCCACCCCGCCGTTTACGGAGAACTTTTGCGCGATTTGATCGCCGAACATAATGTCGAATGCTGGCTCGTAAATACGGGCTGGACCGCTGGCCCATACGGCACCGGATACCGTATGCCGATCAAGGCTACGCGCACCATGCTTAACGCTGCGATGGACGGCAGCTTGGCCAAAGGTGAATTCCGTAAGGATGCCAATTTCGGATTTGATGTCCCTGTGGCGATTGACGGTGTTGACGGCGCGCTGCTTGACCCGCGCTCCACATGGGCGGATAAAGCCGCGTATGACGCACAGGCGAAAAAGCTTATTCACATGTTTGTCGAGAATTTCGCCAAATTTGAAAGCCATGTGTCCGACGATGTTAAAGCCGCTGCGCCAGCGGCCGCTTAAAGCCTCGCGCATATGACCCAGCCTCGCGTCCTCCTTTTTGATCTGGGGGGCGTCGTTGTGCGCTGGACCGGGATTGCCGCGCTTTCGCAAATGACAAATTTACCGCGCGAAGACGTTCTCGCGCGGTTTGCCGCCTCTAAAACATTTTACCCTTATGAAACCGGCCACTGCAGCGACGATGCGTTTGCGCAGGACATGATTGAGACCTTTGCCCTGCCCATGAGCGCCGGTGACTTCAAAGAAATCTGGTGCAGCTGGGTCGGCGAAACCTATGACGGCGTTGAAGAGGCTTTACTCGCGTTGCGGGGAAACTTCGTCACGGCCTGTCTGTCCAATACCAACAATCTGCACTGGCGGCATTTGGAGCGGTATTTCGACTTTGAGTCGTTTTTCGATGAAAGTTTTGCCTCACACCAGATCGGTTGCGCCAAACCCGCCCCTGCGAGCTTCCAGCACGTTATTGACACGCTCGGCGAGCGCCCCCAAGACATCCTCTTTTTCGACGACACTGCGGTCAATGTCGCCGCCGCCAAAGCGCTTGGCATGAGCGCCGAGCTGATCGATCCGGCCCACGGCGTTATGCCGGCGCTCTATAGGCTGGGCCTGATTGCGCGCTGACAGCTTTTAACATCAAATGTGATGCGGGGTGCGCCGCGCGTGATTGAACATCGCCATTTTGGGCCATATGAGAGCCTATGACCGATCCCATGCTCCCCATCCCCGCCTATGGCAAAGTACGCCGCAGTCCACGGGCGCATTATGACCGCGAGACAATCCTACCAATTCTCGATAGCGGTCTGGTAGCCCATGTGGGGTTCGTACTGGACGGACGGCCCATGGTTATGCCGATGGCGTATGCACGTATTGGCGATACGCTTTACATCCACGGCGCAAAGGCCGCGCGGATCATCAAAAAGCCCGAAGACCGCGCGCCTGTGTGCCTCACTGTTACCCATATTGACGAGCTGGTGATCGCGCGCTCAGCCTTCCATCACTCGGTCAATTACCGCTCTGTCGTGGTGCACGGCGCGCTCCGCCCGATCACGGACCTCGCCGAGAAAGAATCGGCGCTCGCCGCCGTAACCGACCATATTCTTCCGGGCCGGTGGGACGAAGTGCGCCCCATGACCGATAAAGAATTACGCTCTACGGGTGTTCTGGCGATTGATATTGAAGCTGCGAGCGCGAAATCGCGGACAGGGCCGCCCATTGACGATGACGCGGACTATGCGCTCCCGATTTGGGCCGGCGTTCTTCCTGTGTCGCCCGCATTCACAGCACCCCTGTCGGACCCGAAACTTGCCGCCGGAATCGACGTTCCGCTATCTGTGACGAAAGCGATGTCAAACTTTTCAACGAAGTAGCATAATACGTTTTTGACGTGGGCCTATTCACAGGCGTTTATTGTATTATCAATGATTTCGGCGTATAAGGCCTTATGACCCAGCAACGTATCCGCCCCCTCAAAGCTTACCATCACTACCGCAAGCTGATTGCGGACAAGGAAGACACGACGCAGGTTTTCTACATCATAGATGCCCTCGACGGCGGCAATCTGACAAAGGATTATCACCACTTCATGAAGCTGCCCGAAGGCCCGAAGCGTTTGGAACAGCGGCGCGAGCTTGTGCCCCTTCTTGACGACCATGACCGCTGGAAGGAACTTCCCCAAGGCACTGTGGGCCGCGCTTATGTGGACTTTATGGAACGCGAAGGTCTGTCTGCGCAGGGTTTGGTGGACGAATATAAGCGCTTTGGCAAAGACCTAAGCGCCGATTTACCCGATGACATTGCATGGTATGGGTTTCGCCGCCGTGACGTGCATGACATGATGCATATCCTCACCGGTTATGGCCGCGACGCCCTTGGCGAAGCCTGCGTTTTGAACTTCACCCATGCGCAACATGGCGGGCTGGGAATTTACCTGATCGCGCACATGGCCTCTCTTGAAGTTCGCAAGCAATCACCGAAAGGCGCGCCTGTTTGGCGTGCCGTACGCGAAGCCCACAAGAACGGCGCACTTGCGAAAAACATTATTAGCCAGGACATTGTAAAGCTGATGGCAGAGCCGCTCGAAGATGCGCGCAAACGCCTGAATATTCTCCCGCCGACAAAATATTACAAAGCCCACGACGTCATGCGCAGCGAAGGCATAGACCCTTACGGCATTATCGGCGCGCAAGCGGCCTAACCCAAAAAAAGTTATAAAAAAGGCGGGACATGTCCCGCCTTTTTTATTGGGAAAGTTTCAGACCTTTAGGACGAGAAAACCAGCGTCTCTTTCCCGTCTTTTTCCATCGCCCGCTTAAACGCCGCGTCATTATGCATGCGCTCGACCCACGCTTGGCAGTTGGGGTAATCCTCCGTGATGATGCCCGCTGCGAGAGCTGCTTCCATACCGTAGCTCATCACAATATCGGCCGCCGTCAAATGGTCACCCGCAAACCAGGGGCCGTTAGCCAAATCGACCTCTGCCTTACGCAAAATGGCGTTCATGCGGGGCTTTAGGAAGCTCGCTTCCGCTTTGCTTAGGACCGATACGATAAGCCCCCGCAGGAAAAAAGGTGTGCGGGTCGCAATCGCGCCAAACACGGCGCGAAATAGAAGCAACGGCATCATGCTCCCTTGGGCGGCATGAAACCAAAACAGATAGGCCGCGCGATTTGGCGCGCCGGCTACGGGCCGCAGAACATGTTTCGTGTCATATTTATCGAGGATATAATCCATGATCGCGTTGGTCTCGGACAAGGTCAAATCACCGTCCGAAATCACAGGAGCCGTCCCCAGCGGCGAGACCGCCTTGTAGCTATCCGGCGCGAGCCGCGTTACCGCGTCGCGCTCATAGATCTTCAGATCATACTCCACACCCAGCGCTTCCATGAGCCAAAGAATACGAAAAGACTGCGAATATTCCAAATGGTGTACAGTAATCATCTCGGCTCTCCTTAGGGGCTACGGCGCGCTATTTCTCGCTGACAAGGTGGAAGTTTTCCTCCGCATCGGCCAGCATCAACCTCGCGCTGATAATGGAAAAATATGCGCCTTGCAGCTCAAGCTGTCCAGTCTCCATAGCCTTTTTCACGAAAGGATAGCTGCGCAAATTGGCGAGGGACTGGCGCACCCCTTCAAGTTCAAGCTCATATGAGACTTTATCTTCCTCGGGTGCCATCGCCAAAACACGGTCTCGCGCACCGTTCATGATTGATACCCAGCGCCCTACATACCCCGCATCCGGATCATGCCCCAGACCGTCAAGACAGCCCTGTATGCCGCCGCAGCTTTCATGGCCCATGACCACAATGACTTCGACTTTCAGGACTGACACAGCATATTCAATGGCGGACGCCGTGCCGTGATAGGACTCATTTTCATCCACGGGAGGCACAATATTGGCCACGTTTCGGACCACAAACATCTCGCCCGGATAGGCATTGAATATATCTGTCGGATCGACGCGGCTATCCGCGCAGGCGATCAACATCACCCGCGGGTTTTGCCCTTTGGTTCCCAGCTTCTCATAGAGCGTTTTCTGCTCGGAATAATCGCCCGCGCGAAAGGCTTTGTAGCCCTCCAAAAGTCTCTCTTTCCAGCTATGGGTTATTCGGTATGTCATTCTGTTATTACCTTTGGCGTTATTCGATCAATTCTATCTGGGAGCGCCGCGTAAATCGCCCCATCAGGTCCCGTTGTTACATCGCGCACGCGCCCCCGCCCTTTGATCAATATCGACTCCGCCACATATTTATCATTGGTCACAGTGATCAACCGGACAGTTTCGTTCTTGAGCGATCCGGCGAGCAAGCGCCCTTTCCACTCGGGAAATGTCTCACCCGTATAAACATCCAAGCCGCACACCGCGATGGACGGAGTCCATTGGCTCACAGGCTGCGCCATGCCCGGCTTAGCCTGATAGGGGGTGAGCTCGGTCCCGTTGTAGTTGCGTCCATAAGAAATCTCGGGCCACCCATAATTCACACCAGCGGAAATAGTGTTCAGCTCATCGCCGCCTTTGGGGCCGTGTTCCGTTTCCCATAAGACACCTGTTTCTGCATTATAAACCAAACCTTGCGGGTTACGATTCCCAAACGCAAAAATCGAGGGATAGGCATCGGGATTGCCAAGGAAGGGATTATCCGCGGGGATTGTCCCATCAAGATTAATTCTGTGAATTTTCCCGTTCGGGCGCGAAACATCCTGCGCTTGCTGCTTTTGCCCGCGGTCGCCAATAGAGAAAAAGAGGTGTCCCTGACCATCAAATGTGATGCGGCCTCCATAATGCACTCTTGCGCTCACATAATGTTCGGGCTTGGCCTCGAACAAGGTTTGCTGCGCAGTCCATTCATTGTTCACGATCTTGCCGCGAACGATTTTGGTCATAGCCGTCCCGCCGCGCCCCGGATCTGAGAAAGCAAGGTAAATCCATCCATCGCTTTTAAAATCAGCGCCGATTGCCACGTCCGCAAGACCGCCCTGCCCACCATTTTCCACAGCGGGAATCCCGGCAACAGGCGCGGGTAAAAGCCGTCCATCATTGACAATGCGCAACTGCCCCTTTTTCTCTGTAACAAGCGCATCATTTGGACCCGTAAACACAAATCCCCACGGTTCATCCAAACCGTCAATCCATGTCTTCACCGTCACTTGCGCCGCCACAGACGGCACATTATCGATGGCTGGTGTCTTGGCGAGACCGCCGCCGCTTCGGATATAGGCTAAGAGGTCCCGCCGATCCTTGCTCGAAAACTCCTCGCCAAAACCAGGCATACCGGCATCAAAAATACCGTCTTGAATGGCCCTCAAAATATCGCGGTCTTTTCCGCCATAAACCCATTCATCGTCAAAAAGAGTGGGCGCCAGGCCGCCAGATTGATCAGCGCCATGACAACTCGCGCACTGCGCCTCATAATGTGCGGCCCCGCGGGTTTGCGCCGTCAAAAGTCCCGCCGGATCCGGTGGATTCTCAGGGGCCGCATATCCCGGACCGCAAGCTGTAAAGATAATTGAAACGCATAAGAAGGGGGAAAACCGCATAGTTCAACATAGGCAAGAAGACCAATCATGTCACCCCATTTGGGCGCAGTCCCGTTATATTTCTGGCGCAAGCGCCTTTACCAATGAAACAGAGCGACCCAGGAAAACCAATTGCCCTGAAGGCTTCATTTAGCTAACCCATATCTATGGCAAAATTTTACAATGAGTTTGTAACTCCTTCAACGCCCCGCGCAGGCAATGCTGTCACGCGGTGGATCGGGCAAACTATCCTTGGCCTCATGGGCTGGACGCTTACCGGGAAACTTCCCGATACAAAAAAGGCGATTATTATCGGCGGACCGCATACGTCCAATTGGGACCTTATTATTGCTATGGCCTCGATGCTGTCTGTCGGACTCCGGTTTTCGTGGATGATGAAAGAAGAAGCTTTTATCTGGCCGCTCGGGCCGCTTTGGCGCTCAATGGGCGGGGTCGCTATTAATCGGGCTTCGAGAAATGACGTCACCAAGCAGATGGCAGATTGGTTTGCACAAAACGACAATGTGTGGCTTGGCCTAACCCCCGAGGGCACGCGATCAAAAGTCAACCGCTTCAAAAAAGGCTATTTGCGCATTGCCAAGGCAGCAAATGTTCCCATATTCATCGTAGGCATCAACGCACCGACAAAAGAAGTCATTTTGGACAAAGTGTGGGAATTGACCGGCGCAAATAATGACGAAGACAATGACGCCATCAAAGCCTATTTCGACAAAACGTTTACAGGGGTTCGACCGGAAAACGGCTAGGCTTTTTACGCCGAGATTTGTTTCTCATCACCCACAGTCAGAAGCCTCTGAACGCGGTTGCGGAGTGAAACTAAAATACGCATTGTGAGCTCTTTCTCCGCGTCGCTCAAAGCTTCGCCGGATTGACGGGCGAGTTGCGCAAAATGCGATTCCATCACCAACTGATATTGCTTCGCCATTTTTGAGCCGCGCGGCGTGATCCGCATAAAGGGGCTGCGCCGGTCTGCGCGATTATTGACCCGCGTCACATATCCCGCCTTGCGCAAAGATGCCAAAGCCCGGCTAACCGTACCCGGATCGTACCGGAGATAGCTCGTCACGGCGGCAGAGGTCGTCGGCTCGGAGAAGCGCTCCAAAGCCATCAAAACACGTAGCTCTCGAAGCCGGAGCGGCGACGCACTATCAAGATATGACACCACATCCCGCCTTAAGATCGCCGTATAGTCGGCATTGATTTGGCTGCATAGGAACTGGAATGCCGCATCACCGGCAGCAAGCTCGCAATTGTCATTTGAAACCATGGCAAATTTTGCCCGGCAGATAGCTGCCAGACCTTTCTTATTTTTTAAATTTAGGCTCTCAAGGCACAATTCATGCCAATTGGAGGATATCAGCACTTTTCGCGTTGGCATGACGTGCCCTGCCAAAAGGCTTGCACCTCATTTCATGCCGAGATAGGAGCGCACATGCCGATTATTACGCTCGATACGCTTTCACAAACCCAAGGCCCGCTGATCGGGATTGACCCCGGCACCAAGACCTTTGGACTCGCCATCAGCGACCGCACCCGCCTTATCGCCAGCCCTCTTGAGACAATCAGGCGCGAAAAATTCACGAAAGACGCCGAGCGGATTTTATCTCTCTATGACGAGAACAATGTCTCCGCGCTTGTGGTTGGCCTGCCTGTCAATATGGACGGCTCCAGCGGTCCCCGGTCGCAATCCGTGCGGGATTTCTGCGTCAATCTGATGAAGAAAAGAGACGTTCCCATCTTTATGTGGGATGAAAGATTATCGACGATGGCCGTAACGCGCACCATGCTCGCGGATGATATGAGCCGCAAGAACCGCGCTAAAAACGTCGATAAACTCGCCGCCGCATATATTTTACAGGGTGTATTAGATCGCCTGCGAAACTAAAATTGAGTATTCCCCCTCAAAACACAACCATAGGTAAGCAATATCTTTAATTCAGCATTAAGGATAAACCCTAAGATGATTGAAACCTTCATGCGCTAAGAATTCCACTGAAATCCAAGTTCCCTATCGTGGGCCAAATGGGTTTTTGTGGGAAAGACAATGAAACCGGCAGATTGCTTCAGAAAGCTCGCCCTGCGTCACGCACGTGATGAAAAGGGATCCATATCGACAATGTTTGCGCTCTCCGCGCTGACCATCTTGATGGCTGTCGGCGCCACATATGATGTGAGCCAGCTACAATCTTCATCCGTCAGGTCGCAACAAGTAGCCGACATTGTCGGTTTAACGGCGACAGTGTACGTTAAAAACCACGGCCACCCGCCAACCACTGATGAAGAAGGCTTTGTCAACGGGAAAGAATATTCAGCAAAGGCGCTTGGTTATAATATTGGCCCGGCCACCAATGGCAGTAATGACGTGAAATTCACGGTCAACTATAGCTCAACGGAAAAACAAGCGACAGTCACGATGTCCGGCACCGTGCAAGCCGCTTTTATGGGCATGTTTGGACAAAGCCAGCTGGCCTTTAACAACGTCTCCGTCGTCAAATATTCTCAATCTGATCTTAAAGACCCGGCGAGCGTTTTTCTTGTGCTCGACAATTCCGGATCTATGGCGTGGGATGATAAGCCAAGAATAGGTTACTACGGCAGCCGGCCTTCCGATGCACAGGCCCGCATTGATGGCCTTAAAAGCACAGTCAAAGAGTTTAACGACTACTTAGGCGACTCAATTACCGCAACAACCTCCGGCTATGCGTCCGAATATCTGCGCATGGGCATGACGGCCTATAATTCAGGCGTCATCAGCTCCCGAACGGTCTCTCCGCGCTGGGGAACCTTGCCGTCCACGAGCATCTCGTCAATGATCGCGAACGGCGGGACCGACTCTCGCGACTCAATGAACAAAGTTTATGGATGGATGCAAGGCGAAAGCGCAATGCATGCGGCGGTCAACGGGTCCACGGATCCTCTCAAATACGTGATATTCATGACCGACGGCGTCAATAATGAAGATTGGGTTTGCAACTGGGTCCCCGACAATCATTCAAATTACTGGCGCAAAGAAACATACTACGGATACAAATATCATTCCGGCTATGAACCTTGGGGATGGGGATGGGAAGAAGGCCGCGAGGAATGTTCATATGTGAGCAATGCCAACATCCAAACCTTGGAAACCTGCACAAATTTAAAAAATGCGGGCGTAGAAATCTATACGATTGGGTATGCTTTGGAGCCTGGTACTTATGCCACCGATCCTCCGAGCAATTACTATACGACATCTCAAAGTTCTAGCTCGGCGGATACAGCGTACAACTTTCTCCGCTCCTGCGCGAGCGATGCCGATCACTTTGTCAAAGCCGAGAACACGGAAAAACTCAAAGCCGCGTTTGATAAAATTGGCGCGGACATTATTGCCGACGTGGTTCGCATCGCCAGCTAAGGCCGAATAAAAGCCCTTAAAGTGCGGGCGTTTGTCCCGCATTTTTTTAACTCAAGCGGTAGAATTGTAACGCCGTGATTGACTTCGTCCCCGCTCGCTCCTAAACCACAGAAAATGATTTTGAGGGCTTATGGCATCGACTGACGGATACCCGTTCGAGAAACTTCACTGCCTCTCCATCGCCGATTTTCATCGGCTGGATATCGAATCTCTCCTCTCCCTTGGTGAACATTATCTGGACCTATCGGTGCAGAAATCTCCGGCGCGGTCTGTTCTGGCCGGAAAAACGCTGATCAATCTGTTTTTCGAAAACTCCACCCGCACAGAAAAATCCTTCGAACTGGCAGGCCGCCGTTTGGGCGCAGACGTCATCAATATGTCGATCGCGCAGTCCTCCGTGAAAAAAGGCGAAACCCTTCTCGATACCGCCGCCACGCTCAACGCGATGAACCCGGATTTGCTCGTGGTGCGCCACAGCGCGTCCGGCGCGCCGGCCCTGCTGGCGCAAAAAGTGTCCTGCTCGGTCATCAATGCGGGCGACGGAATGCACGAGCATCCCACACAAGCGCTACTGGATGCCCTCACCCTACGCCGCGCCTTTGATGGCCAGATTGACGGGCTTCGCATTGCCATTTGCGGCGATATTGCCCACTCCCGCGTGGCGCGGTCAAACGTACAGCTCCTCAATATGCTTGGCTGCGACGTCCGGCTTGTGGGCCCGCCGACCCTTATTCCCGCCGATGCCGACCGCTGGGGTGCCGACGTGTTTCACGACATGAAAACCGGCCTGAAAGGCTGTGATGTGGTCATGATGCTCCGCCTGCAGCTTGAGCGAATGGGCGGCGCGTTCGTGCCTTCAAAACGCGAATATTTCCATTTTTACGGTCTTGACCGGCACAAGCTGACCTACGCAAAACCCGATGCCAAAGTGATGCATCCCGGCCCCATGAACCGCGGCGTTGAGATCAGCTCAGACGTGGCCGACGACCCCGAGATTAGCCTCATTACCCAGCAAGTGGAAACCGGCGTCGCCATGCGCATGGGCATCTTGCACGCCCTGTCCGACGCCCAAGATATGCGCTCTGGTAAGGATATGCGCTCATGAAAGCTCTCTCCATTGTCAATGCCCGCATCATCGACCCGGAAACGGGATATGACGAAGTGGGCATTATCACTATCATCGATGGTAAAATTGCCGATATCGGCCCCAAAGCCCGCCTCATGGAAGAACAAATTGACGGCTATGGCCTGACCGCCATCCCGGGGCTGATTGATATGCGCGTTTCCACCGGGGAACCGGGCGCGGAACACCGCGAAACCATCCTGAGCGCCGCCAAAGCCGCAGCGGCGGGGGGCGTGACCTCGATGGTCATGATGCCCGACACCAATCCCGTCACTGACGATATGTCCCTCGTGGATTTCGTGCAGCGCCGCGGCGAAGACAGCCCCGTCAATGTCTATGCGGCGGGGGCGCTCACCAAAGGCCTCGACGGGAAAACCCTGACCGAGATCGGCCTGATGAGCCAAGCCGGAGCCGTCATGTTTTCCGCGGGCGATGAGCCGATTAATGACAGCCTGACCATGCGGCGGCTCTTGTCCTATGCGGCCACATTTAACGCACTCATTGCCAATCGCGCCAAAGACAGCTCCCTCGCGAGCGGCGCCTGCGCCCATGAAAGCGATTTCTCGTCTCGCCTCGGCTTGATGGGCGTTCCCGCCGCCGCCGAAGTCATCATGGCACAGCGCGATATCACCTTGGCGGAACTGACAGGCGGGCGTCTTTTAATCGATATGATCTCCTCATCTGATGCGGTGAACCTTGTACGAAGCGCCAAATCCCGCGATCTCGATATTGCTTGCTCTGTGTGTATCAACCACCTTGCCCTAAACGAAATCGACATTGGTGATTACCGCACCTTTGCCAAGCTTGACCCGCCGCTGCGCACGGAAGACGACCGCTTGGCGCTTTTGGACGGGATCAATGACGGCACAATTGACGTGATCGTTTCCGCCCATGATCCGCGCCCTGCGGGCGAAAAACGCCTGCCCTTTTCCGAAGCCTCCGCCGGCGCCGTGGGTCTTGAAACCCTCCTCGCCGCAGGTCTGTCTCAAGTGGCGGACGAGCGCCTTGACCTGTTGGCCTTTCTCGCCGCCGTGACGTGCAACCCCGCTAACCTTCTGGGACTCCCCTCTGGCCGTATCGCGATCGGCGCGCCGGCCGACATTGTGCTTGTCGACCTTAACCATCCGTGGGTGTGTGACAGCGAGCGCCTCTTGTCCCAGTCCAAAAACACACCCTTTGATGGCCGCCGCCTGACAGGCCGCGCCCTCACCACCATTTGCGGCGGCGAGGTTGTCTTTCAAGCGCTCTAAGCCATTTAACAGCCCCCATCAGGATGCGAAAAGCAGCCGCTCTGTCATATAACCCCCTCTTTGCCCCGATGAAATATCCCCCATTTCAACGGCGTCTTTTGCGCAGCATTTCTAAGCACGAAAAGCGTTAACACCAACAATAGAGTTTCCGCCAGAGGGCCCGCATACCAAATCCCCACTTCGCCAAAGCTGGCGGGCAATAAAAACGTAAGGGGTAACGCAAACAGATATGTCTTTGACAATCCCAAAATGGCGGCTTGTGCGGCATTTCCAATGGCCTGAAAATATGCGGCGACCATCATCAAGGGTCCCGTCAAGAAAAAGACAACGCTCATCTTGGGTAAAATGCGCGCCACCTCTGAAATAACGCCAGCATCATCCACAAAAGCGCCGCCGATCTGGCGAGCAAATTTCATAAAAAGAACCTCCATGACCACGCAATAGATGAACGCGGAGGTCAAGGCGATCCGAAGGCTCGCATCGGATCGTTGCCAGTTCTGCGCGCCGTAATTATTGCCCGTGATTGTTTGCATCGCAAATGACAACCCCAGAAGCGGCAAGAAGGCAAAGGTGACGACGCGCGTGACAATCCCATAGGCGGTTATGGTATCAGGATAGTTCGTCCCTCCGACCCATTGGACGGCGGTGATGATCGCCGCTGACCCGAGCGCAATGCCCATGAAATTGAGACTTTGCGGCGCACCAAGCGCAAGAATACGCCCCCAATAGCCGCCGATAGAATGTTTCAGCAAGGCGGCGGGCCGCAGCGACGTGCTGCCATAAACGCGAAAGGCCAAAATGATCGCAAATGCCAAAGCAAGCGCCGCAGCTGTGCCATAGGCAGAGCCCGCAACGCCCATTTCAAAGATCGCAATCAGCACATAGTTGAACACGATATTGGCAACCGAAACCAACAAGCTCATCGCGGCCATAAAGCCCACCCGGCCCTCATTGCGAAGCGCATCGGAGTTGACCGAGAGCACAAACAATAAGGGGGACGAAAACACCGTAATCCGGAGGTAAATCATCCCCATTTGCGCCAAAGTCTCTGACCCGCCAGCGGCAAGCATGGTCATCGCCTGACCGTAAAAGACAAACAAAAGAATGAGCGCGAGACCTAACATCAGGGCCAATCCATGCGCGCCCGCATAAACGGCTTGGGATTTTTCCATCTCATTGGCTCCTAAGAAACGTGCGAGAAGGCTCGACATGCCATTTGAGACGAGCGTCGAAAGCGCCACAATCAACATATAGATTGGGAACATCAACGTCACAGCGGCCAAGGCATCGGGCCCCACAAAGATACCCAAAAATAGAGCATCTGCGACAGACAAAAGCCCATTCATTCCCATCACGAAAATAATTGGGAGCGCGGTCTTCACATAAACGGTGCCCAGCGGGCCATTGGTAAAATTATTCGGGGAGGTGTCAGACATATCCCATATCTTTCAAGCTAAATCGCGCAATTTAAGATGGGACCCGCATTACCATCCGCGCGATATGCGGAAAGATTAAGGTGGTGTGTGACCACGTAGACCTTCACCAGGACACAATGTCAGCGGGAGGCAGGCGTCTACAGCCGAAAGGGCAACTAGTGTCTTACAAATTCGCTGTCAAGCTTTTCGGGAATGCGGGCCATGTCTTGAAACTTACATTTGCCGCCGCCGCGCATGTGCCCGAACGCATCACCCTGCGAGGGTTATCGTTCAAGGGCTCTCGGCATCCACATCAAAAAACTCGGCGTAGGCAAAGGTCGCAGGCATGCCGCCTGTGTGAATGAACACCACATTGTCATCCTTTGAATATTGGCCGTCCCGAATAAAACCGATCAGCGCCGCGAACGCTTTTCCCGTGTAAACCGGATCAAGGATCATTGCCTCGAGCCGCCCGGCCAAGCGCATGGCGTCTAATGTCTCGGCGTGGGGTACGCCGTAAGCGGGCCCTGCATATCCGGTGGTCACGCGCACGTTCGCAGGGTCGAAGCGCGAGCCTAAAAGCGCCGCCGCCTCAACGCCGTAGCGAACCACATCCTCTTTTACGCGCTCGGGATCTGCGTCCACATCCACGCCGATAATATCGGTTTGCGGCAGACACGCGGCCGCCCCGACCTCAAGCCCGGATTGGGTCCCGCCGCTACCGCTGGAGGCGAATATGGCGCGCGGGGTGAAACCCAGTTCCGCAGACTGCTGCGCAATCTCCAGCACAACTGATGAATAAGACAGCGCCCCCATGGCGTTTGACACGCCGTAGGGAATCGCAAAGGGACGTTTTCCCGCCGCCCGCAATTCGTCGGCTAATCCCTCAATCGCAGCGTTGCGGCTCCCGACCCATGTGACGCTGTGCATATGCGCGCCAAACAAACGGTTGAGCACCACATTGCCAGACACCTTATAGGCCGCAGAGTCCGAAACAACCCGGCCTTGATAGACGGCCAAATGACATTCCATCCCCAGCATCACCGCCGCCGCCGCCACTTGGCGCTGGCTGTTGGATTGGGGCACGCCGCCGGATACAAGACAGTCGCAGCCCGATGCCACCGCTTCGCTCAGCACGCGGTCGAGCTTGCGCATCTTATTGCCGCCGCTGGAGATATGGGTAGCGTCATCGCGCTTGACCCAAATTTTTGGCCCGCCCAAATGTTCCGACAGGCGCTTCAAATAGGTAAAAGGCGTCGGCCCGCCCAAAAGCCCCACCGCCGGGAAGGCGGCCAGCTTCGTTTCAAAATCTTTCAAATCAGAGGCATATGTCATATGTCCGCTTACCCCAATCGACCGTGGTTGAACAAGTCCTCTCGTCAAAATGTCCAGACGCGGGGGACGGTGCGGCGCAGGAGGAGAAGTTCGGTGATGGCCCAGACGAGGGCGTCGGCGCGGTCGGGGCTTGTCCCCGTTTGATCGTCTGCGCCCAATTGGCAAAGCTCGTCCTCGAGGGCGGGGAAACGCGCGGCGTGAGATACGCGGCCTTGCTCGTACAGCAGCGCCACCGGCATGGCCCGCGCGGTTTTCGACGCCGAGGCATGAACGGTCTTAACACAGACCCCCTCGCCGTCCGGCCCCGCATGGCGCAGAACCGTGCGCACCATATCGCCGCCTTGGTTCGCCTCTGCCACCATGTAATCCGCGCCGTAGGCCGCATAAAGCGATGCGGCGCGCGCGGCCCAACCTTCGGGGGACCGGCCTTGAAGCGTGCCGTCATGAAGAACCACCGCGCGGGCGGGCATATCCCCCTCGCTGCGCGTGAGCCCCGCCACAATGATGCCGCAAGCATCCGCGGACGCGCCCGTACTGACCGGAGGGTCGAGCGCCACAATCACAGAGCCGTAATCTTCGCGGTTAAATATCCGGAGCGAGAATTGGGGCACGTCCGAACAGGCGGCTTCGATCATATCGCGCGTCCAAAGCGCGCCGGGATGGTCGGTCATGACCTCCCCGTCGAGCTCTTGCCGCCCGAGACGCGTGCCGCCGTAAGTTCCGGTGACCGCGCCGAGAAATCCGGGCGCGAGGTTGCCTTCATTGTCGCGCGTGCGGGCGCGGCTTGTGACCAGTCCGCCCGTCTCCATCAGGGCGCGCAGCGCCTTGGTCGGTCGCGGGGTGGTGGTGACCGTCAGCGCCGGCGGGCCCGCCTCGGAGGGGAGCCGAAGCCCGAACCGTAAATTCGACAGTGTCTTTTCAGGATAGCGCCACGCGCAAAATTCGTCCGCCCATGCCGTATCAAATTGCGGCCCGCGCAGCCCGTCCGGGTCTTCGCCCGAGAAAATATGACCGACCGCCCCGTTCGGCCATTCAATCCGCCGTCTCGACGAGAGGAAAAGCGGACGATCGCCTATGGGGCCGACATTCAGTAGCCCGCTTTCCCCCTCGATCATCACTTCGCGCGCGTCATTATAGGTCGGGGCCACGAGGGCGATCCGCCGTGCGCCCGCCATGATGCGCTCGCGCACCCACTCCGCGCCCGCCCGGGTTTTGCCCGAACCTCTCCCGCCGAGCAGGAGCCAGATAATCCAGCTGCATTTGGGGGCCGTTTGGTCCGCCCGCGCCCGCAACGCCCAATCGGAATGCAGAAGCTCGATCACCTCCTCCGCCGCGCGGCTAAGCCTTCGGGTCAAAGCCGCCGGGGTCAAAAGCGAAAGGCGGGCCGCCGCTCTGCGCAGGCAGGCATTGCGGTTTGACGGGCGGAAAATAATGGGCTTGAACAGCGCCGCGAAATCAGAGCTCATGACCGCCGTCCTTTTTAAGGGGCGCAAACCTGTCGGGGTTTTCGGCGGCAAGGCGCTTGATTTTCTCCCAATCATAATCCTCGGGCGTAAGCCCGTTGACCAGCTCGCATATGTCCGCAATTTTTCGGTCGCGTTCGGCTTGGCTGAGCGGCTTGGGGCGCGCCTGCGACGCCGCCGCGTCAAGCTCGGCGTTTTTCACGTGGCGATCTGCGGTCTCGTTATAGCACTTGCGCGTGGCGCAAAGGGCGCTGGAGAGTTTGTAAAAATGATCCACACTGTCATCGGGCGTAAGAGCCGCAAGGCGGTTTTGCAAGATGCTCAGATGCTCGCGCTGCGCCGCCATAGAGAGCTTGTGGTCCGAGCCCATATCATCAGGACGATAGGGCCGCGCAATGCCGCCGAACATTTGCCCGGCGGCGTCTGTGTTTAAAGGTGTGTTTTGTTGTGGGTGTTTTGAAGAATATGTCATGCAGGTAAAATAGACCTCCGCCGCGTAGCGAGGATTATTTTAGGCAATGTTTTGCGCAAGTCGTTGCCGTGCATGACTTTTCCGCGCGTCTCCAGCGGCCAGAATGTTGGAGAGGTTTGTGAACGGAGCGGTGAAAGCCTTGGCCATTGCAAAACCTCGTAAACGGCATTTGCGCGCCTTAAAAAAACCCCGCGCAAGGCTTATTGTCGCCCTCATCCTCTGGTGTTAGGTGAGGTGATGATCGCGCGTTTGGCACATTTAGGGCTTTGGTTTTCAGGATTTCTGATCCTGTGCCTTGCCTATGGTTTCTTTGTCGAGCCAGAGCAGCTTCGCGTGCGCCATGTGGCCATAAGCTCGCCGGGGTGGGACGCCGCGCCGCTGCGCATTGGGTTTGTCTCGGACCTTCATATGGCCGGTGATCACATCGATACCGCAAAGGTCGAGCGCCTCACGAGAGAGATGAACGCGCAAGCGCCAGACATTGTCTTGATCGCCGGCGACTTCGTGAATGGAAGTACGCGGCGCCACGATCATTCCGCGGCGTTCAACGCTTCAGTGGATAGCGGCATTGCCGCGCTTTCCGACCTTTCCGCGCCGCTTGGCGTGTATGCCAGTCTCGGGAATCATGACACGCTCTATGATCCGCGATATATTGCAGACGCGGTAAAAGCCAACGGGATCGCAGTTCTGGAAAACGATTTTGCCTACCTTGAGGCGCAAAAGGTCTGCGTCATCGGTCTGGAAGATGAATGGTACGGCGACCCGCAGCCGAGCATCATTGAAAATTGCCCGGAAGGGTCCAGCAGCGTGATCTTTATGCACAACCCAGATAGTTTCGAATTGACCGAGCCGCGTCCCGCTCTGCTTTTGGCGGGTCATACACATGGCGGGCAGATCAATCTGCCGTTTATCGGGCGGCGTGTTACGTCAACCCGTGCGGGGAAAGCAATGGCCTATGGCACGCTCTCCTATCAGGGCATTCCCGCCTTTGTGACGGCGGGGGTGGGCACCTCCATGCTGCCCGCGCGGTTTCGTGCGCCGCCAGAGATTGTGATTATCACGCTCTCGGGCCCGCAAGCGCCCTAATCCCTCACATTTCCTATGGCCACCGCGCCGCCTAGCCCATAAACAGGCGGTTTTACCGCGCCGGAAAGATCATATGGAAAACTTCGTTCACGCCCTCGCGCCCGTTATCATTGTTGTCATCCTCGGGCGGCTTTTAGCGGTTTGGAAGATCATTTCCCCGGAAGGTTGGCGCGGGATCGAGCGGCTGGTTTACTTTGTGCTGTTCCCCGTATTGATCGTCAGCGTCCTTGCCAAAGCGCCATTTGAAACCGTGCCGTGGGGGATGGTGATTGCGCTGATGGCGTCGCAAGTTTTACTGGGCGCGTTCGGGCTTATTTCGGCGCGGCGCGGCGTCATGGTGCCCCACCCGCCGACCGGCTCCATCATTCAGTCCAATGTGCGCTGGAACACCTTTATCGCGCTGTCGCTGGCGGGGGCCTTGTTTGGCGAAAACGGCCTTGCGCTCGTGGCGATTGCGGCAGCGGCGATGATCCCTGTGGCCAATATCTTATCCGTAACGGCGCTGACGCATTTTTCTGACGGCGTCGACGGCGCAAAGAAAAACGTGCTGCGCGATCTGGCGAAGAACCCGCTCATTCTCGCCTGTATCATCGGGCTGGGGCTAAATGTGGCCGGGCTCGCGCCGCGCGGGACGGCCGAGATCACAATGGATATTCTGGGCCGCGCAACGATTGCGCTAGGCTTGCTCGCAGCGGGCGCAGGGGTGAATTTTGCCGCTCTGGTCTCGGCCAAGTCGCGCACATTTTTCTGGAGCGGCGCGCGGCTTTTGGGCTTGCCAGCGCTTGTGCTGGGTATCGGGATGGCGCTCGGCGTGCCGTCCCTGCATCTCTCGGTCGCCGTAATCTGCGCGGCCACGCCGACAGCGACGAACGGCTATATCCTCGCGCAGCAGCTCGGCGGCGACGCGCCTTTATCAGCCAACCTCATTGCCGCGCAAACCGCCCTTGCCGCGATTACGATGCCGCTGGTTTACACGGTGATGCTCGCACTGAGCTGACCTACAACATCGCCTTGGGGAGGGCTGTGGCGAGTTCGGGGAACTTGACCACGATCAGGATCACGATGAACTGGATAATGATGAACGGGATCACGCCCTTATAGAGCGCGGTCGTGGTGACTTCAGGCGGCGCAACCCCGCGCAGGTAGAACAGCGCAAAGCCGAACGGCGGGGTCAGGAAGCTGGTTTGAAGGTTCAGCGCCATAAGAATTCCCAGCCAAATCGGGTCCATACCCGTGGCCAGCAGCGCAGGCGCAACGAGCGGGACAACCACGAATGTGATTTCGATAAAGTCGAGGAAAAAGCCCAGCACGAACATCACAATCATCACAAGGATCAATGCGCCCCACTTTCCGCCGGGCGCGGCGGCCAGCATATGCGCCACGAGATCATCGCCGCCAAACCCCCTGAAAATCAAGCTAAAGACAGTTGCCCCAATCAATATGACAAACACCATGCTGGTAATGTGAAGGGTCGAGCGCGAGACATCCCCGAGCTTGCCGGACGACAATAACGGGCCCAGCGCCGCCCCCACGCCCAGAATAGCAAGACCCGCAAAGAGCAGAGCGGCCGTCACTGCGCCGCGCTCCACCCCTGTCCAGCCGTCCTGTTCAAACCGCATATCGACGCCGGTCAAATCCACCGCGATTAGCGCCGTCATGCCAATCGCCGCGAGAACTGCGGCCCGCCGTCCGAGCGGCGTTTCCGAGGTTTTGTAGGCCGCGAGCAACATGGCGCCGAGCGCGCCCAGCGCCGCGCCGCGCGTGGGCGTTGCATATCCTGACAATATAGAACCGAGCACCGCGACAATCAGCAAAATCGGCGGCAGCATGGCCACAAGCGCACGGCGGATAAATCGCCCGACGGACCCGTCTTCGGGCCACGCCTCAGCCGGTGCCATAGCTGGCTTCAAATAGGCTATGAAGGCGATATAAAGCGCGTAGAGGCCCACAAGGATCAATCCGGGGATCAATGCGCCCGCGAACAAATCACCCACAGAGACAACGCCTGTGGCCTCAAGCCCGTGCGAGCGCTGGGCCTCCTGATAGGCATTGGACATCTGGTCGCCCAAAATCACCAGCACGATAGAGGGCGGGATGATTTGCCCTAGGGTTCCCGACGCCGCGATAGACCCCGCCGCGAGCGACGGTGCATAGCCGCGCTTGAGCATGGTCGGGAGCGACAACAATCCCATCGTCACAACGGTGGCACCGACAATACCCGTCGAAGCCGCTAATAGCGCCCCCACAAACACCACAGAAATCCCAAGCCCGCCGCGCATCGGGCCAAACAAATCCCCCATCGCTTCGAGCAAATCCTCGGCGATGCGGGACTTTTCCAGCATCACGCCCATAAACACAAAGAGCGGGACAGCCATAAGAATTTCGCGGGTAATCAGCGGATAAATCCGCCCCGGCAAAGAGAGGAGAAACTCGGGATTGAATGTGCCTGTTGCCACGCCAAGCGCGGCAAAAACAAGCGAGACGCCGCTCAGCGTAAACGCCACATTATATCCCGCCATGAGGCTGGCGCACGCGGCGGCAAACATACCAAGGGCAAGAATTTCCGGCAGGCTCATAGTCCCGCCTCCGCGTCATGATCCTCGAAAAAGGGCGGCGTGTGCGGCGGCCGCTCGGATTCACTTTCCCCCTTCAGGCACAATACGGCCCGCAGCGCGATCGCCATGCCTTGCGCCAGCATCAGCAAAGCAAAAAGCGGGACGAGCGTCTTGAGTAGGAACGTTGCTTGCAGACCGTCCGCCTCAGGAGAGCCTTCGAAAATACGCCATGAAAAGCTGACAAAGGTTTGCGAGTTCCACAAGATAATAAGGCACACAGGCATAAGCAGTAAGTAAAAGCCGCAAAAATCCACAAGCGCGCAGGAGACCGGCCGCATACGGCTAAAGAATATATCCACGCGCACATGCTGACCCGCCAGCAAAGTGGCCGCAGCGCCAAGCATAATAATCGCCGCGTGAAGATAGATCGACGTTTCAAAAAGCTTGGTCCAAGACAGACCAAAAATCGACAGGGCAAATACGCTAAACGCCACCGTCAGAACCAAAACGGGCAGCATCCATTTCGCCGCCTCCCCCAGCCCGTAATTCAGGCTATCGACCGTGCGGATCACGCCGCTGGAAAAGCTTCGAATAAGCGTATTCGAATTCAGGAAAAGCGCAAATATCGGCAAAAACAAAAACGGGAATAGCCCCCATCCCGCGCCGCGAAGCGCCGTCCCAATCATGTGTTGCAGGTCAGGATTATCCACGCCTAGCGGCCTTTACCAGCGCGATCGAGCGCGATTTCGCGGGCGCGGATATAGCGTCCATCGCTCATTTCCGTCCAGCCGCGATATTGATTGCGGGCCGCCACATAGCTTTCATAAACTTTCTGGGTCTGGGCATCGGAGTTACCGAACTCCTCGACCACCTCTTCGCTAATGCGGCCAATCTCGGCCATTATGTCATCGGAGAAATAACGCGGATAAATCCCTTGATCCTTTTTCAAAATCTCAAGCGCGCGCGCGTTTTCGACCGTATATTCCCCAAGGCTGCTATTATTCGCGGCGCTGGCAGCGTAGCGGATCATCGCTTGCTCCGAGCTTGAAAAACTGTTCCATACATCCAGATTAATGCCCAGCGACAAAGATGCCCCCGGTTCATGAAAGCCCGGTGCGTAATAATAGGGCGCTTCGCGGTAAAGCCCCAACGCGTAATCATTCCAAGGCCCCACCCACTCCGTCGCGTCAATAGCGCCCGATTGCAAGGATTGATAGATTTCGCCGCCGGACAAGCGCACGGCGGCCCCGCCAAGACGCCGGATGACCTCACCCCCGAGGCCGGGCATACGCATATTCAGCCCCTTAAAATCCTCCAGAGAGTTCATTTCCCGCTTAAACCACCCGCCTGTCTGGTGGCCCGTATTTCCGGCTTGGAACGGCTTTATGTTGAAATCCGCAGATAGGGCGTCCCACAACGCCTGGCCGCCGCCAAATTCGACCCAGCCCATAATCTCCGCCGCCGTCATGCCCATGGGCACCGCAGTGAAAAATGAGAAGGCTTTGGATTTGCCTTGCCAATAATATTCGGCGGCGTGGTACATATCGGCCGCCCCTGTGGAGGCCGCGTCAAAACATTCGAGCGCGCCAACCAACTCGCCAGCGGCGTAAACTTTTACGTCCAAGCGGCCATCGCTCAGATCGCGCAGAGCCGTGGCAAAACGGTTGGGCATTTCGCCGAGCCCCGGAAAGTCTTTGGGCCAAGACGTGGCCAGCCTCAGTTCCCGCCGGTTCTTAGAAATGTTGGGAGCGCCCACATCAGACGCCCCCGGCGCGGCGGTCCGCGTCTTGGATTTATCCGATCCGAGCACAGCCGCTACGCCTGTTCCCGTCGCAACGGCGGCTGCGGCCGCTAAAATATGGCGGCGTTTCATCTTGTCCCCTTTATTTGGTCTCGAGCTCAAACCAGCCATTGATCCCTAATATTTCCCCGGGCCTGAAGCTTGATTTATAATCCATCTTCGGACTGTTCTCGACCCAATACCCCAGATACAGGTATGGAAGGCCAAGTTCAAGGCAGCGCGTAATATGATTGACGATCATAAATTTGCCGAGACTGCGAGAGGACTGCGCCGGGTCGAAAAAGCTATACACCATAGACAGCCCGTCCGAGAGAATATCAATCAGAACGCAAGCGACGAGCACACCGTCCCTATCCCGGTATTCCGCGACCATCGTCGCCGACGCGCTGTCTTCGACCATCATCTGATAGCGCGGAAAATCCATATCCGACATGCCGCCCCCGTCATGGCGCGAGAGAAGATAGGTCCGCAAAAGTTCAAACTGCTCACGGGTGGCCATTGGCTCGCGCGGCATAAAACTGAGATCGCTATTTCGCGATATGGCGCGTTTTTGGCTTTTGCTGGGTTTGAAATCCGCAGCGCGGACGCGCAGCGATTGACATTCGCGGCAATTTTCACAAGCCGGGCGATAAAGGACATTTTGCGATCGGCGAAAGCCGGAATGGGTGAGATAATCATTGAGCGCAGGCCCATTTTCATGTTCGATTTGCGTAAAAATCTTTCGCTCCTGCCGCCCCTCAAGATAAGGGCACGGGCTGGGAACCGTCATATAGAACTGTAATCTTTGCGGGTTGAACGGCTGCGTCATACCATAGTTATAACGCCCTTTTTGGCGGGTGCATTAAAAATCAGAACGCAAGATAAGGTCTCCGCGCAAACGCACAGGCCACGGCTACGAATTCGCTTGCCGGGCGCTGAGTAGCCTTATATGTCAAGCTATGCTGGCTTTTCTCGCGCAAACCAAAACGCTTTGGTTCACATTTATCCTGACGCTATTGCTAACCGTGGCCTTCGTCGTGGTCATGCAAGTCTGGCAATTTGGCCTCATCGATGAAATGTATAATGCCGCGGATATCAAAGCCCATATCGCAGCAATGTCGCCCACGCAAAGGACCGTGCACGCCTGGACCACAGGGACTTTGGATGTGGCCTACCCGCTTTGCTACGGCGCGTTCTTTATCGGTGTCGCCCTGAAGAGCTTTGGACGGTTTGGATTTGTCTTAGCCCTTCCAAGTCTGTTGGTCATTCCTGTTGACCTCACCGAAGGGTTTTCACAGATCATGCTGCTGGGCGGTCACAATGAATATATGGGATTGAAGATCATCGCCACGCCCCTAAAACTGGGTCTGTTTGGTCTGGGACTTGTCATTGCCTTAATCGGATTGGCTCTGATGTTTTTCAAGTTCCTGAAAAATAGGGTCGCCGCCCAAAAGTAATTTTCAGGCGGCCTCAAAGACCACAACAGCCGTTCCGGCGGGGTCTGTGAAATAGGCGTAAACCGCGCCCCATGGCCGAGCGGTCGGCCCGTCAAAAGAAAAATAATCCGGAACCGAATCCAAAAAATCCTGAAGGTTTTCGACTTTGAACTGCAATTCAGCCCCGCAGACGCTTGCGGCGGCCGTCGCCCCATAAAGCTCCAGGCAGGCTGTATGCGGCGGCGCGCCGAACCCTAAGATCACGCCCCTGTCACCGTCTAAGTCCCACTGCTCGAGCACTTTGAGGCCCAGAAGACCGCAATAGAAATCCCGGCATTCCCGCCAAAGCGGCGTTGTTATTTTGGTTTTCATTTGTAGCACAGGCATATTATCCACGGTTTCACGGCAAAGTACACCCGCCCCTGACCTACACATCCAGCGCCGCGACGGCCGCCTTTTTGCTGCGCATCACAATAAACAGCCCGGAGATCACGATCAGGCCCGAACCGATCATCATCGACGGCGTCAATGTCTCGTGAAACAGGATGATCCCGCAAGCAATACCAAATATCAGGCGCGAATAACGAAACGGCGTGACCGCAGAGACCTCGCCGATGCGCATGGCTTTCATCAAGCAGGCGTACCCCGCAGCGCCCGCGAGTATAGCCCCGCACAAGACACGGATCATGTTCATATCCATCGGCACAAATGCCGCGCGCTCCCACAGGGAATAAAGAACACCCGCCGCAATGATCGACAAGAAGCCATACAGCCCCAATATCGCCGTACTGAGCGATGCGGGGGCGGCGCGGCTGGCAAGGTCGCGTCCGGCAAACCCGATCATGCCCAGCAGAGCCAGCACAGAGAGGATAGAAAAGCTGTCCGTACCCGGTTTAATGATCACAACCACACCCAAAAGGCCGATCGCAATCGCCGTCCATCGCCGCCATCCGACCTTCTCGCCAAATATCAAAGCCGCGCCCGCGACCACCACAAGCGGCGTGGCCTGCAAAATCACGGTGGCCGAAGATAAAGGCGTTAAAGCGAGCGCTAGGATGTAAAACAAGCGGCCGAGGACCTCAAACACAACGCGTATGCGCATAGGTTTTGAGAGAATATCAGGACTGAACAAGCGCTCTTTTCGTGCTGTCGCCACAGATGCAAAAATGAGCGCCCCGCCCATCCCCATAAGTATCAGAACCTGCCCAATCGGCATGAGGCTAGACGCTGTCTTCGTCATCACATCTTCAAGCGAGAAGACGGCCATCGACAAAACCATCCAAAGACTTCCCACCAGATTGGCGCGGCTCTCGATTGCGTTTTCCGAAGTCATCGTCCGTCCAATTCCATAGGCAGCGCGGGAAAACGCCTTTTATACGGCTCCAGCCCCTAATCAAGTTCGAAATTTATAGGGATTCTCAAGGAAAAATTGCCAAAATTCCAAAAATTTACTCAAACTTACGGAGTCGACTCTAGAAAAGCCTGCACGTCGCAAGCTCGGCGATAAGTTTACATCCACTCTTGCTTATACGTTTTTTAATATTTAAAAACATATTTAGTGGAAATTTCAACTATACTTGAAAGCAGCACTTGACGAAAATACACATATGGGCGGCGACAGAGCACTCATTGGGATTACTGCTCCTTGCGATTATTATCTGCCTTTTTGCGACATTGACCACTAGCTACCTACTCGCGCGAACAGGATCGCGTGCGGGATCGAGGAAATTCATCTGGATTTCCAGCGCCTCTCTGATGTTTGGAAGTGGAGCTTGGGCAACGCATTTTGTGGCTATGCTCAGCCATAAAACCCTTGTGGCGCATAGTTTTGCCTTCTGGCCGACGCTGCTCTCTCTTTGTGTGATTTTAACCTGCGCGCCGATTGCCTTCCTGACGCTCAAGTCTTCAAAAACCATTTTAGGGCGATTAATCGCAAGCGCGCTATTGAGCGCGGGCATCGCATCTATGCACTACATTGGCATGCTCGGCTTTCATGTTGAGGGGGACAAGGTTTGGAACAATGGACTTGTGGCTCTCTCCATCGTTTCCGGCACATTCTTTACGACCTTGGCCTGTGCAGCGCCTGAACGCTTGTCAAGCCAACGCGGGACTATTGCCCGCGGCCTATGGCTCTTTTTCGCAATATGCACCCCGCACTTTCTCGGGACAGCCGCCATGACGATCATACCGTCGAGTGAATTTACCGAGTGGAATCTAGACATATCTCCTTCTCATTTAGCCCTTCTGATCACCTTCGTCATGGCAGCAATTTTGCAAGCCGGGACAGCCTTTATTTACATGGACTTTCTGATTGGCGAACGCCTTCGCACAAAAGAGACAGAGCTTAAGCAATACAAATCCGACCTGACCACATTGAGTTTGAAATCCGCCTCGGAACTGAATTCTGCTTACTCACTCCTTTCCAATGTTATGGAAAACATTCCTGCAAGCATCCTCATTTTTGACAAAGACCATAGATTGGTTTTGAGCAATAAAGCCGCAAAGAAATTTCTCTATTTTCTGGGCGATAAACTGGTCAAAGGCCTGAAGCTTAGAGACTATTTTGAGAGCATTTATGAGGCAAAAACAGACTTTAACGCACAATTAGCGAAGCCAGATCGACTGCAATTGCCGGACAAAGATGAATGGGTCAACGATCGGCTTCGTTGGTTCGAGCAAGGCAAACAATACGAACAGAAATTCAACGAGAACTGGACGCGGATAACGGGACGGCGGCTGGACGATGGCACCTATATGGAGCTTCGCGTTGATATAACGGAAATGAAAGAACGGGAGGCTAAACTCATTGAGGCACAAAAGCAGGCCGATGCGTCCAACCTCGCCAAGTCACAATTCCTCGCAACTATGAGTCATGAAATCCGAACGCCTATGAACGGTATGCTTGGAATGGCGCAAATTCTGCAAAAAACCGACTTACCAGATAAAAGTAAGATGTTCGTCGATGTTATGATCAAATCTGGAAATAGCCTCGTCAATATTATCAACGATATTCTTGATTTCTCTAAAATCGAAGCGGGAGCGATCGAGCTAGAATTGAAGGCATTTTCTCTCCCTGAAACAATTGATGACATTGTGGGACTTCTGTCCTCAAGCGCTGAGGCCAAGGGCATAGAATTACGCGTGGATTATGCGCCGAATTTACCGGAAACGTTTATCGGCGACGCGGGGCGAATACGCCAAGTCTTCATAAATCTCGTTGGCAATGCGATCAAATTTACGAAGGTGGGTCATGTCATGATCCACGTAGGCGGTGAAGTTAATGACGACACTGCAAATCTGGAAATTTGCGTGGAAGACACCGGAATAGGCATCCCCGAAAGCCATATAAAGACGGTTTTCCAAAAATTCAGTCAAGTGGACCAATCCCCGACGCGCGCGCATGAAGGCACCGGGCTTGGACTCTCTATTGTTGCATCGCTGATTGAGCATATGGGCGGCAACGTCAGCGTAGAAAGCGTCGTCGGGAGCGGATCTGTTTTCACGATCCAGATCCCCTTGAAGGTCGCCGCTTCCGAAAAACCTGCGCACAAATTAGGCGAAAAACTCGCAAATAAAAACATATTGCTCGTTGACGGAAATGACGTCACAGGCGCCGCCACTCAGTCTCAATTGAAAGACCTAAAGGCCCGCTGCGTCATTGCAAAAAGCGCCAATATGGCTCTTCAAATCCTATCGAAAGCGGAGGAGCTTAAAATTAAAATTGAGGCCATCGTCATAGATATTGGCACGGCCAATTTGGATGTTATCTCTTTGATCTCTAATATTAAGTCCAATACGCGGTTCAAATTCATACCTATCGTGACGCTCTCCGTCATTGCCAATAAGGAAAAGAACGAAGCCCTTTTAAGTGCCGGAGCAAAGCTCAACCTCATAAAACCCCTCACCCGAAGTAAAATTTACAACGGTCTTGTTGAGGCCATTGGTGATAATCCTCTGCGGGAAGCCGGCGACGCACACGCCACATTGCCTAAATATCAAAAAAGAATGGGCTCATGAGGCTAAATGAAATCCAGATAAGCAGCATAAGCGGCACGCCGAATTTCACGAAATCACTGAATTTATAGCGCCCCGGCCCCATCACAAGAAGATTGGTTTGATAGGCAATCGGCGTGGCAAAAGAACAGTTCGCCGCAAAGATAACCGTGAGCACCATGACAATCGGATCAATCCCTGATTGCTCGGCCACAGACATGGCAATCGGCGCGAAAAGAAGCGCAGTGGCGCTATTGGAGATCAGGTTCGTCATCAGAGCGATAATCAAAAACAAAGCCGCAATGAGGATTTGATTGCCGAACGGCGCGAACGTCTCGACGGTTTTCATGGCCATATAGGCTGCACCGCCTGTGGCCTCGAGCGCGAGTCCCATCGCGAACGCCGCACCGATCAACAGGAATATCCGCATATCGAGCGCGCGCACAGCTTGGCGCACGTTCAGACACCCCGCAGCAATCATGGAAATGGCCCCCGTAAGCGCCGCAATTTCGATGGGCACGAAACCCGTGGCCGCAGCCAAAATGGTAAAGCCGAATATCAGGCGCGCCGCGACCGAGCGGCGTATATCAGGGAGCTCACTTGTGGACCAGTCCAGCAGCACGAGATCGCGATTATTACGCAAAGCCCGCATATTGGCGTCATAGCCAAACAAGAGAAGAATATCCCCGGCTTCGAGCCGAATATCGAGCATCCGCTTGCGGATCATCCGCGAGCGGCGCTGAATCCCCAGAACCAAGCATCCTGTCTCGCGGCGAAAACCTACTTGTTCAATATTACGTCCGACCATGCGCGAGCCCGGTGCCACCACGGCTTCGCTGATGACGATGGTCTCGGACGGCACGCCTGCCTTGCTCTCGTCATGAAACCCGGCAATGTTGAGCATACCTTCAAGATATTTTTGGTCTGTGGATAAGAGGCTCCGCAGAGCCTTGCGGGTCGCCGCGACGATCAGCACATCCCCCGGCTCGAGGGCCTCTTCAAATGGTGGCAGCATAGAGCGCTCGCCGCGCTGGATCATCCGCACAGTGACCTCCTTGAGCGCTGGAAACAAACCGGCCGTTGGCGACGCGCCGCGCAGCGGATGGTCGGGAGCAATGCGAATTTGCGCAATATATTGGTGGCCAGATTCGGTAATTTCCGCTTCAAGATTCTCGCGCTTGGGAAGTAAAATCGGTGCAAAAATAATAATATAGACCGCCCCGATCAGGGCCAGAATAATGCCGGAATTAAACTGCGTGAAAAACTCAAGCGAATTTCCACTAATCCGCTCATAAGCATCATTGACCAATAGGTTGGTGGATGACCCCACAAGGGTCGTCATACCCGCCAAAATACAGATGAAGCTGAGCGGCATCATGTAGCGCGATGCCGCTTGGCGCAGGCGCGACGCCATAGCCGTCAAGACCGGAATAAACATGACGACCACAGGCGTGTTATTCATGAACATCGAAATGCCAAAGGCAACGGCAAAAATGGTTCCGAGCGTTCGCCGTGGATGCTTATCCAGCGTGTTGTTGATGCGGATAACAGGCCCTTCGAGCGCGCCCGTATGGAAGAGTCCCTGCCCGACCACCAGTAGCGCCATAATCGTCATCAGCGCCGGCGCGGCGAACCCGGATAAAAGCGCCTTGCTGTCAAGGCCGCTATCTTTGGGGCCGAAGAAATGGAAAAATAAAAGCAGCACCACAATGATGCCAACGGAGATACTTTCGATGGAAAAGTGTTCCCGAAAATAGAGAAAAACGGCGATAGCAACGATTAACATCGTGACCCACATTTGCCATGTTGCGGCTATATCCAAACTACTGCCTTCTCATGTTTAATTTAAGCTATCCTCTGCACGGCAGAATGAATACACTTAAATAAATTTCGCATATCACGATTAAATCGCAAGGATAAGTTTATGGCAAAGGTCAGTTTTTTAGGTTTGGGCGTCATGGGCTATCCGATGGCCGGGCATCTGGCGGCTGCCGGGCATCAGGTCACCGTATGGAACCGAACCGCCGCTAAATCAGAAAAATGGGCCGCGCAACATGGGGGCAGGACCGCCAAAACAGCCGCTGACGCCGCCGCTGGCGCTGACTTTGTCATGCTGTGCGTCGGCGACGATCAAGACGTTTATGATGTGGCGCGTCCCGCCATTGCCGCCATGCCCGAAGGCGCGGTGATGGTTGACCACACGACCGCATCCAGCGAATGCGCGCGCAGCTGCTATAAGCTCGCGGCGGAGCGCGGTATCGGCTTTGTTGACGCCCCCATATCCGGCGGCGAAGCGGGCGCCGTCAACGGACAACTCACGATCATGTGCGGCGGCGACAAAGACGCCTATGAGGCGGCCCTGCCCGTCATGGACGCCTATGCGAAGGCCGTAAAATTGATGGGGCCCAGCGGCGCGGGCCAGCTCACCAAAATGGTCAACCAGATTTGCATTGCCGGTATTCTCCAAGGCCTCGCAGAGGGTATTCACTTTGCGCAAAAAGCGGGGCTTGATGTGGACGAAGTTGTTCAGGCCATCGGCAAAGGCGCGGCGCAAAGCTGGCAAATGGATAACCGCGCGAGCACCATGGGCAAAGACCAATATGAATTTGGCTTTGCCGTCGATTGGATGCGTAAAGACCTCGGCATCGCCCTTCGCACAGCCGAGCAAGTGGGAGCCGACCTGACCCTGGCGCGCCAAGTGGACGGCTACTATGCCGACGTGCAAGAGATGGGCGGCGGCCGATGGGACACAAGCAGCCTGCTCAAGCGGCTGACATAAGGTGGGGGTGAAAAGCGTACAGTCATTTCTGCCCTTCGCCGTCGTCTTCATTCCCCTCGGCGTCTTAATCGACCTACTTTATGGCTTACCGAGCCATATTAGGTTTTACCAGAAGTTAAAAGCCCTTGGTTTTGAGACGACAGTCACGATGTATGTACGCCTTCTCGGCATGAGTGCGGAGTTCGGAGTAAATTACATCCTTTTAAGTCTTTTGACGTTTACGACATTTCGGAAAATCCTAACGATGCGAGATAAAAACTGGCAACGTTTCGGGCGCATCATCACGCTTCATGTTCTTGTCCGATTTTTTGTGGCATCTTTATTTGCAGTCTTTATCATTTTAATGCTCTACTTTTCCCTTAAAATTGTTACGATGCCGGACGTATGGAGATTTATATCGTCGCCCCAGATTATACTAAGAGGCGTTATTGAGGCATGTATTTTGGGCAGCCTTCACACATATCTCATGATCTATTATCTAAAACGCCTTAAAAGCTGGAATATCCGCGACCAAGTTGCGCCAAGCTTTGATTAGCAACGAAAGCGATTTACAGGTATATAAGAACGTAAATGGCAGAAACTTTACTCATCGGGATCGGCGCGCAAAAATCGGGGACCACATGGCTCTCGGATTATTTGCGCGTGCATCAACCCCGCGTGCATCAAACCTTGATGAAAGAAGTTCATTTTTTCGACAATTATCTGATGCCGCAATATGGGCGCTATTTCGAAGAGCAGCGTCTGGCCGCCTTTAAACGCAGTGTCAATTCAATGACGCCGCTGACCATTGGCGCTCCGCAAAACACCGCCGCGTTGATTGAACATCTTGAGCGTTTCTCGGCTATTCGTTCCCCCGAAGGGTATGTGTCGTTCCTGCGCAAACGCGCCAAAGACGCCGATATTCTTTGCGATATAACGCCCGATTATGCGCTTTTAGATGCGGCAGGGTTTGCGCTGATGCGCAGCCTCCATGAAAATGTGAAGCTGGCCTTTTTACTTCGCAATCCCGCCGAGCGGTTCTGGTCATCGATGCGGTTCAATAAAACCCACAATCCTGCGTTTGATATAGACGGCAATTTCAGCGCCTTTCTGAAACGGCACGATTTCGCGGGGTTTGCCAATTACGAGCGGACCATTCAGGCCGCGCTCTCCCATTTCGCGCCGGATGATCTGTTTATGGCCTTTTATGAAACCCTGTTTTCAGACGCCGAGATCACGCGGTTTTGCGGCTGGCTGGGTTTGCCATTTGTGCCGGGCGATTACGGCTTGACCTCCAACGCGGCAGCGAGTGCAGACATGCCAGAGGGCAAACGCCGCGAAGCCGTGCAAGCTTACGCTGCCACCTACAAAGCCATTCACGCCCGGTTCGGCGGCCAAATCCCCGCGAACTGGCAAGCGGATATGAACGCATATTTATAAGGCGTAACGACAAGCGCGCGTTCTGTTCACGCGTTCCAGAGCGGGTATTTCTTCATGACCTTTTTGAATAGGGCACTCCCCACATGGCGTGCAAGCCAGTCGCGCGTTTGCGCATAGGGCGCGCTATCCCACCATTCGCGGTCCGTATTGGCGAACTGGCGAATAAAGGGGAAGATCGCAATATCGGCGATGGATTGGCGCTCTCCGAGGAGATAAGGCCCCTCCGTAAGGCTCTCTTCGAGCCGTGCTATATGCGTCTCCGCCGCAGCGCGGTGCGAGAGATCCACATCGCCCCTCGCCGCATCCTCCTTATAGCGGCTCGCATATTTATAGCGGTCCAGATGATGTTTGAAGTCGCCGTCATTTGCCCAGATGAGCGCGTCCGCACGCGCTCCGTCGCACTCCAGCCACCCCAAGGGATCGCTCTGGGACAGTGCCCAGCGAAGCAAATCTAGGCTCTCATCAATGACGCGCCCGCTGTCTGTGATAAACACGGGAACAGTGCCTTTCGGAGACGCTTTCAGCATCTCGGCGGGTTTATCGCGCAGGACAATTTCGCGGTGCTCGTAATCCGTCTGGGTAACCGAAAGCCCCATGCGGCCGCGCATGGCGTAAGGGCATCTTCGAAACGAATAAAGTATGGCTGTCATGGGCGGGGTTTAGCGCAAATTCGCCCGGCGCGAAAGGTTCGCGCAAAAGAGAGCGGACAAGACGGCCCTAAACCGGCAGTAACGGCTCGAACGGTTCTTTCGGGAGGACGGCGCGAATATCGTCACCGGGCGTCACAACACCGCCCTTAATCACAATGGACATGATACCCGACAAAGGGAACGGCCGCCGTCCCGCCCGCCTTGTGCGATCAAGGACAGCCTCCAGAAGACGTTCATCAATTTTGTTGAGCTTGCTGCAAGGCGAACGCAGCCCGGTCACTTCGATAATGGCGTCAGGCCCCAAATGCAGCCGTGTTCCGCGAGGCAGGCCAAGAATATCGATCCCGCGTGTCGTGATGTTTTCGCCCATCTGCCCGGCCGCCACAGAAATATCCTTGGCCGCAAGATCGTCAAAAAGCTCCGCATGCATGAGGTGAACTTGCCGCAAATTTGGCGCGTCCGGATTTTTTTTCTTGTCGTAAAGATGCTGCACGGTCACGCCCATATGGGCGTCGCCCTGCACGCCGAGCCCGGCGAGGAGCGTAATGGACGGGCGGACCGGTTTGGTAAAATTATTGCCTGAGTCCGACGCAACCGCAAGAACGGTCCCGCTCGGCTCCGGCGCAGGCATTAGATCGCGCTCGCCACGTCAGTGAGGCCTTGGAGGTTTTGCTCGGCAAGAAGCAATGCGTCGCCTTCGAGGTCTTTCATCGCCGCTTTGGCTTTTTCGATCTCGGCGGCAATCATTTCCGGCGTTACATTTGCCATTGGCGTCGCGCGCTCGGCCAGAACAGTCAAACCTTCTGGAGTGGCGTCGGCAAAGCCGCCTTGAATGAAGTATTTTGTTTCCGCGCTACCGGTATAAACCGTAATTGCGCCAGTCCGGATCGCCGCCATCAAAGGCGAGTGATTTGGCAAAATACCCATATCCCCTTCAGTGCCGGGAATATCAACCTGGTTCACTTCACCCGTGAACAATTCGCGCTCCGGTGAAACCAGTGAAAATGTCAATGTATCAGCCATGTGAGGCTCCGTGACTCGGTTTTAAACACTTGCCTCGAAAAGACTTACGGCCTTTTCGAACTTGTCGCGGCATCCGGATTTACAGAAACCGACGACATTTCCTTTGTAAAGTGTGAGCGCATCCGCGCTCACGGGCTCCCCCGACCAAGGACATATCTCGTTGAGACAGTCCTCAATGCGGAGTTTCACGCCCAACTATGCCGCTTCCGCAGCCATTTTAGCCGCTTTTTCGATCACGTCGTCGATACCGCCGACCATGTAGAAAGCTTGCTCTGGAAGGTGGTCATATTCGCCATCAACCAAGCCCTTGAAAGAGCGAACAGTTTCTTCGAGAGGCACCTGAATACCAGGGGAACCTGTGAAGATTTCCGCAACGTCGAAAGGCTGAGAGAGGAATTTCTCAACTTTACGGGCGCGGGCCACTGTAAGTTTGTCTTCTTCGGACAACTCGTCCATGCCCAAAATCGCGATAATATCTTGAAGAGACTTATAGCGCTGTAGTATTTCCTGAACCTGACGGGCCGTCTCATAGTGCTCGGTACCCACTGTGCGGGGCTCAAGAATACGAGAGGTCGAGTCAAGTGGATCCACCGCTGGGTAAATCCCTTTTTCGGAAATCGCACGGTTAAGAACGGTTGTCGCATCCAAGTGAGCAAATGATGTTGCCGGCGCAGGGTCGGTCAAGTCATCGGCTGGCACGTAAACGGCCTGAACGGATGTAATAGACCCTTTGTTTGTGGACGTAATACGCTCCTGCATTTGGCCCATTTCAGTGGCCAATGTGGGCTGGTAACCCACAGCGGAAGGAATACGGCCAAGAAGCGCGGACACTTCGGAACCGGCTTGCGTAAAGCGGAAGATGTTATCCACGAAGAACAGAACGTCTTTGCCTTCTTCGTCGCGGAAATATTCAGCCTGAGACAGGCCTGTCAAAGCCACACGTGCGCGAGCACCTGGAGGCTCGTTCATTTGACCATACACAAGCGTCGCGCGGCTTTCGCCGTCAAGGTTGATAACGCCGGATTCGATCATCTCGTGATACAGGTCGTTCCCTTCACGTGTCCGCTCGCCCACACCCGCAAACACGGAGTAACCCCCGAACAATTTCGCGATATTGTTGATCAATTCCATGATCAAAACGGTTTTACCAACACCGGCACCGCCGAACAGACCAATTTTTCCGCCTTTTGAGTAAGGGCAAAGAAGGTCGATAACTTTAATACCTGTGGCAAGAACTTCCGTCTCGGTTGACTGGTCAACAAAGGCTGGCGCTTCTTTGTGAATAGACGCAGAGACTTTCGTCACAAGCGGACCGCGCTCGTCAATCGGCTCACCGATAACGTTCATGATACGGCCAAGTGTCTCTGGGCCAACCGGCACAGTGATCGGCGCGCCAAGGTCAGTGACGGCTTGACCGCGAACAAGACCTTCAGTGGCGTCCATCGCAATGGTGCGAACAATGTTTTGACCAAGGTGCTGGGCCACTTCCAAAACAAGGCGGCTGCCTTGGTTGTCAGTTTCCAAAGCGTTCAAGATTGATGGCAGATCGCCTTCAAATTCAACGTCAACAACCGCGCCGATAACCTGGCTGATACGGCCCGTTGCGCCTTTTGCCATCACTTTAACAGCGGCCTTCTTAGCGACTGTTTTTTTCGCGGCTGGTTTTTTTGCGGCAGGCTTTTTAGCCGGTGCCTTTTTTTCTGCTGCTTTCGCCATTTTAAGCTTTCCTCAGATTTAGCCGGGTAACCGGCAGATGTAATTTTCAAAATCAAGTGCAAACACAACTGTCTCGGGCGCTCGCAAGTATAGGGCCTCACCTTCGTTGCGAGTCACCTCGATAACGGAGTCTGCTTCCACAGTAATGAGAGACGGACCATCGAGAGATCCCTCATATTCCGGCATTGTTCCGCTACCCCGGACAACGGCCTGAACGTCACCTTGCGCGGTTGAGCTTTTATTAAATCGAGCTTGTTCACCAGTGTCAACTTTGTCAAACTCAGCCTGCGTTACAAGCTGGCATACGCCATACTCGGCGGCCTTCGTCGCCGTATCGCAGCTTACCAGCGCGAGTAAGGATATGAGCGCAACGCACCGCATTCTACAGAGCTTCCGCGCCGGAAATAATCTCGATAAGCTCAGATGTGATCTGCGCCTGACGAGTCCGGTTAAAGGTCAATGTCAGCTTGTCGATCATGTCGCCCGCATTGCGCGTCGCATTATCCATGGCTGTCATTTTTGAGCCCATTTCGCCGGCTTGGTTTTCCAAAAGTGCCGCGAAGATTTTTGTATTGATGTTACGCGGAAGCAGAACGCGAAGGATACCCTCTTCGTCCGGCTCGTAAGTGTAACTTGCGCCGCCCAAATCAGGGGCAAAAACCGTATCGGCGGCTTCGCCGTGAACGTCTTCAGAGATGCCCGTATCGGCCAGAGCCGGGATCAGCGTCTTCGCGACGGGGGTTTGCGTCATCACGTTTTCAAATTCAGAGTAAATGAGCTTACACACGTCAAATTCGCCATCAGCAAACATTTTGGTGACGTTTGCACCAATATTTTGCGCAATACCGGCGTGAAGCGTGCGTTCTTCTTTCAAAGAAATATACTCAACAATACGATCCTTGTAGAGACGGCCAATTTGGTCGTAGCCCTTTTTACCGATCAGGTAGAGCTTCACGTCCTTACCAGCGCTCTCCAGCGCGACGATTTCCTCGCGTGCCTTGCGAACGATGTTCGAGTTGAACCCGCCGCAAAGTCCGCGGTCAGCCGTGGCGACGATAAGCAAGACGGTATCGGACTTGCCGTTCCCGACCAAAAGCTCTGGCGCGCCGCTGGCATCCTTCATGGAGCTCGCGAGATTGATGATAATAGACCCGATCCGGTCAGAATAGGGCCGGGATTTTTCGGCCGCATCTTGTGCTTTACGCAGTTTCGCCGCAGCCACCATTTGCATGGCTTTGGTGATCTTCTGCGTGTTTTTAACACTCCCGATCCGGTTTTTAAGCTCTTTTAAGCTGGCCATCGCCTGCTCCTATCCGGACGTTACGCTGCGAAGTTTTTCGTGAAACTCTCAAGAGCTTTTTTCAAGCGGCTCTCAATCGCGTCGGTCAGTTTCTTCTCGGACGCAATGTCAGCCAGAAGAGATTCATGATCAGCCGCGAGGTGAGCCAAAAGCTCTTTCTCATACTTCTGCACCGATTTCACAGGGATTCCATCAAGGTAACCCCGTGTACCGGCGTAAATCACGCAAACCTGCTCTTGCACCTGAAGCGGTGAGAATTGTGGCTGTTTGAGAAGCTCGGTCAGGCGCTCACCGCGGGCCAAAAGACGCTGGGTAGAGGCATCAAGGTCAGAACCAAACTGCGCAAAGGCCGCCATTTCGCGGTACTGAGCAAGTTCGCCTTTAATCGGACCCGCAACCTGTTTCATCGCTTTGATCTGGGCAGAAGAGCCCACACGAGACACAGACAGACCCACGTTCAACGCCGGACGAATACCTTGGAAGAACAAATCTGTCTCAAGGAAGATCTGGCCATCTGTAATGGAAATCACGTTTGTCGGAATAAAGGCCGACACGTCGTTCCCTTGAGTTTCGATAATTGGCAAAGCTGTCAAAGACCCGCCGCCGTTCGCTTCGTTAAGTTTCGCAGCGCGCTCCAAAAGTCTGGAGTGAAGATAGAAAACGTCGCCTGGATACGCTTCGCGGCCCGGTGGGCGGCGAAGAAGAAGTGACATTTGGCGATAGGCCACAGCTTGCTTGGACAAATCATCATAAATGATCAGGCCGTGCATACCGTTGTCACGGAAATATTCGCCCATCGCACATCCGGCAAACGGTGCCAAGAACTGAAGCGGAGCGGGCTCGGACGCTGTCGCCGCGACGATAATGGAATATTCCATTGCGCCATTTTCTTCGAGTGTCTTAACAAGCTGCGCCACAGTTGAGCGCTTTTGGCCGACAACAACATAGATACAATAAAGCTTGTCGTTTTCACGGTCTTCGTCAAACGCCGCTTTTTGGTTGAGGATCGCATCCACAGCCACAGCGGTTTTACCTGTTTGGCGGTCACCAATGATCAACTCGCGCTGGCCACGGCCAACGGGGATCAGAGCATCAATCGCTTTAATACCTGTTTGAACGGGCTCGTGCACACCTTTACGCGGCATAATGCCCGGTGCTTTCACATCCACGCGGCGGCGTTCCGTAGCTTCGATTGGGCCTTTGCCATCAATTGGCTCACCCAGCGGGTTCACAACGCGGCCCAGAAGACCTTTACCGACAGGCACGTCAACGATTTCGCCGAGGCGTTTGACTGTGTCGCCTTCTTTAATACCGCGGTCATCACCAAAGATAACGACGCCGACATTGTCGCTTTCAAGGTTAAGCGCCATGCCTTTAACACCGCCCGGGAATTCCACCATCTCACCAGCGCGGACATTGTCCAAACCGTAGATACGCGCAATACCGTCACCGACGCTGAGCACTTGCCCCACATCAGAGACTTTTGCGGCAGTGCCGAAGCCCTTAATTTGTTTCTTTAGTATGTTGGAGATTTCCGCAGCACGAATATCCATGGGTTTTACCTCTTGCCTAAGCCTCTTTAAGGGCCAATTTCAGATCCTCAATTTGTGTCTTGAGGGAGCTATCGTAAAGACGCGAACCGATACGCACGACGAAACCGCCAAGCAAATCAGGATCAATGTCTGTCTCAATATCGACCGTGCGGCCGAGTGTTGTCTTAAGCTCGCCTTTGAGCTTGGTCACTTGAGCGGCCGTCAATTTCGCAGCGCTAGTCACCTGCGCGACGAGCGTTCCGCGGCGCCGCGCCACTTCATTTTCGAAAGCCGCGATGATTGCAGGGATTTCATCGGCGCGGCGATTCTGTGCCACAGTGCCTACAAATTGAGACACCAATGAACCAATTTTTGCCTGCTTCATGATTGCGCCAAGAGCCGAAACTTTGTCGCTAATCGCAAACACAGGGCTTGCCGCCATGCTCCGCAGATCTTCATTTTCCGAGAAAATGCGTTTCACAGCACTCAGATCTTTTTCCACAACTTTCAAAGACTTAGCTTCCTCAGCCAGCTCTAAAAGCGCAAGTGCGTAGCGGCGCGGCGCTTCGCCTAATATAACGTCTTGATTTGACACAAATCTTGATCCGTATCTGTCGGGGCGTTCCGCACGTGGTTCCGAAGAAGCGCGATTGAAACCTGCAATAAGAAGGTCCTAAATGACTCAGGTCCCCTTAAACTCGCGCGGCTCTTAGCACGGGTTTTTCATGACCTCAACCAGTGTTTTTATGCGACTTTTTGGCAAGTGTCGAAAAAACCATGAAAAATGTGCTTCGGGTGTCATAATTCCCGCTTAAAATAAAAAAGACGCCGCAGGGCGCCTTTCCTCAGCAACACAGCTTCGAGGGCTAAAACCCTAATCTTCGACCGGCATAACAATCGTAATCCGGCTTTCAAAATCTTCGAAAGCTTCGCGCAAGCTGTCCTTCATATCAGACTTTATAATGTAACCTTGTACGGACTGCTGATAAGCGCCAATGATATCATCGTCTGTATCAGATGTTGTCATCACGAAGACGGGTGTACCGGCAAATTCTGCTGATGCATTTAGCTCTTTTAGGAACTCGTGCCCATTCATGCGCGGCATATTCAAATCAAGCAAAATGATGACGGGTCCCTCAATCGCGTGATGACCATCCTCGCCGCGCAGCATCGCCAAGGCTTCCACGCCATCTTTGGCCCGTATCGTCGGGTTTGTAATATGAATCGCCTTCAGCGTACGCTTGATGGCGTCCATATCCACGTCATCGTCATCAATGATAAAAAGTGTAACCGCTTTTTTCGTCATAATTACTTTGTCCTCGTTCGAATTGAAAACTAGGTTCTCAACCTTAAAACGCGGTTAATATCGCCCCTTGGCCGCATTGAGATTGCGCGCGCTCGTCCACGATTAGGCACTTAAACCTAGGCTGCGGTTTGAGGTGGCAATTCTATGGCCGACCAAAACTTCTCCAGCATTGCCACAAGCCCCTTGAAGCCATCCCTCAAATTTGTCTTTACAA
This sequence comes from Maricaulaceae bacterium, assembly GCA_048268905.1. Taxonomy (GTDB): domain Bacteria; phylum Pseudomonadota; class Alphaproteobacteria; order Caulobacterales; family Maricaulaceae; genus JACOMS01. Next base: position 458,842 of record JBLWUN010000001.1, on the reverse strand, counting down.
GATAACCTGCAATATGGTGGTCAAAGGCCCTCACCTTGTCGTCGGCGTTTTGCGATGTGGTCAGCACGAAGACAACCGTACGTCTCAGGGCGGGATCTTTACGGATCACCTCAATGAGATCAAACCCGTTCATACGCGGCATATTAATATCGACAAGCATCAAAAATGGTTTCGGTATGGGGGTATGGCCATTTTCTCCTCTGATCATATCCAGCGCCTCTAAGCCATCGCAAGCGCGAAACAGCTCATTCGAAATCTGGTTTTTTGAAAAGGCCCGTTTGACGCCTTCGGCATCCACATCATCATCCTCCACAAGCAAAATGCTCAGAGGCCGTTGATGTCCTTCGCTCTTATAAACTCTCATTTTCCCGTCCCTTTGAAAACAGACGTCCCCACAGAACTTCACGCCGCTTTTGAACTGCGATGATGGAGACGGCCAATGACCGTCTCCAAGCCAATTCACGTCCATAGATTATAGCGCTCTTGACTCATGTTCCGCATTTTTCGCCGATCCCCCGATGGGCAAAAAAAGTGGAACCCGCCTCGCATACATGGAAAAACCAAAAACGCAAGTTTTTAATTGAATGTTCAACAAAGACAGTGGTTTACATAAAACTCTGAGGATCGATATCGATCTGAATTTTTATTTTTGGCGGTGTCTTCACGTTCCGCCGCCATGCCTGCATATAGGCCGAAAGATTCACATTTTGCTCGGCCTGAACAAGGATTCGGCGCCGGAATTGACCGCGGAGCCGACCGATTGGCGGCTCGCTGGGTCCCAATATCTCAATACCTTCTGCGCGCGGGGCTTTCATTACGAAGGATTTGGCCGTTTGCTCGGTCAACTTCAAATCCAGTCCGGAGAAAATCACAGCTGCGAGCTTCCCGTAGGGCGGCAAGCCGAGCATTTCGCGCATCGCCAGTTCCGCAGAAATGAAACGCTCGCGGTCACCTGCGGCCAGCGCGATAAGGGCCTCGTGGTCAGGTTGATGGGTCTGGATCAAAGCATGACCCGGTTTGTCGGCACGGCCCGCGCGTCCAGCCACCTGAACCAAAGTCTGGAAGGTGCGCTCGCCCGCGCGCGGGTCGCCGCCCGCAAGTCCCAAATCCCCGTCCACAACACCAACAAATGTGAGGCGCGGAAAGTTATGCCCCTTTACAACCATTTGCGTACCGATCAGAATATCAATCTCACCGGATGTCATGCGCGCCATTCGCGCCCGTATCTCTTCGGCGCTTCCCGCCGTATCGGACGAAAAAATCTCGATATGAGCCTCCGGAAAATGGCGCTGCGCTTCTTCGGCCACGCGCTCCACGCCAGGCCCGACGCTCACGAGGCAGTCGTCATTTTTACAGGCAGGGCATGACCGGGGCATGGGCATAGAAAACCCGGTCAGGTGGCACATAGCCCGCCCGGTCCGACGGTGTTCCACCAGCCAGCTATCCGTATCGGGGCTTCGCAGCTTTTCGCCGCACATATTACAGATAATCATCGGCGCAAAGCCGCGGCGGTTGAGGTAAAGCATGGCTTGTTCGCCGCGCTCCAAAACATTGGCGGTGGCCGCGATCAGCGGCGCGGACAGATAATCCCCCTTTTCCGGTTTATCCTCTTTGAGGTCCACAAGCGCGATATGCGGCAAGGTAATTGCGCCGGGCCGCTCGGGTAAAACGAAATGGGCGTAACGCCCGTTTCGCGCATTGACCAAGCTTTCAAGAGACGGCGTTGCCGACGCGAGAACAACAGCGTGCTTTCCCAGCATCCCGCGCACAACGGCCATATCGCGGGCATTATAAATCACGCCCTCTTCTTGTTTATAAGACGTATCGTGCTCTTCATCGACGATGACAACGCGCAAATCCGTAAACGGCAGATAAAGCGCCGAACGCGCCCCCACCACGAGCTGCGCCCGCCCCTGCGCCACTTCGCGCCATGTTCGCCGCCGCGCCGCATCCCCCAGCGCCGAATGCCACGGCGCAGGTTCCACACCAAAACGGGCTTTGAACCGCGCCATGCCCGCCTGCGTCAAGGCAATTTCAGGCACAAGCACGAGCGCCTGTCCGCCGTCCTTCATGGCCTCGCTGACCGCTTCGAAATAGACTTCGGTTTTTCCAGACCCGGTAACGCCGTCAAGAAGGCTCACATTAAACGCGCGCTTACGCACTTGCGAGGCCAGTCCGTCTGCAGCGCGGATTTGGGCATCGGTTAAATCGATGCCTGTCATATCTGTGCACGGCGTTCCAAACGGCGGATCGACGGGGCCTTCTTCAATCACGAGGCCGCCCGCACTGGCAAACCCTTTGACGACGCCCGCGCTTACGCCGGCACGTTCCGCAATTTCGCTCGCCCGCGCCGGAAACGGCCCGCCCCTGTCCAGAATGCTTTGTCGTGCGGGGGTCATTTTCACGGGAAGCGTTCCGCTGGGCTTGTACTGCGTCACCATTTGGCTCGGGTCGAGCGCCTTGTGGGAGCGGATTATCATCCGCAAAACCATACCCAATGACGCGCAATTATATTTGGCGGTCCAATTGACGAATTCGACCATCACCGCCGATAAAGGCCGCGTGGGTTTGACCTGCGCGATCTCTTTAAGCTCGCGCCCCCCCTGATAGTCGGCGAGGCCCCAAACGACGCCCAACTTCATTTGTTTGCCGATGGGCGCATAGACAAAATCCCCCACAGACACGCTCATCCCGTGCGGAACAAGGTAATCAAACGGCGTTTCGACGTTTACAGGGAACAGGATTTGGGCATATTGCGCAGGCATATTTAATGGTAACAGGCTTCGAGCCGAGTCGCCCACTTTTTTGGAGTTTCCCATGAAAATTTTTGTTGATAGCGCTGATTTAGACAAGATCGCGGAACTGAATGACATCGGCCTTGTGGACGGCGTGACCACAAACCCGTCAATTATTGCCAAGTCTGGCCGTGACTTCAAAGAAGTGATCGCCGAGATTTGCCGCATGGTCGAAGGTCATGTGAGCGCCGAGGTCGTCGCCATGGACGCAGATGGTATGATCAGCGAAGGCCGCGCGCTTCGCAAAATTGCGGACAATGTTTGTGTGAAGCTCCCGCTCACGATGGCGGGGCTGAAAGCCTGCCATATCTTGTCCCGCGAAGGCACACCGACCAACGTCACGCTTTGTTTTTCCGCCAACCAAGCCCTTCTCGCAGCCAAAGTCGGCGCGACCTATATCTCGCCATTCATTGGACGTTTGGACGACATTGCGCTGGATGGTATTGAACTTATCTCCGACATTCGCACGATTTATGACAATTATGGATATGAAACGGAGATACTGGCCGCCTCGATCCGCAACATCAATCATGTGAAAGATTGCGCGATTGTCGGTGCAGATGTGATGACCGCGCCGCCGGATGTCATCCAAAAGCTCTCTTCGCACGTACTCACAGACAAAGGCTTAGACGCCTTTATGAAAGATTGGAAAAACACAGGACAAACAATTTTATAAGCCTATGGCAAAACATTATATTTCGAGCGGCATTCTAGCCTTATTTTCAGGGCTTTTAGTCTCGGCCAGTTCAGCGGCCGTTCCGCGCGGAGGAGATGTTGGCTTATCCCCCCAAGAGGAGTGCCCTATCCGAATAGACTTTCAAGATGAAGACGCCGCAGATTATTGGAAGGCGGTCAATGACGGCGTGATGGGCGGCCGCTCCTCCGGCGGACCTCGCTTTGCAGACGGCTTCATGATTTTTGAAGGCAATATCGTCACCGATGGCGGCGGGTTTTCATCCGTCCGAGCCAATATGGAGATAGGCGCGCTTTCAGAAGCATCCGGCCTTCTCATGCGCGTACGGTCGGATGGGCGGGACTATAAGGTCACTCTGCGCTCAAGCACCTCATATCGCGGCCGGGCTATCGCGTTTCAAGCGCCCATCCCCGTAACACCCGAGGGAGAATGGGCGGAGGTTAAAATCCCTTTTTCCGACCTTGAAGGGTCTTTTTTTGGACGCGATATTCCAGATGCAAAATTTGACAAAAATACAGCCTATAACATCGGTATTATTCTCGCGGACAATCAGGATGGCCCGTTCCGCCTTGACATTCAATGGATTGAGAGCTGCTAGATGAAGTCTTTGTTTTACATGTTGATCTCCACAATAAGCCTGCTGCCACTGGCCGCTCAAGCACAGGAGGGGCGTCCCGGAAGCCCTGAGGGCTGGAGCCTCAGTGTCGGCGCAGGCACATTGATCTCTCCGGCCTATCTCGGCGATGATGCCTACGCGCTCTCCGTGGTTCCGTCTGTCCGGGCGGCTTATGGTGATAGATTTTTTGCCTCGGTCGAAGGCGGCGCGGGTTACGCGCTTATTCAAAATGAAGCCTTCAGGGCAGGCCCCCTCATGACGATCGGGTTTGGCCGCGACGAAGATGGGAGTTCTCCGTTTCGCATTGCAGGCCAAAAAACGCGAGACCTTATCGGCCTCGGTGACATTGATACAACCGTGTCTTTCGGCGGATTTGCAGAGTATAAAATGGGACGCCTCACAGCGTCTGTTAAAGGCGGTCAAGCGATCAGCGGCCATGACGGTCTCACTGGCGAGATAGGCGTCAAATACTCAGACACAATAAGGCCCTTCGGACCGCCAGTATTTTTGACAGTCGGCCCTTCCATCAAGTATGGTGACACGGATTATACGAGCGCCTTTTTCGGCGTCAATCAGGCCCAGTCAACCGCGTCCGGCCTTGCGCCCTATGCCGCCGCAGGCGGGGTAACGTCTTACGGCGTGTCAGGTCTAGCGTCGCTGCCGCTGTCAAAAAACGTCATGGGCACATTCGTGGTGTCCTATGACCGGCTCGCGGGAGACGCCGCCGATTCGCCGCTTGTCACGCTGCGCGGTGCCGCAGACCAGGTTTTCAGTGGATTCGTTCTCTCCTATAAGCTGATGTAAATCGGAAAAATTCAAAGAAGGAAACCGTTGTCATACCTCATCGGCTGGATCGCGAGTTCAAAGTTCCCGTAAAAATTAACTAAAATGCCTTATGACCAAAGGGTATTAGGCTCAATTGTCTTGACGAAAGGGGCACGAGTCTTCATTAACCTGCAAACAGATTTTAAGCGGGGATAAAGCTGAGCTTTATGCGGTTTTCTGGGCTAACAACAGAACAATTACTATCTGCGGTCGAACATGTTGAGACCGGCTTCGCTATCTATAGCCCAAAATTCGAGCTCATCTACGCGAATAAGCGCCTGCGGTCCAACTTTCCAGAGCTTATGCAAAGCCTTGACGAAGGTCATGATTTCCCCGTTAGTGTGCGAAAACAAGTCGACGCAATCTTTAAAGATCGTGACCAAACGACGCGTGCCGAGCTGACCCAATATGTCATCGAGGGTATGAAAAAATTGGAGCCCATCTATATGATGGCTGCCGGTAATCGCATTATAAAAGCGTGGTACACGAAAGCTCAAGACGGCAACATTATTGGTTTCAGCCTTGACGTCACCGACGCCCGCAAGCGCGAAGCGGAACTGAGTACAGCCCGCTTGGAAGCGGAAAAGGCAAATCAGGCAAAATCGGACTTTCTCGCCTTTATGACCCACGAGATCAGGACCCCGCTCAACGGTGTCTTCGGCATGGCCCAAGCTATTCAAGCGATTGCGCAAAAGGAAAAACATCAAGTTATTTCTGAATATGCCGGCGTTCTCATCGACAGCACGCAAACGCTCATGGCGCTCGTCAACGATATTTTGGACCTATCTAAAATCGAAGCCGGAAAGATGGCCATCAACCCTTACGAAGAAAATCTAAGGGAGTTCTTCTGTAAACTGCGCAAAGCCTATGAACATTTGGCAGAGGAGAAAAATCTCGAGCTTAAATTCGTGATCGATCGAAGCGTCCCGGAGACCTTGATCTTCGATCCTGTTCGGGTCCGGCAATGCGTCTCCAACCTTTTATCCAACGCACTTAAATTCACCTCCGAAGGCCAGATAAAAGTCGGCGTTAAATATACAGACGACACAGCGCCCAAGCTCACTATATTTGTATCAGATACGGGCATTGGCATGACAGACGAGCAAAAAGGCCGTCTGTTTAAAAAATTCTCGCAAGCTGAGGAGTCCACAAACCAGATTTACGGCGGGACAGGCCTCGGCTTGTCTATATCGCGCAATTTGGCCCGCCTCATGGGCGGCGACATCAAAGTCGCGAGCCGTTCCGGCGAAGGCTCGGTATTTATCCTGACCTTTGAATGCGAGGTTCCCGCAAAAGACGCGAATGTCACGCCGCGCGTAGAATCTCGACAAACCCGCTTAGCTTAGTCCTTAATGTTGAGGGTCCGTTGGCAAACGCTTACGGGCACGAACCCTTTTCCCTAGCCAAAGCGCATGAAAGCGCGTAAGGGCGCGAAAAATACCGGCGGCGAACGCCGCTTTGAAAGATTACCATGACCGATATGTCCCACGTGCGCCCGGCGCTTATTACGGCGCTGACTGCAAAAGGCTACGCCGCCCTCACCCCCGTTCAATTGGCGGTTTTGGACCCCGAACTTGAAAACGAAGACTTGCTCGTATCCGCTCAGACCGGCTCTGGCAAAACCGTCGCCTTTGGGATCGCCCTTGCGCCGACGCTTCTTGCTCACAATGAATTTCTGGCACCAACGGAAACGCCGCTCGCGGTCTGCATTGCACCGACCCGCGAACTCGCCCTTCAAGTGACCCGCGAGTTGGAATGGCTTTACCGCTCTGCGGGCGCCAAAATGGCAACCTGTGTCGGCGGTATGGATATGCGCGACGAACGCCGCGCCCTTGGACGCGGCGCGCACATCGTTGTCGGCACCCCCGGGCGCTTATGCGACCATATTAAACGCGGCTCGCTCGACATGAGCGGCCTTCGCGCGATCGTGCTCGATGAAGCCGATGAGATGCTGAAAATGGGTTTCCGTGAAGAGCTGGAACTGATCCTCGGCGCTGCGCCGGACGAACGCCGCACGCTCATGTTCTCGGCCACTGTCCCCAAGTCCATCTTGGGCATGACGCAAAAATATCAAAAGAATGCCATTCGCGTCAACACAGCCGCCGAAGCCCGTCAACATGTGGATATTGCGTACCGCGCCCTCGTCGTTGACAAGGCCGATAAAGAAAATGCGATTATCAATGTGCTGCGCTATTACGACGCCAAAAATGCGATTGTCTTTGGTGATACCCGCGTCGCCGTAAACCGCATGGTCAGCCGCTTTAATAATCGGGGCTTCTCGGTCGTTGCCTTGTCCGGTGAATTATCACAAGCCGAGCGGACCAATGCCCTGCAAGCGCTCAGAGACGGCCGGGCGCAGGTCTGCATCGCCACGGACGTTGCGGCGCGCGGACTGGATCTGCCGGATCTGGAACTCGTTATTCACGCGGACGTTCCCAAAAACCCCGAAGCCTTGCTTCACCGCTCAGGCCGGACGGGCCGCGCGGGACGCAAAGGCGTGTCGGCCCTCATTGTCCCCCATCAAAGCCGCCGCCGCGTTGACCGGCTTCTGAATGACGCCAAAGTCAAAGCAGAATGGGCTGCGCCGCCTTCCGCAGAAGAAGTCATCGAGCGCGACAATCAACGCCTGCTTGAGAGCGACATGCTCAACGCCCCGGTTGACGCCGATGATATGGATATGGTCTCGCGGATTTTGAACACCTATAGCGCCGAGCAAATCGCGGCCGCTTTCGTGCGCCAGTACCGCGATGGACGCTCTGCCCCCGAAGAACTGACGGATGCGGGCGACGCCTATGAGCCCTCCAACGATTCGAGCCCGCGCCGCGAGCGCAAACCGCGCAATGACTTTGAAGGCGGCACATGGTTCTCGCTAAATCTGGGCCGCAAACAGCGGGCCGAGCCGCGCTGGATCTTGCCCATGCTCTGCAAATCTGGTGATTTGAAAAAAGCCGAAATCGGCGCCATAAAGATTAGCGAAACTGCCACATTTGTCGAAATTTCGCCAAGCGGTCTCGAGCGCTTCAAAAAAGCCATTGGCCCAGAAGGCAAAATCGAGAAAGCCATTACAGCGCGCCAAATTGACGGCCAGCCCGACATGGGCAGCGGTGCCAAGCAAGATGGCCGCGCCCCTGACCGCCCGGCGCGTAAACCCCGCAAGCACGAAAGTGACGCTGGATCTTACGCTAAAAAGCCTTATGGAAAATCATCCAAAAAACCATCGGGTAAACCTTCAGGAAAAGCCCCGGGCAAACCTGCCGGTAAGGCCAAAAGCGGATCCGAGACATCCTATACCGGCAAACGCGAGAATGAACCGGAAATGTTCACCCGCAAGCCGCGAAATGAAGAAAACCGCAAACCCCGTACCTCGCCTGGCAATGATGGCAACACGTCCGGCGGCGACATGCCGCCAAAACGCAAAAAGCCGCATAAGAAAAAAATCGCCCGCGCCGCTGAACGCGCCGCCAAGGCTGGAAAGGGCGGAAAGAGAAAATAGGCGCAGCGCCCGTCCCTCCATCCCCCATAAACCCCGCCGCTCTGCTAAGCTGGGCAGCGCTGTAGCCGTCAATTTTTCCGCGCCCGCGTGGAAGTTGGGCTCCAGCCGCCCTTTCCTCTTGCAATCAGGCGCTGACCCTATAGACAGCCGCGCATGTTGACGATTACTGACCTAGATTACCGCGTCGCCGCGCGCCCACTTTTTGTAAAAGCCTCCGCTCAAATCGCGAGCGGTTGGAAGGTGGGACTCATCGGGCGCAACGGCACGGGCAAATCCACGCTTTTACGGATCATCCGTGAAGAGATTGAACGCCCGACCAATGACAGCGCTATTCGCCTCAATAAAGGGGCGCGCCTTGGTTGGGTGGCTCAGGAAGTTGAAGCCACCGACGATACCATCATGGACGTTGTTCTAGCCGCCGACCAAGAACGTCACGCTTTGATGAAGGAATCAGAGACAGCCACAGACCCGAACCGCATTGGTGAAATCCACGAACGCCTCATGGATATTGACGCTTGGAATGCGGATACACGCGCCGCCGTGGTCCTTGCAGGGCTGGGGTTTAAAACCGAAGATTTCTACCGCGCCACGAAGGAATTTTCGGGTGGTTGGCGGATGCGCGCGGCGATTGCCGGCGTTTTAGTGAGCGAACCAGACCTGCTGCTTCTCGACGAGCCGACCAACTATCTCGACCTTGAAGGCGCGGCTTGGCTCGAAGGCTATATCCGCAAATATCCGCACACAGTTCTTCTCGTGAGCCATGACCGAGAGCTGCTAAACCGCTCCGTCACCCATACGCTCGCGCTCGAGCATCAACAATTGACGCTGACAGCCGGCGGATATGATGATTGGCTCCGTATGAGCGCGCTAAAGGTTGCGCAGCTCGAATCGCAAAAAGCCAAACAGGATGCGGACCGCGCCCACCTTCAAGCCTTCGTTGACCGCTTCAAAGCCAAAGCGTCAAAAGCTCGACAGGCACAATCTCGCGTTAAAATGCTCGAAAAAATGCAGGATATTTCTATTCCGATCAGCGAACGCACCACCCCGTTCAATTTTGGCGAACCCAAAGACAAACTAGCGCCGCCCATGCTGGAACTCGAGGATGTGGACATGGGCTATGGCCCCGGCGCGCAGATTCTCTCCAAGGTCAATTTGCGGCTTGATCCCGATGACCGCGTCGCGATTGTCGGTGCAAATGGCCAAGGTAAAACCACGCTTGTCAAATCCATCGCTGAACGTCTCCCGCTGATGGCCGGTACGCGAAAAGCACCTCGCGCCCTGCGCATTGGCTATTTCTCCCAAGACCAGCTCGACGAATTGACCGAGGGCGAAACCGTTCTCGATCACGTCACCAACGCCCTGCCAAAAGGCACGCCGCAAAGCCAAACACGCGGCGCAGCCGCGCAAATGGGCTTTAGCCACCAAAAGGTCGAAACCAAGGTTGAGAAATTGTCCGGCGGCGAAAAAGTCCGGCTGTTGCTCGGCTTGATGTCCATTGAAAAACCGCACATTTTGATCCTCGATGAGCCGACCTCCCACCTTGATATTGATAGCCGCGAAGCGTTGATCTACGCGCTCAATGATTTCCCGGGCGCGGTGCTTCTAATTACGCACGATGTTTACCTCGCCGAAGCCACTGCCGACCGGCTCTGGCTTGTCAATGACGGCAAAGCCAAACGTTATGATGGCGATTTGCGCGATTATAAAAAGCTGGTCATGCAAGCCGACCGCGACAAGAGTTAAAACGGCGGCCGCTTCATAAGCGGCTTCGCGCGCGGAACGCCGAACAGAGAAAGCGCGCATCCATTTTGAGCCGTGCGCGCCGAGTAAGTCCTTGACGGCAACACCCTGAATATGGCTTATTGCGGCCAGCACATTATGGCTGCTCGGCGTATGGACCCCCCAAGGTAAATCACCAATATGCCGCGAAGCCGCTCAATCACTAAGGATCCGAAATATGACGATTACATTACCAAAACTGCCATATGAACAAGATGGTCTTGAACCACATATCAGCGCAGAAACGCTCAGCTTTCACTATGGCAAACATCATAATGCGTATGTCACCAACTTAAACAAGCTGATCGAGAACACAGAGCATCAAGACAAAACACTTGAGGAGCTTATTGTTCTTTCAGCAAATGACGCCTCAAAAGCCGGTATGTTTAACAACGCCGCGCAGGTCTGGAACCACACATTTTACTGGCACTCTATGAAGCCAAATGGCGGCGGAGCCCCCACAGGTAAAATTGCGAGCCTGATCGATGAGAGCTTTGGTTCCTTCGACGCTTTCAAGGACGAATTCGCAAAAGCTGGCGCAACCCAATTCGGGAGCGGTTGGGCTTGGTTGGTTCAAACTCGCGACGGTAAACTCAAGGTGACAAAAACTGCAAATGCCGAGACGCCTTTGACAGACGACGTGACCCCGATCCTGACAATGGATGTGTGGGAACATGCCTATTACCTTGATTATCAAAATGCGCGGCCAAAATATATCGAGACGTTCTTGGGACATCTCGTCAATTGGGACTTTGCGAATAGCAATTTGAAATAGGCCTTTTGCCGAATATGTTTCAACGCGGGCGACCCATTTGAAACACACATATGACCGAAAATTTCGCGGGCGCAGCTTTTTCAAGTTGCGCCCGCTATATTAGATAACTGCCCCCTTGTGTTGTAGACGTGACCTTAGCGACAAGACGCTCCCTCTGCCCTCATAACTTGACCATACTTTCTGAATTTGTCATCTTTCGCGAGAACCTAGTTGCGAGAGTTAAGATCATGATCAGAACGCTTTTTCGCGGAGCGAGTGTTTGCGCCGCAATTATCGGAATCTGGCAAGCATCGGCGTATGCCGAATGCCCCGACACAGCCCTGCAATCGACGGCGGACAATTTCATTGCGGTCAGCCAGCCCGGGGCCGATGTCTCCGGAGTTCTCGCGGCCGTGGACGGCTTGATCGCCGCCTGTCCGACCAGCCCACATGTGCTGAAACTCGCGGCAATGACCTACGCGAACAGTCCCGCGCCGGACGCGTCGATCTCTGTTGATCGCCTGACAACATCCCTGTCCCTGATTTCGCGCATGTGGGAAAATCTCGACGGACATCCCACCAAGTTTGTCATCGACCAGAATGGCAAGCGCCAAAGTGTCAACTTCACAAACCTCTACGACATCGAGAAGAATATCCTGAATAGGCTATTCCAGGCCGAACAGGTATCAGGCATCCAGTCTTCCTACACCCAGCCGCCAGCCGAAGGCGATGCGAACACAGGGTGCGGCACAATGGACAGGACGTCTGTCTCCATCGCGTCCCTCTGGATCCAGCGGCAGGGCGACCATCCGGGTGCGTACAGCCTGATGGACAACAGGATCGCCAAATGCGAGGCGGAACTGGCGGATCGCCGCAACACAGGCATGTTGGGCAACCGCGCACGTGCCATGTTGGCGTCCATTCAACGTGATCCTCGGCAGCCCGGTGCGCTTGAAAAAGCCGCGCGCGCCAAGGCGGATTCTGAGCGATTCCTCGCGCTGTTTGGCGATTACGAGCTTGCCGCCTGGAGCGAGAGTGATGCTCTCGCTCTAAAAGACGCGACCAACATCGTCCGCGGGTCCCACCCCGCCGTCCTGTCCAAGGCGCTTTTCACATTACCCCAACGACAAGACCCCGCCGCGCAGCTTTCCCTTGCGCTCCTGCTGGATGAAGCCTGGGCGAAAGATGCAGAAACCGGCCTTGCCACCGGCTACAAGACCTATCGCGATGTCCTCAGAACGGCGTATGACATAACCCAGTCACTGGACGATCCAGCCCCGGCCCGCACCATGCTCTATAACGCCGCCGAGGCACAGGCGAGCGGCAAGGTACGTGCGCCCCACCATGAATCCCTCGCGCCCCCGCCGGCCTTTCTCTATAGGTGGATCAATCCATCAAACTTTAAATAGGACGGCGAATGACATCTGATTTTGTCCTGCGCCGCCCGTGATTATCCGGTGATTGAAATATCTAGGCTCTCTCTCTGAGTAGATAGAGGTTGAGCCGCGCCAAAACGCGTGATCAATCGGCCTTTAATCCCAACAGAAAATCTTCAATGCCGTCCGAGATGTAGTCGAGCGCAGCTTCGTCGAAAACGCGCTGGATGCGGTCAAAGCGAAAGGAGCGCCGCCCCCGCGCAAGTTCGCAATATCCCACAAGATATTTCAGATGGCTGGTCGAGGACTGGATAATAAACTGCGCCGTAACTTTGCGAAGGCTCGTATTCCCCTTATTATCCACATAGAAAATTTCGATCGTTCGCTGAAAATCTGTCCGAAATCCGCTCTGCACATTCGGCGCAAATTTTTCAACCGTGTAGATAGGGATTAAGCCGTAGGTCTCGGGAACGTAAGTCCCGCTGTCTGTCTCCGGCGCGGCTTCAAATGGCCCGTCCCCCTCAAATTCCAGATATTTATCATGCTGCCGGTCAACGATAATGTCCGCGCGCTGGATCTTCGTGGCGAGCGATAGTCCCGCAAGGCTCCGGGCGCGTGACAACGCCACATAGGTCTGGCCCGGAGCAAATGCCCCCTGCTCAAGATCAACGCGCACATCTTCGAGCGTGAGACCTTGGGATTTATGGATGGTAACGGCCCACGCCAAACTGACCGGGATTTGCGCATAGGTTCCGATCACCGCAGCGATCGGGTGTTCCAGCTTTTCGTCCCACTCATATCGAATGTTCTCCCAGCTTGCGATTTTAACTTCACCCACATCTCTGGAATGATCGAAACGCACGGAAATAGACTCGTCCGATATGTCTGTCACCGTGCCCAGCGAGCCGTTCACCCACCGCTTTTGCACATCATTCATCAACGTCATAACCCGCGCACCAACTTTCAAGTCAATGATTTCCGAGGCCGGCAAGCTATCATTTTTGAGGTTAAACGTCCCTTCCGAGCGCGCCTTGAAGGTATGCACCTTTGCGTCAATTTCCGTAAGACCTTCCGCGTTATACCGCGCCGCCGTGCGGTTGGTCCCCGTCAACATCATGGGCACAGCCCCGTCTCTGTGCGGGCCGTAACACATGGCGTTAAGAGCTCTTATAGCGTTTGACGGATCGTGATGACTGCGTAGGTCAGAGAGAATAGATAGAAATTTAGGGTCGCTTTGGCGGTGCACCGTTCGGAGTTCAAATTTTTCGGGCTGGACGCGCTCGAACACTTTGGACGCGTAAGCATAGCCAGAGACATATCCCATCCGCGTCATCATTTCTTTTTCATGTTGCGGAATGACGGGCGGCAGTTGGTGAAAGTCACCCACAAACAGCATTTTCGCACCGCCAAACGGCTCTTGGTTCTTTCGGGCTTTGCGCAAAATATAATCCATGCCGTCCACCACGTCTGAGCGGACCATGGAGATCTCGTCCACGATTATCAGGTCCACCTTGGCCCAGAGACGGTTCTTGCGCTGCCCTTCAAGGGTTTCCGGGGTAAAGATACGCGGCGGCAGGCGGAAAAAGGAATGAACCGTTTGCCCGGATATATTAATCGCCGCGACGCCCGTGGGCGCAAGAACCACCGCGTTGGGGAAGTCTCCGCAATCACGAATATATTTGACCAGTGTGGACTTGCCAGTGCCCGCTTTGCCCGTCACCAAAATCGGTTTCTGATAATTCTTCAGCGCCGCAAGAATCGGCGCCACGTCCGGATCATTGTCGTAGGGGCGCGCGTCCGTCTCCGCCGCGGCGGGCGCGTCTGATAGGGATGTGTTCGCTGCACTCACAATCGCGGCTCTCGTCTACTCGCCGCGTGGTAACATGATTTGCCCAGAGGTTAAGAAAAGAATTTCTTCCCGTCCGTCTAGCAAAGCTCTCCATTCTCATTGATCAGCATTTCGCCGTCTTCTTTATAGAACGGACCCTTTGGCGGGTTATCAAGCAAGCCCAGCACCGCTTCGCTGGGACGGCAAAGCTTCACGCCCTTGGGGCTGCAAACGATCGGGCGGTTCACCAAGACCGGATGCGCGAGCATCGCCTCCAGCAAAGCCTCGTCGCTGACGCCCTCATCTAAAAGACCCAGCGCCTCCGCCGGAGATTTGGTGGTGCGAAGCGCGCCGCGCGGCGTCAGGTTGGCTGCTGCAAAAAGCCCCAAAAGTTGCGAACGGGTCCAGCCATCCTTAAGATATTCGATAACCGTCGGCGTCTCGCCAGCGGCTTTGACAAGCGCGACCACATTTCGCGAGGTGCCGCAGTCCGGATTGTGATAAATAACGATCATAAAGTCTCCAAATTTCGCACGGGGTTAAGCCGGGAAATGCGGGCGCGTACGATTCGCAAACGCCACAAGCGATAGCATCACCGGTACCTCCACCAAAACGCCAACAACGGTTGCCAGCGCCGCGCCGGAGTTAAGCCCAAAAAGACTGATAGCGACAGCCACAGCGAGTTCAAAGAAGTTTGACGTGCCGATCATCGCGCAAGGCGCCGCCACATTGTGCGGCACTTTCCAGGCCCACGCCGCCCCGTACGCCACAGCAAAAATGGCATAGGATTGGATCAAAATCGGCACAGCCAGAAGCGCGATAATCACAGGACGTTCAAGAATAACCTGCCCTTGAAACCCGAACAAAAGCACAATCGTCAAAAGCAAACCGGTGATAGAGAACGGTTTCATCGCCCCGACAAAGCTGTCGATGGCCGCTTCGCCGCCGCGCTTGGAGAGCACCGCCCGCGCAAAGAGGCCCGCCGCTAGGGGCAAAACAACATAAAGCGAGACGGATAAAAGCAGCGTGTTCCACGGCACGGCAATATCTGTCACACCCAACAAAAAGGCGACGATCGGCGCAAAGGCAAAGACCATGATCGCATCATTTATGCTGACCTGCGCAAGGGTATAGGCGGGATCGCCCTTGGTGAGTTGAGACCAGACAAATACCATCGCCGTACACGGCGCAGCCCCCAAAAGGATCAGGCCAGCAATATAACCGTCCGCATCGGCCGGCGGGATGAAGCCCGCAAAGATATGCTTGAAAAACAAAACGCCCAGCGCAGCCATCGTGAACGGCTTGATCAGCCAATTCACCACCAACGTAATGATGAGCCCCTTGGGTCGCTCACCCACACGCCGCAAACCGCCGAAATCCACGCCGATCATCATCGGCCAGACCATCGCCCAAATCAAAACAGCCACCGGCAGATTAACGTGGGCATATTCCAATCCCGCCAGCGTTCCAAAAACACCCGGGAAGATCCTCCCAAGAATGATCCCCGCCGCAATGGATACGGCGACCCAGATCGATAAATAACGCTCAAAAATACCCATGGTGATTCACTCCGTTTGAGCGGGTGTATCAGAGCGGCCTTTATATTTCAATAGTTGCCGAAATGTCGTATTAAAAAATCAGCACCCTTTTTGGGCCACACCGGCCGCGCTGATGCAGAGTTCCGGATGCCCGCCGCAGCAATCCTCCACGAGGGACGAGAGCAGTTTATTCACGCCGTCAATCCGCGCCGTATAAATCATGGAGCGCCCGTCTCGGGTCACGGCGGCCAAATCGGCACGGGTCAGGATCGCCAGATGGCTGGAGAGCGTATTCGGCGCAACATCCAAAAGCTCCGCGATCGCGCCAGCGGATAGCCCCGCCTCGCCTTCGCGCATCAAAGCTTGAAACACCGCAAAGCGCGTCTCCTGCGCAAGGGCCGAGAGCTGCTCAATTGTTTTCTGTGTGCCGGTCATAGGTTCATTTTAGGCAATTTTTACGGAGATGACGAGGCAAATTATGACGCAGAGATTTTTCATATAATGAGTTTACGGACAGGCCGGTTTTAAGGCATGAGATGGCTTTTGGAACGCTGAGCAAAGGATCCCCCCATGAAAGACGCAACGATTGGCATTCACGCCGGATACGAGACCGACCCGACAACGAAATCCGTAGCGGTGCCGATCTACCAGACCGTCGCCTATGAGTTTGACGACGCGCAGCACGGCGCGGATTTGTTCAACCTCGCGGTTCCCGGCAATATTTACACGCGCATTATGAATCCCACCAACGACGTGCTGGAAAAACGCGTCGCAGCAATGGAAGGCGGCGTTGCAGGCCTTGCTGTTAGCGCGGGAAGCGCGGCTATTCACTACGCCATCCTGACCGTCGCGGACGCGGGCAGCAATATCGTTACCGTCCCGCTTCTTTACGGCGGCACCTACACCTTGTTCAAACACATGCTCCCCAAAATGGGAATTGAATGCCGAATCGCGAAGGACGATAGCGCCGAAGCTATTGAAGCGTTGATTGACGAGAATACGCGCGCCGTATTCTGCGAGAGCATCGGTAATCCGTCCGGTAACGTGGTTGACCTCGAAGCGCTCGCACACGCGGCCCACAAACACGGCGTGCCTTTGATTGTGGACAATACAGTCGCCAGCCCCTGTCTGACCAAACCCATCGAATATGGCGCCGATATTATTGTGCACTCCTTGACGAAGTATATTGGTGGCCACGGGAACTCGCTCGGCGGGATGATCGTCGATAGCGGCAAATTTGACTGGGCTGCGAACAAAGACCGTTTTCCCATGCTTAATGAGCCGGAACCCGCCTATCACGGCGTTGTTTACACCGAAGCGTTCGGCGAGGCGGCTTTTATCGGACGCGCCCGCACAGTGCCGCTACGCAATACCGGATCGGCCCTATCTCCAATGAATGCTTTTCTGATTTTGCAAGGTCTTGAAACCCTGTCTCTGCGCATGGAGCGCCATACAGAGAATGCGATGGCTGTGGCCACATATCTTGAGAACGACCCCCGCGTCGCGTGGGTGAAATATGCCGGACTGAAAAGCTCGCCTTATTACGATTTGGCGCAAAAATATGCGGACGGAAAACCGTCTGCCCTGCTGTCATTCGGCGTAAAAGGCGGATTTGAAGCGGGCGTAAAATTCTACGACGCGCTTCAGATTTTCAAGCGCCTTGTCAATATTGGCGATGCGAAGTCTCTGGCCGCCCATCCGGCGTCAACAACTCACAGACAGCTTTCAGAAGAGGAACTGAAGGGCGCAGGTGTGTCGCCTGAGATGATCCGCCTCTGTGTGGGTATCGAGCATATCGACGACATCATCGCAGACCTTGACCAAGCTTTGAACGCCGCCGTTTGATGTTTATGTATGCGTCCCGCCGCCAAGTTTGGAGGGACGCATCGCATAGTCTTGGAAAGGGTGATCCAAATCACCTGATTTTTCGGCGTTAAAGGCTAAGCCCATTTGCAAGCTTTTGGCGATACGTTCAGCCATTTCCAATACCGCCTTCGCGTCTGTATCGCTCAGTGTGTGCTGTGCGGACGTTTTGAAAAGGTCGAGCCAGTGAGAAAAATGCGCCGGCGTTAGCCCGCCAATCACAGCGTGTTTGAGCATCGGGTTGCCTTTGTACCGCCCCGTTTTCAAAAAAATCGACGACCAAAAGTCGGCGATGTGCGCGATATGCTTGTCCCACGCCGCCGTTTCATTGGGGATTTTACGCGCAAAGACAGGCCCCAAGACCGCATCAACGCGGACCCGCCCATAAAAGTGATTTACAAGTTGCGTAATGTCGCTTTCTGTCATGACCCGTTCTTCATTTCTAGCGGCACATCGCCCGCCTAAAACCTGTATTATCACATTAGTCTTGCAGCGAAAGGCCTGCTATGGTCCAGCATGATCGGCAAACTTACCCAACAATTATGTCTGGAGCATCGACGGGTCGGCGCTATCTTGACTAAAAGGGGGAGGTTCGAACTTTCACGCGCCGCCGACACGGCCTAAATAAACCGCAAGTCAGGATACGCATTATGATTATTATCACCGGCAGTATGACGGCAAAGGCCGATCACCGCTCGGACCTTTTGGCGCTTTGTCAGAAACATGTGGCCCATTCCCGTACCGAACCCGGATGCCTCCTTCACCGGGTCACGATCGATTCGGAGAATCCGAACATGTTTGTATTCATCGAGTACTGGCAAGATATGGACGCCGTGAAAGCCCACTTTGCACTGGAGACATCTCGGGCCTTTGTTAAAAATGCGGGCCCGTGGGTGGCCGAACCGCCAGAGATGACGCTCTTTGAGGCGGCGGAGATTATCCGCCCCTAAACTAGACCCCGCTTACGCCCGGTCGGGGCCGCGCATTTCTCCGCATTCAACCTGTCAAAAGTTTCATTTTTCACCGGCTAGTATATCATATGTATGCATATTATATGTAAAACATGATAACGAAAAATGATGATCTTCTCGGCACCCTCATTCACGATGTCGCCCACCTTTTAAGGCTCGACATTGACCGGCGCCTCTCAAGCCACAACCTAACGCGGGTGAAGTGGCTAGCCCTTGGCATCATTCACGAAAATGGCCCGATGACCCAAGCGGAGCTCGCCGCCCAGCTTGAACTGGGCCATGCCTCCGTGGGACGGCTCGTTGACCGTCTGGAAGAACGCGGATTTGTGACTCGCCGCGCCGACCCCAATGACCGCCGATCCTATCTTTTGTCCGAAACCCGTAGCGCCAAAACCCTGCTCAAAGAGCTCTCCGGCATGAGCACAGAGCTGCGCGAAGAAGCATTAAAGAATGTCGCCCCATCAGATATTAAAACGCTCTCTAAAAGTTTGAAGAAAGTGAAAGCCAATCTCAAAACAGCGGCCACGACCCTACCCGCCTTGGCTGCATGTCTTGTTATTAGCTCCCAAAAATTCAGCGAAGGCAGTGAATATTTACTGTCCTCTGGAATTCCCCTGTAAACCAAGAAAGGACAGGATTATGTCACTCAAACAACTGATCGAGGCCAAGAAGCTCGCGCTTCTGACCTGCCGCCCCGATGACTTTTTGGATGAAGCCATTGATACAATGGTCACGGCCGGAAAGAACGCGATCGCCGTTGTGGAAAAAGAGAATCAACTTGTCGGCATTCTCACAGATCACGACATCATCCGGGCCGTGCACGAGCAGCAGGTTCATGGGAATACGGTCTATCAAGAGCATGTTTTCAGCCGCATGTCCGAGAACGTCATCACCTGCCCTGCCAACACAAAAGTGTCAGCGTCGCTTAAATTGATGGGCAAGCATAATATCCGTCATCTTGTGGTGACCGACAACAACATCCCGATTGCTGTGGTCAGCATTCGCGACATCTTGATGCAAATTCACGAGCAAGATGAGCTTGAGGCGAATGTCTTGCGGGACATTGCAATGGCTTCGCGCGCTTCCGTCGCCGCGTAAATTCTCTCCCTCTCAGGACTTCACCCTCCGTTTGGTCCTGCGACTTGAAACAGGCCCTGGCAACAGAGCCTGTTTCTTGTTTTTAAGGCGCTCACTAATCGGCCGAGTTAAAGCCGCCATCCACAAACATATCCCGCAGAACGAACTTTTGAATTTTGCCGGATCCGGTCAAAGGCCATTCCTCCACCCAGACCCAAAGCGCCGGCGTTTTTTGAGGCGACAAGCGTTCGCGAACAAAGGCTTTCAGCGCATCCTCTGAGGGACGTTCGGCTCCGTCATTTCGCATGAAGCAAACCACTTGCTCGCCCCACGTCTCATCGGGGACCCCCACCACAGCGACCTCTTCAATGGCCGGATGCTCCAGCAGGGCATTTTCAATTTCCACTGGAAACAAGTTCTCCCCGCCGCGAATAATCATCTCTTTTACGCGGCCGGTAATCTTGACGAAACCGCGCGAGTCCATGCGCCCAAGGTCGCCCGTATGCAGCCATTTATCGGCATCAATCGTAGCCGCAGTTGCTTCAGGGTTATTATTATATCCCGTCATGACCATATACCCCCGAGCGCAAATCTCCCCTTGCTCACCGACGGGCAAAACCTTACGGGTTTGCGGGTCCAAAATTGCGACCTCCATCCGCGGCAGCGGCTGACCGATTGTTTCCGTCATATCCTCTTGCGTATCATCAAACCACGCGCTGGTTATGACCGGCGAACATTCCGTTTGACCGTAGATAATCTGGATCGGCGCGCCCAAAACACGTTGCGACCGGCGGCAAAGCTCTGGCGACACCATGGCTCCGCCCGACAAAATACGTTCAATAGAGGACATATCCGCGCCCGTTTGCTCCACAGCCGTCATCATGGCCACAAGCATCGTTGAGACACCAAACATGAATCGCACCTTTTCGCGTTCAACGACCTTTACGATCATGACCGGATCAAAAATTGGCGCAAGAAGCATGGTACAGCCCGTCGCGAGCCCGCCCAGCATCAGCACGGCGCACCCTGTTGTATGGAAAAGCGGCATGTGATGCACAAATTTATCACCGCTTTCCACGCCCCCGCGCGCCATCGTATCTATCGCATTGCGCACAAGCCCATTGTGATGAAGAAGCGCCCCTTTCGGGAAACCCGTGGTTCCCGATGTATATTGAATTTGCACGGGGTCTGACGGCTTGGGCGCTCGCAGTTTGCCCGCACTCTCACCGGCAAATAAGGCGTCATGATCAGTCAGAAGAATACGGTGCTTGATCGCCGGAAGCTTGTCACAGACCTCGTCCGCAATTTGCTTCATCGGATTGCCGCGATATTCCGACACGTAGTAAATGGCCTCGGAGCCCGATTGCTCCAGCACATATTGCAGCTCTCTCGGCTGATAGGCCGGGTTCACAGTCACAAGGGTGACGCCCGCCAAAGCACAGCCGAGTTCCAACAGGACCCATTCTGGAATGTTGGGTGCGTAAACGGCAACCCGCGCGCCTTCTTTGTGCCGGCTCGACAGGGCCTTCGCCAAACGCTCAGAATCTCTGAGAAGCTCTTTATAGGTCCAGGCTCTCGCAAGCTCACCGCTCATCGTGAGTTCTTGCAAAGCGATGCGATCGGGAGATTTCGCCGTCGCCGTACGGAGCATCTCCCCGACCGTTAAGGGCGGAAGGTCTGGACCCTCTTGCGCCGGAAAATAAGACTCTGTGAGATGGACCTTGTACATAAATTCTCCCCGAATGTTTTTTTCACTTTGCCGAAACTTAATACAAAAAACAAGACATAGTCATATCATATAATGTAATTTTTCCGTTATACGAACGGCCATAATGCGGGAATTTAGCGCGCCTCGATCTCGCGTTCAGACTTCCACATCTGCGCAATCTAGTTTACTTTCCGTCCAAGGGGATCGGCCATGCCAGAGAATGAAATTTCCAGCGAAAAGGCGATAAATGCCTGGCAGTGGGTAGGCTGGCGGCTTTTAAAAATATTCATGCTGCTTCTGCTCCTCTCCATGGCGGTCACCGCGCTCGGCTTCGTTATTGATAAAACCGCCGCCGGTATCAGCATAAGCTTTGCGATCCTGTTTGTTCTCCCCTACGGATTGGGCGGTCTGGCCGCCATTTTAATCAATCCCGCCGGAAAAAAGACGGGAACGACATTATCCGTGTCAATCGGCATGATCATGCTCGTACTCGTACTGGGAGGCCTCCTGTTCCGCGAAGGGATTATTTGCATTGTTTTGCTGGCGCCGCTTTGGCTGCTGGGGGCCTTTTTAGGTGCGCTGACAGTGGAGCGCGCCCACAAAAAGCTCTCTGAAAAATATAAGGTTGGCGAGGTTTTCAGCTGCAGCTTCTTCGCTGCACTGCCCTTTCTATTCCTGATTTTTGGGAGCGGCTTGGGACAATCGGCGAAAACCTATACGGTCACGCGCACTGTGGACTTAAGCGTTTCCGCCGAAGCTGTATGGCCGCACCTTCTCGAATTGAGCGCCTTAACAGACGCCGAAGGCCGTTGGAATATCGCCCAAAACATGCTGCAAATTCCCCGCCCTCGTTCAGCCCATGTTGAGGGTACAGGCCCAGGCGCGGTGCGCTACGCCCGGTGGGGCGAGCAAATTTCCTTTGAGGAGCACATTACCGACTGGCGTGAGAATGAACGGCTTGGCTGGACCTTTGCCTTTCCGAATGACAGCGTACATCAATATACGGACCGCCATATTTCTCCGGACGGAAACCACCTAAAAATCTTACGCGGGCAGTATCAACTCACGCCCCTTGGCAGCGGCCAAACGCGCCTCACCCTGACCACAGATTATGAGGCCAACACGCCTGTGAACGCTTATAGCGCCCTTTGGGGAGAATTGATCTTGGGGGATATTCAAAGCAATATCCTCACCATCATCGAAGGCCGCGTCCAGCCCAAAACAAGAGGTCTCAACCCAAATTAAGGCTCACCCCGGTCTGTGCCCATGACCTTGTCCCAGAAGCGAAAATACAAGCCGTAATTTCCCGTGAACTTTGTGTGGTGCTGGTTGTGGTGCGTGGCCGTAATCATAATGCCCCCAAAAGGACCCTTCAGCCATTTTTCTGGAAACACCTCCCAGCCCGCATGGTTGAAAACCGCGTTGACGGTCATAATCATCAAGAGCGCCAACGCCGCCCCCACATGGAGCGGGACAATCAGCGCGAGCGCCGGCAGCAGCCACGCGGAAATTACCGCCTCCGCCGGATCAAAGGAGAAACTCGCCCAAGGCGTTGGTTGCACCGACTTGTGATGACCCGCATGACACCACGAAAACAAGGATCTGTGATGCATGATACGGTGGGTCCAGTAAAAATAGGTATCCTGAACCGCCAAATAAAACAGGCTACTGAACAAAAGGTAGGCCCACGCCCCTGCGCCCGTGACCGGGCCCGCATACAGCGCCGTGCCGCCCGCTTTCCACATTTCGATTACGATCGCCGCCGGAAGCGCATAGATAAAGGCCGAGATCACAGAGAGCTTTATTTCGTGGCGGATCGTTTTAGCCGTTGGCTCTCGCCGGGAAAGACGCACCGCTTTGACCTTGTCCGCACCGCGCCGCCACAACGCCGCGTGGATGGGCCAGACTATGAGAAAATAGCGCGCAATGATAATCGCCGTGAACGCCAAATAGGTGAAAAACGTCTGCCACAATGGGATGGGCCAGCCTGCCATTAAGCTGTCCGCCGTCCGCAAGTGTTTACGTCAAAATAGGTCACATACGGCCTTTACGGCGATAAGCGCGTATCGGCAAGCGCCCTGACAAGGGACATAATATAACACACTGAGTTTATG
This sequence comes from Maricaulaceae bacterium, assembly GCA_048268905.1. Classification (GTDB taxonomy): domain Bacteria; phylum Pseudomonadota; class Alphaproteobacteria; order Caulobacterales; family Maricaulaceae; genus JACOMS01. The sequence continues at coordinate 435,411 of JBLWUN010000001.1, read as the reverse complement.
TCTCGCCTTATTGTTGTCACAATATAAACTATACCCGACTCGATTGCATATATTCGGAGACTTCCATGAACGCCTTTTCAAAATTTTGCCTCGGAACCGCCCTCACAACGCTCACATGGGCTCTGCCTGCGCTCGCCGATGATGTGGCCTTGACGATCTATGGAGACGGCCGCGCTCTGGTAGAGGATAATCGCAATGTAGATTTTGTGCGCGGCGAGCAGGTCATTACCCTTCCCGGCGTGTCATCTTCAATCCTGCCGCAAAGCGCCACCATAAAAGCTAGTGATATGGAGATCATCGAGCAAAATTTCGACTTCGACCTTTTGACCCCGCAAAAACTTATGGAAAAAGCCGTCGGCGAATATGTGGAGATCGTGAAAACCAATCCGGCCACCGGCGCAGAGTCTCGCCAGCGCGCCAAAGTTCTCTCCGTGAACAATGGCGTCGTGATCCAGATCGGCGACCAAATTGAAGTCTTGCGCGATGATGACATTCCGACGCGCGTGGTGTTCGCAAAAGTGCCGGAAAACCTCCGCGCCAGCCCAACACTCTCGGTCAAAGTCGACAGTGCCCGCGCCGGAACGCGCCCCGCAAATCTAACCTATATCAGCAGCGGCCTCACCTGGGCCGCCGATTATGTGGCCGTGTTTGACGAGAATGCAGAAAATATGAGCCTTCAAGGATGGGCGACCATCAATAACTCAACTCAAACCAGCTTTGATGAGGCCAATCTGTCCGTCGTCGCCGGCAGTGTCGGACAAGCGGGCCGCAACCAATATAACCGCTACAATAATAGCCGCAATAATGGCCAAGTGAATGCGGGTATGGAAGCGGGTAGCGCCGAACGCATTGGCGATAATTACATCTACCCTATGCCGGGCCGCACCACCCTCGCCAGCAATCAAAAAAAGCAAATCGCCTTTGTTGATGCCGATAAAATTACCGCCAAAAAAGTTTACGAATTTTATTCCAGCGACTTTAACAGCCAGAACGACCCTATCAATGTGGACAGCCGTATCGCCTTTTCGAACTCTAAAAAAGGCGGACTGGGCGAAGCCCTTCCTCAAGGCACCGTGCGAGTCTATGCCAAAGATGCGCAAGGCAAAGCGCAGTTTATTGGCGAAGAAACTATTGGCCATATTTCCGCTGGGTCTGATATTTCAATGAAGATCGGCGAGGCTTTTGACATCACCGTCAAGCCCACCGTCGTGAACACGAAACAAGTCAGCAAACGCGTCACCGAGACCGACATGCTGTTTGAAGTGCGCAACGCGAAAGCTGAACCTGTCACCGTCTATGTCAATCAAGGGCTATATGGATGGGGTTATGATTATGACTTCATCGAAGAAAGCCAGACCGGCAAGAACAAGACGGCCATGCAGCGCGTCTGGGCGGTGAGTGTGCCCGCGAACGGGTCCACCGATCTGACCTACAAAGTTCGCCGTACTTGGAAATAAGATGCGCCGCATCCTCATAGGTCTCTTGAGCCTCGCAGCGGCGGGGCCAATTAGCGCGCAAACGGCCGTGGATTCGCCGCGCGCCGACCAGACTTACCTGACCATCTATCCTGATAATCTTGCGATGATAACGGAAGTGCGCCGCGTAACCCTGCCGAAAGGCCGCGTAACCTTGCGCCTTCTCGGCGTCAGTGACGAGATAATTGCGCAGACGGCTGTTCTGCAAAGCTTTGACGGGCTGTCGCTTGAACGCAATTTCAGCTCAGACCTCATCACAAAGGGCGCGCTGCTTAATAATGCGGTGGGCGAGATGCTGACCATTCGCCGCCTGAACCCGGCCACGGGAGAGATCGCGACGATCGACGCCAAGCTGGTTTCTGCCTCCCAGCGCCCTGAAAGCAGCAATATTCAAGGCGCCGTCTTTGATACCGGTACGGGGATTGAAGCGCTTGAATGCGCCGGTCTTTATGAAACCGTTCTATTTAGCCGCCTTCCCGACACCCTTAACCCTGCGCCGGTTTTGTCGATGGATGTCCTATCAGACAGCGCAGGCGAAAAAGAGATCGTGATCAGCTACCTGTCGCAAGGCATCGGCTGGCAGGCCGACTACCGCCTCGACGTAAAAGATGGCGATACGGAAGGGGCATTATCGGGTTGGATAACCCTGACGAATTCAACATCAAAATCCTTTGAAAACGTCCCCACAGCGATTATCGCAGGCGAGGTCAACCGCGATCCCGATACGCGCGCGGACGCACAATCGCCGGACTATTACACTCCGTCCTGTTGGCCAAAAGGCACGACAAAGGCCGGAACCTCGCAGTCCCTCAATTTATACGGCGGTTTCACGTCACCGACCGATCGACAGATGACAGACCGCGATGCTGTGCCAGCACCCATGATGTCCTTCGCGACAGAGTATTATTATAAAAATATCATCGTCACCGGCGCCAAACGTCAAGCCGCCCGCGAGGACCTCGGCGATTACAAGCTTTACCGAACGCCGCAGCCCGTGACCGTGGCCGCGCATCAGACCAAACAAATCGCGTTTCTCGCCGTGCCCGATGCAGAGATTGAGCGCAGATACACATTTGAACTTGCAGCACAAATCGCGTTTCTCGCCGTGCCCGATGCTGAGATTGATGGCAGATACTTTTCTGATTTTTCGGCATATTTAGACGGCAACCTTCGCGCCGCCGACATCGAGTATGAAATTGACAATAGTCTTGAGGGCCACCTCGCACAGCCGCTCCCCCGCGGAACAGTGCGTGTGCTGATGACACGTCCCAATGGACAAACCGCCTTTCTCGGCGAGGATGAAGTGCGCGATCTCGCCGTTGACCTGCCCGTTGAAATCGACCTCGGAAAAAGCCAATCCGTGAAAATGCGGGATAACTTTGAGGGCGTAAATGACGGCCGCACACCTTACATTCGGATATCTGGAGATATTTTCAACGGCAGCCCGGACGATATTATTGCCCGGATCGAAATCAACGATGACCGCTTTCGCGCAGACCAGATCGGACGCGAAAGTCACGCTCGCGATCCAGAGAAAATCGTTCCGACCTATGACATTGCGATCCCCGCATTATCTCAAGACGCATTCTTTGCCGAGTTTCCGGCGGAACAAATTTTCAATTTTGACCGCAGCGATATTGTTTACGAACAAGATGCACGCGGCGACACAGACACGCTTACCGCGGATAATTTCTTCCAGCTTGCTGGACAAAACAGCTCAAATAGATGGGTCGATAGATTCTTCGAGGAAGATGAAAGCCATGCCGTCACACTGACCGCAAAGCTCCTCTCGGTTGACACGTTCGCGGCCGTATCCGGCGAAGAAAGATACAGATTTACCGAGCGCCTCAGCTTTAAAAATACATCAGCCAGCCCCGCCAAAATCCGTCTCGACTATGCAGACGGCAAAGACGTCAAACTCGTTCGCGCGTCTCAAAACCCCGAGACATCGGCGCCTTTGGTCTGGATTATGACTGTGCCAGCTGGCGGCACGGCTGACTTGACCGTGACTGCGGAAGCCGACGACGTTTTGTAAACTTACCGCGTCATGGCTTTTGCAATCTCGGGCCGCGCTTCGGCGCGGGGCAAATATTGCGGATTGGCGCGGTGCGGCGCCGCTTGTTCATAGGCGTATCCATAAGATAGCACGGCGGCATCATCATCCTTGCCGCCAATAAACGAGAGGCCAATCGGAACGCCGTGAACGGTCCCCATGGGTACGGAGAGGTGCGGGTAACCCGCCCGCGCGGCAAGGCCGCCGGCCCCGGCCCATTCCGGCCACACATCGCCATTGACCGGATCAATTCTCGGCGCGACGGGGCCTGACGGCGAAATGAGCACATCCACATTATACTCCCGTAAGAGCCGATCCAGACCTTTCTCACGCACCGCCGCCAGCACATCTGTACGCGCCGTCACATAGACTTCATCTGTCAGAGGGCCCTTCGCCTCTGACGTTTCAAAAATATCTTGTCCAAACAGCGCCAACTCGTCGTCAGCGTGGGCAGCGTTAAATGCGATAAGGTCCGCGAGCGAGCGTACGTTCACAGTGCCGGGCAAGGAGGATAAATAGTCATTGAGCGTCGCCTTGAATTCGTAGGTCAGAATATCAAATGATTTACCGCCAAAATTTTCAGTATCCGGTGTAAAGTCATCAATGGGCACAAGAACCGCGCCCGCCTTTTCCAGATCAACGGCTGCCGCCTCAAAAGCGGCGTGAATATCGGGGTTTGATCCGCGCGCGAAATTCAAAACGCCAATACGCGCGCCGCCGAGGCTGCCAGCATCGAGCGCCGCCGCATAATCCGTTTTCGCCTCGCCCGTCGCCATCGCCGTGAGCATCATCGCCGCCCCTTTGACCGTTTTGGTCATCGGGCCTGCCGTATCCTGGGTCGAGGAAATGGGCACGATATAGTCCTGCGGCACCAATCCGACCGTGGGCTTGAAACCCACAATCCCGTTCACGTTGGACGGGCATATGATCGAGCCGTTAGTTTCGGTTCCCACTGCGCCCGCCGCAAGCGACGCGGCAGTGGCCACGCCCGAACCTGAGCTTGACCCGCAAGGGTTCCGGTCGAGCATATGCGGGTTACGCACCTGTCCGCCCAGCGCGCTCCAGCCGCTCATGGACTGGCTTGAGCGAAAGTTCGCCCATTGTGAGAGGTTGGTTTTACCCAAAATAATCGCCCCGGCATCCCGTAAGCCAGCGGTCAGCGGGGAGTCGCGCCCCGTGACATTATCCTTGAGAGCCAGTGCCCCGGCGGTTGTGGGCATATTGTCTTTGCTCTCGATATTATCCTTCAGAACAATCGGAATGCCATGAAGCGGGCCAAGCACCTCCCCTGCCGCGCGGCGCGCATCCAGTTCTTTCGCAATACTCAAAGCCTCGGGGTTCAGGCTTAAAATGGCTTGCAAATGCGGGCCGTTTTTATCAAGGGCTTCGATCCGCGCCAGGTAGGCCGTTACCAGAGCTTCCGACGTGACGGCGCCCGAATTAAGAGCCTCCGCCAATTCGGGTAAGGTCTTTGCGGTCCAGCCCGCGGCTTGATATGACGAAGCGCTTGATGAAGCCGGCATATCTGTTGCGGCAGGTTTGACGGGCTGACTGCAAGCGGCGAACGCGGCCGCTGTTCCCATTGCCAAAATTGTCCATAATGTCTGTTTCATCTGACCCTCCCAAGCCGTAACCCCGTTTTATCTTTCAAAGCCTTTCATTGCATTGTCAAACAGGAAGCCGGAAAAGCGCCCTATTGCGGTCACATTCAATCAATATTAACCGTCCCGTAAATAGTCCGGCGATGCAAAAGGAGACATAAAGATGAGGCTCTTATCATTCATATGGGTTTTGGGCGCTATTTTCGCGGCGTCGTGTTCCCCCGAAGAAACAGCGATACCGACAAGCGCAAACTCCGCTGACGCCGCGCGAAATATAGCTCTCTCTGCAATTGAGGCTGATCCAGCGTTTCGGAACGGCGAACAATGGGCGCAAGCCTTTCCAAGCTGGGGTGCCAACATCGAGCCCTTTCAAATTATTGATAATGTTTACTATGTAGGGACAGAGGGGCTTTCGAGTTTCCTGATTACAACGCCGGAGGGACACATCCTTCTTGACGGCGGGCTTCCTCAAAATGCGAAACTCATTGCGCAAAATATAGTGGATTTAGGATTTGCATTAGCGGACGTCAAAATTCTGCTGAACTCTCACGCGCACTTTGACCATTCCGGCGGGCTCTCGTCGCTCAAAGAGATGACAGGCGCGCGCTTGATCGCCAGCGAAGGAGACAGGTCTGCGCTGGAAGGCGGGTTTTATCTCGGCGCAGAGGACAAGGACGAATATGCCGCCCCGCCTGTGGCTGTGGACGCGCTTATCAAAGACGGCGAGACCGTGACGCTCGGCGGCGAGGTGCTCACCGCACACATAACCCCCGGACATACGCGCGGATGCACCTCCTGGACGATGACGGCTGTTCAGGATGACACCCCGCGAGAGGTCCTGTTTTTTTGTAGCGCCACCGTGGCAGGCAATAGCCTTATTCCCCCGCAATATGAGGGCATTGTTGAGGATTACCGTTTGACCTTTAAAAAAACGCGGGACTGGAACCCTGATATTTTCCTCGCCAATCACTCCGCATTTTTTGCCATGGCCGAAAAACGCGAAGCTCAACTTTCTGGCGACAGACACGCTTTTTTTGACCGCGCCGGATTTCGTACCATGATGGACAAGCTCGAAAATGACTTCGAAGCGTCGCTCGCCAAAGCCTCCGAGTAATCCCGCGCAACTTTCAGGGTACTAAATCCCGTCTTCGGCATTCTCAAGGCGCTCTGCTGCGAGATAGTCTTCGCTGCGCATCTCGATCAATCGGCTGACGGTACGTTCGAACTCAAACGCGCCTGTGCCGTCCACATAAAGGTTCTGCGGCTCTGTTTCGGCGCTGATAATGAGTTTCGTGCGAGTTTCATAAAGGGCATCAATCAATGTCACAAAGCGTTTGGCTTCATTGCGCATGTCCGGGCCCATTTGCGGCACATTTTCGAGAATGACGGTCTGAAAAGTTTTGGCAATATGGATATAGTCCGCCGCGCCGAGGGCGCTGCCGCACAGCCTATCAAATGACACCCAGACCGTGCTGGCCGCCGTGCGCGGAAGCTCAAGCGCTCTTCCCTGCACGAACAAAGTTCGCGGGCGCGGAGCCGCTTTGCCCGTCAAACGGTTCCAAGCGGCTTGCATCGCGGCGTCCGCGTCTTTCCCGAGGGGTGAATAATAAATCGGCGCGGCTTGCAATTGGCGCAGGCGGTGATCCGCCTTGCCGTCAAACGCGTGAATGATCATGTGTTCTTGCATTAGCCCGATAAACGGTTCGAACAAGGCCCGATTGAGCCCGTTTTTATAAAGATCTTCAGGCGCCCGGTTAGAGGTCGCGAGCACCACCACGCCGCGGTCCCACAGGGCTTCAAACAAGCGCGACAATATCATGGCATCGGCGATATCTGTGACGTGGAACTCGTCAAAACACAAAATGCGCGCATGCCGCGCGATTGCCTTGGCGGTCGGGGCGATGGGATCGTCCCCCGCGCCCCGCACATGATTTTCCGATTTACGGCGCTCGGACTTACTCAATTTGCGCCACGCATTGATGCGCTTGTGCACATCAATCATAAACCCGTGAAAATGCACGCGCCTCTTACGGCGGGTTTCCACACGCTCAAAAAACCAGTCCATGAGCATGGACTTCCCCCGTCCGACGCCGCCCCACATATAGAGCCCTTTTGGCGCGGCAATGCGGGAGCTAAAGAACCGTTTTTTCGGCGGAAATCCATCAAGACGATGTAGCAGCGCGTCAAGGGCTTCTGCGGCCTTCATCTGTACCGGGTCAGCAACGAGGTCTCCGCGCTCGACGCACGCAGCCAATTGATCTGCAAGACCACTCTTGGGCATCGTCATCGTTATGACCCCGAAAGCTTCAAGCGTATAATCGCCAGCGCCAAAACGCCAAACGCGCAGGCGGACACGACCCAAAACAAAAGCTTATTTTTTATCGGCGCAGATTCCATGACAGAGGCTTAGAGCTTTAGGCGGATTTATGGAAGTGCCTTTGCGGCAGCGCGGCCCTTTCCGACGGGATTTCTGCGTTACAGACAGAGAGCCAAGAATCAGCTATCGTTTTTGCGTTAATGTCTGTTCATCTGACGTTTAAGTGAACATGACTAGTTCGTAATATATGGCGCGCTATTTGCGCGCATTTGGGGGCTTCAAGACGGAGTCTTGTAATTTTATCGGAGGTTTCCTTAAAATGGATCAACTATCTCAACATCTTAGCTTTCTGCCGGAATGGGCGGTTGGCCCTGTCGTCGCTCTGGTGACGATTATTCTTGGCTATTTCATTTCTAAAATCGCGGCTATGGTCGTTTCGAGCGCCATCAACCGTACCGGTATTGGCCGTAAAGCTCAATCCACAGGCGGAAATATTGGCAAATCCTTGTCCAAGGCGGTGTTCTGGGTGCTCTGGCTCGTCTTCATCCTCATGGGTCTTAGCCAGTTCCCGGTACTCGCCGATCAGCTTGGCTTCCTCAATGGCATGCTGGACAACATCTTTATCTACTTACCGAAACTCGTCGTCGGTATCGCGGTCTTCGCCATTGGCGTGATGCTCGCCAACGTGGTCAAAAATGCCCTGACAAGCACATTGGAAGTGGCGCAAATTGACCGCCTCGCATCAAAATTTGGCGTCGCGGCAACGGAAACGTCCAACGCCTCTATCGCGAACAGCCTCGGCGGCCTTGCGAAAGCCATCGTCATCATTCTGTTTGCCAGTGCAGCGATTGGTATTTGGGAAATCCCGGGCTTTAGCGGCGAAGTCACCGACATGCTCGGCACCGTTCTTAAATATATCCCGAACATTGTCGGCGCAGCGATTATTCTGGGCGCGGCCGTATTCATTGGACGTTTCGTTTCTAATCTGGTGAAAAGCACACTTCCCGCGCTCGGCGTCGATAACTCCCTTAAAACAGTGGCGGCCCTTGACGGCGAAGCCACCAATGTGGTGCCATCAAACGTGATCGCGACAGTTTCGTTCGTCGGTATTGTTCTGATGGGCCTCACAGCGGCGATGAAAGCGCTCGGCATCCCCGAGCTGACAAACGTATTTAATACGTTGCTTGAAGTCGGCGGGCGGGTTGTCCTTGGCGCGATCATCATCGGTGCTGGACTTTTCATCGCCAATTTTGTCGCCAAATTGGTGGCGCAGACGTCTGGTGAACTGGCGGGCAAAATCATTAAGTATGCCGCGATTGTTCTGTTCACCTTCATGGGCCTTCGTACCATGCAGCTTGGCGAAAACATCGTCGACGCCGCGTTCCAATACTCTGTGATGGCCGCCGCCGTTGCCGCGGGTCTTGGCGGGGCAATTGCCTTTGGCATGGGTGGACGTGAATGGGCCGGCAAAAAACTCGAAGAGTGGATGCCGAGCAAAACCAACCGCAAAAAATAAGCCTATGTGCTTTCATGAAAACCGCCCTCAATCGGGGGCGGTTTTTTTTCACACCGAATTTGACGACCCCGCCTAAATTTTATGCCTTTAGGGGCAGATTGAGCTGTTTCTTCTTTATTTTATGGGCCTCACCTCGTACGCTTTGCGAAAAACGGGTTATATGCACATTGTCGAAGAATTAATTGCGGAGCGGGCGTCAAAGCTTGTCGCGCGGAAACGGCTATTTCGAACCGTTCGCCCGATGCTTTACCGTATTCTCGCCTATGATGCGGCTGTTTTCATGGCAGATGCCATACGGGAAAAAACCGGATTTGAAGCTTTCAATCTGGTGACAAATCATATTAGCCCGCGCACAGCCGTAAAGGATCTTCACAACCTCCCTGCGTCAGGCCCCGCCATAATCATGAGTAATCACCCCACCGGATTAGCCGACGGCATGGCCGTTTTTCAGGCCATTCGGGACCGGCGTCCGGATCATATTTATCTGGCAAACGCGGACGCATTGCGGGTTATGCCCAAGGGCAGCGACATCATTATTCCCGTGGAATGGGTCAAGGATAAGCGCAATATCACCAAGACGCGGGAAACCTTAATGGGCGTAAGGGCCGCCTTGGACGCCGGTAAATGCGTGGTGATTTTCCCGTCTGGTAAGCTCGCCCGTATGAGCTGGCGAGGACTTGTAGACCAAGACTGGGAATCCTCCGCCGCCATGCTCGCGCGAAAATATGATGTTCCGGTTATTCCTCTGAAAATTCAGGCCCGTAATTCATGGCTCTATTACTTTTTCTCAAAAGTCAGCGGGGAATTGAGAGATATTACGCTATTTCAGGAACTTCTGAATAAAAAGGGTGTGGTGTTCGGACTCACCTTCGGCGAGGCGATCGATTCAAAGTCCCTACCCAAAAATCCGGATGAGGCCACAGCGCATATCCGCAGCATTGTTGAAAGTTTATAAGCATGAAATCCACCATTACCGACGTTGCAAGATTGGCGGGTGTATCGATGAAAACCGTTTCGCGTGTGCTAAACGGGGAACCCAATGTGACGGCCAAGACGCGGGACAAAGTCAATCTCGCGGCCCGCGAACTCAACTATGCGCCCAACCTCGCCGCGCGCGGGCTCGCTAGCTCACGTTCATATATGATCGCGCTACTGTACGATATTCCCAGTCCGGGTTACCTCTCCGCGATCCAGAAAGGGGCGGTCGAGGCTTGTCAGGAACATGGCTACCACCTTGTGGTGCAGCCGCTGGATGGGTCCGCGTCGCATCTTTCCGACGAAGTGGAAGGGCTTTTGCGCCGGTTGCCTGTGGACGGTGTGATCCTCACCTCCCCGCTTTGCGACTCAGGTGAAATCGTCAGCCTATTGGGACGACTTAAAATTCCATACGCGCCGATTGCGCCCTCAACGTCCCACGGAGACGTGCCGATTGTTCGCATGGACAATGTCAAAGCCGCTGTGGAACTCACGCAGGCGCTCATTGACATGGGGCATGTGGATATTGGCTTCATCAAAGGTCCGGAGCGGCGAAGCTCCAGCGCCCTGCGATATGAAGGGTTTCGCGAAGCCATGCGCGCCGCAGGACTACGGATTAACCCCGATTGGATCGCCGACGGCGCTTTTACCTACAAATCCGGCGTGGATGCGTCCCACAAGCTGCTAGGGTCTGACCACCGCCCCACGGCGATTTTTGCTAGTAATGACGATATGGCCGCCGGCGTTATTTCGGTGGCTAACCAGTTGGGAATTTCCGTGCCGGGCGGTTTATCCGTCGCCGGTTTTGACGATACGCCGCTTGCCAGTATCATTTCCCCGCAATTGACCACCATTCAACAGCCCATTCGCGATATGGGATTTCAAGCGGCGCAGCTCGTCCTGCCGCCCTATGTGGGCGCAGAGCGGCAGCCCGTATATACCCTCGACCACCGCTTGATTATACGCGAGTCGACAGGACAACCAAATAATTGACAGCGCTGTCATTTGACGTATAATGGGGCCAATGAAAGGCGTAAAGCATGAGTTCAAATCCCGATATAATGCGCGTTGACGGCACTGAAGAGCACTCTCAATCCGCTTTTGTACCCGTTGATCCCTTCGAGATCGTTGTCTTCGGCGGCACCGGAGATCTTGCACGGCGAAAGCTGTTGCCCGCGCTTTACCACCGCTTTTGTGATGGGCAAATTCCGCCGAGCACGCGCATTGTTGGGGTCTCACGTTCAGAGCATACCAAAGAAGAATATGCTGAAAACATCCTCGACGCCTATCATACTTTTTCATCACAGGATGATTATGGGGATAAGTCTTGGGGAGAGTTTTCGCAATTCCTCGACTACCATGCCATGGACGTTATAGATCCAGCCGCGGACTGGGACGGCTTGAAAAGCCGCTTATCGACAGACCCTGACATTGTCCGCGTCTTTTATCTCGCCATGCCGCCAGCTCTTTTTGCCGATATCTGTAAAGGCCTCGACGCCGCGGGGCTTGTGACGGCGAACTCGCGTGTTGTTCTCGAAAAGCCTATCGGGTCGGATTATGAAACGGCAGTTGCGATAAATGCCGGCGTAGGCGAAGTTTTTCTTGAAAACAATATTTACCGGATCGACCATTATCTGGGCAAAGAAACCGTTCAGAATCTCTTGGTTTTGCGGTTTGGGAACATCTTGCTAGAGCCGCTTTGGTCGAGCAATGCCATAGATCACATCCAAATCACCGCCGCCGAGTCAATCGGTGTAGGCGGGCGCGGCTCATATTATGACGGTGCGGGCGCCCTACGCGATATGGTTCAAAACCATATGCTTCAGCTCCTATGTCTCACCGCCATGGAAGCGCCGGCATCTCTTGATGCTGACGACGTGCGTACCGAAAAGATCAAAGTGCTACGCGCCCTACGCCCCATCACGGCGGAAACGAGTGAAACCGTCACTGTACGCGGACAATATGCGCGCGGCACAAGCGGCGGAGCCTCCGTGCCTGACTACCTTACCGACGTCGATGTTGACGCGAGTACAACAGAAACATTTGTCGCCATCAAAGCCCATATCGATAATTGGCGCTGGGCAGGTGTTCCAATTTACCTTCGCACGGGCAAGCGTATGGCATCCCGGCGCTCCGAGATCATTATTCAGTTCAAAGCCGTCCCCCACTCCGTTTTTGGACGTGACACACCGATGAGCCCGAACCGCCTCGTCATTCGCTTGCAGCCTGACGAAGCCGTTCAATTGTGGCTTGAGATCAAAGAACCAGGCGCGGGCGGGATGCGCCTTAAAACTCTGCCGCTCAACCTCGCCTATGCCGACAATTTCGCGGTCAGATATCCAGACGCCTATGAGCGCCTCTTGATGGATGTGGTGCGCGGCAATCTAAGCCTGTTCATGCGCCGCGATGAAGTCGAGACCGCATGGAAATGGGTCGACGAAATTATTGAAAGCTGGGACAAAGCCCAACAACGAATTGAGCTCTACCAAGCCGGAGAAGACGGTCCCCGCGAAGCTGGCGATATGCTGGCCCAAGATGGCCGCCGTTGGTTCAACAGCCAAAAGAAAAACTGATGGCGCCAAATTTTCAGGAATTCGCATCAGAAGCAGAGGCGAGCTGGTACGCAGCGAACCTGCTTGCCGAAACGCTCCAATTGGCCATACAAACGCGCGGCCAAGCTGTGATGCTGCTGTCTGGTGGCAGTACGCCTTGCGACGCCTACGCCGCTTTGTCCGCTGCGACCATCGCTTGGGACAAGGTTCGGATCGGCCTTGTGGATGACCGGTGTGTGGCGGCTGATCACGCCGGATCAAATGCCGGCCTCATTCACCGCAAGCTCTTAAAGGGCGCGGCAGCGAAGGCCGAGTTCATACCGCTCGCGGATCAGACCAACCCTGAAAAGATCACAGCCCCTTCGCAGCTACAACGCCTTCAACATCCTGACATTTGCCTGATGGGTATGGGCGTGGATGGACATACGGCCTCTTGGTTTCCCGGCTCCGAGGGTCTTGATGCCGCGCTTGATATTGATACAAAAGACTATGCCGTCACAATCAATGCGGCGGGACTGGCCGGTGCCGGGACCTATCCAAACCGCGTGAGCTTAACGCTACCGGCTATCATGCAGGCCAAGACGATCGTTCTTCTGATAACGGGAGATGAGAAACGGCACGTTTTCGAAACCGCGCAAATTCGCTCAGTTAAAGACGCGCCGGTCAAAGCGCTTTACGCCGCCGCCGATCGCCTCACCATTCTTTGGGCTCCCTAAGGGAATTATTATGAAAAAAGCCATTTCCGACGTCACAAGAAATATTGAAGAGCGTTCGGCGCGAACCCGTGAAGCTTACCTTGCGGACGTGGCCGCCAATATCCGCCCCGGCCCGCGCCGCAAACGCCTCTCCGAAGGCAACATCGCCCATGCCAGCGCCGCTTGCCCCTTGCACGAAAAGACCGAAATCCTCGGCGCAAACTGGCCGAATATCGGCATTATAACAGCCTATAACGACATGCTCTCCGCCCACCAGCCCTTCGAGCGCTTCCCGTCCTTGATCAAACATGCCGCGCGGAGAAACGGCGCAACGGCGCAGGTCGCGGGCGGTGTTCCGGCCATGTGCGACGGCGTCACCCAAGGCCGCGATGGCATGGAGCTGTCTCTTTTCTCGCGCGATGTGATCGCCATGGGTACGGCGATTGCGCTGTCGCACGACATGTTTGACGCCGCGATCCATTTGGGTGTTTGTGATAAAATTGTTCCGGGCCTGATGATCGGCGCATTGCGCTATGGCTATATCCCCTCCATTTTCGCGCCCGCAGGCCCCATGCCGTCAGGACTTCCCAACAAAGAAAAAGCCAAAGTCCGCCAACTTTATGCCGAAGGTAAAGTTGACCGCGCGGCGCTCCTGAAGGCTGAAAGCGAGTCTTATCACGCCCCCGGCACATGCACATTTTATGGCACAGCCAACTCCAATCAGATGTTGATGGAAATTATGGGTATGCAGCTCCCCGGCTCCTCATTCATTCACCCCAATACCCCCATGCGCGACGCCATGACCGCGCAGACAACGCGCCGCGCCGTACAGATCAGCGGCCAAGGCAGCGACTTTACCCCTGCCGGTCATATTATAGATGCGAAAGCGATTGTGAACGGACTTGTGGGCCTCATGGCGACAGGCGGCTCAACCAACCTCACCATCCACATGATCGCCATCGCGCGCGCAGCTGGTATTCTGATTAACTGGGATGACTTTGAGAAAATCTCCGAAGCTGTGCCGCTGATTTGCCGGATTTATCCGAATGGCAACGCAGATGTGAACCATTTCCACGCGGCCGGCGGGATGCCTTACCTCGTGCATGAGTTAATCGAAGCGGGGCTGGCCCACACGGACGTCAAAACAGTCGCGGGCGGCGACGGGCTTTACGAATATACCCGCGAACCCATGCGTAACGCCCACGCCGAAGCCGATGCGGTTCTTTTCCGCAAAGGCCCTACAGAGAGCCTTGACCGAGACGTTCTGACCTCCGTCGATACACCGTTTCGCGAAGATGGCGGATTGCGGCTTCTCTCCGGGAGTTTGGGCCGCGGCGTCATGAAAGTATCCGCTGTGAAGAAGGAGCATTGGCAGGTCAAAGCTCCGGCCATTGTCGTTGACCATCAAGACGACCTTATGGCGATGCACAAAGCTGGAGAGCTTGAACGCGACTTCGTCGCGGTTCTGCGTTTCCAAGGCCCGCGCGCCAACGGTATGCCAGAACTTCACAAGCTCACACCGATTTTAGGCGCGCTACAGGACAAAGGCTTTCGGGTTGCCCTTTTGACCGATGGCCGCATGTCTGGCGCGTCCGGCAAGATCCCCGCCGCCATACACATGCACCCCGAGGCAGCGCTTGGCGGCCCATTAGCGCGTGTTCGCACCGGCGACATGATCCTTGTCGATCCAGAGACCGGCACGGTCGAAGTTGAAGACGTCGCAGATTTTAAACAGCGAACCGCAGACACCCAGCCCATGCCGACAAATCTCTCGGCGCTGGGGATGAATATGTTCGCGGCGTTCCGCGCCGTCGTGGGCAGCGCAGAGGACGGCGCTTCAAGCCTTGGCGACCCGGTGTGGATGACGCCCGGTTCAAACTCCTAACCTCATTTAAATTTATAGGACAAAAATGACCGACCTGATCAGCATACTTCGAGAGACCAAAGTCGTTCCTGTGATTACCATTCACGACGTGAATGATGCGCGTCCCCTCGCCGAAGCCCTGCTGGCGGGCGGGATTCGCGTGGCGGAAATTACCCTGCGAACAGACGCGGCTCTGGACGCGGCCAAACGTATAAAAGCAGACTGCCCAGATATGATTATTGGTATTGGCACAGTCATTACGCCTGCCCAGATTGACCAATGCGCGGATATGGGCGCTGATTTCATTGTAACGCCCGGAACCACAAATAAGCTCGCGGCGCACCTTGTCAAACGGGGCGTGCCCGCAGTTCCCGGCATCAGCACAACGGGCGAAGCCGTGGGCCTTATGGAATATGGATTTGATTTTTTGAAGTTTTTTCCGGCCGAAGCAAATGGCGGGATCGCGGCTCTCAAGGCCATTGGCGGCCCGCTACATCAATTGAAGTTCATGCCGACCGGCGGTATTAGCGAAGCTATGGTGCGCTCATATCTGGACGTACCGAGCGTTGTCGCCGTTGGAGGCTCTTGGATTGCCGATAGTAAAAGCATGGCCAACAAAGACTGGGACGCAATAACCGCCAACGCAAAACGCTGCGCCGGACTTTAGCCCCCGCGCAAAGTGTGACACTCGGCGGACTTAACCGCCGAGTAAAAAGACCATCACAAAAAGCACCACTACGATGGTAACGTTTTTGAGGTTTTCAAGACCAAACATAATACTCTCCCTTTTGCCGCTTATACGACATGTGTCGTGATATGAAAGTTAAATTTTGGGAAGGTAAGCATTTACACGTAAAAGTGCACCAGCTCCTCGAGTTCCGCGCGGTCCGCGTAGAGATCATTCACCTTGGCGTCCGGGTTCCCGTATCCGAGCGACATCCCCACGAGAACTTCCTCATCGTCCGGGAAATCCAAATGCTCGCGCGCGGTCTCTGGCCACGCACGCCACCACCCTTGCGGCGCGGTGTGAAGACCCGCTTCGCGGGCCAGAAGCATCAAGCTTTGTAGGTAAATCCCGATGTCCAAATGTTGCGGCATGCCCAGTTTTTTATTGCCTGTAATGATAATACCCACCGGCGCGCCGAAGAATTTCACATTGTTCGCAAGCCACTTCATACGCCCGACCTTGTCATCCTTGGCAATCCCCACAAGGCCGTACATATCTTCGCCCAGCTTATACCGCCAAGAGCGCTGTGGCTCCCATAATGGACTCGGATAGGCTTCGTGGGTTTGCTCTTCCATTTGGCCTTTCATCAGCTTGCCGAAACACGCATCGCGAAAATTGTCCAGCGCCTCACCCGTTAGCACATGCACATTCCAGGGCTGAAGGTTCCCGCCGGACGCCGTGCGCCGCGCCGTTTCAAAAATGCCGCGCAGCACGTCATTGGCGACAGGCGTGTCTAGGAAATCGCGCACCGTAATCCGAGTGTTGAGCGCGTCCGTAACGCTTGGGGTTTTCTCCGTGTTCAATGACATTATTTTCGTTTCCCTAAAAAAGTTTTTATAAGCGTTTCGACAACATAGCTGGCGACAATAATCGCAATCCCGACACCGAGTCCCAGCGCCGCATTTTGCGTTTTCTCGTAGAGTAGATAGCCGACGCCGCCGCCAACAATCAGCGCGCCAAAGAATGGGCCCTCATCCACATTCATATACGGCCCCATAGGGCTTTTGGATGGGGTGTTTTCGCAAGAAGACCGAAATTCACCTCACCCATGACTTAAAGGCCGAGCTTGTCTTTGAGAATGTCATTCACCGCCTGCGGGTTAGCTTTGCCGCCGCTGGCCTTCATGACTTGCCCCACAAAGAAACCGACGAGTTTGGGGTTCACTTTAACTTTCTCCACTTGCGCCGGATTGGCATCGATCACGTCTTGTACCATCTTTTCAATGGCGCCCGTGTCCGTCACCTGCTTCAGGCCGTCGCGTTCAATAATCGTGTCGGCATCGCCCTCGCCCGCAAACATTTTCTCGAACACATCTTTCGCAATTTTGCCAGAGATCGTGTTGTCCGACATACGGTCCAAAAGTCCGCCCATCATTTCGGCAGATACAGGACTATTTGATAACTCCAAACCCGCTTTGTTAAGCGCGCCAAACAGATCGCCCATCATCCAGTTCGCGGCAATTTTTGCGTCGCGGCCTTTGGCAATCGCTTCGTAAAAATCGGCCACGCCCTTATCCACCGTCAGAACGCCCGCATCATAAGCGGGAATACCAAACTCGCTGATAAAGCGGGCTTTGCGCGCATCGGGCAGTTCAGGCAAGGAGGCTTTAATGCCGTCAACAAAGCTCTGCTCGAGCTTCAGCGGCAATAGATCGGGGTCCGGGAAGTAACGGTAATCATGAGCATCCTCTTTCGAGCGCATGGTCCGCGTTTCGCCTTTGACACTGTCAAACAAGCGGGTTTCCTGATCAATTGTCCCGCCCGCCTCGATGATCTCGATGTGGCGGCGCGCCTCATAATGGATCGCCTGGCGGATAAAGCGCATAGAGTTGACGTTCTTGATCTCGCAGCGCGTGCCAAGCTCGCCGCCGGGACGGCGCACAGACACGTTCACATCGGCGCGAAGATTGCCCTTCTCCATGTCTCCGTCACATGTCCCCAGCGCGCGAACAATCCCGCGCAGCTTCTCCACATAGGCGGATGCCTCCTCGGGGGAGCGCATATCGGGTTTCGAGACGATTTCCATAAGAGCCACACCGCAGCGGTTCAAATCCACGAAGGTTTCGTCCGGCGACAGGTCATGCACAGATTTGCCCGCATCTTGCTCGAGGTGCAAACGCTCGATGCCAACCATAATCGCTTCGCCGCCTTCGGGTTCGATCTCTATCTCGCCCTCGCCCACAATCGGGAACTCAAACTGAGAAATTTGGTAGCCCTGGGGCAAATCCACATAGAAATAATTCTTGCGGTCAAAACGGGAAAACAGATTGATCTGCGCATTGAGGCCAAGGCCCGTCCGCACAGCCTGTTCCACGCAAAACTCGTTTACGACAGGGAGCATGCCGGGCATACCCGCGTCCACAAGCGAGACCTGCGTATTGGGCTCTGCGCCGAACTCCGTCGCCGCGCCCGAAAATAATTTAGAATTGGAGGAGACCTGCGCATGGACTTCCAGCCCGATAATCAGTTCCCAATCCCCGGTTTCACCCTTGAGCCAATCTTTTGCGTCCGCGACGCGCTCTGCTGTAAACATTGTCTAGCTCCACCATTTCTCAGGTTTGGCCGTAAATCCGGCGGCTTTTTCGAGGGCGCTTGCGGCGGCGAAAACGGTGTCTTCGTCGAGCGCCTTACCGATAATTTGTAGACCCAAAGGCAGTCCGTTTGCGTCGAGACCCGCCGGCACGGATATGCCCGGTAACCCTGCAAGGTTCGTTGTCACTGTGAAAATATCATTCAGATACATCGTCACCGGATCGTTGACTTTGCGGCCTACGGCGAACGGCGCGCTCGGCGCCGTCGGCGTGAGGATCGCGTCGCAAGTCTGCCACGCATTTTCGAAGTCCTGAACGATCCGTGTCCGCACTTTCTGCGCGCGCAGATAATAAGCGTCATAGTAACCGGCCGACAGCACATAGGTCCCGATCATGATCCGGCGGCGCACTTCCGCGCCAAAGCCTTCGGTTCGTGTGCGGTCATATGTGTCGTTCAGGTCTTCACCGTCCACACGCAGACCATACCGCATACCGTCATAGCGCGCGAGGTTCGAAGACGCCTCAGCGGGCGCAACCACATAATAGGCTGGCAGCGCATATTTCGTATGCGGCAAGGTAATCGGGACGATCTCGGCCCCCGCCTCTTTCATCCATGCAATGCCTTGGTCCCAGATCGACTGAATTTCCGGCGGCATACCGTCTATGGAATATTCCTTAGGGATACCGATGCGCAGGCCTTTAACGGATTTCTCGCAACTTGCGGCCCAGTTTGGAACTGGCACGTTCAAAGATGTGCTGTCTTTGGCGTCGTAACCTGACATGGACTCAAGCAAAATCGCGGCGTCTTTGACCGTTTTCGCAATCGGACCCGCTTGATCAAGGGAGCTCGCAAACGCCACGGTGCCCCAGCGCGAGCAGCGGCCATAGGTGGGCTTAATCCCGACGGTGCCGGTGAACGACGCCGGTTGGCGGATAGAGCCGCCCGTATCCGTTGCCGTTGCCCCCAGACAGAGGCCAGCGGCCACAGCCGCCGCAGAGCCGCCGGACGAGCCGCCCGGCACGAGGTCTTCACCTTTGCGCCACGGATTGATGACGGGGCCATAATATGAGGTCTCGTTAGAAGACCCCATTGCAAATTCGTCTAGGTTGAGTTTCCCGAGCATGACCATGCCGTCCGCTTTCATATTCGCGGTGACCGAGGATTCGTAAGTGGGGGTAAAGTCACCAAGGATCTTAGACCCCGCCGTTGTCTTCACGCCTTCGGTACAAAACAGGTCTTTGATGGCCAGCGGCGCGCCTTCAAGGCGGCCTACTTGTCCTTTGGCGCGGCGCGCATCAGAGGCCTTGGCCTGCGCACGGGCCAGCTCATGGGTCTCCGTGATAAAGGCGTTGAGCGTCCCAGCGCCTTCGCAAGCCTTGATGTGCGCCTCGGTCAATTCGGCAGACGAAAAATCGCCCGCGGCCATACCCTCGAGCGCGCCGGATAATGAAAGTTTTGTGAGATCGGTCATAATATCGTCCGCCCTATTCTACAGAACGCGGGACGACAAAAAAGCCATCTTCCGCCTTCGGAGCATTCGCGAGAATATCATCGCGCTTTCCGCCGTCTGTTATCTCGTCTTTGCGCATCGGTGCTGACATATCCACGGCGGATGTCATCGGCTCAACGCCGTCAACATCGACCTCACCAAGCTGCTCAATCCAGCCCAGAATACCGTTGAGCTCTTCGGCGAGCGGTTGCAGGCGGTCATCCTCCACATGAAGACGCGAGAGACGCGCGATTTTTCGGACGGTTTCGGCGTCAACGCCGTTTTGCGGATCTGGCACTTATCGCTCCATTGGGCTTTGCGAGGCGAGCGCGAGACAATGCGCCGCCGCGTGTCATAAAACTTTAAGCGCGGATTAGCAGGGGGCTAGGTACGGGGCAAGCGCCTATGGGTTAAAATCGGCCCAAACATTCGCCATATGACCAAACATTCAGCAAATAAATTCAACCATTGAAGGAAATGCGCGTGTCTTCGCTTTTAAGCCCAATATGTGGATGCAAAAACCGTTCGCCGCGCTGTCCGTAACACAGACAAGACTCGCTGTGATGCAAGAGCCGCAAGTCTTGCGGATCTTGCTCTCATTATGACCGGACCGACGAATGTCCTAAGACAGATCATTGACGCCGCCCCCAATGGCGACGCCCTTAGAGAGCTATGAGCCTAACGGTATTTATGCGCTTTTGTCTCGCCGCTTGTGGGGTTGTAACGGTCGCGCAGTTTGCTTTGGCGGGATTCGAGCGATTGCAATTCACCATCGATCATCATCAAAGTTGGCGAACTGGTGACTTCTAGCGGGTCGCCGTCCCAAACAACGAGGGTTGCCGGGGTCCCGCTCTTGAGGGTCCCTGTGTCCACATCAAACCAAGACGCCGGCGTCACAGTGATGGCGCGAAACGCCGTATCCCAATCCAGACCATTGCCAACGGCATTCCCCGCATGTTGCGGGAGAAGGCGCACATTGTGCGTAAAGTCGGTGGCACGGGTCATAATCGCGAACTCCACGCCGGCCGCTTTTAAAAGCACCGCATTATCAAGCCGCGCGCCCACATTATCGAAACTGCTCGGCAGGTTGTCATGTGGTTCGATCATGACTTTTAAATAAGCATCAGCGATCTGATCCGCGACCATCCAGCCTTCGGCGGCGCCCAAGACGATGATATCAAGTCCGCCAAAATCTTGTTTTAACTTGATAATCTTAAGAATATCGACGGCGCGGTCTGCCGCCACCACGATGGGCATTTGTCCGCGCGCAGCTTGAGCAAACGCCGCCGCATCGCGGCGGGGCAGCGTATCACCGTCCTCGGGGCCGGAATATCTGCGCGGATAGGCAAGCGCATCTTCGAGCGCGGCGCGCAGCTGTGACATCGAGGCAGAACGTGAACCGCCTGCAAGGCCTGCACCGCCTTCGCCTAACTGCACATAGACAAATGCGTTTTCATCCAGAACAGAATCAAAATCTCCGGTCGTATTCACGATCGCGCCAATGCCGCCGAAAATATTGTGAGACGCCGCCGCGCTGATCGCGGCATGTGTGATGCCTTCCGCCCGGGTAATCGCAATAACGGGAGATTTGGGGTTGAAGCTATCCGAGGCATGTTCACTCACGGATGTGTCACCCTTAGACGCGCGCGTATCGTTCGTGTCGCTTTCCGCGCCAATTTCCACAAGGCCGATTCGCGCGAACGACGCAAATAATCCCGGCGTGACCCACTGCCCCGCAGCGTCAAGAACTTGCGCGCCGTCGGGGGCCGCAAGGCCGGACCCCATTTGGGAAATACGGCCATCCTTGATGATGACGCTTGTGTTCTCGAGCGTGCCTTCGGTGGTATTTGTCACCACCTTCGCGTCTTTAACAAAAACGGTTTGCGCGAGCGCTGTGCTCGAAAGGAGGACGGACGCCAATAAAGCTGAAACTGTACCTTTAATTTTCATAGCCCTACTCCCCCGCATCCACGGACGGTTGTCCAAGACGGAAATCACTCTTTGGCTTGATGCCATTTTCGCGGTCAAATGCGATCGCGCCGTCAATCATGACCTTTTCAGGCCGCGCATAGACAGAGAACGGATCATCCGACCACAGCACAATATCCGCGCGCTTTCCGGCGCTTAAAGAACCGGTTTGATCATCAATACCCAGCGCTTTGGCAGGGTTTGACGTTAGCCATATCCAAGCCTCGGCGCGCGGAATGTTCAGCCCAGCCTTGTTGCCATCGGACCATGTTTTTGCGACTTCCTGGTTGAGGCGCTGAATACCCATATCGCTATCGGAATGGATCATCGCGCAAGCCCCCTGAGCGTGCACAAACGGAATATTTTCGCGGATAGTATCATAGGCCTCCATCTTGAAGCCGTACCAATCCGCCCACATCGCCGCGCAAGTGCCATTCTCGGCAAGAATATCGCCGATTTTATACGCTTCAATCGCGTGATGGAATGTGGTGATCTTGTAGTTAAACTCTTTCGCCACATCGAGCAGCTGCACCATTTCGTCGGCGCGGTAGCAATGCATCTGGACGAGGATTTCACCGCTCAGAACGCCCGCCAAAGTCTCAAGCTGCAGGTCGCGTTTGACGTCCTTACCGTTGTCAATTTTGTCTTTATATTCCTGCGCCCTGATCCAGTTTTTGCGGTATCCCGCGACATTGCCCATACGGGATCCGGGGCCACCTTTTTTACCGTAAACCCGCTTCGGGTTTTCACCGCATGCCATCTTAAGCGTATAGGGCGCGCCCGGCATCTTCATACCTTGCACAGTGCGCGAAGGTACATTTCGCAATGTAACGCCGCGGCCGCCAAACAAGTTGGCGGAGCCCGGCAGAATATGCAGCGTCGTGACGCCGCCCTGCAGCGCTTCGTCAAAACCCGGATCTTGTGGCCATATGCCATGCTCGGCAAAGACTTCAGAGGTAATCGGGCTTGTTATTTCATTGCCGTCGCTATGCGCATTAACGGCGGGTGAAGGATAATTCCCAAGATGCGAGTGAACATCAATGATACCGGGCGTCACAAAACGGCCATTGGCATCAATTTTCTGGGTCACGCCATCAAAGGGAATATCATCGACTGAAATTTGCGAAATTTTCCCGTTCTCGATAAGGATATTTGCACTCTCCATTTCACCGCCAAGCCCATCGATAATATGAGCATTGGTAATCAACGTCGTTTCCGACGGCATCGGTTCGTAAGTGGACGCAAATGCGGGCTCAACCACGTCCGCAGATTTATCCTTGTCCCCACTTTGAGTGTCCGTGCAGGCCGCTAGGATTGCAACAGACGCTGCGCCTAATAAGGCGAGCCATTTTTTATTTCTCATGGGCTCTATAAAGCACGGGATTCGCGTCTCGGCAATGGCGTATTGGCTGTGGGGCTTGGTTGACCCTTTTCGCAATGTCTGTCATGCCGCTCAAAATGAAATAAGAGAGGCATGATATGTTCCAGAATTTTGATGTTCAAGGCGGCCCAGATTACGGTCACCACAACCTTCCCAAGCTCCGCGCTGCATTAAAGGCCGAAGGTCTTGATGGGTTTTTGGTGCCACATGAGGACGAATATCAGAACGAATATCTCCCCGATTGCAACGAACGCCTTATGTGGATCAGCGGCTTTACGGGTTCTGCGGGCGCTGCCATTGTGATGCTCGATAAGGCGGCCGTGTTCGTCGACGGGCGCTATACAATCCAAGTCGGCGCGCAAGTTGACCCAGACCTTTTTGCTTATAAACGACTTGAAGATAAGGGCGTGACGACGTGGCTGCGAGAGAACGTCAAAAAAGGGCAAATCATTGGATTTGACCCTAAATTGCATTCCCCGACCGCGCTCAAGGCCCTGCGAGCGGCCGTGGAAAAGGCAGGCGGCACTTTGCGGGCCCTCGCGCAAAACCCGATTGATACCGCGTGGACTGACCGCCCGGCCGCGCCGGCCGCTAAGGTCGCCGTGCAACCGATGGAATTCGCCGGCGAAAGCCATGAGGACAAACGTGCCCGCATAGGCGGGATCATCGCCAATCAAGGCGCGGACGCAGCGCTCATCACAGCGCCGGCGTCTATTGCTTGGCTTCTTAACATTCGCGGCGGGGATGTTATGTGCACGCCGCTGCCGCTTTCGACCGCCTTGATAAAAGCGGACGGGCATGTGGACCTTTACATCAATCCCGAAAAAATCACCGATAAGGTTCGCGCCCACCTGGGCAACCACATCACATTGCATACAGAAGATGCACTCGAAGCGGCCCTGAAAAACCTGTCCGGCGATACGGTCCTTGCCGACCCCGCCGTCAGTTCAGCATGGTATTTTAATACGCTCGAAGCCGCAGGTGCCAAGGTCCTTCGCGGCGCCGACCCTGCGGCGCTTCCAAAAGCAATTAAAAACGCGGCCGAGATTGCGGGAACAACCACCGCTCATATTCGCGACGGCGCAGCATTGACCCGTTACCTGCATTGGCTGGATACCGACGCCCAGAACGGCGCATATGACGAGATTGACGCGGCACAAAAACTAGAAGCGTTCCGGGCCGAGACCGGACTTCTTCGCGATCTGTCGTTCGAAACCATATCTGGCGCTGGCGCGAACGGCGCGATTGTCCATTACCGGGTTTCCAAAGCCACCACGGCGAAACTGTCTCGCGGCACTCTATTTCTTGTGGATAGCGGCGGGCAATATGTGGACGGCACCACCGATGTTACCCGCACGGTCCCCATTGGCGAGGCCAGCGCCGAAATGAAAGAACGCTTTACCTTGGTCCTCAAAGGCCACATCGCGCTCTCTCGCGTTCGGTTTCCAGAGGGCACAACCGGCAGCAATCTCGACGTTCTGGCGCGTATGGCGCTCTGGGCGAAGGGTCTAGATTATGATCACGGAACAGGCCACGGCGTTGGCGTGTTCCTCGGTGTTCACGAAGGGCCGCAGCGCATTTCCAAGGCCCCAAACACGGTTGTGCTCGAGCCGGGCATGATCGTCTCCAATGAACCCGGATATTACAAAACGGGCGGATATGGCATCCGCATTGAAAACTTACAATATGTAACGGAAGCGGCCCACATTGAGGGCGGTGAGCGGCCTATGCTCGGGTTTAACTACCTCACGCTCGCGCCCATTCACCGCGGCCTTATAGAGGCCTCGATCTTGTCTTCCGAAGAGATCGCATGGCTCAACAGCTACCATGCGGATGTGCTGGAAAAAATTGGCCCGCTTGTGGGTGGCAATATTCAGGACTGGTTGAAAGCGGCTTGCGCCCCGATATAAGGCCAGCAGTCTCAAAATTATGACAAAAGGCGGCGCAGCCTAACGGCGCCGCTTATTCGCAGCGCACCGCGCGCACATATCCCTGCCCGTCCAGTTCCAGCGTAAGGCGGTCTGCCTGCACGGGTCCCAAATCCAACCGGTTTGACACGGTTGAAATGGACGGCGCATATGGCGATTGGCCTGCAATATATTCCCGAACCTCAATCAGCGCGGGCTCGCTGTAAAAATCATCCGAGCGTTGATAATTAAAGCCTTCATCATAGGCCGGTTTTAATATGCGCTTTCGCCCCGGCAATCCCGGAATATAAATCGCGCCCTCATGCCGCCCGATCAGCGCCTGATAGAGAAGCGAATTGCACGTATCCACAGGCGACAAGCTCTGCATAGGTTCAGGGTTCATATAATCCGGGCGCACATACCGTCCGCGTCCGTCATTCATATTTGCCGTGCCGTATCGTCCCATCGTTGGCGCGCAGGCGGTCAGAACTATCAAACTGGAAAAACAAATAAAACGAATCATATAGCCAGCCTAACAGAGGTCACAAAAAAAGGCAGGCACCGATGATGCCTGCCCTAAATTTGGTTAAAGCTTAAAAGCCTAGTGTTCGACGTTGCGCCAGACGCGCTTGTAAGACAGGAAGACAAGGATCGTCAGGATCAAAAGATAGAGCATCGTTGAAAGACCCAAGCTTTTCCGCGCTTCCATTTTTGGATCCGCAGACCAAGCCAAGAACTCGGTAACGTCTCTTGCCATTTGCTCAACAGTCGCCGGTGTCCCGTCTTCGAATGTGACAAGATCGTCGGACAAGGGCGCCGCCATTGCGATCGCGCCGCCGTCCATGACAGGGTTATAGTGCGTACCAGGCGACATGACCTTATCATGCGGAACTTCCATGCCATAAGACGTCAGAAGGTTATAAACGTAGTTCGCGCCATCATTCCGCGCTTTGACGATAACGGACAAATCAGGCGGGATCGCTCCGCCATTGCTGGCCGCCGCAGCTGCACTGTTTGCAAAAATCGCTGGAAACTTGTCGGCAGGAACGCCAGGACGTTCAATCTCGTCACCCGTTTCTGGATCAATGTCTTTGATCAGCCAGTCAGCGGCAAAAGCTTTCACGTCAGGATTGTCGTTCGGGTTCTTATACTCTTCACTATACCAAGGCGCGCCCTTGTCACCCAAGTGACGGAAAGATAGGTGCTTGAGGGCGTGACAAGACGAGCAAACCTCGCGGTACACTTGGTATCCGCGCTGCATAGACGCAACATCATAAGTCCCAAAGGCACCGTTAAAGTGCCAGTGGATCTCCTCCAGCTCATATGCGCTATCGCCAGCTGCGTATGACACACCTGCAATACCGGCTATCGCTGTGGCTGCAAGGGCGAAGCCGCCGATCAGCGCTTTTTTCAAAGAGGTTGACATTAGTGTGCTCCTCCAAGGACAGACTTCGTGATGGATTCGGGCCGCTCTTTAGGTTTCTCAACGAGACCAAGGATAGGCAGAATAATCAGGAAGAAGGCGAAATAATAGAAAGTGGCGATGCGGGAAAGCCACGTAAAGTTCAAGCCAATCGCATGACCTTCAGCATTGTGACCAAAGGTGAACGCCATATTGGACGGTGACTCGGCACCACACCACCCCAGCACGAAACACATAACAAGGAAGATGATGAAGAACCAACGCGCCACAGGACGGAAACGCATGGAGCGAACTTTAGATGTATCGAGCCAAGGCAGGACGAAGAGCACAGCAATCGCGCCGCCCATCAAAAGAATCCCTGCAAGCTTGTCAGGCACCGCGCGCAAAATAGCGTAAAAGGGCAAGAAATACCATTCCGGCACAATGTGCGGAGGGGTCTTCAGCGGGTTAGCTTGGATATAGTTATCGGCATGGCCAAGCGCGTCCGGTTGATAAAATACGAAGAATGCGAAAATCAACAAGAACACACACACCGCGAAACCGTCTTTCACCGTGTAATAAGGGTGAAACGATAGCGTGTCGGATTTTTGCTTCGGCTCGACACCAATCGGGTTGTTTTGACCCGCGTGGTGCATCGCCCAAACATGTAGACCCACGATGGCAGCAATCACGAATGGCAGAAGGTAGTGAAGCGCAAAGAAGCGGTTCAAAGTGGGGTTATCCACGGAGAAACCGCCCAAAAGCCATTGCTGGGCACTTTCGCCCACAACGGGGATAGCGCCAAAGAAGCCCGTAATAACCGTCGCGCCCCAGAAAGACATTTGCCCCCAAGGCAGAGTGTAACCCAGGAACCCTGTCGCCATCATGACCAAATAGATCACACAGCCCAGTATCCAGATCATCTCACGCGGGGCTTTATATGACCCATAATAAAGACCACGGAACATGTGGGTATAAACGGCAAAGAAGAACATGGACGCACCCACAGCATGCATGGGCTGCAAGAGCCAACCAAACGGCACATCGCGCTTAATGCGCTGCACGCTATCAAAAGCG
This sequence comes from Maricaulaceae bacterium, assembly GCA_048268905.1. Taxonomy (GTDB): domain Bacteria; phylum Pseudomonadota; class Alphaproteobacteria; order Caulobacterales; family Maricaulaceae; genus JACOMS01. Next base: position 407,881 of record JBLWUN010000001.1, on the reverse strand, counting down.
AGATCAATATGCGGCACGTAATGCATCGCCAAAATGATCCCGGTGAGGATTTGCGACATCAAGCACAAGGTCAAGATCCCGCCAAACGTCCACCAATAGTTCAGGTTACGTGGAGACGGGTATGTCATGAAGTCCGCGCCCATACGGATAATCGGAAGACGTTGGTCTAACCAGCGCTCCGCAGCATATTTGGGCTCATATGTAGAAGGATGTCCGCTCATAACTAACCGACCTTAATCACTGTGTCTGAAATGTACTCATAGGGAGGAATGACGAGGTTCTTGGGTGCAGGACCTTTGCGAATCCGTCCGGATGTATCGTAATGTGAGCCGTGGCACGGGCAGTACCAACCGTCGAAGTCACCTTTTTCGCCAACAGGCACGCACCCGAAGTGGGTACAGACGCCGATCATCACGAGGTATTTCGGGTCAAGCGCACCGCTTGGGGTCGGCATAAGACGCGAATCGTCTGTCGCCGGATCTTTAAGAACTGACAAGTTGACATCTTCGGCTTCTGTGATTTCCTTTGGGGTCCGATGACGGACAAAAATCGGCTTACCGCGCCATAGCACTTTTAATTGTTGACCCTCGGCAACGCCCGCCAAATCAATTTCAATGGACCCCGCCGCCGACGTATCAGCCGCCTTACCCATTTGCGCGATCATCGGCCACGCGATCGAGGCGGCCCCCGCCGCAGCGACGGCACCCGTCGCGATATAGATGAAGTCGCGTTTGCCTTCATCGACGGTGTCATCATGACTATCTGTTTTCATAGTTTCGGACACGATGGGCCCTTTCCATAAAATTGTATCTATTGCTCCAGCCGCCGTAATAGACCAAAACCACCACGGATTGCCACCCCTTATTCGCGGCACAACGCCGCAATTTGATGAAAACTTATAATCAGGATTTTTATGAAGGTCATTCTTTTTCAGCCAGATATCGCGCAAAATTTGGGGGCTGTGATGCGTCTTTGCGCCTGTTTAGGGGTTTCGCTCGAGGTTATTGAGCCTTGCGGCTTCCCGATGACGGCCAAAGGTTTGCGGCGAACGGCCATGGATTACGGCGCGCCGGACACGCTCATTCGTCATAAAAGCTGGGAAAGTTTCAGCGATTCGGGTCAAGAAGGACGGCTTGTCCTTTTGACGACCAAAGCCGCGACGCCGCTCTCCTCTTTTAGATTTCAAAAAGATGACCGATTGATTTTCGGACGTGAAAGCGCCGGGGCGCCGCAAGAGGTGCACGCCCGCGCCGATGCTCGTATCATTATCCCGATCAAGGCCGAGGTGCGCTCTTTTAACCTCGCGACAAGTGTTTCCATCTCGCTATATGAAGGCCTCAGACAGACGGGTGGTCTGCCCGTCTGATTTGTCGATGCGTATTTCGCGCATCACCGAAACGGAGAGTCTCATGTCAGATCAAAAACAAATCGCCGCCGACTGGTTCAAGCAAATCAGAAATGAAATTTGCGCCGAATTTGAAGCCCTAGAGCAAGAAGCGCCGGAAAGCCTATATGGCGACACGCCCGGAAAGTTTGTTTTTGAGGACTGGACACGCAAAGAGGATGGCGGGGGCGGCACGGGCGGCATGCTCAAAGGCCGGTTATTTGAAAAATGCGGTGTCCATATTTCAGTAGTCCATGGCGAGTTCGAGGGCGAAATGCGGGAAAAAGTGCCCGGCGCCAAAGATGACCCGCGCTTTTGGGCGGCTGGCATCAGCCTTATCGCTCATATGACAAACCCGCACGTACCTGCGGTCCATATGAACACCCGGCATATCGTCACCACCGAAGGCTGGTTCGGCGGCGGCGCGGACCTAACCCCGACGCAAGCCAAAGACCGGACGCAAGACAACCCCGACGCCGTGGCCTTTCATGCCGGCATGAAAGCAGCGTGCGACCCGCACCCCTGCGCAGATTACGACCGGTATAAAGATTGGTGTGATGAATATTTCTATCTTGCCCACAGAAAAGAGCCGCGCGGCATCGGCGGTATTTTCTATGACTACCACAACAGCAATGACTGGGCCGCCGATTTTGCTTTCACCCAAGATGTCGGCCGCCAGTTCAAAGACACATATGCCGCCATCGTTCGCGGCCGTATGCATGAGCCTTGGACCGAAGCAGACCGCGAGGAACAGCTTATCACCCGTGGCCGCTATGCGGAGTTCAACCTGCTCTATGACCGCGGCACGACATTTGGCCTGAAAACCGGTGGCAACGTCAAAACCATCCTCAGTTCCATGCCGCCCGTGGTAAAGTGGCCCTAGCTATCGATCATTTCGATGAACCGGCCTAGAACGGCGCGGTAAAGCTCGTCGCCCAGAAGTTGGTCTTCAAATCCGGCATCAATATTCGGATTGTCATTGACTTCGATAACATAAGGTTTGCCGTCGACCTCTTTGAGGTCGACGCCGTAAAGCCCGTCGCCAATCATAACGCAAGCTTTGAGGGCCGTCATCAAGACCGCTTCGGGGATGTCGTCAATCGCCACAGCCACAACGTCGCCGTAATTTTCGCCTTCCACCGCATGATTGTAAATTTGCCAATGGGATTTCGCCATATAATATTTACAGGCGAACAAAGGGCGGCCATTGAGCACAACAATGCGCCAATCGAAGTCTGACGTCAAAAACTCCTGCATCAAGATAATCTCGGACTTCGAGAACATCTCATGCGCCGCCGTTTCAAGCTCGGCTTGGCTATTTACTTTATAAACGCCGCGCGAAAATGACCCATCTGGAATTTTCAACACCATCGGAAAGTCGGCCGCGTCAAAAACGGGGATAGATTTCTGGCCCCGATACCAAAGCTGAGATTTGGGCGTGGAAATCCGCTTCTTTCTCAGCATCTCGTCGAGATAGACTTTATTACAGCACCGCAAAATCGACACAGGATCATCAATCACGGCCAGACCTTCGCGCGCGGCCTTTTCGGCAAAGCGGTAAGTATGCTCATTGACCGCCGTTGTCTCGCGGATGAAGAGCGCGTCAAATTCAAGGAGAGAATCGAAATTATGCTTGGTTATGAGTTCAACATAAAACCCCATGGTTTTACCGACGCGAATGAAATTTTGGAGGGCTTCGGCGTTGGACGGGGCATGCTCTTCATTCGGGTCATGTAAAATCGCAAGCCAGTATTTCTCCGGCTTTTCGGCGTCGCGGTTATGATCCCACTTGGTCCCCGCAAATTCGTCAAGCGCCGCGTTAAAGGCATCTGTACTCTCGCCGAGATCATGTAAGGCAATAGGCGTAATAGACTTTATTTTAAGCACGCTGCCTTGCCGCGAGAGCGTAATCTCCACCGCCGGAAGACGAAAAATGTTGAATATTTTCCGTGTCAGCTCTTCAAGGTTCGGATGATCGGCCCGGCCAAAAAAGGATTTAAGCGCCAGCCGCCCGCCCAATGCCTCAACCGCTTCGGAGTCGTTTAGCGCCAGTTGCAAGTCGGGAAAGTGGGACGAATGAATCCGCTTCCAATGGGCGCGAATAACGTCCGAGATTGCCGGTATGCAAAACTGGTCACGCGCATCCGCCAACAATGAACAATAATATCCTGTTTTCAGATATCCGTAATTGTTGCAAAAGTTGATGACAAATGTGCGGCGAGTCACGCGGTTGGTCGTCATAAACTCGCCAGAAATGTAATCCTTCGCGGTCATGACAAGCCGCCCTTTCGCGGGTTGTATCAACCCCAAGACGCGGTCAACGATAACAATGTGGGTAATAGTCGGGCGAGAGATTGCAGACGATTGCTTGTCTGTCATTGAGGGAGCCTTTTCAGCATCAAGATAGCCGTTGTGTTGTCATCATAGTAACATTCTCTTTGGCCGATGACGACATATTCTTTCTTTTCATAGAACTTTATGGCCCGTAAATTGTCCGCGCGCACCTCGAGCCGGATCGCGGGTTTTGTGCATTTCGCCTCCAGCGCCCCCATCAACTGATCGGCCACGCCCTGCCCTTGATAGGCGCTGTCTACAGCCAAAGAATAGAGCCGTGCCGCTTTGGGCCTGAGATGCTCCAGCAAGATCGCATATCCCGCAAGTTCGCCATGTTTGGGTTCTGCGGCAAGCACCAAGGCCCGCTTGTTTTTGAGCATATAGCGCATAGAGCGGCGGGTCAGGCGGTCACCCTGAAACACCGCTTCCTCAAGCGCCATCAAAGCGTCCAAGTCCGAAAAATTCGCGTCCCTTATCATTGCGCCATTCGCTACGAAATCCCGCGGGAATTCAAGAGGAAATTTTTGGGTGCGGTGGACAGGCGTTCACTAAGCGGCGACGTTTATAACGACGTTCCCTTGCTTGCGGCCGGACTGAACATGCGCATGAGCCTCCTGAATGTCGATCAAGTCATATTCGCGTTCAATGTGAGGCCGAAAGTTTCCAAACTCCGCGAGATCAGCAAGGCGGAGAAGGTCTTCGGCTCTTTCGGGGGCATATCCACCGATTGCACGCTTACCATCCCTCTTCTTGGCGAATGACATGGCGAGAAGCTGCGGCAAATCCCCCGCAACCTTCAAAAACCGACCATTTAAGGCCAGCGAGCCCTCTATGTTCGCGAATGATAGGTTTCCAATTGTATCCAAAATAATGTCGTAGGTTTCACCGTTCTGCGTAAAATCTTGCGTTTTGTAGTCAATCACAGCATCGGCCCCAAGCGACAAAACCAACGCTTCGTTGCGTGCGCTAGAGACGGCAGTCACGTGAGCGTCGAAATATTTGGCAAGCTGCACCGACGCCGTACCGACCCCGCCTGATGCGCCATTAATAAGCACGCGTTCTCCATGCTGAATGTTGCCTTTATTAACCAAAAACTCCAAAGCAGTCGCCCCGCCAAACGACAACGCCGCCGCTTGCGCGAATGTTAGCTTTTCCGGGATGAGCGCAATCGCCTTGTCTTTATTTATGACAGCGTATTCCGCATATCCACCAAATGCCGCGCCCGGGTAGGCGAAAACGCGGTCTCCGACAGAATAGCACCTGACGTTCGCGCCCACGGCATCGACGATCCCTGCAAACTCCGAACCTAATATCCTGCGCCGCGGGCCGCGCAACCCGAACACAAGCCGCGCTATCGTTCCGAAACCTTTAGGTATATCTAGACTGCGGGCACGATAATCGCCAGAGGTGACGGTTGTCGCATACACCTTCACCATAATATCGTCAGGTCCCATTTCTGGTTTGGAAACCTGCGCGATATTCAAAACATCAGGACCGCCGTAGCGCTTATAAATAACAGCTTTCATTAGATATACCTCTTAATCAGATAAGGTAAAATTATCCATACATTTTTGAAAAGTAAATTGCGGTATTTGGCAATTCATGTATGCATATTCGTATGGATTGGACAGGATTGAAATTTGACTGGAACCGCGCTCGTGCCTTCCTCGTGACAGCCGAAGAGGGATCTCTTTCGGCGGCAGCGCGGGCCCTCGGGACAACACAGCCAACGCTAGGACGTCAGGTCGCAGCACTCGAAGACGAACTCGGTGTTGTACTTTTTGAACGCGTCGGACGCGGGCTGTCACTCACACCGTCCGGTTTAGACCTTTTAGAACAGATGCGCGCCATGGGCGACGCCGCTCAAAAATTCTCGCTGATGGCCTCGGGACGTTCCCAGACAATTGAGGGGACCATCACCATATCAGCGGCTCAGCTTGCGGCCGTCTTTCGGCTTCCCAAAATTATTTCAAAGCTCAGAAACAAACACCCAGGCATCAATGTTGAGATCATCGTTGATAACGCGGTAAGCGATCTACAGCGCCGTGAAGCTGATATCGCTATTCGAAGCTTCCACCCAGAGCAGCCAAACCTGATTAGTAAAAAGATCCGCGATGTAGATATATATTTTTACGGGGCTCAAGGCTACGTAGAGGCGATAGGATATCCCAAACGTCCAGAGGACATTACGGGAGCGAACTTCATCGGGTTCGATCGAAACGGGACGTTTCTTAAGGCTCTCGCACAGAGAGGGTTTACCCTGACGGAAGATGATTTTCCGCTTATCTCATCCAATCAGTTGCTGCACTGGGAAATGGTGAAACAAGGGTTGGGTCTGGCCGTTTTTCCGCAAGACATTGGCGACAACGAACCAGGGCTCGTACGCGTCTTCCCAAACATACCGCCGGTGATTACAATTCCAATGTGTCTCGTATCTCACCGCGAGTTAAAGACCAGCCGCCGCGTCAGACTCGTCTTCGACTTGCTCGCAAAAGAACTTGCGAAACCATTTACGCGATAACGCCTATTTTTGGATCAGTTGAAGCGCCATGAGAAGCTTGGCTTTATCGGCTTCGAAGCCGCTACGCACCCACAGCGCCTTGAGCGCTTCGAGGGTTTTGCCCATTTGAGGGCCGTTCTCGATGCCCGCAGCTTTCAAATCTTTGCCCTTGAGCGGAAACGCTGGAGCCTCCCATGATTTAGCGAATAGCGCGAGCGCCATCCACCGTCCTGCGATCAGCGGATCATCCGCACCCGCCGCGCGGATAACAGCGCGGTCATAGATCACCTGCCCCCCGGCTTCGTAAACGGCCGCCTTGCGCGCCCGCTCATCCATATCCATGGATAGCGGCGTGCGGTTGCCTGCCCAATCTAGCACACGGGCTTTCTCCGCCTTGGAGAATTTGAGACGTTTCACAAGACCTGCCATCGCGAATTCATCCCGCGCGGCCATCGCCATGAGGCGCAAAAGCGGATCAGGCTCGAGGTTTTCGCGCTGTTCAAATTCTACGAGCAACCCCAGCCCTTCTGCGTTACTCGCTTCGGGAAGCACTTTGTCCAATATTTCGTTGGTCAGCATAATCCGCACGGCTCGAACAGGGCTTGGCGCCAAGAGGAGTTTCTTGATCTCGGCCCAAACACGTTCCGCAGACAGTTTTTTGAGGCCTTGACGATTTTCACGGCAAGCCGTGAGAGCCGCAGCATCAACTTTGGCGCCCTGACCATACCACGCCAGAAAACGGAAAAACCGCAATATGCGCAAGTAATCTTCGCGAACCCGCAAATCAGCATCGCCCACAAATCGAAACTTCTTCGCCGCAATATCCTCAAGTCCCAGCCCAGTGGGATCATAAACGGTGCCGTCTTGGTCCGCGTAAAGCGCATTGATGGTCAAGTCGCGGCGCTGCGCGTCCTCCGACCAATCCTCGGTAAACGCCACCACAGCCCGCCGTCCGTCTGTTTCAACATCTTTGCGTAAAGACGTGATTTCAAATGGCGTTCCGTCCACAATGGCCGTCACCGTGCCGTGCTCAATCCCTGTGGGAACGGTTTTGATTTTGGCGGATTTCAGCGCGGCTACCACATCTTGGGGCTCCAGCGTGGTCGCCAGATCTATATCCCCTATAGGTTCTCCCAAAATGGCGTTGCGCACACAACCGCCGACAAAACGGGCCGAACCACTTGGCAATGCGGCAAAGAGACGTGAAACTTTTGGCTGCGCCAGCCAAAGATGCGTTTTAGGGTCAAGCACTCAATTTTCCTTACTTACTGACGCCGTCGAGCGTTTCAGCTATTCGTCCAGTGTCCAATGTTCCGGCTGCACACCTAATCCAATCATCCGCGCAGACAAGCCCTGTAATGCGGGGACTAAATTTATAAGCTTAAGAAACCATGGCGGTTTAATCGGCTCATTTTTTGTAATCGCAGGAATCAGCACGCGGTCATGGGCCATGATTTGTACTTTTTGTGTCAAGCGCGCCGCACGTTCCCGTCTTTTCTGAACCTCTGCCAGCACCGACGTGTTGATGCCCGTCCCGTTAAACGCTTTTCCCAAAATACGGGCCGCCGCGACGGCATCTTGCACCGCCAAATTTATGCCAACACCGCCGACCGGTGACATGGCGTGTGCGGCGTCGCCGATACACAAACAGCCGTCACGGTACCATTTTTCAAGCCTATTGACCTGTACATTAAGAAGTTTGACATCCTCCCAACTTTTGAGGGCGGACACCGCTCCAGCCAGCGCAGGCTCTATGTCAACAATGCGCGCACGGAACGCGTCGAGGCCTAAAGACTTGATGGCATCGGCGCTTCCTTTCGGGAAGGGCATCGCGCATTGCCAATAATCGCCGCGATTGATCAGCACCAGAAAGCCATGATTGTTGATGGCGCCCATAGATTCGCCGTTTTCATCCCCCGAGCGCGGCAGTCGCATCCAGAACACATCGATAGGCGCCCCCAAATTCAAGACAGGCAGGGCGGATTGCGCCCGAATGAGAGAATCTCGTCCGTCACAACCTACGGTCAAATCCGCAGAAACTTCGAAAACCTTATCAGCAGCGCGCATCTTCGCCCCTCGAACGGTTCCGTTCTCGAAAAGAAGCGCCTCAGCTTTGGTTGACTGCAGCAACGTGAAATTCGGATAGGCTTTGGCCTTCTGTGCAATAAAGTTTAACAAATCCCATTGCGGCATCATGGCAATAAAGGGCGCGTGCACCTTGAGTTTTCGGAAGTTTGAAACGTGCAGTGTTTCTCCAGATATATTGAGACTCAAGCCCTCTGTGCGTTGATGTGGCTGTTTGAGAAACTCTTCGAGCAGGCCCAATTCATGAAAAATTTCAAGCGTAGATGGATGAACGGTATCGCCTCGAAAGTCCCTCAGAAAATCAGCATGTTTTTCAGCGACAACAACCTCAATCCCTTGCCGCGCCAGTAAATAGCCAAGCATCATCCCGGCGGGGCCACCCCCAACGATGCAGCATTGCGTTTTTAAATTCTTCGGCACACTTTTAGTCCTTTGCGTGGACGCGCGCTTTAAGGCTCTCGGCCTCAAACCCTCGTTGATATAATCGGTACATGATCATCGCTGTCATCCCCCAAATTTTCCGGTAAATACCCAATTCATCTGAATAGGGCATATCATAAAGGCGGTGGTTCTTTTCATCAAAAAAAACGTCGCGCGGTACATGGTTCTTGGGGTCCATTAAAAACGACAAAGGCGTTTCGAACACATCGGCAACTTCATGGGGGTCAGGAACAACCGGGGCCGCCGGGTCAATAATGCCCACGAAAGGCGTCACGCGAAACTGCGACACCGCATCAAATGACGGAAGCCGCCCGAGTAGCGTCACGGCGGAATGCTCTATCCCCACCTCTTCCTCGAGTTCCCGCAGGGCGGCGTAGCGCGCGGTCTCGCCGTGCTCGACCTTGCCGCCGGGAAAGCTAATCTGGCCGGGATGATGCGGCATGGTTTCCGGACGCTGGGTGAGGATAACGCGCCATTCATCGCGCATAACAAGCGGCATAATCACGGCTGCGCGGCGTTGGCCTTCGCGCTTGATCTTGTCCGTGCCGTCAGAAATATCGAGAGGCAAAAGCCCGCTAATCACCTTGGTGATGACGGGATCGTTTTTATAATCCATAATCGTCCATCACACTTCATGCGCGCCCGCAGGCCCCAAGGGGAAGAACACGCCGCCGCCCATGACGCCCAGCACTTTGCCGTCTGGCGTTTCGCGCTCAATGGCGTAATCCACCAATTCGTAAAATACGGGCCGTGCGAGCGACGCTTCCAAACGGCCACGCACCGTCACAAACGGCGACGGTTCCAAAGTCTCCGGGTCGGTTTCAACACGTAGAGGGCGCTCGGGCCCCGCTTCCACAATTTCGTCCATATTTGTCGTAAAGAAAAGACGCTGTTGATCTCCCTCGCCTTTCACGTCCACGCGGGTGGCCACAAAATGACCACGTTCAACTTGAATTTTTATTTTCTCGACCGGCGTGACGAGATAAGTCTCGCCATCCTCGTCTTTTCGTAAAATTGTCGAAAACAGCTTGATGAGCGGCGCGCGGGTGATCCGGCTACCCTCGTGCCACCACGATCCGTCGGCTTTGATGACCATATCCATCTCGCCGCAATAATCAGGATTCCATTTTTCCACAGGCGGAACGCCGTCGCCCGCGCCCTGTTTCTTTGCGGACTTCATCAGGTCAGAAAGGTCAAAAGAGGACTTACGGGCTTTTAATGAATCAGGCATAGACATTCTTTTACGCTTACCACATGTTTTTTCTAGGCAGTCAGACCAAAATAGCCATACTAATCACAGTTATATACGATCAAAGTTGAGACTTTTATGAATACTCAGACACCTGAAAGCCTATCGGCAAGTTTGGAGAACGCGGCACAGAAGGCCAGCGAGAAACTTCAAACCGCAAAAGCCACCGTCGGACAGGTTGTTTTAGGGCAAGACCGCGTTGTGGAACTGTCCATGGCCGCTATTTTATCAGGCGGCCACGCCTTGCTCGTCGGTGTTCCGGGCCTTGCCAAAACCCTTTTGGTGGAAACTTTGGGAACGGTCATGGGGCTTGACGAGAGCCGTGTTCAATTTACGCCAGACCTCATGCCCTCCGATATTATCGGGTCCGAAGTTTTGGAAGAAACCGCGAAAGGTGCTCGGTCTTTTCGATTCATTCCCGGTCCGGTCTTTTGCCAGCTTCTCATGGCCGATGAGATTAACCGCGCAAGCCCGCGCACGCAGTCCGCTCTTTTGCAGGCCATGCAAGAGCGTATCGTGACCGTGGCAGGCGTTCACCATAAACTTCCCAAACCGTTTCATGTTCTGGCCACACAAAACCCGATTGAACAAGAAGGCACCTATCCGCTCCCCGAGGCGCAGCTTGATCGTTTTCTTTTTCAGATTGATGTGGAGTTCCCGACGCTCGAAACCGAGAAAAATATTTTGATCGCCACCACAGGCGCAAATGAAACGCTTGCGAAAAAAGCCATGACACCGAAGCAGCTTATGGACATGCAAAAGCTCGTGCGCCAGCTTCCTATCGGAGATAAAGTCGTCGATGCCATTTTGACCTTGGTAAGAAATGCACGGCCCGACCAATCCGAAATCGAAGGCATCAAGAACACGGTTGCCTGGGGTCCGGGCCCGCGCGCAGGGCAGGCCTTGATGCTTGCGACACGCGCCAAAGCCCTTATCGACGGGCGTCTATCTCCCTCTATTGACGATGTTTTGGACCTCGCTGCACCTGTGCTTCAGCACAGAATGGCGCTGACATTTTCGGCGCGTGCAGATGGTCAAACCCTCGAGCAAACAATCCGCCGTCTCAAGGAAAGTATTGCCTAATTCTTATGGCCGCCGCTGCCTCACCACATAATGCCCCTACCGCCCTCGCGCTTCGGCGCGAAGCCGAGGTTTTGGCAAGTGCCTACCCCGCCTTGATGGCCGAAGCCGAGCGCGTGGCCGCCGTTGTGGCGCAAGGCGTTCATGGTCGCCGCAGGCCCGGACAAGGCGAAACCTTCTGGCAGTACCGCAATTACCATTCCTCTGATTCAGCGCACCATATTGACTGGAGGCGCTCTGCGCGCGGAGATCAAGTCTATGTGCGCGAGAATGAATGGGAAGCGGCAAACACGGTTTACTTCTGGCGAGACGGATCTGCGGGCATGGATTGGCGCTCAGAAGATTCACTCCCGACCAAAAAAGATCGCGCGACAGTGTTGTGCATGGCCCTTGCCAACCTTTTAATACGCGCCGGAGAACGCTGCGCGGTCATTAACGAGACCGAGCGGCCGCGCTCAGGACGATTGGGCCTAGAACGTATCTCCCAGCGGCTCGCCGTGACCGAGGGCGAAGCTGACAATCTGCGCGGCGACATACCCGCACATGCGCGCATTGTGATTGCATCTGACTTTCTGGAAGGATCCGAGATTTGGCGAGAGCGGCTGTCCCGTTTGTCTGCCAGACCGGCGAGAGGTGCGCTGATCCATATTATTGACCCCGCGGAACGGGCGTTCCCCTATCGCGGGCGCGTTGAAATGCACCTGCCCGGTGGCCTTTCCCTTCCGCCGCTGATGGTCGGCCGCGCCGAGCGGGCAAAAAGTGAATATCAAGCCAAGTTTAGCGCGCATCTGGAGGCCATTGCGCAGATTGCGCGCCGCCTTGATTGGCCGCTGATCACCCATGAAACAAGGACGCCCCCCAATGCAGCAATGACCGCCCTCTATATGGCGATTGCCGGGGCGAAAGCCTGATGCCCAGTACGCTTGCTCTTGGCCCCGTCACCTTCCTCGCGCCGCTCGCGCTGCTCGGACTATTGGCGTTACCGCTGATTTGGTGGCTTCTTCGGGTGACCCCGCCGTCGCCCAAGAAGCAAATATTCCCGCCGCTTCGCATCTTGCAAGGCGTGATGACCGAAGAGGAAACGCCGGACTGTACGCCGCTTTGGCTCCTCTTGTTCCGGCTGTTCATCGCGGCCCTTTTAGCGGTCGCATTGGCGCGGCCCATGCTGTTTCAAGCAGAAGGTGCAGATGACCGTCCGCTGGCCTTGGTCATTGACAATGGCTGGGAAAATGCCGCGAACTGGTCCTCTGTCATCCGCGAAGCCGAGGCGAGAATTAGCAGCGCGCAACGTAAAAACCTGAATGTCCTTCTGGCCGTCAGCACGGATGCGTCCGAAGACCCCACATTTGCGCCGGCTTCCGAAGCAATGCGCTTGGTAAAAACACTGCGCCCGTCGCCGCTTCCGTCCGATCACGCAAAGCTTGCGCAAACTCTCAAAAGCATTGATTTGGTGGGAAAAGACGCCGTATGGCTTTCGGGCGGTGTCGATTTTGGCCAAGCGGAACAAACCGCTAATGTTCTTCGAACCGCTGATAGCGCCCAGCGTCTTACGCCGCTTTCCGAAAAATCCGTGATTGTGCCGGGGGAAACCTCTGAAACCGCTAACGGCTTTCGGTCTGTTTGGCACCGCCTCGAAACAAAGAGCCTTCGCACGGCTGAGATCACGGCGCATGGCCGGGACAGCGTCGTCCTCGCCCGCGCGGACATCACTTTCGCGCCCGGCAAAGCCACTGCCGAAGCAAACTTTGAGCTCCCGGCAGAACTGCGCAGCCGCGTCACATCATTGCGGGCCAGCGGGGTGAACTCTGCGGGCGCTGTCCGGCTTCTAGATGATAGCTGGGGACGCCCGCTCATCGGGATCCTCACCCCGAAAACCGACAATAGTAGCCCACTCCTCTCAGAGCCGTTTTACGCCGAAACCGCCCTATCTCCTTATGCAGATATCTTTACGGGCTCTCTAACAGAGCTTTTACCGTTGGCCCCCAGTATCATTGTGATGCCCGACATTGCCCGAACGGACGATCCAGCGCTTCGACAATTTGTGGAAAATGGCGGACTATTAATCCGTTTTGCAGGGCCCCTTCTTGCCAAGCGCCCGGACGATCTCTTGCCGGTTCGGCTCCGTGCAGGCGGGCGAGAGCTTGGCGGCGCGCTCACATGGAATGATCCGCAAACCTTTGCACCCTTTTCTGAAGACAGTCCCTTCTTTGGACTAAAAATACCCGAGGATATTAAGGTGAAGCGCCAAGTTATGGCCGAGCCGAGCGCGCAGACGGACAGTCGCACATGGGCGCGGCTTGCAGACGGTTCTCCCGTCGTCACCTCGTCCCAAGAAGGATTTGGGCGGATCGTACTGTTTCACGTCACCGCGGATCCCGAGTGGTCAGATTTACCCGTGGGCGGTCTCTATGTTGAGATGCTCCGGCGAATCCTTCCGCTTGCGCGCTCCGCCCCCGGAAAAGTACAGCAAGGCACAGGCGACTGGGCTGCAGAACGCGTGCTGAGCGGGACAGGCCGCTTGACCGCACCGACGATCGATGTCCTTCCCATTAAAAATGCCGACTTCGAGGCAACCCGCATCAGCGCGGAGCACCCGCCGGGTCTTTACCGCCAAGGGGCGCGCCGCAAAGCTCTAAACGCGGTGACGGACCCGTCCACCTTGCGCGCGATTGCGCCCATGGACGGCATAAAAATCGCGTCTTATGGGCAAACAAAAGAGCAGACATTGGGCGGCGTTTTACTTGGACTGGTATTAATCCTTCTCGCGATTGATGCCTTTTTCGCGCTTCTCGTTTCAGGTCGGCTGGCGAACCTTAAGTTAAAGCGCCTCGCGGCCACGACGGCCGCGTTGATGATAGGTTCAATCCTGTTTTTCCCTATGGATGGTTTTGCCCAATCCCGCGCCAGCAAACCAGACCCCGCAAGCGACGCGCTGGATTTGCACCTTGCCTATGTGCTGACAGGAGACGCCCGCAAAGACAGAATGAGCGAAGCGGCGATGACAGGCCTGATGAACGCCTTAACCGCCCGCACAACCATTGAACCCGTTGGCGTTAGAGGCGTCGATCCGGAGACGGATAATTTGCTCTTCTACCCATTTCTATATTGGCCCGTCACGCGGGACGCCCCGTCCCTTTCCGAGTCGGCCAGCGCGGCGCTCAATGCCTTTATGGTTGGCGGCGGAACGCTCGTTTTTGACACGCAGGACGCTGGCGATCAGGCCTTTATTGGCGGGGCTGTCCATCCGGGTTTGGCCCGCATCACTGCGTCCCTTGATGTGCCGAACCTCATCGCTGTTCCAGAAGACCATGTGCTGACAAAATCATTTTACTTGCTGCAAGTTTTCCCCGGCCGCTGGGCCAATGGGACCGTCTGGGTTGACAGAGACACAAACGGCGCGGCGAGAGACGGCGTTAGCAGCGTCATCATCGGCAGCAATGATTGGGCCGCGGGCTGGGCCACAGACTCAGAAGGCGGCGCGATGCAAACCCTGGAGCGCGACATTCCCAAGCAACGTGAAATGTCTCTGCGGTTTGGTGTTAATCTTGCCATGTATGCACTTGCCGGAAACTATAAATCGGACCAAGTTCACGCCGCTGCTCTGATCGAGCGCATTGGCCAATCAGAACGCGAACCGGAAAACCTTGGCCCTTCAATTCTCCAAGATGTAAACCCGGCAGACGAGGAGGAGCCATAATGTCGTTCCTGCCTCATATTGCAATGGATCCCCTCCTCCCCCCTTGGAGTATTGGCACCCTCTTCGGGCTTGCTTTAATAGCCGCCATCGCCGCTGGTCTTGGACGGACGAAAAGTTTTGTCTGGCGGCTTTTCGCGGCGCTTTTTGTCTGCGGTGCCCTCCTAAACCCGCAAACCGTTGTGGAAGAACGGGACGCACTCAAGGACGAAGTTCTGGTCTTAAAAGATACATCAGGCAGCGTGCAACTCGGCGAACGCGCCGCGCAGTTGGAAGAGACCTACGAGGCTCTTTTAAAAAAGCTGCAAGCCGATCCCACACTGAACGTCACCACCGCGAATATTCCTACGGATGCGAATGGGACGCGCTTGACCGGAACCTTGATCGAAACCCTTGGCAATTTACCACAATCACGGCTCTCGGGTGTGATTGCTGTGACGGATGGACAAATTCACGATCTACCGGAAAGCCCCGAAGCCCTCCTGCCAGACGGCACCCCTTTTCACAGCCTGATTATTGGCGATCCAGATGCGCGAGACCGCCGCATCCGCGCCATCCTTGCACCGAAATATGGGCTGGTGGGCGAGCAAGCGGACTTTGTTGTTCGAGTGGACGATCCCGGACATGAAGGCGAACGTGCCCTGATTGAAATAAAGCTCAATGGCGATGTGAAAGCGCGCTTCCCCGCCATTATCGGAGACCGGGTGTCCTTGCCGCTCAAAATTGAACGCCGCGGCACCAACACAGTTGAATTAACCGTACAAGCGGCGGACAGCGAAATGACGTTGAAGAACAATCTTTTTGTTGCGGAAATTTCTGGAATTCGGGACCGAATGCAAGTCTTGCTGATCACTGGGCAGCCGCATATTGGCGGGCGGGCATGGCGCAACCTTCTCAAAAGCGATCCTGCTGTCGATCTTGTGCAGTTCACGATTTTGACAAACCCGGGCGAAAAACAAACCAATGCCCGAGCAAACGAACTGTCATTGATTGCATTCCCGACCCAGCAACTGTTCGAAGAAAAACTCGACGAATTTGACCTGATCATTTTCGATCAGTTTACGCGCCGCAGAACGCCCGGACGCTCGGGACGCGCTACGCCCATATTGCGTCCCTATTATATTCAGAACATTGCCAATTATGTGGAACGCGGCGGCGCATTACTTGTGGCGACGGGGCCAGCCTTCGCCTCCGAGGACAGCCTTTACCGCTCCCCGCTGGCGGCCGTGCTTCCAGCTGTCCCGACAGGGAAAACCGCCAACTATGCGTTCAAACCAAGCCTGAGTGATAAAGGCAAGCGCCACCCCGTCACTGCGCCGTTTTACGGCGGTGCAGACCAAAACTGGGGCAACTGGTTCAGGCTCATTGAAAGCAAGGTCGTCAGCGGCGATATCTTGATGAACGGCCCCGCAGACGAGCCGCTTCTCGTCATAGAAAAAGTGGGCGATGGCCGCGTCGCTATGGTTATGTCGGATCAAGCTTGGCTTTGGGCGCGCGGCTATGACGGCGGTGGCCCGTACAGCGAAATGTTCCGGCGCTTGGCGCATTGGCTTTTGGGAGAACCAGATCTAGATGCCGAGAAGCTCACCGCGCAATCCAATGGGAGCCAGCTTTTAATCGAGCGCCGAACGCTCTCAGATGCGCCGCAAAGCGCTGTGATACAAAAACCGGATGGCACCGCGGAAAGCATCACGCTCGAAAAAATCGAAGACGGACTATACCGCGGTACAAGCGCCGCGGCTGGTCAGGGGGCGTACCGACTTCGTAGCGGAGACGTGAGTACAATCACGGCGATTGGCGCATTGAACCCGAAAGAGTTTTCGGATTTAACGCCCACAAGCGATATTCTCGCACCGTTCTCCGACGGCAGCGGCGGTGGCACCATCATGCTATACAATACGGATTTTCCGGATATTCGGCGCACAGATATTGGCGCGAAAAATGCGGGAGAAAACTGGATCGGCCTACCGGCGCATAATGATTTTGTTGTGCGCAGCTCTAAACGCGCGCCTCTCGCGCCCGGGCTTTTGTTTTTTGCCCTCGCCCTCGCCGCCCTCGCGCTATCCTGGAGACGCGAAAGCCTTTAGTTTAAGAGTTTCTAAGCCTTATTGAGCTAAGAGGCGTCTAACAATGAAAATGAGCTCACTATGACACACCCCATTAAAACGCTTGCTGTCCTTACCATCGCCGCGTTCGCCCTCTCGGGCTGTGCCGCTGCAAAACTAACTGGAAAAGCGGCAGCGCTGCCGTTTAAGGCTGCGGGAAAGACCACAGCGCTTGCAGGGAAAGGCGTTTATCATACGGGCCGCCTTACGGGTAAGGGCGTATATGAAACCGGAAAATTTGCCGGGAACTCCGTCTACCAAACTGGCCGAGGTGTCTACTATATGGGCCGCATTCCTGTGCAAATTACAGATCAAGCGCTCGACACAAGCACAAAAGTTCTGACAGTAACAACGCAAGTTGTGACGCTTACGGGCCAAGTCGCTACGGTTTCGCGGCAAATACACGCCGCCGAGTTGGACAACGAACTCGCCAACATCAACCGGAGCGCCAATGTGGTGCGCGTATTTGTGGATGCGTTTAGCTAATCTACGCGAAATCCCGCGCGCCTTTTGCTGCACATTACGAATTTGGAATGTATCGATACGTTGAGAAAACACCGTTTTTGTGTTATGTAACATTCTAACAAGGAGATGATCATGCAAAAACTACTCGCCTCAACTGTTTTGGCCGTCGGTCTGTCAATTGCCGCTCCGGCCATGGCTCAAAGTTCTCAGAAGTTTGAATCCACGCTTTCAGAGTCTGTGGCTTCGCCCATAAAGGTCGAGGTTGTGCTCGGCGAAGAACTTAGCCACCGCGCTAATAATTTACCGACCAAATTAAAAGACCGCGGGTCTTCTCCCGGGCGCTTGAATTCCGGGTTCTCAAACAATGGCTTTTACGGCGAAAAAGACCTCAACCGTCTGGCTGAGCGCTTGCAGGACAAAATGGAATCTCGATTGGCCAAAGAGGGCATTGCGGTCCGTGACGATGCGAGCGTCGTATTGAAGATAGTCCTGACGGATGCAAAACCGAACCGCCCAACGTTCAAACAGCTTTCCAAAGAGGTCGGACTATCCCATCAAAGTTATGGCCTTGGCGGTGCATCCATTGAAGGCCAAATCGTCAACGCCAGCGGCGACGTCATTGGCGATATGAGCTATGCTTGGTATGAAAGTGATATACGGGATGCAGCTTATTCGACAACGTGGTCAGACGCTCACCGCGCTATCTCACGGTTTGCTCGCGAAGCGGCTGACGTTCTTGCCGAAGCACCTGCGACCTAGTCGGTTCTAAGGTACGCCGATCCATTTGTGGGTTTGAACACTCAGGCGCCACTTCGGGTTGGCCATGCAATAATCAAAGGCGGCTTGCATATGAGCCGCCTTTTTTGGTGCACCGGCCGCATCGACCTCGCCAAGATAGGCATCGTCTCTTGGCTGCAATGAAAAGTATTCAAAATCGAGATGTTCAAAATCTGAGGGCTGATTTTCATCTTGGGGGAAAACGAGTTTCAATTCATGCCCCGACAATTGCACTAATTTTGCGTTCGCCTTTGGACTGACGCAAAGCCAATCAATCCCCTCTGGGGCCTTTAGCGTCCCGTTGCTCTCCACCGCAATCTTGAAACCCGCCGCGTGAAACGCGCTGATCAGCTTTGCATCGAGCTGTAATATAGGCTCGCCGCCCGTGCAGACGACCCAAGGCTGGCCGCCGCCGGGCCAATGACGGGCAACGGCCTCTACAAGATCTTCGGCCGTCTTAAACCGCCCTCCATTGGGGCCGTCCATGCCGACAAAATCCGTATCGCAAAACCGGCAAACGGCGGCCGCACGGTCGCGCTCCAGCCCGCTCCACAGATTACAACCGGCAAACCGCATAAAGACGGCGGGAAGCCCAGTTTGAACGCCCTCCCCCTGAACGGTCAGGTACATTTCTTTGACAGCGTAATTCATCGAGACACGTAGCTTTCCCAGCCTTGCGCTCGAAGCTCGCAGGCGGGACATGTGCCGCATCCATATCCCCAAGATTGCCGCTCTCCACGCTCGCCCATGTAACATGTGTGCGTATCTGCCAAGATGAGTTCCACAAGGTCTTGCCCGCCAAGTTCAAACGCCATCTGCCAAGCGTCCGCTTTGCTTTTAAACATGAGCGGCGTCTCCAGCGTGAAATCGCGTCCCATACCGAGCGAAATCGAGTGCATGGTCGCATCAAGCGTTTCCTTGCGGCAGTCAGGATAACCGGAGAAATCCGCCTCGCACATACCGCCCACAAGCACGGAAATGTGACGGCGATATCCAACCGCTGCGGCGAAATTTAAAAAGATAAGGTTTCGCCCGGGAACGAACGTGCTTGGCAATCCCGCTTTGCTCATGGTGATTTCACTCTCGCGGGTGAGCGATGTTTCGCTAATCGCGCCAAGGGCGGAGAGGTCTATCAAATGGTCCGGCCCGATCTTTGCGCCCCACTGCGGAAAGCGCTCTTGAAAGGCCCGCCGCACATTCAAGCGGCATTCCATTTCGATATGGTGGCGCTGCTCATAGGCGAACCCCACCGTTTCAACCATATCGAACCGGTCACAGGCCCATGCCAGACAGGTTGCGGAGTCTTGACCTCCGGAAAATAGAATAAGAGCTTTGCTTGGATTTGACATGCGCGGGCTTCTAGACACTTTTTACAGTTCTGACCAGTCCCATGGCACTATTCTTGTAACGTATAAGCGTATGTCATGAATTGAGACGCAGGGGTGCGACGCGATGAAAAAACGGAAAATATTTATCGGACTTGTGGCGCTTGAAATTATCAGCGTCCCGGTTTCAGCGCAGATCATCGATCATATGCTTCATGTTATTCCGCAAAACGTCATCTCGACCGAACTCCCTCGCTTGCCGGGCGTGGCGAGAATTGTCGTCAATAGCAATACGCCCTTCGTCATTGCCGCAAGCCAAGTCGAGGGCGATGTGGATGTCACGATAAACCAAAGCGGGTCCATAAAAGCGACTCAATTTGGTCAAAGCGCATTAATGCCGGGCGCCGCGCAAGCCTGCGCCAAGGCCACTGGAGACAACCGCTCGATCATCTACGCCGCCGATCAAGGTACCGCGAAAAAACGCGGCGAGATTCTATCCCAATCTGTTATCGTTGAAATTCGTTATGCGGCGAACGCGGACCCCATATTCGACGTGATGACACGCCGGGACAGCCAAGGCCTCATCGAAGCGGCGGCTTGCACATCGACGCAAACCTAAGCTAAGACAGCCGTCCAAACGGAGGGCTTTATGGCAGGCTTATATTTCGACGAATTTGTTGTCGGTCACATTTTCAAGCACGAGCTACGGCGAACGATTACGGAGAGCGATAATATGCTCTTCTCGAATATGACGCTCAACCCGCAACCTTTGCATATTGATTATGACTTTGCGTCCAAGACGGAGTTTGGAAAACCCCTCGTCAATAGCCTGTTCACGCTCGGGCTCATGATCGGGATTTCTGTCAATGACACGACCATTGGCACAACCATTGGCAATCTGGGCATGAGCGACACCAAATTCCCGGCCCCTGTCTTTCACGGTGATACCATCCACGTCGAGACCGAAGTGAAAGAGGTTCGCGAAAGCCGCTCTCGCCCCACGCAAGGCATCGTGACCTTTATTCACCGCGCATATAATCAAAACGATGTGCTAGTGGCCATTTGCGAGCGTGCGGCGCTCATGAAAAAAAGCCCGGCGTAAACCGAGCTTCTTTTTGATCAGAGAACAATAGATCCTGTTTAGGCTTTGAGTCCCGTTTCGGAAAGGGGCTTAAACCCGGGCCGCTTTGCCGAAGGCCGCTTCGAGGCGGTTAATCTGATCCGCAACCGTGTTACCCGTTTGTGCAGCGATGGAGCCATAAAGGCTCCGGTCAAGGCGAGCAATACGCTCGAAAAGCTGTTCAGAGCGAGCCATCAAATCCACGAGCGTCGAAGGAAGTTGGTTGGCGTCTTTAGCGAGAGCGGAGAAAGACAGGCTCACATCATCTTTCTTCTCTGTGACAAGGCGGTACTTTTCCTGACGGGCTTCGAAAGTTGAGAGTTCGCCCTCTTTGAGCGCACGCTGCACAAGCAGCCAGCTGGCCACCTGCATCAGGCGGGTGGTCAGGCGCATGGAATTTGACGCATAAACAAGTGCGTCGGCGCGGGACAGCGCTTTGCTCTCATCGCGGCCAGACCCGTCAAGATACGCGGCTGTTTCCTCAACCATATCCATACCTTCGCGAAATGTTTTGATGAACAACTCAGAGCGTGTGAATTCCATCAACCGCGTCTCGGCTTGCGGTGTGAGTGTATCTCTATCTCTCATGACTATAGCTTTCGCACCCATAATATAAGCCTCCTACACGCAATGCGCGATCTTGAACTGGTGTGCCATTTATGGCGCTTCGTCCAAGAGTTAAGCAAGCTTTGCGCCAATTACGGCTTTGTCCCAAATAAATGTTCCGCTTCACTACGTTCAGTTCTCTTTTTGGTTAACTCAGCCTCAATCCGGCTAATTTCAGACTTCAGTATAACGATTCGGCTCTCCAGTTCATGTACTGAAACACCATAAAGATCTTCCCCGACCACAATATCTGTGTGTATTTGAGCCGTTCCAGCCATACGGACCTCCCTTTTTCACGCCTTAAACCTTGTCAACACGGTGCAAACTGGTTACACACCTATCGAATTCTACGTTAACTTTAAAGTAAATGTTGAAATCGCACCCGGCGGAGCCGGGTTTTTTAATGTCTAAATTTTGCGCCCGAGATAGCGCACGCCATGGAGGCCATTATGACACAGATTTTGATGCCAAAAGCAACAGCCGTTTGGATGATCGACAATACCGCCCTGACCTTTGATCAGATATCAACCTTTTGTGGCCTGCACATCCTCGAAGTCGAAGGCATTGCGGACGGCGATGTCGCCAGCGGCATTCGCGGCGCCGACCCGATTTCCAATGGACAACTTGCACGTGAAGAAATTGAAAAAGGCGAAGCTGATCCAAAATACGTTCTGAAAGCCTCTGTCTTTACAAACGAAGATGTCCCATCCTCTAAGTCACGCAAAAAAGGCCCCCGTTACACGCCTCTTTCGCGCCGTCAGGATCGTCCTGATGCGATCGCTTGGCTTGTACGGAACCATCCAGAGATCTCCGATCCACAAATTTCCAAACTGATCGGTACGACCAAGCCAACAATTTCCGCGATTCGCGAGCGGACACACTGGAAGATGTCGACGATCAATCCAACAGATCCGGTCTCTTTGGGCCTTTGCTCACAAATCGATCTTGATGAACTCGTGGCCGTCGCAGCAGAGCGGAAAGCAAAACTCGATGCAAAAGCGGCCAAGGATGCTGGCGAAACAGGGGAAACGTTGAAGCCGGTTGATGCTGACGTACCCGCAGCCCCAGAATTCGAAGCTCCAAAAGTCGAGCACACACTTGAGAGCTTGTTCAAGCCCTCAACTGACGAATAGTCTGAACGCTAAGACAAATCTTCGCGCGGCGGCATTGTGTAGTTAAGCGCAAGCCGCCCGCCATCAACGTAAATGCACTGCCCGGTCACATAGCTGGCGTCTTCCGACGCGAGAAATGCGGCGACGCCTGCGACTTCGTCGGGCACGCCAACGCGGCCGAGCGGCGTTCTTGCAAGGACTTTTTCAAGTTCAACCTCGTCCCCTACAACACCCGCAAGCATATTGGTTTTGATACTGCCCGGTCCGATGGCGTTAACGCGGATACCAAATGGCGCCAGCTCTAAGGCCATCGCTTTGGTCATTTGCTTTAATCCACCCTTGGAGACCACGTAGGCGAGGTAATCGGGAATCGCCACTTCATCATTTATGGAGGACATGTTGATAATGGAATATGGACGTGCTGTGAGGCGCGATCTATCTTCACGGTTCTCAATCTCGTCGATCATATAGGCTGTCACATATTTCGAGACAAGGAACGCACCGCGCAGATTAACGGCGAGTACCCGGTCAAAGTCTTGTTCGCTCAGGTCTCTCGCGCCGCCCTTATAGGCAATCCCGGCATTGTTCACGAGAACATCAATCCGGCCAAAATGGCTGAGCGTTTCAGCGATCAGATTGTGAACCTGCAACTTTTCAGACACGTCCGTGTGCAAAAACACAACGTTGCCCGTATGGGCATCGAGGTCAGAAACAGCACGGTGGCCCATCGCTTCATCAGAATCAGCAATAACGACTTTAAAGCCGTCTTTTAAAAACCTACGGGCACACGCAAAGCCGATACCATTGGCACCGCCGGTTATTATTACGACACGATCATCCATAGAGGTCCCCCTTTTAGAGACTTTGTCTCTGAAAGACTGAGACCGTCTAGGTCAAGTCATTTTTCAAAAATGAACCTGTTCTCGGCGGCGAATTTAAGCCGACTGAAACGTCTGTATCTGTTCTTTGAGATGGAGTTTTTTCTTTTTAAGGGATGCGAGCCGTATGGTATCAGGTTTAGGATGCTTAAGTTCCTGTTTGATTTCGTCATCAAGATGAGCGTGTTTATTCTCAAGTTCTTTCAGATGAGCCAATGCGGCCATACACACCTCCATAAATAGGTTGAACCTATTCTATACCACAGCGCGTTCACCATGTCACTGAAATAGGGCTTTTTAAGTAAAGACTTCTACACTAACCTAGTGATATAGGCGTGCCGAAGTTAAAGTGATATGGATAGATATGCGCGACAATGACCCAAATGACGTGAGCAATGACCCTGAGAAAGCGGAGATGATGATCCTGCGAGATCAACTCAAGTCCGAGCACAGGCGCATTGACAACGAGATCGAAGCATTGCTTGAAACGGGCGTTGCGGACATGCTGAAGGTCAAGCGGATGAAGAAGATCAAACTGTCGATCAAAGATCAGATCGTGTATCTGGAAAACCAGCTAACGCCGGATATTATCGCCTAGCTTCAAAAGGGTTAGTAGCCGCCGTTTTTCTCGCGCGCGCGTCTTTTCGAGACGTACATATTCTTATCAGCGAGCCCGAGTATATCCTCGACGGTTTCCCCCAGCTTGCAGGTCGAAATCCCCCAAGACACGGATGTCCCGATAACGCCAGTCGGCGTTTTAATTTTAATCTCCGAAACCCGGCAGGCCAATGTGTAGGCTTTTGCTCTGGCAATTTGCGGCTCTGTCTTGAAAAGAAGTACCCCAAACTCATCCCCGCCAAGCCGCGCGACCATATCACACTGCCGCACTGCCGCTTGCAGCACATTCCCGACCTGACACAACAGCTCGTCGCCTGCGGCGTGCCCGAAGGCATCATTGACCGCTTTAAAATTGTCGAGATCCATAAAAATCACAGACGAGCAAATATTATAACGATCTAAAACAGACTGTGCGCGGGACAGTTCGCGCATGAACGCGCGCCGATTATAAATTGGCATAAGCGGATCAGCGTCAACCGCTCGCTCTAATTCGGCAATATACCGCTTCATGCGCTTGATTTCAGCTTTCAGCGTTTCGTTCTCAATTTCAAGCCGATCCGATTCAGTCTCAATCGTCGGCGTAACAGTCACGCTCAAATTATGGTCATAAGCCGTATTTTGATAATCCATTACACTGCACCCTAAATATTCACGACTTGTATAGGGTCTCATCATCTAAAAACTGCTAAGGCATAGCGTTAATTTCTCTGTAAATTTTACGGTTAATAGAGCCAATACGGGCAATGAACTCTTTTCGATCTGACCATAATTTATTGGGATAACCACCAGTTTGAGTTTGACCTTCGCCGCACGTTGCATAAAGTGCTTTGCTTTCCAGCGGCGCGCAGCCGCCTCAAATAAGTGGAAGGCCATGAGCAACTCACCCTCTTCTCAGAATACATCGACGGATGCCGTTCCTGTCGCAATTATCATGGGGTCAACGTCCGATTGGCCAACAATGGAACATGCGGCAAAGATTTTAACGGAACTAAATGTGCCGTTCTCGGCGAAAGTTGTTTCCGCGCACAGAACCCCAGAGCGCTTGGTAAAGTTTGCGACAACCGCAAAGTCAGAAGGCTTTAAAGTTATCATCGCAGGGGCTGGCGGCGCCGCGCACCTACCGGGAATGGCCGCGTCTATGACGCCGCTTCCGGTTCTTGGTGTCCCTGTGGAAAGTAAAGCCTTGTCCGGCATGGACAGCCTGCTCTCTATCGCTCAGATGCCGGGCGGTGTCCCCGTGGGAACCCTCGCCATCGGAAAGTCCGGCGCAAAGAATGCGGGCTTAATGGCCGCGGCCATTCTCGCATTGTCCGATAGCGCGCTCGCTGCACGTCTGGATGCCTGGCGCGAAGCCCAAACCAACGCCGTCGCCGAGACGCCCGTTCCCTAAGGTCACCTCATGCAGTCTCCACTCCCCCCAGGTTCGGTCATCGGCATATTAGGCGGCGGTCAATTGGGCCAGATGCTTGCGATAGCCGCAGCGCGCCTCGGATTTCGCTGTCATGTATATAGCGACAACCCCGACACGCCAGCCACACGCGTCGCCGCCTATTCCGAATTTGGGGACTATGGTGATTGCGAAAAAGTCCGTGTTTTTGCGAAAAACGTCGATGTATTAACCTACGAGTTCGAAAACGTTCCCGCCCAATCAGCGAAGGCCGCCGAGAGCGTAACCCGCTTATATCCAGGATCAAATGCGCTCGACACGGCGCAGGACCGATTGACCGAAAAAACCTTCATTTCCAAAACGGCCGGCGTTCCTGTCACGCCATTTTACGATATAAAAACCGTTTCTGACGTTAAACAGCTCTTGGAGAAAATTGAGCCGCCGATCGTTTTAAAGACCCGCCGCTTTGGATATGACGGGAAGGGCCAAGTCATCGTCCGTAACCTTGCCGACGCAGACAGCGCATTTACGTCTCTGGGCGACAATCCGCTCATCGCAGAGGCGTTCATTTCCTTTCGCCGGGAAGTCTCGGTGATCGCCGCGAGAAGCGCGTCCGGTGAAACGGCGAGCTACCCGCTTATCGAGAACGTTCATAAAAACCACATCCTGCATCTGAGCACGTCGCCAGCGACAGGCGATGACGGCGCGGCCCGCGCTCTCGCCGTCAAAATACTTGACGCGCTTAATTATGTCGGCGTCCTAGCCGTTGAGTTTTTCGAAATGGAAGACGGCTCATTCCTCGTCAACGAAATCGCGCCGCGTGTGCATAATTCCGGGCACTGGACCCAAAATGCCGGATGCGTGGATCAGTTCGAGCTTCACATCCGCGCAATAGCGGGCTGGCCACTTGGTAGCACGGAACCTCTTCACAAGGTCCAAATGCTCAACCTGATCGGCGAAGAGGCGAATGAGTGGGAACGATTCGTATCCGAGCCCAAGACGCATATCCATCTCTACGGTAAAAAAGAGGTGCGTCCGGGCCGTAAAATGGGCCATATCAACCGCGTATTGGACTAATCTCTTCCCATCTTAGGCGAGTATCCCCCGCTCCAAGCGCTTAATAGCAGTGCCAGCCTTGCTCCTGCCCCGCGAATAACGCTACTTTACCAAAGATTTGGGCCCAATAGATGGGGAATTTTATTAAAACGTTCATTGCATGTCTGATTGCTGCGATACTCGCTGGCGGCGTTGTGTACTACGCAACGCCTATCGAGCATGCGGCTGACTATGGCGTACTTCGAACATCTACGCCACCATCTCAGCGCCCTCAAACCCCGGAGCAACGTGGCGGGGTCATCGACCGATTTATCAAACCTCTCAATGACGCGGTTCGCGCGCGTCAAGAAGCCGTCCGCCGTGAACGACCGGGTGAAACGTCACAGCCCCCGTCCCAATCCAACACTTCACCAAACAGCAGCGTCAAATATTTTCAGCTTGAAAACGGGGAGCTAACGGAAATAGACACCTTGCCCGCGCCGTCGAAAGCGCAAGACGCTGAAAATCCGAATGCCGCATTGCGAATTTTCGCCGTCATGGAACAGACCGAGTTGATGACCCAGCCCGATCTCAAGGACCGCGCCTATTTAGGGATTGTGGACTTCGCCCTTAGCGAAGATCTCTTCACATCGGCGTCAACGGCCATGGAAAAGATCGCACAAGTGGAACTCCGTGACACCGCCCGTAGCCGGATCGCCATCGCGCTTGCCGACAAAGGCGATTCGGATGCAGCCTTTGCGCAGATCGACGCCGTGGAAGTGGATGAACTCAGAGACATCATGCGCCTACAGGTGATTGAAGCCCTAATTATGCCTCCGCCACCGCCGCAAAACGGGCAATAGGCTTATATTTTCGTTCAAATTTGACGCGAATAGGTTATAACAACGGCTGCACTTCCTCCGAAAGGTTTGTTCATGACCGACACTTCATTTGACGTTATTATTATTGGTTCTGGTCCAGGGGGATATGTCACCGCTATTCGTTCCGCGCAGCTTGGCCTGAAAACCGCAATCGTCGAAAAAGATGCGCTTGGCGGCGTATGCCTAAACTGGGGCTGTATTCCAACAAAAGCGCTTTTAAGGTCGGCGGAAGTCTATCACCAAATGCAGCACGCCGCAGATTATGGCCTGTCTGCGAAAGCGGACTTTAATCTGGAGGCGATCGTTAAGCGTTCACGCGGCATTGCTGACCAGCTATCGCGCGGGGTCAAGTTCCTCATGAAGAAACACAAGGTCACCGTCATCAACGGATTTGCTACGTTGAAAGCCGGTAAACCAGCGCCAAAAGTCATCGTCGACAAAACAGAATACTCCGCCAAACACGTCATTGTCGCCTCAGGCGCACGCGCGCGGACCATTCCGCAAGCGGGGCTTGAACCGGACGGTAAATTCATCTGGACGGCCAAAGAGGCGATGGTACCTGATACAATGCCAAAGAAACTTCTCGTGATTGGCTCCGGCGCAATCGGAATGGAGTTTGCCAGCTTTTTTGATGCCTTCGGCGCGTCTGTCACGGTCGTCGAGATGGTCGATCGTATCTTACCGGCCGAGGATGCCGAGATATCTAAAATGGCACGCAAGACTTTTGAAAAACGCGGCATGACAATCATGACCGAAACTCAGGTCAAATCCGTCAAGAAGAACGGCGCGGATGTCATGGCCACGCTCACGGTTGGCGGCAAAGACGAAACCCATACATTCGACCGCGTAATTTTGGCCATCGGGATTGTTGGCAATGTTGAAAATATGGGCCTTGAAGAGCTCGGCGTGAAGATTGACCGAACCCACATCACAGTTGACGAGTTTTCACGGACCGATGTCCCTGGACTTTATGCCATTGGCGACGTAACGACGCCGCCGTGGCTCGCGCACAAGGCGTCACACGAAGGCATCATCTGCATTGAAAAAATCGCGGGCGGCAACCCACACCCGCTCGATGCCAATGCCATTCCGGGATGCACCTATTGCCACCCACAAATTGCCAGTGTCGGCTTCACCGAAGCGCAAGCTATTGAAAAAGGCTACAAGGTAAAGGTCGGGCGCTTTCCATTCATTGGGAATGGCAAAGCCATCGCCCTGGGAGAACCTGAAGGGCTTATCAAGACAATTTTTGACGAAAAAACAGGCGAACTTCTCGGCGCTCATATGATCGGCGCAGAAGTCACAGAGCTCATCCAAGGCTACACAGTTGCCCGACAGCTCGAAACGACAGAAGCTGAACTGATGGATACGGTGTTTCCGCACCCCACTCTTTCAGAAATGATGCACGAGTCTGTTCTCGAAGCCTATGGGCGCGCCCTCCATATATAAGGGCTCCTAATCAAGGAGCATTGATTCCGGGCGGTAGGTTTCGTTTGGGGGGCGACCAAACCGTAGATATTTCGCGAGCGGCTTCTTGCGTGAGAGCAAGGGCTTCTCGATCAGGTTCCAGGACAGTAGAGCAACGATCAAAGTCGCAATGACGGTGAGCGTGAAAAGCTGCGCCACGCTCAGGAACGGCATTTTGTAGAAGAGCCACTGCAATATACACCAGTGGTAGATATATATTCCGTAAGAGAGGTCGCTCATGCCTTGCAGACGGCGCAGCCTTGGGATTTTCACATAAGCTGCCCAAAAGATAATATAGGCGAGCCACATATTGACCACCACTTCAAAAGCCGGGGTGCCGTGAAACAAGGCGGCGATCAGCCCCAAAATCGGTATCCCGAGAATATTGAGCGAAATATTTCGACGGTAGGCGAAAATGGCGGCGCCCAACCCATAGGCCATGCCAAACCGCAAGATCGACTGCACGGACGCAGGCAAACTATCGAACGCACCCGTCATGTGAGCGATCACCCAAACACCAGAAAACGCAATAAATTGCGCAATAAGCATCCATTTTCGACGAAGCAGACCAAATGCAAAAGCAGCCGCAGTCCCCATATAGGCCAGCAGCTCGTACCGAAGCGTCCATAGAGCCGCCGATCCAATCTGCTCGTCATTGGTGGTTAGCGCGCCCGGCAAAATCATATCTGTCTGATAAAAGGACAACACCTTAAAGGGCTGCGTCCAAAAATCCTTATGGGCAAAGAACTCACCGAGAGGCATATTCGTGACGAATGGGCCCATGACGAACATCACAAATAGAACGTGGACCGTCAAAGCCGGATATATTCTCAAAATGCGGGCGGTTCCGAATTCAATCATATCCCCGCGAGACAAAATACTCTTGGTGACCATAAACCCCGAAGCAATGAAAAACAGGTTCACGGCGAGATAGCTGGCCTTATACTCAAAGAACAAGAATGGCTCCGCCGCCACGTCTCGCAAGGCCACCATAAAAACGTGACCCGCCAAGACTAAAAGCGCGAAAATCAGCCGTAAAGGCGTAAAAAAATTGTCGTACCCGTCTCTTATTGTGACGTCAGATAGCATAATTACGTTCCACCAATCGCGGATACATAACGCGAGAAGGTTAAATTTACGCGAAAACACAGCTTAAAATAACCGTCAGAAAACGGATATATTCTATTGTGTTTTCGGGTCATAACTCCCATTTTGCGGCCATGACTGTACTGATAGACAAAACCGCAAAGCGCCCCCGGCACCCTGAAAAAGCCAATCGGCCTGATACGGAGATCCTGCGCAAACCCGGTTGGATCCGCGTCAAGGCGCCGACCTCAAAAGGGTATGCGGAAACGCGAAAACTGGTCAAAGAAAAGGGCCTCGTCACAGTCTGTGAGGAAGCCGCATGCCCGAACATCGGTGAATGCTGGGAGAAATCTCACGCGACCTTTATGATCCTCGGCGAGATTTGCACGCGGGCCTGTGCCTTCTGCAATGTCAGCACCGGCCTTCCCCAAGACGTTGATGCCTATGAGCCAAAGAAAATTGCCGAAGCTGTGCGAGAAATGAACCTTCAGCATGTGGTGATCACGTCTGTTGACCGCGACGACTTGCCGGACGGTGGCGCGCAGCACTTTGTCGATGTGATCAGGGCCATACGAAAAGAGTCGCCCAAGACAACGATTGAAATTTTGACGCCGGACTTCTTGCGTAAAGAAGGAGCCGCCGAAACCGTGATTGACGCGCGTCCAGATGTGTTCAACCACAACCTAGAAACCGTCCCTCGCCTTTACCTGAAAATTCGGCCCGGTGCCCGATATTACCATTCTTTGCGCCTTCTGGAGCGTGTGAAGGAACGTGACCCCAATCAGTTTACAAAGTCAGGACTTATGGTCGGCCTCGGTGAGACCAAAGAAGAAGTCATGCAGGTCATGGACGATATGCGCTCAGCAGGAATCGACTTTCTGACGATTGGTCAGTATCTACAGCCCACGCGCAAACATGCCGCCGTGGACCGATACGTTACCCCGGAAGAGTTCAAAGCCTATGAGACCATTGCCAAAGCCAAAGGATTTCTCGTGGTCGCCGCGACACCGCTAACCCGGTCAAGCTACCATGCCGATGCGGACTTTGCCCGCCTGCAAGCCGCGCGAAGAGGATAGAACCATGGCTGAAACCTCCATGAGTCGTCACCTTCCGCACAAGCCGGAAGACCTGATGGCACTTGTCGCAAATGTGGAAGCCTATCCGGAGTTCATCAACTTAATTTCAGCTCTGCGTGTCACCAACCGCAAACATATCACGCCCGAGCACGAGCAGTTCCAAGCCGAAGCCACGGTCGCCTATAAATTCGTGCGTGAAACATTTCATTCCGTCGTCAATATACATCACGGCGAAAATCGCATTTCTGTCACGAAGGCAGATAAATCCGGTGCTGTGAAATCCCTCAGCAATGATTGGTATTTTCATGAGTTGTCTGACGGCTCGACTTTGGTTGATTTCTCCGTTGCCGTAAAACTGAAGGCGTTCCCGCTTGAGATGCTTTTAAGAGACAAATTTGACCGCGCGGGGGATCACATGATGAACCTCTTTACGAGCAAAGCCGCACAAACATGCCCCAAGGTTGGCGACCCTACGCTGGCCATTGACGCCGAGTGCGAGCGTCTTGGCCTAAACAAGCCGACCACGTAACATTTCCAGTGCGGTTTGTACCGTTTTAACCCGCACCTCTTCCCGGCCAATATCGCCGCAGCGAAGTTCGCTCACAATCGTCGCACGCCCGGTTTGGGCAAGCCCTACAAAGACAAGGCCTACGGGCTTTAGTGCGCTACCGCCGCCGGGACCCGCAACGCCCGTGGCGGACAATCCAATATCGGCGCCCAGCTTCAAACGTACATTTTCAGCCATGAGCGTCGCAACGTCTGGGCTCACGGCGCCCTTGGCGATCAGCAAATCTTCAGGAACGCCAAGTTGACCGGTTTTCACATGATTATGATAAGAAATAATACCGCCCAGAAACACATCCGAAGACCCCGGCGCAGAGGTAAGGCAATAACCGATCCCGCCGCCGGTGCAGCTCTCCGCCGTTGCCACCGTCAGCTTTTTTTGAGCCGCGCGCCCTACAACGTCTTTCGCTATCCCTCCAATTTCCAAAAGGATATTACTCACCGCGCAGCACCAATGTGGCGACAGCCTGCGCCGCTATGCCCTCTTCCCGTCCGGTAAAGCCGAGGCCTTCTGTAGTCGTGGCTTTGACGCTCACGCGGGAGGTCGGCAATGATAGAATTTCGGCAATACGCACACGCATAGCCTCGCGGTAAGGCTTAATTTTTGGCTTTTCACAAATCAACGTCACATCAACGTGGCTTATAAAACCGCCGCGGGTCGCCACGCGGCCTGCTGCAAACGTCAAAAATTTATCGGATGCCGCACCCGCCCATTGCGGTTCGCTCGGCGGGAAATGATCGCCAATATCCCCGTCAGCCAAGGCCCCTAATATCGCATCTGTCAACGCATGGAGCCCCACATCAGCATCGCTATGCCCCTTCAAAGACATGCCCGCTGGGATTTCCACGCCGCAAAGCCAAAGGCTATCCCCGGCTTCGAACTGGTGAACATCAAATCCGCTGCCCGTCGCCACATATTCCCCTTGCTTCAACATGTGCTCCGCTTTCTCTAAATCACTTGGATAGGTTACCTTAAAATTGCGCTCGTCGCCATCAACCATCGCAATCGCAAGGCCCGCCTTGTGTGCGACCGCGATATCATCCGAATATCCCGCAGACGCCTCAACGGCTTGATAGGCTGACCAAATATCCGTGAAGCGAAAGCCTTGCGGGGTTTGCACCCGCCGTACAGTCCGCCGATCCACGTCAACGTTAATGCCGCTTTCATCGACGCGCTTGATCGCGTCCACCAGCGATAAAACCGGGACTGCCGCCTGAGCATCGGTCAAAGCGGTCACCACATCTCGTATAACACGCGGGGTCACAAATGGACGCGCCGCGTCGTGGACGAGGACCAAATCAGGTTTGTCCGCCGCGAGGGCGGCGAGGCCATTTCTAACAGATTGCGTACGGGACGCACCGCCCGTCACAATCATAGGCTTAGGATCAAGCTTACCGACAATCTCGTGTATATATTCATCATCTGGAGCGACCACGATGACCTGTAAATCAAAGGTGATGCCCGACTCAGCAAAGGCACGCATTGTGTGCAATATAAGCGGTTCCCCGGCGAGCATTAGGTATTGTTTTGGGACTTCGCCTCCTAAACGTGCGCCCTTTCCCGCAGCGACCAATATTTGTGCAATTTTCGTCACTTTTACCGTCCGTCCTGTGATGAATTATTGTGCAATCTATTTTTTCACTTTAGGACACCCAACATGAACGCAGAGCTACACATCGGCAAGCATAGATTGACGTCGCGCGT
Source organism: Maricaulaceae bacterium (assembly GCA_048268905.1). Lineage (GTDB taxonomy): Bacteria > Pseudomonadota > Alphaproteobacteria > Caulobacterales > Maricaulaceae > JACOMS01. The sequence goes on along the minus strand of JBLWUN010000001.1, from coordinate 374,907 downwards.
CTTGGCCGCACCTATGTCAGGGGTGACAGACCTGCCATTTCGCCGCGTCCTCCAAAGGTTCGGCCCGGGATTGGTTGTCTCTGAAATGGTGGCAAGCGAAACTTTGATGAAAGGCGACCCAGAGACAATGGCGCGCGCTGCTGGCAGCGGCGAGATTGACCCGCTGGTCATACAGCTTGTGGGCCGCGAGGCAGACTGGATGTATGAAGGCGCACGGCTCGCCCAGCTCGCCGGGGCAGCCATCATTGATATTAATATGGGTTGCCCCGCCCGCAAAGTGACAACGGGTCTCTCCGGCTCGGCGCTTATGCGAGATCTAGATCACGCCATGAAGATCATCGAAGCCACACTGGATGGATGCACGGTCCCTGTCACGCTTAAGATGCGGCTGGGATGGGATGATAATATGCTTAACGCACCTGAACTCGCCCAGCGCGCCGAGGCTGTCGGAATTCAGATGCTGGTAGTTCACGGACGGACGCGCTGCCAGTTTTACAAAGGCCGCGCGGATTGGGCCGCCGTGAAGCGCGTCAAGGACGCTGTTAATATTCCCGTCTTTGTAAATGGCGATATCGAAACACCTGAGCAGGCTGTTACGGCGCTCGAACAATCAGGCTGCGACGGGGTCATGGTGGGCCGCGGCCTTGTGGGCGCGCCCTGGAAGCTTTTTGACATTATACAGGCTGTGGACGGCAAAACATCAGCGCCGCTCTCAGCCGGACAAAAGCTCGGCGTGGCACTCGCGCATTACCGCGATATGATTGACTTTTATCCCCCGAAAAAAGGACTGCGCGTCGCTCGCAAACATTTGGCAGGCTATGTGGAAAATGCCCCAAGCCCTCTGAGCGGCGACCAACGCACAGAACTTAAATCTCGGATTTGCCAATCCACAGATCCGCTGGAAGTCGAAGCTTTGCTCACCCAAGTTTACGGCGCGTCCCCAACCGAGCTGGCGGCATGACGCCGGGTCCTGTCCGAAGCCCGCAGGGCCTTCTTGCGGATGATTTTCCCGCCCCGCTCATCCTTTTATCGGCGAAAATGGACGTGCTATATTGGGCCAATCAATCTGCGCAAGAATGGCTGGGCTATTCCCTACGCGGATTAACCGCTAAACCGATCACCGATATTTTTCCGGAATTTGAAGCCATAAAAGCGGCCGGCTTGCGCTGCCGCGAAGATTTTAGTCCGGTCAGTCTTTTTAATTTCGACATCCAGATCAGCGGACGCGCCAACGACAAGGGTCAAATCACACTTTTTCCCTCAGGCGACCATATCGGTTTTTCATTTCAGCCCATGGGCACAGAACCCAACCATAGCAGCGCTGCAGATTTCGCCGTATCGTCTATGGGGCGTATGCTCGCCCACGAGATCAAAAACCCCCTTGCCGGAATTGACGGCGCCGCGCAGCTCTTAATCGACGAAATTTCTGGCGCGGAAGGACACGCGCTGATCGACCTTATTCGGTCTGAGATCAATCGTATCCGCCGCCTCGCCGACCGTATGGAAAGCTTGGGCGATCACGATCCTGAAAATGTGGGGCCGATAAATATCCATGTCCTATTGGCAAAAGTGCGGATGATTGTTCAATCCTCTGCACACGAGAATATCACCTTTGTCGAAAGCTACGACCCATCCCTTCCGTCCGCCATTGGCGATCCGGATACGCTTATGCAGGCGTTACTCAACCTGATTAAAAATGCGGCGGAGTCGATTGCGAGCACGGGCCAAGGCGGCGAGGTGCGGCTTGAAACCTCCTTTCGAAGCGGTGTCACGCGCCGCGAAGAAGGCACCGGCGAAATTCGCCAGCTCCCGATCGAAATCAGGGTCATCGACGATGGCCCCGGCGTATCGGATGCATTGCGAGACCGCCTCTTTCAGCCCTTCATAACAAACAAACCCACGGGACAGGGGTTAGGTCTTGCACTCGTCGCCAAAGTTGCCAACGCGCATGGCGGCATTGTGGAATTGCAAAGCCGTCCCGGCCGCACGGTTTTCTCTATTTTGCTCCCGGTCGAGCCAAAAGACGCCCGATGAAAAAGGATACACCATGAAGTACGAAATTTTACTTGCCGATGATGATGACAGCGTCCGTTTGGTTCTCAGTAAGGCCTTAACGCGCGCCGGCCATTCCGTGAAAGCCACAGACAATGCGGAAACATTGGTGAAATGGGCGGCGTCTGGCCAAGGTGATATCATCCTGACCGACGTCATGATGGGCAGCCGCGAAGTGTTCGAGCATTTGCCCGACATCCGCGCCAAGCGCCCGAACATGCCGATCATCATCATCAGCGCCAACAATACAGTGAATACAGCCCTTAAAGCGGGCGAGCACCGCGTGTTTGAATATGTACCCAAACCCTTTGAGCTTGCCGATGTTACGCAAGCCGTGGCGCGTGCGGGTCAAAGCGTCAATCCGCGCAAGACCCGAGTGAATTCGGAACTCTCCAAACTTCCCATGATTGGCCGAAGCCCCGCCATGCAGCCCGTTTACCGCGCTGTGTCACGCTTTGCCTCTGGCGACCTACCCGTGCTCATCGAAGGCGCCGTCGGCACTGGTAAAGACCTCGTGGCCCGTCTGCTCCATGATGGAGGGCACCGTAAAACACGGCCTTTCCTGCGGTTATCGGATTTTGTGCAAACCTCTTTAACGCTTCAAAAAGTGAACGGCGGCGATATCTACATTGATGAAGTGTCATCGCTCTCGCCTCATCAACAAGAAGCGCTTTTGTCGCTCATGACTGAAATCGAGATGATCCCGCCACATTCGCGTCCGCGGATTCTGTCCGCAACGCGCAAAGATCTTCGCCGCCTCGCGCAAGATGGGTCATTTCGCGATGACCTTTTGTTCCGGCTGAACGTGGCGGAAATCCGTATTCCGTCTCTGTCCGAGCGGGACCGCGACACCTATGAGCTCGCGTCGAACTTTCTATCGAATATTTCGCAAAATAATAATCGCCGTTTCGAAACCGAAGCGCTCGATATATTGCACCGACATAATTGGGCCGGGAATGTGCGAGAACTCGAAAACCTCGTGCGGCGCTTGGCGCTCCTTTACTCCGACGATGTGATTACCGCCGACATGGTCTTGCAGGAGTTCTCCCGTAGCCTTGAAAGCGGTCAGGCACCCGAGGATAGCCAAACTCTAGAAACGCTCCTCGAGGAGGCCTGTAGCCACCTGATGCGCCAAGACACAGAGGAAGGCGGCGAAACACTTTATCAAACCGCGCTGGCATGGGTTGAAAAACCACTCATCGTAGAAGCCATGCGGATCACAGGCGGGAACCGCGCGAAAGCCGCCGAGAAGCTCGGCATCCACAGAAACACGCTTCGCACGCGCCTTAAATCTCTGGATATTAGTTAAGCGAAAAACTTTGAAACCTCGGAGCGCGTCAAGCATCTCCGAGGTGATATTATTTCAGCCCGGCCTAAAGCATCATCGTAATTGGCTGTTCCACATAGCGTTTGAAATGCTGGAGCCACTTTGCGCCGAGCGCGCCATCTACAACGCGGTGATCGCATGTGAGCGTGACGGTCATAACCGTGGCAATCGCAAGCTCGCCGTCTTTGACAACCGGACGCGGTGAACCGGCCCCCACAGACAAGATCATGCCGTGCGGTTCATTGATGATTGAGCCAAACTCGCGAATACCCATCATCCCGAGATTTGAGAGACTGAACGTGCCGCCTTGATATTCTTGCGGCTTGAGTTTGCGCTCGCGCGCGCGGGCCGCCATATCTTTCATCTCCGCAGAGATATTGGAGAGGCCTTTATTCTCGGCTTCACGTACAATCGGCGTGATAAGACCATCGTCAATCGCCACGGCCACAGCCACATCGGCATGTTTATGCATGGCAATACCGTCAGGCGTATAGCTCGCATTGGCGGCGGGGACGTGTTTAAGCGCCAAAGCACTGGCACGGATCAACATGTCGTTAACGGAGATTTTGATGCCTTCTGGCGCCTGCGCGTTTAAATCGGTGCGCATTTTAAGCAGCTCATCAAGCTCGCAATCGATTGTTAACGGAAAGTCAGGCACATTGGTATTGGACGCGGACAGGCGTTTGGCGACAACTTTTTGAATGCCGTTCAGCGGAATAAGATCATAAGATCCCGCTTCAACGCCAAGCTTGGAGAGGTACTCCGCGCCGCCGCCGCGGGGCATGCCCACTTCGGTGGACGTGACCGCTTCTGGCGCTGTCTGCGCCGCTGGCTCGCTCTGTGTTTTCGCGGCCGGCTTGCCGCCCGAGGCTTTCGCGGCTTCGACATCGACTTTAATGATGCGGCCATTGGGGCCGGAACCCTCAATCGCGCTCAAGTCCAGCCCGGCGTCCGCCGCAATGCGTTTGGCAAGCGGCGAGGCTTTAATACGATCACCAGAGCTTTTATCCATGCTGGGCGCTTTCTCTTGCGCGGCTTCGGCCTTAGGGGTTTCTTCAGCTTCCGGCTCAGGGCGCTTTTTCTCAGGCGCAGGCTTCGGCGATCCGCCCGCTTCATATCCCTCGAGCGCGCTTTCGTCTTCGCCGTCTTCGAGTAAAATCGCGATCGGCGCGTTGACTTTCACGCCTTCGGTGCCTGCTGCCACGAGGAATTTGGCAATTTTGCCCTCTTCCACCGCTTCAATTTCCATCGTCGCCTTGTCCGTTTCAATCTCGGCCAAAACATCACCAGAGGAGACAATATCCCCCTCTTTGACCATCCAATTCGACAGCGTGCCTTCCTCCATGGTCGGCGACAAAGCGGGCATTAGAATTTCAATGGGCATTACTTCGTACCTTTCGAAAATGATGCATACATTTTCTGTTTCCAATCAAGTATGTCTTTTGTTGTTACATTCATTCCCATTAGACTGACATCTTCATACCCATTTTCTCCCAAAAACTGGACATGATAATCAAACGCAAGAAGTGTTAGTATGGCAGACCTGAATTCGGATTGGGTCATACACTCACTCATTTTTATTTGATCCGTTGCCCCCCCAACAAAGCAATTTTGAATCGAAATGTTGTGAATGTCATCCAAATATGTACGCGCACGGATTCTCAAATCGCTATTAAAATTAAACGTATAAAGTAGGTAATTGTAGTTCGCTTGCGAAATCTCGTAATCTGACTTTTCAGGGAAAATTTCCTGACCCAAACCATGACTTATCGTCATTTTAATGTCATTTGGGAGCGCCTCTGACGACACTCTAACAAATAATGACTTATTTTCCATATCAATGGGTTGAGCAAAAACAGGGCATGAAATAAATGCCATTGAACAAGCGGCAATTATCCATTTACCCCACATAACAAACCTTCTTCACCGCCTCCACGACATCCGCAGCGTTGGGCAAGCTGAGCTTCTCCAAATTCGCGGCGTATGGCAGCGGCACATCTTTTTGATGCACCCGCGTTGGCGGGGCGTCGAGATAATCGAAAGCTTCTGCTGTAACGACCGCGGAAATTTCCGCACCGACGCCGTGTTGGCCCCAGCCTTCTTCGGCGCAAACAATGCGGTTGGTCTTTTTTACGGATTCAATCACGGTAGCGGTGTCGAGCGGGCGCAGCGTACGCAGATCAATCACTTCGCAATCAATACCTTCGGCCGCCAGGGTTTCCGCAGCCTCTAGCGAGTATTTCACCATGCGAGAGTGACAGACAATCGTCACATCGGAACCTTCACGGCGAATTTTCGCCTTGCCGATTGGAATGAGGAAATCATCCATATCCGGCACATCGCCTTCGTCCCCGTAAAGCAGCTCATGCTCCAAAAAGACAACGGGGTTGGGATCACGGATCGCGGCCTTCAAAAGGCCCTTCGCATCCGCCGCGTCAAAAGGCGCCACAACTTTTAGGCCCGGCACATGAGCATACCAAGAGGAATAATCCTGAGAGTGCTGCGCGCCCACGCGGGACGCCGCGCCGTTGGGACCGCGAAACACGATCGGACAACGCATCTGGCCGCCAGACATGTAAAGCGTCTTGGCCGCAGAGTTGATAATATGATCGATGGCCTGCATGGCGAAGTTGAACGTCATAAACTCAACAATAGGCTTTAGCCCGCCCATGGCTGCGCCGACGCCGATACCGGCGAAGCCGTGCTCTGTGATCGGCGTATCGACGACGCGCTTCGCGCCAAACTCTTGCAAAAGCTCACGCGTGACCTTGTAAGCGCCCTGATACTCGGCGACTTCCTCGCCCATGACGAACACAGTGGCGTCGCGGCGCATTTCTTCGGCCATCGCGTCGCGCAAGGCGTCGCGCACGGTTGTGGAAACCATTTTAATATTCGTTGGAACGTCCGGATCACTTTGAATGACACCGGACTTGGCGGGTAATTCGGGTTTGGATTCCGGAGCCGCCTTCGCCGCTTTGGGCGTCTCTTTTGGCTCTGACCTTTGCTCCGGCATTTGCTCCGCCTTTGGCTCTTCTTTTGACGCGCCGAGTGCGCTTTCATCTTCGCCGTCTTCAAGAAGCTGTAAAATCACAGCACCAACTTTGACGTTTTCTGTTCCGGCCGACACGAGAATTTTCCCGACGACGCCTTCGTCAATGGATTCGACTTCCATCGTGGCTTTGTCGGTTTCAATCTCGGCCAGAATATCACCCGAAGAGACGCTATCGCCCTCTTTGACGAGCCATTTCGAGAGCGTGCCCTCTTCCATTGTGGGGGAGAGCGCCGGCATTTGAATATCGATCGCCATAGTCTAAGCCTCCAACAATACGTCAGTATAAAGTTCGGACGGATCCGGCTCGGGCGAGGTCTGGGCAAAATCTGCCGCTTCCGCGACGATCGCCTTGATCTCTTTATCGATGGCTTTCAAATCGTCTTGGTCAGCCCACCCCTCGTCGATCAACCTTTTCTTTGCCGCGTCAATCGGATCATGTTCATCACGCATGTCTTTCACTTCGTCGCGCGTTCTGTACTTTGCCGGATCAGACATTGAGTGCCCGCGGTAACGATAGGTCTTCATTTCCAGAATCATCGGGCCATTCCCAGAACGAGCATGTTCGATGGCCTTTTTGCTGGCGTCGCGCACGGCCAAAACGTCCATGCCGTCCACTTGCACGCCTTCAATACCAAAGCTGATTCCGCGCTTGTAAAGTTCGGTCTCAGAGGACGAACGCGCCACAGATGTCCCCATCGCATATTGATTGTTTTCAATGACGAAAATCACGGGCAAATCCCAAAGCTCCGCCATGTTGAATGTCTCGTAAATCTGCCCTTGGTTCGACGCGCCGTCGCCAAAAAAGGCAATGCTGACCGCGCCGTTTTCAAGATATTTATTGGCAAACCCTAGCCCCGCACCCAGCGGCACCTGCGCGCCCACAATGCCGTGGCCGCCGTAAAACTTTTTGTCCGTTGAGAACATGTGCATGGAGCCGCCCTTACCGCGCGAGTAACCTCCAGAACGCCCTGTCAGCTCTGCCATAACGCCCTTCGGATCCATATCACAGGCGAGCATATGTCCGTGGTCGCGGTAACTGGTGATCATTTGATCGCCATCTTTCATGCCCGCGCGCACACCGGTCACAACCGCTTCTTGCCCGATATAGAGGTGACAAAAGCCCGCAATCTGGCCCATGCCATAAAGCTGCCCTGCTTTTTCTTCGAATCGCCGGATCAGGAGCATGTCCCGATAAAAACCGAGCATTTCAGCTTTGGTGGTTTTCGCCGCCCGTGTTTTAGGGGCGATTTTCTTCTTAGCCGCGGTTTTCTTATCCGCGGTCGATTTCTTGGCAGCCATCTCGTCTCCTTGTTGCGCGGAAATGTCCAGCGCTGTCAATTTCACGCAATTACCACAATACTGGGATTAATTGCAATGTCTATGGGGTATAATCGAGCCAGATTGTGAGTTCTTGGGGATGAGTCAAATAGGCTTGCTCACGCGCCTTTAAATCAAGTGCGTCCAAATCGAGCTGTGAGGCCCGCAATGCATCGGAACGCGCTTCGAGCCTTTCGCGCTCTGCGCGCGCACTTTCGAGGGCGATTTTATTGCGCACAATATCGCTCTCATAATCCACCCAGCTTACAAGTCCCTGACTACCGCTCAGAGCATGAAATGCAAGGTAGAGATAGAAAACGCCAAGGGCGGCCAAAGGCCATGCGCGCCGGATATGTTGAAGCCTTTCCATTCCAGCAGTCTTGCGCCGCTTATGGTTATTATCCGGTTAAGCCGCCCTCTAATTGAGTGCTAAATTAGAAAAGAAATGAGAAAATCGTGCGCCGCCATGTGCAGCCCTGATATTGCTCCGCCGCGCATAATTTCCTAGGATTAGATCGCAATCGCACGTTCGAGGAAAACATATGTTCAAAATTTTAAGAGCTTGCTCCATAACACTGATGGCGTGTGCCGGGCTGGGTCATGCCGCTTACGCTCTGGATTTTGCGGAGACAAAGATGCTCGCGGAAAAAGGCGACGCCGCGTCGCAATATAACCTAGGCATTTCTTACAGTTTCGGCCGCGGCATAGCGCCAAACAAGGCGGAAGCAGCGAAATGGTACCAAAAAGCGGCAGAGCAAGGACTTGCGCCAGCTCAGTACAATTTAGGCATCCTCTATCAACGCGGCGAAGGGGTCGTAAAGAACGATAGCGAAGCCGTGAAATGGTACCGCAAAGCCGCCGATCAAGGTCACATTGAGGCACAGCACAATATGGGCGTTATGTATGCCAGCGGCCTTGGCGTCCCCCAAAGCGACGCAGAGGCGTTGGCGTGGTACCGCAAAGCGGCAGATCAAGGATACGCCAAAGCGCAATATAACCTTGGTGTTAATTATCGAAATGGCAAAGGCACCCCGAAAAACGATGCAGAGGCCGCGCGGTGGTTTCTCAAAGCTGCAGAGCAAGGCTATACGTACGCGCAGTTTAACCTAGCAAATCTATATATGGACGGCGAAAGCGCTCTTCAAAACAGCACAGAAGCCATCAAGTGGTACCGAAAGGCTGCCGAGCAAGACTATTCTGGGGCACAGTACAATTTGGGACAAATCTATGGAAATGGCATGGGCACACCTCAAAACGATGCGGAGGCTTTGAAATGGTACCGCAAAGCCGCTGAACAAGGTGTCGCTGGCGCGCAGTTCAAAGTTGGCCTCATATACGCCACAGGCAAAGGCGTACCCATAGATAATATCCGCGGGTACGTCTGGACCTCCCTCGCCGCTGCGCAAAACGAGCCATCAGCCCTCAAAAATGAAGCCATTTTGGAACGTCGGCTTACGCCCGCCCAGCTCACCGAAGCCAAACAGCTCGCGAACGCCTGCTTCGCCGCGAACTATAAGGGCTGCGAATAAGCGCTTGCGGCCTTCGCACGCGGCGCTGTTTCCCGCTATTGCCAAAAAGGCTGCCGACAGTAAGAATATGGACTTACAGGGTTCATATCGGAGAACATTATGTTGGGCGTCTTTAAGCGGTCCTTGATTGCCGCGCTCGTTTTGAGCGGATCCACGCTTGGAGCGTTCGCGCAAGATTTTCAAACGACAAAAAATCGTGCTGAACAGGGCGACCTGACATCACAGTACACATTAGGGGTGCTGTATAGCAACGGTGATGGCGTTGCAAAAAACAAACCCGAAGCCTTGAAATGGTATGAAAAGGCCGCTGAGCGCGGCCTTGCGCACGCGCAGTACAATTTAGCCTTGATGTATAATAATGGTGACGGCGTACCAAAAAATGACACCTTAGCTGCAAATTGGTACCGGACGGCTGCTGATCAGGGTCATGGACAGTCACAGTATAATCTAGGGTTGCTATACAGCAAAGGTCGCGGCGTAACTAAGAACGATGTCGAAGCCGTAAAATGGTACCGTAAGGCCGCAGAACAAAATGTCGCGAATGCGCAATTCAATCTGGGATTTAGTTATGACAATGGGCGGGGCGTAGCACAAGACAAAGCCCAAGCCCTGCAGTGGTACCGAAAAGCCGCCATACAGGGCCACGCAAAAGCCCAGCTCAATTTAGGCGTTCTGTATGGGAACGGACTGGGCGTGACCGAAGACGACGCTGAAGCCGCAAAGTGGTACCGCATGGCAGGCGAGCAAGGTCTCGCAACCGCGCAGTACAATTTAGGTCTGATGTATAGCAAAGGTAAAGGCGTCCCAAAAAACGATGTTGAAGCTGCAAACTGGTACCGCAAAGCCGCGCAGCAAGGCGATGCGACTGCGCAGCACAATTTAGGCGCAATATACGCCTCGGACGCGATCGCTCCGGTGAGTTATGTAAAAGCATATCAATGGATTTCGTTGGCGGCGGCCCAAGGCCTAAAAGTATCGCAAGACAGCTTGCCCAGCCTAGCAAACATAATGTCGCCAACTCAGCTCGCCGAAGCCAAACAGCTCGCGAGCACCTGCTTGGCCGCCAATTACAAGGGGTGCGAGTAAAGGTTTTCAGAAAACCTCAAATGGTGGAAGTCGATATTTGAGGGATCATTCGGTTGATTGCGCTATATGTTGATTTACGTTTCAGCGCTGCATTTCCTGACTGATTTTCCGCAACTTTAACTCTACGGGGACACCATGGATCAAAAGCCCCAAGAATTAGGGCAAGTAATAAAGTCCAATTCCCCGTTATCGTACTTGTCATTCCGTTAAATGCAGACATTTTTAGGATGGTTCTTAACTTGTATTGGGAAACCCCTTCATAACCTGCCGCAGACCAAGCGCGGAGTTCCTCCATCAATGTATCGACAGGATTGAAAACATTTAGCACCGGAAGAAATGACGAACCGAAGAACATGCCATAGTACCACAAAACAAAAAACATAGCGATAAATATCGCGGAAATCGGCCTGCTTCGACCTGTAAATCTTAGGCGTTGCCAGAGAACGACACAAAACAGAATTGGGGTACCCAAAGTAAGGAGAAAGATACGTAAATTAAGGAGAAAGATACGTCCCGAGTTCGAAAACTCTACGTTCTTTGTGCTGAGTAAAAAGTACGTTTCAAGTGAAATCCAAAATGCACTTAATGCAACTAGAAACAAGCCCGCGAATAAGAATTTTCGCTTTGTCATGTTTACTCCAACTTTGCTCCAGATTATCAAACGCTATCCGAAAAGCGTTGCGGCTCGGTTAATGCCCCCTTTTGCCGCCAAAGCGTAAGCATTTAACTTCTTGCCAGCGTCAGTGTCGCCTCTATCGTCATCGGGATTGCGACGCAGTCTGCGCTCGGGAACCTTATCGCCGAGATCAGCCTTATTGTTTACAAGCCCTTCCGGCTCGGTGACCAGCTTCAAATTAAAGTGCCAACAAGGCCCGAAACGGGTACGGTCGAGGAGGTCTCCTTGGGCTATAGCATACAACGCAAAGTCGATAATCGCCGCGCCGTCGTCTCGAACTCTGTGATTTCCAATCAAATCATGATCAACCTGACGTCCCTCGCCGCGAACTATAGGGGCAGCGAGTAAGGTATTTATTGGGGGCCGCGGCGCGACATCGCTGTCTATCAATCAGCGAACCAACCTGATAGTCTCACCCGCAGAATGACACGAAGAGCGACACAATGATCCACATGCAAGCGGCATCCAGTGCCCCAAATTTAAGCCGCGCCTTTCAAGCTTTGCACCCGGCAAATCCAATCGGTGCCATTGTTATTTTGATTATCTTTATTGCCCTGGGCCTATTCGCATCGCGGATGCTGCACCGGATCATCAACTCAATTGTTAAACGGGATACGGAACACAGAATAGACCTACTGACGGCGAATTTCATTCTTCAATTCGGAAGAGTTGTCCTGTGGGTGTTTATTCTCATGCTTTATGCCCACCTCATACCGTCCCTTGATAAGATTGGCACGGCGCTTCTGGCCAGCGTTAGCGTCGCCTCTATTGTCATTGGCATTGCCGCCCAGTCAACGCTTGGGAACCTGATCGCCGGGGTCAGCCTTATTTTTTACAAGCCCTTCCGTCTCGGTGACCGGCTACAGATTAACGCGCCCACAGGACCCGAAACAGGTACGGTCGAAGAGGTCTCGTTGGGCTATACGATATTGCGCACATTCGACAATCGCCGCGTTGTCGTTTCAAACTCTGTGATCTCCAATCAAATCATGATCAACCTGACGTCCGTAGACCCGCGCATCATGGTCGTTGTGCCGTTCAGTATTGGCTATGGCAGCGATATCGACAAAGCCCGGATGCTGGTCATGGATTTGGCAACATCACACCCGCAAGTGGATGAAATTGTGGGATGCCCCGTCGTTGCACTTGGCGCATCAAGCATCGATTTCACCCTGCGGGCATGGTGCAAAGATTCCATGACGGCTTGGCAGGTGAAAAATGATCTGTTCGAATCCCTTAAAAGGGCCTTCGACAAGGAAGGTATTGAAATTCCTTACGCCTATCAGAACGTCATTATTTCAAAAGAATCGTAGCGCGGCATAAGCGGGGCACTCCCGCATTGTCATGTTCAATGTCATTGGAAAACCCAAAGATGGCTCCGCAAGCAGGAGCAACACTAAGGTTTCTATCCGTTTCATAGCGTCCATAAAACCCTGAAAAATAACAGTGTTTCATTGTTGGTTGTTGAATACTGTTTTATAATGTTCCTACCTATCCCCCACTTTAAAGGGGGTTAAAGTGGGGGTTGAAACATTATGAGCAGAACTTCGAACAAGCTGACCGTCACAAAGGCCAAGTCCCTTAAAAATCCGGGCAGGTACTCGGACGGGAACGGCTTGTATTTGTGCATCAGTAAAAGCGGCCACAAAACTTGGGGGTTCATATGGACGCGGGGCCAGCAGCGCCGCCAAATGGGGTTAGGACGTTTTGAAGACGTGACTCTATCTGAGGCGCGCGAGCAAGCCAACGAAGCGCGCGCGAAGGTGGTCAAAGGCATTGACCCTATAGAAGATCGAAAACGCGTCATTGAACCTACATTCAAGCAAGCAATAGACATTTACTTGAAGAACGCGAACCCTACCGTTGAAAAAACACGGAGCCGATGGCGCAACTGCCTTTTCAATTACGCAGCCCCATTACATGCCTTGAAGGTCTCAGACATCGAGACGCGGCATGTTTACAATGCCCTGAAGCCAATTTGGTATGAAAAGACGGAAACCGCCTCAAGAACCCGCGCTTACGTGGAAAAGGTGCTTGCCTATTGCAAAGGCATGGGATGGCGAACAGACCCGAACCCAGCGCAATGGCGCAACAATCTTGATGCGATGCTTGCACCGATTGCCGAGGTTCACAAGACAAAGCACCGCCCGTCCCTGCCCTATCAAGAGCTGCCCGAATTTTTCAAGCTACTAAATACGCAAACAGCCGTAGCCGCACGTCTTCTAGAGTTTCTAATATTGACGGCTTGCCGCTCAGGTGAAGCGCGCTTTGCCACTTGGAGCGAGATTGATCTGGAAAATGGGGTTTGGCGAATACCTGCCGAACGCATGAAAATGAAACGTGACCACGTTGTTTTTTTATCAGAAGCCGCCCTTGAAATCTTGCGAGACCTCAACAAAGCCCGACTCACAGACTATGTGTTTACGAACCCCCGTAATTTACGCGCCTTTTCCGTGAACGCGCCGCGCGCACTGCTCAAACGGCTTGGGCGCGATGACGTTACCCCCCACGGATTTAGGGCCACGTTCAAAACTTGGGCCACGGAAACAACGACGTTTGATCGAACAGCTATTGAACTTTGCCTTGCGCACCGAATCGGTGGTGCCTTAGAGGACGCATACCAGCGCGGCGAACTTGAACAGAAACGAAGATCAATAACGAATCATTGGTCGAATTTTATTCACGACCATTCGGAGAAAAACGTCATCAAATTTGAAAGGTGACAAAACTTGTCACATTGATTCCAATACCCGTTCAGACGCAGCTGAAACTCAATCCCTTTTTAACAAAAAAAGCCACCACGATACGAATAGCGCTTGAAGTTCGCGGCCACCACCACATAATGTAGGGAATGAACACTGGAGCACTACATCTAGTTTCATGCAGCGGCGTGGGGTTATCCCCGCATTAAACTGCGAGTTGGGTCGTGAAATTGCTACGTCCCACTAAGCCCAACTCGCACCAATCAAACGTCCAAAGACGTTAAAATAGAGAACAAGACACAAATATCAGAATGGTTGCTCCAAAACATAGGTCTCGTGCCTACTTATGGAGTGAGGGTAACTTTCAATCTTCAACCCGTCAATTGCAAAATGAACGGTAAAAAGTAGTTACTCACATAGATCATCGCGCTTGCCTTAACACTGGTGAGACGCGATTATCGACACTCATTCAAATTTTGAAAAATGTCTTGCCTCAGACAGGATCAAAATGAAACTGACACCAACCTTTTGGCGAATTTCCGACCTTTGTCGGGAGCTAAGCATTTCAAGAACCGCCTTTTGGAAATTGCGAAAAGACGAGTTATCGGAATTTCCTAAACCTCATTGCATCGGTGAAACCCAGCTTTGGAAGCGTGATGACGTCTTGGCGTGGATGGAATCCCGCAGGGCAGGTGCCCAATGAGCGGGCCTTATCTTGAAGCAAGCCCCTACGCCGCCGATAAGGGGCAAAAAATTGGCGTAGCGCCGCGAAATTTATCAGCTGAGGCGCTAGAGGGGCTAACCTGCCCCAAGACGCCTATTAAGGCGATAAGGGCGCACTGCGTCCAGTGTTGCGGCGATCAAGTCGCAGAGGTTCGCAAATGCACCGCCACAGGCTGCCCCCTTTGGGGGTATCGAATGGGGCGCAATCCGTTTCATGCCAATTCAAAGCCAGCGATAGGAGGCGCTTTATGAGGACGCCTTACAATCCACGCATGCGAGCGAAAGTCATCCTAACCGATGGACGCGCACTGATTCTTGTCGGGCGGCAAGCGCAAGCACTGATCGCCTTGTATGAAGCGGGGCCAGCCGGGACAAACGCTGCCGAGGTTTCGAATTGGGCGCTTTGCTTTACGCAGTACGTTAAAAAGCTAAGAGACCTTGGCTTTGAGATCATCACGGTGATGAAGCCCTTTGATGGCGGTCGATATGGACAATACGTCCTTAAAACGCCGCTCAGGTCACTCAATGTTCTTAAGCCAACACCACCCCCAAAACGAACGAAACCTGCAACGGCTGCAACCGTGCAGGCTTCAAATTCAATATCCACAGATCATAATTATGGAGACCAGAATTATGGCACGCAATAGACGAAACTGCCGCCAAGGGCAAGATAGAGAGCTGCCTTTATTTGCTTTCGCGGCGCAACGTGAAGCCAGCCAAAGCCGCGCGCAAAGGCTTATCAATCATCACTTTGGGTTATCCCCTGCCCACTCCAAGGTGATTGCCGAGTTGCAAGGCTGGCATCAAGGCGGTGGATGTGACTAAGCACCTGAATAACGGGCGGCGCAAAAAAGCGCCGCCATTCGTTTGGCAACCCAAATACATGGTCTCATGCCCGGCTTGGGTTTCATTGTCCGGGGCCGCGCTCAAGGTCTACTGCGTTTTGGATGCACGGTTTAAAGGGCAGAATAACGGGCAAATTTCATTGTCTATTGATGAAGCCGCTGCCGCCACTGGCATTTCGCGGGGTACAGCTTGCCGAGCCTTAAAAGAGCTGCAAACCAAAAGCTTTATCAAATGCCACATGAAAGGCGCGTTCAATCTAAAAAAGCGGCATGCGTCCGAATGGGAATTGACCGCAAGGCCGATGGCGACGGGCAAGCCCGCGACAAATGACTTTATGCGATGGAGACCCCCCGAAAAGGAAAAAACACGGTGCCAAAATTTGAACCTATCGGTGCCAAATTCTAACGCGGCATAGCGATTAACAATATTCACGGGATTAAAAACTGATCCCGTGAGTCCATTTCGACGATCATTCACGGTGTCAAAATTTGATACACTTATACAATTGTAGCCATAGGCCCAAACTCCAAAGCTTGCGATGTATTACGAAAAGCGAACCTGATAAAATCTCACATCCACGGTGCGCCTTTTATGACCAGTACGCGCGCGCAGGGGATGGGGTACGGAATTTACACCCCGATAAAACCGCAAGGGGAACGGATTATGAACCTGATAAAACCACATATTGAAAAGCCCATAGGTACGGGCAACATACGTTAAGGAAAGGCCAAGGGTATGCCGCGACGGAAAAGCTACATAGAGCAAGCAACGGTATTCGACACGGTGGCAAAGCCCAGCGGCTATGACGCCTTGCCCCGCCTGCAAAGGCATTACGTGAGACAGACCGCCAAGGCCGCTTATGATATAGCACGCGGGCGCAATGAGACGCACAACGTCGCCGCCTTACTTGCAGGGGAAGCCGCCAGATCAAGCGCGCGTTATTACATGCAGGCGATTGCCCAGCATGAAAAGGCCCGCCGATGCGGAGCAAAGACACGACGCGGGACCGCTTGCCAATGTAAGCCCATGCCGGACAAAGACCGTTGCAAGATTCACGGCGGCGCGTCTACAGGCCCAAGAACGCTTGCAGGCCGCGTTAAGGCTCTATCCTGCCTGATACAGTACAAGGCCCGCCCTGATCTATTGTCCGCGAAAATTAAGAGCCTAAACATCGAGTTTCAAGAGGACAAGTTAGCTCGAGAAGCTATTTAAGAATCAAACACTTAAACAACTTGAAAAGCCATTTTCCAGATAGTGGGAGGGGCATATAAATCACGGGGTTGAATAACGCGGAACCCCCTACCCCTACCGACATTCAAAATATCTTCCATTGGAAACGGGGGTGGGGGTATTGGCATCACTAGAACGACCAACCCGTACACCACAGCCCCCAGCGCAAAGCGAACCTGAATACAGGTTTATCGCGCGCATGCGGGGATAAGGTACGGGGGCACACCCTACGCTGATAATACAGGGAAAGAACAGGCATTGTCGATAATGCGCCCCGCTGCTTTAACAAGTGACAGAACAGCGGCGGCGTAATTTGCCGATGATCTTGTATGAAGACGTTTTATTTTATAGGAATATTCTGAAGGTTAATCTCCAAGGGGAAACGTTGTGGGCAGAATTTTAAGTGTGGGTTTGATAGTATTGCTTGCCCTTGTCGGATTAAGTTTCAGTGCCATTGCGCAAGACTATGAGGCAATTTTCGCTGAACAAAAGCCATTAGCTGAGCAAGGAGATGTGATCGCGCAGGCCATTTTGGGTACCATGTACGACAATGGCATAGGCGTACCCAAGAACGACACGGAAGCCGTGAAATGGTACCGCAAGGCGGCAGAACAGGGCCATGCCGAGGCACAGTCTAGTTTGGGTCTTATGTATGCCCAAGGCGAAGGCGTGCCCGAGAACAACGCGGAAGCCGTGAAATGGTACCGTAAGGCCGCCGAGCAAGGCAATGCATTCGCGCAGTACAGTTTGGGTCTTATGTATGATAATGGCGAAGGCGTTCCCGA
>JBLWUN010000001.1:308951-357482 GCA_048268905.1 Maricaulaceae bacterium | reverse complement strand
TTTGGGTCTTATGTATGCCAATGGCGAAGGCGTGCCCGAGAACGACGCGGAAGCCGTGAAATGGTACCGCAAGGCCGCCGAGCAAGGCGATGCATCGGCGCAGCTTAATTTGGGCTTTATGTATTACAAAGGCACAGGAGTCCCCGAGAACGACGTAAAGGCATATCAATGGTTTTCCTTGGCGGCGGCACAGGGTAACAGCACAGCGCAAAGCAACAAGCCAATTATTGCAAAGCTAATGACCCCCGCCCAGATCGCGGAGGCTCAACGATTATCCACTGAATGTTATGCGGCCAATTACAAGGGATGCGAGTAAGCCCCTAACGTCTGATAACACCCCATTATCGGACATTAGAAAAGCGCACTAAGTATGAAAAATACGCAGAACCTGTTTGGCCACCATAAAGCCGTATGCGCGGCATCTTTGATAGTCAAATGGCAAGACCGCGAAATGCGAAGATCGAAAACAATCCATAATTAAGACAAACCGGGGCAATTATTTTGTATGTTCGGCACATGAATATTGAAAAGGAGACGATATGGTTCGCTTTGTTTTGTATTTAGTGCTGACCTTTTTAGACGCACCTGCCTTTGCTCAAATGGCACCGTCTGAAATCACGTCAATTTATTGGAGCGATGGCGACAGTGGCATGATAAACGGGCATATCAAATTTAGGCTCAACAGTGTTGACGCCCCTGAGACGGGAGGCGTTGGCGCAGCTATTGGCGGGGCAAAGTGTGAACTCGAACGCGAGCGGGGCTATGAGGCGAAAGAGTGGGTTGTTGAGCTGACAAGAAATGCCGATCTTGAAGTGTCAAATGAGTACGGCGCTGACAGGTACGGAAGGTTGATAGTTGACCTGACCGTCGATGCGCAAGACTTAGGCAAGATAGGTGTTCAGGCTGGGCATTTGAAGAAATGGCGTCACAATGGCAGCAAGGCACTAGAGCGCCGTCCCGAATGGTGCTCAATCGAAATCGAACAATAAACCTTGAATTATCGAAAAACCTTAGAGAGCGCGAAAAACGCCATTGAAAATCAGGAGCGTTGTTGTGCCTTTACAGCCGTAAGAGGGACAAGCAAAGCGACGCCCGCGAATATCCGCGTCCCCGCCATAGGCCACCCCTAGAAGGTTCAGATCGACTTTGAATGCAGAATAGCAATTGCCGCAAAGAAGCTTCATATCATCACCACTATTTTCTAAGGCATTGATTGAGCTGTAACGCTGTTTCCAAATTGGAGTTTTATCCCTTTTTTGCATGGCTGCATTGAAACACAAAAGGAACGCTCTCGACAATGCAGAAGTCGAAAAGATAGGGGGGTAACTTTAGAAGAAAACTATCCAAATCGCGACGCCCCAAAATACGTAAAACAATCCCGTCAAAACGTGAATAGCAACGCCATTGGTTAGCCGTTCCAGAAATTGATCATAGACAATTTTTAGAGGCGTACGATTCGCAATTTTCTCTTTGATCGCTGCTTTTGTGTAACCATCCATATAAACACCCCACAAATGTTGAACAGCCAAATCTACCACGCCGCAACGATGGAGCCAAATAACGAAAACCGGTACGAAAGGTGGGTTAAAATGGGGGATGGTTTTTTGAATTTTCAAAAAAACAATTTAAAACAAAGGGATGAAACCCAAAGATGGCTCCGCAAGCAGGACTCGAACCTGCGACAAGCTGATTAACAGTCAGCTGCTCTACCAACTGAGCTATTGCGGAACAGCATCTTTGGTGGAGCGGCTAGTACCAACCTTACCCGCCCTGCACAAGTCAAATTTCACGAATTTGAATAAAAATTTCACAAAAAAAAAGGAGCCAATGAAGGCTCCCAAAGGTATTAGGTGAATGGTGGGTTGCCTCTCGAAAGAGACAGCCTCTTATTAAACATTAAGGTAAACAAACACTTAAGAATCCCGCATCAATAGAGCAAAAATGCACGAAAACCGTGCTTTAACGCCCTCTCTGAGGTTTTCCCGGCCCAAACTCAAAGAAATATATTAACGCGCCGATAGGTGATTCGCGGTCTTTGATCGCGTAGAGAGGTGCACGGACGCCACCAAGACAAAACTGATAAGCATTAAGAGATACCACGCGCCAAGCTTGTTGATCGAGACCATATGCCACCCACTGGCTTGGCTCGGATACGTCCAAGCACGCGCGAGCGTCCCCAGATTCTCCGCAAACCAGATAAACAGCGCGACCAGCCCCAACCCCATCACGAGCGGCATGGGGCGTTGAACCTCATCCGGCTTAAACCAGACGACGCTTGGCCCATAAAGCGCAAACGAGAACAAAAACAGCGCGATGCGTATATCCGGCAGGACGTGGTGCGAGAAAAAATTGATATACACCAAAACCGCGAGAAGCACCTGCCACTTGAGGGCGGGAAAACGGTCAAATTTGAAATCAAAAATGCGCCAAACGCGGGCGATATAGCTCCCCACGCAGGCATACATAAAACCGCTAAAGAGTGGTACGCCGGCTATCCTTAGAATCGCGGGCTCTGGATAGGCCCAAGACCCCATATGGGTTTTAAATATCTCCATCACCGTCCCAACCACATGGAACAAAAAGATAATGCGGGCCTCTTCCCACGTTTCAAGCCGAAGCGCCAAAAATGCGGCCTGAATGGCAATCGCCATGAGCGTGATAAAATCATAGCGGTAAAGCACGGCGTTTTCGGGATAGTATAAAAACGTCCCGAGCAATATCACAAGCATAGCGCCGCCGAAAAGGCAGGCCCACGCTTGCTTGATACCAAAACTGATGAACTCAAATATGGCGAGCGATACGGGACCGCGGACATAGCGCGCGTGTAATATCGAACGCAGGTGGTGAAGGTGATCTCTTGGCGTCATCATGCGTTGTCCGTAGCGCTTAATAAAGGCCGAATAATGATGACCGCATGGCGGCTATGTGTCCGTCCAAACCGCCAATTCATTTCCCGCCGGATCAACAAAATGGAAGCGGCGCCCTCCTGGGAATGAGAAGATCGGCACGCTTATTACCGCCCCCGCCTCCTTCACGCGCTTCTCGCAGGCCTCAAGGTCCTTGGCAAATAACACGACCAAAGCGCCGTCCCCTGACGGTTTTCGATCGCTTTGCGCGTCAAGTCCGCCGTCAATCCCGGCGTTGGTCAACGCGGCATAGAACGGGCCATAGTCTTGATAGGCCCAGCCAAACGCCGCCGTATAAAACGCTTTCGCTGCCGCCATATCGGTGACGGGAAGTTCAATATAATTTATGGGCGTGACGTCTGTCATAAATGCTCCTATGCGATCGCGGCCTTGATAGCCTCCAAGGCCTCTTTGGCTTTGGTCACGTCGCTGCCGCCAGCTTGCGCCATTTCGGGGCGACCCCCGCCGCGTCCGCCGACTTTCTCCGCGCCCGCATTTACAAGGGTCACGGCTGAATAAGTGCCAAGAAGGTCTTTGCTCACGCCTACGGCCACGGCCACTTTTCCGTCATCCGTTGCCACGAATGCGGCGATGCCCGATCCCAACGCTTGCACTTGCTCATTAATCATCGCGCGCAAATCTTTGCCGGAAACACCGTCAAGAACACGGGCCATAACTTTAATGCCGCCAATCTCTTCGGCTTCCGCGCTTCCGCCGGAACCACCGCCGAGAGCAAGTTCTTTCCTGGCTTGCGACAAGTCCTTTTCGAGCTGTTTACGCTCAGACAAGAGCGCCTGAATGCGGCCTTCTACATCTTCAGGCTTGGCTTTTAATGTATCCGCCGCGGCACGGGCATAACCGGCCTGCGTTTCAAGATAGCCCCGCGCCGCAGCGCCGGTCACAGCCTCAACGCGCCGAATCCCCGCAGCAACAGCGCCTTCCGACACGATTTTAAACAAAGCGATATCGCCTGTGCGCTTAACATGTGTCCCGCCGCATAGCTCGACCGAGTAGGCCTTTTGATCACCCGGCAAGGGTTCGCCCAACGACAAGACGCGAACTTCGTCGCCGTATTTTTCGCCAAACAACGCCATCGCGCCGGCCTCTATCGCCTCGTCCGGTGCCATCAACTTTGTTTCCGCCGCAGCGTTTTGCAAAATGATGTCGTTAACCTGCGTCTCGACCTCCGCGAGCTCCTCGCGCGTGATCGCCGCCCCGTGAGAAATGTCAAAACGGATACGCTCTCCGTCGACCATTTGCCCTTTTTGCGTGACGTGCGGGCCAAGAACCCGGCGAAGCGCTTCGTGCATAATATGCGTTGCGGAGTGGTTGCGTTTTGTGCGCTCGCGGTTTGCCACGTCCACAGAGAAATGCGCCATAGTGCCGACCTTAATCTCCCCGGATAACATCCCGATATGGACGTGCAAGTCGCCTGCGCGTTTTTGAACGTCCGAAACCGTGATTGATGCGCCGTTATCGAACGTCACCGTGCCTTTGTCGCCCGCCTGTCCACCGCTTTCTGCATAAAAGGGCGATTGGGACGCCACAAACATAATCTCTCGATCTTTCGCGCTCTCCGCTTGTTCCCCGTCAACCACGATTGCGACAATCTTCGCGTCAAGTTCCAGATCTTCATAGCCGGTAAACGTCGTCGGGCCGCTCGCTTCGCGAATTTCCAGCCAAACGTCCTCTGTTCCGGCGTCGCCAGACGAGAACTTCGCAGCACGCGCCATCTTCTTTTGCTCTGCCATCGCAGCATTAAAACCGTCCACATCCACTTCGATTCCGCGCGAGCGCAAAGCATCCTGCGTAAGATCAAGTGGGAAGCCATAAGTATCATAGAGGTTAAAGGCCGTTTTCCCGTCTAGCACATCGCCTTTGGACAAATCGGCCGAAGCATCGTCCAAGAGTGCCGTACCGCGGCCCAAGGTCCGACGAAAGCGCTCTTCTTCTTGCTCAAAAGTCGCCTCGATTGACGCTTGCGCGCGCCCAAGTTCGGAATAGGCATCGCCCATTTCCGTAATAAGCGCCGGCACCAAACGGTGCATGAGCGGGTCTTTGGCCCCTAGAATATGCGCATGGCGCATGGCACGGCGCATAATTCGGCGAAGGACATACCCGCGCCCCTCATTGGACGGCGACACCCCGTCAGCCATCAAGAACGAACACGCCCGCAAATGATCGGCAATCACGCGGTGTGAAAACTTCGCATCGCCCTCGGACTTCACGCCCGTGAGCTCCACAGAGGCGGCAATCAAATTCTGAAACAGATCAATATCATAATTATCGTGCTTGCCTTGGAGAATAGCCGCCGTTCGCTCTAGGCCCATACCCGTATCAATCGACGGTTTTGGAAGGCTTATCTGGGTGCCGTCGGCTTGCCGTTCGTACTGCATGAAGACGAGGTTCCAAATCTCGATGAACCGATCGCCGTCCTCGTCCGGGCTACCGGGAGGTCCACCAGGAATATCAGCACCGTGGTCATAAAATATCTCAGAGCACGGACCGCACGGTCCCGTATCTCCCATAGCCCAGAAGTTATCGGACGTGGCAATGCGAATAATCTTCTCTTCGGGGAGTCCCGCAATTTTCTTCCACAGATCGAAGGCTTCGTCATCCGTGTGATAGACGGTCACCAGCAACTTGTCTTTGTGAAGGCCAAAATCCTGTGTTACTAGCTTCCACGCATTCTCGATCGCTTGCTCTTTGAAATAGTCCCCAAACGAAAAGTTGCCCAGCATCTCAAAAAATGTGTGGTGGCGCGCGGTATATCCGACATTGTCGAGGTCGTTATGTTTACCACCGGCGCGAACGCATTTTTGCGATGTGACGGCGCGCGGCATTGGCGGCGTTTCCGCCCCCGTAAAATAGTTTTTAAACTGCACCATACCGGCATTGGTAAATAGCAAGGTCGGGTCATTATCAGGCACAAGCGCGCTAGAGGGCGCAATTGTGTGCCCATTTTCCTCGAAAAATCCCAAAAATTGCTGTCTAATATCTCGTAAGCTGGTCATGGCGGTCCATTTTGCTAAATCTATGCAGCTTCATATAGAAAGAGCGCTCGGCAGTGCCAAGCGCTCATTTTGAAAAACAGACGGGTTTTAGACCTAAGCGCCAAGATTTAGCAGACCCGGGTCCCCATCATCTGCGGTATGTTCCTCTTTCGGCATTAAAAGCTCTTCTTCGATCAAGCCTTCGTTCAAGCGGATTTTATGCTCGATCTCGTCTGCAATTGCAGGATTCTCAAGAAGGAACTGACGCACATTCTCGCGGCCCTGTCCAATACGCTCATCGCCATAAGAATACCAAGATCCGGACTTTTCAACCACTTCGGCTTTCACACCCAAATCGATGATTTCGCCCGTTTTGGAAATACCTTCACCATACATGATATCAAATTCAACCTGACGGAACGGCGGCGCAACCTTGTTCTTTACAATCTTGACCCGTGTCTGGTTTCCCACAACTTCATCGCGGTGCTTGATGGCACCGATGCGGCGAATATCCAAACGCACAGACGAGTAGAACTTAAGCGCATTACCGCCCGTTGTCGTTTCTGGCGACCCGTACATCACACCGATTTTCATACGAATCTGGTTGATGAAAATCACCATACAGCCCGACTTAGAAATAGAGCCGGTCAACTTGCGTAGCGCTTGGCTCATCAAACGCGCCTGAAGACCTGGGAGGCTATCCCCCATATCACCTTCAAGTTCAGCGCGCGGCGTAAGCGCCGCCACAGAGTCAATAACCAGAACATCAACAGCGCCTGAGCGCACCAATGTATCCGCAATTTCCAGCGCCTGCTCACCTGTATCAGGCTGCGAAATCAGAAGCTCGTTAATATCAACGCCGAGCTTTGACGCATAAACGGGATCAAGAGCATGTTCGGCATCGATGAAAGCCGCAATACCGCCTTTTTTCTGAACTTCCGCCAAGCAATGCAAAGACAGCGTCGTCTTACCGGAGCTCTCAGGGCCATAGATTTCAATGACGCGGCCTTTAGGAAGTCCGCCTATACCAAGCGCAATATCAAGGCCAATGGAGCCGGTTGAAACGGCTTCGATATCCATGCTGGTTTTTTGACCGAGCTTCATCACGGAGCCTTTACCAAAGGCACGATCAATTTGGCTAAGCGCGGCGTCGAGCGCAGAGGCTTTATCTGAATTCACGGAATTTCCCACTACTTTAAGGCTAGCTTTTTTGGCCATGTCTGTCTCCAGATTAGACGACCGGAGCCCTTCGGTCATCAGAAATAATTGCGGCTGTTAACGGACTGCCGTGATTTTCTGTACCTATTTTGTTCTCACCTTGCAAGCAAAAAGAACAAAAACAGTACATTTAGCTTTGAACTTCGCCTATCTCGGCCTTTACCTTCTCAGCTAACTCTATGAGACTAAAGGGTTTTGGAAGGAAAGTAACATCAGGTTCCTCCGACAAAAGGTCGGAAAATTCTTCTTCGGCATAGCCCGAAATAAAGACAATTCGGGCATCTCCAAGAAGGCTACGACCTTTCTTGAGGAGAGTCGGTCCGTCCATCCCCGGCATCACCACATCCGAGATCATAAGGTCAAACGGCACTTGAGCATCTTCCAATATCTCAAAGGCCTCTTCGCCATCGCAAGCCTCCACAACATTATAGCCCCGCTTGCGCAGTGTTTTTGCGGCGATGACTCGCACGGAGTCTTCATCCTCAACAAAGAGAATATTGCCTTGGCCCGCCAAATCTGCAGGTCGCTGCACGGCTTTGACCGGCTTTGGTTCTTCCGGCAGTTCACCGGGTTCCGAGGTGCCATCAAAGGCGGGAAGGTAAATGCTGAATGTGGTGCCAACGCCGAGTTCGCTTTCAACGTCCAAGTACCCACCGGACTGCTGCACAATTCCGTAAACAGTAGATAAGCCAAGCCCCGTGCCCTCGCCTTGCGGCTTCGTTGTAAAGAACGGCTCGAAAATTTTGCTCTTAATCTCGTCAGTGATTCCCGTACCCGTGTCAGACACAGAGATCACAACGAAGTCTTCGCCGGCAATCGCGTCAAGCGCGCTGCGAAGGCCCGCCGCCTTGACAGATGATTTACGTAAATGCTGGCTTTCAATTTTGATCTTGCCGCCGCCTTGCGCTTTCATGGCGTCGCGCGCATTCACCGTCAGGTTCATAAGCACTGTATCAAGCTGGCTTTTATCCACCTTTATCGGCGGTAGCTCGCGGCCGTGCACGACATCAAGGCTCACACGTTCACCCAACATCTGCATCAGAGTGACAGAGATATCTGAGAGCGTTTCCGTTACGTCCAGCTTCACCGCACGCAAGGTTTGCTTGCGCGAATAAGCGAGGAGTTTTTTGACCAATGACGCGGCGCGGTTCACGTTGGAATTTATTTGCTGCAATTCAGGATAAGACGGATCGCCTATCGGATGCCGCCCTAAAAGCGTATCCGTATAAAGCCGCATAGCCGCGAGCAGATTATTAAAATCATGCGCGATTTCCGCGACAAGACGGCCAACGGCCTGCATTTTTTGTGACTGAACCAGTTGATCTTCAAGGGACTTGCGGGCGCTCACGTCCACAAGGAAAACCCGGCTAATTTGCGCATCCACGTCAGCCACAATATAGGCGTTAACGGCCAATCCATCGGGTCCCACAAGGACCGCGTCGAACGGCACCTCTGGCGAACATGCAGCGGCGTCGCGGGTCAAAAACGCGGCGGAACCGGGTTTGAAAATATCCGCAAACAAACTGTCCTGCCACGCTTTCAAACTTGTCATTTCCTCGAAGGCGGCATTCGCACGGTGCACACGCGCGGTTGAGAGGTCCGTTCGGTCAAGCTCAAGAATCGCAAAAGGCGCGGCTGCAAATTCGCTACCCACGGAGAGTCCATCGCCTTTGCGGCGGCCCTCGCCGTCCGAAGCCGCTGGCCGCGTACTCCCGAAACTGGAATGGCCATGAAGCGCGACATTGGCAACGAAAGTTCCGTCGCACACTTCCCGCCAAGAGGCCACCATCACGGAGGGCGTCACAACGCCTTTTCGCGTCATCAAACGCACATCCGCACGAACCACGCGCCCCGGCGTTTGCGGGCTTCCCAGAAGCGCGTCCGGGTTATCGATAAAGTCGCGAATGTGCTCGGGCTTCCCGAGCAAATCAACGGCGATCCAATTGTCAAGCTGGGCATTCGTGGCGATAATCTCGCCGCTCTGCTCCATTGTGAAGAGGCCAATGGGAACGCTGGCAAGGAGGTCGTCCTCGCGCTTGCCCTTCGTTGTTACATCTTCGATTTGCCAATGTTGGCGCGCACCAAAAGTTGTGACATCGACTTTAAAAGCGCGGAGATTACCGTCGCTATCGCGAAATTCGACAATTTCAGACGCATTCCTTTGGCCGGCCTCCGGGTGATACAGTTTATAGATGACAGACTTTGCTTTGTTTTCGGACGTTCCGAAAAATTGCTCGAGATTTGGCGGCGAGCCCTCGCCTGCATAAATTTTGTATTTTTTGGCGAGCGAAAGATAAGCCGGATTAACCCGTACCAGCTTTCCATCCAGTGTCAGCACCGCCGGGCGCACGCCATATTCAAAAGCCTCGGATAGACCGTCGCCCACCTCGTGATAAAGATGATCCTCATTTCGTGGAGGGCGCCGCATGAACATTACGAGCATCGACACCAGCGCCGCGGCCGCGATCGCGCCCATCACAATCGGCCCCGCCAGACCAATCACGTCGTAAAAACGAAGTCCGGCCCACGCACACAATATTATCATCACCGCGAGAATCGCCGTCCATAAGAGTACGGCCCGGTGTTTTGGTGCGGGCTCTGTCATATCCTGTTCGCGAATCATAACCATCTGAACACTTTAAAGGCTTCCGCTTCGAAGACTTACTTTAAATCGGAAAATTCAGACTCTCATGCCCCACAATATGCTTTTATTTTTGGTTTGGAGGGCTAAAACGCTCATATCAACAAAGGAACACCCTCATGCGCGTACTTCACCTCCTTTTGACAGCCAGTCTTTCCTCTTTACTTCTGACCAGTGCCTGCACGCCAAAGCCGCCGCCAGAGCAAACGCGCGAAGCGCTCATAAAGCATGAAAGCCAAGAGCTAAACGATTGGTTTGAAGCGCGGTTTAACGAAGAGGTTGCGCGCTCACCGATGACTCAAACCTATTTTGGTATGAAAGACGCGCAAGGCCAACTCGACGACGCATCACAGCTTGCGATTGATGAAGGGGCCGCGCTTCAAAAAAGCTGGCTCGCGGAAATGCAAACCGAGTTCGACAAAGACCGACTTGACCCCCAAAGCCTCCTTTCCTACCGGCTGTTTCAATTCAACGCAAAGGACGCTTTAGCGACCCACGCCGTTGCCGAAAATGACTATGTATTCAACCATATGTCTGCCCCGCATTCCGACCTCCCCTCGTTCATGATCAACTTTCATTCCATCGAGAGTGCTGAGGACGCCGATGCGTATATTTCCCGCCTCTCGGCCTTTGGCACCTATTTTGAACAGAACGCCGCGCGCGCCGAAGTCCAAGTGAAAGACGGCATTATACTCCCGCGCTTTGTCTATCCAAAAATGATTAAGTCGAGCCAGAATGTGATCACGGGAGCGCCGTTTACAGACGGCGAGGACAGTCCGCTTTGGGCGGACTTTACGTCCAAAGTCGACAATCTGGAGATTCCAAACGCGGACAAGGACGCGCTTAAAACCAAAGCCAAGGCTGCTCTACTCAACACTGTGAAGCCAGCCTACGAAAACCTCATCGCCATGTTTGAGCGCCATGAAGCCTTGGCAAATGATGATGACGGCGTCTGGAAACTCCCCAACGGGGCGGAGTATTACGCCGTACGCCTCAAGCACTACACCACCACAGACCTCAGCGCTGATGAAATTCACGAAATCGGCCTTAAGGAAGTGGCGCGCATTCAAGACGAAATGCGCAAGATAATGAAGCAAGTGGGGTTTGATGGCACGCTACAGGACTTTTTCGACTTCCTGCGCACCGACCCTCAATTCACATACCCGAATACAGATGAAGGCCGCGAGGCCTATATGAGCCGCGCGACCGGTATCATCAACGAGATGAAGGGTGAGCTTGATGGTCTGTTTATTACAAAACCCAAAGCAGACATGATTGTGAAACGGGTTGAACCTTTCCGCGAAGATACGGCGGGGGGCGCATTTTACGACCAACCCGCACTGGATGGGTCTCGTCCCGGTGCCTACTATATCAACCTTCGGGATATGGGCGAGCTGCCGATTTACCAGATGCAGGCCCTTGCCTATCACGAGGGAATCCCCGGCCACCACATGCAAATCGCGATCGCCATGGAGCTTGAGGGTCTGCCCAAGTTCCGAACCCTTGGCGGCTATACAGCCTATATTGAAGGCTGGGGCCTGTATTCTGAAAGCGTCCCCAAGGAGCTGGGCCTTTATACCGATCCCTATCAAGACTTCGGACGGCTCTCTATGGAGATATTCCGCGCCGCGCGGCTTGTCCTCGACACAGGTATCCACGCCAAGAAATGGACACGCGAGCAAGCAGTCCAATATATGATGGAGAACACAGCGAACGCGGAAGGCGACATCCGCTCAGAAATCGACCGCTACATCGTTTGGCCGGGACAAGCGACAGCCTACAAAGTCGGGATGCTTAAAATTCAGGAGCTACGCAAAAATGCTGAACAAAAACTTGGCGACCAGTTCGACATAGGGGAGTTTCACGATGTGGTTCTGGCCAACGGGTCCGTCCCGCTGAGTGTCCTCGAAGAGTTGGTGAATGAATGGGTCGCGAGTAAAGCCTAATCATATATCGGCGGTGTCTATAAATTCGCGAACGCGGCAATCCCGTGTTGCGTTCGCGGGCCTCCCCCCTTATCGTCTCACGATAAAAAGGGAGATACAATATGCGCACATTTTTACTTATTTCAGCCGCCGCGCTCGCACTGACCGCTTGCAATCCAAAAACGGATACCAACACAGTGCCGCCAGCGGCTCAAACGTCCGAAAATCAGGCAGATATCAATGCCCGGCTGGATGAGTGGTTTGAAGCCAACTTCCAGGAAAGCGTTCGCGCTTATCCTCAAACCTTGGCCTTTCTTGGCATCAAAGAACGCATGGATGAGTGGAACGACCCCACCCGCGCGTTTGAGCTGGAGCAGCTCGATAAAACCCGTCAGGATCTGGAAGAGCTCAAAGCCAATTTCAATCCCGCAGACCTCGACGAGAGCCACCGCCTGTCTTACCGCCTTTTCGTCAAGCAAGCAGAGGACGCGCTCGCTGACGATAAGTGGCATCTCTATAGCTACCCGTTCAATCAAATGTTTGGCGCTCAATCTGGTGTTCCGACATTCCTATTGAACCAGCATCCGATTAAATCTGTCGAAGATGCGAACAACTACATTGCCCGACTGAACGGCGTGCAAGCCTATCTCGGTGAAATTGTGGCAGGGGCTCAAGCGAGCGCCGACGCTGGCATCGCACCACCGAAATTTGTTTTTGATCTTGTCTTGAATGACGTGAACAACATTCTCACCGGCATGCCATTTGACGAAAGTGACAAGCTGAATCTATTGATGAACGACTTTAAAACCAAAGTTGAAAAATTAGAAATCCCAGACGACGAAAAAGCCGCGCTTTACGAAGCCGCCAATAAGGCTCTCCTGACCTCCGTCGGCCCCGCTTATGTCAACCTAAAAAACTTCCTTGAGACACAGCAAGCGCAAGCCACAACTGACGACGGCGTTTGGAAATTACCTAACGGCGACGCCTACTATGCGGACCGGCTCAAGCGCATGACAACAACCGACATGACAGCGGACGAAATCCATAATCTTGGGCTCGCCGAAGTTGCGCGAATTCATGGCGAAATGCAGGCCATCATGACCAAGGTCGGATTTGATGGCACCTTGCAGGAATTTTTCACCTACCTAAAAACGGATCCGAAATTTGTCTATGAGGACTCAGATGCGGGGCGCCAAGCCTATCTGGATGAGGCCACGCGGATCATTGACGTGATGAAGACCCGTCTCGACGATGTGTTTCTTAAAAAGCCAGAAGCAGATCTCGAAGTTCGAAAAGTAGAAGCCTTCCGCGAAAAATCTGCGGGGAAAGCCTTTTATAACCGTCCCGCTCCGGATGGGTCCCGTCCGGGCTATTACTACGCCAACCTCTATAAAATCACCGACATGCCGAAATACCAAATGGAAGCGCTGGCCTATCATGAAGGCATTCCGGGCCACCACATGCAGCTCGCGATTGCGCAGGAACTCACGGGCGTCCCAAAATTCCAAAAACTTGGTAGCGTCACCGCCTACACAGAAGGCTGGGGGCTATATTCAGAATACCTGCCGAAGGAGATGGGCTTTTACGAAGACCCCTATTCCGATTTCGGACGCCTCGCCATGGAGATCTGGCGGGCCGCCCGCCTTGTGGTCGACACCGGTATTCACTCGAAAAAGTGGACGCGGCAAGAAGCAATTGATTACCTTCTTGAGAACACGCCAAATCCTGAAAATGACTGCGTGAAAGCGATAGAACGCTATATTGTGATGCCGGGGCAAGCGACCGCCTACAAAATCGGGATGATAAAAATTCAGACTCTGCGTGAAGATGCCAAAGCGCGTCTTGGCGACAAGTTTGACATTCGTGAATATCACGATGTGGTCCTAAGGTCCGGCCCGCTTCCGCTCAGCATCCTTGAAGAGCAGGTTGACGCTTGGGTTGAGAGCAAAAGCTAGGCGCTTTTAGAGCCCCATTCACCAGACGTTTGGCGAATGGGTGCCCTACTGGGACAGCGCATTTAAACCGATTTACTCGCTGTGGGCGCCGCATTTTGAACGGCGCGCGTGACTTCGTAAATTGAGGGCAGTTTGATCTTATCGGACTCGCTTGCGCCAAGTTCTTGATAGGAGCTTTCAAACAGCTCACTGAGGTCTGCCGTGTCAGTATTGAACGCAGCGCCCATCAATGAGAATTGCTGATTGTAGCCGCCAGAGGGGTCTACCGTTGCAATGCGGACTTGCTCATCCGTCTGAATGACGCCGTCGCGTGTTTCGCGAACTTGAACCTTCTGCGCCTGCTCGGAACGCGCCTTTATATATTCTGCATTTCCTGTCGTCGCTTCTGAATTGTTGACGGACGGGCTTAGACGGGATGGGTCCGGCCTATCGGCACTTTTCACGCCTTGCTTATCTGAAGATAATGTCTGCGCCGGTTCACGGGCTTCGCGGCCTGCATCTGGCGAGGCAGATGTCGGGGGCGACGTCTGCGCGGCTTCTGCGCGGTCTTGCAAAGAGGCCTTATAACCTCCGTAGGGTAAAGAGGATAATCCCCTTATCAGTGATGGGTCCAACATAAGAATCCTTTCTTATTTGTGGAGACCCCTTGAAAATAGCAAATGCCCTTTAAGGGCAGGTAAGCAAACACCCTAAAGAGAGTGGCAAGGTTTCTGATTAACTGCGCGGCAAAATTCGTCCCTAAGGCTTTGCAAAAAAGACCTATTAACAGAGCGTTAAAACCCTATCCGGCCCAATCCCAAACAACCGGCACATCTGAGAGTGCATCTTCATAGTAGGCTTGAAACCCCGGCATCCGCACCTGATTGAGAAAACTCGAATAGGCAAGATAGGACACCAAAAAACGTAAATCCTTAACCCATGGCGGCATATATTTTGGCGGCATGAGGCGGCCGGACCGCGCGAGCTGGGCCAACGCCGGAACATCCTCAATGTCAAGTTTACCCACAAATAACAGCCGGATCAGGTCCGCGCGTCCAAGCTTGACGACCGTGCGCATAAAATTGTGAACGCGAAGAAGCCCGTTAAGATAAACCATATCCTTTGTAAACGGAGAACCGCCCGAGAGCGTTCCGCCGCGGTGAATCCGGCGTGTATTTTCATAAGCCTCTTCGGGTGAGCGCGTGCGTTCCAGATAGAACTGATAAATTTCAACAAAATCCGCGCCGTCCAGCGACATTTGAATCGCCATAACCCGGTCGGCGAGTCGTCTGAACCTTTGCGGGTCCATCGCGCCGCTCATGAGTTCCGCAAACACGGCGAGACCTTCCTGCACCTCGGTTGTGCCCGCATGGGCGCGGCCCAAAATCGGGAATTTCTCCTGAGCTTTACCGTTGAGCGACGTGGCGATATGGACGAGCGCTTCATGCTGTAAGAGCTGGTCGATGTCTCGATTTGAAAACTCGGCGTTGGACCGCAAGCGAATACGCCCAGAACCAGCGACAGCTTTAGCCGTCAAGTCATCAGCAATCACCACTTCCGGCGCGTCCGCGCCAAAGTGCCGAGTCAGCAGCGGACGAAATTCAGCGGCGAAGGCCTCCGCGTCCAAAAATTGCTCATAGCCGGCAATGACAAGCTTGGAGATATCCAAATCCTCCAACGCTTCGTCCATGTGGCGCGCCAAATCGATCACGCGTGTCTTGCGATCCAGCATCAGACGTGATGGCTGCCCAAACAAGGTTTGGCTATGCTTTGAGAAGTCAGCCGTGCCCCGGGCTTGGAGCATGAGCGCCATCGTTTCGGTTGTATCCGCGAGGCGGCGGAGCCAATCAAAGACAGGGTTACTCCCGTTAATCCGCAAGCGCGCGGATTGAACCGCCGCGAGGCTATCAGAAATATCCAGATGCGCATATGCGGGAGTGGGTAAAATTCCCCTCTGAATGAAACGCCCCCGAAACTCGTCCGGCCACTCGACCGAAGATAACATCTTGAGGGGCTGCATCGCGGCGTCGAGTTCTGCGGCGGCAAGCTGGGCTTGCTCAAAATGCTGTTCTGACAATTGGCTCATAATTTGACGTGGTGACAAACCTTTGAGGCCTTGTCCAGATAGAACGCGCATGACAAAGCTTGTGGACAGCGAGATTTTTACCTTGATTTTCAAGGCTCCTGCCCCACATATGCGGTCAACAAAGGAGACCTCATGCGTACGGAAACCGCCCCAAACCAGACATCTGCACCCACAAGGCTCGCAGACTATACCCCGCCGAACTTCCGTATAGAGAGCGTGTATCTTGATTTTGACCTGCACCCGCAGGCGACGCGCGTGCGATCCAAGCTCGACGTCACGCGGCTCTCAGAGGGGCCATTGATACTCGATGGTGAAGACATCGAGCTAAAATCTGTCCGCATTGACGGGCGCGAACTCAAACGGTCTGAATATACACTCACCCAGTCGCACCTGACCCTCGACAGCGTTCCTGACGCCTGCACAATCAGCATCGAGACGGTCTGTAATCCGGCGACAAACTCCACATTGATGGGGCTATATGTATCCGGCGGACGGTTCTGCACCCAATGCGAAGCCGAAGGATTTCGCCGCATTACCTATTATCCGGATCGTCCCGACGTGCTGTCCACCTTTACTGTGCGTATTGAAGCTGACCGGATCGACTATCTCCACTTGCTCGCGAACGGTAACCGTATCGAGTCTGGCGACCTTGGCAATGGACGCCACTATGCCATCTGGGAAGACCCCTTCCCCAAGCCTTGCTATCTCTTTGCCCTCGTCGCCGGACAATTTGATACGCTTGAAGATGAATTCATGACACGGAGCGGCCGCCTTATTCCGTTGACGATTTTCGTCGATCCGGGCGACGCCTCAAAAGCTGAGTACGCCATGGACGCGTTAAAGCGCTCAATGAAATGGGACGAAGAGGCCTTTGGACGAGAATATGATCTCGATCGCTTCATGATTGTGGCCGTTCGGGATTTTAACTTCGGCGCTATGGAAAATAAGGGTCTGAACATTTTCAATTCGTCGTTGCTATTAGCCGACGCGGAAACAGCAACAGATTTTAATTTCGAACGCATTGAAAGCGTGGTCGCCCATGAGTATTTCCACAACTGGACAGGCAACCGCATTACATGCCGGGATTGGTTTCAGCTTTGCCTGAAGGAAGGCTTCACCGTGTTCCGCGATCAGGAATTTTCCGCCAGCCAGCGCGGCGCAACCGTACAGCGTATCAAAGACGTCCGCGCTCTGCGCTCTCGCCAATTCCCGGAAGATGCCGGCCCGCTCGCGCACCCTGTACGTCCGTCCGAATATTATAAAATCGACAATTTTTACACTGCGACCATTTACGAGAAAGGCGCTGAGCTTATTCGTATGCTCAAGTCTCTTTTAGGCGAAGAGACATTCCGCAAAGGCTCGGATATATATTTCGACACTCTCGACGGAACCGCCGCGACAATCGAAGAATTTATCGCCTGCTTCCAGCAAGCCTCTGGCCGTGACCTCTCGCAATTCATGCGCTGGTACGAGGAAGCCGGAACGCCGCAACTCGCGCTCACCACAACGCGGACAGATGGCGGGCTAGAGATACATTTTTCACAAGAAAACCCGCCTATAGAAAGCGATTTTCATCCAGAAGGAAAAATTATTCCGATACGCTGGCAAGTCATTCACGAGGATGGACAAACATCTGACCCCATGCTGACGATCCTTGCCGACCGCGAAACGACGATCAAATATGACTATCAGGGCAGCACGGCGATGACCGTGTCGGCATTGCAAGACTTCTCTGCGCCGGTGATCCTGAAAGCAAAATACAATACCGCAGATACGCTGCGTTTGATGAGCTTTGATCCAAACGGATTCAACAGATGGGAAGCGGGTCAAACTTTGGCACGCGGCCTACTTGGCAACCTGTCCAAATCACTTGAATCAGGAGAGATTCCAGCGCCGGACCGCGCGCTCAAAGCCTATGTGGACGCTTTACATGCCACCCTCATCGATCCGCGCTTCGACGATGCCTTTAAGGCACTCGTACTCACGCCGCCCACTCAAATGGAAGTCATACAGACACTCTCGACGGTGGACCCGATCGCCGTTCAGCTGGCGTCAAATTGGCTTCAGCGCGCAATCGCCGACCGCCTCCAAGGCAACCTTTTGTCGACCTATCACAAGCTCGATGAAAAGGGCCTCTTCTCGGCAGACGCCGAGTCCGCTGGACGCCGCGCGCTACGCAACCGCTGCCTTGCACTCCTCTCCGCGCGGCAAGACCCTCAAGCGGCACCGCTCGCAATGAAGCAGTTCAAGACGGCCACAAACATGACGGACGAGCTATCAGCTCTCATGGCGCTTACACGTCTAGGCGGGCGCAGAGTCGATCAATCCATGACAGACTTTTACGAGAAGTGGGAGAAACACCCCCTCGTGATCGATAAATGGTTTAGCGTTGCCGCCAGCCGGGAAAGTAGTGACCCCGTCAAAGCCATGAGAGCTTTGATCGCGCACCCGGCTTATAATGCTGGAAATCCAAACCGCGTTCGCGCACTGGTCGGAGGATTTGCAATGAACAATACCGCAGGATTCCACCATGTGAGCGGCGCAGGCTATGCCTTCTTCACCGAGCAAGCCATGGATATGGATAAACGCAATCCGCAAGTCGCCGCGCGCCTGTTAGGCGTTTACGAAATATGGCGGAAACTGGATATTCATCGTCAGAACCTGATCAAAAATCAGCTCCAACTCATCATCGATTCCAATCCATCAAAAAATGTTTTGGAAATCGCCACAAAGACGCTTGGATAACGGCCACGTAAGGACTTTCTTTAGGGGTGTCTGCTACGAAGCGGCATGAATGATTTACGTACTTTTCATGGTTTTCGGGAACACATCTCCGAAGAACGCTTTGACGTTCTGCAGCAACCTATCATTCATTTGGATGATGGGCGGATTTCGCACCATGAATGGCTTGTGCGCTTCGCGGGCGAAGGGGGTCTGGAAACAGTCTTGCGCCCCGCAGAACTTAGCGGTGCTATCAAAGACCTCGATTTATCAATGCTGGCGCGGGCCGTCCTCACGTTAAACGCTAATCCCGAGTCCACCGGCATCGCAATTAACCTCTCCGGCGCTTCATTTGAACATGACGGTTTTGAGCGCTCCTTGATGGCGTGCCTCTCCGCTTACAAAGCCTCACCCAGCAAGCTCATGCTCGAACTCACCGAAACATGGGATCTCAAATCACTCGATAAGGTTTCCGAAATTTTGACGACGCTGCAAGAACGCGGTCACCCGATTTGCATGGATGATGTGGGATCGGGCTCCGCGTCGATCAGATATTTGCGCGCTCTGCCCGCCAACTGGCTTAAAATTGACGGCGAGTTCGTTCAAGCGGCGCTCACGAATGACCGAGAACTCGCCATATTGAAATCTCTGATGTCTTTAAAAGAGCCTCTGAACGTACATTACATTGCGGAAGGCATTGAAACAAAAGAGCTTTTGGACTTCGCGGTCTCTCTCGGCTTCGATGCCGCGCAAGGTTATTATATCGGAAAACCTGCGCCGCTTCCTCCGTCAGACGATAAATGAGCGAGGGCGGTCGCTTGAGGATGGGACTTGGATTTCTCGTTTTGCGCTTTAAAGTCAAGACTGATTCGCAATAGAGGTGAATGTGCGTAATTTTGGGACACGGCAGAAGGGTATGGGGGGCAACGCTCCATCTATGCCTATGCCGCAATACCAGCCTTATGAATTTTCTACTTCCGGACAGCCAAGTATAGCTCATATTCCCGATCAAACGGAAGATCGCCGCAGCCTCCTTTTGGAGGAACAGAGCGAGCGTATCTTCCAAAGATTCACACAGCGCAGCCCCCGACAAGCGCTTATACTTTCCGCGATCGTCTTCTTTTTGCTCTCTGCGGTGATCGCAACGCTCATTATTGGCGGAGAAAGAACACGCGGCAAAGAGCAGCTCAAATCCCAAATATCTATGACATTGGGATTTGAACTTGATAATGTCACCAGCAACCTGAACTCACATTTGGCATGGATCGATAACGCCCTCACCACAGCGAGCGACGGCAAACAGGCCATTGACATTGTCGCCCGCGGAAACGGCGTCATCGCTGCGGCGCTGATTGGCGCTGATGGGAAAATAATTCAAGGCACGGCCAATTCTGCGCCGCTCACAAGCGTCAATCTTTCAACCTTTCCGCAATCTGGCGTTATCATCACATCACTGATTGGCGCGGCAGGCGAGGTAAGCCCCGTGATTGTGCAGCGCGCCGGCGAGGCTTTTCTCGTGGTGGCTCTGCAGCAGGGCACGCTCCTGAATGCAGATCTGGCGACGGTCGCTCTGATTGAATCCAACGGCCGCGTGATTGATGGCCCCACGGCCATGGGCGCAATCGGGTCCGCAGCATATTATAATATGCCGAGCGATAAGTTTCTCAATCTGCTGAAATCAGATGTGAATTCGGTTCAGCCCCACAGAATTAACGACCAACCTGTATGGCTCGCCGTACAGCCTATTCCGGGGTCGACGCTCAGCCTTGTCACGTCCCCACCCCATGTCTCTGCCGATGGCTGGAAAAGCTCACTCGCGCTGATCTTTCTCCTGACCTTCGGAACTTGGGGCATTATCTGGTACCTGACCCGCAACCTTCAGAGTCACATTCAAAAATCTGAAGTCAATAAAATTCAAAACGAGATTTCCCAACAAAGATACCGGGCCGCCATCGACAATAGCCGCGGCGGCGTATGGGAAATCGACCTCGCTCATAATGAGGCATTTGTAAGCCGCTCTCTCGCCGCCTTGCTCGGCTTGCCAGACAGTGAACAATTGATGCCCGTGGAGCAGTTTTTATCCATTTTTCATGAAGCGGATCGTGAGCGCCTGCTCTATCTTGCCCGCCGCGCGCATATGTCGGGAAATTTTGAAATTGACTTGGCCGTTGCCCGCCTCCCGATGCTTTTATCCTGCCGGGGTCACCCGCTGACGCGCGGCGGAGATAACTCCAGAGTGATCATCGGTATGGCTTTGGACGTGACCGAACAAAAAGGCGCACAAGCCAGATTGCAAGCAGCGGAAGCCCGCCTGTTTGACGCTTTGCGGTCCATGAATGACTCTTTCGTGATCTGGGACCAACGCGATCAATTGGCCCTTTGGAATGCCCGCTTCGAGAACTTTTTTGGGTTTCCTCCAGGGTCTTTACACAAAGGTCTGGACCGTATCACCGTCGATTATAATGCCCAGCGCGCGATTGAAGAAGTGGTCGATTCCGGCGCGGGTCAAGGGTTTGAAATTAAGCTGAAGGACGGCCGCTGGATTCGGTATCTCGAAACGGCAACAGACGATGGCGGCCGCGTAAGTATTGGAACGGACGTCACAGCGATCCGGACACGCGAACAACAGCTTCAAGAGAACGAACACGCGCTTCAAAAGACCATTGATGTTTTGCGGAAGTCGCAAAGCCGGATTGTCGAGCTTGCGGAAAACTACGAACAAGAAAAAATTCGCGCCGAAGAAGCCAACCAATCCAAAAGCGAATTTCTGGCCAATATGAGTCACGAATTGCGCACGCCGCTCAACGCCATCAACGGGTTTTCAGACATTCTGCAAAAAGAGATGTTCGGCCCGCTCGGCGACCCGCGATATAAAGAATATGTGGGCGACATCCTTTTTTCGGGGCAGCACTTGCTTTCTTTGATCAACGATATTCTCGACATGTCCAAGATTGAAGCGGGTAAAATGAACCTGAATATCGAACCCCTTCAAATGAACGACATGGTCCAGCAAGTCATTCGGATCTTACGCGGGCGCGCAGATGATAATCACTTGAAGTTGGTTTACGAAAGCAAAGACGTAAACGAAATCGAGGCGGATCCTCGTGCCGTGAAGCAAGTTCTTTTGAACCTTCTGACCAACGCAATCAAATTCACTCCGGAAGGCGGCGTCGTTAGCGTTGACATTACCTCGAAATCAGCGGGGCTTATCGTTCGGGTCTCTGACACCGGGATTGGCATATCTGCGGAGGATATTGAGCGTTTGGCACGTCCATTTGAACAGGTCGAAACGAAGAATACACGCCAAACCGAAGGCACGGGACTTGGCCTTGCGCTGTCTAAGTCTCTTGTGGAAATGCATGGCGGCAATTTCAAAATTGAATCTGTTCAAGGTGAAGGCACAACGGTTATCTTTACCTTGCCAAACAAACCCCTCAAAAAAGTGGCCGAAACATCTGATAGGGAAGTTGCAGACGAAATCTCTCGCCTCGCGCAAGATATTGCGGATGTGCTCTCCGAGGGCGGCAATAGCTCCATTTCTAGTTTAGCGTCCCCATCTGGGCAAGCCGCGCCAACCGCTCCGATGCAATCGGTACCGACGCCGGAAACTGTGGCAACAAGAGTTGAAGCGCCAACCCCGCGAACGAACCCCTCCGCGCCGCAAATCCCGCCAATGCCTCCTCGCGTTCAAACACCCCAACAAACGGCCCCCGCGCACATTCCATCGCAGCCACCGCAGCAACAGACACCACCACCGCAGATGACGTCGCATCAGGCAACGACGCCCATGCCTCAGCCCAGTGCCCAAGCCCGTCCGCAACCAAATTATATGTCAGCCGGCCCGGCGAAAATGTCGTCACCACAGCAATTGCCGCCAATTCCGCGCAGCCCCGCCTCTGGGACGGGTCCTAAAAATGATCCGACACCGCCAAATCCCTATGCGGCTTAAAGGCTAGTCTTAGGCTTATTTAGGATTAAGGACGAAACGCTTCACAAGTGAGAAGACAATCGACGCATGTGTCTTAAGCAGCTTTTCTAGTGCGCTCACGGACCCGATCGCGAGGACCTCTGCAGCGGTTTCAAGGGCGCTGAGCTCCGGCCGCTCATTTCCGGACGTTAAGCTGATGACCTGCGTAAAGCGCTGATAAAATTGTATTGCATCTTCAAGCTGTCGGGCTTGTTTTGCGTTCAAAAGTCCGTGCGCTAGAGCTTCCCTCGCCATGCCGACACTGCTGGTATCACCCGCTTGATAGAACGTGTCCCTCGCGTCGAGGTAAAGGGATTGCACAATGAATTCGGCATCTCTTTGGCCACCATCGATATTCTTTACGTCCCAAATATCAGACGGCAATTTCTCTCGCTTTGTGCGCTCCAGCATATCTGCAATATCGCGCCCCATATCAAGGTCCGCTCGTTTCGCTGTGATCGCTTTCCTCAATACAGCGCCGAACTCACTTTCGAAGCTTTTACAATGGCTGGCAATGACCCTGGCTCGCGTCAGCGCCAAAAACTCCCACGCCCACGCCTTTTCCAAATAGTATTTTTCAAACGCTTCAATCGTTACGGCGACCGGCCCAGACCGGCCAGACGGTCTTAAAGCCATGTCGACCTCAAACATGCCGCCCTCTTCCGTGACAGCCGAAAGGGCATTGACCAATCGCTGCGTTACTTTTGTGTAGAGGCGTTGAACATTTTCTTCACCCTCGGCAGGCTTGTAGATCAGCATGATATCCAGATCAGACGTCAGGCGCATTTCACGCCCGCCCATCTTACCAAGGCCCAATACGACCACATTCCCGCGAACCGGCCCCGCCACCCTTTCGACTTCTTTGATGGCGACGGGAAGCAAAGCCCTGACGGTTTCGTCCGCAATACAGGTGAAAAGCGGCGCGGCATCATCAATGCTAATCCGTCCGAGCAGGATTGCCGTGCTAATTCGAAAATGGTCTTCGCGAACCAAGCGCCGCGCCGCATTTATCGCGTCTTCAAAGTCATTCGCCCCCGAAATTACACCCGAATAAGGCTCAGAGAGTGACGCCTCGGAAAGATTTAAAAAGTCGGGATCGGCCATCGCGTCGAGGATTGCAGGTTTGGCGGCAAGCATATCCGCCACTTGGCCAGACCGTGTCATAAGAAGGATTAACTGTCCCAGACGTTCTGGCTCGCGCGAAAACATGGACAACAGAGAAATGCCGGTTGAGACATTTGTGAAAAATCTTGCAAAGGCAAAAAAGGCTCTGTCAGGCTGACCCGTCTCCGCGCATTTCTCAATTAATAGAGGCGCCAGCGCCGTCAGATATTCCCTCGCCCGCTCTGTTTTTGTCGCTTGTATTCGCCCGCCAAGCCAAGCTGACATTTCGCGCCAAATATCCTGGCCGCGCTCAAACCCGAGACGTTCGAACGTCGCAAGTGTTTCGGGATCGGGCTCAACGCCCGTGAAGACAAGATTTCCTTCATTGGACGATAAGGTCTCAAATTCCGGAAAAAGCGCGACGTACCGCGCATGTACGTCTCGCAAAATATGTAGGACGGCTATTTCGAGCGCAGCCCGGCTTTCATATCCACAAAGTTTTGCGTAGCTTTCTCGCTCGTCTTCGTCTGCGGGTACGTGATGAGTCTGGGCGTCGGTCACCATTTGTGCGCGGTGTTCAAGTGTCCGCAAGGAGGCATAATGATGCTTCATTTCAAAGGCGTCTTCGTAGGAAATGAAGTTTCCGTCCGCCAGCGCTGTCAGAACGTCCACCGTTCGACAAAGCCGTAATTCGGGCAAACGTCCCCCCAGGATAAGCTGCTGGACTTGGGCATAAAACTCGATCTCGCGGATTCCGCCTTTCCCTAATTTCAGATGATGGCCCGGGACGTGAATATTCATCCCCCCCTTGCCTGCATGAATTTGGCGCTTGATCGCCAAAATGTCGTCGATCGCGGCATAATCCAGATTTCGGCGCCAGATAAACGGTGACAGCACATCTTTGATAAAGGCTTTGCCCACCGCCAAATCACCGCCGCAAACTCGCGCCTTAATCATAGCTGCGCGTTCCCAATTTTGTCCCAGCGTTTCGTAATAGCGTTCTGCAGTGAGTGTCGAGACCGCGACCGCATTGGATCTGGGATCGGGACGAAGACGCAGGTCGGTGCGGAAAATATAGCCCTCCCCCGTCATACGCTCAAAACCCTTGATCAGAGACTGAACGATTTTAATCAACGTGCGCTCCGCCCGCGCGGGATTAGGGAGCTTCACGATATTCGGGTCGTAAAAAACATTGAAATCAATGTCGCTTGAATAGTTCAGCTCCCGCGCACCATATTTTCCAACCGCAAGTGCGAATAGACCGGGGACCGGATTGTCCTTTGTTCCTTCCACATTGGCTTCAGCGCCCGCCGCCCTCAAAAGACGTCCCATACATATATCTGCAAGAATTGTGAGATGCTCTGTGACCGCCTCCCAGTCCCAGATGGTAGAAATATCAGCCAAAGCAATAACAAGGTGGGCCTGCCGTTTGAAAATCCGTAAGCTCGCCATCTCCGCTTCAAGGCTTTCGACCTCAACCGGGAGCTCTGAGACAAGACTTTTAAAAATATCACGGGGGGATCTCTGAAGGACCGCGTCTGCGATCTGCGGAAAGAGTGAGAGGCTTTCAGCTAGATAGGGGGAATGATTTCGAGCGCGAATTTGCGCCTCTGTGATCGACTCTTTATCCGTCATCTATTTCTTTACTTGCCCTTACGCCGCCGCGGAAAAATCAGTTTCGCGGAAAGTCCCTCGCCGTGCTCAGAATGAATACCATCCGCCAGAACAAATTCCGCGCGATGGAGATCGGCCACAGCATCCACAAGTGATAACCCCAATCCGCTACCGGGCAAAGAGCGGCTTTTATCCAAACGCACAAAGCGCTCTTTCACGCGCTCGCGC
The DNA here is from genome assembly GCA_048268905.1 of Maricaulaceae bacterium. Classification (GTDB taxonomy): domain Bacteria; phylum Pseudomonadota; class Alphaproteobacteria; order Caulobacterales; family Maricaulaceae; genus JACOMS01. The sequence goes on along the minus strand of JBLWUN010000001.1, from coordinate 332,145 downwards.
TCCAACGGCGGAATGCCTTGACCGCTATCGGTGATGGCAATCACAACTCGGCCCATTTTATCTCGCCCCAGCGATAAAACGATATCGCCGCCGGAGGGCGTATATTTTATCGCGTTTTCCATAAGGTTGGACACGGCTTGAGACAGTAAGCCCCGATCCGCGCTGACAACTTGCCCCTCCGCAATATCAGCAGAGAAACTCAGGCCAGCATCTTCGCAGGCGGGTTCATAAAGTTCCGCAAGGTCATCCAGAAGCGGCTTGGGATCCACATCAACCAAAAGCTCCCGCCGCTCACCCGCTTCAAGACGGGCAATGCGCAACACAGAATCAAATGTGGATAGAAGCTGACCCGCATCTTCGGCCGCAGCGTAAAGCGTATCCTGCGCCGTCTGATCTTTAATGGCCCCCGCCGCGCTCTCAAGGCGGGTACGAAGGCGCGTCAGGGGCGAGCGTAAGTCGTGGGCAATACTGTCCCCCGCGTAGCGCATCGCCTTCATCAGCGTATCAATATGGTCAAGCATGGCATTGAGATGTTCTGCCAGAAGATCAAGCTCGTCTTCGCTGAAATTTCGCGGGGCGCGACGTTCAAGATTGCCGGCACGAATATCTGTGGCCAGCCGGTTAAAGTCCTCCACACGCCGGGAAAACCGCCGCGAGACAAAGAGTCCAATAATCAAGCCCATCGCGAGAGAGATCAGCGCAGAGGTCAACATCGCCGTACGAACGCGGTCAGCCGTCCGCATGGTCATTTCCACGTCACGCGCCACGAGCATCTGCCCTTTTATTTCACCGCCCAGCAAAAGAGGGCCTTGGAGCCCTCGGACGCGCCGATCCCGAAAGTCGGAATCTTCGTCTTCACGAAACCCATAGGTGAACCGCCGCTTGCGATAGGTCAGGCCAATATCTTCGACAAGAAGGTCTTGAAGGCCCATCTCATTTTCAACGGGCTGTCCGACCAAATTACCTGTCACCTGCTCGCCATAAACGACGAGATATAGGCCTTCTCGGGACGCCGAGCGCAGAAACACTTCCGTGCCCAATGCGCCGGGCCCGCGTTCTTCGAAAAGCGCGTTGAGTTCGTTGATCTCTGCGACGAGCGCCCTGTCCACGCGCTGAAACTCCGAGCTAATTGTCGCCCAGTAAACGTAACCCAGCAAAATGAATGAGCTGAGAACAAACAGCATGGCGACCAAGAGGCTCAGCCGAAATAGCGTATTGCGGTAAAGTTTCCGAAGGACGGTTAGCATGTGCGCACGCTAGCAGACGCGATTACGTCTGCAAGCGATAACCCGCACCGCGAACCGTATGGAGCAGCGCCGTATCAAAGTCCTTATCGATCTTTCCGCGCAAACGGGAAATATGAACGTCGATAACATTGGTCTGGGGGTCAAAGTGATAGTCCCAGACTTTTTCCAAAAGCATCGTCCGCGTCACAACCCGCCCCGCATTTCGCATCAGGCACTCGAGCAATCTAAACTCGCGAGGTTGCAGCAATATTCCCTTACCTTCGCGTTTCACGGTACGCGCCAACAAATCCATTTCGAGTTCGCCAACTTTCAATTTCGTGACGGCCGCGCTTGGGTCGCTGCGTCGGCCAATCGCTTCTACGCGGGCTAAAAGCTCTGAAAAAGCATAAGGTTTCGCGAGGTAATCATCGCCGCCAGCCCTTAAGCCTTCAACGCGGTGATCCACTTCGCCGAGCGCAGATAAAATCAGGACTGGCGTCGAATCGCCATCGTCGCGCAGATGTGTGAGCATTTCCAGACCGTCCATCTTCGGCATCATCCGGTCGAGAACAAGGGCGTCATAATCCGCGGCACGAGCCATCTCGAGGCCCATGTCACCATTAACTGCTAAATCGACGACGTGACCGGCTTCCATTAGACCTTTACGGACATATTCCGCCGCAACTTCATCATCTTCAACAACTAAAATACGCATCCTGCGCTCCTTAAAAATGTCTCTCTAAATAGGCAGAGAAACGTAGTTTTCATTTCCGCTGATGGTTCTCACCAACAATAAAATTTCCGAAACATTATTTTGTTTCGCCTTTTCGATCATGGCTCTAAAACTGCGAACACTTGCGATGGGCTTGCGATCTGCTTCGAGTAAAACCATATTTGATTCAATTCCATGGCGTGCGGCAAGGCTACCCTGCGCCACACTTTCCACATACACACCGACCTGGTCGGCCCGCATGCCGATAGAGCGTCTGAACTCGGAACTCAGGTCCACAAGCGATAGGCCATCGCTACCGGCTCGTGATGAGGGTGCGGGGGCTGGCGCATGAGTGTTCGGAGCAGAGGGACGCCCTACCGCAACCGATGCACCGGATTTGGCGCGCTCTACCGCTTCTTTGGCGGGCCGTTCATCCACAAGAACGGCAACATTTTGAACCGTTTCATTGCGTTCAATTTCGAACTGCACCTGCTGACCGGGTTTAAACTTAGCAATCAAACGTGTGGCTTCGACAGAATCCGCAACCGGAGTTCCGTTAATTCGCATGATAATATCATCGACCTGCAAGCCATATTTATGCGCGGGGCTTCCCGCAACGAGTTGGTTCACAATCGCCCCTGAATTGAACGGGCTTGCCGCATTGCCGCGTGAAAGCTCTGCCGTGCGCAACCCTGCGCCAAGCCAACCGCGCCGAACGCGCCCATTGGTGCGTAACTCAGCAACGACTTCCTCCGCTGTTTGATGAGGAATAGAGAACGCAATACCGACGCTGGCGCCCGTGGGTGAGAAAATAGCGGAGTTGACACCGACAACTTGTCCAGCCGGGTTAAATAGCGGCCCACCGGAGTTCCCCCGGTTAATGGTCGCGTCTGTTTGGATGTAATCCACATAAGCGCCGGATTCGACCCGGTCACGCCCAATCGCGGAAATAATGCCCAAACTTGTGGACTGACCAATGCCAAACGGGTTCCCGATCGCAATGACCCAATCCCCGATACGGATTGGAGATCCACGATAGAAATTTACATGAGGAAATGGTTGCGGGCTGCTGATTTTTAGGAGCGCCAAATCCGTCTCTTCATCGGTGCCGACGATTTGCGCGGGAAAGCTCACATCATTGTTAAAGACGACGGTGATTTTTTCACCGCCCTCGATAACGTGATAATTGGTCACGACTTCACCTTGTTGAGAAATGATAAAACCAGAGCCCTGACCTTCCGTTGTGACATCGCCGCTTTCAGTGGTCACCTTAATATTGACGACGGCAGGACTGATCCGTTCGACCAAATCGGCAATGGAATTAGGCTGTGGCTGCTGGGTTTTCAGCACAACAGGCGTTGGCTGGTAAAGCTGCGCGCTGACAGGCGCAGCCAAAGCCGCAGCCGAAGCGACGCTCAGCAATAAAGCCCGTCCTGTGCGGGAAATGATAAGGTTGGATTGTGCAATCACAATTCTCTCCATGAAGTGCGCAGAGTGAAGCCCTGCGTCTATCCTAAATCTGTCCAAAACATGACAAAATGTTCATGTTACCCGATTTAGGCGTCACACTGTCACTTTGAGAAAATCAACATCCTGTTTTCCTTAGGCATGACGCGCCGGGTACAGCTATTAAAACCCACATCTGCAAAGATATGCTTAACAGATTGCAAATCACGTACGCCCCATTCGAAATTTCGCGCTTTAAGATTTCTATCAAATTCAAGGTTTGACGGCGCGGTTGCGTCCCCTTCTTGAAACGGCCCGTAGAGATACATTTTTCCGCTATCCCCAAGGAGTTGCGATACGCCTTTTGCGAGTCCCAACGCCGCCGCCCACGGCGCGATATGGATCATATTCGCGCAATAAACGGCGTCAAAGTCTTGCAAACCGGACCACCAAGCCGGTGCCATCACGTCAAGCGCAAGAGATGGCAAAATCTGCCCTGGCCTGTCTTCCGCCCATGAATTTTGGCTCGCTCGGGATCCCGCATCAGGGTCTGAGGGCTGCCAGATAATGTCTGGTCGGCGGCCGCAAATATATGCGGCATGCTCCCCCGTACCGCCCGCGATTTCCAACACGCGCGCACCGCGCGGTAGATCTTGTTCGAGGATCAGTGCGATGTCGGCGCTGTTACGCCCTGCAGAAGGCGAGTAGAGGCGTTCGCCATGCGAATCGCGGGTCTCAAGGTGAATCGGTTCTTTCGCCATTTCAGTGCCCCATATATGAAATTTATAATCTGCGCGGCAGGGTCAGCGCCGCACTTAACCCCCCAGCATCGGCACGCGCGAGAGTAAGGCGGCCATTATACGCCTTTGCCAAATCATCAACGATAGACAGACCAAACCCCGTCCCGGGCGTCGCTTCGTCCAAGCGTGCGCCGCGTTTTAAGGCTTCCGCGTAATTTTCTTCCGGCAAGCCTGGTCCATTGTCCGAAACGCAAATTTCCATCATTCCGTCCTCTGTGGCAGACGCTTTCGCCCTTACGGTCACATCAGAGCGCGTCCATTTGCAGGCATTATCCATCAAATTTCCAGCCATTTCCTCAAGGTCGCGCTTCTCGCCCCGAAACAAAAGATTATCTGTAATTTCGAGGTCAAAATTAATATCTTTGTCCCGATAAATGCGCTCCAGCGTACGCGCGAGCGGTTCGAGGGTCTCGGCCACAGAGGTGCTGACACCAATGGCCTGACCTCTCGCGGCAGCACGGGCGCGGCGTAAATGGTGATCCACCTGATTTTTCATGGTCTCTGATTGCCGAGAGACAATCTCGGCCAATTTGGACTTGGACGTACCTGCTTCATTGAGCAAAACAGCCAGCGGTGTTTTCAGAGCGTGCGCTAAATTGCTGACGTGAGTATTGGCTTGATCCACCACATTCTTATTGTGATCGATAAGAGAATTGAGTTCCGTCGCCAAAGGCTGAATTTCTTGCGGATAGTCGCCATCGACGCGGGTGGCCCGCCCCTCGCGCACATCGGCAACTTTCTCTCGCAGCTCAAACAAAGGGCGTAGTCCTAGCCGAACCTGCGTAAAAATACCCACCATCACCCCTGCCGCCAAGAACAGCATAAAACCGATAGCCAGCGCCGCGAAGCTTTGAACCGCTCTCGCAGCGGGGCGTCCATCTGCAGCGGCGATCATCACCAGCCGCTGATCTCCAATATTTTCAAAGACAACAGACTTCGCCAAAACCCTTAGGGGATCATTTGTATCGGGGCCATCCGCCTTGGTTTGAACAAGCGTACCAGGGCTTTTTATTAAGAGGGCAGCGTCTGCGGGCCGAAGCAGGAGCCCTTCCCCCGCCATAGACCGCGATGCTTTTAAGGGCGTCACAAACCCTTTTTCGTCTAGCGTTCCGATCATCCAATAATATCCCGAAAGCGCTTGCTGATAACGGGGATCAAGCGGCTCACGGCTGAGGGACAACTCGCGCTCGGGACTAATTTCCACAGATGCGATGAGCGCCGTGATCGTACTATTCAAGGGTTCGTCATAAAGACGGTAAGTTGAGGCCCTATAGAACCAAGTGAGCGCAAATGCTGTAAACGCCAAAATTGGCAAGGCCCAAACAGCCGCCCCGCGGACAAGCCGCAGAACAAGGGATGAGCTGCTATTTGATGGCGCGCTCGATGGGTTCACGGCTATTTTTTGGCTTTTTCGGTCGGATCAGACAATCGATAGCCAAGGCCCCTGACAGTTTCAATTCTGTCGACGCCGATTTTGCGGCGAAGGCGGCCAATAAAAACCTCAATCGTATTGGAGTCGCGATCAAAATCCTGATCGTAAATATGCTCCACAAGCTCTGTGCGGGAAATCACTCGCCCGCGATGCATGGCCAGGTATGACAAAAGACGAAACTCATGCGATGTCAGTTTAATGGGCATCCCGTCCACGAAAGCGCGCGCCGCGCGGTTATCAACGTGCAGTCCGCCAATTTCGATGGAATCTGTCGTATGGCCAGCGGCGCGGCGAACCAGAGCCCTTAACCGCGCGAGCAGCTCTTCTGTGTGGAACGGCTTCGTCAAATAATCATCTGCACCGGCATCGAAGCCGGAGACTTTCTCGCTCCACTGGTCACGTGCGGTCAGGATGATGACAGGAAATTTGCGGCCATCAGCGCGCCATTTTTGCAAAACGCTGACGCCGTCAATCACTGGCAAACCCAGATCGAGAATGACAGCATCATAAGGTTCTGTATCCCCAAGGAAGTGCCCTTCTTCACCATCAGACGCAACATCTACGGCGTAACCGCTATCTTTTAATGCTTCGGCCAATTGGCGGGACAGGTCAGGATCATCTTCGACGACTAATATACGCATGGAAATCTCGCAGTTATTTGCGGCTGTTATCGGACACGACCTGTGACCGCGTCAATATAAACATCGACAACACGGCCATCACGGCGTTCCATTCGAACACGGTACGTATTTCCGTTGAGGGAAATATCCACCACTTTCGCGCCGGGAACGCGCCGCTCCGCAATCGATTTGGCTTGCGCATAAGAAATCTTATTCTGCGCGTAATGCCTCATCGGCGGCTGCCACGAAGACGACAAAGGGGTTACGGGCACGACCTTTTCATTCAAAGGTAGGAGCTTGCGATCCGATTGCGATTGCGCCGTGATCGCGGCGGAAAAACTTCCGGCAATCACTACGGCGCAGAGCGCGATATGTCGTAATCTATGCGTCATAATCCTCGACCTACCCTCTCAGCCCTGAATAGAAGCTGAATACAGAGTTCATTTTGATGTCGATTTCGTTAATGCATCCCTCGCAGCATTCGGCGATTGAATACCGACGCTTTCCGCCCAGACCTTCAGTCCGCCATCTTCCGGATTGTCAAGCACGATTTGGGTTGTCACCAAGAGGTCGCCCCCTTTGAGCCCCTTATCCTTCACGCGAAATGTCTTTCCGGCGTTCGTTCCTGCAGGAATATTGAGAGAAATTGCACCGCCCGGCATGGGTACACGGACCTTGGCACCCAGTACGGCTTCTTGAACGGAAATCGGCAAGTTCAGGCGAATATGTTTGCCTTCAACAGAAAAGTTCTTGTCCGGCAAGACCGTAATTTCAACCTTTGCATCGCCCGCAGGGCCCCCATAAGTGCCAGGGTGGCCTTTTCCGCGCAGCCGGAGCGTCGTCCCGTCTTCAACGCCTTTTGGAATTTTAACGTCCAGCGATTGATCGCCGCCAAGGTTGACACGTTTAGTACCGCCCGTAAGCGCATCCACAAAACTAAGCGATAATTTATAGCGTACATCCGCGCCTTTTTGAGGCCGCTGTACACGCGATCGCGTCCGCGCGCCCGGACCTGCGCCCATTTGCATGCCAAAAAGAGAGGAGAACAAATCGGCCATATCATCGCCGCCCATACCCGCGCTGCTAAAGCCTCCGCGCGCGCCCCCGAACGGGTTTCCACCTCCGAACGGATTGCCTCCGCCAGCGCTCGCTCCGGCAAACGGATTTTGTTGCTGCCCACTCGCGTCAACTTTACCACTATCATATTGCGCGCGCAGGTCTTTATTCGACAACAGCGTATAGGCCGCCGTAATCTCTTTAAACTTCGTCGCAGCCGCTTCGTCTCCGGGGTTTACATCCGGATGTAATTTTTTCGCCAGTGTCCGATATGCCTTCTTGATCTCTGCTTCGGTTGCCGACTTTGTAATTCCAAGTAATTTATAGGGATCTTTCGCCACAAAATTCTCCTTCACCTCCTATTTAAGGGGAAAGCTGCGTTTCGCAATGGTTCAGCGAAAAGTCTCTCGATTCAACACCCAAAACGGCGAAAATTACGCATTATAGCCGAAGCGCAGGGCCGTATCCGAACGCGGCTGAACCCTGCCGAACGAGAATCGACTCATAGGAGCCCAATTGGCTCAGCGCCAGAGACGGTAAGAAGAGCGACGGCGTGGTCACGTCGAAAGACGCGATCACATTCTCAGCCATAATGAAGTCAACACGGTAAAGCTCTGCGTCCTCGCCAAGAGGTACATCCAGACCCGCCCAGCTATCTCCGCCAATGCGAGTGCGGCGTATCCAACTCACACGCAGACCATCATCATTCAATTCGGCTATGCCATGCACGGGCGACAAGGGTCTTAAATGGCGGCTTTGATAGATAAATTTGGACACGTCACTTTTCCGCCCCGCGCCTTCGCCGTAAATCTCGATTTCGTCTCCGATCCGGGTCGGTGAGACAGGCAAATCGATAAAACCTTGACCTAAGTAAGTGACCCGCGCGCCTACGGGAACACGTCCCATCATATCAGCATCAGTGCCAAAAAGGCCGCGAAGCAACCCCTTAAACCTATATGTAGATACATCGATCAGTTCGATATCTTTGGCTTGAAAGATTTCCCATCCAAACTCTGTTTCCACAGCAAACCGGTTGGCTCCCGCCAACAAAGTGTCTTCATCAACCGCCGCGAGATCCACATCCGGAATAGAGACCTCACATACCGAAAAATGGTCCCACCGCCCACATGGACCAGAGGGTAATTCTGTCATCAGGGTTCCCACAGATGCTGGCGATGTCAACGTCACGTCGCCATCAGGTCCAAAGACCGTGACCGGATTAAATGGCGAGGCCTGCACGCCCACCAGTACGCCCTGCCGCCCGCCATCCTCGTTCGTGTCTGGTATATCGAGGATAATCACCGCTGGTTTTCCAGCCCACGAAACGGCCGGTAAAGGTCCCGGCTCATAACCAGAAACCTCCGCAGTATTAAGAACATTCACCGTCCGCGCGAACACTTTTTGGTGTTCCCCGCGCGCAATCGCGTCCACCTTCCAGCCGCCTTCAAGACCCGGAAGTTCAACAATATCACCTGCTTCCACATCCAGACGCGCAGGTGACAAGTTGAACTCTATCGTATTTTGAGACGCCTGCGCCTGAGAAAGAAGTCGGTCCGCCAGTGCTTTTGCCTGCGCCCCGCCCATCACGACGGGCGCGCGAATGTCGAGTGCAAACGCGGTTTGCTCTAGCCGGTCTTGCGCGGAGACCATACCCACTTGAAAATCTCGGGTGCGATCAATGAAATACACCCGCACATCCATAGGCTGTTTACCAAGATCAGGGCGACGCTCGGTGACCGGCACACTGTCACGGGCGAAGCTTTCCAGTGACTGAATACGCGCTTCTGCTGCCCCGGCCCACAAGACCGCGCCGCAGGTTTGCAACAAAAGCGATATAATCACGCCGAGGGTCAAGGTGCGGTCAAATACAAAAGGACGCGAGGTCATTGCGGACCTCCTTGAGGCGGTAATCCAGCCATCTCGCGCCGCTCCTGATCGGTGAGGAAACTGGCCTCGCTGAGCCGTCCCCACCTCGCCGCGCGCTCTTCCGCCAGTGCTGGTACATCGTCGTAGGCCGGTACAATCGAGAGGTCGTCACCCATCCAGGGTCTCAACCACCCTTCAAGCCCTCGCGCCGTCTTGTTGACCAGCGGCATAATCGTTTGACGCCAAAAGGCGAGATTGGCTTCCTTGAAGTTTGAATACGTATTGTCACCTGGAATACCGAGCAGCATGGGCGGCACGCCAAGCGCCAGGGCAATCTCACGCGCCGCCTCGCGCCGCGCTTCAAGGAAGTCCATGTCTGCGGGAGAAAAGCTCATGCTTTTCCAGTCCAGCCCCCCTTCGAGCACCATGGGGCGGCCTGCATGCTGCGCGCCGCTATAGGCGCTTTCAAGTTCCTCTTTGATACGGTCAAATTGCTCGGAGGTCATCTGCTGCCCGCGCTCTACGGTTTGATAAACCAATGCACCGCTAGGCCGCGCCGAATTGTCGAGCAGACCCTTTGTCCAGCGGCCGCCCTCATTGTGAATGTCCACGGCCTGCGCCGCCGCTTCAAGCGGGGAGAAACCGAGCGTGTCGTGGAGCGGATGAAAAAGGCGCATGTGAAAGATGGCCGTCCGCCCGGATGCTGCGTCCAAATGGAAATGCCGCGTGCGGCCCCCGGCATCATAAGAGAACCCGCAAGGCCATCCCTCCCGCGTTGTTTTCACACTCACCCGATCGGGGCGAAGTGCGTAAAGCGCGGCTGGAACGCCCGAGGCGACGCCCGCTTCAAGATAGGCATTTCCGCTCACTTGAAGGTAACCGTAAAAAGCCTCCATGACGTCCGCGCCGACGGGCCCGATGCCGCCGCTGAGCAGTAGGTCAGCCGGATCTCCGGTCATGCATTCCCCGCGTCTGCGAGGACACAACCGAACCGATGCCGCCGCTTCGGCGACAAGCCGGATACAGCGGTAGGCAATCGGATTGCGTTGATAAGCTTCCCGTACAAGCGCTGAATAATGGCGCGGTGTCCAAGTTGCCGTCCCCGACATTTGAAACGAGACCAGCGGCGACATCCCCTTGGTCCCCGCCCGGGGCGCAGGAACGGCGTCTTTTTTTAACAGGTTGGAAAATAGGTGTTTCATGTATCGCTCATTTGACATGGCTCCATGAACCCGAAGGCCCTTGAGGCGCAGTTTTGAATATGAGCTTTTATATCGCGCTTTGAGCGAAAGAGGATTATTTTGGCGATTATATACTTGACAAAGCAGAGATTTAAGCCGATAAAATAGCTATGAACGCTATTACAGACATACTAAATCCTATCTTTATCGACAAAGAGGCTGCTCGTTTGCACCTTGAAGCCACACGTTGGCCTGAAGGCGCTGTGTGTCCTCATTGTGGCTCACAGAACGTCCGTGAAATGACTGGTAAGTCACACCGCGCGGGATTGCGCCAGTGCAACGAGAAAGAATGTCGCCAGCAGTTTACCGTAACTGTTGGAACCGTGTTTGAGCGCTCAAAAGTTCCCTTGAATAAGTGGCTTCTAGCTACTCACCTTCTTACAGCCTCTAAGAAGGGCATGAGCGCCCATCAAATCCACCGTATGCTAGGCGTGACCTACAAAACCGCTTGGTTTATGTGTCACCGCATCCGTGAAGCTATGACAGACACTAATCCTCCGCCTCTTGGCGGCGATGAAATGCCCGTAGAAGCCGATGAAACTTACTTTGGCAACAAAGTGAGCCTTAAAAAGAAACGCGCTTTAAAGCGTACATCTACTAAAGGCACAAAAGGCGGCTTTGGTGGCGTATCAAACAAATACACTGTTGTGTCTCTTGTTGAGCGCGGCGGAAATGTTCGCTCTTTCCATGTTGATAAAGCGAACCGTGCCAATATCCGTGAAATCCTTGTTCGCAACGTAGATCGTAAGTCTCACCTTATGACCGATGAAAGCCGCCTTTACACAACCGTAGGTGAAGAGTTCAATCGCCATGAGAAGGTCAATCATGCGCGTAACGAATATGTTCGCGGTGACGTCTACACAAACACGCTTGAAGGCTACTACAGCATCTTCAAGCGTGGAATGATTGGCACATACCAGCATTGCGGTGAAAGCCACCTACAGCGCTACGTAACCGAATTTGACTTCCGTTATAATGGCCGTAACCTAAATGACAATGAGCGCCGTGATGCGGCACTGAAAGGTATTGAAGGCAAGCGCCTCACATATCGGCGGACTAATAAAGCCGCGTAAGGGAAAAGCCTTCGCGACTAGCTTTTATTGGAAGCCTAAAAGTGGAACATAGGGTGAATAAGACCAAGGCCATTAAAGCGCTTGCCTCATCTAGCGAATCCTGCATTAGGTATTTGTGACGGTTGCAAAATTAACGGCCGCACGGTGTTAGCGCACCATGCGGCCTAATTTTGTAGCTTCCGCACTTCATTTTCGAGACGAAGCGGAAACAACACCAAGGACTGCACATATGCATTTTGAAATTAGATTGTCAATTCGTCTCTTTAACGCCAGACGTAAAGGATACGAACATGGCAACTTACTACACATATATTATCAGTTTTGAGATAGCCTCAGACTCTACATATTCTCAAAGATATAACAGCCTGATGGTGGAAATAAAAAAGACCTTGCACTGGACTTCAACCACATCATTTGCGTCTGTTAGGTCAACAGAGAGTTTGAATGACATATCCCATAGGATGTATTACAACTCTGACCTAATCGACTCTAAAGACAAACTTCTTGTAATCGATAGTCAAACCAACTCTGCGACTTACAGAGGCCCAAGTAAGTTAAATATAAGCGACTTCTTTCACATAAAGTAGCGCTGATGAACCTGAACAGGCACGGCTAAAATTTTAGCAATTATCATTACTATTTTTAGCCGTGCCTGTTTTTTTTGATTTATCATCTTTTTGATCCTCCGCATTTAGCGGCTTATTCTCTTTAGGCGGCGTATTAAGCAACCGCTTGAGAGTTTCTTGGAAGTCTGGAGTTTTAGTCATGGTTGAAAATTATCCAAAGCTAGTTCACTACAAATTGTTTCATGCGTATTTTTCGGGCGATCTCCCATACAGTGTCAGTTTTATTTTCCCCAATCAAGAACTACCAACAGACGATGATTCCGATTACAAGATACACTTAGTAGAACCTGACATAACAAAATGTCATATCGCAATGGGTAGGTTTGTGAATGCATGGAGCTTGTTGGAGCTTTCCACACAATCTTTATTAGCCAAGATGTTAGGCGTGAAAAAGAATAAAGTTTCCATCCTTGTAAATGCTCTTGGCTCCCGTAGCACGCTAGATATAATTAAGGAATTTGGCGTCAGCGTACTGAAGAAAAATGAAAGTGACAAGCTGTTGGCACTAACCGAAAGAATGAAAAAGATAAACACAAAACGCAATCGCATCATTCACGGATGCTGGGAAATGCACGTGTTGGTAAGAAAATACGGAGAACGATTTACTCACAAAATATATCCCGCTAGATGCTATACCCCTAGCGATGAAGAGACGAAAAAGTCCCTATCAGATACCTCAAATCCCAAAAGAAAAAACTATATTTTTACGGTAGACGAGATAAACCAAATAACGGGCCATCTCGACACACTCAGTCAGGATATGCAAAACTTCACCCTCGACGTATTTGGATCAATTTAGACAAGATGTCATTTATTTGAGAGTCCCATGTCGTGTCATCAGACCTTCCCAAGCCAAGCCATTCCCTTAATATATCACCGGCGTCATCCCTGTAAAAGACGCGAACGCCAGCCTCAATCATAGCCTCTGTTACAACAATTTCTTCTGTATTTTCAATGACTTGACTGACTTGCACTTGCTTGCTTTCTTAGGTATATAATCGCCATTATTTTCCTATTTTAAAATTTATCCCTTTGTTTTTCATGGCTTTTACAAATTCAAAAATGAGGATTAGTTCGCCCGAGCCGCCGCCTTAATCATGTCTGCCGCCTTCTCCGCGATCATAATTGTCGGCGCATTTGTGTTGCCTGACACAAGCGTCGGCATGACGGATGCGTCCACCACGCGAAGCCCCGTCAATCCATGAACACGCAATTCATGATCGACCACAGCCAGCGGATCTTGACCCATTTTGCAGGTCCCGACAGGGTGGTAGATCGTATCAGCGCGGGCCCGAATATCAGCCCGCAAGACAGCGTCATCATCCGTGTCACTTTCATAAAGCGGTTCGCCCCGTACATCATTGAAAGCCGGCGCTCTGAAAATTTCCTGCGCCAAGCGTGTACCTTTAACTAACAGCTCAAAATCAGCCTCTTCGTCAAAAAATGCGGGATCTATGGCGGGGGAAGATTTGGGGTTTGCGTCCGTCAGCGTCACAGAACCGCGGCTTTTCGGACGCAGAACACACACATGCAGAGAATAACCATGCCCCCAATGGAGCTTTTTACCATGCTCATCCACCAAGGCGCGGCAGAAGTGAAACTGTATGTCGGGCGAACGCGCGGTCTTGTCCGCATACAGAAACGCGCCACCCTCGGCATAGTTCGTTGCCAGCATGCCCTTGCGTTTACGAAAATATTTCCATCCCTCGACGGCCATCTTGACGAAACCCTTGAGTGAAAAGCCGACTGTGTCCAAAGATTTTGAGCGCGCGCTGATCACGTAATCCACATGGTCTTGCAGGTTTTTGCCCACGCCCGGTAAATCATGCACGGCGTCGATATTATGCTCCGCCAATTCCGATTTGGGGCCCACGCCTGAGAGCAACAGTAACTGCGGCGATTGAAACGCGCCAGCGGAGAGAATAACTTCCTTCTTTGCCTTTATGACTTGCCGTTTTCCTTTGACGCTAACAGAGACGCCAGACGCCCGCAGCCCGTCGAACACGACTTTTTCAGTGTAAGCCTTTGTCAGGACTGTCAGATTGGGGCGCGCCGTTGCAGGTTCCAGATAGGCCCGCGCTGTGGACCACCGCTCTCCATTTTTTTGCGTAACCTCATACAGTCCAAACCCTTCTTGTTTTTGGCCGTTAAAGTCTGCGTTCATTGGATATTGCAAAGAACGCGCGGCCTCCAAAAAGGGGTCATTTATCGGTGATGGATCTGTGAGCGGGGCCACGTTGAGAGGCCCGCCAACCCCGTGAAAATCATCTGCACCTGCCTCGTGATGCTCTGCGCGTTTGAAATATGGTAAAACGTCGTCCCACGCCCATCCATCATTGCCAAGCGACGCCCATTCGTCATAGTCCGCTTTATGACCGCGTATATAGATCATCGCGTTAATCGAGGAAGAACCGCCCAGCACCTTGCCGCGAGGCTGAAAACCTTTGCGGCCGTTAAAGCCTTTTTGCGGTAGCGTCTCAAACGCCCAGTTCTTTATCGGGTATCCCACCATACCGATTAATCCCGCCGGAATTGAGACCAATGGGTTCTTGTGGCTTCCGCCCGCTTCCAAAAGACACACCGTCACGTCAGGGTCTTCGGTTAGCCGCGCGGCCAAAACGCACCCTGCGGAACCCGCACCCACGACAATGTAATCAAATTCCATAGTTTGGTCTCTTTCTTAAGCGCGTAGGTCCGCCCACTCAGGATGACGGCGAAATTGTGCTTCGATGTAGGAACAGGACGGAATAATCTTGAAGCCAGACCGCCGTGCATCTTTTATCATAAAATCAACAAGCTGCCGCGCGACGCCTCGCCCGCCAATCGCGGCCGGAACGCCCGTGTAACCGGCATTCATAACGCTGTCGCTCACCCATGAAAAAGTGAGTTCAGCTTCGATACCGTCAAGCTTCGTAGCGTAACGGCCACCGTTCCCACGGCTCTCTTTGACAATGCTGAGTTCCGACATTTTTTTTCCCATGAAAATCCAGACTCATCTTATTGACAAATCTATCAGGACGGGCAAGCTTTGTTTTTTTGGGCTAGAGGACAATATGGATTTATATACAGATACGCACCGCGAAATTCAGCGCACAATGCGCAAAATTGTCGAGAAAGACATTAACCCTTATGTGGATCAATGGGAGCGCGAGCGTATCTTTCCAGCGCATGAAGTTTTCAAAAAGCTCGGAAATGCGGGCCTCTTGGGTATTCACAAGCCAGAAAAATTCGGCGGGATGGGCCTTGATTACACCTATAACATGGCCTTCGTAGAAGCGATGGCGGACATTAACTGCGCCGCTATTCCTATGGCCATTGGCGTTCAAACGGATATGGCAACGCCGGCGCTCGCCCGTTACGGCAGCGACGAGCTGTGCGAAGAATTTCTACGCCCCGCCATCGCCGGTGACAAGGTGGCGTGTATTGGCGTTTCAGAACCTTCCGCCGGCTCGGATGTATCGCGCATTAAAACAACAGCGCGCAAGGACGGCGACGATTACGTCATTAATGGCGGGAAGATGTGGATCACCAACTCCCTGCAAGCGGACTTCATGGTTGCCCTGTGCAATACGGGCGACGGCTCTCGCCATACCAATAAAAGCCTCATTATTATACCGATGGATACACCAGGCGTGGTCAAAGCGCGCAAGCTCGAAAAAATTGGCAACCACTCCTCCGATACTGGGCAAATCTTCTTTGAAGATGTGCGTGTACCCCAAAGACACCTCATCGGGACCGAAGGTGCGGGTTTTATGTATCAGATGCAGCAATTCGAGGAAGAGCGGCTTTGGGCCTGCGTTTCGACACTTCCCGGGCTTCAAGCCTGCATTGATGAAACCATCGAATATACCCGGCAACGCGAAGTGTTCGGTCACCCGATTTTGGACAACCAAGTGGTCCACTACCGCCTGGCCGAGCTCCAGATCGAGGTCGAAATGTTCCGCGCACTTACAGAAAAATGCGTGAAAGAATATTCTGAAGGCAAAAACATCACGAAGCTTGTCTCGATGCTAAAGGTAAAATCGGGTCGTCTCTTGCGAGAAGTCACCGATAGCTGCCTGCAATATTGGGGCGGCATGGGCTATATGGATGAAAGCTCCATCGCGCGCCGTTTCCGGGATGGCCGCCTCGCCTCCATCGGCGGCGGAGCGGATGAAGTCATGCTGGGCGTTGTCTGCAAAATGATGGGAACCCTGCCCGCTCGCAAATAACCCCCACAAATAACTTATGGATCGACGTTCAAGTTTTGATCCACCCAGATAAGTTCGGCCGTGTCATATCCCAATGACGCGGCCTTTTTCTCAAACGCATCTTTCTCCGCATCGCTGACCTCAGGGCTTCGGGCCAAGAGCCACAAATAGGACTTGTCGGGACCTGTAACGTAAGAGCGGGTATATTCCGGCCCGTCGAGATCGAAAATGATATAGGATCCGTAAAATGGGCCGAAAAACGAAACTTTAAGATGCCCAACGCTTTCATCGCCTACAAAATAGGCTTTTCCTTCGGCGTCGTCCCATGTTGCCTTTTTGGTATTGTATCCGCGGTTAAGGACCTTGATCCCGCCATCTTCCCGCAGGGAATAGGTGGCGGTGACATTTTGCAATCCGCGCTCAAATGAATGATCGAGCCGCGCGATTTCATACCATGTACCGAGATATTGATCCGCGTCGAAACCGGAAATCGGGGTAATATCTTTGGGAATGCCCGTACACGCCGTTAGCAAAATGGCCGCCGCAAGCCCGCTCCAAAAAGCTGTCATTGATTTAAACATTTAGAATCTCTCAACTCATAAAAATGATACGTTATATGTATGAAACAGATTCGAAAGAAGAACGTTCCCGTCGATGGGCAGAATAAGCGGAGCTTATTCAATAATTCTGGCCCGATGCTCGATTTCGGCAATCGCCCCTTCTCCAGACTGAAACCTGACAGCGAGTTTTCTACGCTCGTTTCAGATTTGCTTATCGAAAACGAGCATGTGATTGGTGCCTATAAATCTGTGAGAGACGGCGTGGTTTTCACAAACCACCGCCTTATCACCATACATTCTCTGGGCTTTCGGAAAATCAAGCGATCTTTCACGTCTTTGCCCTATGCCCAGATTCTGTACTATGCGGTGGAAGGCGCGGGTGATCTCGATCAAGACCCACAGCTCACAATCACATTTCCCGTCCTTGGAAAGCTGACCTATGCGTTCAAAGGGACGGCCGCCGTGCCGCAAATATTAAAGCATATCGCCGCGCGCACAGCCTAATTTTAACGCAAGAAAAAAGCCGCCCGAAGGCGGCTCTCTAAATTACTGGTCCAAAAAGGATCGAAGCTTACGGCTTCGGCTTGGATGCTTGAGTTTACGCAGGGCCTTCGCCTCAATTTGGCGAATACGTTCGCGTGTCACAGAGAATTGCTGGCCAACCTCTTCGAGCGTGTGGTCTGTATTCATACCGATCCCGAAGCGCATCCGTAAAACACGCTCCTCGCGGGGCGTCAAAGACGCCAAGACGCGCGTTGTTGTTTCGCGCAAATTGCTTTGAATCGCGGCTTCAATAGGGAGGATAGCATTGTTGTCTTCGATGAAGTCGCCCAATTGGCTGTCTTCCTCGTCACCAATCGGAGTTTCCAGGGAAATCGGCTCTTTCGCGATCTTCATCACTTTGCGGACCTTTTCCAGCGGCATAGACAGCTTTGCAGCCAGCTCTTCCGGCGTTGGCTCGCGGCCAATTTCGTGAAGAATTTGACGGCTCGTGCGGACAATCTTGTTGATGGTTTCAATCATGTGCACAGGAATACGGATCGTCCGGGCCTGATCGGCAATAGACCGCGTAATCGCTTGGCGAATCCACCACGTTGCATAGGTCGAAAACTTGTAACCCCGGCGATATTCAAATTTATCGACCGCCTTCATCAAGCCTATATTCCCCTCTTGGATCAAGTCGAGGAACTGCAGACCCCGGTTTGTGTATTTCTTGGCGATCGAAATAACGAGACGAAGATTTGCTTCGACCATTTCCTTCTTGGCTTGACGCGCTTCACGCTCACCTTTTTGAACGGTTTGTACGATGCGGCGGAACTCATCAACCGGCACGCCGGTTTCCTGAGCCAAAGTTCCGATTTCTTCCCGGATACGTTCAATTGACTTGGACTCGCGTTTGATAAAGCGGTCCCAAGCGTCGGATTGCCCCGCCATTTCTTCAAGCCAGTTTGGACGCAGTTCAGCACCGAGATAGCTCTCGAGAAACTCGTGACGCGGCACGCCATTCCCGTCAGCAAGGCGCATCAAGCGGCCTTCGAGCGAGATAAAGCGCTTGTTAATGGCATAAAGCTGCTCGATCAGAGCATCAATACGCGCATTGTTGAGCTGTAGGGATTTAATCTTCTCGATGATGCGCTTTTGAATTTCTTCATATTCATCCAATTGCGGCGCGCGCATTTTCCGGCCAGACAAGCGGGCGCGAATAAGCATTTGCTGTAATTTCTGGAAACGATTGAAGTCTGATGAAATAATATCCAACGTCTTCATCACATCTTCACGAAGTGCCGCTTCCATGGACGCCATAGAGAGGTTGGTTTTATCTTCTTCCTCTTCTTCGTCGTCATCAATCGGCTTTTGGCCCTCTTCATAGTCCCGTTCGATTTTGATCTTGCGCTCGTCTTCACGCGGTTTCAGATCATCTTCGGTGGCCTCGATTTCGCCCTTTTCAATTTTCTCGCGGCGAACGGCAGCGCCAGAACGGTCCTCTTGAACATTACCGATGGCCTTATTGTAGGTCGTGTCGAGATCGATAATATCACGAAGCAGGATACGGCCTTCTTCAAGTTCTTCGCGCCAAACCATGATCGCTTCGAACGTCAGGGCACTTTCGCAAAGACCTTTGATCATCGTGTCGCGGCCCGCTTCAATGCGCTTCGCAATCGCGATTTCACCTTCGCGCGACAAGAGCTCAACGGTTCCCATTTCGCGCAAATACATGCGAACAGGGTCATCTGTGCGGTCGAGTTCTTCTTTGGAGTTCCCGCCTTTAACCGCCGTTGTGGACGTACGGGCCAACGTTTTCGAGCCAATCGTCGGTTCTTCTTTGTCGTCAATGACGGAAATACCCAGATCCGAAAGCTGTGCTAGCGTGACTTCGATATCCTCAACGCTAATACCCTGAAGGTCGATGTGTTTATTCAGCTCCGTGGTTGCTAAAAGCCCGCTTTTCCGCGCCTTTGCAATCATCAGTTTGACGTCTTTATCTTCCATGTCCAAACGGTTTGCGCCGGGAGGAGCCGTTTTATCTTTGGTGTCGTCTACGTCGGTATCGTCAATATCAGTCGTGGTTGCGGCAGTGTCAGCCATGTATAATCACTCCAGCTAAGGTCGTACACTTAAAGGCACGCCCTTAAAAATAGGTTTAACCCCCGCCCGAATAACGAACAGTGGGTGAATTCTTAGTCGCGGGTCGTCCGAGAGGCGCGCATAAGGCGTTGGAGCCCGTCAGCATTGTCCTCACGAATAGAATCCGCGATGCGGGATCGGGCGTCTTCACGCGCGCGTAGCTCCTGATTTGGCCCGGTGAGGGCGTCGGCCTCTTTTTGCCAGAGTGCCGCTCTATCTTCCAGTGTCGCGTCGGGGCCACCCATTGCCGCCATCGTTAAACGGCGGTCTCTGCGTAGCACTCGTAAAATTTGTTCCAATCCTTGTGCTTCTATATGGGCAAGCAATGATGACTTTTCAACTGCTTTCGTAAGTCTAAAATACGATAAAAGAGCGGTTTGCAGAGGTTTAAGGCTCGTTCCATTAAAACTCAGAGCGAAAAACCGTTCATCGACAAATTCCAAGAGTTCTGGCCACTCTATGATAGCCCCTATAATACGGCGCTCGCGCGCCAAATTCATAGCATCAACCTGCATGCCGGGCTTTAGAGCAGTCGGTACGAACTCTTTGGCTTTACTTTTCCAATGGCGGCCTTTGTTCTGCTGGCCATAGCGCCGCCCATATTCGGCGTCGAACCGCGCCAGCAACGTCGTTTGGTATTGTTTTCGAACTTCTTCATGCTTTATTTCACGAAGGGCGGCGAAAATGCGGTCTTTGAGCCCAGCTCGGGCTTCTGGCGACGTGAGAGGTTCAGCGTCCACTTCGCGTTGCCACAACATCTCCACGAGCGGCACGGCCCGGTCGAGGACGGATTGCATGGCCTGCGCCCCGCTCTCTGATATCAGATCGTCCGGGTCTTTCCCCTCTGGCATGAGCGCAAACCGAAGCGTTTGATCAGGTTTGATCAAGGGCAGAGCACGCTCTACAGACCGAAACGCTGCGCGCAGACCCGCTTTATCGCCGTCAAAACAAAGGGTTGGTTCCGGTCCGGCGCGCCACAGAAGGTCAAGTTGATCTTCGGTAAGGGCTGTTCCAAGCGGGGCCACAGCATGGGTGAACCCGGCCCGTGCAAGCGCAATAACATCCATGTACCCTTCGGCAACGATAAGCCCGCGGCCTCCGTTTTTCGGCGCGTTCAGCGCCTTTCGGGCTTCAGGGTAGTGATACAGAACCCGGCCTTTGTGAAACAGATTTGTTTCCGGTGAATTCAGATACTTAGCCTTCGCCCCCTGCTCCATCGCCCGACCGCCAAACGCCACGAGGCGGCCCCTTGGGTCACGGATCGGGAACATTATCCGGTTACGAAAACGATCCCAAGGCTCCCGAGATTGATCGTCCGGCTCGATGAGAAGGCCAGCCTCGATCAAGACCCCCACATTCGCCCCTTGCTGGGTCAACTCGTCTTTAAGCGCCGTAAAGCTATTCGGGGCAAAGCCGATGCCGAACCGCTCCGCCGCCGCGCCGTCGAGGCCGCGGCCCTTGAGATATTCGCGCGCCTCACGGCCCACATCACGGCGCAACGAGCGTTCGAAAAAAAGCTGGGCGGCATCCATCCAGTTGATGGCGACTTTGTTTTGCGCGGCTCTACGTTCGGCCTCAGGGTCTTCCTTGGGCATTTCCATACCCGCCATTTCAGCCAGCCGCTCTACAGCCTCAGGAAATGACAGCCCCTCGACCTCCATCAAAAATGAAATTGCATCGCCGTGCTTGCCAGAGGAAAAGCAATGGTAAAAGCCTTTGTCGTCATTGACGAAAAAGCTCGGCGTTTTTTCCGAGGTAAAGGGCGACAGGCCAGCAAATTCACGGCCTTGACGCTTGAGCTTCACATGGCGGCCCACCACGTCCGAAGGCCGGACACGGGCTTTGAGCTCCTCTAAAAAACCATCACCAAAACGCATAAACGGAATGTAGGCGTTCTTGAAAGACTTTGCGAGTCGCGAAAGCGAAAATTAGGGACTGTGCCAAAGAAAAACCGCCCCGAAGGACGGCCAAGCAAAGTAGGTGAGAGGAAGCTAACGGATAGCGCTATCTTGATTGCAAAGCGCTGCGTGAGAAAATGACGGGTGTTGCCTGTTGTGCGGGTGCCACAAAATGGTTTGGCATCGTCTTGAGCTTTGCAGGTTCAACATTACGAACAATACGGCGTGTTGTTGTTTGAGGTGCGGGCGCGCTTTGCATGACATAGGTGCCATTTATGCGAACAGCGCGCGGCGTTTCGGATGGCTCAACACGGACCACACGCCGAAGAGGCTGAGGCGCAATTTCACGGCGCGTATATGAAGCATTTTGAACCGTCGGGGCCGTATTCATTGTCATCGTCAACGCGTCTGACGCGCTGGCCGTCTCCGCAAAGAGACCCAGAGCTATAAACGCTATTCCACTTAAGACTTGAATCTTCATAATATTCACCACCACAGAATGCTTTTGCATTTTTATTTGATTATTCAATAATCTGGAAGGGTTAAGGAAGTCTAAAATCCGCTTGAAATTTTAACACTAAATCACGCCCGCCGGATCAAACTTAAGCGGGAGATGAAGAGGATTTCCTATCACATCCCTTTAATACGGTTTGTTTTTCAGGCACATATGCTACCCTTACAGTTCAATCTTTGACGGATTCCCTATGCTACGCCTCATCCTATCGACCTCTCCCAAATCAGACATCATGGAACTCTTGACAGGGACCGCGGCGCGAGGACTTGATCTTTTGGGGTCGGTTTTCCTGGTTACATTCGGAACGATCATCCTTATTTGCGGCGTACTTTTCATTCGAGACGTCACGCAAACCAAAGATGCTATTCGCAGAAACTTCCCCATCATTGGTCGCTTCAGAACGGTATTTTCCAATCTGGGCGAGTTTTTTCGGCAGTATTTTTTTGCGATGGACCGCGAAGAAATGCCTTTCAACCGCGCAGAACGAGACTGGATTGACGTGGTCACCCAGCACGGGACAGAAACCATTCCGTTTGGGTCAACGCGGCCTTTAACGCCGGGCGCTGCGATTTTCGCCAATGGCATGTTTCCCAAACTCGAAGGCGAACATGGGCCCGCACAAGAGTTCATTATCGGTCCAGACACACCGCATCCGTATAAACCAGAGCGATTTTTCAACATTTCAGCCATGAGCTTCGGGGCCCTGTCAAAGCCTGCTGTACAAGCCCTCTCGCGCGGAGCCAAACTCGCGGGTTGCTGGCTCAATACAGGTGAAGGGGGCGTTTCGCCCTATCACCTCCAAGGCGGCTGCGACATCGTCTTCCAAATCGGGACGGGCAAATTTGGGGCCCGAAACGAGGATATGACCCTGAACACAGACAAGCTCAAAAAGATTTGCGAAAATCCCAACATCAAGATGATCGAGCTTAAACTGTCGCAAGGGGCAAAACCCGGCAAGGGCGGCATTCTTCCTGCCGCGAAAGTCACACAGGAGATTGCAGATATTCGAGGCGTGCCCGCGGGGCAAGATGCCATTTCCCCCAACCGACACGTCGAAGCCGGCAATCCTGAGGAACTACTTGACCTTATTCATTTGGTCCGCGAAACCTCCGAGCGCCCGGTGGGGATCAAGTTCGTTGTCGGCAGCATGGTCCCCGTGAAAGACCTTATCGCAGCGATAAAGTCTCGAGGGCCGCAAAGCGCCCCTGACTATATCGTTCTTGACGGCGGTGACGGCGGAACAGGCGCCGTGCTCATGGCGCTCACAGACAATATGGGATTGACCATTCGTGAGTGGCTTCGCGCTGGT
>JBLWUN010000001.1:0-308941 GCA_048268905.1 Maricaulaceae bacterium | reverse complement strand
CACCGACGGAACAGGCGCCGCACCCCCCCCGCACATAGACACAATGGGACCGACCATTCGTGCAGCCCACCCCCCTGTTGAGGCCCCCCTTCGGGCCGAGGGCATACGAGAGCGGATTGCGTTAATTGCGGCTGGAAAGCTCATCACCCCGGCAGAAGTCGCTTGGGCATTTTGCGCAGGAGCAGACTTCGTCAATTCAGCGCGGGGGTTCATGTTTGCGCTGGGCTGTATTCAGGCCTTGAAATGCAACACAAACAAATGCCCCACGGGTATCACGACCCACGATAAAGG
Organism: Maricaulaceae bacterium; assembly: GCA_048268905.1. Classification (GTDB taxonomy): domain Bacteria; phylum Pseudomonadota; class Alphaproteobacteria; order Caulobacterales; family Maricaulaceae; genus JACOMS01. The sequence continues at coordinate 308,650 of JBLWUN010000001.1, read as the reverse complement.
GCTGCAGGACGGACTCAATCCGGCCAATAAGGCCGTTCGGGTAAAAAATTACTGCGAAACCATGTGCAAGGAAGTAGAAATGATCGCCCATAGTTGCGGGGTTGACCACCCGCGCCAGCTAAACCGCGATCACGTCTTGATCGTGCAGCCTGACGGCTGTTCGAAACCCTTTTCAAAGGTCTGGGCCGACAACCAACGTAGTACGCCTGCAGGACAAGGCGCGGCGTAGAGGCCAGAAAAAAGCCCGCCAGACAGGCGGGCCTTGACGGTCAAAGACCCGGATCAATGGATATGGATCAGGCCTTATCGACGCCGTGATGTCCAAAAACATCGTCCAGTAACTCGAGCGTACTGGCCCAGGCGCGGCGCTCGGAATCCGCATTATATTTTAACGTACCATCGCCGCTATCCGCATCTGGTACCATGAAAGCATGGGTCGTGCCGCCGTAAGCATGAAGCTGCCAGTCACATCCCGCCTCGGTTAGTTCTTCGCCAATAGAGATCACATGCGCCGGCGGAGCCATCGGATCGTCCCAGCCATGCGCGACCAAAACTTTCGCCTTGATTTTCTTTTTAGGCAAATCAGGGGCATCCAGAAGTCCGTGAAAGCTGATCGCAGCTTTTAGATCCGCGCCAGAACGGGCCAAATCCAGCGTGCATAAACCACCAAAACAAAAGCCCATGACGGCCATGTGCGTTTCGTCAACCTCCGGAAGCGCGGCCGCAGCCTTCATACCGGCCTTTAGGCGCTTCAATAGTTTTTTACGGTCGTCTTTGAGAGGCCCCATCAATGCCATTTTGTCGTCAACAGAGTCGGGCAAGGCCCCGTCGCCGTAATTATCGAGTGCAAACCCCACATAGCCAAGCGCCGCCATTTGAATGGCCTTATCCTCGGCAAATCCATCTCGTCCGCCCCACGCGTGATTGACCAAGACGCAAGGCTTTGGATCCGCATAGCTTTCATCCCAAGCGAGGTACCCAATGCATTTCTGCTCGCCATCCATATATTCAACAGGCTTGGTTTTAATGTTCATGAGAGGCTCCGTTTCTAGTCACGTTCAAATTTCGGGGCAACTTAGCTGTATTTTGGTGAGGGTCAATGTCCGCTTTTCGCCGCCCTATTAAGATAATATTAGCCATATTTGCGCCAATATGGGTGAACTTTACATGAAGAGGTACATCCATGTCCGCCCGTCACCTATGTCTATCAGCTGTTTCCGCCGTGGCGCTCGCCGCATGTGCGACATCGCAAGAAAATCCAAATTATCAGTATAGCACGAAATACAAGGCGTCCTCACCTTACGCTGACGCGAACGCGAACACATCAGCAACCCAAACGCAGGCAGCGGCGCCCATATCCTACCAGTCTTCCACATATCAATCCCCCCAATATCAAACCGTCTCAACCGCCTCTGGTTACACACAAGTCGACACTCGATGCCTGAAAAGTGAGCAAAACCGTGAATTGATTGGCGGCGCAGTCGGTGGAACCGTCGGTGCGATTGCCGGAAAGAAGTTCATTGGCGGCACCAAAGGCACAGTCATTGGGGCCGTTGCTGGCGGTGCCGCGGGCTATGGAATTGGCGATAAGTCCATCAATTGCGATCCGATTATGGTCCCCGCGTCACAGACAACAACGGCGCAGCCGCCAAATTACGCACCCGTGCAAACGCAGACCTATCAAACCCAACCATCCTCAAATCAGTCTTACCAGACCCCCGCGCAGTACAATCCTCAATATGTCGCAGCGCCGCAGCAAGGTCAGCAGACTTATACGGCTCCCACAGATCAAGCTTACGGCGCCACCGTGGGCACACCAGGTTATGACGCGATTATGGGCGCGCAATCACAGCCAGTCATACCAACCCAACCTCAGCCCGTTTACACGCAAGCGCAACCTCAGCAGCCCGTCTATTTAAATCCTCAGCCGATTTACGTTCAGCCGCAGTCGGTCTACCTCCCTGGCGCACCGGTCACCGGCAGTGTCACAAATACGTCCGTGCCGGTGCCGCAAGGGCAAAATGGGATTCCCGGCATTTCCCGCCATCAGGTTTCCGAAGGCGATACGGTTTACTCTATGGCCCGCCACCTCTGTGTTGGTGTGGACGATATTCGTAACCTCAACGGCCTCGACGCAAATTACAATATTCAGCTCGGCCAGTACATTCAGTTGCCAACATCGCAGTGCCGATAAGATAATCGTTCAAATTTGGGCATTTAGGGCAGCTTCGGCGGCCCTATTTTTTTGCTTCATTCAAACGGAACGCCAGCTTCGCCGAGAATTTCCCGCGCGGTCATATTGCCGTTTATCGCCGCTTGCTTAAGCCATGTGAGGCCAAGTTCTCTGTTTTGGGAAACACCTTCACCGTCAATATAAGCCATACCCAATTTAACCTGAGCCGCCGCATCGCCGCTTTGCGCCCGCTCCGTCAAAAGCGCGATGGCCTTGTCGTCAACGGCGTTCTGGACTTGTTGGGCGATAGGCGTCTCAGCCCCTTGCATGTCCGCGACCGAGCTCGGCGGCGCTGTCTGCTCGACGTGCGGCGCGTCAGCCTTCTTAGCAAACGGATTGAGTTTATCGAAAACCTTGCCGTCCAGAACATTCATTGCGACCACGGCCATCAAAGTCATGCCGCCCAAAACGAACCAATTTAATCGCGTTCTTTTCTTCATGCGACATCTCCGCGTTGACTCAGCGCCGCAACAACGGTGCTTTGCTTCATAATGAACCCCGCTCCCAATTCTGCAAGAAGTTTTAACACGGCAAATAAAAGAACGACCACGAAAATCGTCGCATATTTCGCCAAAAGATAGGCCCCGCCAAGAATAACAATGTGCATGACAAATACCCGCCCATATGGTGCGAACATCTGTAAGACAGGCGGGCGACGCTCGGCCCGTGGGAACCGTGAATTGTAACTGATGAACGCCACCAAATGACTTATAAGAAACCCAAGCATCGCGATCTTTATTCCACCGGCAGATAAGCCGCCATAACCTTCATCCACACTATATTTCTTGATTTCGGGTATCAGCATCAGCATCAGGAACAGGCCGTGCGCCAGCCAGAAACCGCCGTAATGGACGGTAAAAAATAGCGACGTTTTGATCCTCTGACCCATCGGCCCGTTGGACGTAGATATGCGCAAAACATTTACGGCACCGACGACGAGGCTTTCAAGCCAATAGAGAATGAGCAGCGCAATCAGGCTCCACCCCCAGAACAGGACACCTGCAATGGGAATAAGATTGGCCCCGATCATCGTTAAGATCGGAAGGTACTTCATTGCTCTATTCATTGCCAGCCGCCCCTTATGTCGCCAAGCTCACTTTTGTGAGGCATAAAAACCTTTATTTCGGCACTGAGTGTATATCGGATTTAGAGAATCGAAACTCCTCAAATCAGAAAATTTCTCTTTAAATGACGTCGATATTTGATTGTCGGCCTTCAGGCCGTTCATCGCCACCTCACAAACGGCTTCATTGAGCACGCCGTCTATTTTCAAGCGGGTTATCATCGTCAGCGAGGCCGCCTTCGCGGCTTGCATCCAAAGTAAGTCTCTTTGCTGCTGGCTGTACACATCTAATTTCTGAGCTTCGGTTATGGCGGCGTTAAAAGCGCGCCTGCACGCGGCGTTCGTTAAGGCTGTTGGCAAGCCAGTGGCAGAGTACAGGCAAGTTTCGATTTTTGGTGTCGCTGTCTCGTCCTTTGTTGAAGCGGCAGACGCGGTGCTGGACCACATAATAGGTAGAAAAATGATCGCCCACTTTAGCGTCATTATTGCAGTTTCCCCCGGCAAACCTTCGGAGCTTGATAGGGCATGTTCGCGATATCAAAATAGTTCTGTCCAAGCGCTATTTTGCGAAAGGCCTCATCGCTAAGGTCCTTGAGGATATCGCTATTTGCGAGCACTTCCTCTTTGTAAATTTCGAAGCTCTTCTTGTGTGACGCGACGAAGTCGGTGCCGGGCAAAAAGCGATCTGCATTCTTTTCCAGAAATGCCACATATTGAGCGCGCATGCCTGGCTCTTGAAAATAATTATCAAAGATGACACGCCACGTAATATCCAGCATCAAATTCGGATAATCATCCAGATAGGTCTGCATTTTTGCAATATGCGTCGCCGCATCCATTGCCGAGAGCTCTTTTGACAGCCCCATATGCACCCATACGATTTTATTGTCAGGGTAGAGACGAAGGACCTCATCCATCAGCGGCGCATATTTGAGCGGCGCGTCATCAGAGCCAAGGTCCGCGTGAATTGATATGGGGATATCCCGCTCGCGCAGGACCTTCATAAATTCACGCCACCCGGCGATGGCATCTTTTGGCGTTGCGGAATGGGCATTGCCAAAAAGCGCCTGCTTGACCAAGTTCACTTCACCCATCCATGTAAAAAGACCGGGATATTCCCTATCAAAGAGCGCGATCTGCTCCGTCACCTCTTCAGGATGGGCCAGATCCGGAAACGTCATAGACAAGGTCATCACGGTACCTTCAGGGTCCACATCGAGATAGTTCATCGCATTGACGAAATCATTCTTCATACTCGGCAGCGCGGGCGTGCCAACACAGTCCAAATAATATTCACAATCTGAATCCACGGGCAAGCTCTGACCAATACCGAAGACATTTACAAACAAGACACCAGTATCGAGCAAATACTGGTTCAATTCTTCCATAGACTTTGCCGCGCCGCCAAACGGACGAAAATGGTTGTGCGCGTCCACAACAAACGTTTCACCGAGTCGCTCACGGTCATAGCATCCCTCAAAGCCCGGCTTGAACATGGCAAGTGACCGCGCCGCCGCCGGTAGAGGCAGGTTTGCCGCCTCGCCAGATTTTGGGGCCGTGGTCGTCGTACAACCGAGTAAAGCTCCGCAAACGATGGAAATGAGAATAGGTTTTATAGAAGTCGGCATAAGTCCCCGTCAAAATGTGCTCGCAGAAAATCCAGTCGATTTAAACTACAACGCTTCAAGACAGGCAGCATCACCCCTTGGGGTGAACCTTTTCACAAACGTAGAGTTGAGAGCTCTTGACTCTCGGAGTTTGGGGGGGCAGATTTTGCGCATCTAATAACATTTGTCGTCTCCTTTCGTTAGATGTAGATTAGATGTCGGCGGCAGGGTGGCACCCCTGCCGCTTTTTTATAAGCAAACCCGTCCAGTGCCTTATGCGCGAATTACCCTCTTGATTTGCAGGGAAAACTGCCTAGTTTACCCGCGCTTAAGTCTGCTGAATGTCTAAAGATCGGCTCGCAAGGAAACTAACATGCAAAAAGTCCCAATGACGGTGGGGGGCCACGCGGCTCTCGAAACCGAGTTAAAGCATTTAAAATCTGTTGAACGCCCTGAAATTATTCAAGCGATATCTGTGGCCCGCGATCACGGTGATCTCTCAGAGAATGCTGAATATCACGCTGCAAAAGAGAAACAGGGCTTTATTGAAGGACGTATTAAAGAGCTTGAGAGCAAGCTCACGCTCGCGCAGGTCATTGATGTCACCACGATGACCGGACCGACCGTAAAATTTGGCGCGACAGTTACAATCGTCAATGAAGACACAGACGAGGAAAGCACCTACCAGATTGTGGGTGAAGATGAAGCCAGTGTTCGCGACGGAAAAATTTCGATTACGTCGCCGATTGCGCGCGCCATGATCTCAAAAGAAGTCGGCGACGTCTTCGAAGTCGTCGCCCCCGGCGGCGCAAAAGGCTATGAAATTCTCGCCGTCACCTACGGATAATGACGTCACGGCTGCTCACCTGCTGGGTCGTCTCGGACGGCCGGCGGGGCATTGAAAATCAAGCGCTTGGCCTCGCCGAAGCTTGCGCGCGTTTCCGGCCGCTGGACATTAAACGGCACGTGATCGACTCCGGCGGCGCGTTTAAAGCCGCGAGCCCCAAAATTCAACTGGCGATGCGAAGCGATCCCTTTCGTTATGGACTGCCCACCCCCTACCCTGATATTGCCATCGGATGTGGACGCCAAGCCATCGCGCCTTTGATGGCTTTGAAAAAGGCTGCGGGAGCCGACATATTCACTGTCTATGTCCAAGACCCACGCATAGAGCCTGAGAGTTTTGATCTAGTTGTCGCGCCCGAGCATGACAAGGTGACCGGTGAAAACGTATTGAAAATGATCGGATCGCCAAACCGGATTACGCGGACGGAATTAATTGCGCAGGTTTTAAACTTCCAAGAACAGCTTGCAGCCCTGCCTATGCCGCGTGTGGCGATGCTTATTGGCGGCCCGTCGAAAGCCCATAAACTGACAGAAGACGTTCACGCCATACATATGAAGGCGGCACAAGATGCACTTTCCAGCGGAAGGTCGCTGCTTTTAACCACGTCCCGCCGCACACCCGATTGGGCGGTTGAGGCATACCGCCAATTTGCGGATGGGAAAGAGGATGTTTGGTATTATGAAAGCGGCGAGCCCAACCCCTATCTCGCCTTTCTCGGCGGCGCGGATACAATCCTCGTCACAGAAGACAGCACAAATATGCTGACCGATGCGTGCTCCGCAGGGAAATCCGTTTTCACGCTCCCGATGGGCGGGCGATCAGGGAAATTCCAGAGGCTATATGATAGCCTCGCAGAGCGGTGTCACGTCAAACCCTATGATGCGCGCTTCAAGACCGAACCCTATGCTCCGCTCGACGAGACTGCGCGCATCGCCCAAAAAGTTCTACAGCGCTATTCGGCCAAGACTTAGCCCGCCGGCGCGGACTTTTCCAAACCGGCAAGCACGCTGCCATCCCGGTCATAAATGTCATCGAGGAACCGCACATTGCCGTCTGCTTCCCTCACCGCGGTAAAGTAAAGGACGTGAACGGGGACTTTCTCTTTAAGGACCGCGCGGGTTTCTTTGCCACTCGCCACAGCTTCATCGATTTTCGCACTCGTCCACTCGGGCGTCTCGGACAATAACCACTTTGCGAGGTCCACCGGGTCTTGCGTTCGCATGCAGCCTGACGAAAAGGCGCGCTGACGCTGGGCGAACAAATCGCGCGTCGGTGTGTCGTGAAAGTAGACATTGTGCACATTCGGGAAAATGATCTTTACAACGCCCAGCGCATTTAGAGGTCCCGGTTTTTGGCGCATACGGTAAGGCATGTCCGAAGCCGTTAGCTCTGACCAATTTATGGTCTCAGGATTTACAACAGCCCCGCTCTTATCAAGAATTTGAAAGCCGAGGCGCTCGACCGCGCCCGGGTCACGTTTAAACAAAGGGAGTTTATCCGCGCGAGCCAAAGACGGCGGCGTTTCCCACCACGGGTTGAACACGGCATATTCAATTTCATCAGAAAAGACGGGTGTCTTGCGGTAGGTCTTGCCGACAATCGTCAAATGGGTGCGCACGGGCGCACCGTTCTCCCATGTGGTGACGTTAAAGCCCGCAATATTGGCGCGAACATGACGGCGGCCCAAATCTTCCGGCAGCCAGCGCCAGCGCTCAAGATTGGCTTTGAGTTGGTTGATTTGCTGCTCGGCGCCGCTGTTAAGAGCCTTTAGGGTCGCGCCGCCGACAATGCCGTCAGAATCGAGGTCTTGCTGGGTTTGAAACGTCTGGACAGCGGTTACCGTGTCGACCTCGAAGGATCCGGGGACCGTATCGGCGGGCAAAAGCGCAAGCTCCATGAGCCGTGTCTGCAAACGGGCGACGCGGTCGCCCTTCATGCCAGACTTTAACGGCACGCCCGCGGGTATTTTTGTTATCGGGATCTCGGCGTCTGCCTTCAGGCGGACATATTCATCCTTAAGGGCTTTATAGCTGGCTTGTTTTGGCGCTAAATTTTCAAGACTATCGCCAATAGAACCCTCTGAAAGGCTCGCGGACAGGATCCCTGCCAAATCTATGTTTCGCTTTGCGGCTGTCCAATCGGGCTCATATGTTTTGGGGTTCAGCTTACCGTAGGTCATATGCGCGGCCGCAGAAAACCACGCATCCGTGGCGAGGCGGTCACGAAGCCCCTTATCATTTTTCTGAGCCTTCAGGGCTTCGAGGTGATATTCTGAGGGCGTCAAGCCGTGCTGCGCGAGACCTTCCAGCGCGGTGATGAGCGCGTCGTAATTTGCGTCTTTTTCCCAAACGGTTTGACCCGCCTGGCTCGTATGGAACGCCGCTGTCGCTGTCGGCGCGAGGAGCTTTGCGCTGTATTGGGAAGATATGGCGGGCGCCAAGACTTTGCCCTCGGACTGCCCAAAAGCTTGAGGGACCGTTAGGCCCAGACAGGCGATCGCCGCTATAAAATATGTTCTCACGGTGAATACTCTCCAAAGCCTACCCCCGACTAACCTAGTTTTGAGCGAAAGGTCTAGGAATATATGCAGCGCATTCTCGCGCGCCTTTCGTCATATGCGTGCAAATGCCGAACAAAAAAAGAGGGCGAATAATCGCCCTCTCCTGATTTTATCAATGCCATGACGCCTAAGCGTCTTCGGTCGGTTGCGGCGCGGGAAGACCCTTCCCGCCTTTGCGTCCTTCGATCTTGAGCTGGCTCGGCTTGAGAATTTTAAACGTGAGTTTATCGTTCTTCTTATCGACACCGACTTTAACAAGTCCGCCATTTTTCAGCTTACCAAACAGAATTTCATCGGCGAGCGGCTTCTTGATATGCTCTTGGATGGTCCGTGAAAGCGGACGCGCGCCATAGCTCTTATCATAGCCTTTTTCCGCCAGCCAGACATTGGCCCCTTTCGACAATTCGAACATAATCTTGCGCTCTGAAAGCTGCGCTTCGAGCTGTATAATGAATTTGTCGACAACGCGCGCAATCGTCTCTGTTTCAAGCGGGGCAAAGTGAATAACCGCATCCAAACGGTTACGGAACTCCGGCGTGAACATACGTTTGATCGCCTCGTTGGCTTCGCCCGTTTTCAATCCGCGTCCGAATCCGATTTCGGATTTCTGAGCATCAGCCGCCCCCGCATTGGTCGTCATAATAACGATCACATTGCGGAAATCGACAGACCGGCCATTTGCATCCGTCAACGTGCCATTATCCATGACCTGCAGAAGGATGTTATAGATATCGGAGTGTGCCTTTTCGATCTCGTCAAGCAGAAGCACCGAATGAGGGTTCTGATTGACCTGATCTGTCAGCAAACCGCCTTGGTCGTATCCCACATAGCCGGGAGGCGCGCCAATGAGGCGAGACACCGTATGGCGTTCCATATATTCCGACATGTCAAACCGCAGAAGCTCGAGCCCTTGGGTCATGGCGAGCTGTTTAGCCACTTCGGTTTTACCCACGCCCGTCGGGCCAGCAAACAGATAGGCCCCGATCGGCTTGTTCGGCTCGCGCAGACCCGCCCGCGCAAGTTTCACCGCCGTGGCGACCTGATCAATCGCATCGTCCTGACCGAAGACCATACGCTTAAGATCTGTGCTTAAGCTCTTAAGTGCCTTCTCATCGTCACGAGAAATGCTTTTGGGCGGAATACGCGCGATTTTCGAAATAACGGTCTCGATCTCTTTGATCGTGATCGTTTTCTTGCGGTCTTTTTCCGGCAGAAGACGCTGACGCGCTCCCGCTTCGTCGATAACGTCGATCGCTTTATCAGGAAGCTTTCGGTCCGTAATATGACGGACCGACAATGTCACAGCGCCTTCAATAGCTTCGTCCGTATATTTGATCTTGTGAAACTCTTCAAAGTAGGATTTCAGCCCCATCAAGATTTTCACAGCATCTTCTGGCGTCGGCTCTGACACATCGACTTTCAAGAAGCGGCGAGACAAAGCCCGGTCTTTCTCAAAATGCTGACGATATTCCTTATAGGTCGTGGAGCCCATGCACCGCAGTTTCCCGCTTTGAAGCGCAGGTTTTAGCAAATTGGACGCATCCATTGCACCGCCAGATGTGGCGCCTGCACCGATAATCGTATGGATTTCATCAATAAACAAAATCGCACCCGGCAATTCTTGAAGCTGGTTCATAACAGCTTTCAGGCGCTCTTCGAAATCACCCCGATAACGGGTTCCGGCAAGCAATGCCCCCATATCCAGAGAATAAATCGTTGCGTCCGCAAGCACGTCCGGCACTTCTTCATTAATGATACGGCGAGCTATACCTTCGGCAATCGCGGTTTTACCCACGCCCGGATCACCCACGAGGAGCGGGTTGTTTTTGCGGCGGCGAGACAGAACCATGATACAGCGCTCGACCTCGTCGTCGCGGCCGATAAGCGGGTCAATATCCCCTTCTCGCGCCTTTTGATTGAGGTTGACGGTGTAGCTCTCCAGCGGATCTGGCTGCTTGTTCTCTTCGTCATTCGTGTCGTCATCGACGCCTTTGATAGGACGGGAGACCAAGCTCTCACCATTCTTTGCGATGCCGTGAGAAATGTAATTCACCGCATCATAACGAGTCATATCGCGCTCTTGCAGGAAGTAAACCGCATGGGACTCCCGCTCCGCAAATAAGGCGACAAGCGCGTTCGCGCCCGTGACTTCTTCGCGTCCGGAAGATTGCACATGGATAACGGCCCGCTGAATAACGCGGTGGAAGCCAGCTGTTGGGCGGCTTTCTTCAAATTCATCGACAATGAGACTTTCAAGGTCATCATCGAGATATTGAGTGATGTCAGTTCTAAGTGTCTCGACGTCAACGTCACACGCTTTGATCACCGCATTGGCGTCCTTATCATCAAGAAGCGCCAATAGGAGGTGTTCGAGCGTCGCCAACTCATGTTTACGCTCACTCGCATATGTCAAAGCCCGGTGTATCGTCTCTTCGAGTACAGGGGAAAATGAAGCCATATAATGTCCTTTCGAGAGCTATATTTGGGGGCTCTCTATATTTTTTCAAGCGTACATTGGAGTGGATGCTGGTTTCGTTTCGCAGCGTCCATCACTTGTGCAACCTTCGTTTCGGCAATCTCAAACGTATAGACCCCGCATGTGCCAACGCCCGCTTGGTGCACGTTGAGCATAATACGGGTCGCCTCCTCGGGACTCTTTTGGAAAATTCCCATGAGAATCGAGACAACGAATTCCATCGGTGTGTAATCGTCATTCATCAGAAGAACGCGGTACATGGACGGCTTTTTTGTTTTGGGCCTGACTTTTGTCGCCACACCACGTTCGGTGCCGTTGCCGCCATCAGAGTCTTTGCCAGGACCCGATGGCCCGCCGGGCACCGCTGATCCTGCCATAAAAATTAGGTCTTTGTTGATCATAGGGTAAAGTTAGGACCTATCGCGCCCGATGGAAAGAGGGGCGACAGAGAAATTATGTATAGGTCGCAAAGAAAAGGCCCGGAAGTGTCCTCCCGAGCCTAATTTTTACGAAATTCCGCGTAAGAGCGCGAATGACAGGGCGGCCGCCATCATGCCGACAACGACCCAGCCCCCGATGGGCTGAGGCTCCCGCCCTTCGGACTGTGGCCTCACATCGAGACCCGGTCAAAAAGGTCAAAGAATAAAACTTCCGCGTCTTGCCCATTTTTAAAGTCAAGCCGCCCGGACTCTTTGACAATTAAGGCATCGCCCTGCTTGAGAGCTATTCCATTCACCTCAACCTCGCCGCGCGCAACTTGCACCCAGCCCTTATGACGCGCCGGAACAATGGCGCTGATTTGCTGATCGCCGTCCAGCGTTGCGGCATAAATATCCGCATCGGCCTTCATCGCGATTGAGCCATCACGGCCATCATGGGACAAGAAGAGCTTGAACTGCCCGTCTTTCTCAGAGGGATCAATATCCATGGTCTCATATCTGGGCTCGCCGCCTTCAACATTTGGCAAAAGCCAAATTTGCAAGAGGTGCACTAAATTGTCCGGTGATGGATTGTATTCGGAATGACGAACACCGGCCCCCGCGCTCATATATTGAACGCCGCCGCCTTTAACCACAGATCCATTGCCCATCGTGTCGGCGTGCTCCAACGCCCCTTCAAGAACGTAAGAGAATATCTCTGCGTTTTGGTGGGGGTGCGTCGGAAATCCGTTGGACGGCGCAATATAGTCGTCATTGATCACGCGAAGATTTTGAAACCCCATATGTTTCGGGTCATAATAATTCGCAAAACTGAAACTATGCGCAGATTTGAGCCATCCATGGTCGGCCATGCCGCGCTCATTCGCGAGGCGAACAGCAAGGCCCGAAGGCGCAACGGACGGCGTGTCTTTCATGTCCACCATATTTTCCATTATAAATCCTTCCTAAAGGGCTTCGATTAAAGCGTGAGCGGCGTCAACTTTGGCGGCCATATCGGTTGAAAGCGCGTCCGCAGCAATGAAACTCACGTCTGAAATCCCCAAGAAACCAAGGGCGTGGCGAAGATAGCCTGTGGCAAAGTCAATATGGCTTCCCACTTCTGTTCCGCCTGATGCGACCAAAACGATGGCTTTCTTCCCGCTCAGAAGTCCGACAGGGCCAGTTTCCGTATATTTGAACGTCCGCCCCACTCTCGCAACCATATCAATCCAGGCCTTTAAGACCGCCGGGACGCTAAAATTATATATGGGGGTCCCGATCACAATAACATCCGCGTCAATCAGATCATCAACCAATCCGTCAGAAAAGGCCAACCTTGCGGACTGCTCACCTGTTCGTTTGTCAACGGGCGTAAAGTTTGCATCAATCCATCCATGATCAACAAAGGGAACGCCATCTGTCAACTCATGGGTGAGTGTACGCGCTGGATTTAAATGTTCAATCGTGCGTTTCGCCAAAGCTCTCGAGACTGAGTTTTCCAGCCGTCCGCTGGCTTGAACCGATAATATTGTCAACGAAGATGTCATATCGTTTCCTTTCATAATTAAGTTATGGCCGCTACTTAACCGTTCTTGTTTCAAGAAATAAGATGTGGACTTGCGAAATTATTGTTGCTAATTTAAGAACAATGGATCACTTCGAAGAACTATCAATTTTTGTCGCCATAGCGAGGGCCGGCTCCATTAGCAAAGCCGCGGAGCAAAGGAATCAGGCCAAGTCTGTTCTAAGCCGTCGTTTATCTGAGCTTGAGGCGCGGCTTGGCGCTCAACTGATAACCCGCACCACCCGTTCACTCACTCTCACCGACGCCGGACAAATCTTTCTAAGACGCGCCGAGCGCATACTGGACGAGCTGTCGGATGCCGAGTGCGAAGTAAAAGGCACAAGCGCTGCACTTTCTGGACGCCTGAGAGTCGCGGCGCCGCTGTCCTATGGCCTGACAAAGCTCAAGCCGATTTTATCAAAGTTCATCAAGGACCATCATGACCTCAAAGTCGAAATCGACTTTTCAGACCGGAAAATTGATCTTGTGGAAGACGGGTTTGACGTGGCGCTCCGCATTGGTGTTCTTACAGACTCCAGTCTTATCGCTCGAAAAGTGACCGAGGTTGGTCATAGCGTGGCGGCTAGCCCTGAATTTTGGAAGCGCCACGGACGCCCCGAAAAACCCGAAGACTTGGCCGATCTGGACTATCTGCAATATATGAATGCGAAAAACCGGAATGTCCTCTATTATTGGGGTCCCGGCGGGGTTAAAGGCCACATTAGTCCGCCCACGAGAGTGTCGGCCAGCAATGGTGATTTTCTGGCCGATCTGGCCGCTGATGGGTGCGGATTTATGATAGAGCCTAACTTCATTCTGGAACCCTATTTAAAAAGCGGAGCTTTGGAAGCTGTATTACCGCAATTTGCGTGGTCAGAGATGAACCTCTACCTCGTCTATCCACCGACTCGCCGCATCGCTGCGAAGACGCGAGCCTTTTCGGAGGCTGTGATAAAAGCTTTAGGAACGTGAAACCTCCGCGTGAGCGTCGTCGTCACATTAAATGCGAAAAAAAGGCGGCGCGGCGCGGCCTTCATAAAACAAATTTAAGACATTCGTGATGAGATTGGCCTTAACACAAGGTAAAATCGTGCACCCCGTAATTGCGAAATTAAAGCAGAGCCAAAAGAATGGGCAAGAGACCCTTGAGCGTCTCTATGGTCATGACCGAGATTTGCATTTTCGTACGACGAACATGTTCTACATCACATTGACATCGGCGGTGGTTTCCGTCGCCTTTGCCACCTTCTACTTTGTATCAAGTACCTCCCTCATACCAACCTCTGGCAAACTGATTTTCGGTCCAATTTTGACAATCAATGCACTGATTTCTGTTATTTGCTTTAGACTACTGATGACAGGGCGCTTTAAAACCGCGCGTACGATTTTCCTCAGCATCCTCTGTGTGTCAGTCGGTTCGTCAATTGGCATTACAGGCGGCTTCCCATTATCCCCGGCTCTTTCACTTGCCATCACGCCAATCGTGCTTTTTTTCTGCCTCATCAGCCGAAAAAGAAACTGGATAATGGCAATTCTGTATGCGCTCGCATATCCAGCCTGTCATTTAATTGACCGGGCCATACCCGGTGACCTGCCCAATTTAGTCACTGACAGCACGCCATTTGTAGCGTCAACAATCGTCTATATTCTAACCCTCACTTTCATAATTCTCGCATTCATTTGCTTTGACTCAACAGTGAAAACCTTCTCAAAGCGGTCTCTCGTCGCGCTTGAAAGCAAATCGCAATTTCTCGCAAATATGAGCCATGAAATCAGAACCCCGATGAACGGCGTTATCGGGCTTTCTGAAATTCTAAGCAAAACTCAGTTGACCGACGATCAAGCCCGCTTTGTCGATGCGATACAGCACTCAGGGCACGCCTTGCTGACCGTCATAAATGACATATTGGACTTCTCAAAAATTGAGGCCGGAAAACTCGAATTTGAACACGAAGTATTTGACCTCAAACACACAGTTGAAGAAATAGAGCTTTTGCTATCGAGCAAAATTTCAGAAAAGAACCTGACCTACCGAACGGTGTACGCGGAAGGCCTACCAGATTATTTCATTGGAGATGCGGGGCGTATTCGCCAAGTTTTGCTTAACCTCGTTGGCAATGCGGTGAAGTTCACCTTAAACGGGTCTGTAGAAGTCTGGGTCCTCCAAGGCCCGAAAGGCACCGTCAGGCTCGAAGTTCGGGACACGGGCATCGGGATATCTGAAGAAAATATAGGCTCTGTTTTCGAGCAATTCCACCAGGCGGAAAGCACAACAACCCGCAATTTTGGCGGTACAGGACTGGGACTGGCGATTTCACAGCGCCTCGTCGAAATGATGGGCGGAAGCATCGGGGCGTCATCAAAATTAGGGCAAGGCTCCGTTTTTTGGATCAATGTCCCCTTGGTAAAATCCGAGACACCTTCGATTGACTCGAAAGCGGCGCCAATAAAGAAAGCGGCGCAGGTCAAATTGGCCTCCAAGACCATTCGCACGACCGAAACACCTTCCGATCAAGAAATTTTATGTGTGAGCCCCTCTGAGTCTGTTTTGACAAAGCTGGACGCCCTAATGGGTCAGCAGCCCCTGACCGTCACCTGCATGCGTTTTGCGCGTCCATTTATCGCCCACCTCAACGCTCTGATGACAGATAGTCGTCCGCTACCGGTTCTTGTTTTCGACGCGAAAGGGATATCCAAGAATGCGTTTATTTTCTTAGAGAAAACGACTCAGCATAAACGCTTGTCGCAAATGAACATTATTGTCCTTGCCGAGAATCCAAGCGACTTTTCATCCCTCGCGTCCCGTTCGCTCACGATATTACAGGCCAATTGTTCAGATAGTGACCTTTTAGCGGCCATCAAACACGCGCGGCCGGCTCCAACGAGTAACCAAGCGGCACCCCCCCCTGCGGAGCCAACCATTAAGCCCGTTGCCACTTTAAGAGAACCTGCGCACTCTACAGATAGCGCGAACGTCACAGAAGTCTCGCCGTTCTGGAAACCTTCAAGCCGCGAAGCGGCTGACAGTAAAATTGATCTCGACCCTGGGAAAGTGAGTATTCTTGTTGCCGAAGACGACCGGATCAACCGCCGTGTTATTCGAAATATTCTAGATGAAGAGCATTACGCCATCACCTTCGCGCACAATGGGAACCAAGTGGTAGAAAATTGGCGGCGCATTCAATTTGACGCGATTATAACAGCAGCCGCCCTTCCCGTCATGTCCGGCCAAGACGCCTGCCGCCAAATACGCCGCGAAGAGTTTGGCAAGGTAGACCGCCCCATACCAATATTTGGCCTGTTACCGGCCGCATCACAGGGGCAAGATGATGCCAGTGCGCCGAACATCTTCACGGATATCCTGCAAAAGCCTGTCAATAAAGACAGCCTCCTCGCCCTGCTTGGCAAACATATCACACCCAAAAGCATTCAAACAGACAGTCAAAAATCAGCCTGAAACAACTGCACGCCCAACGCTTTCATTAACCAATAGGTAACGCCGCAGGCGTTAACATTCGGGTAAGGAATCACTTGGGACATTCATGCGTCATTTTCTCTTCATAGCCATATGGGTTTTTAGCCTATCCAGCGCGGCATTTGCCGATGACGTAAAGCGCTACGCATCAATTGTTGTGGACGCCGATACCCTCGAAATCATTCATGCGCGGCAAATCGACGGACAGCGTTTCCCGGCATCTCTCACCAAAGTGATGACCTTATACCTCGTATTTGACGCACTCGACGCCGGCACTTTGCACCTTAGCGATAAGATGACTGTTTCAAAGAACGCCGCCGCGACGCCCCCTGTCAGCATTGGCCTGCGGGCCGGACAAAAAATAACGGTCGATGAGGCCATACAGGCTCTAACGGTGCGTAGCGCCAATGATGCCGCTGTGGTGCTTGCCGAGCGGCTTGGCGGCTCCGAAGCCGCCTTTGCCGCGCAAATGACGGCGAAAGCCAAGTCACTCAACATGCAGCGTACGGTCTTCAAGACACCCCACGGATTGCCAAACCCCGAACAAACGACCACGGCGCGAGATATGGCAAAACTGGCCTCCGCCGTTCTGACACATCACCGCCGTTTCTATCATTACTTCAGTCAAAAAACCTTTGTGTGGAATGGGCGCACCTATCGCAATACCAATAATTTGCTCCCAAATGTTGAGGGTGTGGACGGTTTCAAAACAGGCTACACAAACGATTCCGGATATAATCTTATTATTTCTGCAGAGCGAAGCGGGCGGCGGATCATCGCCGTTGTCTTGGGCGGGGCGAGCGGCCGATCACGCGACCAGCATATGAAAGACCTGATCGAGCGCGGATTTCAAACAGTTGAAAACTCGAAAGCGCTTAAATGGGCCCCCGTCCGAGTAACAGAACCTTCGCCGCCAAAAATCGAGCCGCAGCTTGCCTCCCTGACGCACGCCGTGAGACTGAGGGGCCGCAGCGACGAACCTATGTCGATCATCAGCAACGCTCCCTCGATGAGGTTCGCAGGTCCCCAATATGATTCGTCCTGGAGCATTCAAGTCGGTGCCTTTACAGACCCGGCTGCGGCGGAAAGACAGCTTCTGAGGGTCTCGAACATGGCCGCAGCGGAACTTGCGCCCCGGCCCAGACAAATCGCGCCTTTGCAATACGGCACGCAGACCCTTTACCGCGCCCGCTTTACAGCCTTAACGGCGACGCAAGCTCAGCAGGCCTGCCAAGCTCTAAAGATATCCGCCGCACCGTGCGTGGTTATTGCGCCCGGCAACGGATAAGCGTAATGCAGGCTCATGAAAACACCGACACCGATTATCGTCCGAAGCGAACGCGAGCTTAGAGGGCAAATCTGGGAATGGCGCGGCTTTGGCAAGTCGATCGCGTTTGTTCCGACAATGGGCGCATTGCATGAAGGCCATCTGTCGCTTGTGCGCCTCGCGGGAATGCACGCCCACAAAACCGTCGCGAGTATCTATGTTAATCCGACGCAGTTCGCCCCCGGGGAAGACTTTGAAAGCTACCCGCGCACAGAAGATGAAGACGTAGCTAAATTGGCGTCCGCAGGATGTGACCTGATTTACATTCCCGACCCCGCCAGCATGTATAGCCCTCATCATGCAACGAAGATAAAAGTGACCGGCGTTGCGGACGGGCTTGAAACCAACCACCGTCCGACCTTCTTTGAAGGTGTCGCTTTGGTGGTCACAAAACTCCTGAACCGCGTCATGCCTGATTTGGCGATTTTTGGCGAGAAAGACTTTCAACAACTCGCCACAATCCGGCGCCTCGTGATCGATCTTGATATGCCCATCCAGATCGTCGGCGGCTCAATTGCCCGCGATGAGCATGGTCTCGCGCTCTCCTCGCGCAATCAATATTTTGATGCGGAGGGTTTAAGTATTGCGCGCAAGCTCAATGTCATCATGCGCGACTGCGCAGCTCATATGCAAATGGGGCATGATGTCGGGCTCGCCGCCGATGCGGCCAAGAAGGCGCTTTTGAAGGCCGGTTTTGACAGTGTCGACTATGTCAGCGCAGCCGATATAGACACCTTACAGGTTCAAGAAAGTGGACAGGTCAATGGCCCCATGCGCTTGCTCATTGCCGCGCATTGCCGCGGGGTCCGGCTCATCGACAATTGCGACATTTAAAGATTTCAAAACGTCCCACAAAAAAAGCCCCGCACGTGAGTGCGGAGCTTAATATTTTTCACGGGAAGTCTTTTACGCGGTCGCTTTTCCAATGAACTTAATCGACTGCTGACCACCGACAGTGAACTCTTCTTGGCCAGCCGCATCGACGATTTTGTCAATGTTCTTGGCAACGTTTTCAGCTGTCTGTTCGGCTGGCGGCAAGAAAATGCCGTCTGTTTCGTAAATTTTTGTCGCAGAAAAGCCGCCCGCGCCGGCGCACAAGACCAAGCGGTTCGGCGAGTCGTCACACACCAGATAAACAAGGCCGGCTGTCACGCTTTCAACCGTCAAAAGCTTAAAGCCTTCCTCAGGGATCAGACCTTCTGTCATTCGGGTACCCGCTGTCGGTGACAGGCAGTTTACGCGAATATTTTTACTCGCGCCTTCAATGCAAAGCGTATTCATGAAACCGACTACGCCCGCTTTCGCTGCGCCGTAATTGGTTTGCCCGAAATTACCATACATGCCTGACGACGATGTCGTCATGACAATACGGCCATATTCGCGCTCGCGCATATGGTTCCACACCGCTTTGGTACAAATCGCAGACCCCATAAGGTGCACATCAACCACAGTGCGGAAATCTGACATTTCCATTTTAGCAAAGCTTTTATCCCGCAAAATACCCGCATTATTGACGAGGATATCCACATGACCCCAACGCTCAATTGCCGCGTCAACCATTGCTTTGACTTCAGCTTCGTTTGTAACATTGGCGCCGTTGGCCATCGCCTCGCCGCCTGCGGCTTCAATTTCTGCAACAACATGCTCGGCCATCGTTTTTGACCCGCCGGATCCGTCTACGGCCCCGCCAAGATCATTGACGACAACTTTGACGCCGCGTTTCGCGAGTTCTATGGCGTGAGAACGGCCAAGCCCGCCGCCAGCACCCGTCACAATCGCAACGCGATCTTTAAATTCTACATTACTCATTTTAGTTTCCTATACTCTAAGCGACTTCGAACAGGCCAGCAGCGCCCATGCCGCCGCCAATACACATGGTCGCAACAACATATTTGACGCCGCGTTTCTTACCTTCGATAAGCGCGTGAGCCACCATACGAGCGCCGCTCATCCCGTAAGGGTGACCGATTGAAATAGCGCCGCCGTTTACATTGAGGTTTTCATCAGGAATACCGAGCTTGTCGCGGCAATAGATAACTTGAACCGCGAAGGCTTCGTTAAGCTCCCAAAGACCAATATCATCCATTTTCAGACCATTGGCTTTCAATAGCTTTGGTACGGCGTAGATCGGACCAATGCCCATCTCGTCAGGCTCAAGACCTGCAACCGCCATTCCGCGGTAAATGCCCAGCGGCGCTAGTCCGCGGCGTTCGGCTTCTTTGCCTTCCATCAGAACGGAGATTGAGGCACCATCAGACAGCTGGGACGCATTGCCCGCCGTAATGACGCCTTCTGGGCCGCGCACAGGTTTAAGACCATTAAGGCCCTCAAGCGTTGTGCCCGGACGATTACCTTCGTCCTTATCAAGTGTCACTTCGTGCTTGGATATTTCGCCAGACGCTTTGTCCTGAACCATCATGGTCGATGCCATAGGGACGATTTCCTGATCGAAAGCGCCAGCAAGCTGCGCGGCATGGGTGCGCTGCTGGCTTTGGAACGCATACTCGTCTTGCGCCTCACGCGAAACGCCGTAACGCTTTGCCACGATTTCAGCCGTGTCGATCATTTGAATATAGGCATCTGGATGGTTTGCGATGACATTTGGATCCGCCTCCATGCGCATTTGCGCCGTCTGGACCATTGAAATACTTTCAACGCCGCCGCCGAGCGCAATCATGTGGCCATCCGTGATGATTTGTTTCGCCGCCATACCAATGGCAATCATCCCTGAGGAACATTGGCGATCAATACTCATCGCCGGAACCGAGACGGGGAGCTTAGACGCGAGAACGGCGTTACGGCCAATCATGCCTTGAACGCCTTGTTGCATCGCACAGCCCATTACCACATCATCAACTTCCGCGCCGTCAATGCCCGCGCGCGCCACAGCCGCGTCAATACAGTGACCGGCAAGTGTCGGCGACGGCGTTGCATTAAATGCGCCGCGATAGGCACGGCCTATGGGCGTTCTTGCAGTAGATACTATAACGGCGTCTCTCATCGGTAACTCCTTTGGATGATGTTGCTCTATATGCGATTTGTTGCATATGGTATTCGAAGGCTCGCGACAAGCCCCAACATATGAAAACTCGGTGACATATCCCCCACTTTCAACGTTCGCCCACGGCACCGGCCCCTTAAACATCACTGATCTGTTACAATATCCAGCCGCGAATATCCTTGTCGGCGGGGCACTCGAACGGTACAGCGGCCCCATGAATGACGCAAAAGAACAGATTCTCGCAGCCGTGCGAGCAAAGCCCGATAAATTAACCCGTAAAGATATTGCTCGCGACCTTGGCATAAAAGGGGATGACCGCCGCGAACTCCGCCACATGCTGCGCAAGATGGTTGAAGAGGGGCAGATGATCCTCTCTCAGAGAAAAACCTACCGCGAAGCCGGCGAACTGCCGGACGTTATGGTTATCCGCATAAGAGATGTAGACGATCAGGGTGATCTTATCGGTGTGCCAGACAAATGGAACGGCGAAGGCGTACCGCCGCTCATTATCATCCGGGAGCAACCCAGCTCAAAAAAAGGCAAAGACCGCGGCGCTCAGGTTGGCGTCGGAGACCTCGCCCTGTGTAAGATCAAAAAATCGGGTGGCGGCTATTCCGCACTGGTCATGAAAAAGCTCAGCCGCGGCCCAACCAAGCAGCTCGGGATTCTATACCAAGACGGCCGGGGCTGGAAAATTAAAGCTATTGATAAAAAGGTGCGCGATGAAGCGCGCCCCCTCAAGGTGCCTGAAGGGACCGAGAATAACTCGCTTGTCCAATATCGCGCCTCCGGGAAACGCGGCAAATATGAGCGCACCGTCGAGATTTTAAAGGTCGTCGGGTCTGCCAACGACCCAAAAGCCTTCACGATGATTTCGCTCGAGCAGCACGGCATACCTGTGGGGTTTGAAGATGACGTGATTGCCGAGGCACGAAATCTGTCCCTGCCAAAGCTCTCCAAATACCGCGAAGACCTGCGTGATATCCCGCTATTGACCATTGATCCCGTGGACGCGAAAGATTTTGATGATGCGGTTTTTGCGGTGCCTGATGATGACCCCAAAAACAAGGGCGGCTGGATTGTTTGGGTGGCCATTGCCGACGTCGCCGCGTTTGTCGCGCCAGACAGCAAACTGGATAGCGCCGCGCGTATTCGGGGGAACTCGGTTTACCTACCGGACCGCGTTGAACCCATGCTCCCCGAAGAGCTTTCCGCGGACCTGTGTTCGCTACGGCCTTTCGAAGACCGCGCCTGTATGGCAGTTAAAATGCGGTTTGGTTCTGATGGGCATAAAATCGATCACGTGTTTAAGCGCGGACTTATGCGGTCTCATGCGCGCCTGACCTACGCGCAAGCGCAAGAGGCCTTTGACGGGAACCCCGGCGAGAAAGCCGAACCTGTCAAAGATATTCTGGCGGACATTTACAACGCCTATAAAACACTTCGCAAAGCCCGCAATGAGCGCGCCCCGCTGGCCATCGAACTTCCGGAGCGCCGCGTTCACGTGAACGACAAAGGTGAAGTGACTGAAATCACCATAAGAGACCGTTTTGATGCTCATAAACTCGTGGAAGAGTTTATGATTCAAGCCAATGTGGCCGCCGCGCAGGCTTTAAGCGATAAGGGCGTGACCACGATTGTTCGCGTTCACGAACCACCCGCGCGCGAGCGCCTACAAAGCCTCTCTGACTTTTTACCGGCGGTGGGACTAAAATGGGCGCTGGGCGAGCGGGTCAGCACAGCACGTTATAATAAGCTTCTGAAAATGGCCGAAGAAAAAGACCTGACAGAAACCGTTGGTATGGCGGTGCTGCGGTCCCAAAGCCAGGCCTATTACAGTCCAGAGCCCAAAGGACACTTTGGCCTCAATCTGACGCATTACGCGCACTTTACCTCGCCCATTCGGCGCTATGCCGATTTGGTCGTACACCGGGCGCTTATTCGCACCTTTAAGCTCGGCCTCGACGGCACAACCGAACGCGAGCAAACGCGCCTCAAGGAAACCTCCGAACACATCTCCGATACAGAGCGGCGCGCGATGGCCGCAGAGCGCGATGCGAAAGACCGCTATGTGGCGCAATATCTAGAAGGCCGTGTGGGCGCAGAATTTAGCGCGCGCATCACGGGCGCCGCCAAAGCGGGCCTGTTTATTACGCTCGACGAAACCGGCGCAGACGGATTCATTCCGGCGCGAACCCTGGGAGATTCGTTTTTTGTCTTTGACGAAAAGCGAAAGGCCCTCACCAATGTGGACACGGGCGGCACGTTCCGCTTCGGCAGCAAGGTCAATGTCCGGCTTAAAGAAGCCACGCCCGTTACCGGCGGGCTCATTTTTGAGATGCTCACAAAACCTGAACGCGGCGAGAAACCAAAAAACAATCCACGCAAAGGGCATCGCGGCCAGAAGGCTCGGGGACGACGACGCCAATGAAACTGCCCCCGATCATAATGAGCGAGAAAGAAAAGGCGCAGCGCGCCGAGCTTGACCGTGCGGCAAAACCTAAAACGGCGGCGACCATTGTTTTACTGTCGGGGTCCAAGAAAAACCCTCGGATTTTAATGGGACAGCGCGCAAGCCGTCACGATTTCATGCCATCGGTTTTTGTGTTTCCCGGCGGGCGTGTCGAGCGCACAGATAGCTATATGCCCTATGCCGGAGACCTATCCCCCCGCACGGAAACCATCCTCGAGGCGGCTTATTCACCGCGCCGCGCGCGCGCCGTCGCGCTCTCGACCATACGCGAGACCTATGAGGAAACCGGGCTCATGCTGGGGCGGCCAGACTCCACGGCGCGCAATCCACGCGATCCCTCTTGGCAGGCATTTATCGACAAAGGACTTCTACCGGACTTGAGCGGCCTCGAATTATTTGGCCGCGCCATCACGCCGCCGCATCGTCACAAGCGCTTTGACACGTGGTTCTTTGTCCACACAGTCCCGGATCATCTTATGTCAGAGACGTCTGATAGCCGCGAGCTTCTGAATGTGGACTGGTTTACGTTTGACCAAATTGAAGACCTTAAAACGCACCGCGCCACCGACATGATGCTGGGCGTTCTAAAACGCTATTTGTCCCACGACAGCGCACCGCGAGACATTTTTTTCAGCCGCATGGTGCGGGGAAATTATATTCAAACCAACTTTCCGATGAGTGAGTAAACTATGAGCGACTGGACATTAGGCATTATCGGAGGCTCCGGTCTGTATGATATGGACGGACTTGAAAATGCGCAGTGGATCAAGATTGATACGCCGTGGGGCGAACCGTCGGATGAGATTTTATTTGCGGAAATAAACGGCGTGAAGCTCCGGTTTCTTCCTCGGCACGGCCGCGGTCACGCCCTCTCGCCTAGCGATGTAAATTACCGCGCCAATATCGACGCCATGAAACGCGCGGGCTGTACTGACATTCTGTCGATCTCTGCTGTTGGGTCACTAAAAGAAGACTATGCGCCGGGTCATTTTGTCATGGTTGACCAATTCATTGACCGGACCTTCAAGCGAGAAAAATCCTTCTTTGGCAAAGGTTGCGTCGCCCATGTGTCAATGGCCGATCCCATTTGTTCGCGGCTTTCTGAGCTTGCAGGGACGGCCGCCAAAAGCGCTGGCGCAATTGTCCATACGGGCGGGACTTATCTGACGATGGAGGGACCGCAATTTTCAACCCGCGCCGAATCCAATATGTACAGATCATGGGGCTGCGACGTTGTCGGAATGACAAACATGCCCGAAGCGAAACTCGCCCGCGAAGCCGAAATGCCCTATGCGACAATCGCGATGGTCACGGATTTTGATTGCTGGCATGACACCCACGGAAGTGTGGATGTTGCCTCGGTCATCGCCGTACTCATGAAAAACGCCGACACGGCGCGCGATGCGGTGCGTAAACTTATCGGCTCGCTGGCGCAGCAGCCGCGCACACCGTCGCCGCTCGGCATCGAAACCAACCTTGATGTCGCCCTGATCACGGCGCCAGAGGCGAGAGATAAAAAGCTTTTGGCAAAGCTGGACGCCGTCGCCGGTAGAGTTTTACGCTAGAAAAAAGCGCCTTGAATGCCGTCCAGCACAAACTGGATGGCAAGCGTTGCGAGGAGAACACCGAGAACGCGCGTGAGCACATTTGTGAAGCTCTTGCCCATCAACTTCATCAAAGGGCCCGCGATTAAAAATGATATAAAGGTAATGAGTAAAACAGTTCCCAGCGCGATCATAATCGTAAGCTCATCCTGCCAATCCCGTGCGTCGGACATCATCAAAAGAAGCGACGCCATCGTTCCCGGCCCAGCGATCATGGGAATCCCCATAGGGAACACGGAGATGTCTTCAGGGTCAATCACCTCTTCCATAAGTTCTTCTGCGCGGTCTTCGCGCTTTTCCGTACGTTTTTCGAACACCATGTTAAGTCCGATTATGAAAAGCATAATCCCGCCAGCAATGCGAAGCGCGTCGAGGCTGATACCCAGTTTGGCGAAAATATATTCCCCCACATAGGCAAACCCAAACAATATCACGGCGGCTACGAAGACAGACTTTACTGCCATCTCGTTTTGATGTTTGCGTGTTGTGCCATGCGTCAGCGTTGCGAAAATCGGCGCGCAACCGGGCGGGTCGATAATCACAAATAATATAGCAAATGCTGAGAAGAATAGCTCAAGTTCGATCATAAGCGGCCTCTATCACAATAGGATTATGTGGCAACCCCGGCGGAATGAAAAAACAGGTAAAATGTCAGAGGGCCTGTAAGCCGGGTTCTGTACGGCTTACGCCGCGGCGATCATTCATCTGGGACGCTTGTTACCAAACGCCTCGTGCGACCGACCCGGACGACAGCGCTAGGACACGCCATATGTCATCCCTATTTGGTCTTGCTCCGGATGGGGTTTACCCTGCCATTTTGGTTACCCAAAACGCGGTGCGCTCTTACCGCACCCTTTCACCCTGACCTTCCGGCGCTTCGCTTGCGCGAAATCGCCTCAAGGCGGTTTGCTTTCTGTGGCACTTTCCCTCAGCTCACGCTGGCCGGACGTTATCCGGCATCCTGTCCCAATGGAGCCCGGACTTTCCTCGAAGGTTACCCCCCGCGACCGCCCGGCCCTCTGACGCTGTCCTTTAAGCGGATAAATATTCATGGCGCAAGCCTTGGAAACGCGGATTGGACAATTTACATGCCCGATTTCACCGCTTATGAATGCGCATGTCTTTTCTCGAAATCGCCCCCAATATTGTTTTTGTCGCCGCCGTATTTTTAGCCGCGCGGAATCACTGGTCCACTTGGCCTCTGGGTGTACTGGGTTGCATATTATTTGCGCTGCTTTTCTTCGAGGCCAAGCTCTACGCCGATGTAACGCTTCAACTCTTTTTTATCATCACAAATCTGGCCGGATGGCGAATTTGGATGAACCCTGCCAATGGCAATTCCGAGAGACCCGTCACGCAAGCCAATCCCTTTCTGATTTTTGTGGTCCTCTTCCCGCTCGCGCTTCTCACGGCGTTTGGGTATGGCACCTTTTTGCTGCGAACAACGGACGCCCATTTCCCCATCATCGATTCGATGGTTTTAACACTCTCGGTAATCGCGCAATTCTTGCTCATGGGACGCAAGCTAGAAACATGGGTTTTTTGGGTGCTTGTCGACCTTATTGCCGTACCGCTTTACGCCGCAAAAGGGCTTTACCTGACAAGCGCCGTCTACGCGGCCTTCCTCATCAATGCAGTGTACGGCTATATAAATTGGCGCAAGGAGATGAAAGCTCAGGACGCTCCCGCCAATGCCTAAGACAGGAACCATCCCCGATCGTGTTAACCCACTTCAGTATGCAAGCCCTCTCGGTATCCAAAGCATTTGCTTTCTGGGCGCAGAAAGTACGGGCAAATCAACGCTTTCAATCGCGTTAGCAAAACGGCTCAACACTGTATTCGTGGAAGAATATGGGCGTACGTTATGGGTCGAGAAAGATGGGGATCTTACGTTCGATGATTATTTGCGGATAGCGACAACCCATATTGCGATGGAAGACGCCGCGAAGCATGTGGCCAATCACTATGTTTTTGTCGATACAACGCCTCTAACGACGCTTTTCTATGCCATAAAGCATTACGAAAAAGCCGATGACCGACTGAGCGCACTTTCCCACAGAGTCTATGACCATACATTTCTATGTCATCCCGACTTCCCGCTCGTGCAGGACGGTTGGCGCGGCGACGAAGATTTCCGCCGCGCGCAACATCAGTGGTATGTGAACGAACTCTCAGAACGCCGCATTGACTACACGGACCTTACAGGTACGCTGAATGAAAAGATCGAAACCGTGGTCAGCACATTAGCTTTGGCTACGCTATCGCTCAGCGCATCCTAACGTATCGTTCTATGAATTCAGCCCTACCATGCGGCCGAAAATATCAATCGTAATATGCGACTTTATGATTTTGCTGTGTGCGTTTATGCTTTCCGCGAGGCTTCTTTCCGCGCGGCGCCTCGTACATGTCTTCGCCCATATCGGGAACATATACGCTATCGCCATGGCTCTCATCATGAGAGAATGTTAGTTTAGACTTTTTGTGACGCTTGGACATTAAAGACCTCCGTAAAACGTCAGTTTCGATTGTAGACATATACAATCCAAACAACATTTTAGTCGCTTTCTTGCCATGTGGGAAGTCATAAAATTCGCATAGCGCCTAACAAAAATTCAAGGTTCAAAAACGACGTCTATGACCTTGGTTCTCTTGCGCAAGGATATTTTTTAGGCCAATCTCGCGTATGAAAAAATTTCGATCGACCTTACTCTTCAGCGTCTGCGCGGCGCTAATCGCCTGCAATGATACAACCCCATTGAACCCAGATGTCAGCATTTACGCTGGCGCAACCGTCCTTACAATGGATCCAAACAGCCCTTTGGCCGAAGCTATTGCGGTTAAAGATGGCGAAATATTGGGGGTTGGCGCGCTTAAAGCACTCAAAAAAGACTTTAAAGGCGCCGTCATTGACGACACGTTCGAAGGAAAGACCCTAACGCCCGGATTGATTGATCCGCATGTGCATATGACGCTCGGCGCGATGATGTACGGGCTTGATTTCATTCCGCCCTGGGACATGCAAACTCCCACAGGGTTAGTCAAAGGTCTGCCGGACAAAGAGAGCCTCTTGGCGAAAATCGCAGAATTCGAGGCTGCCGCGCCCCCAGGCCCACTGATTCTTTATGGCTATCACAACCTCGTTCAGGGCGACATTACGCGGCAGGATTTGGATAAAATTACCCAGGGGCGCCCCCTTTTCATCTGGCACTATTCCGGCCATGATTTTTACCTCAACTCCGCCGCCATACAGATGGCAAAGCTCACCCCCGATCTAGCGCAGCAATTTCACGGCGTCGATCTTGATGAAAACGGCGAACTTACAGGGCGAATTTACGAAGATGCAGGCTTAGCTCTTTTTGCGGCAATTGGGCCGCTGCTGCTCAACCCCGCTCACCTTGAAAAAGGGTTCACCGGATATGAAACCCTCTTTCGGGACGCCGGCGTGACTACCGTTGCGGAGATGGGTTACGGGATTTTTGGTCGTCAACTTGAAGACATGAATATCGCCGCCCATTACACCGCCGACGATCCATATCGGTTATACCTCGTGCCGGAGCACCGCGCCTTTTCAAAAGAATTCGGCGCATCGGCCCCGGATAAAATGCTGGAAATGGCGGCAGATGAAACCCGTCTTGCCCCCGTTTTACCGCAGGTCAAACTCTTCACAGACGCTGCCTTCTATTCCCAAACCATGCGCCTGTCAGACCCCGGCTATATTGGCGGTCAATCCAAAGGCTCACTCGGCTTATGGGTCACTGGCCCTGAGACGCTTGAAAGCACGATGAAGCCCTATTGGGACAAAGGTTTAGATATTCACATTCATTCGAATGGAAATGCCGCCCAAGATGCGACGCTCAACGCGTTCGCCGCTGTCAGAGGTACGCCTCAAGATGGGCAACGCCTTGTCATCGAGCATGGCGGGTTGATATTGCCGGAGCAGCTTGAGCGCGCAAAAGATCTGGGTGTCGGGCTCTCGGCCGCCAGTCACTATGTTTTTTATATGGGTAAAAACTATGAGGAAGCGATTGGCGAACAGGTCAAATATATAACTCCGCTTCGCTCGGCTATGGATATGGGTATCGTGACCACCGTGCACTCCGACGCACCGCTTGCGCCGCCCGTACCTATGATGGCGGCAAGTGTCCACATGACCCGCGCCACAAAAGAAGGCGGAGTATCCACACCTTCTGAGCGCCTGAGCAAACAGCAAGCCCTCGAAGCCATCACAATCAACGCCGCTTGGTCCCTCGGCCTGGAAGATGAAATTGGCTCCATCGAAGTTGGGAAACATGCGGACTTTACAGTTATGGACGCCAACCCGATGGATGTGACGCCTGAAAGCTGGGCAGAAATCCCTATCTGGGGTGTTGTGGTCGGCGGGAGAGCCTTCCCCGTCGATTAAGAACATAAAAAAGCCGCCCCAAACGGGACGGCTTGATGGTCATCAGCAGAGAATTAGGCCGCTTTTTTCTTGATCGAACGTTCATGTTCGCCTTCGCAAATTTCCTCGATGATTTTGCTGTTAAACGCGCCGAGGTCTTCCGGAGAACGGCTTGTAATGATGCCATTCGCAACAACAACGGCTTCGTCTTTCCAGTTTGCACCGGCATTTTTCATATCCGTCTTGATGGAACTATATGATGTAGCGTCGCGGCCTTTCAGAATATCGGCTTCGACGAGCATCCACGGACCATGACAAATGGCTGCAATGATTTTATTGCGCTTGGCAAAATCACGGACAATTTGAACCGCCTTCTCGCTTGTGCGCAATTTGTCGGGATTCATGACCCCGCCCGGCAGAATGAGAGCCTCATAGTCATCCACATTCACGTCTTCGAACGTCATATCTGGTGTGATTTCTCGGCTGTCTTCTAGGCCTGCGGAAATCGGCTTTTTGTCAAATGATGCCAGGTGCACAGCGGCACCGTCTTCCATCATCGCATTTCTCGGGGAAAACAACTCGTCTTCCTGAAATCCGTTGGTGGCTAACATTAATACTTTTGTGTTTTTGAGCTTCGTCATAGAATTGACTCCGTAGTTTCGAATGAAACCGCGGTCTTGCGAGCGTTGCAAAACTATTTTTTTCGCGATGTCCATATTAATAGGACGTCTTGCCTATACTTACGAACCAGCCACTGATAAGTTCCGAAAAAATCAAATAAAATGGGGAATCTTTACGTGAACAATGCGGCACTCGACGAGTTCCATTTGGATCTCGGCAGTTCATCCGAAACCCTACTCGCCTTTATTTTGGCGCTTATGATGTTCTCCGTTGCTCTAGGGCTTCGGGCTGAACATTTCCGGTTTTTCAAAGAAAATCCCAAAGTTTATATTGGCGGAGTTTTCTCTCAAATCATTGGTCTGCCGCTGCTGACCCTTGCGCTTTGCTATATACTGAACCCAGCCCCCAGCATCGCTCTTGGCATGATCCTCATTGCCTGCTGCCCGGGCGGAAATGTGTCCAATCTGCTTGCAATGTTTGGCCGCGCGAACACAGCGCTCTCCGTCTCGCTGACGGCGACCTCCAGTCTCGCAGCCGCCTTTTTGACGCCCCTATCAATCCTATTTTGGTGCGGCCTCTACCCGCCAACGCGCAATTTACTAACGGACATCAACCTCGACGTTACATCCTTTTTGGGGCAAACGCTCATCATTCTGGCCCTCCCGCTGCTGATCGGCATGACAATCGCTCACTTTGCGCCGAAGGTCGCGGAAAACGTGCAAAAACCATTGGCGGCGTTTAGCGCCATCGGGTTGACAGCGATTATCGTTTTCGCGCTTATAAAATACATTCCCGCCCTTAAAACATTTGGACTCCCGGTACTGGGGATCGTCGTACTGCACAACAGCTTAGCATTTGGCTTAGGGGCGTTAACGGGCATAGCCACACGCGCTGACAAAGCCTCCCGGCGCGCCTTGACCTTCGAGGTTGGCATTCAAAACTCAGGCCTCGGAATCGTTATCCTCCTGACGCAGCTTGGCGGTTTCGGCGGAGCTGGGGCGGTTGCGGGCCTCTGGGGAACGTGGCATATCATTGGCGGACTGATATTAGTTGGACTATTTAACTGGAGTGACAAACGACATGTATGATCTCATCATTGAAAACGGAAAAATTTATGACGGCAATGGCGGGGACCCTTTTGAGGCTTCGATCGCCGTCAAGGATGGGAAGATCGTCGAGATTGGCTCAATCTCCGGCAAAGCCGCCTCCACAGTAGATGCCAAGGGATGCATAATCACGCCCGGGTTTGTTGACCTGCATACCCATTACGATGGACAGGTAAGCTGGGACGAGGAACTTCAACCCTCCGTGAATCACGGCGTAACAACCGCCGTCCTCGGCAATTGCGGCGTGGGTTTCGCCCCCTGCCGCGCCGCAGATCGCGACCGATTGGTGCGCTTGATGGAAGGCGTCGAGGACATCCCGGGAACTGCTTTGCATGAAGGGCTCACATGGGATTGGGAGACATTCCCCGAATATATGGATGCGATCGAAAAAATTCCTCATACCATCGATTTCGCGGTGATGGTGCCACATGATCCGCTTCGCGTCTTCGCTATGGGTGACCGCGCTATGGCCAATGAGCCCGCAAACGACCATGACGTTGAAACAATGAACGCCATGATGCGCGAAGCCATGGATGCAGGTGCCATTGGTTTTTCCACAGGCCGCAGCGACTTTCACAAAACGTCCGACGGAGACTGGACCCCCGCCTCCGAGGCCGGCGTTGCAGAATTGACGGGCATCGCCGAGACCATCGCAAACTGCGGTCATGGCGTTCTACAAGCGGTCAGCGACTTTGACATGATCCGGCCGGGTGACAACTTTGACAAAGAGTTCGATCTTATCGAAGCCTATTTCCGCGCCGGTGGTGACCGCCCCTCTTCCATCTCACTGATGCAACGCGACTTCGCGCCCAACGATTGGAAGAAAATCATGGAGCGATCTGAAAAGCTCAAAAAAGATGAGGGCCTGAATATTCACTTCCAAGTCGCGCCCCGCGCGATCGGGACCTTTTTGGGTCTGGGGTCAACCTTTCATCCGATGATGGCGTTTCCGTCCTATATTGCCATTCGAAATGAGCCGATTGAAAAGCAAGTAGAGATCATGCGCGACCCTGAGTTCAAAGCCAAAATGCTCTCAGAAAAACCTGTGCAGCTTTCGGGTCCCGGATCCTCTATTCCGCCCATGACCGACATGTTGATCGCGCAGTTCGAAGCCGTTGCAGAGAAGCTATTTCGTCTCGACGACAAGAACGGCAACGTGAATTACGAACCCGATCCAAACACCTCGCTGGCCTCTCAAGCCCGCGCAGACGGTGTCAGCGTATGGTCAAAGGCCTATGACATCTTGCTTGAAGAGGACGGAAAGGCGCTCATCTATTATCCCGTATTTAACTATACGGAGATGAACTATGACAATGTTTACAAGATGATGCAGCACCCGCAATCCTTGCCCGGTTTGTCCGACGGCGGCGCGCATGTGGGCTTCATCTGTGACGCGAGTTTCCCCACCTATCTTCTGTCCTATTGGTCACGTGACCGCGCCAGCAAAGGCAAACCCGGCATCGCGCTTTCAAGGGCCGTCCAAATGCTCAGTGCTGCTAGCGCTGACTATTTAGGATTGACCGACCGCGGACGTATCGCCGTTGGACAAAAAGCGGATATCAACGTCATTGATTTCGACAATTTAAAACTTCGCGTCCCGGAAATGGTTAAAGATCTGCCCGCCGGAGGTCAGCGTCTCTTGCAGCCTGTTTCAGGCTATAAAGCCATTTTCGTTTCCGGTGAGCAAGTCGTCGCCAACGACCGCGTGACGTCTGCCCGTCCGGGCCGTCTGGTTCGCTCGGCCAAGTAAACAAAAATAAGGCCGCGTGGCGATAAACCCGCGGCCTTATTCAAGAATGCGCTCGAAAAGCGACTAGTCTGTTTCTGGCTGATCCTTCGCTGCAGGCTTCTTCGCCGCTGGCTTTTTGGCTGGCGGCTTAGCCGTTGACGGCTTTTTCGCGGCGGCAGTCTTTTTCGCCGGTGCCTTTTTAGCTGCAGCCTTCTTAGCCGGCGCTTTTTTCGCGGCAGCCGGTTTGGCCGACGCAGAGGTCGTCTTTTTAGGCGCGGCTGTTTTCACTGCAGGTTTCGCAGTTTCAGGTTTCGCCGCCATTGGCTCAACCTTAACCTCTTTCACCTCGGCCTTCTGGTTTGCGCTATCGTCGGCCGCATGGCTGCGGTTGCGGTTTACCGCAGACCGTCCAGCCGCAGTGGCTTTCTTAGCGGCGTCTTCCGCCGCGCGTCTTGCCTCTTCAGCCGCTTTGAGCGCTTCGTGGACAGGGTCTATATCCGCCGTTTCAGATTTTCCGCCGTCCGGCGACAAATGATCGTTGATCCGGAATATGGCAATCATCAGTTCACAAAGAAGCCTCACGCCAACAATCACGAAAAGAAAGTAAACGAAAAATCCGAAAAAGTTCAACACCGCTTCAATAGGGTCCAGTCCGATATTATCGAAAAGGCGGCCGCCAAACTCAAACGAGACATGCGCAATACCCAGCCAGAAAAAGGCAATAACCAGCTTTTCTTTCATCAGCTTATCAAATGAGAAGAAGAAATTTATAAGATTAGACACGTGTGTTCCTCCATGACCTTATTCAAAGAATATGGCAGTAAACACGCTGAATGCAAGGGGAGTCGCGGGTCGGCGCTGCAATAAGGCGCCCTGCGAACAAAAACCGTCCACAAAGCGTTAAAGGTCACTCAAATGCGGTAAAACATGTCCCCGGCCCTTTGACCGGGGGTCACTCAGAGACCTAATCAACCTTTTCAGAGGTCAGCTCGGCGACCATTTCAGGCTCAATCGCGGGGCGCAATACGGGACGCGTGACCACATCCGCTTGGCCGCGCATCGCATCAATCTCGTCCCGGCGGGCTTCAAAAGCGGGCATCGCGCTCTTGGCAAGAGGTTTGCCGGACAGTTGAGATAGGCGGCTCGGATTGATGTGGCGTCCATTGAGCAAGACTTCATAGTGAAGGTGCGGGCCCGTTGAAGCGCCGGTCGTTCCCACATAAGCAATAACCTGATCCTGACGCACGCGGGAGCCTGCTTTAATCCCCTTCGCAAAACCATTTAAGTGCGCATAGGCCGTCTTATAGCCATCCGTATGACGGATACGGACATAGTTTCCGTAAGTACTAAAACGGTTGGCCCGCTCCACAACACCGCTACCCGCTGCGAGAACAGGCGTTCCGCGAGGCGCCGCAAAATCGACGCCTTTGTGCATCTTGACATAGCCTTTGATCGGGTGCCGACGCTTACCATAGCTGGACGACAACCGCGCGCCATTAATCGGTGTGGCACGGAGCTTACGTTTCGCCGTTTTTCCGTCTTTATCGTAGAAATTTTCAAACCCCTTATCGTCTTGATAAAGGTAGTAATCCATCGTCTTTCCGCGCGGAGAGAAGCTTGTATAAAGCAAGTCGCCAGCCGAAATCATATTACCCTTGCGGTCGCGTGTGACCTCGAAAAACATTTCAAAAGCATCACCCGGCTGAATGTCGCGCTGAAAGTCGACGGAATATTCGTATATATTGGCAAATTGCTGGATGACCTTATCTGGGGCACCGAGATTGTTCGCATCGAGATACAGGCTGTTTTCGATCGTCGACTTGACCGTCACAACGCCTTTCTCAAACTCTGCATTCACATTGCGCGCCGCAAAACTATCGCCGTCATGACGCGTGAGGAATACCGTGCTTTCAAGATTAGGCTTAAACGTCACATATTTGAGGTTATCATTTTCAAACAACAGATTGAATTTCTCTCCGACCCGCAAATGTCTCGGATTATAAACTTCGGAGAAAGCTGCCGTCGCAGCATAGGCAACATTCGCCTCAATGCCATTCTTTTGAAGAAGCGGCCCAAGCGAGTCTCCAGACTTGAGAGTAATCGTTTTTTCGCTGATCGCCTTCGGCCCGTCCTCAAGATATAGATCATGACGGGACAAGTCGAAAGTCGGCGCAGGCAGAGCGGTCGGCGTCAGGGCCAAGTCCGCATTTGCTTCTGCACGCTGATTGTCGGGCAACATCAACACCAATCCCAATGCGACGGACAGGGTTACAGCGAGAAACCGAAACTGCTTATCTTTGTATATTCGCGTATTGTTCATTTTAAAGAAAGTCCCCAATCGCAAAGTTAAAGCTCGGTAAAATGGCAACATTTTTGCCAATAGCACACGTACGGAGTTGGGAATCATTGTCTAAAAATCTTTTCGAGAAATTCATTAGTCTATACCCCTTTAATGCCGTATTTATGCCTTACGATTGGTTAACGCGCCAGAATTTGCATTCACAAATGAAATCGCACTATCCAGAAAAACGTCCCCAGACCTGACTTTAAAACCATGAAAGCGATTTTCACAAATTACAATGTCTTTAATGAGCCGTAATAAACCGAAAAATGCGGACAAAAAACCGCTATTCGCCCGCACCTGGGTTTGGGTCTGTGGATCCGTCCTTCTGGGACTATTCATCGGTTTTGCGCTCCTATGGACACAGCGTTATTCCCTAACAGAGCGCTACGTCCGTAATTTTCTCAAAGACCGCGGAATATCCGCAGACTTTTCCATTAAGTCACTAAGCAAAAATCGTGCCGTCATTCGAAATATCCGGCTGTCAAAAAACGGTGACACGTTCTTCACATCACAGTCTATCACCGCTGCCTATGATTGGCAAAAGCTCATCAATTTCGAAATTGATCGTCTGGAAATCAAGAAACCCGTCATTTCCGTCGAGGTCGATGAAAGCGGTCAAATCACAAGCGATTGGCTCCCCGAAAGCAGCGGAGGAGCCCGCACGCCGCTTATCTTTCCCAAAGACGGGGTCTTCATTGATGCCGGACGGGTAAACCTGGCGAGCCCCTACGGCACCTTCACCGCTGATATATCCGCCGAGGCCGTCTCGCTCACAGACATAAAGGCCGATCTCTCGGCGCCTGAGCAGACCTTCGCCTATCAAGACCTTTCAGGAAAAATCGGCGGGCAAGCGAAAATCACCTTAACAGAGACGGCGCTTTTTGTTGACGTGAACGCCGCTTCAAAGTCCCTAAACTATCAAGACATGTCAGCCAAAGACCTGTCTATCGTTGGCCCCGTCACGCTTCAAAGGGACACCCCGCTCACCAGGGTGAAATCAAATCTCACATTTAACGCAGGACAGCTCTCGTCCCCCGATATCGTTCTGCAAAAAGTCTTCGCTGAATGGGACGGGACCGCGTCGCTGCCCAGTGACACGGGCGTACTTCCCCATGCCTCCGGGAATTGGGCTCTCAGCGCCGAAAAAGCCGGCATCACGAACCAAGAGCGCAGGGAGCGCTTAGCCAAAAGCGCGACTCTGAATGAAACGCTTATGAATGTGTCCGCCACAGCCGCTTTTGCCCCCGGATTGACCTCCACATTTGACAATCTGATGCAATCAAGCGCGGTCAAGGCGGACGGACATCTCGAAGTCGATGCGGAGGGTGCAAAAATTACATTGTCTCGCCAAGCTATTGTCACCGGACAGAGCAATTCTATTTCTCTGCTTCCCTCAGAGGGACATCCCTTTTTGGCCTACGCCGCAGCAGAAGGCACGCTAGACCTGTTTTTTGGCGGAACGCTTACAGGCCCGTATGCAGCAACGGTCAGCAGCGGTGAATTTAGAGCGCGCCAAAAAGATGGTCAAAACCTGTCAAACATTGAATATTTCAAAGCCAGTCTCAAAACGCACAACACATGGCACGCAAAAACCCAGAGCGGGCGTCCCGTTCGACTTGCTCCCCTCGATGTGGGCATCGACTACAACGTGCAGCCCGACGCCAGCATTGTCAGGCTTTCCGGCGCGGTTGATTATGACGGCGATGTGCCGGGCGGTTACGCCGAAGGCGTGAAAGCCATAGGTCTGCTGACTTTGCGCCTGGCGGGAAAATCGCTGCAAGCGACCTTCAGTCCAAGGCAAAACACAGACATCAAGATTGCCTCACTAGAGACACAGAGCGACTGGATTGTAAAAGATGGCGCGTTTTCGCTCCAAGCCACCGGTCCGCAATATCGCCGGATAAACGAGAAAGGCACGCTGCGCGCAAACGTCGAGGCGGCAACAGGCCGTATCACCCACCGGACAGAACCGCAGGAAATGGCTTTTAAGTTTCAAAAAGCGGACACGTCCGGCGTTATTACGGCGGCGCGGCAGACGTGGAACATCAAAACGGAGACCACCGAAATCACCTCCGACACCTTCCCGAGCCGAAACACCCGCATCCTTTCCCCGAAGGCCGCGGTAAACGTCGTTTTGGCGCGAAACAAGCCTTTGGAGTTTTCTATCGATAGCCCCGAAACAGACGTGAAAACGCTCCTCGTCAGCGCATCAAAGCTCGCCGTTCAGGCGGCGGGGCAACCGGGAAACATGACCGTCAATTATGGCCCTGGCCGCATTAAATTTGCGTCGGCGCAGCTTCCCGTCGTCTCACTCACCGGCGACGTGACCTATATGGACGGCGCATGGAATGGCACGGCGCAAACGTTTTTGCCGGGGGCCGAGGAAACGCCGGTAAATGTGACCTATGC
Source organism: Maricaulaceae bacterium (assembly GCA_048268905.1). Lineage (GTDB taxonomy): Bacteria > Pseudomonadota > Alphaproteobacteria > Caulobacterales > Maricaulaceae > JACOMS01. The sequence continues at coordinate 271,411 of JBLWUN010000001.1, read as the reverse complement.
GTTTGTTGATGGGATTGGGTCCGCCGATGCGACCGTCGAAAACATTGCCTTTAAACCCCGAAAGCTACAGCCCCAGCAATATATTCCCGCCCTTTCTGGTAAGGTCAGCCGCGTGGACGGCAACGTTTCCGCCAAAATTCATGTGGAGTTCGGCGTCAACACGCCGCTTAAATCCTCTGGAACAGCAGTGATTCAGAACTTGAATGTGGCGACCCTTCCCGGTCCCGTTACAGGGCTCAATGGAGAGCTGACCTTTTCATCATTTTTCCCGCCTCAAACCACAGGTGTTCAAACCTTGACAATCGACCGTTTTGACCCGGGCTTTCCACTGGAAAACGGCGTGGCCGAGTTTGAGATCATCCCCGACGGTATCAATATCGAATCTGCAAAGTGGCCGATCGGCGATGGTTTTATCTCCCTTGATAAAACCTCTTGGCTATACTCCGCCCCGAAAAACCGCGTGGCATTGAGGGTTGACGACGTGTCCCTCGGCGACTTCCTGAAGGATGTTGGCGATGGCCGCTTGAAGGCAACAGGCAATGTATCGGGCGTGCTGCCTGTGGTTATTGAAGGCATAAAAGTCTATGTGGACGGCGGACTTTTAACCGTAAAAGACGGCGGCGTTATTCAATATACATCTCCGCAAACCGATGCCGCGGGCGAGTCAAGCCCCTACGCGGGATACGCCTTCGACGCCCTGAAAAACTTTGAATATGAAGAACTGGAAGCAGCAATTAGCGGGCCGCTTGACGGACCTATGAAGCTTCGGTTGCTGTTTAACGGGGCAAATCCCGATGTGCTCTACGGCTCCGAGTTTAAATTCAATGTGGGTATAGAAGGTGAACTCCTCAACATCTTGCGAAGTTTACAATCCAGTCAGAACTTTACGGGCGAGGTTATCAAGGAAATCAAGGCGCAGCAGGCCAAATCACCGACTGCACAAACATCACCCTCGAAAGAACCTTAACTTGCAACAACGCCATATTAATGGCACGTTCAGGGGCACATTATTAAGGTTTACATATGACCAAGTTTTATAAAATTTTTTGCTACGCGGGTGTGATCGGATTGACATCGATCGCTGGTGCCTGCCAACCCAAAGTGCAAATTGTTGCACCGGACAAACCCATTGAAATCAATCTGAATGTCAAAATTGATCAGGAAGTGCGGATCAGATTGGATAAAGAGGTCGAAGATCTCATTACCCAAAACCCCGACTTGTTCTAGGAGAAAAATGATGACAATTCGCAATACACTTTTATCAAGCTTTACCGCGCTCGCCCTATTGGGCGGCGGCCTGACCACAACACTCATCGCGCCGCAAGCAGCCTATGCGCAACAAACAGGCTCGAAAGCCATTGTTGATAAAGCCATTCAAGACGGCATTGTCGGCGAGACGGCCTCTGGCTACCTTGCCCTGACCTCCGGTTCAGCAGATGTGAAAATCATGAATGCCATGAACGAGATTAATAGCGGCCGCAAAGACGTTTACACACGCCTCGCCCGTGAGCAAAATGTTCAAATCGAGGTGGTCGCGGCGTTGACCGGTGAAAAACAATTAGCCAAAGCGGAAGTCGGGACGAAAGTTTTGACCAAAGAAGGCCGCTGGATCACTGTCAAATAGGCGTTCAATCCGGTGATTTTAAAATTTTCAGCTCGCATAATTATGCGAGCTGAAAAAATTCTCTATCGACGAAATGGCATTTCAAGTCTGTTAAGAAAAGCTTAACTCGCCTCGTGAGAGGACTATAGGCAACACGAATAGCGACTCGATGAAAGCCCATATGTCAGACAATCCTCTTAAGCTATCCCCTTCCGGACTCGCCGCGCTTCTTTGCGCGCGGATTTGTCATGACCTTGTGAGCCCCATCAGTGCGCTTGGCACGGCTATTGAAGTTTTAGACGATGATAAAAATGCCGATATGCATGAAGATGCGCTTGATCTCGTCAAACTTTCCGCGCGCCAAGCGTCCGCAAAATTACAGTTCCTCCGCCTGGCATTTGGAGCGGGTGGATCTGCCCCCGGCGTCATTGGCCTAGACACCCTCAAATCGCTCGTGGACGGCATTTATGGAAGCGGAAAAGCCGAAATTGTCTGGGATGGCGAAAAGGACGGACTTGATAAAAATTACGCCCGCTTGCTCCTGAATATGATTATGATGGCCGTTCAAACGGTCCCGCGCGGCGGCACGGTCCGCGTCAATTTCGATCACGACCTCATTATCAAAGCCAATGGCCCCCGAGCACGCGTCGACGCGGCTGTACATCAAACTCTCGCCGGAAAAGCGCCGGAAGACGGATTTGATGGCCGGACAATTCAACCGTTCTACTCAGGGCTTATTGCGCGCGAACTTCGCTGCAAACTCACCGCAGAGATTGACGGTGAGGACGTGACGATTAAAGCCGTTCTGCCTGCGCCCACAGTTGAGACGGCGGCTTAAAACGCGATCAGTCTCGCCCCCTCATTCCCCGCTATACCTCTCTTGGCCTTCTGCCAATAGAGCGGCGTTTCTTGCGTTCTTACCCCCGCGAGGAAAATAAGAACCTATTTCATCTCAGCGCCGCGTCAGCTTGCCCATTGATTTCTATCCCGTGGCTCACTCGGAAAACCGCTGCAAATATGGACAATTATTTATGAAGACCGCCCCAATACTTTAGGTCATTTTAACGAATTGTCGCCACTATTTCCCAGAATCATAGCGTGGAATCATTGCGCTGAAAGTGAAGTAAGTGGGAACCGTTATGGGTGACGATTTAGCCAGAGCCCGACAATTTTCAGATATGTGCACTGGCGCATTATCGACGCTTATGGACTCCGAAAAGATGAATAGGGACGCGGCCTTATCTGCGCTCGAAAATATTTTGAGTGCGTCAAAGATCATGAACGCCCGCGCTATTTCTAGAACCACGCGGATGGCCATCAGCGATCTGAGCGCCTCCGTTCCGACGCCGCAATCGATGGGAAATCTTCTCGCTCTCAACAAGCTCGTCAGCCAATATACGACCGGCCTGAACGAAATTTCTGACATCAATGACAATGAAGAATTAGAGCCAAACCTACCGGTGAAGACATACGCGGTTTCGCCGCAAGAGACGCTCGAGGACCTTGTGCGTTCGCAAACCGCCGCGCGCGAAACCCTCGCCCCAATCATTCATCTGGCAAAAACAGACGACGAAAAGACCGCGCTCCAGTCACTTTTAAAGCTGAGCGTGTTTCAGCCAAATGGCGACGAACAAAAATTTGCCCAGCGTTTTGATGAAATTATGCCGGCGGTGACGAATGAGTCGCTTCGCCAAGCGCGGCATTCGAAAAAATCGGTGAGCGTCTCTTACGCCTCTGATGAAATCCGAATTGAAAAAGATATTTTAAAGACGTTGCAAGCGGCCATTATTTCCATCTGTGAGGGCCTGATCGCGCGCTGCATTGAGACACCCCTGCGCCGCCAAAATCAAGGCCTTAGCAGCACCGCTCACATCGCAATAACAGCCCGCCGCAGGGTTGGATTTTGCGATGTTATCATCAGCTGCCAAGGACCAACACCCAGCATCAGCATTTTAGATGAACCGGAAATTGCGGCGCTCGCCGCCTTTGGCATTACGCCAGAGGTTAAAGGCGAAAACCATGTGACGCGCGTTGAAATAAATAGCCTTCCGCTGTCAGTTTCCACGCAAAGCAATGCCCATGCAAGGCATGAACAGGTCAAACACATTGCAAGACCGGAGATGAGCGCATGAAAACCTGCCTAGTCGTCGATGACTCCAAAATGATACGCCGCGTTGCCGGGCGGATCCTCAAGGATTTGCAATTCATAACGGAAGAAGCGGAGAATGGCCAAGAAGCCCTGACCCAATGCCGAACCAGCATGCCAGATGCGATTTTACTCGACTGGAATATGCCCATTATGGACGGGCTGTCCTTCCTAAAAACCCTTCGCTCAGAACCCAATGGCGCTAACCCTATCGTTGTCTTCTGCACGGCGGAGCGAAGCGTTGAGCGCATTACCGAGGCCCTCGACGCCGGCGCCGACGAATATGTTATGAAGCCATTTGACAGCGACATTATCGCCAGCAAATTCTTTCAAGCAGGACTTCTATCAGCATGAGTGGTGTCCTGAGCCTCAAGCCCAGCTATTACGAAGCGCTCAGGCGCTTAACTCTTGAACTCGCCGGTATAAACCTTGGGAAAGACCACCCCTTTTTAATCGAAACCCGCTTGCGTACACTCGCTCGCCAGGAAGGCTATGACAGCCTCCTGCATATGGTCGAGGAACTTTTCGGACAGGGGCAAGCTCGCCTCGCTCTGCAAGTGGTCTCCTCGCTCCTTGAGCGGGACACACATTTTAACCCTGATCCTCAGAATATTCAGCAGCTCGAGAAGCTGGTTTTGCCGGCGCTCGCGAACAACTTCCCGGATCAAACGATCCGAATTTTATCTTTCGGGTGCAGTAGCGGCCAAGAAACTTATTCGCTGGCAATGCAAGTGGACAAATGCCGGAGCCAATTTCCGAGTTTAAAGTTCGATATTGTAGGGGTGGATTACCCATCACGCGCCATTGAACGGGCAAAACGCGGACAATACACGCATTTTGAGGTCCAGCGCGGCCTCCCCATTCGCGATCTTGTGGCATATTTTGACCGCCGCGGCGAAGACTGGATTGTCAAACAGTCCCTTCGCAATCAGGTATCTTTTCAGGAACACCATCTTTTGTCCAACCTGTCGGGCCTTGGAACATTTCACATCGCTATTCTGCGAAACCGATTGGAAAGCTACACATCCGGCGCGCAGCTTCGGGTTCTTCGCGGCCTCTCGTCCATCATCTTGCCGTCCGGTTATCTGATGCTGGGCGTCGACGAGAAAATACCGGTGGCTGGCTATGGATTTGAAGAGGTACAGGGCGCTCCCGGGCTCTTTGAACGCGGGCCAAACGTGGAAGAAGAACCGGAACAAATCGTTGAAGAAGCGCCCGTCAGAGAATCGCGGCCGCCTGTGCCATATGTGCCTCAAAAAAAGATGGCCCAACGCTAGGCCTGTATTTTAATCTGCAAAAATTAAGTCTTCAGACGTTTCAGGAACTTAGGCTGAATTTTAGGCAAATAAAAAACCCGCACAAATGCGGGTTTTGTTATGCGCAGATTTGGGAGGAATTAAGCGCTGAGACGGTCTTTGGCCGGATCGCGAAGAACATAACCGCGGCCCCAAACAGTCTCGATAAAATGGTCACCGCCTGTGGCAGAGGCAAGTTTCTTACGTAGCTTGCAAATAAACACGTCGATAATTTTAAGTTCCGGCTCGTCCATGCCGCCATAAAGGTGGTTCAGGAACATCTCTTTTGTAAGGGTTGTGCCTTTGCGCAGAGAGAGAAGCTCGAGCATTTGGTATTCTTTACCCGTAAGGTGTACGCGGTGGTCACCCACTTCAACAGTTTTCGCATCAAGGTTAACTTTAATGTCGCCTGTCGCAATAACGGACTGGGAATGGCCTTTTGACCGGCGAACAACGGCGTGGATACGGGCCACAAGCTCATCTTTATGGAAGGGCTTGGTCATGTAATCGTCTGCGCCCGTGCCAAGTCCGCGAACTTTGGAATCGATGTCGGATGTACCGGACAAAATAAAGATCGGTGTATTAACTTTCGCCATCCGAAGGGTCTTCAAAACGTCAAAGCCCGGCATATCGGGCAAATTGAGATCAAGAAGAATGATATCGTAATCATAAAGTTTGCCGAGATCGACGCCCTCTTCCCCCAAATCCGTCGTATAAACGTTAAAGCCTTCAGTTTTGAGCATCAACTCAATGCCCTGCGCTGTCGCACTATCATCTTCAATTAGAAGAACGCGCATAATATACCCTCCCAGGCGAATCAATATTCCTCGTATAGGAATATATTTAGCTTATTAATACGCTTACGTGAATCCCGTAAATCAAGTGTTAACGCTAAATTGGCTTTTTTGTGGCAATTTTGTTTCCAATTGGAACGCACCGCATGTTTTTTAAAAACGTTTACTTCGCTTTAGTGTTGTCGCCCTATGAAGGAAGTAAGGCAGAAAACTGTCATCCAAAAAAGTCAAGTTAGGTGAACCAAATGAACACATCAATGGAAAGGAGTGTCAGGCAAACCCGCTTTGCTATTGACGATCTCCAAAAGAGAATAGCGGTGCTTCAGGCCACTCGAGAAGACCTTGGTCGGCAAATTGCTAAATTAACAGATAGCGTTCCCGAAGAAGAAATCGATCCGAACGCTCAAAAAGACGGCTATGTTTCCTATGGCTCTTATGCTCAATCTGTGATCGAGCGTAAAAAGAACATCCGCTCATCGCTGGAAAATATTGCCGAACAGCACACAAATTTAAGCGCGGATCTGAAAGTCGCTCTCGACGCTCTTGATAGCTTTGAACGGGTGAAAGCCAGACAGTTGGCCGCAAAAGCCGAAAAAGCGACCCGTAAGACCGCTTAACAAATTAAATATTCCCCCACTGAGCGGGCCCATCGGGGCCCGTCTTCACAATGTGCCTTCGCTGAGATTTAAAACAACCTCTTCGCCTTCGGCCCACAAATAAACATCCGTTCCGCCCAGCAGATATGACGCTTCGTACCAGCCAGCTTCGGCGCTGTCCTCAGGTACGATGATGTCAGGCGACGCGCTACTCGCGTTCAAATATTGCGCGCCTCCGAACCCCAGTCCAAATGCACCGATCGTCATAATTGCCGCTATGCGCCATCCGGGTGAGCGGAGATGCTGAGGCTCGGGCCGGCCTTGCTGGGGTCGAGCCCTTTCAGATGCCGCCGCCTTTAATATACGCGCCTTGAGTAAATCACTGGGCGGCCGCGCAGCGGCAGAGCCTAGGAGCCGGTCCAGCGCCTGCTCTTTTTCATAGATGTCCCTGACCTGAGCGCCGTGGGTTTCCAAGAAGGCCTTCGCCTCATCCCGGCGGCTTTCCGGCCAGCGCTCGGGGCTCACCCCGTAAGCGGCTATAATATTTTCAAACTCATTTTTCGTCATTTTGCCCCTCCAAATTCTAATTCCAACTTCGGATCTTTCTCCAAAACTACTCTCAACGCCTTGCGCGCCCGCACGAGTAAAGACTCATAGGCCTCCACGCTAATATTCATAATCCCTGCACCCTCAACCTGAGTGACACTTTGAAAATATGACAATGTTAACGCCAGCCTATGCCGTTCCGAGAGCTGCGCCAACGCGCGCTCTACCAGAGCCTGCTCGTCACTCTCGGCCATATGCTCAAACGCCTCAGGCCCATCACCGGCAATATCCGGCAGCGTTTCCATCAAGACGGGGCGCTTCTTTTTTAAATGATCGAGGCATTGGTTCGTCGCAACCCGCCGCATCCAAGTAATCAGTTTTGCGCTTCCCGGCTCCCAATGGGGCACCATGCGCCACGTTTTTAGAAAGACAGATTGCGTGACGTCTTCGGCCATGACGGGATCCCCTAACATATGGGATGCCAGCGATTGTATCGTCCGCAGATGCCTGTCCATCAATTGGGCAAAAGCGCCCTCATCACCCGCAGCCAATGCGGGGAGAATATCCGCGTCCGGATCATCACCGGGCGCGGGAAATTTGGACAGGCTATTCATTAAGGCTTAACGCGGCTGACCTTTTTTCATGGATCGGTGACGTCCTTCGCCTTTGACCAAATAACCATCGCCGTTAACGTCGAGACGCATAAACATCGCCTCGCTGGCGGCCTGATGTTCGGACAGGCTAATAAAACCATCCCCGTCCGCGTCCATTTTAAAGTGCGGTCCGCGTTTTTCCCCCGGTTCGCCGCGCATACCCTTTTCGCCGCGCTCTTTGTAGCGCTTCATCATTTCTGATCGGCGCTCTTTGCGCTCCGCCATCCATTTCTCGCGGTCTTTTTTTGTTAACTTGCCGTCGCCGTCGCGGTCAGCGCGTTTCATGCGGCGTTCGGATTTGTGCTCCGCAGCGGCTTCGAACTCTGACCGGGAAATAACCCCATCTTTATTCTCGTCTAGCCGATCAAAATGATCTGACATGCGTTCGCTTTTGCGCATTTCATGCGCCGCAACGCGCTCTTCTTTGGACAGCAGTCCGTCGCCATTCGTATCGCCAGAGGCAAAACGCGCATTCGCTTCAGCCATGAATTCTGCCTTGGAAACCTTGCCGTCCTTATCGGTATCGGCATTGGGCTGGGCGAATGAAGCACCTGCTGCGAAAAGTGTGAGGGCCGCACCTGCGAGAGCAATTTGCTTTATATCGGTCATAGAAAACTCCTGTAAGTTTGTTTCTATAACACATAACGGCTCAGCTCACGACTTCCGTCGTAAGGGACTGCATAATTTTCATGTACCGTATATTTAGTCGGTTAAACCTGGCAATGCCTAGGCAACGGCGGTCCGGCGTTGGTCGGTTTGCAAAGATGCAATCAAGGCATTGACCATATCCGGACTATCCACATGCCCCATATAAGGCGGCGGCGCACCTAAAAACTCTGAGATCGTCGCCGTGAGAACTTCCGCCGTTTCGACGGCGCTTTCTGGATCGCCCATGGACAAAAGAAGCGGATCAAACCGGGGATAACGTTGGCGGCACGCATCGATCATCCAATACGCCCGCATGAAATTGTCGGAGGCGCTGTCATAGGCCAGAAGGCTTTTATCCGCTGCGCCGGCCAATCGCACATGACTGGGGGTACACCCTGCCTGCGTTCCGACAAACACCCAATCATAATCAAGTGAGAAAGCCGCGAGCGTCCCAAGAACCGTATCAAGACTGGCTTCGCCGGTCGAAATGGCCGTGAATTTGTCATGTGACGTTACATATAAGGCGTCTTTCAAGCCCGCACCGCGAAAGAGGACGTCTGCTAAAGTCGTGTTGTGAACAACGCCGCAGGCTTGCATCAGATCGCCGCCTTGGCAATCAACGAGGAGAACAGACTCTCCGGCTCCCGCGCTGGCTTTCGCCAACAATAACGTCAACTCGGCGGCGCGCACATGATCGTTCGCGCAAAAAATGGGAACAAGCCGCCCTTCAGGTCGATAATTCGGTGTACTAGATCCCACAATCCGCCCCCTGATTTTTACTCTGCATCAACATAAGACATTGATAGCGCACTTGGTTTAATTCACCGCTAAGCAACAAGGACAACAAACAATTAAAACATAGGGTTAAGCGGCGTTAGGATTTCGGACATAAAAAAACCGCCTCGTCGAAGGCGGCTTTTTTGTTCGAAATAGAGCTGTTCGGTTTAACGATATTGCTGAATCCGAGTTGTACGAAGTCCGGCAATGCCATTCGCTTCGATGGACCGTTGCCAAGCCAAGAACTCTTCACCAGAAAGACCATAACGCTCGCAGGCGGCTTCCAAAGTCAACAAACCACCTCTTACAGCTGCGACAACTTCCGCCTTGCGGCGAATAACCCATCTGACTGTATTTGGCTTAGGAAGATCTGCCAGCGTAAGCGGCGTTCCTTCCGGACCAATCACCATATTCTCTCTTTTCATTTTGCGCTCCGACATGGGTGCCCCTTGAACTGTTTTTATTTTTGAGAATCTTTGAATAAGGCAAGTATCTTAAAAAGAGTTTAAACCCGATAATTTTATCTAATAAAAACAATAGTTTACGAAGGTTAACGGGGAATATGGCGTTAACAATTATTTACAGGAAAAGTAAGCTATTGATTCTATTACAAGTTTTTAATCGGCGACTTTTATAGATGTCTCGACTTGATACACTCCCCTCCCTATATGGGGGGCGATGTTAACTAAATCTGGCGATTTTTGTTCAACTGAATCCGAAACAAGGTTAATGAAGTGCCATGAGCGCAGCCAAGAACACATCCCCTGCAAACCCAACGTTAAACTCTTTGGGATTTGCGAAGTCACCGCAGGACACGCGCGTCGTCGTGGCCATGTCCGGCGGCGTGGATAGCTCTGTGTGCGCGGCGCTACTCGCGCGCGAAGGTTATGACGTTATCGGCGTTACCCTCCAGCTCTATGACCACGGCGCGGCGATCAAGAGCGCCAAAGCCTGCTGCGCGGGTCAAGATATCTATGATGCCCGCCGCGTCGCCGAGATGATGGACTTCCCTCACTATGTGCTCGATTACGAAAGTAACTTTCGCGACGCCGTTATCGAAGACTTCGCCGATACATACCTTATGGGCTCCACGCCCATCCCTTGCGTCCGCTGTAACCAGACCGTCAAATTTCGAGACCTTTTGGCCGTTGCCAAAGATCTCGGCGCAGATTGCATGGCAACGGGTCACTATATTAAGCGCGTCGTCGGTCCGAACGGCCCAGAACTTCACCGCGCCTATGACGGCGGGAAAGATCAATCCTATTTCCTGTTTGCCACCACGCGGGAGCAACTGGACTTTCTGCGCTTTCCATTGGGACATATGGACAAGACCGCTACGCGCAAACTTGCCGTCGACATGGGGCTAAACGTTGCGGCAAAGCCTGACAGCCAGGATATTTGTTTCGTGCCTACGGGCCGTTACACGGACGTGATCGAGAAAATACGCCCCAACGCCGCCGTTTCCGGCGACATGGTCCACCTTGATGGCCGCGTTCTGGGCACCCACCGCGGCGTCATGTATTACACAATCGGGCAAAGGCGCGGTCTCGGCCTACCTGACGGGAGCGGCGCAGACCCGCTCTATGTGATCCGCATCGACGCGGACAAGAAACAAGTGATCGTCGGTCCGCGAGAGGCGCTGCAGCGCTCGCGCATCTATCTGAAGGACATTAACTGGATCGGAGCGGGCGAGTTTGGAAAAGACCTCGACGGCCTCGCGATCAAAGTTAAAGTCCGTTCGACCCGTCCGCCGGAGCCCGCGCGGCTATTGTGGGACGCGGACGAGCTTTACGTGGCCCTCGACGCCCCTGACGAAGGGATCTCGCCCGGACAAGCTTGCGTGTTTTACGACGCACAGTCCGAAGCGGCCCGCGTACTGGGCGGCGGCTGGATCACGAAGACCGCTTGACAGAACACGCCAGACGATTTTAATCCCGCCTTGTCGGCAATATGTCCCCGTAGCTCAGTCGGATAGAGCGCAAGATTCCTAATCTTGAGGCCGGTGGTTCGAATCCACCCGGGGTCGCCGCCGCGGAAATCTTTCACGCATAAACCGCTCGCCCGCCATTTGCGGCAAACTGAACCTTCGAGCTCGGCAATGCTTGACCGTCTCAAGCAACCCGTTATGTTCACGTCAAACAACCAAAAAGCGGGAACATTCATGGGACTCTTGACGACGATTAAGCGGGAATATCACTATCTCTCAAACCTGCTGCGGATGCTCAGTGCCGTAAAGTCTGTAGACCCGGATTCAAGCAATCTCATTTGTGATGATCTCGAAGCCCTCGCCGACAAATATGCCAACAATCTCGCCTTCATCGAAGATGAGAAAACCCAGACATATGCGCAGATGGACGTTTACGCCAACCGCGTGGCAAACTGGGCGCTCGCTGAAGGGTGCAAGCCCGGTGATACAGTCGCGGTTTTTGTGCGCAACCGTCTCGAATATGTGGCGCTTTGGTTCGGCCTTACCAAGATCGGCGTCGTCCCAGCGCTTTTGAACTTTCAGCTCGCGGGGCCAGCATTGGCCCACTGCCTGAATATTTCCGACGCGAAAATCCTTATCCTCGATCACGAAATGCAAGAGGCGTGGACCGCCGCGAAACCTGATGTCACCGGCAATGTGAAAGTGTTTGCCGCGTTAGGGCATATAGAGGGGCTTCCGCACTTTGACGAAGCGCTTTTGAATACGGCGCCTCACCGCCCCAGCCGCGATATCCGAAACGGCATCACTGCGGGCGAGCAGTGCATGAAAATGTTCACCTCCGGCACGACGGGGATGCCCAAGGCGGCGAAAGTCACTCACGTGCGCGCTCAGAACTACATGCGCGGCTTCGCGGCGGGTGCCAAGACCAATCAAAAAGACCGCATGATGATGGTCCTGCCCATGTATCACGCTACAGGCGGGCTTTGCGGCGTCGGCGCGGCGCTTTCGAGCGGCGGAGCCGTGATTGTCCGTCCGAAATTTTCGGCCTCAAATTTTTGGGACGAAGCCATCAAATTTGAAGCCACATTGTTTATGTATGTGGGCGAGATTTGCCGGTTTCTGCTTTCAACGCCGCCGCACCCCCGTGAACGGGATCATAAAATCCGCTGGATTATGGGTAATGGTTTACGGCCAGAAGTGTGGCCCGGCTTTGTGGCCCGTTTCAACATCCCGCACGTGATTGAATTTTACGGCGCGACGGAAGGCAATGTGAGTCTGATTAACATTGACGGCCCTGTGGGAGCCATTGGCCGCGTTCCAAATTATATAAAGTCGAAGTTTAACTGCGATATTATTCGGTACGACGTTGAGACCGCGACGAATGTGCGCGGATCAGATGGATTTTGCATTCGCGCCGAAGACGACGAAGTCGGCGAAGTCATTGGTGAAATTCGCTCGGACGAAGCACGCTTCCGGTTCGACGGCTATGAAACAAAGTCGGCCACACAAAAGAAGATATTGCGCGACGTGTTTACCAAAGACGATGCGTGGTTCCGCACGGGCGATTTGATGAAACGCGACGCGCTTGGCTATTATTATTTCATGGACCGCGTGGGCGATACATTCCGCTGGAAGGCGGAAAATGTGGCGACCGGCGAAGTCGCAGCCGCCTTGTCCAAATTTCCCGGCATCACGCAAGCCAATGTGTACGGCGTAAAGGTCGATGGATATGACGGGCGCGCGGGTATGGCCTCCCTTGTCAGCGAAAACGAGATCGATCTTGGCGCGCTCAAAGCCCATATCGATGCCGCCCTGCCCCATTATGCCCGTCCTGTATTCCTCCGATTGGCGCGAGAGACGGACACGACGAGCACATTTAAATTCAAGAAAACAAACCTTGTCAAAGCGGGCTTTAATCCGGCGAATACAACGGATCCCCTTTACGTCGCCAATTCTCAAACCGGCAGTTATGAGGCGATCTCGCCCAAGGTGTATAAAAGCATCCTGTCTGGCGCTCTTCGACTCTAATGACGGTCTCGCACGCAGATATCACCGCCTTTTGGTTCGCAGAGGCGGGCCCAAAGGATTGGTTTAAAAAGAGCGATGCGTTTGACGCAATGATACGGCAGCGCTTTGAAGAGGCGGCCATTGATATTGCGGCAAGTGTCAGCAAGGCCCCTCACCTCTGGGAAGCAAGCCCCGACAGCACGCTGGCGCTTATAATTGTCCTCGATCAGTTTCCTAGAAATATGTACCGCGATACGCCGGCCGCCTTTGGCTGGGACGCCTACGCGCTCGGTGTTAGCGAACGCATGATCGAGAAAGGCTGGGACCTTAAAATTCCACAAGACAGGCGCTCTTTCGCCTATATGCCGTTTATGCATTCCGAAAGGCTGAGCAACCAGGACCGCTGCGTTGCACTCATGGAAAGCCGTCTGGACAATGAAACCAACGTCAAACACGCCGTTTCCCACCGCAATCTGATTGAGCGTTTTGGCCGGTTCCCGCACCGCAACGCGATATTGGGCCGCGCCAGTACGCCTGAAGAAATTGAATTTCTAGAAAATGGCGGTTACGCGCCGTGACAACATCATGAAAACGATCGGTATTTTCATCTTTAACGATGCGGAAGAGCTGGATTTTGTGGGGCCCTATGAAGTCTTTACAATGATCAACACAGTCCTGCAAAACGAGGGCAAAGATGACGCCGTAAACGTTGTCCTGATTTCCGAGGACGGCGGCGACATCACCGGAAAAAAAGGGATGCGCGTTGGCGCTCACGCGTCGATAACTGACATATTCTCGCTTGATGTGATCTGTGTGCCCGGCGGACAAGGCAGCCGCGCACAACTTCAAAACACGCATGTCCTGGATTGGATAAAATCTGTCGCGCCTCAATGCGAATGGGTGACCAGTGTTTGCACCGGGGCCTTTATTCTCGCCAAGGCGGGCCTCACGCAAGGCAAGCGCCTCGCAACATATTGGGGCGCGTTTGACGAATTTCAAAGGCTCGGATTACCCGGAGAGCTCATCCCCGACGTTCGCTATGTACGGGACGGGAACCTTGTGACCTCTGCGGGCGTTTCTGCGGGAATAGATATGGCGCTTTGGCTGACGGGGCAGATGTTCTCACCGGCCTTTGCGCGCAAAGTCCAACGCGGGATGCAGTATGACCCTGCCCCGCCCTATGCAGCGGATACAGAATGAAAAAGCCTCAAGACATTGCCGAGGAATTGCGAGGGCAGCTTCAACGCCTTAAACCCACAGCCGAGCAAGTTTATACCATCCACAATAATATCCGGCGTCTCACCAACCAGTTTGACAGCCCCGGTCCGGAGATGGAGCATACCCATAACTTCAATGTTCCGAACGGCGACTTCCCCGTGCCTGTGCGGCTTTACCAGCCCTACGGGGCCTCAAAAGAGCCCGGCCCGACCTTGATTTACCTCCACGGCGGCGGCTTTGTGACATGCTCAGTGGAAAGCCATGAAGGCCTCTGTCTGCGCATTGCCAGCGGCTCCGGATTTCGGGTGCTATCTGTGGATTACCGGCTCGCCCCTCAATACCCCTACCCTGCCGGACCCGACGATTGCGAGGCCGTGGTGAACTGGGTTCTAGAGGGTTACGGCGCGGAACACGGTATTGACCGCCACCGACTTGCGCTTGGCGGAGATAGCGCTGGCGGCAATATGGCCGCCTATCTGGTGCAGAAATACAGGCAGGCTTTCAAAGCGCAAATACTCTTTTATCCCCTCATGCAGCTCGTAGAGATCAAGCCGCCCAAACCCGGACCTCAGGATATTTTACAGCTCGGCGTAATGGCGCTCAAATTTATCGACGAACACTACGTGGCTGGGGCGGATACAAAAGACACACGCCTGTCGCCCATGTTTGAGCGCAATCTCAAAGGTATCCCGCCCACGCTCATGCTGACGTGCGGGCTAGATCCTCTGCGGATGGAAGGAAAAGCCTATGCCGACAATCTTGCTGCGATGGGCGTGAAGGTCACGTCCCTGCATGAAAAAATGATGCCCCACGGCTTCCTGAATTTTTCCAGAGCTTTCCCCAAGGGTAAAAAAGTTCCGCTGGATACAGCAGATTTCCTTCGAAAATACCTTTAAATTAAAGATACCGATATGAAACTTTACCTCCATCCGCTCTCGCCGCCGGCCCTCGGCGTCGAACTCGTCGCTTCCGCCATCGGTTTAAAATTTGAAAAAATCATCGTCGATCTCGCGGGTGGACAGCAGCGCGAGCCAAGCTACCAGAGCATTAACCCCGTTGGGAAAGTCCCCGCCATGGACGATGACGGCTTTTTACTGTCCGAAAGTTTGGCGATTATGCGCTATATCGCCAAGCGCGAGCTCTCACCGCTCTACCCTATGGATATAAAGGCGCAGGCCAAAACTGAACAATGGATGGACTTTATCGCCCATCATGTGCGTGTGCCGATGGGCCGTGTGCAGTTCAACCGGTTGGTGGCCCCCATGCTTGACCAACAGCCGGATGAGGCGGCAATTCAAGTGGCCCTGCACCTTTTAAATGAGAGCCTGCCCGTGATTGAGGCGCATTTAAGCGCCTATGATTTCCTCTCAGGTCCGTTCTCGCTCGCAGACATCTCATTAGTCGCCGCGCTCGACTCGGCCGAGCTCCTTAAAGTCAGCCTCTCGGATTACCCAAAACTGAGTGCATGGCGGGCGCACCAAAGACGGCAAGATTACTATCAAAACGTCCACACCCATTTCGGCGCGGAAGTCGGACTGTAACGGTAACGCTTAAGCCAGCGCCGAGGGAGGGGATTAGCTCTCGTCGCCAGCTTCGTATTTCGCAGCGATCTGCGCGCCAAGCTGCCCCGCCATCGTAAACAGTTTTTCCGGGTCACTGTGGCGCATCTTGGCAAATTCCATCTCGAAGCCGCTGGCAAATAAAAGCTCGGGAACATTGCTTTTGACCGCCGCCAAAATAGCCGCTGCCAGATCCTTCGGGTCGTCGCCATTTTCAATATTGTCATCGGACTGCCCGCGCTTTGATCCATCAGCGGTCAGTGCGTTTCGCGATACATTTGTGGACACTGACCCCGGCAGAACCGTTGTCACATGTATCTTGTGCGGCAAAGACACTTCCGCCCGGAGCGCGTCCATATATCCGATCAAACCGTGTTTGGCAGCGGAATATGCCGTGCGGAGCGGCGCACCGATGCGGCCTGCCACGGAACTTATCGCGATAATATGCGCCCCACCCGCCTTAGCCATTCGGCCGAGCTGTAATTGAGTTAGCCAAATCGGCGCGAGCAAATCTATATTAATGAGGTCTGTGTACACTTGCGGCGCCGTATGAATAGCGAGGCTGCGCTGGCTCACGCCCGCATTATTGACCAATATATCCACCCGCCCCGTCCAGTCCCAAGCCTCGTTCACAATGGCTTGAAGTGCGGGAAAGTCTGTCACTTCAAATGGCAGGATGAGTGTTTTCGTTGAGATATTGGCTGCAACCGCCTCAAGCGCGTCAACGCGGCGGCCAGACAAAATGATATTTGCGCCCGCATTGGCGAAGGCCATGGCAAGCGCTTCTCCAATCCCCGATGAGGCCCCTGTAATCCAAACTGTTTTATCCTGAAATGTCATTATCCAAACCTATTGCGCGGGCGTTGCCATTTTGGGCGAGGCCGAAACATTATCTAAAAGCGGCAATCCGGGCGTTCCGGATTGCTCTGGGTTTTCGGCGACGAAATCACTTTTTATCGCCTCACTGCCCTTGCGTGACCCGTCATGGGAATAACCGGGCGGCGCAAAAACATAGCCAAGCCGCTGGGTCAGTTTCAATCCGCCCTGCCCTGCATCTTTGAAGATATTCACCATTTCAGCGAAAGCAATTTTGAACGGATTAAACGTCCCGACAGGCTTCACAATGCCGTAAGTGATCGGTTCATCATCGCGTTCGGCAACAAAACTCCCGAACATACGGTCCCAAAACATAAAAATACCGGCAAAATTCGTGTCGAGGTAGCGCGGGTTGGTGGCATGATGCACTCGGTGGTGACTGGGCGTATTCATAGCCCATTCAAACCAACGCGGCATTTTTTTAACCGCCTCCGTGTGAATCCAGAATTGATAGAGCAGGTTTAACGACCCCACAAAGGCATATAGAAGCGGATGAACACCCAATATTACCAAGGGCAGCGAGAGCAGCACATGACCCGTAATGTGATTATTCCAAGGCTGCCGGAGGGCCGTCGTCAAATTATAGTGCTCTGAGGAATGATGGACCACATGCGCCGACCAGAACCACCGGATGCGGTGGGCCGCCCTATGCTTCCAATAATACACAAAGTCCTGCGCGACCAACGCGGCCAAAATCGCCCAAAGACTAAAACCCCAATCAAAAATTCGAAATTGCCAAACCCACATCATGACGGCGAAGCTGATGAACCCCATCAAAATATCGGAGACGAGATTGCCCGTGCCCATCGCCATAGATGCCCACGCATCTTTGACCTCGTATCGGCCGGATAATCTCTTTCGTTTGACCAAATACCACTCAATTGTCACAAAAAGGACAAAGAATGGTGCTGCATAGGTGAGTATCGGTGGAAAATCAGGCATACGCTATCAAACCCTAACAATTCGAAATGTCAATTGAGCAATGATATGCATCTAAATCTAGTCAGCCCTTCGGCAAGCTGTCATAACCCGCCAAAATTTACGGGATTAGGAGCGTAATATGCGCGTCGTCATGGTAGGTACAGGATATGTCGGGCTTGTGTCGGGCGTCTGTTTTGCGGATTTTGGACATGACGTTATTTGCGTCGATAAAGACCCGTCAAAAATCGAGACGTTGAACGCGGGCGGCATTCCCATCTATGAACCCGGTTTACGGTCCATTGTCGCGCGTAACGTCAAGGCGGGCCGCCTGTCCTTCACGACAGATTTAGGCACGGCGATGAACGGGGCCGATGCTGTATTCATCGCCGTCGGCACCCCGTCCCGCCGCGGCGACGGCTTTGCCGACCTGACCTATGTCTATGACGCGGCGAAAGAAATCGCCTCGCATATGGACGGGTTTACCGTTGTAGTCACAAAATCCACTGTTCCGGTCGGCACAGGCGACGAAGTTGAAAAGATTATCGCCAAAACTCGCCCCGAAGCGAAATTTGCAGTTGTGTCCAATCCCGAGTTTTTACGCGAAGGCGCCGCAATTGATGACTTCAAGCGGCCAGACCGCGTAGTGGTCGGCACAGACGATCCGCAAGCGCAAGAGGTGATGCGGGCGCTCTACCGCCCCCTTTTCATCAACGAGACGCCGATCGTCTTTACCTCTCGCCGCACATCAGAACTCATCAAATATGCGGCCAACGCCTTCCTCGCCACGAAGATCACTTTCATCAATGAAATCGCGGATCTGTGTGAAGCTGTGGGCGCTGACGTGCAGCAAGTGGCGCGCGGTATTGGTCTGGACAAGCGTATTGGCTCTAAATTCCTTCACGCAGGCCCCGGCTATGGGGGCTCCTGCTTTCCAAAGGACACGCTGGCACTCGTGCGCACAGCAGACGAAGCCAACGTCAATCTCTCCATCGTCAAATCCGTGGTCGAGGCCAATGACAACCGTAAAATTCGCATGGCCGAGAAGATTATCGCGGCCTGCGGCGGCGACGTTCACGGTAAAACCGTCGCGGTTCTCGGCCTGGCCTTTAAACCCAATACGGATGACATGCGCGACGCGCCAAGCCTGACCATTATACCGCATTTGCAATCAAAGGGCGCAAAAATCAAAGCGTTTGACCCCGAAAGCATGAAAGAAGCGGCCAAATCACTTTCGGACGTAGAGTACGCTGCGGGCGCTTATGACTGCTTGGCGGGCGCAGACGTTGCGGTGATAATAACCGAATGGGATCAGTTTCGCGCACTCGACTTGAGCCGGGTGAAATCCACGCTTGCCGCCCCCATTCTGGTTGATTTACGCAACATTTACCATCATGGTGATATGGAACAACTTGGTTTTTCCTATCACAGTGTCGGGCGTCACACCCAATAGAAATTTAACGTTAAAACCTAAAGCGTTAAAGTTTTAGGACTAAAGGAAGATATATGTGCGGCATTATTGGTATTGCAGGAACAACCGCGGTTGCAGAACGGCTCGTTGAAGGTCTCAAAAGATTGGAATATCGCGGATATGACAGCTCGGGCATAGCTGTTCTAGACGGCGGCACGCTCAAACGGAAACGTGCCAAGGGCAAAATCAAGTTCCTCGAAGCCAAATTACAAGACGCACCGCTTGACGGCGCAACAGGCATCGCCCACACGCGCTGGGCCACACATGGCCTTCCGAATGAAAAAAACGCTCACCCCCATTTTACGGGCCGTGTGGGCGTTGTTCACAACGGGATTATTGAAAATTACCAAGACATTCGAAAATCCCTGTCGGATACGCGTACATTCGAGACGGATACAGACACGGAAGTGATTGCTCACCTCATGGACGCCGCCCTTCAGAGCGGTCTTTCGCCAAAAGAGGCCTTTCAGCAATGCTTGAAAAAGCTTCGCGGGGCCTATGCGGTCGCACTCATCATAGACGGTCAGCCTGGCTACCTCTACGCTGCGCGCTCAGGTTCACCGCTGGCGATTGGTGTGGGATCGGGCGAGAATTATGTGGGTTCAGATGCCATGGCCCTCGCACAGCTCACACGGGATATGATCTATCTTGAAGAAGGAGATTGGGCGATTGTTACGCCGGAAGGCTATGAAATTTTCGACCTACATGACGCCGCTGTAACGCGCAGCATCACAACGATTTCCGGCGGTCCGTCCATTGCCGAAAAAGGAAACTATGATCACTTCATGCTCAAAGAAATTTATGAGCAAACGGAAACGACGGCCCGCACCTTAAGCCATTATATCTCGGCAAAGGATGGGAAGGTATCAGTCCCGGAAGGCCTTGATTTTTCTGGGATCGAACGGATTATCATTATTGCGTGCGGGACCGCCAGCTACGCCGGGGAAGTCGCCAAATATTGGTTCGAGCAGGTCGCCGGCATTTCAACGGAAGTGGACATTGCGTCCGAGTTTCGCTATCGCCGCCCCGTTCTATCAAAAAATGCTCTCTTCATCGCGGTTTCTCAATCAGGCGAAACAGCCGATACATTAGCAGCGCTCAGATATTGCAAAGAGGCAGGCCTGAAAACGGCGGCCCTCGTCAATGTTATGACATCTACGATGGCGCGGGAAGCCGATATTGCCCTGCCGATTAAGGCGGGCCCCGAAATTGGCGTGGCGTCAACCAAGGCATTTACCTCACAACTGACCGCCCTCGCCTGCCTCGCGATCATGGCGGGCCGCGCGAAGGATATTTTATCTGGCAGTGAAGAAGACACCCTTACCCAATCGCTTTTATCCTTACCGCGCTTGATCGCAGAAAGCTTAAAACAAGACGCGGCCTTATCCGCGCTGGCGCTCGGCCTCTCCAAATCTCGTGACGCGTTTTACCTCGCGCGCGGCGCGAACGTTCCGATTGCCTTTGAAGGCGCATTAAAGCTCAAGGAAATTTCTTATATTCACGCCGAAGGCTACGCCGCGGGCGAACTCAAACACGGGCCAATTGCCCTGATCGAAGACGGCACGCCGGTAATTTTCATCGCGCCATTTGATGGCCTCTTTGAGAAAACGATTTCGAACCTGCAAGAAGTGGCCGCGCGCGGTGCGAAAATTATTCTGGTGACCGACGAAGACGGCGCGGCCCACGCGAAAGATATGGCGGACATCGTCACGATCATGCCAAGCAGCCATCCCTTTATTTCGCCAATCGTCATGACAATCGCCATGCAGTTGATTGCCTACCACGCTGCCGTACATCTTGGCACAGACGTTGACCAACCCCGAAATCTCGCCAAATCCGTGACCGTTGAGTAGGCTAAGATTTTTACTTACAAATCGCATAAGCACCCGCTAAGCCTATTCATCGGGAGAAAAAGAAATTATGCAAAAAATTCGTAAGGCCGTTTTACCCGTTGCCGGATTTGGAACTCGCGTTTTACCGGCGACAAAATCAATCCCAAAAGAAATGCTGCCGGTGGTCGACCGCCCTGCTTTGCAATATGTGGTGGATGAAGCGCGCGCGGCCGGAATCGAACATTTCATTTTCGTCACGGGCCGAAACAAAGGGGCCATCGAAGACTATTTTGATAGCGCGTACGAGCTTGAAACAACTCTGCGCAATAAAAACAAAACCGAAATCTTAAGAGAGCTTGAAGCCATATTGCCCAAAGCGGGATCGACGAGTTTTGTGCGCCAACAAAGCCCGCTGGGATTGGGCCATGCGATTTGGTGCGCCCGTGACGTGATTGGAAACGAGCCTTTTGCCATTCTTTTGCCAGATGTACTCGTTCGCGCAAAAGAGAGCTGCCTCGCGCAAATGGTCGGCGCATACGAAAAAGTCGGCGGAAATATTATCGCTGTGGACGAAGTGCCAGAAGAACGCGTCTCATTTTATGGCGTTATCTCTCCGAAAGACGGGGCGGAAACGTCCGGTGACTTGATTGCGATGAAAGGCATGGTGGAAAAGCCGTCTATCGAAGACGCACCGTCAAACCTGAAAATTACAGGACGATACATTCTACAACCCGAAATCATGGGCCTTTTATCTGATCAAGCGGCCGGCGCGGGCGGCGAGATACAGCTGACAGATGCGATGGCCCGCCTGATGCAAAATCAAACCTTCCATGCCTTTAAATATAAAGGACAGGATTATGATTGCGGGTCCAAATATGGCTATTTCGAAGCTGTGGTCGCTTACGCGCTGGACCACCCTGAAATAGCAGCGCAAGCGGCGGACCTTATAAAACGCCGCGCGGCGGAGTAATCGCTGTCATGCATGACGATTTGAGAGGTCAAACGACTGCGCTTCTCAACTGGCTTTGCGACGCCGCATTACCGTTCTGGGCACGCACAGCCATCGACGCGGAAGGTGGGTGGTACGAGTATCTGACCCCCGAAGGCACGCCTGAAGCGGATGTCATAAGACGGATGCGAGTCCAGGCGCGTCAAATTTATGTCTATGCTCTTGCCGAAAAAATGGGATGGTATCCGGGCAAATCAATCGTCAAAAACACATATGATTTTATGTGCAAATTTGGCCTTTCCCCCGACAGCCGCCCCGGCTTCATCCACCTCATCGGCCCTGATTACAGCATTGAGAACGACCGGCGCGACTTTTACGATCATGCGTTCTATCTGCTGGGATGTGGATGGGCCTATCACGCGGCGGGCGAGAATGCCCCTTATTTAACGGGACTGGAAACCGCTGACTTCGTCGATAGCGCCCTTAAGTCGCCAGAAGGCGGCTGGACCGAGGGCCGTCCCGAGCAACTTCCCCGGCGGCAAAATCCGCATATGCATTTTCTCGAAGCGTCGATGGCATGGCACGACATCACCGGCGATCCGCGCTGGATGGAAAATGCCAGCGAGATCTACGCCCTTTTCAAAGCGCACTTTTTTGACGGCGAGCACCATATCATTCGCGAATTTTTCGAAGACGATTGGAGCCGGTTTGGCGGCGGTTTAGGCGACAGCGTCGAGCCCGGCCATGCGGCGGAATGGATTTGGCTTCTTTGGCTGTTTCAGCAGCGCAGCGGCATTGACACGTCCGCCTACGCCCAGAAACTCTACGAAAAACTTCTCATGGCAACGGACGGCTTTCAAAACGATGAAGAAGAGCCAGACGGTACGCCGCGGCGCAGGACAAAGCGGCTTTGGGTGCAAACTGAGCTGATAAAGGCGCATCTGGCCCAGACCGAGCGCGGCGTTGCCGGCGCGGCGGACGCAGCGGCGCGCACCATGGCGGCATTTTACACAACCTATCTACGGGCTGATGGCACATGGATGGACCAGATTGATGAGCAGGGCCGCCCCGCCGCAAAGACCATCCCTACCAGCAGCTTTTACCACATTATTTGCATGATTTACGAAGCCGGCCGCGTCAGCGGCGTCTGCGCGCCCTAAGCCGCACCCCACATTCACGCTGTATTTATTTGCATTGTTGCGGAACCTTAATGAAGGCTGCCGCGTTGATGTGATATGTTCAATCGACGACATAATATACGTCTGACTATAATGGAGAATACCATGTCAAAAACATTTCTAATGACCGCCGCAGCGGCCGCCTTACTGATGAGCGCTTGTACAACAACAGGCAACACAGAGCGCGGCGCCGTGACAGGGGCAGCCGCAGGCGCACTCGTCGGGGCCATTATCGGTAACAACACAGGTAGCGGCGACGCGAGTACAGGTGCCGCCATCGGTGCCGTCGTCGGCGGGGCTGGCGGGGCTTACGCTGGCCGCGAAAAAGACAAAACCATGGGCGAACCCACGCAAATTCGCCGCGCGGCAAACGGTCAACAGCTTTACTTTGATCAGCAATCCGGACGTTATTTCTGGGTCGATCAAGCTACGGGTAAAACCTATTACGAAAACGGCCAACTTCGCCGCTAGTCGCAGCGACAACGTTCCCCTAAAAGCGGCCTTGTGCCGCTTTTTTTATGCGCTTTTTTTGCCCCAACCCGCAAAACTGTGCGGCGCGCGCCCTTGAAATATGAAACGTCAACACCACATAGATGGCGTCGCCGCGCGGCACATAAAAATAAGTCGGCGTCTTGAAATTTTTTCACAAAAAATCTTCCATCAAACACTTGCGCCTGTTGCCCCAGACACCTACATGCCAGCTGTTAGCACTCGCATCCGGTGAGTGCTAAGAATATCAACTTTAAAGCAAAAGAGATCGACTATGAAATTTCGTCCTCTACATGACCGCGTTGTTGTAGAACGCGTGAAGGAAGAAACCAAAACAGCTGGCGGGATTATCATTCCTGATAACGCAACTGAAAAACCCTCCGAAGGCGTTGTTGTCGCTGCTGGCCCAGGTGCCCGCGGTGAAGATGGCAATATCAGACCCCTCGACGTTAAAAAAGGCGACCGCGTCTTATTTGGCAAATGGGGCGGCACCGAAGTCAAGATCGACGGCAAAGAGCTGCTGATCATGAAAGAGTCGGACATCATGGGCATCGTTGGTTAAACTTGCTTTCGCAAATTTCCCGACACCTTCCAAACAAGACAAATCCTAGATAGGAGATATTATTATGGCGGCTAAAGACGTCAAATTCGGCTCAGAAGCACGAGCCAAAATGCTCGAAGGCGTAGACATTCTCGCCAACGCAGTCAAAGTAACCCTCGGCCCTAAAGGTCGTAACGTTGTTATCGAAAAATCTTTCGGTGCGCCTCGCACAACCAAAGACGGTGTGTCTGTTGCCAAAGAAATCGAACTTGAAGATCGTTACCAGAACCTCGGCGCGATGATGCTCCGTGAAGTATCGTCAAAAACAAATGACAAAGCGGGCGACGGAACAACCACAGCGACCGTGTTGGCCCAAGCCATCGTTCGCGAAGGTCTCAAGCGCGTTTCTGCGGGCATGAACCCGATGGATTTGAAGCGCGGTATCGATATCGCAGCGAAAGAAATCGCGAGTGACTTGCTGTCAAAAGCGAAGAAAATCTCTAAATCCGAAGAAATCGCACAAGTGGGCACAATCTCTGCCAACGGCGCGGCTGACATCGGCCAGATGATCGCAGACGCGATGGCCAAAGTCGGCAATGAAGGCGTTATCACTGTTGAAGAAGGCAAAACTGCTGAAACAGAACTCGAAGTCGTTGAAGGCATGCAGTTCGACCGTGGTTACCTCTCCCCTTACTTCATCACAGACGCAGAAAAAATGCGCGCTGAGCTTGACGATCCCTACATCCTTTTGAACGAAGGCAAATTGTCTTCCTTGCAAGGTATGCTTCCGATCCTCGAAGCTGTTGTTCAAACGGGCAAACCACTTTTGATCATCGCGGAAGACATTGAAGGCGAAGCTCTGGCAACGCTTGTTGTCAACAAACTTCGCGGCGGCCTTAAAATCGCAGCTGTTAAAGCCCCTGGTTTCGGCGATCGCCGCAAAGCCATGTTGCAAGACATCGCTGTCCTGACAGGCGGCACTGTGATCTCTGAAGATCTTGGTATCAAGCTTGAAAATGTGACACTGAAAGACCTTGGTACAGCCAAGCATGTTCACATCACCAAAGATGACACAGTCATCGTGGACGGTTCAGGCAAGAAAAAAGAAATTCAGGCCCGCGTCGAGCAAATCCGTACGCAAGCCGAGAACACATCTTCTGATTACGACAAAGAGAAGCTCCAAGAGCGTCTGGCGAAACTCGCTGGCGGCGTGGCTGTAATCAAAGTCGGTGGTTCAACCGAGATTGAAGTGAAAGAGCGTAAAGACCGTGTCGATGATGCGCTAAACGCCACACGCGCGGCTGTCGAAGAAGGCATCGTCCCTGGCGGCGGTACAGCTCTTCTTCGCGCGTCACAGTTCATCAACGCCAAAGGCCGTAATGATGACGAACAAGCGGGTATCGAAATCGTCAAAGCGGCGCTTCAATATCCTATCCGTCAAATCGCGGACAATGCCGGCGTCGAAGGCGCTGTTGTTGTGGGCCGTATTCTGTCTGAAAACAAAGCCAATTTCGGCTTTGACGCTCAGAAAGAAGTCTATTGCGATATGGTCAAAGAAGGTATCGTGGACCCTGTTAAAGTTGTCCGCACGGCCCTTCTCGACGCCGCATCTGTTGCAGGTCTTATCCTGACGACCGAATGTGCGATCGTCGAAGCGCCAAAGAAAGACAATGGCGGCGGCATGCCTGACATGGGCGGCATGGGCGGAATGGGAGGCATGGGAGGCATGATGTAGGCTCGCGCCGCATCATAGCTTGATGCCTTTCTGAAGACGTAAGTCACTCGGCCTCGCCGACCCTCAGAAAGTCCATAGCTCAAAAATATCAGGGCGGTTTCTTCGGAAGCCGCCCTTTTTTATGAGGCCCGCAACTGGATTCCCGCCTGCGCGGGAATGAGCGGTTGAGAGGGGATGAGAGAGGCGAGGAATATTCCCCAACCCGAAAATCAACACCGTGATATAACGATAAAGGAAGCCGTGTACGCGGGCGTTCCCTACCCCAATCATCCCAGCCGTGCCGTCATACAGAGAAATTAGCGCGGGTCTCCCCCAACCTCCGCTCATCCCCGCGCAGGCGGGGATCCAGTGCGGCGCTAATCAACACACACTCCACTCATCCTTAAGCAGAATGGACAAACGGGTAAAAAGCCCCCTTGAAACACGCATCAGACGGCTTTATGTTCCGCATATGTTCTACACATATATCATTACCAACAAACGCAACGGAACGCTTTATACGGGGCACACGGACGATCTAGACTTTCGCATGTGGCAACACGCAAATGCGGAGTTCAAGGGGTTTGCTGCGCGGTATGGCTGTCAACATCTGGTCTGGTTTGAAGAGCATGAAAGTCGGGACGCAGCGTTTACGCAAGAACGGCAAATAAAAAAATGGAACAGGGCGTGGAAACTCCGCCTCATTGAAAACCTCAATCCGAACTGGATTGATATCGCAGCCGTGGATGTTTGGCCCCTCCCGTCGCACCCCCTGCTCGCGGACACCCTCAAAGCCAGCCTTAAAAATTATGCCCTCGCTCGCTAGGCCTGGATTCCCGCCGGCGCGGGAATGAGCGGTATAGAGAGAAGAGGGTCTCCCCCAACCTCCGCTCATCCCCGCGCAGGCGGGGATCCAGCGGATCTGGACGCGCGTCCGCGCGTTCCATTTCCCCAAAAAAAAGCGGCCCCGAAGGGCCGCCGAAGCATCTATTGGCTATAGGGGAAGGCTAGCCATACATAGATGCGAGATCAACATCCATTGGGTTCTTAGCGGGGGCCGCCGACGCTGTGTCAGCTTGCGCTTTCGGCATCTCGCCGTCATGGAGCCAGCGTAGCGCCGGTGATAAATCTTCCAGATCAAAACTTTGAATTTCGAGGCCCGGAATAACCGCGCCTTCAACTTTGGCCGAGGATTGTAAAAACTTGCTATCGGTCAATACCGCGCATTTATCGAGCGCTTTGGCCGTGCGCCACATGTCGCCCAGACGGCGGAACTCTGCGCTGATCGCGCCCAAATCCGGAAAGTCCATTTTGGCGATATCTACGCACATATTATAGCTCTCATGCGCGTCGTTCGCGGCAACAAGCCAATCTATGGCCTCCCCCATTTCTTCTTTACCCACCTTCCCGGACACTTTGACAAACGCGATTCCATCTTCAAATTTCAAAGAGATCGCATCGGTTTCAAGAGGGGTTAAGGTTTCAGAATTCAGGGTGGTCATAAAAATTTTCTCCATTGTGAACTGGAGTAACGCCGGAAAAGAAGATTGGTTCCGAGTTTTTTTATGAATCAAGTGAATTTGTGAAAATCTCCCTTAATCGGGTAATGCAACTATCCCACTTCTTGCAAAAAGTGTTCAATAGTCGTCAAATTATATAGTCTATCGATCTTTTCATAAGCTTCACCTAACTTATTCTTGGCGGTCATCCAACCCAAACCATCTGTGATCCAGACAAATTCAAACCCTTCAATCGGCGCTATCAAGTCAGCTAAGTTCACATAAGATCTAGCTGTCTCGTTTAATTTTGATCCGCCTGACGAATAAAAATTTGTCTCTACCAAATAGCAGGTTTTCGAAGTCCGAATTAAAAAATCGAATTGTTTTACATCTACACCTAGCCATTTAAGTGAAGGTATTGAACTAGTCCTCACCTGTTCTTCAAAGTCTAAATTGGCGTTGCTAAACAAATTGGATACCGCGGTTTCCATGTAAGTACCTCCGCGGTTTTTTCTCGCATTTGTATCCAACCCCACTTCCACTCCAAAAACGTAGTCCACGAGGTTTTTCACTTTTGGAGTTTTAAATACTTCTCCCAAGCCAGTTTTGAAAATGAATTCCTTTATTTTTTCAACGCCACTCAAATACAACTGCAATTGAATGCATTCACCTTTAGAGTTCAAAACATATTTCTTTTGCTCGGTCCTAACAGCAATCAAAACGTTTAAAACCGAAAAGCAATTTGGATTTTCACGATATAGCAACTCGATTGCTTCCCCTAGGTCAGCCTTGCCTAGAAGAAAATTTAAACTATTTAAATGCATTTCTATTGAGCTCACGTTCCTTTCAACTTTTTCAAAATCGGTGAAAAAATCCAAACCAACATTCGTTGGTTTCAGTTGGCTCAAAAAATCATCGAATGTCGGCCTCACAAAATATCCACCTTAATCACAAATTGAATTAGAAATTAATAGCTCACTCAAACTACCGCGCTTGGAGCTCACGGAGTTGATTGCTCGCTTTGCATTTACCCGTTGAATGTTAAAATCAACATACAACTCGTCAAAAAAACCGTTAGGATTCTCTTCAAGGTTTACGTCTGAATTACTCAGAATCCACGCACTCCCCTTCTGATCCAAGTTTCGGCAAAACTCAAACAAACGAATTTGCTCGTCGTCGTTGAAATCGGTTTTTGCATAGGCGTTAAAGCTAGAAGTAGAACTAATTGGCTTATATGGCGGGTCTAAATAAAACAAACTATGCCCCCCTGCGTAATCAATAGTCGCCGCATAATCCCCATTTAATATTGTTACGTTCCTCAACATTATTGAGGCAAGTCGTAAATTGGTTGAATCACAAATTTTTGGGTTCTTGTAACTCCCGATTGGTACGTTGAAGTCACCTTTTCGATTTACTCGATACAGCCCATTGAAACATGTTTTATTTAAAAAAATTAGCTGAGCGGCACGCTCAATATCACCTGCGTTCCGTAAATTGAATTCATCGCGAATTTTATAGTAAAGTATCTTCTTCTCTTCATCGCGGAATGATGCTTTCTTATAACTATTTTCAAGGGAATAAAGGCACTCAATCAAGGCCTCGACGTTTGACTGAACTTGAATATAACAATTTATCAAATCAGGATTTAGGTCACTAATTACAGCCTCGACATTAGGATATTCGCTCTTTACCCAAAAAAACATTGCCCCGCCGCCGATGAAGGGTTCTACATATGTGAACTGTCCGGAACGAAATTCAGGTGGAATCCGTTCCACTATTTCAGATACGAGTTGGGTTTTACCGCCGGCCCATTTGAGAATTGGTTTAGCTTGCATTTTTCTCTCATTGTAAATTTCTCTCCTTTAAAATCACGATTCTTCCCCATATCCAATTGACATTCTTAATTGAGAACATAATGTGAACACATGCAAAGCAATGTAGACAATTTTCATTTATTTCACGGGGATATGCTATCGATGCTAGACAGGCACGTGGCAGATGCATCTGTAGACATGATTTTCGCAGATCCACCTTACAACCTCTCAAATGACGGATTTACGTGTCAGGGAGGCAGGATGGTATCGGTTAATAAGGGAGACTGGGACCGCTCACGGGGACCGGAAGGCGACTTCGAATTTCACAAAGCATGGATTGCGGCCTGTCATCGTAAGCTTCGACCCGGCGGGACCATCTGGATTTCGGGCACCTACCACTCCATCTATCAGTGCGGTGTGGCGCTTCAGCTTGGCGGCTGGCATGTGCTGAATGACATTGCGTGGTTCAAGCCGAACGCATCCCCCAACCTGTCGTGCCGCATGTTTACCGCAAGCCATGAGAGCTTGATTTGGGCGCGCACGGACAAGAAGCACAAACATGTGTTTAACTATGAGGCCATGAAATTTGGCCATTGGCATGAAGACGACGCGATTAAAAAACAAGACAAGCAAATGCGCAGTGTTTGGCATATCCCATTGACGAAAAAGAGCGAAAAGCGCCACGGTAAACATCCAACGCAAAAACCCGAGGCCTTGCTGGAACGCATCGTTTTGGCCTCCACAAATCCCGGAGATGTTATCCTTGATCCCTTCTGCGGGAGCGGCACGACCGGTGTTGCGGCGCTTCGGCATGGACGGCGGTTTATTGGTATTGATATGGATAGCGTCTATCTTGAAGGCATTACCCGCGCCCGCCTAGAAGACGAACTCAGCGGCGCACGTCAAGATAAGGCGCAGGATTTCCTCGACGGCTTGCGGCTCGAGGTCGAGATGGCGAAGCGCGGCAAAGGCTAATCCCGTATCGACTCGCCCCGCGCGGCGCTTTACACTCCCCCCATGCTCACCTCTCTTGACCATATTGTTCTTGTTTGCGCGGATATTGACCGCGGGGTTTCGGATTATGGGGTGCTTTTAGGGCATGGGCCGGTGTGGCGGGCGCAGAGCGGCGGGGTTCGCTCGGCGCTGTTTCGCCTCTCTAATACCAACCTTGAGATTATCGCCCCCGAACAAGGCGGCCCCGCCGAGGCCCGCATGAACGAAATCCTTGAGGGGCGCAGCGGCGTTCTGACAAGCCTTGCCTTTGCGGCGGACGATATCGACGCCGCCCATCATACGCTGACGCGGCGGGGGCTGTCCCCGTCCGAGGTCACAGACGGCGAGAGCGTGGACAGCCTCACAAATGCGCGCCGCACGTGGCAGCGGTTTCGCTGCGCCGACGCGGCCTGCGCGGGGGTGAAAACCTTTATATTACAGCCGCAAACGGGCGCGCTGCCGTCGCCTGACCGCGGCCCCGCGAGCGCGGCGGCGCTGGATCATGTGGTGATCCATACGCCCAACCCAGAGCGGAACATGGCGCAATATGGGGCAAGGCTGGGCCTTCGGCTCGCGCTCGACCGCACAGCAGAGGCCTTTAAAGCGCGGTTCCTGTTTTACCGCATTGGGGGTGTGACGCTCGAAGCGATCCAGCGCCTCGGCGTTGCCGCCGACCCGAGCGGCCCGGATGAAATTTGGGGGATCACATGGAAAACGCCGGATATACACGCGGCGCACGCCCGTTTGATCGCGGCGGGTTTGAACGTGTCAGAGATTCGCACCGGACGAAAACCCGGCACGCAAGTCTTTACGGTCAAGGACGGGATGCTAGGTATTCCGACACTGTTTTTGTCGCAAGCCCCCAAAAAGTAACGCCGCAAAACTCTAGGCGAAAAACTCTAGCCGAGAATTTCGGTCCAGCGTGCCACTTGCCGCGCCACTTCGCTCGGCGCTGTACCGCCATAAGACACCCGGCTTGACGCCGAGGCGAGCGGCGAGAGGACGCTAAACACATCCTGGGTAATCCCCGGCTCGATAGTTTGCATGTCGGAAAGCGCAACCTCGTGCAGGGCTTTGCCCTGCCGCTCGGCCAGCGCCACGATAGAGCCTGTCACATGGTGGGCGCTGCGAAACGGCATACCCAGCTCGCGCACCAGCCAGTCCGCAAGATCGGTGGCGGTAGAATAAGCGGCGCCGGCCGCCGCCGCGAGCCGCTCTTTATTGGGAGTCATATCCGCGATCATGCCCGCCATCGCGCCGAGACCCAAGGAGAGCGCATCAAAAGCGTCAAAGACGGGTTCTTTGTCTTCTTGCATATCTTTGGAATAGGCCAGCGGCAGGCCTTTCATCACCATAGTCAGACTGGTCAGCGCGCCCAGAATACGGCCGGTTTTGGCGCGGACAAGCTCCGCCGCGTCAGGATTGCGTTTTTGCGGCATGATGGAACTGCCCGTGGTGAACGCGTCGGTGAGCTTGATGAACTGGAACTGCGCGCTTGTCCAAATCACAATCTCTTCGGACAGGCGCGAGAGATGCGTCGCGCAAATCGACGCCGCAGAGAGTGCTTCGAGCGCGAAATCGCGCGCTGACACCGCATCCAGAGAATTGGCCATCGGCCGCTCGAAACCCAGCGCCGCCGCCGTCATATCGCGGTCGATGGGATAGGGCGTCCCCGCCAGCGCCGCCGCCCCGAGCGGGCTTTCATTCATACGGGCGCGGCAATCTTTGAACCGCGCACGGTCACGGGCGAACATCTCAAGATAGGCGAGCATATGATGGCCAAAGGTCACCGGCTGCGCCGATTGCAAATGGGTAAAACCGGGCATGATCGTATCGGTGTTCTTGGCGGCCTGCGCCAACAAAGCCCGCATCAACGTGTCGAACTGCGTATCGAACCCGTCCAGATGGTCTCGAACCCACAGGCGGAAATCCGTGGCGACCTGATCATTACGGGAGCGGCCCGTATGAAGCCGTCCAGCGGCGTCGCCAATTTTGTCTTTCAGGCGGCTTTCCACATTCAGGTGAATATCTTCCAGCTCCCGTGAAAAGGGGAACGTGCCATTTTCAAGCTCGGTCAAAATTTCATCAAGGCCCGCATCGATGGCGGCGTGATCGGCTTTGCTGATAATGCCCTGCGCCGCAAGCATGGCGGCATGGGCCTTGGAACCGCGAATGTCTTGGCCTGCAAGGCGTTTGTCAAAATCGATGGACACATTGATGGCTTGCATCAACTCCCCCGGTTCTGCGGTAAAACGCCCGCCCCACATTTTCTGGCCTTTGCCGGAATTACTGCTAGAAGATGTCACTATGTTAGCCTCTAAAATATTTTCTCTCGGATCCGCGATCCGTATAATGATTATCGGCGCCCTTGTCGCCATGATTGTGGTCATTGTCCAGTCCTGCCAGTCGCCCGACACAGGATTAGACCAATTTTCTAAGGGCGCGCTCAAACGGCTCGAAGCCAAAGAAGCGCCGCCGGTGCAGCCCTCTATGGTCTTTACCGGGGCCAACGGCGAAGAGATGTCGCTGCAAGATTACCGCGGCAAGCTTGTGCTTCTCAATGTCTGGGCCACATGGTGCGCGCCCTGCATCATTGAAATGCCCATGCTCAATGATTTGCAAGCGGACCTCGGCGGGGATGACTTCCAAGTGGTCACCGTCAGTATTGACCGCCAGCAGCCCGAGGCGGCCGCATTTTTCGAGAAAAACAATCTGGACCATCTCGCCCCGTGGCACGATGGCAGCTACAGTCTGGCGGCAAAAGTGGGCGCGCCGGGTCTTCCTGTCTCAATTTTTTATAATGAGCGCGGGCGCGAAGTGGCGCGCGTCGCCGGTGAAGTGGACTGGAACGCGAAAGAGGCGCGCGCCTTTATCAAACATCTTCTGGAGTAAATATGGATCTGGGTCTTAAAGGGAAAAATGCACTCATAACCGGGTCGAGCCAAGGCCTCGGCTTCGCTGTCGCCGAGGAGCTTGCCCGCGAAGGTGCAAATATCGTCATCTGCGGCCGCAATGACCACACGCTGCGCCGCGCTAAAACATCGCTCGACACACACGGCGTCAAAGTGACCGCCGTCACCGCCGATATTAGCCGCCCTGAAGGGATTGATCATGTGCTGACAATGGCGGACGCGGCGCTCGGCTCAATTGATATACTCTGCATGAGCACGGGCGGCCCCAAATCGGGCAATTTCAAAGACCTCGACCCCGAGGATTTCACGCACAGCGCCAATGACCTTATCGAGAGCCTCGTTCGCCTTATCAAAGGCGTGGTGCCAGGCATGCAAGAGCGGCAATGGGGGCGGGTTCTGGCCGTGACATCCATGTCTGCGGCGCAGCCCATCGATAATCTCATTCTCTCCAACACCATGCGCGCGGGGATTACGGGATTAATGAAATCCCTCGCCAATGAATATGCCCGCGACGGGATCACCTTTAATGCGCTGATGCCCGGTTTCACAGAAACAGGCCGTATGGAAGCGGTGCTACGCGGCGCGGCCGACGCCAATAATATTTCTTACGAAGCCGCGATGGCCAACGCCATGAAAGATGTGCCCATGGCCCGAATCGGACAGCCCGAAGAATTCGCCGCCCTCGCCGCCTTTCTGGCCTCCGCCCGCGCCTCCTATATTACCGGCACATCCATCCCCGTTGACGGCGGATATATTAAAGGGCTCTAGATGGAAAAATTTCAAAGCATCTTTGAACGCGCCGCTCACCGTCACGGCGGCGAAGACGAACTTCGGCAAAAACTCGCCGATCACTATACCGGCTCAAACCTTGCGCAAATCTCTGCGGAGAAATCCGATGATCGCTGGCTCGCCGAATTCACGAAGCGCATCTTTCAAGCGGGGTTTAACTGGAAGGTCGTCGATACCAAATGGGACGGCTTTGAGAACGCTTTTTGGGGGTTCTCCCCGGCGCGCTGCGCCCGCATCGACATGGAAGATATGGAAGCGCTGACCTCGAACAAAGGCATTATCCGCAACCCGCAAAAAATCTCCTCGGTGGCCACCAACGCCCAGATGGTCCTTGGCATGGCGGCGCAAAACGGGTCTGCGGATGCGTTCATACGCGGCTGGCCATCCACGGATTATATGGGTCTGCTCGACTACCTGAATAAGCACGGCGCCCGCCTCGGCGCGAACACGGCCAGCTACGCGCTCCGGTTTTCGGGCGTGCCCAGCTTTATTCTGTCCCAAGATGTCACCGCCGCGCTGATCCATGCCGGAATAGTTGACAAATCCCCCACCTCGAAGACGGCCAAGAAAGCCGTGCAATCGGCTTTAAATCAATGGATGGACGAGAGCGGCGAAAACCTCACATTCATCAGCCGTGTTTTGGCGCACTCTATCAGCGCGTGATTTCATTTACGCACAAGCCGGGATCTTTTTCCGTTCAAATAGCCGCGAATTAATTCGAAATGGGTGGATTTTAGAACCGGTTTAACCGATAAGATGGCATGACAAATAATCTTAAATTCTCGATGCTCACGGACCATGTTGGTGAGCTTGTTTTATCCCAGCCCGCGCGCCGAAATGCGCTGAACGCAAAAATGTGGGCCGGCCTTCCCAAAATATTAGAGACGGCGGAAAGAACGCCCGGTCTACGTACGCTCATCGTACGCGGGGACGGGGACCATTTTGCCTCCGGCGCGGATATCTCCGAATTTAAAACGCTCTACGCCACGCGCGACACCGCGAAAGCCATTTCCGACGACATCGCCGCGGGGTTTAAAGCGCTCGCTGAATTCCCACTGCCGACCATCGCCCTGATCCGCGGCGCATGCGTGGGCGGCGGCTGCGGCCTTGCGCTTTGCTGCGATATCCGGTTCGCCGATAATACGGCCATGTTTGCGATAACGCCCGCGAAACTCGGCCTCGTTTATCCCTTTTCCGACGTACAGCGCCTGATTGAAACCGTGGGCATTCCCAACGCGAAAGATATTCTGTTCTCTGCGCGCCTCGTCAAAGCCAAGCGGGCCGAAAAAATGGGTCTCATCAACAAGCTGTTCAAGCCCGATGATCTTGAGGCCGAAGTCTTGGCCTATGCCGAAGGTCTGACGGCCCTGTCCACCCAGTCCGCAAAGATCACCAAAAAAATGTTTGCCGCCTATCAAGGCGGTCAAAGCGGCGAGAACGCGCAAAGCATGGACTGGTTTTTAAACGGGTTTGTCAGCGACGACTTTAAAGAAGGTTACAGCGCTTTCCTTGAAAAACGTAAACCCGATTTTTCCTAAGCCACAAGACGTCTGACCCGCGCCGCCATTTGAAGCACAAACTCGTCGCGCCCGCGCGGGCCAATGATCTGAATGCCAATGGGCAAGCGGCTTTTGCCTTTGCCGATGGGAACCGTGGCGGACGGCAGTCCGGCGAAATTGGCAAAGGCCGTAAAATCGGCTTGCCCCGGCGGAATTCGGTCTCCGAATTTAAAGGCTTCTTGCGGGGCTGTTGGCGCGATGATGATGTCCGTTTGGCGAAAAATCTGATCAGCCAGGGCTTCGGCGTGAGCCACCTGCCCATAAGCCTTTTTAAGTTTCTCGGCCGGTTGGCGCACGCCCCATGTCAGCATGGATTGAAAATGTTCGCTAAATCCTTCGGGCCGTCTTTCATATTGCGGCGTATGATAATAGGCGCCTTCAACCTCGCTCAGAAGCAATCCCGCGCGGCGGTATTGTCCAAAATCATACCCTTCGAGAACGTCCGGCAAGCGGGTCATCAGCTCTTCGTCAGCCAGCCAGCCCGCTAAGGTATCAAACGCGGTTCTGACCTCTGGCTCCACATCCATATCTGCCGGGATATGCATACAGGCAAAGCGCGCTTTATCGACGTTTTTTAAATCAAAGGGACGGCGCGTCCCGGCCATGATCGGCAGCATGATGGCAGCGTCTTCCAAGTTTCGCACATGTGGACCCACACAATCCAGCGTGGGCGACAACGGCATAACGCCGTCTTTGCTCACGAGATCCCGCGAGGGTTTATGCCCCACCAATCCGCAATAGGCGGACGGAATACGCACGCTTCCCATTGTATCTGTGCCAAGCGCGGCGGGGATCATACCCGCCGCCACCGCCGCCGCCGACCCGCCAGACGAGCCGCCGGGCGTATAGCCTTCACGCAGCGGATTAAACGATTTACCGAACCACGGATTGTCTGTCGCCGCGCCCAGCGCGCCCTCTTCCATATTGAGCGAGCATAAAATGACCGCACCCGCAGAGCGCAAATTGCGAACGACCTTGGCGTCTTCCGGAGCGATAGCTTGGTCATATGCGCGAATGCCGCCGTGGCACACATGGCCCTTCACCGCGATATTGGCTTTTACGCCAATTGGAATGCCGTCGAGAAAAGAGGTGGGGCGCCGCGCGCGGTAGCGGCGGGTTGCGGCGGCCGCCGCGGACATCGCTTCATCCGCATAAATGTCCAGCACCGCGCCAATGTTAGGGTTTTCGTCTTCAATACGTCGGAGGCAATACCGGAGATATTCTGTCGGCGTCCACTGCCCTTTAGAAAACCAGCTAATGAGTGAGGCTATGCTCGCCCGCGCGGGGTTCGGCTTGGTGACCATTACTTAAAGCGCGTATCCACAAGCCGGATCGGCTTTTGACGGACATCGACCTGAGTCGTTTCCGCGGTACCGCCAATCTGGGTCAGTTCCACAGACACCCCAATACCGAGGCTAGACTTAAGACGGCTTTCAAAAGCCTCTACGAGCTTGGCACTCGGTTCTCCGCATTCCGCAACAACCGTCATTTCGTCCCGTCCTTGTTCATCGCGATCCACGCGACAGTAGAACTCGCCGCCAAATCCGTCAACATCCTCAAGGATGGGGCCCATGGCATGGGGGAAAATATTGATACCGCGAAGTTTCACCATATTGTCAGAGCGGCCAAGGAAGCCTTCGATCCGCTGGTAATTCAGGCCGAGCGAGGACTGACCCAAGCGCACGGCGCTCACATCGTGCGTGTTGAAGCGAATGATGGGGAACACATCGTCTTTGAACAAACAGGTACAGACCATGTCACCTGACTGGCCGTCTTTCACAGGTAAACCCGTATCAATATCGCAAATCTCTAAATATTGCGCGTCTTCCATCACATAAAGACCGTCCTGATCGGGGCCCTCGCCCGCAATCGCGCCCGTATCGCCCACGCCGTACCAGTCATAGCATTCCGCGCCGCCCCACATTTCGGAAAGAGCCGCTTTGTCCTCTCGCCCCAAGTGCCCGGAAATCCGGCGCACCGGAATATCAACACCGGGTTCAATACCCGCTTCGCGCGCCACAGTGGCGAGCTTTTTAATATAATCGGCAAATCCGACAATCGCGGTCGCGCCGTACATCTTCATCATCTCGACCTGTTTGACAGAACGGGTTTCAATGCCTGTGCCTGCAGACACAAACATCGCCTGCGTCCAATGCGTAACCGCCTCGCGGATATAATGTCCGCCATTAATCGGGCCATGCCCATAAACGGAATGT
Organism: Maricaulaceae bacterium; assembly: GCA_048268905.1. Classification (GTDB taxonomy): domain Bacteria; phylum Pseudomonadota; class Alphaproteobacteria; order Caulobacterales; family Maricaulaceae; genus JACOMS01. Next base: position 233,892 of record JBLWUN010000001.1, on the reverse strand, counting down.
ACCACATCGCCCAGACCGATCCCCTGTAAATGGTAAAGGCGTCCCAAAATCAGGTTTTGCACCTCTCGAGATTTCGGACCAAAGATTAAGACTTGGGGGTGCCCCGTGGTGCCAGATGTGGTGTGAAACTTGACCGGCGGACGTTCATTGTCTGCATAGGTTTCAAGTCCTGAAAAATCCCCAAACGGCGGCTTGAGCGCAATCGAATCCATAATGTCGGACTTGTCATATGTGGGCAGTTTTCCAATGTCTTTCAAACCGTCAATATCGCCCGGCTGAAGACCTTTCGCGCCCCATAATCTTTGATAGAAAGGGATCTTCCACGCGAGCGCCATAGACTTTCTAAACAAGCGGTCTTGGCGCGCAAATAATTCATCACGGCTCACCGATTTGGCGAAGGCAACGAATTCATCACCAATGGGGTGATCCGCGCGTATGGCCTCTGCATTTACAAAATCAAAATATGTTGAGTGCATTACGTTCTAATCCCTTCACTCGCCAACCTGAATATCTCCCGGCAGCTTTCGTCTTCTTCAATTGCCTCAACCCGGTCTATCAAGCGATCTGCGAGGTCTCGCGAAGATGTGCCTGAAAACCCAAAAGCAAGGCAGCCCCTGAACTTTTCCAAATGCTGCGCCCGCGTCAGCGGATCATCGGGCGAGCCAAACAATGTCTCAATCCGCGCGTTCAAAATACGTCCATCATCCAAGATAGCCGACGCGCTTTGCGGTACAAATTCAGCCGGATCTTTAATGTCATTAATTTCGATGCGAATCTTTTGCGATAGATCAAAAATTGCGCGGCTTGACAGGTCGTCTGGCGTGAAATCGCCCAGCCCCACGGTTCCCCGTAGCAAAACGATAGGTGCCAAATATGGGAAACAAAGCCGCGCATAATTTGGTGTCATCCCCTCCGTCATCGGACGATTGACGAGCCTTGGAATAATTGGCGGGGCGGAGAGCGTAAGGGAGACGAGATTGTCCGCACGCAAGCCTTGTTCACGAAGCTTTTGAACAAGGACAATACCGCCCTGCGCCGCGCGTCCCGTGGGGAAAGGCTTCCAGCTCACCTCTGTGATGCGGTGCACGGTTCCCAATCTTTCGGCCGCGCCTTCGGCGTCCGCTTCATCCTCGAACATGGCAAAATAACCAAAAGGACCTTCCAGAGACGCCACAGGCCCGGCGAGGCCATTTTCAGCCAGATCGCAGGCCACCACGGCGCTGCGTGCTGCGCCGGCGATTTGTGCCGGCAGTGTCGGCTTTCCTTCCACATGGGCCTGCATGACGCCCGCACATTGCGCCAGAGCGCAGCCCATCGCCGAGAGCGCCGTGTCTTCGTCAAAGCCGCGCAAGCGCGCAATGCCCAGCGCCGCGCCAAAAAGACCCGCCGTGGCCGGCCGGAAAAACTTCAAGCCCGTCTTTGCGGCAACGCCCAGTTCAATGGCCACATCCACGGCCACGATCACAGCTTCCAGTAAAGCTTGGCCGGATAGGTTCTTCGCGGATGCTTCAGCGGAGAGCGCGGCAAAAATCGTCGCCATAGGGTGCACAACGGCGGGCTCGTGCACGCAGTCATATTCCATCGAATGGATTTGAAATCCGTTCATGAAAGCGGCGCTCGCCGCCGTCGAGGTGACGCCGCGTCCCCAAATGGGAACGTCCCCGCCAGACCCCCACCCTTGAATGGTTTTAAATATCGCGTCCGAAAACGGTGCCTTCGCGCCCGCAATACCCACGCCCAGACTATCGAGCATAAAGGTTTTTGCCGCTAACGTCGCGGCGTGTGGAAAATCGCTTGCGGTCAGCGCATAGGCTGCGAATGTTCGGCTAATGGGGTTCACGGCAAAGACCTCGCATAGTCCGCAAGCGGCGCGTTATCTTTCAAGGCCAGCGCAGCGCGGCACGTCCGTTCGGTATCGTCTGCGCCCATGCCGCCATAGGCCATCAACAGCTTGGCCTTGTCGACCACAGCGTCTTGCGGCATCGGATATTCCGGATCGCCATAAGCATCAGGCGCGGCGAATGTCGCGCCCCCCGCCGTAATACGCGCCCCGTAATGGGCGGGATAGGCGCGATTAAACTCATCAGACGGCATCGTCAAAATCCGCCGGCGAAGCGCAGCCACGTTCGCCTCATCCAGCGCCGCGACTTCGAAATCATCAAGGGATGGCACGCCTTTGAGTAGGGTAACGGCCACGCTATGCTGGATCGAAAACTTCGCTTCGATTTTAGTTTTCGGCTCGCGGCGGTCACAAAATTTAAGCGCGTCATTGTAGGTATGAATAAGAATGGGGGTGTCACCCGAGAGATCGATTTTACCGCGCAGACCCAAAGCCGCATCAATCGCCGCATGGGCATGGCGGCACGCCGCATAAGGTTTCAGGCTCGTCTCGTGGAGACACCATCCGGCGTCCTCACGCCCCAGAATATCTTCCGGATCAGCGCCGGGACACATGGCGGCGTAAAAGCCCTGCTCTCCCTCAAGGATGGTCCGCGGACCTTGAAAGCCCTGAACCGATAAAATCGCAGCCAGAACCCCCGCATGGGCCGCGTGACCCGCGTGGAGCTGCTTGGCCATAGACTCCGCTTCGTGGCGTGTTTGCCAAAGACCTGCGGCCTGCGTCCCCGCAAGGCCCAGCGCCGAGACAAGGTCGCTACCGGGTATCAGATGACAGGCCGCCGCCGCCGCGCCAAAGGGGCCGCAAGTGGCCGTGTTGTGCCAAAACGCGTAATGCCCTGCCCCGACCGCGCGGCCAATCCTTATCGTCGCCTCGTAGCCGATGACGATAGCATCGAGAAAGTCTCGTGAATGCGCGCCCACATGCTGCGCCGCCGCCAAAGCGGCAGGGATAATCGTTGGCGCTGCGTGAAGCACTGCGCGGCGATCCACATCATCCATTTCCAGCACATTTCCGAGGCAGCCATTATGGAGCGCTGCCATCAACAGGTCTGCGTCCTGCGCGCCGATTCGCGTACAAACACCCTGCCCCGCCGGAAACGCGGCGGCTATTTTATCGCCCGCAGGTTCCGCGCGCCCCGACACCGCGCACCCCGTCCAATCCAGAACAAGAAGCGCCGCGCGCGCACGGTCAGCCTCAGAAATCGGGCGGCTTAACAGGGGCCGCAGGCGTTCTGTCACGCTTAACGGAGAGGCCGCGCGCGTCATTCAAATCCGCCTTTCAGGCGCTCTGTGTGCTGTCCAAATTCAGGAAGATCGAAAGACAATTGCGCAGGTTCTTCGGAAAAGCGGATCGGGTTTTGGATGTGCTTACGCCCGGCCTCATCCGTCGTGACCGGCGCGCCGTCTTCGGTGAGCGCCGTATGAAGTGTGCGAATGGTGGACCAGCAACAATCGACGCCGTCCAGAAACGCCGCCCATTCATTCTGGGTCCGCGTTTTAAATGTGGCCTTCAAAGCCTCAATGACGGCCTGCTGCTGCCCGACGGGTAAAGCCATGTCATCAATCAGGTCAGCCCGTCCAATCGCGGTAAGAAAGTTCTTCACGAACTTTGGCTCGCTGCCCCCTAAAACGATGTGCCCGCCATCCTTTGTTTCGTAAATATTGACGAAGGCGTTGCCGCCGAAACTGCGCATTTCATCGCGCGCGGGTTGCCGGTCTTCGGCGAAAATCGCGCCGGTGACATTCGGCACCCAAGACAGGAGGCTATCATACATGGAAATATCGAGATAATCACCCAGCCCTGTGGTATGTTTGCGGTAGAGCGCCATCAGAATTCCGGACAAGGCATGCAAAGAGGCCGTCATGTCAGCGCTCGGCATTGGCGTCAAAGCGGGCTTTCCGTCCATACTGCGCGTAAGGTCCGCGGTGCCCGCCATCGCCTGCACGATCAGATCATGGGCGGGCTTATCTTTATATTGGCCATTTTGACCAAAGGCCGAGATCGAACAATAAACAATAGCGGGGTTCAACGCCTTTATGGCGGCATAATCCACGCCCAGCTTCTTCACAACGCCTGGACGAAAAGCTTCCACAAAAACATCGGCCTGTGCGGCGAGCTTTAGAAAGCGTGCGCGCTGTGCGTCGTCTTTGAGATTGACTTTGTAGCTCTTTTTGCCGCGCGCAATATTTGAGAACCAGACACTCTGGCCGTCTGGATATTTTTCACCCATAGCGCGGGTAGGTTCGCCCAGCCCATTATCAGGCTCGACCATAATGACGTCGGCGCCGTGGTCCGCCATCATCATTGTCATATGAGGACCCGGCAAGAATGCCGATAAATCGAGGACTTTGACGCCAGCTAACTTCACTTGAGCAGCTCGTCCGTGTTCGCTCCAAGTTCCGGCGCAATGCCGCCCTTCAGGCGCTCGCCATTGAAGCGGTAAGGCGAAGATAGGAGGCGAATACCCCCGTCCATCTGCGGATGATCGGTGCGATAGACCATCTCGACCTCGTCCACATAAGGATTGTCCAAGGCTTGCGCGATATCATAAACGGGCGCAGCGGGGACGTAGCCGCCAAACTTGTCCATCCAGAACTCGACCGTGTGGGTCTTAAGCACGGCTTCCACCTCGTCTTGCACAACCGCGCGGTTGGCGCGGCGATCTTCGACTTTAACAAAACGCGGATCGGTAATCCACTCGGGCTTGCCGAGACATTCGCACAGGCGCTCCCAGAATTTTTGAGTCTGGCAGCAAAACATAATCCAGCCGTCGCCCGCTTCCATAAGCTGGCTCGGCACAATCGCCGGATGCGCGCCGCGAGGCTGGCGTGTGGTGACGTCGCCGGCATTCAAATACCATGTGGCGGGATATGATGTTTGGTGCAGCGCCGTATCAAACAAGGATACATCAATATCAGAGCCCTCACCCGTGCGGTGCGCGCCAAAGACGGCGGCAACCAGACCTGTGGCAAACATCGAACCGGTCATAAAGTCTACCATGGAAAGCCCAAAGCGGACGGGCGGCCCGTCAGGCTCCCCGGTGACCGAACAAAAACCCGCTTCCGCTTGCATGAGATAATCATATCCCGGCCACGCTTCGCGCGAGTTTCCGCGCCCATAGGCCGAGAGGTGCGCGCAGACAATTTTGGGATTCACGCCCTTCAAAGACGGATAATCAATACCAAGTTTGGCGGGCAAATCGCCGCGAAGATTGTTCGAGACGGCGTCAGCGGTTTTCACAAGTGCCTCAAAGGCGGCCCGTCCGTCGGCTGATTTCAAATCCAGAGACAGGGATTTTTTGTTGCGGTTAAACGTTTGGAAAAACTGGCTGTCTTGTTTGCCAATCAAATGCGGCGAGACAAAGCGGGAGACATCCCCGCCCGTTTCCGGATTTTCGATCTTGATAACTTCCGCGCCAAGATCCGCCAAAAGCTGGGTGCCATATGGCCCCGCCCCATATTGCTCGACGGCGATAATCCGAATGCCTTGGAGGGGTAGCGATTGTTTCGTCATAACGTCCTTCACCTTCCATCACTCAAAGCGCCTTAACATCCGCGTCTCGCAGACCTCGGCGCTCAAATAATCATTCAGCGTGCCCGACGCCGACAAACTGACGTGAGGCCCCCAAGGGAGGCCCCGCCTTTAAATTTTATTTCGCGCAATCTGCTGTTTGGCGATGATGATACGCTGCATTTCGTTCGTACCCTCGCCGATGCACATAAGCGGGGCTTCGCGGTATAGCCGCTCCACCGGATATTCTTTCGAATAGGAGTAACCACCGTGAATCCGCATCGCTTCAAGCGCGTTTTCAACCGCCGTCTCGGAGGCGAAATATTTTGCCATGCCAGCTTCCATATCACAGCGCTCGCCCGCATCATAAGCTTTCGCCGCGTTCTCCACGAGAAGCTCTGCCGCCTTGGCACGGGTCGCCATTTCGCCGAGTTTCAGCTGAATAGCCTGATGCTCACAAATGGGCTTGCCGAATGTATGGCGCTCTTGGCTATATTGGGTCGCTTCGCGAAGCGCGCGGTTGGCAATCCCCACAGAGCGCGCAGCCACATTGATACGGCCCAGTTCCAGACCGCCCACGGCCATGAAGAACCCTTTGCCTTCTTCGCCGCCAATCAAGTGGCGCTTGGCATCAAGCCGGTAATTGTCAAAGAACAGCTCACCACTATCAATGCCCTTATAGGCCAGCTTTTGCATTTTATTGCCGGTGGTATAGCCCTCATAGGCTTTGCCAGTCTCAGGATCGACTTTCGGGGTGATGAACATCGACATGCCGCGATAACGGGGATCGGCGTTCGGGTCCGTCTTGACCATCAGAGCCACTGCGCCGCCCATAATACCGTTGGAAATCCACGTTTTAGAGCCATTGATGACATAATCATCGCCGTCTTTCACGGCCACCGTGCGAATGGCCTGTAAGTCCGTACCTGCGTTCGGCTCGGTAAGACCCAAGGCCCCGCGAACTTCGCCCGAGGTAAACTTAGGCAGCCAATAGTCTTTTTGATAATCCGTGCCGTACTTCTCAACCACCGTCGCCATCATGATGTGGGAGTTGAAAATCCCGGTCAGGCTCATCCACTCTTCAGAGATACGAGAGACGATCTTAGCATAAAACTGCGCGGAAAGACCCAGCCCGCCATACTCCTGCGAAATCGTCGCGCCGAACAAGCCGAACTCTTTCATTTGTTCGACGAATTCATGCGGATATTCATCCGCATGTTCCATTTCCATGACGCGCGGCGCAACATCTTTAACCAACCAACGGTCGATCGTCTCAAACATCATGGCTTCGTCTTCAGCTGTCCAGCTCGTGTCACTCATATTAGTAATTCCCGACTTTATCTTCGACGGCATGCCCCTTGGCGGGGATCAGCATGTTACGTTTAAAGGTACAAATCATTGTCCCATCTTGTTTGAAACCGCGAGTCACGATCGTGACAATTCCCTGCCCCGGACGAGACTTGCTTTCGCGCTTATTCAGAACCTCGGATTCGCCATATATGGTATCGCCCACAAACACAGGCGCGGTGAATTTCACTTCGTCCATGCCCAAATTGGCAATCGCCTTTTGCGAGCAATCTGTAACGCTCATGCCGATAAGAAGCGCCAGCGTGTAAGGGCTCACCACAAGATTTTGTTTAAATTCGGATGCCTTGGCGAACTCCGCATCAAAATGCATGGGATGCGTATTCATCGTCATCAAAGTGAACATGTGATTGTCATATTCGGTGACTGTTTTCGCGGGGCGGTGCTCGTAAATATCGCCCTCTTTAAAGTCCTCGTAATAGCGTCCAAATGTTTCGCGGTACCGGTTTGGCCCGACCTCTTTGACTGTTCCAACCATTATTTTTTCCCGTAAGCTAGCACACGCTCGGCCCGTTTAACGACCGGCGCTTCAACAAATTTTCCATCCAGTAGCACGACATTTCCAGCCGCCTTTTGATACGCCGCAATCACGCGCTCGGCATACTCAACCTCCTCGGCGGTGGGCGCCAGAGCAGCATGAATACGTTCCACCTGCGCGGGGTGAATGGCGCTGCGCGCATGGATGCCCAGAGCTTTGGCCTTTCGCGTCGTCAGTTCGCAATCATCCAAGTTTCGAACGTCAATATGCGGCACGTCGAAAAGATGCACGTCATGGGCCCGCGCGCACGCCACCAACTTTGACCGCGCAAAAAGGTGCGTTTCCCACGCCAAATCACAATCGACATCCCCCGCATAGTCAATCGCGCCGTACATACCGAGCTTAACCCGGCCATGCGAAAAAATGCTCTCCACATTGAGCAGTCCGTCGGCGCTTTCGATAATTGCAAAAAACGGCCCGAGCGCGTCAGGAAGTTCATCATCCAAATCATTCATCTGGCTCTTGCTTGCGACCTTTGGCACCATCAAAAACGGCAGGTTTAAACCGGAGGTTTTTAGCGCTTTAATATCGGCCTCGCCGTCCGGCGTATCCAGCCCATTTATCCGCAAGCTCACATGCTTGTGAGAGGTTTCCGAAAGCCACGCAATAACCGCCTGTCTTGCGCTGTCTTTGTCAGCCGGACCGACAGCATCCTCAAGGTCAATACACACCAAATCAGCGCCCGCGCCGCAGGCTTTTTCAAAACGGTCCGGACGATTGCCCGGAACAAAAAGTTGGGATCTGTAATACATGAGAAGCATACCTATATTTTGCGCGTGGACGCGACTTGATGTGGGTCAATATATGCCATTAATCCTGAAGAGATGCGTTATATTTTCCGGTTCCTTGCACTATCCACATTCCCGGAGCGAAGGCAATTTTTGTCCGCCGACTTTGGCGGTTAAATCCCCGCCAAACGGATGCTATATGATATAAAACAACTCACGCCGCACCAGACATCTCTAGGACGGGGAAAACGACAAGTGGAGCCCAAATGCCTCAGAAAATCGAAGTCCACACCCTCGGACATAGCTACAAAGACGCCGTCCATATCATCGAAGACCCCGTCAAAGAGCCCGGCGCAGGACAGATTCGCATTCGCAATCACTATGCCGGCGTGAACGGCCTGTTTGACCATATGATTATGCAGGGAAAAGTCGGCTACATCTCGCTAACACCGCCCATCGCCTTAGGCGTCGAGGCTGTGGGGGTGGTGGAAGCCGTCGGGCCAGGCGCAGACTTCAAAGTGGGCGATCCCGTTGCCACAAAAGACCTTGGCGGGGCTTATCGCCATCAACAAATCATTGCCGCGGAGAATGTCTATAGAGTCCCCGCCGCAACGCCCGAATATCTCGCAATTGTGCCCACCGGAATTTCCGCGCAGCTTGTCCTGACGATGACCGCACAGCCAACCCCCGGTGAAACAGTCATTATCAGCGCCGCAGCGGGCGGCCTTGGGCATATCCTCGTCCAGCTTGCCGCCAATATGGGTTGCCGCGTGATCGGTATTGCGGGCGGAGACGAAAAATGCGCCTTTGTCGAACAGCTCGGCGCAGAAAGATGCATAAATTATAAGACGGCCCCCATCGCAGATGTGCTCGCACAAGACTTTAAGGACGCCATAAATGTGGGTGTGGATACGGTTGGCGGGCCCATTTTTGACGCGATGGTCGCCAATGTCGCCCCGCTGGGCCGGATTGTATCCTCTGGCTACGCCTCCGAGATTGTCGATGGTGCAAAGCCGGTTTTGCAAACGCGGATATATGAGAAACTCTACTGGAAGGGCGCGTCCGTACGCGGGTTCATGAATGCACTTTTGGCCGAGCATCACCGCCGCGCCGCAGCGGAGCTCTTTGAGATGATGGCGGCCGGAACCCTAAAGGTCTCAATTGATCCGACCGTTTTTAAGGGCCTTGACTCTCTGCCTGACGCTGCCGCCCATATGATGTCCGGCAAAAATATTGGGAAAACGGTCATGGACTTGCGGGACTAACCCCGCAAGCCATAGGCTTAATCTAGGGCGCGGGAACGTGCTCGGCAAAATGCGCCGCAATATCTTCGCGCGTGGCAATCCACACATCATTGCGGCCCGTCACATGGCTTAAAAACTCTTCAAAAGCGCCGATACGGCCGGGGCGGCCGATGATACGCAAATGAAGGCCAAGGCTCATCATACGCGCGCCGTCCTCTTTGGCTTCTGCGAGCAAAGTGTCGAATGTGCGCTTGGCATAATCCACCCACATATCCGGCGTAAAGCTCGGCGCGAGCCAGAATTTCATATCGTTACTATCCACCGCATAGGGCAAAACCACGATCGGGCGCGTCCCATCGTCGAAAGTTTCCCAGCGCGGGAAATCATCAGAATAATCGTCCATATGATATTGATAGCCCTGCTCGGCGAGGGTCTTGCGCAGGTGGTCCGTGTGCAAATAGCGTGATAAATATCCGGCGGGCTTTCGGCCCGTTGTCGCGGCAATACTCTCCGTCCCTTTTTTCACAAAGGCCGCCTCTTTTTCTTTGTCCATAAAGGCGGTGAACAGCCAGCGATAACCATGGGAACAGGGCTCGTCCCCGCGCTCCATAATAGCATCGGCGAGCCACGGCGCTTTCTCAAGCGCCTGCGCGCAGACCGTCCACGTGGCCGGAACGCCGGCCTTATCCAAAAGCTTTAACACACGCGGCGCACCGCGATTGATACCATATTGGTAATTGCTCTCATTGCCATGCACGCGAATCGGCGCTTTCAAGCCGCTGACAAGCTCGTCAACCGGCTCAGGCGCCTTATCGCCTTGCGAGAGGCCGCGCTCTGCGCCCTCCTCCACATTCACAACAATGGACAGGGCAAGCTTGGCGCCATTGGGCCAGACAAAATCTTTAGGGGCAGGTTCGGTCATTAATGCGGTTCCTCGCCGCCAGAGACATTCATACTCTCTGCCGTAATATATTTGGCCTCATCCGAGCACAAAAACGCGACCGCATTGGCCGTATCTTCGGGCAAGCCCGGACGGCCCATGGGAATACGCGCAGCCATGGCTTTGAGATATTCTTCCACAGAGGCCGCGCCGGTCACTTCGGCGAAATATTCATTTTGCCATGCGCCCAGCCCCGTTGTCACATGGTTGGGGCAAACATTGTTGACCGTGATTTGATGCTCGCCAAGCTCTGTTGCGGCGGACCGCACAAGGCCCACAAGCCCATGTTTGGAGGATGTGTAGGCTTGCGCATGCGGGAAGCCGGATTTCGCGGCTTGCGAGGCAATATTGATAATTCGTCCACCATTGCCCGCTTTGACCATTTGCTCGGCGGCGGCTTTCACGCCAAAGAATGCACCGGACAGGTTCACATCAATAACCGCGCGCCATTCGGCTTCGGACACTTCGAGAAGCGGCTTCATAATGTAGCCAATCCCGGCATTATTGATCCATATATCAAGCGAGCCATGCGTATCCACCGCATGCGCCGCCAGCGCCCGAACATCTTCCAATGAGCGCACGTCGCACACACAGGTTGAGCTGCCCACACCCATTTGCGCCATTTCGGCCGCAATCGATTCCATCTCTTCGGTGGACCCGATATGCTCCGCCCCTGTGGCGGCATCGCGCGGCGCGCCGATATCGGAGATAACGATATTTGCACCGTCTTGAGCCAGACGTTTTGCAATCGCTTCGCCCAAGCCGCCCCTTCGGCCGGACCCCGTAATAACGGCAGTCTTCCCTTTGAAACGCTTCATTATAATTTTTCCGTGGTTATAAAGACAAGATCAGCGGCCATGGCTTGGAACTCTGCGGCGACCTTTTGCATGGTCTCAGATCCCGCTTCAGCACCAAACTTATCCATGTCGAGAATGTCGATGGTTTCAAAATATTGGTAAGGCGGGTTGTCCTCAGAAAACAAAAGTCCCGTTGTTTTAAAGACTTCGAACTTCTCGATGGATCCCAATCCGTTCACCGTTGGAATATCAACCGTTTTGGCCCAGGCTTCATAGTCTTCAACGCTGACCCCTGGCTTTAAGTTAAATAGGGCGAGTATTTTATTTGACATCAGTTCCTCCATTAGTCTGCGACACTTTGCGTATAGTCAGACCACACCGCCTTGACTTTCGTCAACGAGGATTTTCAATCCTTGCCATAGGGTAAGGAAAAGCAAGGAGTTTCAAATGAGTGATAAATTATATGATGGTCCTCCCGACTACCGCAATGTCGGACAGCACGACATGTTCCCCAGCATCAGCCACGACGAGATAGCGCGTTTCAATTTTCTCGCGCACATGAATCGCCACTTGGCCAGCAATGTTTTACCGGGCGTGAAGACGGCCTATGACACCCGCGTTGCCCCGAACAACCCCGAGCCAAAAGACCGCAATGACGTGCGCAAACAGTTGGCAAAAGACCCGATCTTTCAAACATGGAGCGCCCTGCGGCGCAGCACTATGGAACTCCGCCAACAAGCGGGCCGGTGGATTGCCCAGCGTCAGTCGGATGACTTAAACGCCCGCGCCAAAAGCCTTACAGACGGCGACCCGCGCTTAAAGCTGGATCCATCGATCGAGTTGCCACGGTATCTGTCTGTCATTGACCATCACTGTATGCCCGGAAGCTACCATGACGAATTGGAGCCCGGCGACATTACGGGGCCGGCCAATTATGATATCGGTATTTTCTGCACCACTGGCGGCGGCCTTGGCCGTTTCAATGATGGCGGCGGTCAGGCTGTTGTCGCGTGGATGAAAGAGAACCGCCCTGATTTTCATCCCAAGCGTATTCTCGATTTGGGCGGCGGCATCGGGCAAAACGTCCTGCCGATCGCGCAGGCTTATCCAGACGCCGAAGTTATCTGTGTGGATACGGGCGCGCCGAGCCTGCGATATGGCTTGGCACGTGCAAAAAGCCTCGGGGTCGAAAATGTAACTTTCGTGCAAGCCAACGCTGAAGACCTGTCAATGTTCGAAGATGAGAGCTTTGACTGGATACAGACAACCATGTTCCTGCACGAAACCTCGTACAAGGCGATGCCGAAAATTATGGCAGAAACCAACCGCCTTCTCGCACCAAACGGCCTTGTGATGCATGTGGAGCAGCCGCAATATGATGCGGACATGTCCCTGTATGAGCAAGCCATCCGTGACTGGGATGCGTTCTATAATAACGAACCGTTCTGGACGAAATTGCATGAACTTGACCTCGACGCAGCGATGCTAAGCTCAGGGTTCTCTAAAAACGAGTTGATGCATGGCGGCGTGGCCGCTGTGGTTGACAGCGAGCTTTTCCCGGAACACGCCAAAGACGACGTAGAAGACTTCGGCCGCAAAGCCGCATGGCACATTGTCGGCGCAGTAAAACAGGCAGCATAATGACTATTGATCCTCTTAAATTCGCGGGCGCAAAACCCAAAGGCAAGCGCCCCTACTTCTTCGAAAGCCGCGAGGCTGAACGCGTCATGGCTATCACAATGGCGGTCGCGCAAGAGCTCGCCGTTATGCGCGAGCGGCTCGATACGGTCGAACGCCTGCTCGATACCAAAGGTGTTGTCGCGCGCAGCGATATTGAAGCCTTCTCCCCGTCAAAATCTCAAGCAGACGAACGCGGGGCGTGGACTCAAGAATATTTGGCCAGAATTTTGCGCATCGTTCAGCAAGAAATCGAAGCCCTCAATGATCCGGACGAGTTGTCCTCCGAAGAGGTCGCCGAAGAATTGGCACAGCTTTAATGGTTAAACCTCGCCGTGGTTTCGCCGATACTGAAATTGGCCAAATTCACTACCGAATCGCCGTACCGGAAAACCCGATACGGCCGCCTCTGGTGTGTTTGCACCAGAGCCCGAAATCGAGCCGGGAATTTGACGCCTTTATACGTAAAGCGAGCCGTGACCGTATCGTTGTCGGGCTCGATAGTCCCGGCCACGGCGAGTCCGATCTACCGCCGGAAAACCCGCCCGTACGCGTTCAGGACTATGCCCGTATTCTCTGGCAAGCCCTCGACAGTTTGAACCTTGGCGTTGTGGATGTCTTTGGCAACCACACGGGCGCAAAAGTGGCGGTCGAAATGGCCTATCAGCGTCCTGACAGCATACGGAAAATCATCATGCTCTCCGCGCTTGTTCTATCGCCGGAGGAACAAAAGGCCTTTGAAAATCAGTTTCAGCCCATCCCGCTTGATGAAGCCGGAACGCGCTTCACCCATATGTGGAAACAGATTTTGCACTACCAAACCGAAGGCTCAACGCTGGAGATTATGGCGAAATCCTTCGGGGAAAACTTGCGCGCAGGCGAAGCCTATGAATGGGGCCATGCCGCGGCTTTCGCCTACAATGCGTATTTCCCGGATGTCGTCGCCACATTGCCGCATGAAATCACCGTGCTCAACCCCAAAGACATGCTGTATGAATACACGCCGCGCGTAGCGCCCCTGCTTCAGAACGGCGAGGTCGTTGACTTGCCGCAGTGGGGCAATGACGCGCTGAACATATTCACCGATGATGTCGTCCAAACGGTTAAGGGCATATTGGATCGGTAGGTCGCCGCCTTCCATGAAAATCTGGACATATTATGCCAATGAGGGTTTTTAATTTCCCTCTCCGCGCCTACATAGGTCGCATGAAAAAATATGTCTCCTCATGCCTTGGCGGCCTTCTGGCCTTAAACATTCTGGGTCTTTCGCCCGCCTATGCGAAAGATCCGCTCCTGAGCCTGCCCAACGAAACCGTTCGGGTAGTGCCGGAATCCAGCTCGCATGTGCAGCTCTCCTACGCGCCGGTTGTCAAAAATACAGCCCCCGCCGTGGTAAACGTCTATACCTCCCGTACCGTGCAAACGCGCTCGAACGACTTCTTTGACCAAATGTTTGGCATGCGCCGCGCGCCGCGTGAACGCACACAAAACTCTCTGGGGTCGGGCGTGATCGTGCGCTCCAACGGCATCATTGTGACGAATGCGCATGTGGTCAACGGCGCGGACGAGCTTAAAGTGGTTCTGCATGACCGCCGAGAATATAAAGCCAAAGTCATCGCGCAGGACGAAAAAATTGATTTGGCCGTGCTTAAAATTGACGCCGAGGATGAACGCCTGCCCTATCTCACCATTCCTGAAACGTCTGATCTTGAAATTGGCGATATCGTTTTGGCAATTGGCAATCCCTACGGCGTCGGACAGTCTGTGACCAGCGGCATCATCTCCGCCCTTGGCCGGACCAATGTAACGGACTATTCCGCCTTCATTCAAACGGACGCGGCGGTTAATCCCGGCAATTCAGGCGGTGCATTGGTCAACCTTAACGGCGAACTTGTCGGTGTGAACACCGCCATTTTCTCGCGCTCAGGCGGGTCCAACGGGATCGGCTTTACCATCCCCGCCGAGCTTGTGGCGCGCGCGGTGGAAAGCTCTATTTCCGAAGGCAGGATTGTTCGCCCTTGGATGGGCGCGCGGACCAATGCCGTCGACTCCGCCCTTGCCGCCACGCTGGGTCTCGACCGCGCACGCGGCGCGATAATCAGCGAAATTTACCCCGGCGGCCCCGCAGATAAAGCGGGCCTTGAAGAACGTGACGTGATTTTAAAACTCGCTGACACGGAAATTTTTGACGGAAACGGTCTGCGGTTCAAACTCGCCACAATTAAACGCGGCGACACAGCCTCCGCGACCATCTGGCGTGATGGAAAAGAAAAAACCGTGCGGCTTAATATTGACACGCCAAAAGAAATTCCGGCCCGCGACGAAACCTTCCTCGAAGGCTACAACCCGCTTGACGGCGCGACGGTGGTCAACATGTCTCCCGCGCTCGGCGAAGAGATTGGCGTTGACCCATACACGCGCGGCGTGATGGTCCTCGACGTGGTTCGCCGCAGCGCCGCGCAATATAATGGCCTGCGCCCCGGCGACCTTGTGGTCGATTTAAACGACCGCAAGATCACTTCGGCCCGCCACTTGGAAACAGAGCTGGCCAAAGCCGACTCCACGGGAAGCTGGTCGCTCTCCATTGATCGCGGTGGACGTATCTATGATGTGCCGATAAGGTATTTACCGCGCAACTAGAAACCCGAGGTCGTCACGGACATATGAGTGATTTATTCCAGTCCGCCGGACTATCCAGTTCCGCGCCTCGCCCCCTTGCCGACAGGCTTCGCCCTCGCACGCTCGCAGAGGTCGTCGGCCAAGACCACCTTATTGGCAGCGAAGGCCCCATAGGGCGCATGATTGCGTCCGGCCGCCTCGCCTCGATGATTTTATGGGGTCCGCCGGGCGTCGGGAAAACCACAACGGCGCGCCTGATCGCGGACGCCGCCGATATGGAGTTTGTCCAGCTCTCCGCCGTCTTTTCCGGTGTGGCCGACCTGCGAAAAGCCTTCGAAGCCGCCAAAGCCCGCCGAGAAACTGGGCGTGGAACGCTCTTGTTCGTGGACGAGATTCACAGGTTTAACCGGGCCCAGCAAGACGGATTTCTCCCCTATGTCGAAGAAGGCATCGTGACGCTCATTGGCGCAACAACCGAAAATCCGTCATTCGAACTTAACGGCGCTTTGCTCTCTCGCGCCCAGGTTTTCGTGCTTAAACGTCTGGACGAAACGGCGCTGAACCAGCTCCTTATCCGCGCCGAGCAAGACACAGGAACAGAGCTTCCCCTGACCCGGGACGGACGAGATGCCCTTATCGGGTTTGCCGACGGGGACGGGCGCTATTGCCTGAACTTGACCGAAGAAGTCCTCGCCGCCGCCCCCAAAGCCCCCCTCACAGCCAAGGACGTGGCAGGCTTGCTGCAAAAGCGCGCGCCGGCCTATGACAAGTCCCGCGAAGAACATTACAATATCATTTCCGCTCTGCACAAATCCATTCGCGGGTCCGACCCGGATGCGGCGCTATATTGGCTGGCGCGGATGCTCACTGGCGGCGAAGACCCGCTCTATATTGCGCGCCGGCTGATCCGCCTCGCCAGCGAAGACATTGGTCTGGCCGATCCGCTTGCGTTGATGATCGCCAACGAAGCCATGAACACCTACCGGTTTTTAGGATCCCCCGAAGGCGAGCTAGCGATTGCGCACGCCGTTGTGCATATGGCCACCGCGCCAAAGTCAAACGCTGTCTATACAGCCTTTAAATCCGCCATGCGGACCGCCAAGGACACAGGGTCCCTCGCCCCGCCGGCTCATATCCTCAACGCGCCAACCAAGCTGATGAAAGATATGGGCTATGGGGATGGCTATAATTATGACCACGATACAGAGCATGGCTTTTCCGGACAGAATTACTTTCCTGATGGAATGGCGCGGCAGACCTTCTATGCCCCCAAAGGGCGCGGCCGCGAAAAAGCCATTAAAGAGCGGCTTGAACATTGGGCCGCGCTTAGATCTGACCTGTCTTAGCCTTTGTCTATGGCCGCTCTGACCGGCGCGTAGCTACGGCGGTGAATGGCGCACGCACCGGCCTGCGAGAGATAATCGCGGTGTGCCTGCGTGGGATAGCCTTTATGCCCCGCAAATCCGTATCCCGGGAAACGCTGATCCGCCAGAACCATCAAATCATCCCGCGTGACCTTGGCCACAATGGACGCCGCGGCAATGGAGAGGCTCCGCGCATCACCCTTGACAATCGCCTCCGCCGGAACCGTCAACGCCGGGACCTTATTGCCATCAATCAGCGCCGCGCACGGCGTCACGTCCAAGGCCTGCACGGCGCGCGTCATGGCGATCAGCGACGCCTGTAAGATATTGATACGGTCGATCTCTTCAGGCTCTGAAAGACCAATGCCCACATGCGCGTTTTCAAGAATATCATTCAGCAATTGTTCACGTGATTTGGCAGATAAGGCTTTACTGTCATTCAGTCCGTGCGGGATTTTTGCGGGGTCAAGTATGACGGCGGCGGCGACAACGGGTCCAGCTAAGGGTCCGCGCCCCGCTTCATCGACACCGCAGACAAGACCGTTATATTTGGCTTCAAAGGAGAAGTCTGGGAATTGTTTTGGCATATGATATTTCTGGCCTGAATCCTGCACTTTTAGCAGTGACAGGTCTTTTTAGCGAAGGTTAGGTCTGCTAAGGGTCTAACGGATTTTAAAGGAGTTAACTATGGCGAAATTTCGTTTAGGTGCAATCGTAATGGGCGCTGCAATGACAGCTGTTTTTGCCGGCAATGCCTTTGCCATCGAATCCAAAGCTGATTGTGAATATCAAGGCGGCGAGACGTTCAATATCAACAATGACCTTATTTGCGTCATTCCGATTCGCGCCGAAGAGTTTCACGGCGAAGAATATGACGACGCGCAGCTCGGCGTGAAAGAATGTGATGGCACATTGATCGGAGATGGTTTGTTCTGCAAACTTATCCTGACAAAGGGCAAAAAAGTAACGCCAAAGCCGGCTGACGCCGTTGAGACGGCCGTGGAAACCGCAAAAGACAAAGCCGAAGCGGCGGCTGCGGACACGAAAAAGTCCATGATGGATCAAGCAAAAAAGGTCGTGACCAAAAAAGCAAAAGACGCTGAATAGTCTTTAATCGCTTTTATCTAACTGTTTTCGAACCCGCCCTCACCCGGCGGGTTTTTATTTACGCAATTGTGACTTGCGTCCCCGTGAATTGTTCCGCTTTAAGAGGATATGATTTGCGCGGTTATTCCCACCTATAATGCAGCGGACGGCCTTGCCGCCCTACTGCCCCAGCTTGCGCCGCATGTAACGCGCATTGTCGTCGCGGACGGCGGGTCCACAGATGGAACGCTGACGATGGCCATCGAAAACGGCGCGCGAATAGCTTTGGGGGATGCGGGACGCGGCGGGCAATTACGGCGCGGAGCCTCCTGGGCCCGGGACTGTGACTGGATTCTCTTTCTTCACGCCGATAGTGAGCTTCCCGAAGCGTGGCCTGAAAAAGTGTCAACATTTATCAAAACCCACAATGACGCGGCTGGCTATTTCGATTTCAAATTTAAGAGCGGCGGCTGGAAAGCTGCAATCTTAGAACGGCTCGTCCGAGCGCGCTGCGCCGTTTTCGCCCTGCCGTATGGCGACCAAGGCTTGCTGATATCCCGCGCGCTTTACCGCAGTCTTGGCGGATATTCTGATATTCCTCTTTTTGAAGATGTGGAGATTGTGAGGAAACTGGGACGGGCCCGGCTAAAGCGCATCGGCATCGCGCTGACGACGAGCGCCGCAAAATATGAGCGCGACGGTTTTTTCAGGCGTGGATGGCGAAACGTCCGGCTGCTGCGCCGATACCTTGGCGGCGAAAGCCCTGACGCTCTGGCAAGGGCCTATACCGCATGTTGACCGCCAGCCCTCGCGCGCGCCCTCGCCTGATTATTTTTGCCAAAGCCCCGCTCATGGGACAGGCCAAAACACGACTTGCCGCGGATATCGGCCCCGTGCACGCCAAACGTCTTTACCGCGCCATGACATGCCGTATCATTCGGCAACTTAAAAGTCCGGCATGGGACACGGTTCTTGCCGTCACCCCCGCCCAATGGCTGGGCAAGATCCCGGACTGGCACGGCACCGCGCAATATGCGCAGGTCGGCGGCACCCTTACGCCGCGGCTCTTGCAGGCCTTTAGCCGCAGCGCCCCGACGCTGGTGATTGGAACGGATAGTCCACAGATAACGCGCGCGGATATTGCCGCCGCGTTCAAAGCCTTGCGCGGACATCAAGCCGTGTTTGGCCCTGCCGATGATGGCGGCTTCTGGCTTATGGGCCTCAGCGGCACGGCAGCCCCCGGTACGTTTCAACATGTCAGATGGTCAAGCGCAACAGCCCTCGCCGATGTCAGCCGCAACATAAAGGGGCGCACGGCCTATCTTCGAACCCTGACCGATGTGGACGACGCCAAAGCGCTTCGCAGCGTTCGGCGTGTTGTTCGGTTCTAAGCCGCCTTCGCCTAATTCCCGGCCCAAACGTCAAGAAGGTAACGTCCGCTCTTGGCCATGCCCTCCATCCATGCCTGCGCCTCGGTAAAGCTGACATCCTTTTCCGACGCATAGAGATTTTGCAAGGCGCGCTTCACATCGGGTTCCATCGCGGCCCCGTCGCCGCACACATAGATAATCGCGCCCTCTTCGATCAGCTTCCACACTTTGGGTTCCTGACGGCGCAGTAAATCCTGAACATAGACCCGTTCGGAGGTCAACCGCGAGAAGGCCGGATGCAAATCAATGATGCCGTCCGCGTGCGCCGCTTTGAGTTCATCCTCATAGATAAAGTCCTTTTCGGGGTGACGGCACCCAAAAAACAGCATGGCTTCACCGATCTTCGCGCCGGCTTTTTTCTGCTCCCGCCGCTCTTGAATAAAGCCTCGAAACGGCGCAACGCCCGTACCGGGGCCGATCATAATAATCGGCACGGAAGGATCTTGGGGCAGACGGAACGGCGTTGACGGTTCTTTGATGACGGCTTGGATGACGTCGCCCGGCGAAATGTTGGCGAGATAATCCGAGCAAACCCCCTTATAGGTTCCACGGCCTGACCTTGCAGGCCCCTGAACGCGCCCCACGGTTATAGAGCAGGCCTTCGGGTTCGCGCTTGGCGACGAGGATATGGAATAATAGCGCGGCGACAGCCACGGGATCATTTCCATATAAACAGCGAAGGGCAGTTCACAGGCGGGAAACTCTTCGAGTAAATCCAGAACGGACTTGCGCTTGAGAAAGACCTCTTCGCGGTACAAATCCCGGCCATCTTTTTCGGGCGCGGCCAAGGCTTCGAGTTGCGGCTTGGATTTCGGACACCGAATATGGCGCGCCAGCAAGGCCACATCTTTGCGGCTGGCCACAGCTTGAAGCTCGCCAAAGACCTCGGCCAAACGGCGGATAGAGAATGTGCTGCCGCTCGGGAACGGGCTTCGCATATCGCTATTTGAATGGATTCGAATATGCGTGTCCCGATCAAAGCCAAACCGCGCCATCGCCCGCTCGATAAGCGCCTGATTGTTCACCGGCACGACGCAGAGATGGTCGCCCGGCTGATAGGTCACGCCCGCCGGAAGCTCCACCTCGATGTGGCGCGTCGAGCGCGCGCCGCCCGACGCCTCGTCCTGCGTTTGAAGCTCGCGGTTGACGAGCACCTTCATGGGTTGGGTGCCCGCCTTATGCGCCACCGGATTGGCGGTCACGCTCTCGGCAATCTCGACCGTGTAAAGCGGCATAGCTTCCACAGCATCGTCAAAATCAATCCCTAGGTCAAAGGCGTCGCCCAGCGCTGGCCATAGAGCCTCGGCCCAGTCATGAAATTGACCGTCGAGATCTTCGCGCGCATCCGCTTCGCCGCGCGCCAAAAGCTGCGAGCCACCCGCCGCTTTTAAGGCCTCGTCAAGACGTCGGGGTACAGATTGATAGGTCGCCGACCAGTCACGCGATCCACAGCCAAATACCATGTAAGACACGCCCTTCGCATCGCCCGGCTTTGCGGCCTCGATCCAGTCGAGAAATTTGGCCGCATTATTTGGCGGAGATCCATTATAAGAGGAACTGACAATAACCACGGCGCCGTCCGTGGGAAGCGCGCCGCGATAGGCATCGAGCGTCCCCAGAGACGCCTCAAATCCATTAATTTCGCCCATTTGCGCCAGCGTGCGCGCGAATCCTTCGGAGGTTCCCAGGTTTGAGCCGTATAAAACGGTGAGCTTCGTGCCATGTTTCGCGCGGCGGGCTGCCTCTGGCACTTTGGTAGGCGTCGCCGCCACAGGCGCGCGGCTCCCGCGCACCACATCGGGGCGAACCCGCAGTTTAATCTTGAAATTGTCGGGCTTGATCGACAGCGTTTCTTTGATTTTAAGATCGTAATGGGTGTGATCAAACAATTGGAAGCGCTGCAATATCATCCCCAGCACAAGCACCGCTTCTTGCAACGCAAATTGCCGCCCGATACAGGCCCGTTGTCCATTGCCAAAGGGCTTATAACTATCCGGCGGGCGCTGGCTCTCGGCGTCGCCCATAAAGTTTTCAGGATTGAACCGCTCCGGATCATCCCCCCACACCGTCTTGTCGCGGTGGAGCGCCAGCGCCAGAACGGTGATGAAAGAGCCTTTCTTGAGCGGATATTTCCCGCCAATCACTTCGTCTTTGTAAGGCGTCAAGCTAAACGCCGGAGCTGTGGGCCAGAGGCGCAATGCTTCGTCCAGAACGGCGCGCACATATTTAAGCTGGCCGATTTGCACAAGCGACGGCGGCACAGAAATATCTCGCCCCAAAACGCTATCCACCTCGTTGCGGGCGCGCTCCATCATGTCCGGATTTTTCAGGAGATAATACAGCGCAAATGAGAGCAGACCGGAGGTGGTTTCGTGGCCGGCGATCAGAAAAGTGTTAATCTGGTAACGAATATTTTCGTCCGACAGGCCCTCACCGGTGACGGGGTCTCTTCCCGCCAGCATGAAGTTGAGCAGGTCTTTTTGCTCCCCGCCGGTTTGGCGCCGCTCGCGAATGATATCATCCACCAAGCGGTTCATATAAGCGATGTCTTTGTCGAGCTGCTTGATCCGGTCCCGCAGCACAAAATCCTCAAGCGGCAATCCCTTTTGCAGCATGGACACTTCGAGCGTGCGCGTCAGCGCGTCAATGAACGGGTGGAATCCTTCGCGGTAAAACGAGTTGAACCGGTAATCAAACCCACACAGCCCGATCGTATCCAGCGTCAGCCCGATCATGTCGTGGGGCACATCGACCTCGTCGTCGCTATTGAGGCGTTCCCACTTTTGCATCAACTGCTCGGCAATATCGGTCATCATCGGCAAGTAGCTATGCATGGATTTTTGCGAGAATGTGGGCATTAAAATGTTATGCGCCTTGCCCCAGTTCGGAGCCTTTGTATCCCCCGTAAACAGGCCATCCCCGCCAATCGCGCGCAGCCGTTTAAGCGGACCGCGCACGGTTTTATCAAACCGGCTTTCGTCGCAAAGTTCGTGAGCCAGCTCGGCGCCGGACACCATGATGATCGGCGTTCCCATCATGTCCATCCAGAAAATCGGCCCTTGCTCCTCGCATAGTTTAACAAGGCTTTGTAGCGGGGCTTTCGCGTCCACCGTCAACATATTCCCGATGACAGGCAGGCTGTCCGGCTTCGGGATGGGGTATAAACGGTTCTTTTCAGCCATGGTCAATCCTCAAATATTAGGGGGAAGCGCGTCTTAGCCGAGCAAAGGCGGAACCAATTCTCGTAACTCAAATTTCTGCACCTTCCCGCTCGCCGTACGGGGAAGTTCGGACATAATATGCACGTGATGGGGCCACTTATATTTGGCGAGTTGCCCGTCGCAATGGGCGGTCACGTCTTGGAGGCAGAGGGAATGCCCCTCTTTGAGTACAGCAACCACGCAGCCCACTTCGCCCCATTTGTCATGACCGATCCCGATGACAGCGACCTCTGCGATTTGCGGCATTTGATAGAGCAGATTTTCAATCTCGGCGGGGTACACATTTTCACCGCCGGAAATGTACATATCCTTGATACGGTCTTCGATATAAACGTAGCCGTCTTCATCCATGCGGCCAATATCGCCAGTGCGGAACCAACCGTCCACGAAGGATTTTTCATTGGCTTCGGGCCGCCGCCAATATCCGGGGGTCACCGCCGCGCCCTTCATCCATATTTCGCCCGGCGAGCCGCGCTCGCAGGTTTGTCCGTCATGGCCGACAATGCGTATGGTGGAATGCATGAGCGAGCGTCCCGCCGATCCAATTTTTGACGGAATGTCTTCTTTGGAGAGGAAACATCCGGCCGCAGCGGTTTCCGTCAAGCCGTAGCCTTCCTGAATATAGACGCCGCGATCATACCACCACTGGACTAATTCAGTCGGCACGGTTTCCGCGCCTGCGCACGCCACTTGAATAAGCGAGAAATCCGTTGTTTCCGCCTTAGGGTGTGCCCGCAGCGCATTATAGGCCGCCGGCACCATGAACATGGTTGTGATCCCCAGATCAGGATCGCCGATAATATCCAGCGCCGCGCCCGGTTCAAACATCCGCATAATCACCGCCGTCCCGCCAATCCAGAAGGCGGGCAGCGCAGTCACATTCAGACCGCCAATGTGAAAAAGCGGCATATTGTTCAAGGTAACATTGCTTGGCGAGACGCTGCCAAGGCGAACGCCGGACGCGGCGGTAAAGTAAAGCATGGCGTGGGTGATGATGACGCCTTTGGGCGTACCCGTTGTGCCGGACGAATACATCAACATGCACTGGTCTTCGAGGTTTTGAGGCTCCATGTCATAGACAGGGTCCGCCTCGGCGATCGCCCGCTCAAAAGCGCTGTCCCCGCCCATACAGTCCGTGGAAATCCAGTGCTTCACTGTGGTCTTGCCCTCAAGCGCCGGAATGACGGCCTTAAACACATCATCAATCACGATAACGCTTGTTTCCGAATTGTTCAAGATGAAGGCAATCTCGCCCGGCGCGAGGCGAAAGTTAATGGCCACACAAATCGCGCCAATGCGCCAGCAGCCAAAGATGACATCGAGAATGTCCGAGGAATTCAACGCGAGAAAAGCGACGCGGTCCCCCTTTTTCACGCCTTTGGCGCGGAGCATACCCGCGGTGCGGGCCACACGTTCGTGATAGTCTTTATATGTCCATTGCCGGCCCGAGGCCAAATCGATCATGGCCACTTTTTGGCCTGTGTAGGCGGCGTGCTGTTTTATCCAATCGACATTTTCGATAGTCACATATTTCTCCCGTTTTTTCTTTGAAGCTACGGGAGGCGCGCGCACGGTTCAAGCGCAGAGTCGTCTTCTTGACCGTTTTCTATCCGTGAAGGTTCGGCTCATAGGCGCCGGCAACTTATTTGACGGAGGACACTAACGCAATCAATGCGGTGGTCGAGGCGTCATGCGCGCCCGCATTTCCGTCCATTTCCGCCAGAATGGCGTTGGCGAGAACTTTTCCAAGCTCAACGCCCCATTGGTCGAACGAATTCACCCCCCAAATGATGCCCTGCACAAAGACCTTATGCTCGTAAAGCGCAATCAAGTGACCGAGCGCAAACGGGTCAAGCTGGTCAAGGGTCAGCGTCGTGGACGGCCGGTTCCCGGGGAAGGTCTTTTGCGGCGCGAGGGCGTCCATTTGCGCGGCGCTCAGCCCTTTTTCAGACAGCTCTTCGCGCACCTTATATTCCGGCTTTCCAATCATCAGCGCTTCGGACTGGGCAAAGCAATTGGCGAGCAAGGCCGTGTGGTGTTCCGGGCGGCCCTCATGATCTTTCAGCACGGCGATAAAATCCACCGGCGCGCCGGGCGTGCCTTGGTGCAGCCATTGGAAGAAGGCGTGCTGGCCGTTCGTGCCCTCATCGCCCCATATAACCGGACACGTGAGGCCCGCGTCCATGCCGTCGCGGCCTTTGGATTTGCCATTACTCTCCATTTCAAGCTGCTGTAAAAATGCCGAGAGTTTGCGGATGCGGCGCGCATAGGGAATAACCGCAACGCTGGTATATCCCAGCACATTGCGATTCCAAATACCGCACAAGGCCATCAAAACTGGCAAGTTCTGACCGAGCGGCTGGTCGCGAAAGTGCCTGTCCATGGCCGCAGCGCCTTTGAGAAAATCATCAAAGGCCGCCGTGCCGTACGCAAGCTGCAAGGACATGCCCACCGCCGACCAGACAGAATAACGTCCGCCGACCCAGTCCCAAAAATCAAAGATCTGATCGCTGCTGATACCAAATGTTTCCGCGCCGCTGCGATTGGCTGTCACGGCGATAAAATGCGCGCCAGCTTTTTCCCCAAGCTCGCCCCGCAGCCACTCACGCGCCGCCGCCGCGTTCATCAGCGTTTCTTGCGTGGAAAAAGATTTCGAGACGACAATCACAAGCGTCGTTTTCGGATCAAGACCCGCCAGCGCATCATTGATCGAAGCACCGTCCACGTTCTCGGCGAATCTAAGGTCCAGCTTTGGCGTCACCGTCGCTGCAAAGCCGTCCGCCACAAGCCGCGGCCCCAGATCAGAGCCGCCAATTCCAATATGAACGACCGTCTTGAAGTGTCCGTCTGTGTGAATTTTCTGGGTGAACGCCGAGAGACGCGCGCGCATCGCTTTGACGTCCTTTTGGATCTCTTTGCTGCCGCCCGTGCCGCGCAGCGCCATATGCAGCACAGCCCGGTCTTCGGAGGTGTTGATCTTATCCCCCGCGAAGAAACGGCTGCGCCAGTCTTCCAGTCCCGCCGCCTTCGCCAGTTCCATGAGCGTATCCAGCGCGCCGTGGCTGATCGCTTGCTTTGAAAAATCGGCGCGCAGCGGGCCTTCGCGGTGGACAAAATTCTCGAGCCGGTCTGGCTCCAATTTAAACAAATCGGCGATAGCCACCGCTTGCGCCGCAAGTGCCTGTAAGCGAGAATAATGGTCATTTAAATCAGGCATATCATTTCCTAAGAGCTTCCCTCTTTCCATGACCTTTTGTGAGACCTATTTCAATAAAAATGCCTTAAAACAGACTGGAAAAGCGGATAAGGACACTTTTACAACAGATCCCATCACGGCTTTACCAAAGCCCGCTCGGACACATCGAAGCTCGAAGCCGCCGCGGGCATTACCCCCCATACAGACATCAAAGACGGTCTTTGGGCCTGCGTTGAGGGGACAGAGGTTTTTATAACGTCTACGCGCTCGCTTCGAGGCTAAAGGCGTGAATTTTCGGAATTTCTTCTGAGAGCACGTCCAAGACGGCGCGGTGCTTGGCGAGGCGGGACATACCCTTGAAAGTTTCGGATATAATCACCACATGAAAATGGCTCTCGCCGCTGCCATTCTCTGCGGCGTGCGCTTTGGCTCCCGCATGGTGGGCGTGCTTGTGGCTCTCGTCGCGCACCTCAAGGTGCGACGGATTAAACGCTATTGTCAGTTTTTCCTTGATTGCTGACCCGATTTTGCCCATCTTGCGCCGTCCTTTTCCTCACCTATTGAATTCTATATTAGACATATGACAGATAATTTTAGTTACAAGCCCAAAGGTATTGATATTCGCATCAATAAGGGCAAGAAAAAACTCAATCCCGACGAGGAAGAATGCGATTGGGCCGGCTGTGTCTCTATGGGCGGCTGCAAAGCCCCGAAGAGCCCCGACCGCTTGCGCGAATATTATAATTTTTGCCAAGCCCACGCCCGCGAATATAATAAAAACTGGAATTTCTTCTCGGGCATGACCGACGAGGATATCCATGAATGGCAAGCCGGCGCGCGCCATGGTCACCGCCCCACATGGGATGTTCGCAAGAATACAGGCGAACGCGCCCAAGCCCGCAAGAAATCACGCGCCGGCACCACCAGCGCGACCTCTGAAGGCTATGGAATTTTCGGTGACGGCGACAATGATATTGTCGAAACGCCGCGCCGCCGCCTGACGAAAATGCAGCTTAAAGCCCTCAACGATATGGGCCTCGACGACACTGCGAACAAAGCCGACGTTCGCCGCCGCTATACCCAGCTTGTCAAGCAGCTTCACCCCGATGCCAACAAGGGCGACCGCACGACGGAAGAAAGCTTCCAGCGCGTCGTCAAAGCCTATAAAATTTTGAAAACAACGGAACTCGGCTAAGCCCCCCACGATTAGGACACGACCCCATGAGCGACACTCCATTCCCCATCTCCGAGCCTGACATCACGGTCTCTGCGCGCGAAACCTTTGGCGTCGATTTCGACATGGAAATCCCGGCGTTTAGCCAGCGCTCGGAATATGTCCCGGAAATTGACGAAGCCTATATTTTTGACGATCAAACAACGCAGGCCATTTGCGCGGGATTTGCCTATAATCGGCGCGTCATGGTTCAGGGCTATCACGGCACAGGCAAATCGACCCACATCGAACAAGTGGCCGCACGCCTGAACTGGCCAATGGTGCGGATCAACCTCGACAGTCACGTCTCCCGGATCGACCTCGTGGGGAAGGACGCTATTGTCCTGAAAGACGGCAAACAAGTCACAGAATTTCGCGAAGGCCTCCTGCCATGGGCGCTGCAAAACCCTGTTGCGCTGACATTCGATGAATATGACGCGGGCCGTCCCGATGTGATGTTCGTGATCCAGCGGATTTTAGAGGCCGAAGGCCGCTTGACCCTGCTCGACCAGAACAAAGTCATCAGCCCGAACAAAGCCTTCCGCCTGTTCTCGACCACCAACACGGTCGGTCTTGGCGATACTACAGGCCTTTACCACGGCACGCAGCAAATCAACCAAGGGCAAATGGACCGCTGGTCGATCGTGACACAGCTCAACTATCTGCCCCATGATGACGAAACCGCGATTGTGCTCGCCAAATCACCCAGCTTTGATACGAAAGAAGGGCGCGACGTTATCGCCTCTATGGTGCGCGTTGCCGACATGACCCGTAACAGCTTCGTGGCAGGCGATATCTCCACGGTCATGAGTCCGCGAACCGTCATGAACTGGGCCGAAAATGCGCGCATATTTGGCGGCGACATCGGCCAAGCCTTCCGTCTGACCTTCCTCAATAAATGCGACGAGCTTGAACGCCCGATCATCGCCGAGTTCTACCAGCGCGCCTTCGGCAAAGACTTGCCCGAAAGCGCCGCCACTGTCATGGTCGCGTAGTGCCCGCAATCGATTGCAACGAAGCGCCTTCATCGCTGGCGATGAAGGATGGAACTCACTAAATTATTTTTGAACGTAGGTTTCCACGAAGAAAATGAGCTGACTTTCAAGAAAGTCGATCATTTTCTTTCGGCTCCGAATATTTGTGGACGAGCCCTTCGGAGTATATTGCACGATAATCTGAGATAGGTTGGTGCTCTCAGGGTGTATTAATGCTGAGTTCTTTAGCGTATCCTCTTTGGCATCAATCATTGCATCCGACATGCGGATATCCGTCATCTCTCTGCGGCGCTGCCATTTAGCAAAGATTCTAACGTCCGAATGTCCGCCCCATTCGGCCTCAGTATCCTGATCACGGAAGGTATCAAGAAATCGCTCTATTTGTTTGACGGGCGTTTTCACTTTCGCCGTTGGTGTATGGGCTGTTTCGAACTTGATGCATCGACCGTCAATATCGACGAGAATATTTACATATCCGTTGTTCGGTAATTTAAATTTTGCTCTCAAATCACCAGTTTTAGCCAAGTGATTTTCTGCGACATCCTTCTTGAGTTCTAGTGTATTCTCGTCTTGCACCTCAAAAACATCTTCTTGAAAATATTCAGAGAGTATAATGGACAAATCAGATGTCTCCTGAAACCAACCCGAAATTACATCATCGACATCATCTTCTTTTGGTCGCCCCCCATCGCGAAGTGTGTCGACAAAGTCAGGCCAACATTTTGGCATGTCCCGGTAACCATGTATTCCTGACTTCTCATGCTCCAGAAACTCGACAAATTGAGCCAAAATTTTGGCCTCGATTGCATCTAAATCGTCGTCGCGAGCCGTTATTTTCGCTTGATGCTTTATATAACGCCAAGACCAATGAAAATGCGGAATTTTTCTCAATCGCTTTTCCGCAGGCTTTAACCGTAACGGTGGCTCATTAGGTTGTGCACACATTTCGTTGGAAATTGTAATCAACGCGTCGACATCTTCAGAGATTGCTCTGTTTAAATATCGGCCCAATTGCGCCTGATCTAGATCGCTTGAGCCAATTTTCACTTCCACAAGAGCATTCCATTCAGTCTTTTGGTCAAGCGATATTAAAGCGTCGGGAATATCCTTATCTGATAATCGCCCCCCAATTGATGGCCTTAAGACACAGCTAAAATCGTTTCCAGTTTTATAGGCTTTTTGGCCGATAGAATTCAGCAATCGATTTCGGAATGGGTAAATCAAGTCAAATACAGCAAAAAAGATGCATGTCGCTCGGTCTTCGAGACCATTTGTCATCATGGGAAATAACGTTGTTGCTTGACCGCCTTTGAATGGTTCTGACATAACCCCCTCACAAATTATTATATCGGAACTCAAGTTGACGTTTTTTATTACTGGTTTGTCAATGAAAAACAGCTTTAAATTGTTTGCAAGAAGATCTGTCTATGACAACCCAAACTCCCATCGATAAGTTCAAACGCGCGCTTGGTCACACAACCAAGGCGATGTCGGGTGAGGCAGAGCTTGAGGTTTCCTTTGGCGGGGATGTGGCCGGAATTGTGCGGGATCAGATCATGCTTCCGGCGCTGCCGCCCAAGCCGACCCGCCCGCAAATTGCCAAGGCGCGCGGCGAAGCCGATGCGCTCGCGCTGCGTATTTCTTTGCACAACAAACAGAGTTTTCAGCGCCATATGCCGCCAAGCGGCGAAGCCCGGGAAATTTACGAAGCGCTGGAGCAAGCCCGCGTCGAAGCAGTGGGCGCGCGGCACATGTCGGGTGTATCCGATAACCTGCATGCCGCCATTGACGCGCGGGCGCTGCGCCGCGGTTTTGACAAGCAAACCCTGACTCAAGATAATTCGTCCATGCCCGAGGCCATTGGCCTGATCGCGCGGGAAATATTCTCCGGCCGGGCGCTTCCGAAAAGCACCGACGGGTTGATCAATGCGTGGCGCGAATATGTGGAGCGCAAGGGCGGAAAAACCCTGCGAGAGCTATCTCATAATCTATCCGATACAGAGAGCTTCGCCAAAACCGCGCTCGAATTTTTGGGCGAGATGGATCTTTTAGATAATTCCGGACAGCCGGACGAGACGGACGACGCCGATGACGAGTCGCGCGAGAACGAAGATCAACAACCCGACCAGACCCCGGACACACCGCGCGAGGACCAGTCAGGCCAAACCGAAACGTCGGACGCCGACGCCTCGGATGACGAGGACGCCGACCCGCAGGACATCGTGGATGCGGAAAATATTGACGGCGAGAGCGACGACAGCGAGCAAACGCCCAACGCCAATCCGCAAACCAACAACATCACCAACATGCCGGACCCCTATACGGTCTTTACCACCACGCATGATGAAGTCATCAAAGCCGAGGAGCTGTGCGAGATTGAAGAGCTTGACCGGCTGCGCGGCTATCTCGACGGGCATATGGCGGGGCTCTCGTCGGTGATTTCGCGCCTTGCCAACCGCCTGCAAAGGCGTTTGCTGGCTCAGCAGCAACGCGCCTGGACATTCGACCTTGAAGAAGGACAGCTCGATACGGCACGCCTGACCCGTGTGGTCATTGACCCCATGTCGGCGCTGACATTCAAAGAAGAAAAAGAAACCGATTTCCGCGATACGATTGTCACGATCCTGATCGATAATTCCGGCTCTATGCGCGGGCGGCCGATTATGGTCGCCGCCGTTTGCGCCGATATCTTGGCGCGGACGCTGGAGCGCTGTAGCGTCAAGGCGGAAATCCTTGGATTTACCACCAAAGCGTGGAAGGGCGGACGCAGCTTCCAAGACTGGATGGCGAGTGGAAAGCCGCCGCATCCGGGACGGCTAAATGACCTTCGGCATATCGTGTATAAGGGCGCAGACGTGCCGTGGCGGCGGGCCAAGCGCAATCTCGGCCTGATGATGCGCGAGGGCTTACTCAAGGAAAATATTGACGGCGAAGCGCTGGAATGGGCCTATAAAAGGCTGATGGCGCGGCCCGAGCAGCGGCGTATTTTGATGGTCATTTCTGATGGTGCGCCCGTAGATGACGCCACCCAAAGCCAAAACAAAACCGGACTTCTTGAAAGCCACCTTCGCATGGCCATCGACAAGATCGAGAACCGCTCGGAGGTCGAGCTTGTGGCCATCGGTATCGGTCATGATGTGACGCGCTGGTATAAACGCGCTGTCACCATCATGGACGTCGAGCAGCTCGGCGGCGCGATGACAGAAAAGCTCGCCGAACTGTTTGAAGAGAAAAAAGGCGGCCGCCGCTAGGCCGCCAATCCGGCCGCTAGGTGCGGTCGTTGAATTTCGGCGCGCGCTTTTCAAGGAAGGATTTCACCCCTTCCGTGCAATCCTCGGACACAAAAAGACGTTCAAGCTGCTCGCTCTCGAGCATGTGAGAGCGCATCGGTCCGCCGCCATATTCACCGCCGCCCAGCATCGCTTCGCGCAAGAGCCGTTTATTTTGCGCCGCGCTTTCAGGTGAAATATTCACAGCCAGATCCCGCGCCAGGTCCATCGCGCGCGTCAGCACATCTTCAGGCTCGGCAATCTGATGGATCATTCCTGCCGCCAAGGCTTCGTCCGGCAAGATAAGGCGGCCCGTAATCGCCCATTCCTGCGCGCGGGAGAACCCGACAATGCGCGGCAAGAACCAACTGGCCGCGCCGTCATAGGCGATGCCGCGGCGGGTAAACGGAAAGGCAAACTTGGCCTTGCTGGACACAATTTTAATATCCATCGGTAAAAGCATGGTCGCGCCAATGCCCACAGCGACGCCGTTCACAGCGGCAATGATCGGCGTATCGCACTCAAAAATGCGCAAATTCATCATGCCGCCATAATCGCGGCTAATCCCGTCTATCTTGGGCGCCGTTTCCGCAAAGCCAGCGCCGCCGAAACCGCCGCTAATATCCGCGCCCGCGCAAAATGCGCGGCCCGCCCCCGTAATCACGATCACCCGGACGCTTTTGTCGGCGTCGGCTGTCTCAATGGCGGCATAAAGGTCGTTATGAAGCGCCACATTGTAGCTATTCATCTGATCGGGCCGGTTCAAAGTGATGAGCGCAATCGCTCCGTCGCGCTCATATAAAACTGTGTTCATCAGATACCCCTTCTTTTGGCCCAATATTGCGAGAAGGGCAAACAAAGGCAAGGACTGTTTGACCAGATAAACCGTGCAATTTCCCTGTGAATATTCTAAGTTTTTATGACAATTTCAGATGATTCGAAAGACGGTTACATATGGCTGAAACTCCCGAAAACATCCCCGCAGAATATGGCGCGGACAGCATTAAAGTCCTCAAGGGCCTGGATGCTGTGCGCAAACGCCCCGGGATGTATATCGGCGACACAGACGATGGCTCCGGCCTGCACCATATGGTGTACGAAGTCGTCGATAACGCCATTGATGAAAGCCTTGCGGGCCACGCCGACCGCGTGACCGTCAACCTGCATGCGGACGGATCTTGCTCGGTCAGCGACAATGGACGCGGCATCCCCGTCTCCATCCACGAAGAGGAAGGCATCTCCGCCGCAGAAGTCATCATGACCCAGCTTCACGCAGGCGGGAAGTTTGACCAGAATTCCTACAAGGTCTCCGGCGGTCTTCACGGCGTGGGCGTGTCTGTGGTGAACGCCCTGTCAGTGACGCTTGACCTGACGGTCTGGCGGGACGGCAAGGAACATTTCGTACAGTTCTCCCACGGCGACACGGTGGAGCCCCTCAAAGTCGTGGGCAATGCCCCCGAGGAAACGCGCCGCGACGGCAAAACGAAAATCCTCACCGGGACCAAAGTGCGGTTCCTGCCCTCCGAGGAAACCTTCACCATGGTGGAGTTTGACCGCGAGACTCTTGAGCGGCGCCTGCGCGAGCTGGCCTTCCTTAATTCCGGCGTGATGATCGTTCTGACAGACGAGCGCCCCGAGGAACCGATTGTCACCGAGCTTTACTATGAGGGCGGCATCGAAGCCTTTGTGCGCCATCTGGACGCCAATAAAATCACGCAAATCGAAAAGCCGATTTCTGTGTCCAAGGAAATTGACGGCATCACCGTAGACGCCGCGCTGTGGTGGAATGACGGCTATCACGAGAATGTCCGCTGCTTTACCAACAATATCCCGCAGCGCGACGGCGGCACCCATTTGGCCGGTTTTCGCGGCGCGTTGACCCGCACCATCAATAAATACGCCTCCGAGTCCGGCGCCGCCAAAAAAGAGAAAGTCACCATTTCCGGCGACGATGCCCGCGAAGGCCTGACCTGCGTGCTGTCCGTTAAAGTGCCGGATCCGAAATTCTCCTCGCAAACCAAAGACAAGCTCGTCTCGTCCGAAGTGCGCCCCGTTGTGGAATCCGCCATGAACGAAGCGCTCAGCGAATGGTTCGAGGAGCATCCGGCGGAAGCGAAACAAATCATTCAAAAGATCATCGAAGCCGCCGCCGCCCGCGAAGCGGCGCGAAAGGCGCGTGACCTGACCCGCCGTAAATCGGCCCTCGATGTTGCCTCCCTGCCCGGCAAGCTTGCCGATTGTCAGGAAAAAGACCCGGCCCTGTCCGAAATCTTCATCGTGGAGGGCGACTCCGCGGGGGGATCGGCCAAGCAAGCCCGCTCGCGCCAAAATCAGGCTATTTTGCCGCTCAAAGGTAAAATCCTGAACGTGGAACGCGCCCGCTTTGACCGCATGTTGTCGTCGCAAGAGATCGGCACCATGATCACGGCGCTTGGCACAGGCATTGGCCGCGACGATTTCAATATTGAAAAGCTCCGCTACCACAAAGTCGTCATCATGACCGATGCGGACGTGGACGGGGCGCACATTCGCACCCTGCTCCTGACGTTCTTTTACCGCCAAATGCCCGAGCTGATCGAGCGCGGCTATCTCTATATCGCCCAGCCGCCGCTTTATAAGGTGGAACGGGGCAAATCCGCCCGCTACATCAAGGATCAGGACGAGCTGGACGCCTACCTCATCGATGCCGGTTCCTCGGACGCCTCGCTGGCGATTGAAGGCGGCGCCGTTGTCGCGGGCCAAGACCTGACCCGCGTGGCCAACGAAGCCCTCGCCGCGCAGAGCTTGATTAACCGTCTTAAATCCCGCGCACCGAACAATATTATCGCGCAAGTGGCCATCGCCGGAGCCTTTGGCCCTGACGCGGGCGACGCCGAGGCCGAAGCCGCCGCCAAGCGCCTTGACCGCATTGCAGACGAAGGCGAAGACGGCTGGACGGGCCGCTTTGACGCGGACGGCGCGCTTGTGTTTGAACGCGAAGTGCGCGGCGTCGTTGAACGCCATGTGCTGCGCGCGGCCTTCCGTGATAGCGCCGATGCACGCCGCCTGCACAAAATGGCCCCGGCCCTCATGGAGACCTATGCCGGCACCGCCATTTTCCGCCGCGTCGATGGTGATCCCATCGAGATTTACGGCCCCGCCCAACTCCTCGACACCATTTTTGAAGGCGGACGCAAAGGCTTTAAAATCCAGCGCTATAAAGGTCTGGGCGAAATGAACCCGGATCAGCTCTGGGAAACCACGCTCGACGCCAATGCCCGCTCCCTGCTGCAAGTCCGCGTCGAAGCCGCCGACGCCACAGACGAGCTCTTCACCAAACTCATGGGCGACGTCGTCGAACCAAGACGCGATTTCATCATCAGCAATGCGCTAGACGCGGATGTGGATACTTAGGAATAGGGATGCTCGGAAAGTTAGAAAAGATAAACCTAAGGGAAATTTGGAAAACAGAGGCGGCGGATTTCACACCTTGGTTAGCAAAAGAAGAAAACCTAAGGACCCTCTCGGAAGCACTCGACCTCAAACTTGAGTATGAAGCTCAAGAAAAGAGCGTGGGGCCATTTCGGGCAGATATTCTTTGTAAAATTGTGGGGTTAGACGAGCATTGGGTGCTAATTGAAAATCAATTAGAACGGACTGACCATATTCACTTAGGGCAATTACTTACCTACGCCTCCGGGCTCGAGGCTGTCACTATAATCTGGATTGCAGCGCGATTTACCGAAGAGCACCGCTCAACACTTGATTGGCTCAACAAAATCACGAATGAAGATTTTAAGTTTTTTGGCCTTGAAGTTGAATTATGGAGAATCGGTGATTCATTGGCAGCTCCCAAATTTAATATTGTCTCGAAACCGAATAACTGGAGCAAAGCTGTCGCAAGCGCGGCGAACTCAATCAGCGCAGAAAACCTATCTGAGTTAAAAAAAAATCAGTTGCATTACTGGGAAGCGTTACACAAAAACCTAAACGAATTAAATGGACCAATTTCTGGAAATCGAAAGCCGCAACCTTACTCATGGATGAGTTATAGCGTCGGCCGAACCGGGTTCAGTGCGAATGCATCTACGAGCACCTTAGATAATTCAATCCGAGTAGAAATTTACATTACAGGTCAACATGCCAATGCATATTTTCATTTGCTGAAAGAACACAGGACGACAATTGAAGAAGAGTTTGGAGATGAATTAGATTGGCAAGAATTGCCAGAGGGAATGGATACACGAATAGTGCTCTACTATCCTAAGAAAACACTCAAAGATGAATCCGATTGGCCCAATCAACATGCTTGGCTGGCAGAAAATCTAAATAAACTCCACAGCGTGTTTTCACACCGTATTAAATCTTTAGATGCGAACGACTGGTTCGTTAGCGAAGACTAACTTTATTATACTTCATAGCCTCTTTTTGCAAATATGATTCCTTTCGAATTGGGTTGTGTACGCAATGTACAGTTAGGTGGAGCTCTTGGCACATTCCCGCTATCCGACCATTACCTCGGCCTCCATACAGGGACGTCAATCATATTTCAGAGATTTGGGTTTGCCTAGAAAAGGCAAGCACGGGATAACATATATGGCGGGTCGAGTAAAAATCTGGAGACCGTCCGTCGGGTACTATTCCAATCTCCGCCCCCTAAAATTCCCTGCTATTCTTGCAATCCTGCGGGAATAATCCTCGTCATTCGGCTTTGGCGTAATGTGTCATCATGACAAATTTTGCGAAGACACATGTAGGGAAAATGGCGGCGCGCGAGAGCGGCGCTGGCGAACAGGGCGGCTGGCCCGCTGCGCCGCGCAGCCTTTTAGACACAGCCGAGATTATTGATACGGCGCCTTTGCGCGGCGTGATTACGGGGTTATTTGCGCAGCTTATGACCTTGTTCTCGGGCGGGGGCGCGGCGCGGGGCGCGGCCACCCGCATCTGGCATATCCGCCGCCAGCTTCGCGCGCTTTACCGCGCGGAAAAATTCAACATGTCTGTGTGGCTTGTCCGCGCCCTTAAAAATGATGCCGCTTGGCAAGCGCAGGTCCGCGAAGATCTGGGCGGGGACGCCGCTATGGTGCTTTGGGAACAACGGTTGGAAACACGGTTGGAAACCCGAGAGGCTCCCGCCGCGCCGCAAAGACCGCGCCCGGCGCACCCCTGCGCAAATGTCCGGCCCCGCAAAGCGGCGCGCCTTAAAACCGATCGGCGCGGCCTCTTTCGGCTCGCGCCCCTGCCCCGGAGTCAGCGCAAGCCGCAAAAATCTACCCCCCGCTTTGCCCCGATGGGGCGCAGCGCCGCGTCCGTGTTTCTCTGGCCCGCGCCCATCGCGCTGACGCCTGCGGATTTACGCCCGGACGCCGCTCACCCGATCGACACGCCCAGCCGCCAGCAAACCCTTGGCATATGGCAAAGGCGGCACGCGGAATTGCTGGAGTGGAATTTCTGCCTCATTTTGGCCGATCTGGAAATCCTTCCCCCGCCGTGAGACCGCACTTTTTCGTATTAATTAGGATGAGATAAATTCACCGGCCGCGCCCCGCCGCCGGACGTTTCGCCGTGGGCGTGACACGCTCACACATATTTGCCTCTTTGAAGCAACGGTGCCAAGCCTCTCGAGGTCCCGCGTCAAGCGCGGGATGACATAATTTTAGGGCCTGCATTTACCTCTCTGTCATCCCGCACGAAGCAAAGCGAAGATGCGGGACCCCGAGAAATAGAGAGTAATCTTGAAACCTTCCCCGACTTCGCGAGGTCCCGGCGCGAGGCCGTGATGACAGGGTTTTGGAAAGCCTCTTTAAAGCGCTTAGACTTTTTCGCTGACCTTAATGGCAAACCGGCATCCGGTTTGAATAATCGCGGACAGCAGCCCGTGGGCCGGTGCTTCCTGCGCGCCTTCTTCGATGGCGGTGTCGCGGTGATGCAATTCGTCTTCGCGAAACTCCGTAAAGGTCGCCCGAAGATCTTCATGCTCTGTGTCGCCGTCCAGCGTTTCGATCTGGTCGGCATAATGCTGTTCAATCACAGTCTCGACGGCTTCGGTGCAGGCATGGGCCGCCTTTTCGCCCATAAGCGCGGTCGCCACGCCCAGACCATAGGCCGCCGCGTTCCACACCGGCGCAAGCGCCGTGGGGCGTACGCCCCGCGCGATCAGAAGTTCATCAAAAGCGGAGAGGTGCTTTTGTTCTTCGGCTTCCATTTCGCCCAGCTGTTTGGCAATTCTTTGTGTCTTGGGGCTTTTCCCAAAGACGGCTTGTTGCCCCCGGTAAATCGCCACCGCCGCATATTCACCCGCATGATCCACGCGCAGCATTTCCGCGATATGGGCCGGGGTTTCGCGCGACGGGCCGGGGGTTTTATGAATTTTTGACATGGGAGCCCTTTCGCATAGCGGCAAAGGTGAGGAGCGCGCCAAACAAAGACACAGCGGCGTTCCAGCCCGCCATAGAGATCCCGGCAAAGCGCCAAGCCGCTTCGGCGCAGCCCGGTAATTTCACAGGGCGGCTCAGGCTATTGAGAAGGTCTTGTCCGCTATATCCGCCCACTTGCGGTGTACCGCTCATGCAGGTTTTGGGACCTTCCCACCACGTATATTCGACGCCCACATGCCAGAAGGCCAAACCAAAACTGACCACAAAGCCAAGCCCAATAAGCGCCGCCCAAAATTTCGGACGGCCCACATTCATATAATTCATGGCCAGCGCCAAAAGCGAGAGCGCGATGATCGCCTTGTGGGCATGGCGCTGCCAATAGCACATCTGGCACGGCGCATAGCCCAGCACATATTGGAAAAACCAGGCCCCGCATAAAAGGCCGCCGGAAATCAGGAGCGCCGCGAGCGGCAAGCGCGATGAATTTAGAAATTTCATAGGCTCTGTATAATCGGTTTTTCCCCCCATGTCATGTGACCGATTGTACAGATATTTTTACGCGGAAGGTTATAAAAGCGGGCTCGCGAGGCGCACCAGATTTTCCGTAAAGACCTTCAGAGGCGAGCGCTTCCCGTCCATCCAATCGTCTTTGTGAACCTGTTTGGAATCGGCGATATATTGCGCGGTGATCTCGGCGAGATCGCGGCAATCCTGCGGGCTGTGAAGCGCGATTGTTATCTCGAGGTTCAGATAAAAGCTTCGCATATCCAGATTGACGGTGCCGAGATAGGCGACGCTATGGTCGATCAGGATGATTTTGCTGTGTAGCAATCCCGCTTCATATTCGAAAATTTCGATGCCCGCCCGCAAAAGCTCGCCGTAATAGGAATGGCTGGCAAAGGCGACCAGCACCGAATCCACTTTTTCCGGCACGATGATTTTCACGGACACGCCGCGCCGCGCCGCATTGGACAAGGCCAGCAACAGCGACTCGTCGGGAATGAGATAGGGCGTTGTTATCAAGATGCTCTCTTGCGCCGTATAGATCGACGAGATGATCGTCTCATAGATCACGCTGGTGCCGATTTCGGGGCCGGAGGGAATAATCTGCACGGGCTTGTCACCCAGTTTCGGCACCCCGTCCCCGTCAAGGTCTGGCAGTTTCGGGATTTTAGAGAGATGTTTGCGCTCATGGGTTTCAAGCACATAATCCGTATTGAAAACAACGCTCAGCGCTTCGGTGGCGTCGCCCTCGATCCGGGCAAAGACATCCACCCACGGGCCGCAATTTTTGTCGCGGTTAAAAAGACGCGGGTCGGCGAGATTGAAACTCCCCGTATAGGAAACCCGTCTGTCGATGGCGACAATTTTGCGGTGATTGCGAAGATCCGACCGCGTGAAAAATGTTTTGATGATCCCGGTCGGAAGCGAGTCGACAATCTCCACGCCGGCGCTTTCAAGGGTGGCGGGCCATTTGGATTTAAAAAAGGCGCGGCTGCCAATATGGTCGGCGATAATCTTGCACTCCACCCCGCGCGCACTGGCGGCGGCAATCGCGTTCAGAACATCAATGACCCGTCCGGCGGGGTCGATGATATAAAACTCCAGATAGCAGCTCGAGGCCGCCGCATTAATATCACCGAGTATTTTATCGAAAATCTCTTCGGGGCCAGACAGAAGCGTGACCGCGTTGCGGCTGCGAAGATGAAATCCTGTCGCCCGCGCCGCCACGTCCGATATCTTCAAAAAGGCCTTGTCGATTTGCGGGCCCGGCTCTTCGATCGCGCCGCGCTTGATCGAGAGGGTGTTCTGATAATGACGGCTCACAATATCACCGAATTTAAGGCGCTTTCGCCCCAAGCGGTGATCGCCGATCAGCATATAAGCCCCCAGCCCGACAAACGGCACCAAGGCGGCGATAATAATCCACGCCAAAGACGTTCCAACCGGAAGCCGGCGAAAGATGACTTTCAGCGCCACGAAAATCACGGTGGCGATGTGAAGGAACAAAATTGCTGTTGCGATCATTATAACCCTATATAGTCATGTAAAACATTTAGACGGCGGCAACGTATTAATGCACAAACCGCCAATAGGCTCCCACTAAAATGAAAATTCTGAGTTATAATATTCAAGCGGGCATAGGCACCAAGCGCCCCTCGGATTATATCACCAAGGGCCATCACCAGTTTTTCCATTCCGACGCAAAAACGCAGACCCTTGAAGACATCGCCGCCTTTATCGCGGATTTTGATATAGTCTGCCTGCAAGAGGTTGATCTTGGCGGGCGGCGCTCCGGATTTACATCCCAGCTCGGCATCCTACAAAGCGCGTCGGGCCTAACGCATGCGGTCTGCCAAACCAACCGCGTGATCGGGCGCACCTCTATTCACGGGAACGCCATTCTGTCCCGCCACAAAATCTATGATGTGAGCGACCATAAACTACCCAGCCGGATTCCGGGGCGCGGCACTATTGTTTGCCGCATCGGCGACCTCTCCGTCATTAATACCCATCTCAGCTTGCTGGCCAAAACCCAGACAGAGCAACTGGCTTATATTTCGTCCGCCCTGCCCGAATTTGACCGGCTGGTCCTGACGGGCGATCTGAACTGTACGTCCCACGCGCCGCACCTCGAGGATTTCGCGGCGCGAAACGATCTGAATATTCTCACGACGCCGTCCCATAAAACCTTCCCCGCATGGCGTCCCAAAGAAGGCCTTGACCATATTCTTGTCTCGGAGGGTTTCGGGCCCATAAAGGCTAAGGTTCACGCGGTGGTCAATTCTGACCATCGGCCCGTGTCCATCACCCTGCCCTCTTAGGCAGCGGCGCGCCGGCGCAGCGAAAACTGCCGCAAACCCGTAAAAATGTTAACGTCCCCGCGGGTAAGCTATTGGAAATAGTTAATATTTAAGTATAAGCCACGCAAACCCGCGCCAAAAGAGAGTGACATGAGCGCCGAACCCGCAAATCCGCAGCCGCATATCGGCCAAGAGCTTCGCCAAAGGCGCGAAGCCGCCGGGAAGACCCATGCGCAGATTTCGGCAGAGTTACGGATTCAAGCGCAGTTTCTCGACGCCATTGAAAAGCTCGACAAAGCCGCGCTGCCGTCGATCGGCTATGTGCTCGGCTATGTGCGAGCCTACGCGATGCATCTGGGGATGAACGGGAAAGACGCGGTCGAGCGTTATAAAATCGACAGCGAAGTGCCGGAAAATCTCGGCATGCGAACTTCCCCCCATTTTGTACCGCAGCGCCAAATCCGCCTACCGCGCGGGTTTTTCGCCGCGACCGCCATTTTATGCGGCGGAGCCGTTTTAGCCCTGTGGTATAGCGCTCAATCCG
Organism: Maricaulaceae bacterium; assembly: GCA_048268905.1. Lineage (GTDB taxonomy): Bacteria > Pseudomonadota > Alphaproteobacteria > Caulobacterales > Maricaulaceae > JACOMS01. The sequence continues at coordinate 193,096 of JBLWUN010000001.1, read as the reverse complement.
AGCAAAGGTCGCAGGCCTTAAACGTCCAATCGGGCCTCAATATCGCGGAAACAAATACGGCCGAACCGCAACCGGTGGACCCCGATTTAATGGCATTCAAAGCCACCGCCCCCACATGGATTCAAATCAAAAATAGCGACGGGAAAACCATCATTTCGCGCATCTTGATCACGGGCGAGAGCTGGCAAACGGATGTAAATAATAATGTCAGCCTCTCGGCCCGCGATAGCGGCGCGCTGGAGCTTTATCTGGGCGGTGAGTTTATCGGCCGGCTTGGGCGCAAGGGCATTCCGATGACCGACGTGCCAATGCCCGCGGTTCCCCGCGAATTTGCGGCCGACGCGCTCAACGCCGCCGAGGCCCCAGACACCCAAGCTGTCAACACCCAAGCCGTCAACACCACAGACGGCGGCTCCTCCGAAGGCGGCGGCGACCCGGCGCCGTCACAAATCGACACGGCCTCTGCGGCGCAAGGACCCCTTCCGGAATAAATACCGCTCGCGGAATGAAGCCGCATCGGCGCAATAACAGCCTGCGCGGTAATTACGTCTTTATACGAACATAATTTTGTGGCATCCCTCCCCCATGACGTTCGCCCCATCTCTGAGGCCCCTATGCAATCCTACGATCACATCCGCCCTTGGCGCGCGATAGAGCGCCGCAAAAGCCGCCAAATCATGGTGGGCGAAGTGCCCGTGGGCGGCGACGCGCCGATCGCGGTTCAAAGCATGACCAACACGCTGACCCACGATGTGGCCGCAACGGTGACGCAGGTCCAAGCCCTCGAAGCGGCGGGCGCGGATATTGTCCGCATTTCCTGCCCCGACCCGGCCAGCACGGCGGCGCTGCCGGATATCCTTAAAGAGATCACGGTCCCCATCGTGGCCGATATTCATTTCCATTATAAACGCGGCGTCGAAGCGGCCGACAAAGGCGCGGCCTGTCTTCGGATTAATCCCGGAAATATTGGCGGACAGCACCGCGTCAAAGAGGTGGTCGCGGCCGCCCGCGCCAATGGCTGCTCGATCCGTATCGGGGTCAATGGCGGCTCGCTTGAGCGCGAACTGCTCGAGAAATATGGTGAGCCTTGCCCCGACGCGATGGTGGAAAGCGCGCTCATGCATGCGCGCATGCTCGAAGACGAGAACTTTCAAGACTATAAAATCAGCGTCAAAGCCTCGGATATTTTCCTGACCGTCGCCGCCTACCAAGCCCTCGCCGAAGCCACGGATGCACCCCTGCATTTGGGCATCACAGAGGCCGGCGGCACGCGCATCGGCACGGTGAAATCCTCTATCGGGATGGGTAATCTTTTATGGGCCGGTATTGGCGATACGATCCGCGTGTCTCTCTCTGCTGACCCCGTGGAAGAGATTAAAGTCGGCTTTGATATGCTGAAATCTTTGAACCTTCGTACGCGCGGCGTGAACATTATTTCCTGCCCGTCCTGCGCCCGCCAAGGCTTTGACGTGATTAAAACCGTACAAACGCTCGAAGACCGCCTCGCACATATTTCCGAACCGATCAGCCTGTCCATCATTGGCTGCGTCGTCAACGGCCCCGGCGAAGCGGCCTATACCGACATCGGCTTCACCGGCGGCTCCGCCGGATACGGCATGATGTACGCCGCCGGAACCAAAATCGGCAAAACCGACAATGACGATATGATCGAGGATATTGTCAAAAAGGTTGAAGCAAGAGCGGAGGTTTTGAGGGCGGCGAGAGTACAATATTGAAGTTAATCAAGCTGCGATCTCAACATCTTGGAAAAACGTTTCTATATATCGCACATTGTTAAAGCGCAGCGCGCTGAAGAGATCTTTAGCGATTGAAGCGTCGATGTTGCCTGCATCTAACAGTCTATAGATTGGGTCTTCTAATGATGTAACTATGTACTGCCCATCTTCTCCGCACAACTGAAAGTGAATTGCTAGACAATCGATAAGTTGACACTTTCCTGCTCGCATATTTTGGAGAAGTCGGTGCCTAGCCAGAAAGATACTTAATCCCCGCTCAACTTTGAAGTCACTATTCAAACTAAACGAACGGAGACCTACCTCGTAAGAAATGCTTAGGACTAAATAAAAACTTTGATAAAATTGCTCAAAATCGCCACTATTGATATGTGTTAAAATACTTGCGTACATTCTAGCCGCAACGAAGTCAGCTACAATATCAAATGATGCGAGTGTCCTTTTTCCAGATACGTTTTTCAGTGTTTGAACATCTCGAAAGTCGCCAACTTTTTGAACTACATGAAAGATTTCATGAAAAAAATAGAGCGCTACAACATATTGGACTATGACGCTTTTCGGATAATGAGCAAAGTAAGGCGCTTTGCAGGCCGTTTGGTACATAGTTTCAATAGGTGCCTTGTTTAAGGTAATGGTTTGAGAGTTAAAATCCCAATGTGAACCACTTTCTTTATCAAACGAGTTATCAATTCCAAAGGTCTCGCAGACTATACTCAAGCCACCGAAGACATGAACCATTTCCCTCATGCAATGATCACCCGCCAGATAGCCGTGATGATTAAACGCCTCGATAGCCAATCGTGACAGCGCCGCCGCCTCTTTTGCAATCTCTTCTCTGCATAACTCGTTCATTAAAATATCCCCTAATGTCCGCCAATACCAATCCTCCCCTTTTTTCCTGTTTGACATATGTAAGACAATATGGCGAGTGCGTCAAGATACGATCGTATTCTTCATGGGATTTTTGGGCAAACATCCCTTGGATTTATAGATTTTGACAAATACATTGCAAAACACCACTCTCAATGGTTACAAATGTATTTTTTTGTGGAACATTATGTTAACTTATGTAAAATAAAATTTATTGAGTAATTTACTAACACAGTAACGTATTTACTTAACATGGCTGAAACCAACTGAAGCACTAATGCTAAATTTACAGTCATGAAACGGAGGAAAAATGAGCATCCTAGAACATCACGAATGCGGCGAAGAATCCGCCAAAACTTGGACTGTTAGAAAAATTGACGCAGAGACCATAGAGAAAACTAAAGCAGCTGCCCAAAAATCTGGAATGAAGATTGGCGCCTGGGTAGATGCGGAACTCAAAAGAGCCGCGACGCGATCGCTCAACTCCCTTAAACCTGCAGGACTTTCGGATGAATTTTATGGGATAGCAGAACGTATTGATCTTGTAGCAAATGAAACCAATGCAGAAAAATTAAGAAAGCTAGAAAATGATATGTCTCAACTCTTCAAAGGCCAACACAATATTATGATTCTACTTCAAGAGATTCGCAATCAGCAGTCCAAATAAAATTATCAAAAATTGCAGGCGCAGTTTCTGACAAAAAAATCTGTTGAGCGGTCCAAACGGGCGAAGCATGATATTACCGACAAAATATTGAAATAATGCGTAGTTATCGGAAATATTGGATTCTAAACCCAGCCACGGAACTTCTTAACATCGAAGCCCCACCAAAACAAAATCTCTCGAGGTCCCGCATCTTCGCTTCGCTTGTGCGGGATGTCAAAGAGTTAAATTCAAACCTAAAACCCTGTCATCCCGCGCTCGACGCGGGACCTCGAGAGGTTGGGGGTAAATTTACAATGGCTTTCGATCTTCCAGAGTCCCACGTCGGCCAGCGGTTTTGCGGGATGACAGCGCAGACGGCGGCGCATAAAATGGGCGTATGAGCCAGCGGCAATATTATGTTTATATTCTTGCGAGCCGTCCGCGGGGTGCCATTTATATTGGTATGACCTCCGACCTAGCATTGCGAATTTCGGAGCATCAATTGGGGGAAATTTCAGGTCACGCCAAAAGGTATGGAATCAAACGGCTCGTCTATTATGAACTCTTCGGCGATGTGAACGAGGCCATTCAGTATGAAAAAAAGCTCAAACGCTGGAAGCGCGTCTGGAAGGACGCATTGATTGAGACGGATAATCCCGCGTGGCGGGATTTATCAGATGAAGCTCATTTTTTGTCTTAGGGGGCCAATCTCTCGAGGTCCCGCATCTTCGCTTCGCTTGTGCGGGATGACAAAAAGTAAAATCTAAACCTAAAGTAATTTCATCCCGCGCTTGACGCGGGACCTCGAGAGGCAGGATCGAATTTCAAAATTCGTCTCGATCTCTCGAACTCCCGCATAAGCGATGTCGGCTAATCCCCTACTTCCCCATTAAATAGTCCGCCACCGCGCGGTAGGCGGGGAGGCTTGTGGGGTCGAGGGCGGCGTTGCCGGCGACGGGGTGGGAGGCGAAGCGGACGATGACCATTTCAGCGGCGGGGTCGATATAGATGGTCTGGCCGTGAATGCCGCGCGCTGCAAAGACGCCGTGATCATCGCCGGACACCCACCATTGGTTTTTATAGCTCCAGCCTGGGAGCGCCGCATATCCGGCCTTTGAGAACAGCGCCTTATCGCCGCCGGCGCGGATCTCTTCGACCACGGATTTAGGTACAATGCGTTTGCCGTTATATTTACCGCCAAGGCGCATCATTTCGCCAAAGCGGGCATGGTCACGCAGGGTGGTGTTGAGGCCCCCCGCCGCAAAGCCGACGCCTGTGCTGTCCACCATCATATAGGCGTCCTGCTCTGCGCCGAGCGGTTGCCAAATGCGCTCGCTTAGCATCTGCTCGGGCGGGGCCTCGGTAATGCGTTTGATGATCCAGCCCAGCACTTCGGTATTGACCGACTCGTAGGAATATTTGACGCCGTGCTCGCCTTCTTTGTTCAGGGTTTTTAGAAAGTCATAGAAATTGCGCGGCCCGTCATAATTTGGCGGCGTTGGCAAAATGCTCCCTGCATAGGCAAAGCGGTACACATCCGCGTTCGGGTCGGCGTAATTTTCGGAATATTCAATGCCCGTGGTCATATCCAAAAGCTGCTGCACCGTGGCGTCGCCAAAGGCGGAACCTTCGAGTTCCGGGATATAATGAGTAACCAATTGGCTTGTATCGAGCCGCCCGTCATAGGCCAGCATCGCGGCCATCGTGCCGAAATAGGATTTCGTGACCGAGAAAGATATATGCGGGCGCTCCGGCGCGGCTTCGCCGAAATAGCGTTCATAGACAATTCGGCCCTTATGCAGCACTAAAATCGAATCTGTATAATTGGCGGTCAGGGACTCCGTCCATGTCATCGGCGTGTCCGCGCCCAAAGGCGTAAAGGTCAGGTTCTCGATATTCCAGTCGAGCTTTGTGCGAAGCTTGCTCGGCGTGCCTGCGCCGCGGTAAATATTGCGAGACGGGCCGAATTCGCGGAAATGGGAAAATGACCAGCGCGTCTTGGGGAAGGTATAAGCGCCGCCATCCGTAAAGCGGATCATTTTATCCTCTGGCGGGGGCGAGCCAACCATCCATCCCATGACAACCGGATCGGATTGCTCCCCGTCCAGCGGGCCAGCCTGCACGGTGTGAGTCATGAGTAAGCCGCCAAGAACGGTCATAAGACCTGCGGTCCATTTACGCGTGAACATATGTGTTTCCCCTTGTTTAATTAAACCCACTATATGGGCGGCGCGCAAAACTTCAAGACGGTTCGTCTTTTTGCGCGCGCATTTCAGATTTGCATGAATTGCACTAGCCCGCCGAGTGTTCACTCGTTACAAGGCGGCATGTCACATAATACGTTTGGTCACCTATTTCGTTTCACCACTTGGGGGGAAAGCCACGGCCCCGCCATTGGCTGCGTTGTGGACGGGTGCCCTCCGGGACTGCCGATTTGCGAAGACGATATTCAGGTCTATCTCGACCAGCGCCGCCCCGGCACCTCCAAATATGTCACCCAGCGCAACGAGCCGGACGCCGTGAAAATCCTGTCCGGTGTGTTTGAGGGCCAAACCACCGGCACGCCCATTGGCTTGATGATCGAAAACACGGATCAGCGCAGCCGTGATTATTCAGAGATCAAAGACCAATACCGCCCCGGTCATGCGGATATTACCTATGACGCCAAATACGGCCTGCGCGATTACCGCGGCGGCGGACGCTCCAGCGCGCGGGAAACCGCCAACCGCGTGGCGGCGGGGGCGATTGCGCGCAAAGTCCTCGGCAGCGGCATTCACATTCGCGGTGCGGTCATCCAGATCGGCGAGCATATGGTGGACGGCGAAAACTGGGATTGGAACGAGACAAAGAACAATCCGTTCTGGTGCCCTGATGCGGATATGGCAAACGTCTGGGCGGAATATCTGGACGGCGTGCGCAAGTCCGGCAATTCGGTCGGCGCGATTGTAGATGTGCGCGCCAGCGGCGTTCCCGCCGGATGGGGCGCGCCGGTTTACGGCAAGCTAGATGCGGATATTTGCTCTGCCATGATGTCGATTAACGCGGCCAAAGGCGTGGAAATTGGCGCAGGTTTCGCCAGCGCCGCCTTTAGCGGTACAGACAATGCCGACGAAATTCGTATGGAGAACGGTGCGCCGAAATATCTGTCAAACAATGCGGGCGGAATATTGGGCGGGATTTCAAATGGCGACGAGATTGTTGTGCGCCTCGCGATTAAGCCGACATCTTCTATCTTGACGCCAGTGCGCTCCGTCACGCGGCAAGGCGAAGAGGTGGAGCTTCGCACCAAAGGCCGCCATGACCCGTGTGTGGGGATTCGCGCCGTGCCCGTGGCCGAAGCGATGCTGGCCTGCGTTCTGGCCGATCACAAATTGCGTCACCGCGGACAGGTCGGCTAGCGCCGCCCGAACAGACGTTCAATATCCGCGAGTTTTAATTCCACATAGGTGGGACGGCCATGATTGCATTGGCCGCTGTGAGGGGTCGCCTCCATTTGGCGAAGCAGCGCGTTCATCTCAAGCCCGTTCAGGCGGCGGCCCGCGCGCACGGAGCCGTGACACGCCATAGTTCCGCACACATGCTCGAATTTCTCTTTCAAGCTCAGCGCCTCATCATATTCCGCAAGATCGTCGGCCAAATCCCGGATCAGGCCGCCAGCATCCATCTCGCCGAGAAGTGCGGGGGTTTCACGGACGGCAATGGCCCCGTCGCCAAACGGTTCAATCACAAGACCCATTTCCGCGAGCTCGTCCGCGCGCGATAGAATGCGCGCCGCTTCCGCTTCGTCCAGATCCACAATATCCGGAATAAGGAGCGCTTGCCGCTCCACGCCTTTCCCGGACATGGCCGCTTTCATACGTTCATAGACAAGGCGCTCGTGGGCGGCATGTTGATCGACGATGACAATACCGTCTTGGGTCTGGGCGATGACATAGGTTTCGTGAAGCTGCGCCCGCGCCGCGCCGAGCGGGTTACGGGTCAGGTCTGGCTGCGGTTCCGGTGAAGCGGCGGCGCCATATCCCTGCGGGTCAAACGGCTCGCCCTGCTCTTCCACTTTAGCGGAAAAGCCGTCCACAAGGGGCTGCAGGGCGGGGTCTGTGCGGTAAGGTGGCTGATAGCTCCCCGGTCTGGAGAGGTAATTGCCTTGAAGCGGCAATGCGCCGGGCCGGTTTTGACCTGCCCCCATATGATTGGCGCCCATTTGGCCAGCTCCGCCCTGAATACGGCCCAGCGCATAATCTGAGACAGTTGTGCTCGCGCGGTGCCCAGCAGCCGCTAGACCGTGGCGAAGCGCAGACACGATCAGCCCGCGAACTAGGCCCGGATCGCGGAACCGAACCTCGGACTTGGCCGGGTGCACGTTCACGTCCACATGGGTGCGCGGCAAATCCACATACAGCGCCACAACCGGATGGCGGTCCCGCGCGAGGAAATCTTGGTAAGCGCCTCTCACCGCGCCGTGCAGTAATTTATCGCGAACAGGCCGGCCATTCACAAACAGATATTGATGCTGGGCGTTACCGCGCGAATAGGTGGGAAGTCCCGCGAAGCCAGAGAGGCGAATACCCTCGCGCTCCGCATCAATGGCAAGCGCATTATCCCCAAAGTCACGACCTAATATGGCGGCAAGGCGCGAAAGCCGGCCCTCTTCATCATCCGATTGCCGCGCCACCTTAAGCGATGTGCGAGAGCCGGAGGATAAAGTCATGCCCACAGACGGGTTCGCCATAGCGAGGCGCTTGACAACATCGGATATGGCGAGGCTTTCACTGCGTTCTGATTTCAAAAACTTGAGACGGGCGGGCGTGGCGTAGAATAAGTCCCGCACTTCGACGCGCGTTCCAGACAGGCCAAGGCGCGGCGCGGGGCGCACGTCGCCCACTTTACCGCCGTCAACCGTAAGTTCCCACGCCGTGTCGCCGTCCATCACCTGAGACAAGAGGGTCAGCCGTGCCACAGACCCGATAGACGGGAGCGCTTCGCCGCGAAAGCCCATGGTCCCGATATTTAAGAGGTCCCACTCACCCGCCGCGTCCGGGGCGAGTTTTGACGTGGCGTGGCGCTCTATGGCGACCGGAAGCTCGTCTTTGCTCATACCGCGTCCGTCATCCGTTATAGAGATGAGGGTTCGCCCGCCGTCCTCGAAACGGATATCCACTTGCTGCGCGCCCGCATCAATCGCATTTTCAACGAGTTCCTTAATGACGCTTGCCGGACGCTCCACAACCTCACCCGCCGCTATGCGGTTAACGGTTTCGGGGGGAAGACGGCGAATCGTGAGGGGGGAATGGGTCATCGGGTCTGTGTAGATATTTTTGAGCGCCCTGTCATCTTCTGCGAGCCGCCGCGCGGCAGATGATGGCCCTACTTCTTGAGTCCATGCTTTCGCAGCAGGCCCCGAAATTGGTGATAGCTCAGCCCAAGCGAGTCGGCGGTATGGCCTTGATGGTGGTCATGCTGAGCAAGAGCCTGATCGATTAATCCGCGCTCAAAGGCCATAACCCGTTCCGTGAAATCCAAGCGGCCCGAATTCTCCGCCGTCTCGCTCATGTCCGATATGACGGGCGCAGACGCTGGCAGAGGCGTGACCGCACTTCGGTCCGCGCGCCCAAACGGGTCCAAACGCAGCTTGTTCACAGGCAAAGCGAGTGTTTCGTCAATCAAATAAGCATTCGCTACGCTTCGCTCGACGGCTGTTTTAAGCTCTCGCACATTTCCGGGCCACGGCTGCTCGCCTAGATGCGCGATCGCCTCCGGCGTAAAACCGGGAAACCGCTCCGCGCCCAGATCTGCGGCCGCTTTTCGCCCGAAATGCTCGGCAAGCGCGGCGATATCGTCAAAGCGTGAGCGCAACGGCGGAAGCCGGATGACTTCAAAGGACAGACAGTCCAGGAGCTCTCCGCTGAAGGTCCCCTGCTCCACGGCCAACGGCAGATCGGCGCTGGTTGTACATATAAAGCGAACATTGACCGTTTCCACATCCTGTGTGCCGAGCGGCTCGAACTCGCCGTGAGATATGGCACGGGCCAGTTTCTCTTGAAGGCGGCGGGGCAGGGTCTCGACCTGCTCTAGCAGCATCGTCCCGCCATCAACCGACAGAAGCCGTCCATCCACGGTGGCGCGGCCACTATAATCCCCGCGTCCAAATAGAAGTTCTTCAAGTGCCCCTTCTTCATAAGCGGCGCAATTGACCGAACCGTAGCTCTGCTCCCAGCGCGGCGAGAGGAAATGCAAGCGCGACGCCATAAGCTCTTTCCCCGTGCCGGCCTCTCCGACGACCAAAACGGGGTAATCCAGGGAGGCAAGATCAGAGACTCGGTCCAGCAAAGCATGGAAAAGTGGTGATTCACCGATCAAGTGAGGAGGTCTAGCGGCCATATTTAGCCATATAAACCAATATTGAGGGATTTCAATGGCTAAAAATTAGTATTATTTGCCAAATTTAAAATTCAAATTTTTAGAAATTTTCAAAAACTCAATAAAAACAATAACTTAAAAAATATCGACAATTCGAGGCAAAATCCACATATTGAATTTGTCGCTGGCCATCGGGGTTAGCGAAATAACCGGCTCCAAGAAGGGGCCACTTGGAGAGAGAGAAAAGATGACCTTCCGCACAGTAGATATCGATGCAGGTCACACCGCCCTAGACACGGATGTGACTGCTCCTGCCCGCCACGTTCGTAGCCGCCGCCGCGCACTGGCCCTAGCCCACCGCTCTGGCGGTTCACGCGTTTCCGGTTTCGGAATTTAGGCGGAGAGCCCCAGATGTCGAATAGAGATCATGACGACCTGGACCGTATGTTCGAAGAACGTACGGCCCGCTTCGAAACGAAGGAAGAATGGACCCGCAAAGGTCGCCGCTTCCTTCGTTACCTCGCCACCCGCAAAATGGAATGTTGGGGCTTCTTTGCCGCCGGTTTCCTCATCGCGACAATCTTTTAACCCCATATAATTTTAGGAGACGACAATGGGAATTTTTTCAAGAATGGGTGATATCATCAACTCCAATCTCAATGCCATGATTGACAAGGCAGAGAACCCGGAGAAAATTGCCCGCCTTATCATCCAAGAAATGGAAGATACACTGGTTGAAGTCCGCACAGATGCCGCCCGCAACATTGCAGAACGCAAAGAGCTGGCTCGCAAAGCAGAAGCTTACACGGACCGCGCCGCTGAATGGGCGTCCAAAGCAGAACTTGCCCTGACCAAAGATCGTGAAGATCTCGCTCGCGGCGCGCTTCAAGCGAAAAAACAAGCAGAAAACATGGCCGAAGTCGTGACACAAGAGATTGCCGTCCTCGACGAAGCTGTAGGTAAAGCCGACGGCGACCTTGCCAAGCTTCAAAGTAAGCTTGACGAAGCCCGGGCAAAACACAAAGCCCTCGCAATGCGCGGTAATGTTGCTCAGAACCAGCTCAAAATGCGCTCTAAGCTTGCGGATCACAAAATCGAAGATGCTCTGGCACGCTACGAGCGTATGGAACGCAAAGTCGATGACCTTGAAGCACAAGTCGAAGCCTATGACCTCGGCGCAGGCGAGAGCCTCGAAAGTCAGTTCGCTCAAATGGAAGCTGACGAAGCCATCGAATCAGAGCTTGAAGCATTAAAAGCCTCTATTAGCAAACCTGCTAAAAAAGCTGCTAAGTAATCGAGCCACGACCGGATACGCACTTACCCTTCCAGTGTCCGGTCACCATTAAAGAGAGAGATTTATTATGGGACCAGAACATCTAGCCTTAATGATCCCGATTGTTGCCATCGTTATGGGCATGGGATCGGGAATGCTGAAAATGCATTACAAACACAAGGAACGCATGATGGACCACATGAGTGATGACCAAATTGCGGAACTCACACAAATGTCCAAGATCGCAGACATACTCGACCAACGCGTCAATGTCCTCGAGCGGATCCTGGATGGCGAAATTCCAGATTGGAGAGAGAAGCATGACAAAACGATATAAAAACCGCATCCACCGCGCCCTGAACGATATGGATTGGGATGGAATGGAAGATCAGTACGAATATTCCGAGCCAACGAAAAAACTTCGCCGCAACAAAATCGACGGCGTCATTGGCGGGGTCTGTGCTGGCCTTGGAGACTACCTCGGACTTGATGCTGTTATTGTTCGCATCCTCACCGTTGTCAGCTTCTTTATCTCTGGCGGGATTACATTTTGGGCCTACGTCGCCTTCTGGATCTTCGTCCCCAGCGACAAACGTGCCCCCTACCGCCGGGAATATCGGGAAATCAACAAAGCAAGACGTGAACACCCCGAACAACCGATCCGCACCGCGTCCTTTCGCGATGTAAAGTCAAAGTTCCGGTCACTTGAGACACGGATGCAAGACTTGGAACGGTCCATCACGTCCAAAGAATGGAAACTCCGCCGCGACTTCCGCGACTTGGAGAATTAACCCACCGGCCTTGAGACAATCGTCCAAGGCCAAAGCGTTCAAAAAGCGCTTGATCACAATTGGAGAGAGACAATGATCAAGATTACACTCGCAACCCTTATCGGCGCCGGCGTTATCGGCACAGGTGCCCAGACCTTCACCCCGCAAGAACTCAACGTCGCCGCTGGCATCGTGGTCTTCCAAGTGGCCGGGGATGGTGTTCACCTTAACGTCGCAGACGCTGCAGACTTCTCTGTAACCCTTACCACAAAAGGCCAAAAAGCCTTTACCGTCCGGTTTTAAGAGACGTCCACCCCCCGCTTATCAAAGAGACAATTCATGAAACGCACCCTCGCCATCAGCACAGCCCTTCTCGCGGCCACCCTCTTCCATTCTCCGGCTTATGCGGGAGAATCAGTTTTAGTTCTTAAAGACTTCATAGGCAGAGTGACCGTAGAGACCCGCAAAAACGCCGAACTAAAAATTACGCGCGAGAGCCGCGCCAAAGACGTCGACGTTGAAAGCCGCCGGGACAGCCTGACGCTCGATGGCGGATTTTCCAATCCGGACGGCAGTAAATGCAAGGGCTATAACGGGAAAATAACATGGTCACTTTTCAGTAAAAAAGAAAAGACCACGAGCATTGGCGGGTATGAGGACATTGAGGACTATCCCTTGATCACAATCTCGGCCCCCGATGACGTGACGCTCGTGATTGAGAATTCTATTATTTTTGGAAGTGCCGGAAATATTGGGACCGCCGATATAGACGTGTCCGATTGCGGCAAGTTCGACTTGGGCGATATTTCAGGACCCGCAAGATTTGACATTAGCGGCTCGGGCGACTTAACGGCTAAGAATATTGGCGCGCTTGTTGCGAACGTAAGCGGCTCGGGCGACCTTGAGTTCCGCAATGTCACAGACGCCGACATTTCCGTGAGCGGCTCTGGCGATGTTGAATTTAAGGACGCTCAAAATGTCAATCTTTCCGTTTCAGGATCGGGCGATGTTGAGATGGAAGATATTGCTGAGGCCCTGAATGCGAGCGCCTCCGGATCTGGAGATATTTCGGCCCGCAGCGTGGGGCAAGACCTCATATATGAGGCCTCTGGGTCCTCTGATTTAGACATTGACGACGCCTTTGGCCGCGCCTTCATCACGCTGTCTGGCTCAAGCGACGTCGAGATAGACGGAGGCAAGCTTGATATGCTCAGTGTCAAAGCGAGCGGCGGAAGTGAGATCTCCATTGATGCAGATGTGATCGACGCTGAACTTTATGCAACGGGCCACGCAGATATTTACATCGACCGCGCGAGCGGAAAAGTCACCAGCCAAAAATATGGCGGCGGAGACATTCACGTCGGAAATTAGGTTTCTGCCCGTCAAAACACCCTCTGTTTTGACAGCGTAGCAACTTAATAGAGGTGGACTATCAGGTTGGGCTTCTCTCTCGCCTGATAGTTCACCTTTTCTATGCTTTTTCTGCGCCCAATCGGCCCATAAATTCGATAATTATTTGGGACAATTCAGCGGGAACATCCTCTTGAAGAAAATGCCCGCCGCCTTTTACGATTGTATGCGGCTGCCCTTTGCAACCGGGCACCATCTTTTGAAAACTCTTGTCGAGACCACCTGTCACCGGATCCTTATCCGAGAAGCACGTCAAAAACGGCTTATCAAACGCGGCAAGAACTTTCCACGCCTCCACATTATCTGCGGCGCCGTCCATGTCTGAGGATGTCGGTACCAGAGCGGGGAAAATCCGCGCCCCTGCTTTGTAACTCTCATCGGGGTATGGCGCGTTATAAGCGTTTTCCACGCCTTCGCCGAGGTCCTTGACCGTTCCGCCGCGGATGATACCGCCCACGGGAAATTCCGGGACGGTTTGGGAGAAGACTTTCCACTGCTCAAAGGCTGGCGACGGCTTGCCCTCGCCGGTCGGTAAAAATGTATTGGCGGTGATGACGCCCGCAAAGCGGTCTGGATAGGCACTGACGAGGCGTAATCCTAATAATCCACCCCAATCCTGACAAAACAGCGTCGCCCCTTGCACGTCCATGGCTTCAAACCATTGAGACATCCAGTCCACATGCGCGGTATAGGAATAATCAGACGTCGCACTGGGCTTGTCCGAGCGCCCAAAACCGATCAGGTCCGGCGCGAGAACACGGTATCCCGCCTGTGAGACGGCCTTGATCATATGGCGGTAAAGATAAGACCAACTGGGTTCACCGTGCATCATGAGGACCACAGGCGCATCTTTCGGGCCCTCATCCACATAGTGCACGCGCATTTCGCCCAGCTTTTCGTCTTTGATCATCTCATAGTGCGGTTCATAGGGGTAATCTGGCAGGTTGGTAAATTGCGTGTCTGGTGTGCGAAGGACCGTCATATTTTCTCCTAATGTTTCCGTGCTTGAACAAGGTGCGCTGCGATCGTCTCGCTGCCGAGCAATTTCATCGCTTCGAGCCTGTGAAGGCCCTCTTGAAGCACGTAACGTCCCTTGCCTTCGCGAACATAAATCGGATTTTTAAGTCCGTTTTCGAGGATGTCCTCCGCAAGCGGCATCACCTTGTCTTCAACGAACGTCTTCTTTTTGGCTGCTGGCACATAAACTTCGCCCACAGGTACATCAATAACTCGCATAGCATTTGGCCCTATTTTGGGCTAAGCTACCGCGTGTTTGACGTACCCGCAATGAGGATATTATGAAGTTTGCATTTCCGCCCGCCGAGCCGGTCAGCCTTCCCATTGCGGGGACCGATGCCAGATTTCCTGTTCGTAGAATTTACTGCATTGGACGCAATTACGCGGATCATGTGCGGGAAATGGGCGGAGATGCTGAGCGCTCGGAACCCATTTTCTTTACGAAAGCCGCGGAAACAATTGTTCAGTCGGGTAGCGAAATACAGTTCCCCCCCAACACCCAAAACCTTCACTATGAAGTTGAGCTCGTCGTCGCTATGGGGCCGATGGGCGTTTTTGCGTACGGCGTCGGCATCGACATGACCCGGCGCGACCTGCAAGCTGAAGCAAAATCCAGCGGTGCCCCGTGGGACCGCGCAAAAAGCTTCCAAAGCAGCGCGCCCTGCTCGATGCTCACACTGGCCGAGGATGTCAAGATTGACGGCGCGCACATCGTGCTGCGTAAAAATGGCGACATTGTTCAGTCCTCGACGCTGGACAAGATGATTTGGTCCATTGAAGAAATTGTCGAGCGTCTCTCGTCTGATATGGATCTGCGGCCGGGCGACCTAATCTTTACCGGCACGCCCGAAGGCGTCGGCCCCGTCATCATAGGCGATGAACTTGCGGGCGGTATTGAAGGTCTCGAACCTATTCGGGTGAGGTTTGTCTAAGTGACGGAGCTGATTCTTCACAATTATTTTCGAAGCTCCACATCCATCCGTGTGCGCGCCGCGCTGAACCTCAAAGGCCTCGGCTACACATATGTGCCCTATGCGCTTTTACCCAATGAGCATAAGTCCGAAGCCTATCTTCGCTTGAACCCTCAAGGGCTGGTTCCGGCGCTCGAAATTAGCCGCCAAGAGGTTGTGACTCAATCTCTGGCCATCATCGAATATCTGGACGAAGCCTATCCGAAGCCCCCGCTCCTGCCGGCAACGCCCATAGAACGCGCCCGCGTTCGAAGTCTCGCGCAGATCATCGCATGCGATATTCATCCCGTGAACAATTTGCGCATTTTGCGCTACATCGCGGATGAATTCGGCGCGGACGCGGAGGGTAAGAAAGCTTGGTTTAAACACTGGGCGTCGGAAGGCTTTGCGGCCTTGGAAACGCGGCTTCAAACTGAAGCCGAAACCGGAGACTTTTGCCACGGAAACACCCCAGGGATGGCCGACATCTGTCTGTACGCGCAGGTTTTAAATAATAGCCGGTTCGACGTTGACCCCGCGCCTTATCCCAAAATCATGGATATTTTCGCGCGCTGCGACGACCTTCCCGCGTTCCAGAAGGCCCGTCCAGAACATCAGATCGACGCCGTATAGACAGCTATTTCGCTGGCTTTACGGGGGCGGGCGCCATTATTTGGGCAAAAGCTCCAAAAGGGCCTTCGCCATCTTGGCAAAGGCTTCGGCTTCAGGGCCGGATTGACCCGCCACCGGTTTACCGGCATCCCCTGACTCCCGAATTTTCAGATGCAGCGGCACTGCACCCAGTAACGGCACGGACATGCGCGCCGCCTCTGCCTTCGCGCCGTCTGTCCCAAATATATTATGGTGACTGCCGCAGTCCGGGCAAATAAAGACACTCATATTCTCAATCAGCCCGAGGACAGGGATCGAGACCTTTTCGAACATCATGACGCCCTTACGCGCATCGGCCAACGCCAGATCTTGTGGCGTCGAGACAATGATCGCGCCTTTGGGTTTAATATCCTGCGCGAGGCCGAGCTGTGGATCGCCTGTGCCCGGCGGCATATCTATGATGAGGATATCGAGCTTGCCCCAATCCACGTCCCAAAGCATTTTCGAAATCGCGCCCTGTACCATCGGGCCACGCCAAACAATGGGGCCGTCATCTTCGGTCAAAAAGCCAATCGACATCACTTTAATGCCGTGCGCTTCAAGGGGCTGGATCAGCTGACGCCCTTTTTTCTTCACCGCCTTCGCGCGGCCGCCTTTTAAGCCCAAAAGGATGGGGGCAGAAGGCCCGTGTATATCTGCGTCGAGAAGGCCCACCGCCTGACCTTGCAACGCCAATGACACGGCCAAGTTCGCCGCGACGGTCGATTTTCCGACGCCGCCCTTGGCAGAGCTCACAGCAATGACGTGATCTACAAACGCGTCCCCTTGATACCCTTCCGGTCGGCGGGCTTGGTGAGGATTACCGCCTTTTTGCGGACGCTTGCGCGCCACTTCAGGGGCGGCTTTGTGGGCGGTTAAAAGCACCGACGCCCGCTCTACGCCGTCAACGCCTTCGAGCGCCGTTTGCGCGGCGGCGCGTACTTTTTCATAAAATTCGGCCATTTTTGGATCGACCATCAAAATGGCGCGAAGCACGCCGTTTTCATAGGAAAGGTCACCCAACATGCCGCACGCAACAATATCTTGTCCCGTTCTCGGGTCGCGGACTCCGGCAAGGGCTTTTAAGGCGGCGCTTTCTGAATAAGGCATCAAGACTCACTATGGGCAGGAATAGATTTAACTACCCTGCCCATAAAAGCTTATGAAAGTTTTCGCAACCTACTCTGCAGGCGCACCCACTGGCGGCACTTCCAGCAGACCGCTGAATGGCGCTTGTTTAACACCGGTCCAGTGGCGAATACAGAACCGGCGGATATCCGCGCCGATACCGTAAAGAGCCGGCACGAAGAACAGGGTCACCAATAGCGCGAACACCACACCAAAGGCCAAGCTAATGCCGATCGGGATTAACCACTGCGCCTGAAGCGAACGCTCTGTGAGCAAAGGTAGCAATCCGACAAATGTTGTCAGCGAGGTCAGCAAAATGGGCCGGAACCGCCGCACGCCAGCTTCCACGAGAGCCTGGGCCCCGTCGACGCCTCGGTCGCGCAATTTATGCACATAATCGAGGAGGACAAGGTTGTCGTTCACAGCAACCCCCGCTGCGGCAAACATCCCCAAAATTGACAGCACAGACATTGTGCTCCCCATCACAAGGTGACCGAAGACCATGCCGCAGTAGCAAAACGGTATCGCCGCGAGCAAAATCAGGATCGGTTCAGCGTAGGATTTGAACGAGACCGCCACCAAGAAGTAGGCCGCACCGATGGCGATCAGGACGAACATCAGAAGTTCTTGCTGGAATTCGGCCTCGCCCTGCGCGCGGCCAATGCTGCCCCGCTGAATATTCGGGTGCTTGGCGTCAAAGTCTGCGAAGAAGTTATCCCGCATATCTTTACGAATTTCTTCGATCCGATCGGAGACGACTTCTGCGCTGACCACGAGGGCGCGCTGCCGTTCGCGGCGAAGAATACCATTCGTGCCTTTTTCGAACCGAAGGTCGGCCACGGCGGACAAGGGAAGTTCGCGTCCGTCACTTGTGCGAATTCGGATGGAGTTCAAGAAATCCAGCGACTCGCGGTCCGTACGCGGATAGCGCACATAGACCCGCACATCTTCGCCGTCACGCGGTAAGCGCTGGACCTCTTCACCAAAGAACCCTTGGCGCACTTGGCGAGCCACTTCCGCCGTTGTGATACCCAGCGCTTCTGCACCCGGCTTGAGGTCAAACTGAACTTCTTCGGACGCGCTTTGCATGTCGTTGACCACGTTAAAGACGCCCTCATAGCTGCGCAGCTTTTCCATCAACTCGTCACCCGCGGCTGTTAGATCGTCAAAATCCGTGGCGTTG
Source organism: Maricaulaceae bacterium (assembly GCA_048268905.1). GTDB lineage: Bacteria > Pseudomonadota > Alphaproteobacteria > Caulobacterales > Maricaulaceae > JACOMS01. The sequence continues at coordinate 175,087 of JBLWUN010000001.1, read as the reverse complement.
AGAACATATTGAATAGGCGGACCATCATTCTGGTTCATATATTCAACAGCGATGGTTTCGGCATCTGGAACGTCACCGATTAATTCGCGTAACCGTTCAGCCGTTTCTTTGGCTGTTAAGGTTCGTGTTTCAGCCGGTACCAACTTCACCAAGGCCAAGATATTATTATCTCTGGACCGTGTGTACCAATTTTCGATCAATGACCCATCACGTTCCTGAATCTCCTGCTCGAGATCCTTTTCCGCGATCTGGATTTGCTTGAGCACTTCCAGAGACCGCGCATAAGGCGTACCTTGCGGAAGCTCGACGGTGATTTCCACCTGATCAGACTCGCTCTCGGGTTGGAACGTCGATTTTACGAAACCGTTGGTAACCAATCCCACCGTAAAGATCATCAAGGCCATGAACAGCGACGCGGTAAAATAACGGCGGCGCAAGGCGAACGTGATCATCGGACGGTAGACCTTCTCGGCGACCCACATCAAGCTATCAGAAACGCGTTTTTGGAAGCGCATAATGCGGCTTTGCGGATCAACCGGCTTTAAGTGCGCCAAGTGAGCCGGCAAAATTAACACAGACTCAATCAGCGAGAACGCCAATGCAAGAATAACGACGAGGGAAATAGCCCGCGTAAACTCACTTGTTCCGCCCGAAAGATACATCCAAGGGGCAAAGAAGATCATGGTTGTCAAAACAGCAAAGATGACAGGCTTCACGACCATAATCGTGCCGTTTTCGGCGGCGGCAAGACCCGTTTCGCCTTCTTCCGTCTTAAAGTGAATCGCTTCGCCCACAATAATGGCGTCATCCACGATAACGCCGATCACCAGAAGAAAGGCGAACGTCGAAATCATATTAAACGAGACGTCAAACAAAGGCAGAAGAGCGAGCCCCCCCGTGAACGCCGTGGCGATACCGATGGACACCCAAATCGCAATTTTAGGACGCAGGAACAGCATTAAGGTCAAGCAAACCAAGACCAAACCCGAGAAGAAGTTTTTCGAGATCGTTGAAATACGGTCTGTATATACCTCTTCCGCATTTTCCCACGTTGTCACGGAAATTCCGCTCGGCAAGTCACCCTTTATTCGGTCGATATAATGGGTCACAGCTTTAGACATTTTTACAACATCCATACTGGGACCGCTCATCACCTGAACGAGGATGGTTCGCTCGCCATTCACTGTGGCGAGCAAATTCACTTGCTCGAAGCCGTCGATGACGGTGGCAATGTCTTTAATGCGAATGAGGGCGCCGCTGGCATCTTGGCGGACAATGATATTTTCAAAATCTTCCTGAGTATCCGCCTGCTTACGCATACGCAGCTGCATATTGCCCGTATCCGTGCGCACATTCCCGGAAGATGTATTGACGGATGTTCCGCGAACCGCCTGCGCGACTTCGGAAATTGTCAGGCCGTATTGACGCAGCGCGTCCTCAGAAACCTCAATCGAGACCTCTTCATTTCTGACGCCGAATAATTCGACCGCAGGCACGAAATCAAGAAGCGCAATATCGCGCCGCGTTTTTTCGGCGAACCGCTTCAACTCACGTTCGGACACGCTTTCGTCCCCGGAAACGGCGAGGCGTATGACCTCATCGCGGCTTCGGGATACATGTATTTGCGGCTGCTCCGCCGCGGGCGGGAATGTATTCACGGCATCGACTTGGCGCTTCACGTCGCGCGAAAGCTTGTCCTCATCAACGCCGTTCTTGCCGACCACTGTGACGGACCCCCCGCCTTCACCGGCATAGGCCCACATGCGGTTTACACCTTCCACTTCTGAAAGGGCTTCTTCGAGGCGAACAACAATTTGCTCTTCAACGTCTTGCGGCGACGCGCCGAGCCAAGCAACATTCACTCGGACCTGAGGGAATTCTACGTAAGGCTGAAGCTCTCGCTCCATTTGCACATAACCCACAAGTCCGCCGATAAAGCAGATGATCATAAGCAAATTCGCCGCGACCGGGTTCCCGGCCCACCATTTGATAATTTTATTCATCGTCGCCCCCCAATTCTCCTGCAGCCATCGCCGCCTCAACGCGAGCATCACGCTCGACAACATCAATTTTCATACCATCAGCCACACCGCGGATAGGCGACGTCACAACATGTTCGCCCGCTTCAAGCCCGGATGTAATAATGGCCCGGTTGCGATCGGACGATGCCACGCTGACGGTTTTGATCGATAATGTATCGTCGTTTACGGCAACATAGACTTGGTCTTTGCCGCGCAGACCGGTGCGCGGAATCACAATCGTATTTTTAATTTTTTCGCCCTCTATATCGGCCGTCACAAAGATACCCGGCGCGAGCGGAACACCGTCCGAGGCGCCTTTACCAAACGGGTCTTTGACTTCCACATAGGCGTAGAGCACCCGCGTTTTGGGGTCGAAACCACTATCGGTCCGCACAATGTGTCCTTGCCAATGCGCGTCCTTTCCCGCCACATTGGCGTGAAGCGACACCGGAATTCCCGGATTGTTTTTATCTGCGATAAACCCAAGCGATAATCCAGCGCGTGCTAAATCTTCATTGCTCATTGGCACACGCACATCCATCACAGATGTGGAATAGATCTCGCCAAGATGCAGGCCCGTCGAGACAAATTCCCCTTGGTTTACAAAGCGAGACGTTACACGGCCATCAAACGGCGCGTAAATCGATGTCCGTCTTTGCTGAAGCTCGGCCTCACCCAATTGCGCTTTGGCAGAGGCAAGACGTGCGGCGGCTTCAGCCATCTGTGGTTCGCGAAGGGTCAAAGAAGACGGTGCGTCGCCAACGCCCAGCTCTTCCCAATCTTTTAAGGCGATCTGCGCTTCGGATTTCTCGCGGGTCAATGTGGTTTCGGCTTGCGCCACATTCGCGCGGGCCTGAACAACCCGGAGGTCATACTCAGCCGGTTCAATCCGGACAAGGAGGTCCCCCTTCTTGAAACGCCCGCCTTCAATGAAGCTCGGGGACATATAGGATATTTTTCCGCCAACCTGAGGAACAACGTTAATTTTGGTGCGGGGCTGCACTTCGCCTTGTGCGCTCACCGCCAATGTCACGTCGTCAAGCACCGCTGTCTCCACAAGCACGGGTATCGCTTTAACCACATCCTCGGTTTTCTCGGGTTGCGGCTTCATCGCGGCCATCGCCATGACCGCGCCCGTTGCGCCCCCAATCACGACGACAGGTAGGGCGAAAACCAAGCCCCTTCTAACCCACGGGGCCTTTACTGTCTGTGACGTGTCTACTTCGATATGTTTTTGCATGGCTTTTCCTCCGGCGATTCACTCGTCTCAGACACCATCTACGCTAACAATTATTGTTTTTCAATAAATATTTATTGATTTACGAATTTTTTTATCGAAAAACAACATGCCTCTTCTTAAGCCGGAAAACCCCGACATTCCGGCAACTGAGCAAAAAAATGGGCAAAAAGCCGGTCACATGCGGCGCGAACGGCCCCATCGAATACAAGAAAATAAGTGGCCCCACCCAGACGGCGCGGCAAAACGCGGCGATACCGCCGGGCGATTTAGCAGTTCGGCGTATTCACATTGATACATGCGCCGTAATTGACCGAGCCCGAACGCGTCGTGCTCATATAATATTTGTGCCGCTCACTTTCTCTGGCGCGCTGGATCTCTCCATAAGCCGATGCCGCGTTTGGACGCGTAGAGGACGTATCGATTTGGTTCGCCCCCATAACAAAGGCCGCTGCGAGGCCGTTTAAGAAACTTGGCTTGGAGCGTTGCTTGGCGCGTTCTTGGCTTTGATAATAAGCTTTCGCATTTTGGAAATTATTATAAGCGATCGCTCCCCAATAGCGGGCCATTTGACAAGCCTGCGTATTGGACGGATTCCGGTTGCAAGCCACCAAACTATAGGTGTCGCTATCCTTTTTATCGCGAAGACCATATTGATCATCCCAAGTCATGTGGGCGGCCGGATAGCACATCTCGGTTGGGCCTTTTGTCAATCCGCACAGCATTTTGAAAACGTACAGCGCGCGCTCATTTTGCGATCTTGAGGCGCGGCCTTCGGCGAGATAGACAGCCTTGGCAAAATTATCACAGCTATCGCGCGTATTCAGTTTTGCGCAGGCCGTATCAAACAGCGTCACAGCCGCCAACACGTCTTGGGCCACATATTCACCGCGCACGAGGTAAACCCCCTGCTCGTAACAGCCCAAGCCATAACCTCTTTGGCAATCAGCGGCGAAAGCTTGATAGGCGGCGCTATGTTGTCCCGCCCGTGCCAACGCATACGCTTTGTTTAAAGAGGCCGATTCGGCTGCGGCTTGCGCGGCGGCTCTCGCGGCGCGGGCCGCCTCTTGCGCCGCTTGCCTCGCGGCTTCGCCGGGTATGATCTTGTCCAAGTCGTTCAGGTTGTCTTGAAATGTGGGGTCCCCCATCGCCAGTCCCGCCCTGTACCATTTTTCGGCCTCCGCTTTTTGTTCGGGCGTTCCGTCCACGGAATAGGCTTCGGCGGCGCGGTCCCCCAAAAATCCAGCGGCGCGAATGAAATCCTTTTCGGCGGCAAAGATCATATATTCGCGTGCCTCGGGGATATTCTCTTCCGCACCGTCCCCAAAATAGAGCATACGCCCAGCCTCAAAAGCGCTTTCCGCGCTCCCCAGCGCCGCGCCTTTTCGGTAATTTTCGAGCGCCAGTTTTCTGTCGGGCAAGTCGTCACTGGAGCGGTACCACGTGCCCAGCCAAAATGCGGCATCAGGCTCGTTCGCATCCACCGCTTGCTGCATAAATTTGAAGGCGAGCGGTTTGTTCTTGCTCGTCCCAAAACCGTAATAATAGGACTGGGCCAGATTGGAGTCGATTTTTCCCATCGGGCGAGCGGGCTGCTCGCTGGCTTGTTTAAAAAGCGCGAACGCTTTGGCCGGATCAATCCCTACGCCTTTTCTGAATTTGTAAATCTCGCCCAAACTGTTGAGGGCGACGGGATCTTTTTTCTTGGCCAGCTTTTCCCAAATCTTGCGCGCTTGGGCGTAATCACCGCGGTCAAACGCGGCCTGCGCCTGGGCATTTTGGGCCGCGGTCTTATTATGACTCGCGGCCGATGCCGATACCGGGCCAATGCCCCAAACAAACAATGCCACCATGGCAAGTATAAAAGACCGCATAACGCCCCCGTTCAAGCTGACAGGTTCATGACAATGAACCTACGCCCGTGTGATCATCCAAAAATTTCGCGCGAATGCCGGACTTTTACAGCGCACGCATATTCACAATACGAGGTTCACAGCGCATTTTCTAGGCGAGAATGCAGCTCTTTAAATCTTGCTCTGGATCTGCCAGCGCGGCCTTATCAAGCGCCTGTCCTTTGCCGAGTACCATCCGCGAAAACATAAATGATTTGGGGTCGTTCACCGCGTCAACGGCGAGAAACTTATCGCCCTTAAAATAGAATACAGCGATCTGGCGTCCTTCATCGGGATTGCCCCGTAGAACAATATTATCATAGCCCTGAAACAGTCCGGCAATTTGCAGCTTGAGGTCAAACTGATCGGACCAGAACCACGGTAATGAGCTGTAAGGTTTGGGTTTTCCGCAAATATGTGAGGCAGCAGTCTTGGCTTGCTCCGTGGCGTTGGGGACACTTTCGAGCCGCAGATGCGTATCGTAAATAGGGTTATGGTGCCATGTCACATCACCCACGGCATAAACGTCCGGATCATTTGTCTGGCAAAACTCATTCACTTCAATACCGTTGCCCACAGTCAAGCCAGCCTCTGCCGCGAGCTCCGTATTGGGAACAACGCCAATGCCGACAATAACGAAATCCGCGTCAAAGCGGTGTCCGTCTGTTGTGGTCACCGCGAGAGCGTGGTCTCCCTCGCCGTCTTCAATGCTGCTCGCCACGTCTCCTTCGACGATCTTCACCCCTTCCTCTGTATGGACGCGGCGATAAAAGTCACTCATGATCGGCGCTGTCACCCGCTGAAGAATACGGTCCATAGCTTCGAGGACGGTTACATCGACGCCTTGCTTGCGAAGCGACGCCGCTGTCTCCAGCCCGATATAGCCGCCGCCAATAATGACAGCTTTTTTCCCCGACGCCGCTTGGGCCTTTATGGCCCTGACGTCTTTGGTGTCGCGCAGATAAAAAACATTTTGGTGGTCAGCGCCGGGAATCGGGATCTTGCGGACTCGCGCGCCTGTGGCGAGCACGAGTTTCTCGTAGCGCAAAACATCGCCATCTGTGGTTTCGACCGTTTTGTCCGCCCGGTTAATCTTTGCGATGCGAGTTCCGAGTTTCAGCGTAATCCCCGCATTTTCATAACCTTCGGCGCTACGAAGCCATATCTCGTCAATGGATTTATTCCCGGACAAATAATCCTTCGAGAGGGGCGGACGATGATAGGGTAAGTCCTCTTCATCGCTGATGAGGGTAATGTGGCCCTCCCACCCATTTTGCCGCATGCTGACGGCAAACTGCGCGCCAGCATGAGAGGCGCCAATACATATCACGTTCATATCCGTGGAGACTTGGTCTTGGTGAACGCTCATAATGGGAATCCCGTCTTGTAAGTTTTCTCGGTGGTTTTGCTTTCGCCAAACTACCCAAAATTTTCATTAATCCGAATGAAATAGTATAAAATCCGCGGGGTTCCAAGGTTTTCTACGTCTTGAGTGGCGGCCAAGCTTATTCTATTTGCGAAAGCCTAGCGAAGACCTTACCGGCGCGCAGCGTAAATCCTTCAAAAGCTTTTAACCTTAATGAGCTATTATCTGGATAAGCGCCTGCGAGAGCGGCATTGGGGACGATGATGAAAAAAGCGAAACTTTCTGGGTTGGTGGTGACAGGGGGCGGCGCGCGAGGGGCCTATCAAGTGGGCGTCCTGCGGGCGGTCAGCGACATTTTAGGCGGCGAACAGGAACCATTTGATATTATTTCAGGTGTGTCTGTCGGCGGCCTGAACGCGGCGGGATTGGCGTCTATTCCTGACGACTTCACGGCCAGCACCCATAATCTCGAGGATTTCTGGCGAGGCCTGACCACATCCGAAGTGTTTGATCCCAGATTAAGGGTTATCTTTTGGACGGGATTCAAGCTCGTTTTGGCGACCTTAATGCCCAAACGCATGTCCAAAGCGCCTCGCTCCCTTCTTGACAATACGCCGCTACGCCGAACGCTCTTGGAGAAACTCGACTTTGATAGAATCGCGAACGCCGTGGAAGACGGCGCTCTGACCGCCATTAGCGTCACCTGCTCGGGTTATGATTCGGGATACGCCGTGACGTTTTTTGACAAATTGGGTGAGGATCAGGATTGGCACCGCGTTCGGCGCGCGGGCCGAAAAAGAGATTTGGGAATAAACGAAGTTATGGCCTCCGCAGCGCTGCCGCTTTTATTTCCGGCCATAAAAATTGATGATGAATTCTTTGGCGACGGGGCTTTGCGGCAAACGTCGCCTCTCGCCCCCGCTATCCACCTCGGGGCCAACAAGCTTTTTATCATCGGAACGCGGGACAGCACACCCGAACCGCACGTTCCAACAGAAACGCAAGCGGAATACCCTTCACTCGGGGACTTGGGCGGCTATGCGCTGGACACAATCTTTCATGACAGCTTGGAAGCCGACATAGAGCGCTTGGACCGCATAAATGATCTTGTGAAACATCTAACAGCGAAGGAACGCACAACGTCCAAAATAAAGCATATCGATGTTTTCTCCATTAACCCGTCGCTCTCCCTCCGCCATCTGGCGAGGGATTTCGCGCCCGAAATGCCAAGGCGGCTACGGTGGCTGTTAAAACGGCGGACCGGCGATTCCGCCCTCGGACGTATCGAGAGTTACTTATTGTTCGAACCAGGTTATGTGGGCGCGCTCATTGATTTAGGATACAAAGACGCCATGGCCCGCCGAGGCGAGATCGAGACCTTCTTCGCGTCATAAAATCCAGATTAAACGACAACGCCAAACAGAGACCCAACCACATAGGTCAGGCCCATCGCCGCGAGACCCCAGAATGTCACACGAAGCGCAGCCCGCAATTTTGGCGCGCCGCCAATATGCGCCGAGACAACGCCCAGCGCCAGCAATGCGAAGAGCGACGAGGCTACTAAGCTCCACGTTGCAAAGAAAATTGGGCTCACGAGAACCGCCACTAGCGGCAAGGCCGCGCCAATCGCAAAGCTCAACGCGGATGTCCAAGCCGCTTGAAAAGGCTTTGCTTTATGGACATCTGTCAGCCCCAACTCATCGCGCATGTGCGCCGCGAGAGGGTCGTGCGCCATAAGCTCTGTTGCCACCTGTTCCGCGAGCGCGGCGGAAAGGCCCCGGCCACGGTAGATTTCGACCAGTTCCTCGCGCTCCCCTTCAGGATCCTCAAGTATTGCCGCCTTCTCCATTTCAAGGTCGGCGGTTTCACTATCGGCCTGAGTGCTCACAGACACATATTCGCCCGCAGCCATGGAAAGCGATCCGGCAACAAGCGCAGCCGTCCCTGTCAAAAGCAATGACGAGTGGGATACGGACGCCGCAGCCACCCCCATCATGATACTCGCCGTTGAAATAATGCCGTCATTCGCGCCGAGCACTGCGGCTCTGAGCCACCCTAGGCGGTGGCTGACGTGATTTTCATATACATGATCGCTCATTACTCTTGCCATTCCGAAAAAAACTCAAACCGAGGTTCTACGTCTGTCAAGATAAAGACTAATCCGCTTATGGCAATGGCCCTATTCGTCTCATATTAAGCCGTAAGTCACTAAAGGGCTATGCAAACTTCAGCGCAACCCAAGACGCAACAGCCGCAACAGAACCTGTCAGGAACACACCCCAGATGATGTCCACAACGACCATTTTCAGCGGCCAGTCTTTCAGGGTCGCATAATTGGTAAAATCATAAGTGGCATAGCAAAAAAATCCGAACAAGGCCCCATATATAAGCCCTGATTTCACGCTGCCCGCAGCGAGCGCTGGTTTAACGGCAAACACCAGAATGCCCGCGATATAAAGCAAATAAAAGACGACAGCGGCGGGGATGATAACCTTCTCACCGCGAAGATGCCCGATCTGTTCATTGTAGAACCCGCTGGCAACGGTCCCAATCCAGAAAAAATCAATCACAAAAAACGCGATGATCGCGGCGATATATCCGACAATATAAGGCATGTAGGTCTCCTAAAATCATTAAAATATAGTGCCCGCCCAAAACGGCCACCGAACGTCGTTCAACGAGTAGAGCTATATCGCCTACGAACCGCACCGCATATTAGATGCAATTTCGGCGCATTTTTCACCCTATTCTGGACGGCTTAAAAAGATGAGCGCGTGCCGCGCCTTTGCCTAGAAAAAGTACATCCATTTAATCCAGTTTAGATGCTGCACCGTAGACACTGCGTTACCCAACAAAAACAAGGATACAAAATGTCTGTTTTAAAACAAGTTAGCCTGACAGCTCTTTCCGTGGTTTTCTCCGCTGGATTAATTTCAACAAGCGCATTCGCCCACTCGCACGCCTCGGGTCACGAAAAAACCGCCCCCGAAATGGCGGACATTGTCGATACCGCCGTGAATGCGGGGTCCTTCACCACATTGGTTGCGGCCGTACAAGCCGCCGGACTTGAAGAAACACTCCGCAGCGAAGGGCCGTTTACAGTCTTCGCCCCGACAGATGCCGCCTTTGCAAAATTACCTGAAGGCACAATTGACATGCTCTTGAAGCCTGAAAACAAAGACCAACTCGTCTCGATCCTGACCTATCACGTACTCTCGGGCGCCGTTGAATCGTCATCGATTGCTGGTAAAAAACTGGACGTGAAAACGGTTCAGGGTTCGGATGTGTCCATTGATGCCACCAATGGCGTCATGATCGACAATGCAAATGTCGTGACGGCAGATATCAAAACATCAAATGGCATCATCCACGTTATCGACACGGTGATCATGCCATAACCGTTAACTTGCGCGGTGCTAGATGCAACAAGCTTCATCCCGCGGGATGACCCACGCAGGTTAAGTGGCACTCTTCCCCCCTTACAAGAGTGCCGTGAGGTCGCCGCCGTTCAATATGGTCGGCGGCCTCATTTCATTTCAGGCGCACCAATACGCCCCTACCCGCTTGTGGTTTCACCCAAAATTTCGTTGGCGACGCTGTGAAAGACGGTCCCTATCGTTGTAAATTTTGCGGCCAAGGGAGATGAGTATCTCCAGATTAAATCGATTTGGCGCTGGGCAAGCGGGTGCGTAATGGGGCGAACGATCAGCTGCGGATCTCGTTTCGCTTCGGAAATGGCATAGAGGCTGGGAATAACGGCGACGCTTTCACCCATAGATGCCATCTGCCGAATGGCATCAAGACTCGTCCCTTCATATTCATCGCTCGTGGTCGCCCCGGCGATTGACGCCAAGTTTTTCACGACCGTCGCAAATTTATGTCCGTGCCCTAAGGTAAGAAATTCCCGCCCTTTTAACAGGTCAAGCGCAATCGGATCACGGCTCCCTGCCAAAGGATCGTCAGGCGCAACGCATATATAGATGTTCTCTCGGACAATCGGTGAGCTCATTGTATCGGGATGATCCTCCGGCGTCGAAATGATGACGTCAAAATGCCCGGAAGACAGATGTTCTTGCAATTCAGAAGTGCGTTCTTCACGAACAAAAAGGCGGAGCTCTGGATAAGCCTTGTGAAGCTCACGGGTCACTTGCGGCAGCAAATAAGGCCCGACGGTTGGCAGTACGCCTAATTTCACGCGGCCCGCCAAAGTTCCCGTGGCCTCACGGCCCAGAACCTTCATCTCTTCGACCTGCCTGAGAACAATTCTCGCGCGTGTGACCATTTCTGCGCCCACAGGCGTTAGCAACGCGCCGTGCCGCCCTCGCTCAAGGAGCGGCACCCCAAGATGTTCTTCCATGTCTTTAATTTGTGTGGAGAGGCTAGGTTGGCTCACAAACGTCCGTTTGGCAGCCTCCCCAAACGTCCCCGTGTCTGCAATGGCAACAAGATATTCCATTTGCCGAAGTGTCGGTTTCATAACGGCCCTCTTTGATAGCTTAAAACTATACGAAATATAGAATACTTATATTTTAACTATTGCGCCATGTCTCCTATTTCTTTCCCTGCGGCAACAAAGGAGAAAAAAATGTTTCGCACTCTTCAAACGAAAGACATCTTAAACAAGATAGCCACTCTGTTTGATAAATTAGGGTTCGAGGCGATGGGCCCCGCCGGCTCACGCTATGGCCAGCCGATCTTGATCGAGGCGACTGCGCCCGTCAATATCTCGGCCTCTGACCCCCGGTCCTCATACGTCTCGAGACGCCGCAGGCGCTCTCGCCGCAGCAGGACAGCAATGCCCTCGCCCGCCATTCGAACATCTTGGTTCTAGGGACATTGCAAACTTAGAAAGGAGCCCTTGGCATGACTGATAACGCCACTTCAGACCCAATCTATTGCCCCCCAAACGTGGAGTCTGGGACGGAGCGGGACAGTCTTGCCAAAACGCCCCTTTACAGCCAGCCAAGTTCTGGCACTCATGCGGAGGAAAAGACACGTGCGGTTTGTAAAGGCACTCACATCCAAACTTGGGAAGATGAAGGCGGAGCTCATCCTGTTGTTTCTCGTGATTTTCATCGGAACAGCGGCCTGACCACCAAAAGTCGATTTAGAACCCACGTCTCCTCAGCGGAGGCCATGATGGAGTCCGGGCAGTATGATCAAGCCTGCGATGAAATCGAAGCCGCTACCAAGCTCTTTCTACAATATAAAACCGAGGTCTATAGCCTTCTCGATACCTCAATTTCGCACCTTTCGACATTAGGCTGCCGAGCCTCGCCCCTCCACCCCAAAGCCCTCCAACTCGTGAGGGCCAGGCAGAAGATAGACGCCTGATTTAACAGCTCAATAACAGAAACTTCGTCGCCCCTTCCACCAACGGGGTGATATAACTTTTATGGGATATACATGCCTCGAATTGTAAACAAAATTCAGGACTTTTTACGTTACGAAACATCGGCCGGGTTTGTGCTGATGTTTGTCGCTATTATGGCGTTGGTCGCCAACAACTCGCCGCTCAGCGGGCTTTACTCGAGCTTCCTCAGCACGCCCGTCGCCGTGCAATTTGGCGCTTTTGAAATCGCCAAGCCCTTGCTCCTCTGGATTAATGACGGGCTGATGGCGATCTTCTTCTTTCTTGTGGGTCTCGAGATTAAGCGTGAAGTCATTGAAGGGGAACTCTCCAGCTTCGACAAGGCGTCACTTCCGATTTTCGCAGCGATTGGCGGCGTCATCGCTCCCGCCCTGATCTATGTATATTTCAACATGTCAGATCCGGTTATGATTCAAGGCTGGGCCATCCCGGCTGCGACGGATATCGCCTTTGCGCTCGGGATTTTGGCGCTTGTGGGTTCGCGGGTCCCTGTGTCTCTGAAAATACTCTTGCTCGCCGTTGCGATTATTGACGATTTGGTTGCCATTATCATCATTGCGTTATTCTATACGCAAGACCTCTCGCTTGCCGCGCTGGGCTTAGGCGGCTTCGGGGTCGCAGCTCTGGTTGCGCTCAACCGTATGGGCGTTTCGCGCATTACGCCCTACGCTTTGATCGGCGTATTTGTTTGGGCCTGCGTTCTAAAGTCCGGGGTTCACGCCACGCTTGCAGGCGTTGTCACGGCCCTCGCCATACCGCTAAAAGCGAAAGAGGCTGCCGACAGCTCACCCTTGCACCGCGCGGAACACGGGCTGCATATTTGGGTCGCCTTCCTCATCTTGCCGCTATTCGCCTTTGCCAATGCCGGCGTCTCGCTTAAGGGCATTACCATCACCGATATCCTCGCACCCTTGCCAATCGGTATTGCTCTGGGACTGTTTGTCGGGAAACAAGTGGGTGTCTTCTCGTTCTCTTGGATCGCCGTAAAGCTAGGCCTTGCCAAACTCCCGACGGGGGCGAACTGGGCCCAACTCTACGGGATTGCCTGTTTGACAGGTGTCGGGTTCACCATGAGCCTTTTCATCGGCACACTGGCATTTGAGGGCGACGAGACCCTCAACGCCGTCAGACTTGGCGTGCTCATGGGGTCGATATGTTCTGGCCTGCTCGGCTTCATGCTGCTGCGCATTTTTTGTAAAGATTGCGTCGAGGCCCCATCAAACAGCTCCTCTAACTTACAATCGTCCAACGCCTGATTGTCATGTGCCGCCTCATTGCCAAATCCCACGCGCGGCATTGAATGAAAGGAAGTCAACATGTCTGACGCCCCTAAACTTAAAAAAAATCTGGGCCTCTTTGATGTCTATGCCATGTCGACCGGAGCTATGTTTAGCTCCGGTCTTTTCCTATTGCCGGGAATAGCGGCGTCTTACACGGGCAACTCGGTGTGGCTGGCCTATCTGGTGGCAGGTTTTCTGATCCTTCCCGCCATGTATTGTATGGCAGAACTTTCAACCGCGATGCCAAAGGCTGGGGGCACCTATTACTTCCTCGACCGGGCGATGGGTCCGCTTATGGGCACCATAGGCGGTCTGGGCTCGTGGGTGGCGGTGGTCTTTAAAAGTGCCTTTGCCCTCGTGGGGATGGGCGCGTATCTCGGCCTTTATCTTGACCTCCCCGTCACGATCACGGCAATTCTGCTGACCATCGCCTTTGGCCTTATCAACATTTTCGGCGCAAAAGAGACAACGCTCTTGCAGCGCCTTCTGGTCACGGTTCTGGTGGTTATTCTTATTGCATTTGTGTGTCTTGGCCTAATGGAAACAAACATGAAGGCCGTACTGAACCCTGTGTTTGGAAATGACAATTTCTTCAAAACGGGATTGGTCGGCTTTGTGTCCACCATAGGCCTCGTTTTTGTGTCTTACGCAGGATTGACAAAAGTCGCGAGCGTGGCCGAGGAAGTCCAAAACCCTGACCGCAACATCCCGCTGGGGATGACGCTCTCGCTCATAACCGCGACTGTCATCTACACCCTCGGAACCGTCGTTCTCATCAATATATTGGAGCCTGAGGCGCTATATAAGAGCCACACCCCAATCGCCGATGCGGGCCAACAATTCCTTGGATGGGTCCCGTTTGATCTTGGCGTCATTTTAATCGTTGTGGCGGCTATTGCGGCTTTTGCATCAACTGGAAATGCCGGAATCATGTCGGCCTCGCGCTACCCTTATGCCATGGCGAATGACAAGCTTGTCCCCGCGCGCCTCAGCAAAATTGGAAAGCACGGCACGCCCACCTTCGCGATTATTGTCACCGTTCTGACGATGATTGCTGTGCTACTTCTTTTTGACGTGGCCTCCGTGGCAAAGCTTGCCAGCGCGTTCCAGCTACTACTCTTTGGCCTCGTCTGTATCGCCGTCATCGTCATGCGCGAAGCCCGCATCGCCAGTTACAAACCCGGCTACAAAGCGCCGTTTTATCCCTGGCTACAAATTGCCGGGATTTTAATCTCGTTCTGGCTCATCATCGAGATGGGAATGCTCGCCATCGCTTTCACGGGCATGGTCACCATAGGGTGCGTTCTGTGGTATCATTTCTATGCCTCCGGCAGCTTGGAGCGCCGCGGCGCGATTTTCCACATCCATCAACGGCTTGGGCAGCAACGCTATGAAGGCCTTGAGCGCGAATTAATGACAATCATTCACGACCGGACGCAAGCGGAAAACCTCTCATATGAGGCCGTTATCGCCCGCTCCGTCATGATGGATTTCCGCTACGGTCTGTATGATAACACGCTCATTTGCGAGATATTAAAAGAGCAAGCAGTCGACCGCTTTGATCTTCAAGCTGAGATTATCTCTGACATTTTTCCCGGCGGCGCGTTTCATTTCCATCCCATGAGCAAACATGTGCATATTGCCTATCAAACGCATGCGGACGTAAAGCAGCCGGAATTATTTGTTTTGCGCTTTGGCCCGCAAGCGCGTTTGGACAGTCAATCTGTGGACGCCGCGCATACGCTGATGTTCTTAATTGTTCCCCCTAAACCGGTCGGTCTTGACCTGCGCCTCGCCGGGCATTTGGCAGAGGTTGTTCAAGGCGAGAGCTTTGAGTCCAGATGGCTGGCTGCAAAAACCGAGCGGGGCATGAACGAAGTCTTGATGCGAGACGATCATTTTCTGCACGGACCGGTTGCCCAGTTCCCCGCTTTGCACGCGCAAGCCGGACTTAAAATCTCTGACATCTCTCTACCTGCCTCATGCTTAATCGCGCTCATTGAGCGCGCGGGCGAAATCTTAGTGGCCACGCCGGAGACCGAGCTTTTGGGCACAGACGAGGTGGCGATTATTGGCGAGCCGTCGGACCTGAAAAACCTCCAAACCTCCATCTCTGATAAACGGACAGAACCTCATGACCTCTGATCTTATTCTATCAACGCTCTTATCCCCCATTGTCCTTTTCTTCATTTTGGGACTTGGCGCAGCGCTGATGCGTTCACAAATGAGCGTCCCCGAAAGCTTCGCAAAAGGCCTCGCTATTTATTTAATGATGGCCATTGGCCTCAAAGGCGGGGTGGCAATGTCGAAGGCCGCCCTATCGCCGGAGATTTTCGCGATCGCGGGGCTCGCTTTGGTCCTGTCCTTCGGACTTCCCTTTCTCGCTTACATGCTGCTCAGGTTCGTCAGCAAAATGAGCCGCATAGACGCCGCCGCTACAGCGGGACATTACGGTTCGATCTCGATCGTCACATTCGTTGCCGCAACCCAAGCGCTTCAACTGGCCGGTATTATGACGTCTGGTTATATGGTGGCGATTGCGGCCCTTATGGAAGTCCCCGCCATCATGTCCGCCTTGCTACTCGCGCGCCGGGGTATGAAAAAGGACGGCGAAATTGCCGGTTCGGAAAAAGGCGAACTCTTTCGCGAGGTCTTCCTCAATGCCTCGGTTGTCGTTCTGGTGGGCGCTCTGGTGATCGGATGGGTCAGCGGAGAACCGGGCATGGAGAAGATTTCACCGTTCTTTGTGACGCCGTTCCAAGGCATTCTATGCCTATTCTTGCTCGATATGGGACTAAATGCAGGCCGAGGATTGCGCCAAGGTTGGCGCGAACTCGGATTTGGATCATTGGCTTTTGGTGTCACCATGCCAATAATCTCGGCACTTATCACAGCCGCCGCATGCCATGTTTTGACCATCAGTGTGGGCGATGCCGCCTTGTTGATGACGCTTGCCGCTTCGGCCTCTTACATCGCCGTTCCCGCTGCCATGCGCCTCGCGCTGCCACAGGCAAAACCGTCAATTTATTTGACGCTCTCGCTGGGCGTGACATTTCCCTTTAACCTCACGCTCGGCATTCCGCTTTACATTTTGCTCGCCCAATGGGTTACAGGTTAGGAGATATATTTATGTACGCGAAAAAACGACTAGAACTCATCATAGAGAAACCCGCCTTTAAGCGCGCCTGCCGCATATTAGAAGACTCGAACGTGACCGGCTACACAGCGCTCTCTTGCATGGCTGGGTTTGGTAGCGGCAATCGATGGCAGCGCGGAACGGACCTCTCGTCCAGTCAGGATATGGTCCTCATCATCTCGATTTTGAATGAAGACTTACTCGAAGGTTTAACCGCAAAACTGGAAAATCTAATCGGCGCGCATATTGGTGTTTTAAGCGTGTCCGATGTGAGCGTGATCCGAGACGATAGATTCTAGCCTATAGATGATGCCGAAAAGTCAGATGACGGCATTCATCACGCGGGTTTCATGCCTGCTCATACGGTTGAGGTTTATTCGGCGGCGTCCGCTGGGTTTTCGCGGCTAACCCCGGGCCCGCCGAGCGCCAAGTAAAGCGCAATGCGCGCCTCAATGTTTTGGCGTTGTAACGTGATTTGAGTGCGGTCAGCTTGGAAACTACGCTGGCGGAAAGTGAGAACATCCAGCAAGTCGATCGCGCCCTCTTTATACTGAATTTCGGCGAGCGCCAAAGTTTCACGAGCCGCGTCCGCCCCTTGCTGAACATAGGCGCTCCGCTCGCTCAGCGTATTAATGGTATTCAGGCTGCTTTCCACATCAAAATAGGCATCGAGCACGGCCTGCCCATAATTGGCCAATGCTTGCCGTTGGCTCGCCGTGGCAGCGTCGATGCGCGCTTGCGACAAACCATTGTCAAACAGGGTGCCCGCAAGCCGCGCCCCGAGAGAATAGGCAATGGATGCGGGGTCAAGTAGGTCGCCTAAATTTGCGGAACTTGTATCAAGCCCACCGGAGAGGGACAAGCTCGGCCATTTATCGGTTTTAACCGCGCGAGTGGATTGAAATGCACTTAGAACATCAAATTCGGCGCGCACTACATCTGGGCGGCGGCGCAAAAGCTCCTCCGGCGTCCCTGCAGACAGTATCTCGGAGAACTTTGGAAAGCTCGGCGATATATCCAGCGTCCCGCTTGGATACTGACCCAGTAATATTTGAAGCGCCAAAATAGACTCTGTTTTCGCAGATTTCGCGACGACCAGATTATCCCGTGCCCCTGCCACATCGGATTCCGCCAGCACCAACTCCCGGCGTGAGGCCGCGCCAAGGTCATAACGCACACGCACGATCCGCAACGTCTCTTCTTGGGCTGCCAAGGTCTTCTTGCTCAGAGCAATTTGCAGATCGGATTCCACGTTCAGAATAAATGACCGCGCAACGGCCGCGATGAGCGCTTGCCGCGCGCTTTCAAAAGATGCGCGGGTCGAGAATAAATCGTAATTCGAGGCTAAAACGCCAGAGCGGATGCCGCCCCAAAGATCGGCTTCCCAGCTTGCACCGATCCCGCCTGAGTAGCTGTCGGAGAAACCTTGCCCCTCCAGAGCGCCGCCGCCGCGCGCGGCGAAATTAGCACTCAGACTTGGAAGCAGACGTGATCTAGCCTGAATGAGGAGCGCTTCCGAGCGTGCCACGCTCTCGGCGCTGGCGCGGAGCGACGGATTATTTTCAAGCGCCGTATTGATGTAGCTCTCTAGCAAAGGATCGCTCAAAACAGCCGACCAATCCTCGGCAATCTCGCCGTCGCGCTGCGCGCCAAACACCCAGCTTGCGGGGGCTTTTAGGGCAGCGCTTTCGGCGCTCAGCGCGGCCGATGCAGACGGTCCTTTATCCAGAGTCGCGCAGGCCCCCAAATTCAACGTCAATGCGATGACCGCTGTGGAGGTAATGACCTTAATCATGACGGAGAGCCTCGATAGGGTTGAGCTGAGCGGCGCGGCGGGCTGGAAAGAAGCCGAAAAATAAACCCACCAAAACCGACGCACCAATGGATATAAGCGCAATCGTCGGCGAAATATTAACGGGGAAGTCGCCGAGGTTCGACGCGAGCTCGGCCGCGCCAACGCCCAGACCTGAGCCGATAATACCGCCAATCAAACAGAGTCCGAGCGCTTCGAAGAGGAACTGCCCCAATATGTCCTGTCCCCGCGCGCCAATCGCCATACGCAAACCAATTTCGCGGGTACGCTCTGTGACGGATACGAGCATAATATTCATAACCCCGACGCCGCCAACGATCAAAGAAACGGCCGCCGTGAACGCCAGCAAGATACCAAATGTCGCTTGTGTGCTCGACCTTGCCCGTATGAAGTCAGCGATATTAAACACACGAAAATCATCATCATTGCCGGGGCGAATACGGCGAATAACACGCAACCGTTCTTCGAGTTCGTTTTGAGCCCGCGCCATATCGTAGCCGGGGGTCACAGAGACCTCAATGCTCGCCACATAATCCGGCGTCGTCGAATGACCCCCCAAGACGCGGTTACGCGCCGTCACAATCGGAATGATAACAACATCATCGCGATCACTGCCGAAGTTCGATTGGCCTTTCTCGGCCAGCACCCCGACAACCGTCAGCGGTACATTATTCACGCGGATACGCTGTCCCAGCGCGCTCGAACCTTCAAACAGGTTATCCGCGATAGTCGTCCCGATAACGGCCACGGCACTGCCGGACGCGATGTCTGTCTCATCGAGAATACGCCCTTCCCCAGCGGCCCAATCCTGACTGATAAAATAGTCGGCATTGACGCCGTAAATATTGGTACTCCAATTTGTTTCGCCGGCGACCACAGTGCCAGACCCATTGATCCGAGCCGCCACCGCAAACGCATAAGGCTCGCCGCGCAGCTTTAGCACCGTATCATCCGTGAACGGCGTCGCCGAGGCTGCGCCGCCTGAGCGTCCGCCGCGCCTATTTGAACCGGGCCGCACCGTTAAATTATTCGCGCCTAGTGCCGAGATTTGAGCATCAACCTGACGCGCCGCGCCTTCGCTAATCGCCATCATCGCCATCACGGACGCAACGCCGATCATAATGCCGAGCATGGTGAGAAAGCTTCGCATCGGATTGGAGCGTAACGCCTCCAAAGCGGATTTAAGGGCCACGCCGAACTTCATGATCCAGCCCTTTCATCAAGCTCTATCTGGCCGTCTCTAAAATGGATTTTTCGCGCAGCGTAATCCGCGACTTCGGGTTCGTGAGTGACGAGAATAACGGTAATACCGCGTTTTCCCAGTCCCGTCAGCAAGTCCATAATGTCTTCAGATGTTTTCGTATCCAGCGCCCCGGTTGGTTCGTCTGCCAAAATAATAGACGGAGAACAGGCGAGCGCCCGCGCAATCGCGACGCGCTGCTGCTGGCCGCCAGAGAGCTGCATGGGACGGTGGTCCATGCGCTCACCAAGACCAACCATTTCGAGGCATTCTGCAGCGCGTGCGTCTATATCGTCGATCGGTTTTCGGGAATAGCGCAGAGGCAGTTTCACATTCGTCAAAGCGGACGAGCGGCCGAGCAGGTTAAACTGCTGGAACACAAACCCGATCGTCTCATTGCGCAAATCCGCGAGTTCATTCGGTCGTAGCTTGGCGAGGTTTCTTCCGTTGATCTCCAGAACCCCAGAGGTCGGGACATCCAATGCACCGATCAGGTTCATGAGCGTTGATTTCCCCGAACCGGATGGCCCCATAATGGCGGTCATTTCTCCGCGGTTAAAAGAGAGATTGACGCCGCGCAGGGCCTGCACTTTTTGCGTCCCCATGACATAGGTCTTCACAACGTCGCGGCACGAGATAAGCGCGGGAGGTGGATTTGCCGTTTCCATCAACGTTCTACTTTTCCGCAGTGGCCGCACGAACGCGCGTGACAAATTTTTCGCCCACCTCTGCCCCGCGCAGAATTTCCGCGTAGGACCCGTCTTGCAGGCCAAGCGTCAATGTTTGTTTCTCAAGCTGCCCGTCGGCTCTATTTTTATAGGCGTCAACACGTGTGACGGACGCGCGTTCGCTCATGGCGGCCTGAACCATTTTATATTCTTCGTCCGTCAAATTGCGTTTCAGGACCTTATCTGTGGCGGCCTGAAAGCGTTGACGCATGGTGTTGCGATCAAATTGCGCCATGTCCCCCATCGCCGAACGTATAGCTTCCATCTCTGTCCGAAGCTCCTCTTGGATCGCCGCCTTTTTCGCGGGATCTATGTCGAGATTATCCAAGAACCGCATACCACCGCCGCGTCCACCCGTTCCGGGCGCGCCGCGCCCTTCACTTGCTTCAGCTTCGACCACTTGGGGACCATTGGCTGGCGGACGAAACCTCACAGCGGTTTCCGCAATCCGCATGACATCCTTGCGCTTATCGGCGGTAATTTCGACATTGGCCGTCATGCCTGGCAATAGGCGGCCACGTGGATTGCGCGCTTTGATAACAACCGTGTAAGTCACGACATTTTGCAAGGTTTCCGAGGCAAGCCGAACTTGCTCGACAACACCCGTAAACGTTTGGTCTGGATAAGCATCCACATTAAACTCAGCCGTATCGCCCGCGTCTATGCCGCCAATATCGCCTTCGACAACAGCCGCATCAATGCGGATATCTTCGAGGTTCTGGGCAATTGTGAAAAGAACCGGCGCAGAAAAGCTGGCCGCAACCGTTTGGCCAACGTCAACATTTCGAGAAATAACGACCCCATCAATGGGCGAGCGAATGATCGTACGTTCAAGGTCGACCTGCGCTGATTTGAGGGACGCATTGCGCTGTGATAGCGCAGCAGTGGACGTGCGCAGCTGCGCACGGCTCACATCGAGACTAGCCTTTGCCACAGCAAGCGCGCGTTCATTATCCTCTAGCGTCGAGCGCGCAACCGCATCCGCAGCGTAAAGGGCTTCTTGCCGCGCATAATTTCGTTCGGCCTGCGCCAGCGTCGCCTCGGCACTGGCAATATTCGCTTTTTGAACGGCGAGATTTGCGAGCGCGCTTTGCACATCGGCTTTCGCGGATTCGACGCGGCTCTCAAAGGTTTGGGGATCAATGCGAGCGATAATCTCGCCGGCTGTCACTTGAGAGTTAAAATCGGCGTTCAAAGCGGTAATTTGCCCAGAAACCTGTGAGCCCACTTCCACGGTGGTCAGGGCGCGAACGGCCCCCGAAGCCGATATAACACGCGCAACGTCGCCCATTTCAACGGCGGCCGTTTCAATCTCAAAGGTCCCCACGTCCTCGGACTTGTCCGCGCGAAAAAACACCGCCCAAATTAATGCCGCCGCGATGGCCACCCCGGCAACGTAATAGTATTTTTTTGACATGTTCGACCTTAAAATTCGCCGGATAGACTAACGTTAGATTTGCATACATAGCCTCTAACGTCTTGCCAGCAAATTTCCGTCGGAAAATATCAATCCTAAACAAAGTTTAATCATTGCAGGACGATAAGTTGCAACTCGCGAAAAAAAGTGACGGAATTACAAGGTCAACCGCACGACATTTTCGATAATGTCACCTGAAATTCTTTCCATCGCATCCGCCAAACCGGCCGTATCGTCCGCTTGGAAATAGTGCTCAGGTGATGAGGCGCAGCTTGACAGCAAAAGGTTCGCTCTATCAGAGATGTCTTGCTCCAAAACATAATGATACCGGTCAAATTCCTTATTGGCCCATATCCCGCCATCATTTCGATGATATCGACCCGGAGCCAATGAGAACGCGATTGTATAAATCTCGACGCCTTCATCTTTCATGTCTTGGCACACCTTTAGGGTTTGCTCGTCGTAAACCGTTGAATAGGTGCAAACCTCTTCTTTGATTGGATACCCCCACCACGTATACCCGACGACAACCATCTTGCAGCTGGAGGACGTATTATCGTTGACGCCGTCCGTCATGAAAACCACATACTTTAGGGGATCGTCATTGCCATTTTCGGCCTTGTGAATACCGGGCTCTTTTCGGATACTATGCAAGGCATCTTGCATGGGAGCCCAGGAATTCGTACCGCCCAAAGGATTCGTCCCGTCCAGGGCCACCAATCCGTTAATTTCACTGTCCGAGATAAGGCCCCACTTCGGGTCAACCTGCATTGTTTTCATGGTGACCCCCGCATAGGGATACATGGCCGTTCGAAGAATTTTTCGGGCCCCTGAGGACGCCGGCATAATATCTTCAAGGGATTTCATAAATGTTTTTGTTGTCGCCCTTAACCCCACCTCGCGAGCTTGGGCACCCACGACAGTTGAGTATTTTTCATAATAGTCATTGCTCGTATAGGTATCGATCTTATCATCGAATTTCATTGATCCAGACACATCTAGCGCAAAAAACACACTTAAGGCTGTAGCATTCGGGTCATTGTAAACAGCACTTGCCGTCGCGCCAAAGTCAAGGGTGTCGACCTGCATAAGCCCCATAAAGGCCGTCTTGTAGACGCCGCTGACGGTCACTTTCGCTGTGCCATCGGCATCATCGTAAGTCACGACAACCGTCGCGGTGCCGTCCCCGATATCATAGCCAAGCTCCTTGGCTGTATAGACACGGCCTTCCACATAACCCTGAGCATCAGTTTCCGGATGTTCGCCGTTTTGGTTGACATAAACCGCGGCCGCCAATGCAACCGCATCTGCAATACCTTGGGCTGCATTGTCCGCCTTTGACAGCGAACTATAATCAACGGACACGCCAACGCCAATCATGATCGGTAAAAGGCTCAATGCGAACATTGTCGAAAAATTACCTGCTTCATGTTTCAGAAATTTACTGAACATCACATACACCTTATGCCTGCCCCTTTACGGGGCTATCTATATTTGATGGAATTGTCACAAATCATTGAAAAATCAGTTAAATCGGGTTTCATCGAAAATTAAGCATGTCGCTCTGAAAAGCGCTATTTTGGGACAAAAAAGCAGAGAGAGAACGCAGACAACCAGAGAATTTCAATCGAGCGAAATCCAGTCGCACAACAAAAAATGGGTGACAACAACGCTCTTTACAGATGTTGTCGTCACCAGTTCGAAGGTAGGTTTCGGAAGGTGTGATTGCTTCTTTCTAACCTAAGGACTTAAAAGCAAATCAAAACCGCCCTGTATAATGGCTTGATGTGAATATGCCCGGTCTTGCGATAGGCGTCACGCGGCGCGACCAACAGCCGTGAATGCACGGCAAAGAACGGCGGTCAAGTCTTGGGAATGGAAAGGTTTGGAAGCTGTTTGAGTTTCAAAGATGTCTCCTGCCGGTAGGAACGGCCAACGCGGATTTCATGACCTGCGCGGGTCGTCAAAAAGAGCGTATCGTCACGTTTGATGATTTTGTTAATTTTAAGAATATTCACAATCGATGAGCGGTGAACGCGTTGGAATTGGTTACTGTCAAGAAGTTCCTCGAAGCCGTATAGCGTATGCCGGACCAAATGCGTGCGGCCATTATCCATATGTAAGAGGATATAGTCCCTCGCCGCTTGCACCCAATCAATATCCCCGAACCTGATTTTTTGGGTGATCCCGTTATCTTGGTTCCAAAAGAAGTGGGGTTTCTCGTCACTATTTGGCGTCATGGCCGCGTGCCGTAGCTGCGTCACGACCGATTCAAGCTCTTCGATTTTCTCCATAGCTTCGCCTTGCTGCCTCACCGTGCGGTACTTTTCGAGGGCCCGCTCCAAGCGGTCCGAGTCAATTGGTTTTAATAAATAATCGACCGCATTGCGCTCAAAGGCTTTCACGGCATATTGCTGAAAAGCAGTCACGAAAATGATATGAGTTTTGTGATGAATGGCGGTTTGCGCGACTTCAAGCCCGTCCTTACCCGGCATCCCGATATCGAGTATGAGAAGATCCGGCGAGAGGCTCTGCAAAAGCTTCTCCGCCGCATCTCCGTCTCTTGCCACGCCCACAATCTCTATATCTTTATGACGGGCGAGCTTGATCTGTAACCGTTTGATAGCCAGTCCCTCATCATCGACGATAACGGTCCGGATCATGTTGTGCCCTCACCTGCTTTGCTGCCCGCACGCGCGGTCTTGCCGCTATGTTTCTCGGCCGGGATTTCAAATTGAACGCGCACCCCGCCAGAGGGCGGCTCGCTAATTTTAACACTCGCTTGTCCTTTATAAATAACGGACAGGCGAGACCTTATGTTCGCCAGACCAATCCCGTTTTCGGCCTTAATGGGACCAAGCCCCGGACCATTGTCAGAAATACCAAAGGAGAGCCTACCATTTTTAACGTCCGCAAAAATATGCAGGTTTACTTTTTTCTTTGACGGGGCGACCGCGTGTTTAATGGCGTTCTCCACAGCCGGCTGAAAGATCAGGCTCGGAACAAGGCAGTCTCGTGCAACGTCAGAAATCTCAAATATATAGTCAATTCGGTCTTCGAACCGGATCTTTTCAATTTGCAAATACTCACGCGCCACGTCCATTTCCTGCGCGATCGTGATTTTTACGTTGGGATTGTTATCCAGTGAAAAACGTAGGAAACGGCTCAGGCCCGAAATCATGCCCTCGGCCTTTTCATTTTCCTGAGTCAGAACAAGCGCGGAGATTGAGTTCAGCGTATTGAAAAGAAAATGTGGATTTATCTGATATCGCAACATGGCCAGTTGCGCCGCGTCGGCTTGTGATTTGGCTTCCAGCGCAACAACGGATTCACGAATGAACCTGAAATAATTATGGATCGCCATATATCCCAAATACCATGCGAAATAGAAGAGAGAGTAGATATAGACGTCCGAGAGGAACTTCATCAGTTTAAACCCGTCCTCCTCCCAGCTTAGCCCCCCGCTCAGTAAAAGCGCGTAGATTTGAAAATCAATGAATGAGATGACGAGCGAAATGAAGGGGCCACAAATGAGGACGACGAGAACCGGTAGCCTATTAATGTATTTGGCAATGATCCAGAGCAGCGGAATGATAATCGCATTGTCAATCAACCAGACCCTAAATGGAAACTGAGAATGGTTCATCTGGGTCAGCGCAACGTTTACAGCCAGATTCAGAGCACAAACAACAACGGTCAGCGCACAAACGAGCAGAAACTGGTCCGTGGGTCTATATCTATTTGCCAACATTCTCATCGTCTGAACCTCTCTTATGAGAGTCTTCTATCCCCATACCGCGAAAATTCCCATAACCGTTAATCGCGTCAATTCTGCGGTTCGTCCTATTCTCCAACCTTTGGCACACTCAACACACCGTTCGCAGATTGGCTCTTATGCCAGCATTGCCTTTTTTTAATATCCCGACTGCACGCGCATGTGGCGCCAAAAAAAAGGAAACTCATTGTGATAAAAACAACAAAAATCAAAGGGCCGTCGGGAGGCCGCAACTCACTCTTACGCTCAACAATTATTGCGGGGGCGATGGCTTTCGGAGCCGTAACTCCTCTCCTGCTCAGCACAAATGCCTACGCGCAGGATTATACGACGGGCGGTATTGAAGGAATTATCTACAATACAGCCGGTGAAGTCGTTCCGGGCGCCGTGGTCACGGCCACATCCCGCGCCCGCGGAACAACGACCGTTTCGACCACAAATGCCGAAGGACGCTACCGTCTGCCGCGCCTTCAAATCGGCGCTTACGATCTGGTCATAACGTCAGACCTCTACAATACGGGAAATGAGAGTGTCAGCGTCACAGTCGGCTCCATTCAAAGCCGCAGCTATGTGCTGACGGGCGGCGGCGCAGATGAAATCATCACCACAGCCGTACAGCAAAAAGCCTATGACTTCGAAGTGGCCGGAACCGGCCTCGTGATTGACGTGACCGAAACGTTTGAACGCACTCCGCTCCCAAGAAGCTTGGCCGCGTTGACGCTTTTAACACCCGGCACTGTCGAAGGCGATTCTGCGTTCCAAACCCAAGGTGGAAATTCACTGGCGTCCCTGAGCGGCGCGTCCATCGCAGAAAACACCTACTATGTTAACGGTATGGCGATTACCGACATCCGCAATTTCGTGGGTGGGTCCTCAGTCCCGTTTGAATTCTATCAGCAGGTCGAGACCAAAACGGGCGGTTTCCCAGCCGAGTTTGGACGCGCGACGGGCGGCGTTTCAAATGCTGTGACGAAGTCAGGCTCCAACGAGTATCACTTTGGCGCAAATCTCTATGTTGAGCCAGACGGCCTCGGGACAAATTCCCCGGATACGTTATTCTCGGTTAACAATCTCGACGAGCGCGAAAACATCGAATCAAACTTCTATGTGTCGGGTCCGATCATCAAGGATAAGCTTTTTGGCTATTTCATGGTCAGCCCGCGTAAGCGTACGTCCAGCAATACCTTCCGCGACTACAGTTCAACCATTGCGACGGACGCTGCTGGCAATGAAATACGCGATGCAAACGGCTACGCGACGGATGTGGTGCTCACGCCAAATACGACAGGCTCGCGCATTGAGCGTTCCAACGACGATCCGTTCTTCGGGGCAAAAATCGATTTCAACATCACTGATAACCACACCCTCGAAGGCACATGGTTCCGGGACGCCGCAACGATTGTCGATCGGAACTTCAATCTCGACTTTGCTAATGGCACAGAACAAGAAGTCGCAACGCTTGAAACTCAATCGGGCGGAGACGTCTTCATTGGCAAATATACGGGCCGCCTCTCCGATTGGTTGACCGTATCGGCGCTTTACGGCAAGCAAACCTTTGACAAGACGATTTCCCAAACGGGCGATGACTGCCCCATCATTACGGACTCCCGTCAAATCTCGACGCGGACCGACGGCGGCGCTCTGGGTTCCGAGAGTGACCGAATCAATAGTTGTGAGTCGACAACGGCACCGCTGCAAGCCGACGATGAAGATTCGCGCGAGCAAATTAGACTGGACGCGGACGTCTATTTTTCAGCCCTCGGTGAGCATCACGTGCGCGTTGGGTACGATTCAGAAAAGCTCGCATCATCAACAGTGCAACAATATCCGGGCGGCGCGGCCTACCTCTTGTTCACGTCATCAAACGCCATCTATCAAGGCGTCGACGAAATTGCACGGGTTCGCGCGCGGACGCTTGATGGAGCCTACGAGATCGACCAAGACGCCTTCTATATCCAAGACTCGTGGGATGTCTCTGATCGCCTCACGCTGAACCTTGGCCTGCGAAACGACTCGTTTACGAACCTGAATCCCCTCGGCGAAACCTATGTAGAGCTTAAGAACCAATGGGCCCCTCGTTTGGCATTTGCCTACGACCTCTTTGGCGATGGTCATACAACCGTCAGCGGGGCTTGGGGACGTTACTTTATTGGCATTCCATCCAACACAAATATGCGCCAAGCGGGGAATGAGCGCGACGGTTACGAATATTATGAGCTTATCAGTACCAATGGAAGCGCCACGCCGACCATTGGAACGACCTTGCTACGCTCTGTGCCCCTGGCAGATGGCAGCATCACAGATCCAAGCGGAATTGTGAATGAATATCTGGAGCCTATGTATAGCGACGAAATTATCCTCGGTTTGCGTCACGACTTTGACAATGGCTGGGATTTTGGCGTGAACTTTACCCATCGCGAGCTCGCCTCGACAATTGAGGACGTCGCGATTGATGCGGGCGTAATCGGTTGGTGTGCGCAAAACGGCATTACAGGCTGTGAAAATGTTTGGACAGGTTTCCACCAATATGTTGTGACCAATCCGGGCAGCGACATGCGTGTAAACCTCAACATCGATAGTGCGGCTGGCGCCGTATTGGGCGCAAATGGCACGGATCCCTTCTTCGCCGATCTGTCTGCCGATCTTTTGGGCTATCCAAAGGCCGAGCGCACTTACGAGGCGATTGAGTTTACTTTCAACCGTGAGTTCTCAGACAAGTTTGACCTGCATGGTTCCTATACCTTCTCCAACCTTGAAGGAAACTATGAAGGGTCAGTCAAATCTGACAATGGGCAAGATGATACGGGTATTACAACCGATTATGACCAACCAGGTTTGACCGACGGTGCCTATGGTAAATCACCGAATCACCGGGCTCACAAACTTAAAATGTGGGGGGCCTATGAGCTCACAGACGATTTCTTAATTGGCGCGTCTTACCGGCTCACATCCCCGAGGAAACTTGGCTGTATGGGCGAGCATCCTACAGACCAGTTTGCCGCGGCCTATGGCTCAGTCTCGCATTTTTGCGGCGGGAAACTTGTCCCGCGCGGATCTGCACTCACAACCGACTGGGTGAGCCGCTTAGACTTGAGCTTCAGCTATGACGCCTCAAAACTTATTGAATCGTCATTCCCGGGGAAATTGAAAGTTCGCGCCGACATCTTTAATGTTTTCAACAGCAAAGCCTCTACGGACTTACGCGAATATGGCGAATTTGGAGCCGGCGACGGGGATCCCCTGTCTATCGTGCCAGAGGGCCGCTACGGTACCCCGACGTCCTTTCAAACACCGCGATATGTACGCTTCGGGATTAGCTACGATTATTAATCGGAGCCAAAACTAAATCTCTAACCTGCCGCTTCTTAAATGGGGCGGCAGGTTTTTTTAATGAGCGCAGCGCGTTAAAAATACCAACCTTTAAAATCGGTAACTGATCTTCTCGGCGGCGGCGCAAAACCGGTCAAGCTCGCCAAGGCATATGCGTTCAATCTTCTCGACCAAGGCCGGAAGGTCTTTTTTTAGCTCAGGATCATCGGCAATCGCGCTTTCGATTTCTCGGGCATATTGATCATAACGGCTCTCCGAGTGGTCCTCCAACAGGGCATTATCCATAATGGCTTCGGTCGATCCCATAATGAACAAAGTAATCGCCATGAAATCAATCCAGTGGGTGGATATTGCCAAACCTGCCGTGCCAAAAATCTTCAAGGCGAGTGAAAGGAAGGTGAATATCGCTGCGGCGAGGTAAATCATATCCTGGGTCGAATTAAATATCCGGCGTCTTGATTTAAACTTTTTTATCTCGCTTCGGGCAAAATTAAGCTGATAATTCACCCGAAGTTCTAGGAACGCCTCAATCGCGCGGTCCGTCAGCTCTCTGTTGGCGGGTCGTTTGCGGCGCGGCAAAGTCTCCAGCACACGGCTTGGCGAGAAATTACTCAGAACAGACAGCCCCGCATTCAACTCATTGTCCAGCTTTGTGAGACGTGATTGCGCAAAATCATTGACCAGTTCACGCAGATGCGCTGCATCTTTGGCATTAGCGGCATGGGCATAAGCTTGAAAGAATAGGCTGCGTATGCGTTCTGAGGCGAACCGGTTCAGAAGCCATTTTTTCTTCTGGCTGGTGAAAATGATGAAACATTGAATCAAAACGCCGGTCCCAGCCATAGAGGCAGCCACATAAGTCAGCACCGGATTTTTGAAAACCTGCGGCAGTACCAACACCTCGGCAATCGTGAATATGGCGCTCAATGCCACCAAAAGGATCCCCACTTGGCCTAATTTGTGGTACCTGCCTTTCGCCGTGATCGCTAATTTATCATGTTCTCGAAATTTTTCCTGCAAGACCGTGACATCAACCAAAGCTTCAATATCTTGGTAGTTTTTAACAGTTGCATCATTTGGCATGATGTCCCGGTTGAAAATTTGCATAGGTCCTGAGCTTCGCGAGAGGGAAAATTATTTACTCGTTACTCTATGGCGGCTCTTATGGTATGACAAGGCGCATAAATCTCGCCGACAATGAGCGAGACTTCTTTGGTTGAGCGGGGGTAGCGTAGTGAAGCGGCAAATGACGTGTCTGGTCATAACCATAGCGTGTCTGGTCTCCCTAAGCGCGGCTCAGACCCCCGAAATCGAAACGTCGTCCCCCTTACAAACCCGCGGCTCGAGTTTTGAAGACGTAAGTGATTTCGAACTCGTGATAGATGAGGGGCTACCGGACCTGCGGTCTAGCACACAGTGCCGATATTTTGAGACCTCGCCCGGAACTTTCGTCGAAGATTGCGTGTCCACGGAATATACGGGCGGCTCTGTACAGGTTCCGAAATGGTCGGTTCCGTATCAGGTGCAAATCATCACCAATAAGGACGGCGAGAGCGACGCCCTGCTGCGGCAGAGTTTTCCAGATTTAGAGCTTTGGCAAGCCCGCCATATCTGCTCCGGCTCGCTTATTCATGAAAACTGGATTCTCACAGCGGCCCACTGCATTGATGAAAATATTCAGCCCAACGGATATGGGATTCGCTTAAAAGCGGACTCGATTTCTGAAAATCTGGATGACTATATTCCTGCCAAGGCCTATTTCATTCATCCTGACTATGAAAGCCGCCCGCTCGAAAACGACGTGGCTCTGATCCAACTCAGCACCCAAGGCGCGCCGCGTAAGTTTCAAAAATATAACCCTGCCATCGGAACCGAGAAAATGCCCTTTTGGCGCGCTGTCCTGTCGAAAGATGGAAAACGCCTTGTGACGCGCCCGCCGGACGAAGACACAGCCGACATCTTCACAGTCTGGAACGCAGATACGGGCGAGATCATCTATTCCCTTAAAAAGACGGACGATATTTTGCGCTATACGGATTTTAATGAGAGCGCCGGTTTACTGTACGGCGTCGATGCTGCTGGCGCATGGATTTTTGATATCGAGACAGACGCTCAGGTTCGCCGGATATCAGGCACGGATCGAACTTTTCGCATAAACTATCTCGAAAAGACCAATCAATTCGCCACATTTACTCGCGGCAATGATGTGACGATCTGGGAGAGACCTTCGCTCGCCGCAACGGTCTCCTTCCAAATAGAATTCCCGCTCAATGGATTAAAGGCCTTGCGGCCCGGGCTATATGTTCTCTACGATATGACGGGGCATGAATATATTTACGATATCTCCGATCAGATCGCCCGCTATGCAGGCGGAGGTATGCACTACAAATTATCGCCGGACGGCAAGACCTATGTGGAGATTGAGGGCAATAAAATACGCCTGAGAAATACATCCAGCGGTGAAATTCTGAAGACCTCACTGATTGAGGGGCGCAGCTGGTCGGCGTGGAACACGGAAGATTATTTTGTCGTCACGGACGACGCCGCAATCCGGATCATAGATCCCAGCACGCTTGAGGACAGGCTCCGCATCCCCACCAATAAATATCAGCTGCGTGAGGTCATTGGCGACAAGGCCTTCGCCCTGTCAAGCAGCAACGAGTTTACAGCTTTCAAGCTCGGTTCCGGGCGGATGATAGGCCGCGTGTCCCTGCCCGAGGACGATAGCCAAGCGAACGATTGGAAAGTCTTTGACGGCGGCAAGAAACTCCTCATTTGGCGTCCTGAGGGCAAATCGAAAGTCTGGCGCGTAAAAGACGGCAAGTTGCTCTATGAAATCAACCACAGCCTTCCGGTTCTCAATATTGAAGTGTCTGAGGATGGAAAATATCTGATGAGCTATAGCGAGTTTGGTCCGGCGGATATTTGGTCGGCCAAAGATGGTGAACCCGTCAACCGCGTTTTTCACCGCGGCATTCAGGGCCTGTCTTATAATAGCACGCTCAAGAAACTGGTCACATGGGATCACCGCGGGATCGCCCGCATCTGGGCGGTCGGCACTCCTCAGAAACTCGCAGAAATAGATATCAAACCGCTCTCGCCGCGTATTGGCAATTATCCGGAAATCGCCATCATCGATCTCGCGAAAACGGAGCCTGAAGATGGCACGCAATTATGGGCGTATGGCTGGGGCAAGACCCGCGAGATCGCCAAGCTTGAACCCGTTTCGGTTCTGCGGGGGATTTCGTTTTCGAAAATATCTGACGATGTTTGCCGCGAGAAGTTTGGTAGCGCCCGGCTCGAATTGGGCGCGGACGAGATTTGCGCCTTTGATGCGGACCGCAAGACCTGCAAGGGTGATAGCGGGGGCCCGATCGCCTCCATCGACAGATTGGTAGGGGTTACCAGCTGGGGCGCGCGGTCGTGCAATGACGAAACCAAGCAGCCCAGCGTAATGGCAAATGTCGCTTACTTTAGAGGTTGGATCAAAGGCATCGTCTGCGGCGATCCCGGCACAAACGAAAGCCCGCCAGCGTTCTGTACCGATTAAACCCCTAAGTCGGGTCTGTGGAGCCGCGCCCTTGCCCATCGCAATCAGGCTGTGACGAATCGCAATCAACAGTGCTGCTGATCGTTGGATCTGTCGAGCCGCGCCCTTGGCCATCGCAATCAGGTTGGCTTGGATCGCAAACCGTTTGACAGCCCGCCAATCCAAACACCAGTAACGCCCCAAAAATCGTGATTGTTTTTTTCATTTTATGTCTCCCGATAGCCAATGACGCTAATCGATAAATCCGATTTTCTCAAGCAAATTGGTAAATCGCGGATCGTCCCTCACGGGTTCCAGCATGGGGTCCAAATAAAGGCCATCCAGTCCCGGATCGCCCAGGGCAAAGGCCAATTCAAGCGCCTGTAAAGATTTTTCGAGCTCGCCCCATTGGGCATAAATCTGGGCGTATTGGTAGGCTGCCGCCTCGCCAAACTTTGCCTTCAACTCCTCCATCGCCTTTTTTGCCTCGCCTGCGTCGCCCAGTTTGAAATTCAAAATAGCCCGGCATGTGAGATTGTCATATTCGTCCTTCTCTTTGAGGCATGTGCTGAGCGCACGTTCAGGATCATTCAGATAATAAAGCGCGAAACTCCACCCTTTATAAGACCCCCGGTAAGCGGGATTTACGGAAATAATGCCCGCATAGGCATCTGCGGCCTGTTCGAACCGGCCCGCGCTATAGTGATTGAGGCCCGAGATACGCCATAGGGTCAGGTTGAGTGGATCTAATTCTCGCGCGCGCTTAATCGCGTCCTGCGCCTTGCTGTCCTGTCCCGTCATTGTAAAAAAGGTCGCTGCACGCGCGAGGACAACAGGGTCGCGATTATCAAGCTCAATCGATTTATCAAACGGCGCTTTCGCCCCGCGAACGTCGAGACTTGAAGAAAACAAGACCTGCCCCAAAGTGGATTGCGTATCCGCGGCCTCAGGAGCCAGTTCAACCGCTTTAAAAGCCGCTTTTTTTGACTGGGAAAAATATTGCTGAACCTCCCCAGTAGACCCTGCCGTGCCGCCCAGATACAGCAATATTCGCGCCTTTAAAGCATGAGCAATACCAAAGGCCGGATCAAATTCGATAGCCCGTTCAATGTGGTCCAGCGCTTCGCGCGCCCCCTGAGGACCCAAATTGGATAGAAACTGATCATACCCTTTGAGGTATTCATTGAAGGCGGCCGCGTTCTGAGTCGAGCCAGACCGTTCATCAAGGTTCACATCGGAAACCTTGATCGTCAGAAGCTCCGTCACCGAATTTACAATATGGTTTCTCATATCCAGAGCATCCTCCAACGGATGCTCGAAAACTTGAACAGAAAGGGCAAACCCCGTCTCTCCGTCGATCAACTCCGTGGCGACTTTGATCGTCTCGTTAAATTTCGACATATTCCCGTCAATCACATGAGCGACGCCTAATTGCGCGGCAATGTCCTGCGCGCTGATGCCTTGCTTAGCGATCGCTTCAGACGAAGAGCGCGCGGCGACTTTGAGCGTTTTGTTTCGCGCCAGCGACAGGCGCAATTCCGAAGCGAGACCCGTGGCGAGATAGTCAAGAGCGGGATCATTGCTGAGGTTTTTGAACGGCAGAACGGCCACACTATTTGTGCTAATTTCCGGCTTGGGCTTATCCATGACGCGCGGCAAGAAAAGTCCACCCAATGCCACAATACTGACCCCCAAAGCGGCAAACAAAAGACGCCGACGCGCCCGGTTTGGCCTCGTTAATGGCGCTGGCTTAGGGTAGTCAACGGCGTCATCACCGTGAAGTTTCGAAAGGCAAAAAGACAGTTCGTCAAAAGACTGTGACGGTTTTCCGGGTTTCCAGTTTGAAAAGTCTATCAGCTGGATTTGCCGAAATCCCAAAGGCGGCACGCTGTCATCCAAAGACAAAGGTATGAGGCGCTCGCGCACGCGCCCGCTCGTCGCCTCATCGCGCACCCAGTGGGATTGCACGGACGACTTGGACCAAAGGACAACAACCGCACGCGCTGCCTCGAGCGCGTTTTCCGTCGTTTCTAAAAAGGTCACTCCCCCCTCCAGCATCCCGTCCCACCAGACGCTATAACCTGCGTCTTCTATAGCTTTGATAATAGGAATAGCTTTGGCTTGATCTTGCCGCGAATAGCTAAAAAAGACGGACTTCTGATCGGACGTTATGTCGTTCTTCACCATTAAATCGCGCCAAAGAGTTTGTCTGTTCGCTTACTCTACAGACATAAAGCTTTTTAATCTACTGCAATCCAAAATTGCCTTTAGTGAAACAGCCAAACGCCGGCGACGGGTCCATAGGCGATAGGCAGCGCGGGTGTTGAATTTATGCTATGGCGGCGGCGCAAATATGTCAGCGATGACGGCTATTGACCGCGCATGACTCACCAAGCCTTAATATTTTTGACCTATGTTTGCTGGGTTGCTTGTAGGACAGATCATGAGACTATTGACAAAATACTTCAAAGACACGGTCGGCGCGTTTGCGATCTATTTCGCCATTGCCTTAATGGTATTGATGATGGGGGTTGGGATCGCCATAGATCTCTCGAGCATGCAAAACAACCAAACCAGATTACAGGACTTGGCTGACACGATGGCGCTCGCAGGGGCCGGGGTTAAAACCCAGGCTATAAATCCTCGCAAGGACGCGGCGATGGCCTATTTCAATGCCAATGCGTCTTTTGCAGAAAACCTCACGGTGAACGACAGTCCGCGCATTTCGGTTGATCCGTCATCCAGTGAAGTTGGCGTGACCCTCTCCGCAAAATACGAGCCCTTTTTATTGGGAATGTTCGGCGTTGGTGACAAGCCGATCGTCGTGCGTGCCACGTCGAGTTACGGAAAAGAGTCGACGGCTCCGCTTTCGCTCGGTTTCGCATTTGATGTGTCCGGCTCTATGGGACAGAGAACATCCGATGGAGAAACCCGCATAGAGGTCCTCAAGAAAGCAACGCGCGACCTCTTTGATGTTTTGCTTGAAGATGACGATAGCGCGGGAGCGACCGAGGCCGCCTTATCAACCACATATGCGTCCTATAATACCGCTCTGGTGCAGTCCAAAGCATTGGCGCACGGCTACCGTCATGTGGAAGACGACGTACAGAGATTTGTGGCCAACGGCGGCACAAATTCCACGCCCGCATTGCAATATATCAGCGATCAAATAATAGACGCGCAGCGGCGTCAGCCCCCAAACTGGTCCGGATATATTATCTTCATGACCGACGGCGACAATAATAACCCGTCCTCTGACGTGGACACATTGAAGATTTGCCGCGACCTGGAAAGTGAAGGGATTGCCGTCTATACTGTCGCGTTCGAAGCCCCCAAAAAAGGTCAAGACCTTCTCAGAAATTGCGCGTCAGACCCGAAAAACTTCTTCAATGCGGCGAATGGCAAAGCGCTTCGAAAGGCCTTTAAAGATATCGCGAAAAGCGTTGAGCAAGCCGTTGTTCGGATTAAAAGCTAGGCGCAGGGCTCGAGGCGCCGCGTTCCACGGAATGACTTACGCGGCCCAATCAATAATTTTATTCGCGGCCGCTGTTCCGCTGAGATAAGCGCCTTCTACGCGTCCGCCCACGCACCAATCGCCGCAGGCGACAATCCCAAGGGCCACGTCAGCGAGGCAGGCCTCCCCCGCCCCTTTTGAGACAGCCGCATATAGCCAGCGGTGCGTCATAAGAAAGGTCGCATCCCTGAAATCGATGTTGATCAACGCCGAAACGTCCCGCAAAATCTCAGATTGCAGCTCAGAAATATCGCGGGCGACATTCGCCGCTGACCAGTTTGGCCCCGAATGTATCATAAGAGCCGTGCCGCTCTTTGGTCGTCCGGGCTTGGCCGAATTCACAGCAATCCAGCTTGCGGGTCCGTCGCCTCGCCGCAATGTATGCCACGGCAAATCGAGCGCTTCGTCAAACCCTGCCATCACAGCAAAACAGGCATCCATGCGTGTGTCTTTGATGGCATTAATCCGGCAAAAATCGGTGGGCGATAAGAGGTCTTCGGCTTGCGGAGCGGGAATCGCGGAAATGACATAATCAAACCCGCCGGCGATGCCGCCGTCTTCGAAGGAAAGTTGCCAAGACATTGTGCCAGACGGGTTTTTCAAGGCAGATAATTGCAATACTCGCGTCTGCGTTTTAATCGTCAGCCCCTCCGCCAAAGACTTAGCCCAGCTATTCATGCGCGGGGTCGAGACGAAACGGGGCGCGCCTATATCTGCTTCGAGACATCTATCTTTGAGATATTTGGCCGTGCCATCCCACGGCGCAACACGGCCCTTGGCGATAGCCTCTTCCACAACCTTTTTGAACCCTGCATCTTTGGCAGTGAAATATTGCGCGCCGTGATCAAATTCAAAGGCTTCTGTGCGCCGCGTGGACATCCGCCCGCCTGCTCCGCGTGATTTCTCGAATAGGGTGACGTCTGCCTTCGAGCCAAGCTTAGACTGCAAAGCCGCCGCAGCAACGATGCCTGAAAGGCCCGCACCAATGATCGCAATTTTCATTCTTGGCTCCCGTCTGCTGAGGTAAAAATCTTGTCCTTACCTTTGCTGCGCTTACACCGCTCGGAGCAATATTTGACCGAGTCCCAATCCTTTTCCCACTTCTTGCGCCACATGAATGGACGCTGACACACTGGGCATGTTTTGGAGGGCAGATTAGACTTTTTCATTATTTTCCAGGGCCTTGAAAAAACGTTCACTATCATCTTTGACCGCTTGAAGCTTATCGTCAGACATTCGCTCAAGCGTTCGGTAGGTCATGCCAAGCCTCGGGTTATCGCGAAGTTTATCTTCATTCTCGATGAAAAAGTTCCAGTAGAGATAGTTGAACGGACAGGCTTCGGGGCCGTTCTTTTTACTCACTTTGTAACGGCAGCTTTTACAATAGTCGGACATCTTATTGATATATGCCCCGCTCGCCGCATAGGGCTTGGACCCCAGCAAACCTCCATCGGCAAACAAAATCATACCTGTTACATTTGGAAGTTCGACCCATTGATAGGCGTCGGCATACACAATCATATACCAGTCATTGACCTCAACCGGATCGAGCCCCGCAATCAGCGCGAAATTTCCCAGCACCATAAGGCGCTGAATATGGTGCGCGTAGGCGTTCTCTTTGGTTTCCTTAACGCATTGGCCAAGACAGTTCATCTGAGTGGCTTGCCCCCAAAATAGCGGTGGAAGCTTACGCTCTGCGCCCAAGAAATTTTCGCGTTCATAGTCAGGCATCTTGAGCCAATAAATTCCGCGCACATATTCTCGCCATCCAATGATCTGCCGAATGAACCCCTCCACGGCATTCAGCGGCGCGTCCCCGGCGTCATAGGCCGCTTCTGCGGCTTTCACACATTCAAGGGGTAGTAGAAGTCCGCAATTGATATAGAAGCTAAGGTGAGAGTGATACATCCACGGTTCGCCCTGAACCATCGCGTCTTGATAATCACCGAAATTACTCAAACGCTGACGCACGAATTGATCCAGCGCATCAAGAGCCTGAGGGCGGGTGACCGCGAAATGAAACGGCTCTACATCGCCAAAATGATCAGGGAAAAACTCGCGAGTGAGCGATATGACCTGCTCGGTTATGTCATCGGGGGCACGCACATAAGTGTCCGGGACTATTAAATCATTCGACGGAGGCTTTCTATTTTCGCTATCATAATTCCATTCCCCGCCTGCGGGTTGATCGCCA
Organism: Maricaulaceae bacterium; assembly: GCA_048268905.1. Taxonomy (GTDB): domain Bacteria; phylum Pseudomonadota; class Alphaproteobacteria; order Caulobacterales; family Maricaulaceae; genus JACOMS01. Next base: position 137,244 of record JBLWUN010000001.1, on the reverse strand, counting down.
TCCATAAGGATATTGTGTTTCTTGCGCATCTCGCGATAGAAATATTCCATTCGGAATTGTTTTCGCCCGTCCGCCCATTGCGCAAAGTCATCATGGCTGCAAAGAAAGCGCGCATCGGGACGAACTTCCAAATTCGCATCAAAACACCATGACATTATGTTTTCGAGAACACGGTACTCGCTAGGTTCGGTGACGACTATTTTATTTGGCTTGTAGATGGTGACTGCGCGTTCGACCTCGCCGTGAAACGAGCCCGCATTGTCCGCATCATCAAGCCTTACATACCTTACACGATAGCCTTTTTCCTCGAGGCTCCGCGCAAAATGGCGCATGGCGGAAAAGATAAAAGCTATCTTCTTTTTGTGATGTTTAACGTAGCTCGCTTCTTCTCGAACCTCGCACATCAGGATGATGTCGGCCTCTTTGTTCACATCCGATAGGCTGGATATGGCCTCGTTGAGTTGATCGCCAAGAACTAGCCTTAACGCGCTCATAGCGAAACAAGGTTTTTTAAAAATTTCGAGACGTCAGACACGTTTGTCCTAAGGAAAAGTGGACGCATCTGGCATTTCGGAAGACGTTTTGCTCAGCTCTCCCTCTTTCTCCAAGCGCCGTGCCACATCATTGGGCGAGCCCGTTCCCCGAGCCAGCAAAGCGTAGGCCGTTGGCACGAAGAGGACAGTCACAATACCCGCTGCAATCACACCAAATAAGATAACGACGCCGATGGCCGCGCGCGTCTCCGCACCCGCCCCGCTTGATATCAGAAGCGGAACTGCGCCCGCCGCTGTGGTCAAACCGGTCATGACGATCGGACGGAAACGTGTGACCGATGCTTCTTTGATGGCCTCGTAAAATTCGGTGCCCTCGTCTCGGAGTTGGTTTGCAAACTCTACGATCAGGATCCCGTTTTTCGCGGCGAGCCCGATCAACATAATCAAGCCAATCTGGGTATAAATGTTCAGAGAATTGCCCGTGACCCAAAGCCCGAACAGCCCTCCTGCCACAGTTGCGGGAACGCACAAGAGAATGATGACGGGATGTCGAAAGCTCTCAAATTGCGCCGCAAGGACAAGAAACACGATGACCAACCCCGTCACGAAGACAAAGATTATCGAACTGCCCGATGTCTGAAAATCAAGTGACTGCCCTTTAAAATCAATCGTCGCTTCTTGCGGTAGAACCTCTCTGGCCGTCGCTTGCAACGACTCGAGGACCTCGCCAAGGGAGGCGCCGTCGGCCAGACCCGCCTCAATCGTAATGGCCCTGACGCGGTTGTAGCGGCTGAGCGTCGGACTATCGGCAACAGCGACGATTTCGATGAGGTTCGACAGCGGGATAAGCTCACCAGAGCGGCCGGAACGCACATAGATGTTAGAGACATCGTTGGGATTGTTTTGCTCGTTTCGCAGGCCCTCAAGGATGATATCATATTCCTCACCGCCTTCAATATAGGTCGTGACTCGCCGTGACCCGAGCATGGTTTGAAGCGTGGACCCAATTGTGTCAACGGTTACACCCAAATCCGCGGCGCGCGTGTAATTGATCTTAATTCTGTATTGCGGCTGGGTCTCTTTATAGTCCCAATCAATATCAACAACCCCGGGATTATTCGCTTCAACGGCCTTTACAAACGTATCCCTCCACTCCGCTAATTGTTCGTAGGACGGCCCTCCAATAACGAATTGCACGGGCTTGCCTGTGCCTCCCCCGAGACCTTGCCGCATGATCGCGAATGCGCGGATTCCGGGAAGGTCCGACAGGCCGCGGTTAATTTCGTTGATGATGTCTTGCGCGGGTCGGCGCGTGCCCCAGTCCCGGAGCACAACGATGATAAAGCCCTGATTGAAACTATTGCCGCCAAACCCGGGCGCGCGAACAATAAGCCGGCTCACCTCGCCGTTCTTAGCATTTTCACTGGGTTCCGTGTACGGCAGAAGGCGGCGCTCGATCTCGTCCATATAGCGTTCCATATACGTATAGGACGCACCTTGCGGCCCCCGCACAGCCACGAAAAATGCGCCGCGATCTTCTTGAGGAACATATTCCTGCTCGATGTTTTGAAAGCCATAATATGCCCCGCCAAACAATCCAAACAGAACAAGCCCCACCAGCAAAGGCCGGCGCAAAAGCCGATCCAGCAGCCAGCCATAGCCGCGCTGAACCACCGTAAAGGCGCGGTCAACCGCCTGCGGAATCCTCGCCATAATGCCGGTTTTATTCTGCATCTTAATGAGCTTCGAGGCGAGCATTGGCGTGAGCGTCAAAGCGAGCAAACTCGAGAATATGACAGCCGCCGCGATCGTCAGCGCGAATTCACGAAACAAACGCCCAATATCGCCCTGCAAAAATGTAATCGGGACAAATACAGCCACCAGAACAAGGGTCGTCGCCACGACGGCAAATCCCACCTGCCGAGTCCCGCGGTACGCGGCAACAAGCGGCGTCTCGCCATACTCATTGATCCGGCGGACGATATTTTCGAGAACAACAATGGCGTCATCCACCACAAGCCCGATGGCCAGAACCAGCGCGAGAAGCGTAAGCAAATTGATCGACAGGCCAAGAACCAGAAGCACGATGAACGTGGCAATGATGGAAATCGGTACCGTGATGGCAGGAATAATTGTCGCGCGCAAACTGCCTAAAAACAAGAATATGACCAAGGTCACGAGCACAACGGCGATTCCCAGCGTCGCGTAAACCTCTTTAATTGACGCCGAAATGAAGACCGAGCTGTCAAAGCTTTCTGCAATCTGCATGTTCTCGGGCAAAGTTTCATTCAGGCGGCGGCCGAGGGCGCGGGCTTGCTCTGCCACATCGACTGTATTCGCTGTGGATTGTTTGACCACGCCAAGGCCCACCATGGGAACGCCGTTGCCGCGAAACATGTTGCGATCTTCTTCCGTGCCGCGTTCGACGCGCGCCACATCGCCGAGACGCACCAAATAGCCATCGGCGCCTTCGGCAATGACGAGGTTTCTAAAATCTTTGGCGGTCCGAAACGGGCGGTCTATTCGCATTGTGTAGTTTCGGGTGTTGGACTCCAGACTACCGGCGGGGGCTTCCACATTTTCGGATCGCAAGGCGCGTTCAATTTCGGTCACTGTCAGGTTCCGCGCGGCGAGCTTTCGCCGGTCGATCCAGACGCGCATGGCATAGTCTCGCGAGCCGCCGACGCGCACACGTGCCACGCCGTCGAGCGCGGAAAATCGGTCAACCAAATAGCGGCTGGCATAATCGGATAATTCGGCCACCGTCATGTCAGCGCCGGCGAGGTTGAGCCAGATAATCACATCATCGTTGGAATCGGCTTTTTCTACTTCAGGCGGGTCGGCGTCTTCTGGAAGGTTATTCAGAACACCGGATATCCGATCACGTATGTCATTCGCCGCTGCGTCAATATCTTGGTCGACGCCAAACTCGATACTAATACGCGAGCGGCCATCGGAACTGGTTGAATTGATGAACCGAATACCTTCGACGCCGGCAATGCGGTCTTCGATGATTTGGGTGATGCGGGTTTCGACAATGGAAGCGGACGCCCCCGCATAACGCGTATCAATCGAGACGATGGGCGCGTCAATATCCGGGTATTCTCTCAGAGACAGGCGATCAAACGCGATGATACCGAAAATCACTAGAACGAGTGAAATGACGGAGGCGAAGACGGGCCTCTTTACCGATATGTCAGAAAGGATCATGCTTATTTACCCGGCGCCGACATGGAGGTCTGGGGCTTTTTTCTACCGGAGATGTTCTCGTCGCCCGATCTTGGCGTCAGTATTGATTTATCGCGAATGATAATCGCCGCCCCCTCGCGCAAACCTATAATGCCTTCAGTAATCACCTTGTCACCCGCGTCCAGTCCGCGCCGCACCTCGACGAAACCGTTTGAAAGAACCCCGACTTCAATTTCTCTACGGCGCGCAACGGGTTTTTCGCCGCTATCATCGACCACAAACACAAAAGATTTTGGCCCGATAGGCTGGATCGCCTCTTCGGGAATTGCGAGAGATCGGCGCGGGTCCGCCGTGAGCGTAATTTCCATGAACATCCCCGCAATAAGCGTGCGGTCTGGGTTTGGAAGCGTGGCACGCACGCGAACTGACCGAGTTATCGGATCAATAATATTATCAAGCGAGGCTATCTCACCTTTAAACAATTCTCCCGGTAAATCGTCTGTCCGAGAGGTCACCTCTGTTCCGGGTTTCAATGACCGAAGGAACGTTGACGGCACGGTAAATTCCAAATTCATTTCGCTATCATCGATCAAGCGCGCCACCACGTCGCCTGGCCGGATATACGTCCCGACACTGACCTGACGGAACCCCAAAACCCCGTCAAAAGGGGCCACAAGAACGCGGTCACTTTGACGTGACTGCACAGCGCGAAGCTGCGCCTCAGCGGCATCCAAATTGCGGCGTCCTTGATCAAGTTCAGATTGCGATACCGCTTTGCGGTCGATGAGCCGCTCCAAGCGCTCAAGCTGCCGGCGGGCTTCATCCGCTGTGGCCTCGGCCGCCTCCGTCAACGCCACTTGTTCTTTCTGCGCGAGGGAAAGCAATGTCTTGCCTTTTCGTACGCGCTGACCATCGTCAAAGTACATAGACTGCACGCGGTCAGACACATTCAACGTCAAATCCACGACCTCGTTGGGCTCAAGGGTTCCGAGCGCCTCTATTTGCATAGAAAAAGATCGCTCTTGTACGGGTTCCACGAACACACTGGCCGGGCCCCTCTGAGCGAACGCGTTCACTGAAAAGCTCCCCAGAGCGCAGAGCGCCAAAAATACAGTTTGCGCGCGGCGTTTAAATGTTTGCGTCGTTGTATGTGTCATTTCATCGTCCATCATGAGCCTCCAAAAGACGCTCCTTGTTAAAATTCAATGCCGCCCAATTCTCGGTAGGTCAGGATAGCAAGGCGGGCCGTTTGAATTCGGCTTTCCGCCAAGCGCGCCTCTGTATCAAGCAGTGTTCTTTGCGAGTCTAAGACGTCCAAGAAGTCATCCAGCCCTTCTTCATAACGCAAACGCGCCAATTCCAGAGCTGCCCGCGCGGCGTCAACGGCGCGAACCAGATCATCTCGCCGTGAAAGCTCGTTTCGGCTGTTACTCAGCGCGCTTTCCACGTCTGCCAGCGCATTCAAAACAACGGCTTCATATTGGGCGTAGGCCCGCCGGGTTTCGGCGTCGGAAATGTCAATATCTGCCCGTACGCGGCGCAAGTCCGGACCTTCCCATTGAACAGACGGGCCGATCCCGAAACCAAAACTCGAGAGCTGGTCAAGGCGGTTTGTTCCGTTAAACAGTGCAGAAATATCGGCATTAAAGGTCACAACCGGGAAAAGCCTCGCGCGCTCAATCTTGCTGAGTTCCAGCCGGCGGGCCATTTCGATCTCGGCTTGCCGAATATCTGGACGGCGGCGCAGCAACTGCGCTGGCGACGCCGCATTCAAGCCGCTTTGCAATTCGGGAATATCGCTAGGGTCACGAAGAAGCGCCATAAGGCTGTCTTGCGGGGACGACGCAGAAACGCCGCTTAACGCCGACAATCGCGCGATCGCCCCATCAATCGAAGCGGTCAACCGAGGGATATTGGACAAGGTCGTTCTGTATTGCGCTTCGGCGCGGTTAAGGTCGAGCTCTGTGGCGCGGCCATTCTCGAGCAGGGCCTGAACCAAATCCAAGCTTTGCAATTGCACGTCTGCGTTCGCTTTAGTGAGGCTTATTTGCCGTTGGGCCCCGCGAAGGTCACTATAGGCAAGAGCGGTCTCGGACGCGACCATCACGGCAATATCACGCCGCGCTTGCTCTTGTGCGTCCACGCTAAGTTCAGCGGCGCGAATGGCGGCGTCAATGCGCCCAAAGGCGTCAATCTCCCAGCTTGCACCAAGATTTCCGCTGACAGAGAGATTTACGTCTTGATTGGGACGCGCCGCGCGCCCTATTTCAGCCGACGTCCCCGCCGATGTCGAGTAGGAGCGGGTCAGTTCGGTACGTGAAAGTTGCGCCTTTGCAATCTCGATGTTTCTTTTGGCCACCAAGAGATCGCGGTTTTCGCTTAGAGCGTCTTGAACCAATTGTGTGAGCACCGGGTCTTCAAACCCCTCCCACCAGAGCACATTTAGCGGCAACGCCGAATCCGCGTTCAGAAAACCTTCTGTGTCAACGGCACTGATCTTTGAAACCAGATCAGAGCTCTCTATTGGCATGTCAGGCACGGATATCGTCTGGCACCCGCCAAAGATGAGGGTGAGCGGCAACCATATAAGAGCTGATGCGCGATTAAAAATCATATAGCGTCCAAAATTCTTTCATTTTCCCACATTGACGCGCCGCCTATAAACGATTGCCTCGCATTAAAGAAGAGAAACTGAACGCGGCGTTTAGCCCTGATTTATCAGCGCCGCAATCCGCGTCTATTTCTCGCTCGGCTAAAGACCGAGAACGGGTTTTAACAAGCCAAGGACAGGATTTGAAAACTTCAGCCCACCCTCGCTTGCGACTAACGTAATGCAGTCCTCTCCGTCATCATCGATAATGGGCGTATGCGTGCAGTTTTCATCCTCACGATGGACATCACCGCGAATATAGCCTTGGTCTTCTACGTGATACCCGCCTTGCAAAATCAAAGCCCATTCTTCGCCGTGGTGAGTATGTTTCGGCATCTTCATTCCCGGCTTGGCCTTTAAAAGATATAATTTTTCACCGCCATCTTTGAAAATTGGCATACGCGAGACGCCAAATCCCATATGTTTCCACTTGAGAGGCTGATTTATTTTTTTCAGCAATTCGAGCAAGGGCGAAGGCGCCCATCCGTCCACATGGCCCCGCACATTCACGGCGCCGGATGTGGCCGCATTCAAAGCGGTCTTATGTGGAGCATCGATCTTTGAGAAAAGGCCATCCATAAAATTTTCGGACAGACGTTCACCTTGCGAGGATTCGAGTAAAACACCGCCCAACGTCTCAAACGTCTTAAGACGGCGAGTCATCTGAGGATTTATCGCAGCTTGACAATCCAGCACCAAACGCTTTGCCGCAGACAATCCGCCCCCACAATATGACGCGAGCCATTCGTCTTCGACCGTGCTGTACTGTGCCTTTCTCATCGTTGTCATTGGTCCACTCCACGAAAGTTCTCTAAGCTGGGCTGCATTTTTTTCAACGAGGCTCGAATGCGTCCTTTCACAGTGCCCAATGGCAGCCCTGTCCGCTCAGCAATTTGATTGTGTGATAGTCCTTCAAAAAAGGAAAGCTGTAAAATTTGCTTCTGGTCGTTCGACAATAAGGCGAGGCTCTTTCGCACAGAGCTTACCGCCTCTTCCCGGTCGAAATGAACATCCGCGGCGTCCACTTCATCATCGCTCAAAATCGCCATAAGATCTGGAGCGGTCGATTGAAGCCGACCATATTTGCGCTTGTGATCGATCCATTTGTTCCGAGTCATTCGATACACCCAGGCTGAAAAAGACCCTTTTTGAGGGTCAAACTGTTCGGACTTTGTCCAGACGAGGATTAACACCTCTTGGACCATATCTTCCGCCGTTTGTGGCTGTTCGCCGCGGTACATCAGAAATGACTTCAGCCGAGGCCCGTAATGAAGCGCGATTTCCTGCAAGGCGTTCTTATCAGACCGCCCGTGAATCCGCTGCATGAGTTTCGCGTCGAGTTCAGCGCGGCCCGGTAATTCCGTCACAGAGGCAAGCCCCTGCCCGGCGCTCGAAGGCGCCATATCTGTCTGAAGTTTGTTTTGAATATCATGCATACGATTTTCCCATAGTTCTCGTACGCGCGAGACCTGCGAGTGGATGCTATAATTTGTGTATTTTTTGGAAATTTCACAAAACCCGGATAACACACACACCTTGCCGCGTGAATTGACATTAAGTTTACTTTGACGGCAAAGACCGCGCTTGCGGCGAAACCCGTTCAAACTTTACGTGATAAGGCTGGCAACCGCGCGTCCCGTGATCGCCTCAATATGGGTAATGTCTTTCGCGATGCGCAGAATATCCGCCAAAGCTGCGTGGTTGTCCTGTGCGAGTTTTTCGGCCTTCGATTCATATTTTTCAATATAGAGCCGCAACGTCGCCCCGACCGTGCCTGTTCCCGAGAGTCTCAAAGCAAAACGGCTGCCACTCTCAAATCCCACACGCAGACCTTGGTTTTCTGATACCGACCCATCAATCGGGTCATAGTAGGTGAAGCTATCGGCGTACTTTACTGTCTCATTTCCGAATACGCGTCCCGGCAAGGTGTCAAGGTGCGCGGTAACATGCGCCATCACGGCGTTGGCTTTCTGCGTTTCGACAGCGTCGTAATCGTGGCGCGCGTAGTAATTCCGTCCAAATGCGATCCAATGATCGGTCATAACCTCCTGAACGGACTGGCCCCTGACGGCCAAAATATTCATCCACATCAAGACAGCCCACAATCCGTCTTTTTCACGCACATGGTCTGAACTCGTCCCCGCGCTTTCTTCGCCGCAAATTGTGATGCGCCCCGCATCGAGCAAATTCCCAAAAAATTTCCAGCCCGTGGGTGTTTCGAAAGACTCTATCCCCAGTTTCTCAGCGACGCGGTCAAGCGCGGCGCTTGTGGGCATAGAGCGCGCGGCGCCGACAATGCCGTCTTTATAAGCGGGCACGAGGTGCGCATTCGCGGCAATCACCGCAACGCTGTCAGAGGGCGAAACAAATATTCCGTTCCCCAGAATAATGTTACGGTCCCCATCCCCGTCAGACGCCGCGCCAAAGTCAGGGCCATTTTCAGCGAACATTTCATCAAATAGCTCTTTGGCATAAACGGGATTTGGATCGGGATGATGCCCGCCAAAATCCGGCGACGGAACGGCGTTCATTACCGCGCTTTCAGGCGCGCCGAGCCGGTCAACAAATATCGCCTTCGCATAAGGTCCTGTAATCGCCTGCATGGCGTCAAAACGCATCCTGCGGCCCGCCGCGAGCCACGCCTTGATGGCCGGAAAGTCAAACAGGCTTTCCATGAGGTCCGCATAATCACGGACCGAGTCCATAATTTCGACATCCATATCGCCAAGCCGCGCTAACCCGGCTGTATTCAGGTCCACAGGGCTGGCGCTCAATATCTTATACTGCGTCATGCTGAGGGACTTTTCGAAGATCGCATTCGTCACCGTTTCGCTGGCTGAGCCGCCATTGGCGCTATTAAACTTGATACCAAAATCTCCGTCTGGTCCGCCTGGATTGTGACTGGCCGTCAGAATGATCCCGCCCTGGGTTTTATACTTCCGTATGACGTGAGAGACCGCCGGCGTGGAGAATAACCCGCCTTGGCCAACAAGACATTTTTGAACACCGTTCGCCGCCGCCATTGATAGAATGATCTCAATGGCCGTCTCGTTGTAAAACCGGCCGTCCCCGCCAATTACCAGCGTTCCGCCTTGAAGCTCTGGCACCACATCGAAAATCGATTGAACGAAATTTTCAAGATAGTTGGGCTGTTGAAAAACGGTCACTTTTTTGCGTAGACCAGAAGTCCCGGGCTTTTGATCTTGAAACGGTGTGGTCGCAACCTCGGACATTCGGTTTTCCTTATGCAGTCTCTTCAAATTTTTTTAGGCCGCGCTCGCGCATGGATTCTATTATCCGTTTTGCTTGGCACATTAGGCTGTTCTATCTGCAAGAGCAAATTCTCAAGCCGCGCTGCGGCGGCCAGTGCAGACCATGTCTTTGGACGCGGCGTCGGCCTTTGAATAAATCTCGTCGGCGCTTGCCTTACGGCGAAGCCCTCGCCTAATATCAAGACTATAAATGTGCAAAGTCTGACTGAACTTCGGGCATATCACGGCGGAAAGTCCCATGCTTAAAACAAACCACCTTCGATATTTTGTCGCCGCGGCAGAGACAGGCAGTTTGTCCTCAGCAGGTACAAGCCTCAATATATCCACATCTTCTATTGGTCATGCCATCAACGTCCTTGAACAAGACCTTCAAACCTCGCTCTTTGTTCGTCGTCCCGCATCCGGCGTTGTGCTAACAACCGATGGACGCAAGCTTTTAGCGCGGGCGAAACAGATCCTGCTTGATGTGGACAATCTGGAAATGGATTTTACAAGCCCGGACGATGAGATCAAAGGCTCTCTTGTCGTGGGCTGCCAAGAGAGCCTCGCGTGGTCATTGGTGCCTCGTGCGCTCAACAAAGTCCGCAGCCTCCACCCCAAGCTCGAAGTTATCGTCAAACCTCTCTGGATGAGCACCTCGTTGGAACCCTTGGATACGGGGGAAGTCGATATTCTCTTAAGCTTCACAATGGGAGCGCCAGCGGATAAAAAATACGCCCACGAATTCTTATGCCGCCCAAGATTTTGCGCCATGATCCGCAAAGGTCACCCGCTGGACCGCGACGGCCAAAATGTAACGCTAAAAGATCTCGCAAACTTTCCCAATGTGGCGAATGACGACATCTCCGCCATGGAACTGCTCCTGAAAATATTCGAAGACCACAATGTCCCGTCTCCAGAGATTATTGTTGTCGCCAGTAGTTCGGGCGCTCAATCTCTCGTGGGCTGCAGTGACGCTGTCTCCCTCAGATGTTTTCGAAGTGTGAGTAATATCTCACCGATCGGAGACGAGCTTATCCACCCAATTTTGGAAGACAACCCGCCCGCACCTGTGGTGACAGCCCTGATGATAGATACGCAGTTAAAATCGGCCCTGAGAAAAAGAGAGGCGTTTCTTGAGGTCTGCCGAGAGCTGTTTTCTTCGGGTGAAATGAAAAAACATGCCTATTATTAGGCAGAGCGGCCGTTAAAGCCATTCTCCATTAATACAAAAATTGTATTAAATTTAAAATTTTATTGTATTTTTCAAAACATATAAGTCTGTCTATATCTCCCCTCAATCAAAGCTTCCAAGCAATCGCTCCGATAAGTAGCGTCAAAAAAAGGGGAAAAAAATATGCAAAACTCACGATTAAGATCCGTCTCGATTTTGGCGATTATGGCCGTAACGATCGGCAGCGGCGTCATAGCGTCAGCCCAAGACACCGCCGCCGCGCAACCCAAAGCCAAGACAAGCTCTGCCGTTGACGCCTTCAGAGACGAGATCGTCGTCACCGCCACGAAAAAAGCAGACGCAGAAAATGTTCAGGATGTCCCCCTCGCCGTAACAGCCTTCGGTGCCAATCAACTTGAAGCCCTGCACGTTAGCGATTTACAGGACCTCACAACATCAATTCCAAACGTGTCCTTTGACGATATTGGCACCTCACCGGGCATCGCGAACTTCTCTATCCGCGGACTGGGGATTAACTCGTCCATTCCATCCATTGACCCAACGGTTGGCGTCTTCGTTGATGGCATGTATTTGGGCATTAACGCCGGCGTGGTCGTGGATATGTTCGACCTTGAATCCATCGAAGTTCTGCGAGGCCCCCAAGGTATCTTATTTGGACGTAACACCACAGGCGGCGCCGTCCTTATCAATACCAAAGCTGCGCCGGATCAGTTTGAGGCCAGCATGAAAGTCGCCGTTGAAAGCGGTCTTCGCGGAACCGGAGAAAATTACTTCGCCATGGGCAGCATTGGCGGTCCAATTGTTGAAGACAAGCTCAACGCCAAGCTTTCCGTTTACTACAATGATGACAAAGGCTGGTTCGAAAACGACCCGGGCGGACAAGACCTTGAGTCGAACCTCGCCCAAATCGGCGGAACATTGGCCTTCTTGCAAGGCCTCGGCTTCCCAATTGCGCAAAATACGCCGGAGGGCCTTGTGGATGTGGGAAAATCAAAAACGGTGATCTTCCGTCCTTCACTCACATTTACCCCGACAAATAACACCGAGCTTAAAGTGCGGTATGAACATGGTGAAGTCACGGGCGACGGTCCGCCTATTCAGGTCCATCCCGGCGCCAACGGCATCGTAAATCCGTTCTTTAGCGCATCACGCGAGTCCTTCGGCCTCTCCATAAATAACACCGGCAGCGTCGATAACGCTTGGGAAAACCTGATAGCCGAAGGCCGCCTTGACCTTGGCGACGCTGGGGTTTTTACCGCGATCTCCGGATGGCGGAAATACACCTCGGAAGCGTCCAGCGACATTGATGGCACGCCCTATTTGCTCTTCAACGGTGAATTTACCATTGAACAAGAGCAAATATCCCATGAACTGCGATACAACAAAGAGATATCGGACCGGATGGACCTCACTCTCGGCGCATATTATTTTGATCAAGATATCGCCTATGATGAAGATCGTACGATTTTTGGTGGATATGTATTTTTAAATGGCGGCGGTATTCAGTCACAACAAACCGTCGGCTTTTTCGGGCAGACCGATATTGCACTCTCAGATAGCCTGACCGTCAATCTCGGCGCGCGCTATACTGAAGAAGAAAAATCGGCCACCATTTCCAATCTGCTGCTCAATACGACGCCGTGTGATATATCCACGCCCGGGTCTTGCTCGGATGATTTCGCAGACGCAGAGAAATGGAATAATTTTACACCCAAAATTGGCCTGAACTGGGAACCCGACCAAAATCTGAATGTCTATGCCAATTGGACCAAAGGCGTTCGGTCCGGAGGCTACAATTTCCGCAACTCGTCCTTGGCGTTCAATCCCGGACCGTTCGGCGAAGAGAAAGTGGATGCCTATGAAGTCGGCGTAAAAACAACCACGCTCGAGAATAAAGTCACGTTAAATGCGGCCCTTTTCCTCAATGAAGTGAAAGATATGCAGCGCGAAATCAATTTAGCCGATCCTGTCGCCGGCGTTGTCCAGCTTATTCGCAATACGGCAGATGCTTCGATCTGGGGTTTTGAGGCGGAGGCGAAAGCCTTCGTAACAGACCATCTCATTTTGACGGGCAATGTCGGATATCTGAATGGTAGCTATAAGAATATTGTTTTTGACCTGACCGGCGACGGCGTGATTGACGCTGCCGATGAGGCTCTGGAAATCCCAAGACTGGCCCCGTGGTCATTTGGGGTCGGGGCAATCCACTCCTTCGACCTATCGGAGTCCATTGTCATGAACTCTCGGATCAATTACTCTCATCGCGACAAAGCCTATTACACAGATAATAATCTGGGCTTCATGAACCCCGTCGATATGCTCGACGGTAGTATCGCCCTCGATTTTGGCAAAACGGTTGTCTCTCTGTACGCCAAAAACCTTCTCAATGACGTGAATCACGGCGGCGACACACAGCTTCCCGCAACATTTGGGTACGGTTCTGGCGGCGCGTTAACGAAGGGGCGCAATTTCGGAATCGAAATTCGCTATGACTTCAAGTAGCGCCATGCCAATATCTCCTGCATTTAACTGAGGTTAAACCGTGAAATTTAATAGTGAAAAGTCGAGCCATGCGGGCTCGCCGTCTTTGAGTGCGCGCGCCAGAGAATATTTAGAAACGGTGCGCCCGATAACTTTACCCAAAGGCAAGTTGAGCGAGGGCGTCGCTGAGCGTGTCCGAGCCGAGCGGCGCACGCTGCTTGGTGAAATACTCCCGGCATTATCCGATCAATACTCACTTTCCAAATATGATGATGTGATGGGCGGCGTGAACGTCAAGATTATTGAACCCCCACTGCGCCGAGATGATACGACCATCGTCTACATCCACGGCGGCGCATTTGTCTTCGGGCAACCTGACGATACGGGTGCGCTTTTAATAGCCCACCACACGGAACGGCGCGTGGTGTCCATAAAATATCGGTTAGCGCCGGAACATCCGTTCCCCGCGGGCTTCGAGGATTGCCGCGCCGTTTTACGTGCCCTTGCTTCGGAAAATCGGGAATATGCCGTAATTGGAATGTCTGCCGGCGCCAATTTGGCGGCCTGTGCTGTCTTGGCTGAAAGAGAGCACATGCCCCGTTTGCCCCAATCCATAACCCTCATGACGCCCGCCTCCGATTTTACGAATTTCGGGGATAGTATGGATTTCAACGACGGACGAGATCCGATCCTGACCTGGGAAAACCAGCTAGATATGGCATTGGACGCTTATGTGGGCGATCACGATATCACAGCCCCGTCAATATCCCCTATTTTCGGGAATTATGACGCGCAATGGCCACGCACGCTTATTGTTACCGGCACACGAGATCTATTGCTAAGTTCTTGCGTTCGGCTCCACCGCGCCATGCGAGCACAGCAGGCACCTGTGGAGCTTCGCGTTTGGGACGGTATGTGGCATGGCTTTAATTATGTGTATGATATGCCCGAAGCCCTCGAATGCTGGGCCGAAATCAAGGCATTCATGGGATAGTCTCTTTTATATCGCTCATGCGCTAGGCTCTTCGGCATATTCTGGCGGCGACCCTGAGTGAGAAAACCGGTCTATATTTTTCCGGCCCCCCGCCTGCACCAAAACTGAAATCCGCTTCGTATCTGAGTTAGCAGAAAAGCTACAACGCAGAGAGAAGAGGATTTTATGAAAACGCAACGCAACTTAATTGGGACGATTTCCGTCACCGCAATGGCCCTATCGCTACTAAGCGCGGGCACGGCATTTGCCGACGCCACACCGGACTGTAATGCTGGCGCAACCGATCCAACGGCGCTTGAATGCGGCACAGGCAGTTCAGCCACAGGCGGCGCGGATGCGACCGCCATTGGTACAGACTCAACCGCCAACGGCCCGTCAACGACGGCTGTCGGCGGCGAAAGCACGGCTATGGGTCCGGGTGCCACCGCCATCGGTTGGCGCGCAAGTGCAACCGCAGAGCGCGCTCAAGCTTTCGGTCACTTGGCCACCGCAGCCGGCATTCGTTCAACAGCGGTTGGCGAGGCGGCTACGGCAGCGTCGCTTGAATCTGTTGCGATTGGCAACCTCTCCAGCGCCACAGGTGTTGACGCCGTGGCGATCGGCACAGAAGCGCTCGCGAATGGCAACTCAACAACCGCCGTTGGCGGCGAAGCCGTCGCGGACGGTATCGCAGCCACAGCTTTTGGTTGGCGCTCATCAGCCACAGCTGAACGCGCACACGCCTTCGGTCACTTGGCCAATGCGTCAGGCATTCGCTCTCTGGCTGTCGGCGAAGAAGCCACTGCGGCAGGACTTGAGTCAATCGCGCAGGGCAATCAGGCCTCAGCAACAGGCGTTGACGCCGTTGCCATCGGTACGATGTCTGTTGCAAATGGTAACTCCACCACGGTTGTAGGCGGCGAAGCCGTCGCCGACGGAACCGCGGCCACCGCATTTGGTTGGCGCGCTTCGGCAACAGCGGAACGTGCCCATGCCTTTGGTCACCTCGCAAGCGCGTCAGGCATACGCTCAACAGCTGTTGGCGAAGCGGCCACAGCCGCCGGACTAGAAAGCGTCGCCATCGGCAACCAATCTTCGGCGACCGGCGCAGACGCCATTGCCATCGGTACGATGGCCACGGCCAATGGCCCCTCAACGACTGTCCTTGGCGGCGAAGCCAGCGCAGCTGGACCGGGCGCAACAGCGATCGGGTGGCGTTCAGCCGCAACAGCAGAGCGCGCTCAGGCCTTCGGTCACTTGGCGGCTGCAAGCGGCATTCGCTCACTCGCTGTCGGCGAAGCGGCAAGCGCATCTGGCGAAACAGCCACAGCGATAGGCAACCAATCGTCCGCGGGCTTCAGCAACTCAACGGCAATCGGTAACGGCGCGGCAACAACCCGTGCAAACCAGATGGCTTTTGGCACTGCGTCCAATACCTACACCCTTTCAGGTATCGGGTCTGCGGGGAGCACATCGGCTCAAAGCGGCGATATCGGTCTTGTGACCACAGACCGCGATGGCAACCTCGCAGCGGACTATTCGCTGACGCTTGGAAGCATTGCCAACTCTGTTGCCATTCGCGACAATACCAACGCGATCAGCACCAATAGCGCAGCGATTGCGACCAACCAATCGCAGTTAGCGCTTGCAAGAGCAGCGATTGACCTGAACTCGGCATCCATTGATAGCAACTCCGCGCAGATTAGCACCAATATCGACTCTATTCTCGATAACCGTGCCGGTATCGCGGCAGCGCTCGCACTTGATAATGCGTATGTACCGCTGGGGCAGACCTTCGCGGTGTCAGGCGGATTTGGGAATTACGCGGATGAAAGCGCGTTTGCCGGAAGTGTGGCCTACCGTATTAACAACACGTTCCAAATCAGCGGTGCGATCACAACAGGCACCGATAATGGACGCACAGGCGCACGGGCCGGCTTCCAAGCCAGCTGGTAGTCTCAACTCAAAGGTTTGTTATCCCTGCGTTTGACAAGCCTGACCCCGAGCGAATTGCTCGGGGTTTTTTTATGCGCAAATGTCACTTCGTGACAAACTCAGCCCGCTCGAATAGGATAATTCTATGATAACTTCCCCCACATCTGGGCGCGTAATTTTCGCCCTCCTCGCTTTTCCAATGACTGCTTTTGCCTTGTCCGTTGCGCCTGTTTCGGCTCAGACAATCCAGCCAACTCGGCCAGCGGCGACGCAGCCTCAGATCCGGCAAGCCGTCCCTGATAATAACACATTAGCCCGGCTGGTTTGGTCAACCATGGTCGCTTTGGATAATGCGAACCGCACCGACAATTACGCGGTGCTCTACGGCCTCGGCTCGCCGGATTTTCAAAGACGTAATTCCCCCGATCAACTGGCGCAGAGTTTCACAGCGCTGCGTCAGAACCGCGTGGATGTGGGACGCGCTATCCTGACCACGCCAAGCTATTATATTCCGCCTCAAATATTGAAGGACGGCTCTCTGCGACTTCGCGGCGGATTTGATTATCGGCCCAGCTCTTTGCGCTTTGACCTCGTCTTTAAGAACATAGGCGGCGGCTGGAGCCTGTCAGCGATTTCGGTGGTCGAGATGGACGCCAATAGCCCGAAATAAATCGGCTCGCTCTTTCTCTTTTCCCCAAAAATCCACGCAAGAAAAAGCCGCCTCGAAAGGCGGCTTTATTTTTGGCTCAGCTTATTCCGTGAATTAATTCGGAATATCGATCGGTTCGGCTGTCTTATCCAGAGCAATGATATCATTCGCAATCGGATCCGTGGGCTCATCAAACGGCCCCAGGTTAAAGGCCGTATTAAATCCGGCGCCCGCCTGCGACGACGGGGAACCTGGCGGCGGAGGTGGCGGCGGAGGCGGTGGCGGCGGGGGCGGCGGCGGGGGCGGCGGAACCGATCCCACGGGCGGCGCAACATAGTTGTTGTCGCCACCGCATGACGCCAGCCCGAAAGCCGCAAGAGTCATAACCAATATTGTTTTTAAGGAGGTCGATTTTGTCATCCTATATCTCCTTTCTATCGGTCGCCTACATTATTTGGCGAGCCTCTCAATGGGGTATTCAAATATGGGAAAGCGTTTGTAAGGTCCGTCGCACTTACAGGCGCGCCGTCCGTAAACGGTGCGTTCCCCACGGGCGCGTCTTCCGGCAAACAATAGCCAAGATTTGTCGGCGTACCGTTGACAGGAATATCATGACACAAAGCCCCCATAACAACGCGGAGCGCAATATCTACCGTGTCATCACCCGGACGTCGTCCGTTCGGGAACCCCGCCAAATCACCACCTGCAACACCCAGATTGATCTGAGCATCACGCGCCGTTGGCGCAATGCCTGTATTCAAACGCATCATTTCAGAGCCCGTGACTGTGGCTTGCTGATTAACGCCCGGAAAGCCGGTTAAAAAAGCCGCGACCAAATCGGTACGGGGTAGGTTCGAAGGCGCAATGTTACCATCCGCACCTAGGGCGTCACGGAACAAAATGTCGATCAAAGCTGGAAGGGTTGGGTTTGTCACAAAGTCGGCCGCCTGCGCGTCGTCTTTCGGCTCCGAGCCATTAAACAGATCTTTAAATGGCAAGCCGATAACAACCTCATTCACTAGCGGCGCAGACAAACGAGAAACCTGTACATACGCGCCGCCTGTCAGTGCGGTCGACTCGTAAGTCGGCGTCGGGTCAAGCAAAGTCGCCTGCGGCAAGCTTGCCGTTGTCCAAGCTCCGATCACGCCGTTCCCGTTGCCGGTCACGCATTCAATCGGAAGTTCCAGGGCAATAGATGTCACATTGGCGTCTTTTAGGTCATCATTGTTTTTGTCCTGCGCGATTGAACCTTCAAGCGGTACAAGATTTACGAGGTCAAAAATCTCGCCAAGATTTACAGCGAAGGCATCCTTGCGTTGCCCGACAAAAACGCGGCCAGCCGTTGAACAACCCGGGACGGTGACATCATAAATATATTGGTTGGCGTAGGCTTCATAGTTCGGGAGCGTTTTGTTCCCGATATTATCGACGGGTTTGGTGAATGTTGTGCCGATTTCTGTACGTGTACCGGATCGGCGGTCGCCCTCGACAACCGTCAATTTATAGGTTTCGGTTTCACCAAGCGCCGAGCTATTGCCCGCTGTAATCTGGCCAGCCGCGCGCAAAGGGATCGGCAGGGTTTTACCGCCAATATCAAGCGTAATACCTGTGCCGTTGACAAGATTATTGTCAAAATCAAATGAGTAGGTCACGTCTTCGATAGCGTCGCCATCATTATCGATATGAATTTCGTAGAGGGCGTCAGGATCCATCGTAAAGTAGTTGGGGCCGCCGTAAGGAGACTGAATGGGCTGATAATTCGCGATGAACGTCACAAAGCCTTCGCGTCCCGGCTCGTAGCTGCGGAACATGTAGAAGTCCGAGCCATCCACTTTTGGTGTTTCGGTAATACCCGGGGCTTCACGGTGGCTAGATGCAAAGCTGGGCAATGCAACGGCGGCGGCCGTCGTGGCGGCCGTCGTCACGAGGAGGGCTTTTGCGAAATTTAATTTCGAGAAGCGGCGTGTCAGTTGAGATACAGGTGGTTTCATGATCAATCCTTCGGTGGCTTCTGCAAGCTCATCGGGGATGAACCTTCACAGAATTTGTTGTCGAGTACATCAGTTACGCACCGGATTTCGGAATTGGTGCAGAAAAGCTCTGGCAAAAAAAAATATATCTTTGGGAACCACTTGCCGCGATAAGCGTTGCAATCTTGATCACTATAATAGAAGCTGTGAGACAGTCGCGGAAAAGCAGGGGTTTTAATGTCTACCAAAGATGCTGACAGTTTAGATCAGGAGGGCGGGACTACTCGAAAGCCGCGGGCCGACATTTTTGCAGATCAAAATGCAGAACTCTCAGAGCTTCTCCAGCGCTGTTCCAACGGCGACAGAAAAGCCTTTGAGCGGCTTTACACCCTTACCGCCCCGAAATTGACGGCCATTACCATGCGAATGGTTCGAGACGAACAACTCACATTTGATATTTTGCAGCAGAGCTTTCTTTCGATTTGGAAAAATGCCGGATCTTTCGATCCTGAAAAAGGCAAAGCGTTTACGTGGATGCTTGTCGTGACCCGCAATCGGTCATTGGATAATTTACGAAAACTAAAACACCAAGACGCGGTGGAAGAACTTACCGACATACATGAGGACGAGACCGCCAGCTCAGATGAGACAGCGCGGTCATGGATGCTCCGACGCCTTATCGCGCCTTATCTCGACAAGCTAACCCCGCAAACGACTCAAGCGATCGTTTTGAGCGTGGTTCACGGATTAAGCTCACGCGAAATTGGCGAGCGCCTGAATGTTCCAACAAATACGGTCAAAAGCTGGGTGCGCAGAGGTCTTGAAAAGCTCAAAGACGACATGAGCATCGATAATATATACGAACTTATTTAATACCGTTGGCGAACACGCCAAACCAATGAATTAAATGTCGCGTTGCAGCGGCGTCACTGCCCCCGTAAACAAGACTGGCCCTTCCGGCCCTGCCGATGGTGAGCCACCTTTTTGCTCCAAGCTGATCGCTAATATATCTGTTCCGCTTTGCAAAGCTGTTGGAATATCGAACTCGAGTTGATTTCCCTCGCCAGCGCGTTCCATAACGCCCAATGACTGCGGCGCGCCTTCGCCCTCACGTATTAACCAAAGCTGCAGATCGCCATCTTCTGGTACAGTAATATTTGAAAGCCGCGCCACAACATGACCGGTCGCGGGATTATAGATAATCGCCACAAGCTCAGGCTGCGTTGAATCCGACAAGAGCGCTAAAAACTGCTGCCCTTGATCTTGTTTCTCTTGGGCTTGCAAAACCGGCGGTGATTCTTGCACATTTGTGCCGCTTGCGCCCAAATTCACAAAATGAGACCCTACCGCAGCTATCGCCAAAAGAGAGGCGGCAATCGCAAGCATTTTCCATTTTTTTGCGCCGTTATCATTTGACGCCAAAGGCCCTTCTGAGCTTTGCTCAAAAACGGGATCTGCCAATTCATGAAAGCTAGGATCTTGCGGCGCAATTTCAGCCATGAGAGCATCAAAAAGTCCTTCCGGCGCTTCCATTTCAGGCACGTCTTCATTGAGCGGCGCAAGCCATATCTCAACATCGCGAACGGTTTGACGAAACGTCTCGTCTTCTTCGAAAAGGGCTTGATAGGCGGCGATTTCGTCTGTTGACGCTTGACCCGTCAAGTAGGCGATTGCAAGCGCCTCATGTTCTGCATTTGGAATGCTCATGACTGGGCCCTCCTAACTTGCATAACGATCTTTTTAATACTGCGCTTCATGTCGTCTTCACTACAATTGTTAGTCTTCGCGAGAACCGACACGGGCACCGCGTTAAGATAAGTCAGCTTCAATAAAGCAAATTCTTTCTCGGACACATGATTGCCAGCAAGTTGTTCCCGGTTTTTGAGCTTGCTGGCTGGCACGGCCTGAGCGGCGGGTGCGTCGTGAAGATGCTTGACCTTATAATCCAGCGCGTAACGATGCGCCAACGCCCTCAGGCGGTTCAGAGGATCCGTCGCAGCTGAGCCGCCGTCATTCCTGAGCTCCCATATCCGGGCATAGACAGACTTCAAAACCGTTGAAGAGGCATCTTTGTCAGCGAGCCTGCGAAATATAATTCCAAAAAGCGATGCAGATGTCAGCGCGTATATCTCTGACATGGCTTCAGCTCCTTTGCTGTCTAATTGCGAGAATAAAACTTTAAGTCGTTCTCGCTTGAATGTGTCATCCGTATGAATATCATGCCTCTAGTTTACAGCTTTCGAACACGATTGATGAACTATCACGTTGACTATGGCAATGTATAAGTTACGCGGCCAGCATCCGATTTGATGCAAACTTTATTTTTTGCCGCAGTTTGCACCAATCACTGCGCCGCATGCGTATTTAAAATATGACACATTTTAAAAACTTGACCCTCGGGCTTTTTGCCGCGTGCTTCTCAGGCACTTTACTTCCCGCTTACGCACATGACTTTTGGCTCGCGCCGGAAAGCTACCAAGCTGTCGCCGGAGAGGCCGTCGAGGTTTCGATCAAGATCGGTCACCCCAAGGACCGCCTCAACTGGCCCGCTGAGCCGCACCGCATCGTATCGTTTCGTGCCTTTAGTGCCGACGGCGTCAGTGACCACCAAGCCGCTATCACGGATGGTGCCAGCTCCAAATCCATCCCTATGACCTTCAGCAAGACGGGTACACAATTACTAACAATTGAAACAACTCAAGCGTTCAGCGAGCTTGGTAGCGAAAAGTTCAATGCCTATCTTGAGGAAGAAGGCTTAACACCGATTAAAGTCGACCGCGTGCTTCGGCGCACAACCGACACCGCAGGGACCGAGCTTTATTCGCGGCGCGGAAAATCAATCATTCAAGTCGGCGAGCTCGAAGAAACTGACCCGGATTTTCTGACACGTCCCGTGGGCATGACCCTCGAAGTTGTACCGCTTAAAAACCCCGCTCGGATATCAGAAGGCGGCGAGATGAAATCGCAAATCTTCTACCGCGGAAAACCACAAGCGGGCGTCACGGTAGGTTTGGTTGACCTTGAAGGAGCGCGCGGCGTTACTCAAAAATTTGTTTCTGACGAAAATGGCTATGTCAGCTTTGCAAGGCCCGAAACCGGCGCTTGGATGCAGCACGCTGTATGGTCAGCCCCATTGAAAGCGTCCGAGCGAGCAGATTACACGACGATTTTCTCTAGCCTGAGTTTCTACGTTCCTTAGGCAGCGCACTCCAGACTAATTCGAGGGAAACCCCAAAACAAAAATCACTTTTTAAGGTCGGCACGTAAACGCTAAAAATTCTCTCTCGGCTGCGCCCTCAATCGAAGACAGCTATCTATTTATAATTTATCGGAGGCCTAATTATTTTGGAATTCCACATATAGGCTATCTGGAACTTGATCGCCGCTGGCCACGTCAATTTTTCGCATCGCCAGAAATGTCAACCTACGAACCTGTTTGGCGTTTTCAGTATCCTCAATACGCATCGACATATTTTTTATTTCCGAAAGCGCGGCTTTAATCGGGGCGTAGCCATCACTGAGCCGGCTATCCTGTACGATCGGCAGCATTTGGCGCGCTATAAAGTTGGCAATCATATTGTTGGTTTCAGGCTTTATCTGACTGACATTCGCCAGCGTCGCCGTGAGCGCCGGCGTCGTCAACCATAGGTCAGTCATATCCACAGGCCCCGTAAAGAACGATATGAGCTGCCGGACATTGACATCCGAGGCTCTTATTTGGCGTGACCTGACCCCATCGGAAAGGGTTACGTCTCCCCTCACCACAACGGCTTTCAAAATTTGTGTTTCGGCACGTTCCAGCTTTCCATCTTCAAGGAACAAAGACACCAAGCCTTTTGCCGCCTCAACATCAAATTTGTCCCGCACTTTTGGCTCAACTTTATCATAGAGCGCTTCGGACACGGTCAATATGTCCGTAAACTTATCTGTTCGAGTTTCGGAAATCTTAGACATGGCCTGCCCAAAACGTAGACCGCAATCCAGCCGTTCCAAACCAAACGGGCCAGAATGTTCGCTATAAAAAGATATACGCTCGAGAGGGTCCGTCGGCGGGGACGCCCAAAATTCTCCCCCTTTTTCTTTCATCTTCTTGAGATCGTCGCTGCCAACCGGCTCCGTCATCAGCGCCGTCACTTTTTGTGCTAAGTATAATTGTTCGGGCGTCGGCGTCGCGGCGATCATCGTCTGAACAAAAGCAACATACTCTTTGGGTAATTGAGAGACGTCATCGAGAATATCGCGATGCACCCGGTTTTGAGCGACAGCCGCACCAAAACACCATTTTAGATCCATTTGAATTTGCGACGCGGAAATGTCGGTCAGTTCTTCTCCCGGCGCATCGGCCAAAACGCTTTGCGGCAAAATCCAAACGCTCAAGAAAGAAAATAGAATAAGAGTGATAGGCTGACGACATTTCATATTTTTCCATACAAAAAATTTTTGAATCTGTCATCCATTCGAAATGAAATAGGCATGAGCGCTACAGAAAGTCGCATAGTTCTTTCGGGTCGTCGGGTTTTCGCGTTTCCACGTGGACAGAAACGGAATGTAAAAAGTCTCGCACTCCCTGTCCGGCCTTTCAATTCACACCTCACTTAAATTCTTCGCGAAAATATTTTCATTTTCTTTGTAAGATACAGGCCTCGCCGTAGACTAACTCAGTATGAAACAAACATTGGAACAAGACGACCTTTACCGCGAGCTCGCTCAGGCTCACAGCGGAGCGATGATGCGCTTGGCATTTTCCACGGAAGCAAATGCGGATAAGCGCCGCGATCTCGTTCAGATGATGAATGTGGAGCTCTGGAAAAGCCTCAAGCGGTATGATGGGCGGTGCAGCCAAAAGACGTGGGTTTACCGCGTCATTCACAATGTCGCCGCGAGCTATGTGCGGCGAGAGGCCCGAAAAAACCGCCCCTCCGTTGACGTGGCGGACCTAGAGTTGCCCTCCCCGGCAGACACCCATACGGACGCAGAGCGGCGCGATGCACTGGAAAAGCTTTACCGCTGGATACGGCAGCTGGATATGCCTGACCGGCAAATACTTCTCCTTTACCTCGAAGACCTCAGTGCGGCTGACATCGCGGAAACGATAGGGCTGACATCCGGCGCTGTTTCGACGCGGATCTCACGGCTGAAGTCCGACTTAACAGATCATTACAAGGACAATAAAAATGACAAATCATAATACATTAAAATCACTTTGGGCATCGCAGACCCCGTCAATGGAGCCACTGACACCCGACGAGCTTCGCAAACAGGCGCGCAAATTTAGAGGGCAAATTGCTCGGCGAAATATTATCGAATATGTGGCGGCAGCGCTCGTTATCGCTGTCTTTGGAGCCTTTTGTGTGTTCTTCCCTGACACGCCTTCAAGGATTGGCGCGGGTCTGATTATTGCAGGCACGCTCTATGTGGTATGGTCTCTGCACAAAAGAGCTGGCGCTGAACCACAATCTAGCGCAGACGCGGCGAGCTGCGTTCTAGCTTTCCACCGCATCCAGTTGGAGAAACAGCGCGACGCTCTGAGTTCCGTATGGAGCTGGTATATCCTTCCCCTGCTTCCCGGCATGCTGGTCTTCATCATTGGCACAGCGCCAGAATTTGCCAATAGGTCTTCATTCGCTGATGGCGTTGTGGGCAGCATACAGGTAACATATCCGAAGCTCCTCTTTGTAGCGCTTATTAGCTTGGCTGTCTGGTGGATCAACAAAGTGGCGGCGCGGCGCATTGATCTAGAGATCAAGTCGATAGATGATCTTTCCTGACGCGGCGGGGCGAGCAAACCTTTGCCGCCAATAGACCATATGGGCTAACCGAGGCTTGGGCCTCTGCGCAAAGCCATTGCATCAAGCCGAGCAAATGTTTATTTACTCGCACAAAAGGGGTGCCCAATATGCGTAGAGTAAATAAGACTTTTTGCCGTATGATTTCAGGGTTGATCGTCAGCCTATCCGCCATGCTATGTCTTTCAAATGCCGCGTTTGCACAATATCTCGTGCGCGATGCAGATGGCGGCGCGCCCGTTATATTGGAGGTTCGAAGTGAAAGCGTTAAACTGAGTAAAGCGCGCAATCGGATCGCCGAAAGCGGGCTACCAAAGCCCGGAAAAGACGAATTTATTAACGGGACATATTACTCTGGAAGCAAAAAATTAGTTAAATTCAAACAGCTTGAAGACGCAAAGGGAAAAGTTATCATCCCGCCGATTTATAAAGGGATTTGGCCCTTATCCAACATTGCGGCCCTTGTAGAGCGCAATGATGGTTCTTCAGGGATCGTCCATATTCCAAGTGGTCGTTTCGAGCCCATCCCGGATAGCCAGCATTATTATTACACGCCTTTCGAGGGCAAGGCACCGGCAATACTTTTGTTTGGGGAGCCCCAACCAGACGGCACATACAGTTACTGCTTTACCTTGCCGGATGGTCAATGCGGCAAGCGGGTTGACAGAATCGAAAACCGAATAACGCACAGCAATCCAACCCGCACAGCAGGCTTTAGTTTTAAAAACAATATCGTCATGAACCGCCTCGGCAAGGACGGCAATCGTTACTCAACCAGCTTTAATTGGAACGGTGATGTGTTGCTGGACAATGCGCCGCCTGTGATTGGCGTCCTCGCCGTAAAATCAAGATATTCCAACCAGAATGAACCAGATGAACTTGAGTCTGTCCTATATGATATGGGCCCGTTTAGCTTCTCGCTCGGTGAATATACCCCCCACCGCTATTGGCCCATGGACGAAAACGGCGCGCCGATGACCGCCCATGAAAATTTCGAAGGGTTGTTTCCGCTTTATCTCGAATATTACAAAGACAAACCGTCACCTAACTCTCGCTTTCGCTATGTTATCGTGAACGAGTATGAAGGCGCGCGGATGTTCTATCTTGGAGACCCAGGAACATTCGGGCGGCCGCCCAAACCCAGCGCAGCGTATGATGTGAGCCATTATCATCAAATGCATAGCTGGACTGACCTGTATTTTCGCGATGAGTCAAATACCGATTCGCCGAAATATTCCATCGCGGCAAAACGGATGAATGGAAATGATCCCGACATTTGGTTGCCCTTGTGGGAACCTGGCTCTCAAAGACAGATGTATGCGCGCCTCGACGATGCCAATCGCGCAAAGGAAGGGTTTTCAGACCCTGTCCTTGCCATCGACACGCGCCTCGCGAAGAACACAAAGGATCGACAGGCGGCCGAGGACTTGGCGAATTTTAGGCGCAACCAATATAGTACGGCCATCGCCGCCCTGAAAGCGCGGCCCGACGCCATGAGTGTGAACGATGAGCTCTGCGCTTCGGCGAGGTCTTTCGCGTCTAAAAGCTCCGACCCAGCATGGCGGCAGTTTATCACAGCCTCCCAATCCTACAGCCGAGACGCCTGTAATTACATGCCCGGCACAATCTACACTGCGATGGTCAATGCCGGGCTTATCGTCACCCAGCAAGGCCCGGCTCCATCATCCAGCGGCGGGTTTGCCGATGCGATGAAAGAATGGAATAAACGCTTGGATAGGGAGCGGGAATTCAACAAAGGCAAAACCCTAAGATGTTACGTCAATCAAGGACGCCGGGTCTGTAACTATTACTGAATATCGAAAGCGCTGCGTCGGCAATGACCTTACGGCGGCGCCCAAATAACGCACCGAAATTCCCGTATGATTGCTCAAAGGGGAACCTAGGATAGCACGCCAGCATAAGCGAAAACTGACGCGCCATTTTAGCCTCAATTTCTGTGCAGAGGTATTCGAAAAATGATTGCCGCCGGCCTAAACGGCTAGCGGCAATCTCTATAATATACTGACTAAAACGGCTTAGAAACCTGCCTGAACGCCAACAGCAACAATATCGGTTGAGGCATCATTGACTGACCATGTGCTGCCATCCGGGAAATTCCCTCCGCTAAGAAAGTTCAATGGAACATATCCGTTGACGCGCACATATTCCGTAAAAGCTTTAACGCTAGGCGTTAAAAACTTGGCATAGCCCACGACAATTTGCTCCTGACGCTCCCAAGGGGCGTCATTGGCACCGGAAATGAACTTACTATACTCGAGCGAAACGGTATCTTTTCCGCGGCCCATGATTGATTGTTCGAAGTCATATTTTCCACCAACGGTGAAGGATGTCGCCTTCGAGGCCTCGAAAACGCTGAGCGGGTTCGTCGGATCGGGCACGGCTGTTCCAGCCCATTCTTTCGTGGTTTCTGCAAACTCACCCAACAGAGTGAACGCCCCCAAATTGGCCTTAGCATAGGCTGCAAATGCCGGATTATTATCATCGCAAGGATTAAAGTGGACCACCGGATAATTGTGGCAATAAGACGTACCGTGCTGATAGCTGCCGCCGACCATAACAAAATTATCTTCGGCCAGGTTAAAGGCATAATTAGCATCTACAGCAAAGTTATTGAGCTTTGACGGTACATTTGTGCCCCGAACCGGCGCACTCGCCGACCTGAATTGACTTCCGCCCTGCACAGCCATTCCGCGGACATGAAGTCCGTTCGCGTAATATCCAAGCTGAGCGCCATAGGCGAGGCCCGCAAAAGCGTGCCAGTTGGTAGAGTTGGTAAACGGGCTAACCGTATCGTTTAAACCGAAGGGTATATCCATTTTACCCAAGGATGCATAAACGGGGGATTTGTCGAGATTGCCCCACATGACATAAGCTTTGCGCGCCTGAAGCTGATTGCGGCCCAATGCGGTAATCGTTCCCGCGCCGAAGCTTTGCTCAGGATCATAAAGCAGCTCCAAATAAGCCGTTATATCCTCTGTAACATTGGCCGTCACAGATAAGTTTGCCGAATGCACAACCGCTTCTGACGCACTTTTTCCGATCTGGTTTGAAGGGGTCGGGTGACGCATCAGCCAACCAAACTTACTATCTTCGCTCGACTTTTGATAGTCCGCCAAAGCCGTAACAGTACCGCCCAGTGTCACTTTGTCTGGCAACTCACCCGCCGCCCGAGCCTTCAATAGAACGAGCTGTCTTGTATTTGTATTAATCGTGTGATCCAGCATGTCGAAGCTAACTTTAGCATTGGTTCCAACCAACCGGCCAGGATCTGTGGTGGCCGCCATGGCCATAGGTGTTGGATTGTCGAGGGTTATAACAGGCTCCGCGGCAGGCGTACTTGCCTGATCTTTCGCCCCGAGTAGATCAAGCAATTGCTGGTTAACTTGCTCAAGACGTTTGATCCGCGCTTCCAGCGCTTCCAAATCTGGATTCCCCGCAAAAGCGGGCGTACTTAAGATTGAAAAAACACTCCCGAGTAGTATCAATTTTCTGATATTCATTATGCGCTCCTATATAAAAAAATATTTCGCCAATTGACGAAATAACGTGGAGCGGTACCCCTTAATGACTAACAAGACGTTATGTTTAAAGGAGCGCAAAAAATAAAGACCGAAGCTCAAAGTTCAGGGAGGATAGGCATCTCTCCTGTGTAGTGTCAGGTTGAGAAAATTGAAGCGAAAGTCCCAGTCCGATCCAAGACGGAAATTCTCTCGCAAAATTTCAAAAGACTGAAATTCATGGTTCGATTGCAGAAAAATCCGTGCCATAGAACGTCAATTTTAAACCGAAGAGTGACCCATTATGCACGACACCATTAACAGTCTTTGGGGCGACATTCGCGAACTCGAGTGGCTCGGTCATGACGCCCTCGCCAATACCGTGATATTGGTCTTGATCCTGCTTATCTTGCGGGTGATTATCATTCGAACGATTACGGCCAATCACGAAGTGCTTTCAGATACGCGGCGGCGCTGGGTTTCTATTGTACAAAACGCGTCCATTCTTTTGACAGGTTTGGGCCTGATTTTTATCTGGTCTCCGCAGCTCTCCACGTTTGCGCTATCTTTGACCGCTTTTGCCGTGGCGTTGGTCATCGCCACGAAAGAATATCTTTTGTGCATGATAGGTGCAGTCTACCGGGCCACATCGCGCCCCTTCACGGTCGGCGACTGGATAGAAATTCAAGGTATGCGCGGCGAGGTCATTACCGAAGGCATCCTCACCACAAAACTTCAGGAACTGGGAACGGGCAGTTTTCGGTTTGAATATACGGGCCGGCTTTTAACACTGCCCAACTCCATTCTTTTGACGCAGACCGTGTTCAACGAAACGTTCAGAAAGCGCTACCTGCATCACCGCTTCACTGTGACAATTGACGCCGGTGTCGATCCAACGAAAATTCTCGCAGGAATCCTGCCGCTCATAAGCGAGAAGTCCGCCGAGGCGGACAGAGTCGCAGATCGGTACTGGTCGATGGTGCGCCAACGCACGCAGGCGGAGCTTCCCTCCCGCGAACCGCGCGTGACACTTGAAACCAACAATTTGGGGAAAATCTCATTTGTGGTGTCGGTCTTTTGCGCCACAGCCGACGCAAACGACTTAGAAGCCGTCGTGACGGCCCACGTGCTTCAGGCCGCCGCAAAGCTCTCGAAGCTCAAAGCGACGGCCTAGGTTAAAGTCATTCAGTGAGCATAACGCGGCCAATGCCCGTCATGGCTCACCTTAAAAATCAGCCTGAGACGGACAAACGAATGAACACGCCGCGGCCTGCTCCTGGAATACGCTCACCTAACGGAACATCCCCAAAGCCATTGCGATTATAACCTGACAAATGATCCTGATAGACCTCATCGAGCAAATTCTCGACGCCGGCAGATATTTTCACACCGTCCGTTATTTGCCAATCCCCATAGGCGGTCAGCACAAGGTAGCTGTCAGACGGCGCTTCACTATTGGTCTGTGACACTTTGTTCTGCTGCGCGGCCGCGCGCCCTTCGAGAGTGGCTGACCAGGTCTGCTGTTCATAGGTCAAAGCAAGCGAAAGGTTCGGCGCCGCAACACGGTAAAGATTATCGTCAATATCGCGCCGCTTACCGCGGACATAATTTAGAACGCCATCTACGCGAAGGGGACCTTCAAAACTATAGCCCCAGTCCATATCGACGCCGTAAAGCCGCGCATCCACATTATCCCACCGCAGAGGTGTTGGATCACCATTCATGGTCGCGATCATTTCCACAGGGCTGTCAGCCACCCCGACGGTCCCATCGTAAGCCACGCCTTGAATATAGTCATCAATTTGGCGCACATAGACAGTCGGCCGCAAATAAGCGCGCTCATTCGCGAAGTCAAAGCCGCCCTCGGCGATCAATGCGGTCTCTGGTTTTAGGTTCAAGTCGCCGACATAAATGTTACCGTCGGCCAAACCTCCACTGGCATTGATCGGAAGCCAGCCATAACGTTGTATATAGCCCGGCATTTTCTGTTTGCGCGCCAGTGTCGCCCGCCACGACATACCCGAATTTGAAAGGGTCCAGAACCGTGCAACAGCGTCAAAGGTCGTGTCGCTCCCGCTAAGATCAGCCGCATTGAACACATTTGCCAAGTTGCGCGGTCCCATGGGTAAGGCCGGGCCAACAACCGCCGTACCGGCGTCATAATCGTGAGTGTCAAATCTTATGCCCAATTGCGTGCCAACTTTACCAAATGATCCGTCCCACTCGGCGAAGCCGCCAAAGCGGTCCATTTGAACGTCTGGAAATGGCGTGACAAAAAAGTTCTGATTATTGGGATTGGTTATGGTCACATTATGCTCGATGCGATCAATATCCATGCCAAGGGCAAGATTTCCGTCAAGGACGCCAAACCCCAAAGACAGCTCACCCCCGCGTGTTGTCGCCTCCGCATATGTGGCGCGCTGAGACATCATTGCCGGAGCTGGGCGCATGGAAAAATTGTCCATTAAATGTTCAACATCCGTGGCATGGACATTGGCCTCAATGCGCACACCGCCAAATTCATGCGCGTAACCCAACCGCAAAAAGTCCGTATCGAAATATTGAATATCCATCGGGAAGGGTGGATTCCCAGACGGATCCGTATTTTGGCGTCGAAGGTCTAATGACAGCTCGCCCAATTGTGTTCTGACACCGGCAGAGAGGCCGTAAACAGAGCGCTTAAAGGCTGTGCCGCCAATCTCGCCATCACCGAATTTCGTGTCTCCGCCGTCTTCATAGGCGCCGAGAAGGTTGAACCGCCAGCGATCACTTGCGGCGCCGATAACCCCGCCTGTGGATACGCTTTCGTTGACGCTCCGTCCGCCAAGCGTGACGTCATAGGCCAGCGCGGCTTTTGACTCGTCCGTATAGTTCACGCGTTTGAAGACAGCATCCGCCCCGCCCGCAAGTCCCGGGCCCTCGGACACAGGGCTGACGCCGCGGTCAACAATGATTTTAGCGACCAGCGGCGCAGGCGCATAATGGTACACAGGGTCCATCAAATTTGGGCCGCCCGAGGCGAAACTTTGACCATCAACGCGCAGGTTCAGCCGATCACCAAAAAGACCGCGGTACTGCATTTGTCCGGAAAGTTCGCCGTTGCCAATGCGCGCTCCGCCCGGTGTTCGGGCCGTAAGGTAAGTGATGTCCCCGCCTTGAAGAGGGGCCGTATCGGGCAGAATATTTGTTTTATCTGATATATCCATACGGGACCGCGTCACGACAATAACGTCTTGGAGGGCGGGATCTGAGGATTGGGCGAAAACGGGCTGAGACAGCGCCGCGAGAGCCGCTCCGCATAGGAGACGGCGTAGGTTTGTAGAAGACATGTGTATTACTCACTAAATTAAAGCAAGGCGCAGGCGCCTAAGATATGCATCTGTGACCAGATGCGGTGGATGTGGGTGCTTTAAGTGAGTGTGGGCGGCGCCCTTGATCCTGTTGGCGGGCCTTGCGCCTTATGGACGAAGCCCGCATGAAAGGCGTCATAGATTGGGCCCTCAGTATACGTAAATAAGGCCTCTGACACCGAGGAAAGAGGTAATGGCGCAGCCACCACAAGCGTACAATACGGACAATGCCCGTTTATCTGTAAATCTTGCGGCGTGTCTTCGCCGAGAAGGCCCGCAATATGAGTGATGGCGCGCTCGGCTTGCACTGTTGGGGGCAGCCCTGAGGGAGAGCAGAGGTAACGTGCGACATCTACGCCGCCGGGCTGCGCCACCGCCATAATGCCAGGCATAAAGATCTGCAGGCAAAGCGCCAACATCGCCAATGCGCGAGCAGGTTTATGTGCGACCGAACGGAACATGGCTCCGTTTTGGTCAAAAAGTCTGTGTCGTCCACTTCCCTTTTTGTCGCAGAGAGGTCGCATCCGTGTCTTGGGCCGTCGCCGCGCGCTAGAGCACCGCAGGCTCTAATAGGCGCATCGTGCCATTGTCCGCATCGATCTCGGCATTAATGCCAACCGGTAAGGTGAATTGATCGGACATATGTCCAAAAAATGCGCCTTGGAAAGCTGGAATGCCAAGAGGCTCAAAGTGCTGCTTCAAAATGTCGGCGAGCTCAAATTCACTCCCGCTCGATGATTTACAGCTGGTACATTGACCAAACACGACGCCCTTAAGTCCGCTCAAAAGACCCGCCTGCCCGAGTTGGGTAAGCATTCTGTCAATACGGTATTCGGCCTCTTCCACATCCTCTAAGAATAAAATGCCGCCATCTGTGCTGGGCATATAGGGCGTCCCGACCAATGCCGTCATAACGGTGAGGTTCCCGCCAATCAGATGCCCCCTCGCCTTGCCGCCCGTAATGGTTTGGGTCCGCCATTTGCGCTGCACGAGCCTGTCGTCGTCTAAGACGGGATTCTTGAATGTCGGCGTCGCGCCATCAAACAGAATAGGCTCAAAATATTCGAGTGTTCGCTTGCCAAATGTGCTCGCCGCAACCGGACCGTGAAAGCTGACAACTCCCGTTTTCGCCTGTAGCGCCAAATGAAGCGCCGTAATATCGCTATAGCCGATCAACGGCTTGGGATTAGCGCGGATCACATCATAATCAAGATAGGGGAGAATACGCGCACATCCCCAACCGCCGCGCACAGCCAAGATCGCCTTCACGGATTTATCGGCAAACATCGCATTCACATCTGCCGCACGCTCTTTGTCCCGTGCCGCGAAATAGCCGAAGTCCTGACCGACATATTGACCGCGCTTGGGTACAAGGCCAAGTGCCCTCACCACCTCTTCAGAAATTTGATATTCAAAACGCTCCACGCTTTTACTCGCCGGGGCGACCAAGCCAACCGTGTCGCCCTTGTGAAGGCGCGGCGGTTTTATTTTGGTGGGTCCATCCGTTTGCGCAAAGGCGGGGGCTGCGGCCCCCATAAGCCCAGCAACAGACAGGGCCCCCGATAAAGCCATTAAATGCCGACGTCCAATATCCATATTCCGCACTCCTATTCCCACTATATTATGGGGCGCTCTCGAATAAACGGCAAACGCCCAAGGCTATCGATACCCGTCTTTCTACGCGGCAGACCACGGCGTGGCAATGCGCGACTTAAACTTCGCGCGCCTGTGCCGCGCTGGCGAGCCGTTACGCATTGACAACGTCCCCGGTTTTAGCAATTTGTTTCCAAGC
This sequence comes from Maricaulaceae bacterium, assembly GCA_048268905.1. GTDB lineage: Bacteria > Pseudomonadota > Alphaproteobacteria > Caulobacterales > Maricaulaceae > JACOMS01. The sequence goes on along the minus strand of JBLWUN010000001.1, from coordinate 104,011 downwards.
ATCTGGTGGAGATTTGAACGTGACCCGTAAATATACAACGCATCTGGCCTTTGGCTTTATGTCCCTCATTGCCGCGTCAGTCCTGACGGCGTGCAGCACGCTCACCCCTGTCTCGGCGGTCCAACTGAAGCCGGGGACAGAATGGGTCGCGAATTCTTCGGGATGGCGCGAAGAAGCCTCCGCCGTCTACTCGGAAGCGGCCGCCTATGTGGAGACGATGGGCGCGGAGCGCCCGGACAAGAGCTGGGCCGTCGTGCTCGACCTAGACGAGACTGTCCTGAACAATGTGGCGTATCAAATTTCTCGAGAAACGCGCGGTGAAAGCTATACCTCCGAAAGCTGGTATGACTGGACACAACAGGAAACAGCAACGCTTGTGCCGGGCGCAAAAGACTTCATTGATAAGGTCAACCAGCTCGGCGGGCATATCGTATTTGTCACGAACCGCCGCGATTTTGAACAATTAGCAACAGAAAAAAACCTCGCTGCGCTTGGCATCACTCGCGGGAAAGACTTTCGCCTTCTCATCACCCGCGCCGCACCAAAAGGGATCAGTAACAAATCAGACCGCTTTGCGCTCGTCCCCATGCTTTTGGCGGCCCAAGGATATCCGGATGTTGAAACAATTGCTTATGTGGGTGACAATAAGGGCGATAAACCCGCAGATGAAACGGGCTGGCAATTTTTCTGTATCGATCAAGGCGGAATGTATGGGGACCCCTGCGCGGCACTTATTGGCCCCGGACGATAACGGCTTCGCTGGCCTAATGGGTTCCATCGTTGACATATATTCGAGGGAAGTATAGCCAATTCCTGAGTAAGGATACGTCAAGTTTTGCCAATGGGACACTTCAAAACAGGGTTAGCCGCTGCATTTGCCATCATGTTTGGCGTTGTACAGCTTCTATGCGCCTGTATGGACATACCAAACGCAGAGCCCCTCTCGCCGCAATCTCATGCCTCGCACACAATGACCATGGGCGGTCACGACCATGCGGCTATGACAAAAATGGCCGAGCGAGTACCCGCTTCTCATGATCACGGCGAACATCAACATAAAGCCGACTGTTCGCACTGTGACGACACAGCTTTTATATTGGCGGCGTCAGCCATTGCGCCCATTGTTTTAACATCCCCAACCTTTCCCAAAGCAGCCTACATTGATAGCTCACCCATTGCAGTCACCCTGATAGACGTCGCCAATCTTACGGGACGCAGGTGGTTGGATCCACCTGGGCCAGCATCCAACCCGACGCCGGTTGCCCTACATACCCGCTCCCTGATCTAGACGCACATCTAAGCATTTAGTGAGGTTACGACCTCGCGAGAGTTCGGCTGAGCGCGAGATATCTTTTCGGCTCTTCGGCCGGCCCGCGACCAGATTTAGTGTTCCCCCTTTTTACGCAAGCGGACACGAGCTCAGCTTGTTCCCCAAATGAGACCCGACAAGGAAAATAATATGAAATTAGCAATAGGCCTTTTGGCAACGGCGTTGATAGCCGCATTTTCGAGCGCTTCAACCTTTGCTCAAACGAGCGATCATTCCAGCCACCATATGAACCAAATGGATCATTCCATCATGGATAAACCGGACATGCCGCATGACCAAATGGACCATGCCGCGATAATGAACGCCCGCGCCGAACACATGGTTGAGGTCACGGGCGTCGTCCAAAAAATCTACAAAAAGGAAGGGCAAATCAGTCTGTCACACGGCGCAATCCCCGCCATTAGTTGGCCGCCAATGACCATGAAGTTTCCAGTGAACGATATCGTCGATCTGGATGGGCTGAAAAAAGGTCAAACGGTTCAATTTACGCTGCACCGTGCCGCAGATGGCAGCTTACCACTTGTCGAGCTTTGCCCGACCGAAACTGCGGATGTGATCGCCGGTCTTTGCGCCCCCGGCATGAACCACGGACCAGAGAGTAAACAGATGGAAGGCACGCCAATGGATCCTAACCAGATGACGCATGGCGACATGAACCATCACGGTATGAAGCCCTAGGCCCGCCGCCTCGATATCCCCGCGAATTAAAAGGATAAATCATGTTTGATCGCCGCAAATTTTTAACAACGTCAATTGGCGCCGGTGCCGCCTATAGCGCATCGGGCCTTTTCCCGGCTTGGGCGCTACCCGCGTCCAAAGGAAATATGGGTATACCCGCGTTGACGGGCACAAATTTTGACTTGGAAGTGTCTGAATTCAAAACCCATATCAACGGGCGTGTGGCTTCGGCCGTCGGCGTTAACGGGAGCGTCCCCGCGCCGCTCATTCGTTTTCGCGAAGGCGCGAATGTGACGCTGAATGTAAAGAACACGCTGGATGTCGATACCTCTATCCACTGGCATGGGCTTTTGGTTCCCTTTGAAATGGACGGAGTTCCGGGCGTCACGTTTCCCGGGATTAAACCGAATGAAACCTTCCAATATGAATTTTCCGTTCCGCAGTACGGTACCTACTGGTACCATTCCCACAGCGGATTACAGGAGCAAGTCGGCCATTACGGCCCCTTGATTATTGATCCAAAGGGCGAAGATCCCGTCACATATGACCGGGAGTATGTGCTTGTGCTAGGCGACTGGACGTTCACTGACCCGCACCGTATTTTTGCTAAACTCAAAAAAAATGCCGAGAGCTTGAACTTCAATCAACCAACGATCAACGATACCAAAGGCCTGAAGGGCATGTGGGGCGCCATGCGTATGTCTCCCAATGATCTCGCCGATGTGACAGGGGAAACCTATACCTACGTGATTAACGGCCACAGCACCGCAGACAATTTTGACATGGTCTTTAACCCGGGCGAGCGTGTGCGGCTCCGCATTATCAATGCCGCAGCCATGACGCTGTTTAACGTACGAATGCCCGGATTGCCCATGATAATTGTTCAGGCCGATGGCCTGAACGTACACCCTATCGAGACAGATGAATTTCAGATAGGCGTGGCCGAAACCTATGACCTTATTGTCGAGCCCACAGAAGCCAAGCCGTTCGCTTTTGTAGCCGAAGCAATTGACCGTTCAGGACAGGTTGTTGCCACGCTCGCACCAAAGCCCGGCATGCGGGCGCAGGCGCCTAGGCTTCGCGCTGTGCCGAGTTTAACCATGAAAGATATGGGTATGGATCACTCCGCAATGGGCGGCATGAGCGGGATGGATCACGGCGCTATGGAGGGTATGAAAGATGCCCCTACCTCGAAAATGGATCATTCTAAAATGGGCCATAATATGGGCGATACAAACATGGCCGGCATGGATCACGCGGCGATGGGGCATGGCCCCAATCCGAACGGCCCCGCCGTTCAGCTCGCAAAAGTGGAAGCGGATGTCGAAGTTGCGCCGGGCGTGGCGAATGTTGCAGCGAAGCCGGTAAGCCGTCTTAATGAACCCGGCATTGGGCTCTCAAACCTGCCTCACCGCGTTCTCACCTACAGCCAGCTTCGCAGCCTTGAGCCGAACCCTGATACCCGCAAGCCGGGCCGCGAGGTTGTTGTGCATCTTACATCCAACATGAAGCGATACATGTGGTCGTTTGACGGTGTGAAGTTCTCAGAAGTGACAGAGTCGATCAAATTTATGAAAGGGGAGCGGGTCCGCCTCACACTCGTCAATAACACAATGATGCCTCACCCGATCCACTTACACGGCATGTTCTTTGACGTGGTCATTCCCGACTATGAAGGCGGCGCTGGCACGCACAAGCCACGCAAACATACCATTATCGTCAAACCTGCCGAGAAAGTCTCTGTTGATATATCCGCAGAGCATGTGGGGGACTGGGCGTTTCATTGCCACCTCATATATCACATGCATGCGGGCATGATGCAGGTCGTTACGGTGCTGCCAAACCCGTCTTTAAAAAAGGACACTATGCCAGTCATGAACCCTCAGATTGATCAGGGAGGGATGGACCATTCTAAAATGAACCACGGGGAGATGACGAAGTGAGGAATGTCATCATGCGTACAGCTTTCATACTAAATGCCGCGTTCGCGCTGTCCTTGGCCGCGCCTGCTTACGCCCAACACAGCGGTCATACGGCAGATGATGCCGCCGCGCCGCCTTGGTCTATGGCAGACAAATATTGGGGCGAGCAGGTCATGGCCGCGTCTCGCCTAGAGGTTCTCCACCATCATGGCGCGCTGCAGAATTATATGATTTTGGGTGACCGCTTGGAGTGGCAAGATACAAGCGGCGGCGGTTTGCTCTGGGACGTACAAGGCTGGTATGGCGGCGATATAAATAAGCTTTATATCAAAACCGAAGGCGAGTTTTCACTTGAAGACAATGAGGTTGAAGACCTAGAAGTTCAGGCCCTGTGGTCACGCGCCATCACGCCGTTTTGGGACGTGCAAGCGGGCGTTCGCTATGACCTAGCCCCCAAGGGGCGTACCTACGCGGTTTTAGGTGTTCAAGGACTCGCCCCCTATTGGTTTGAGGTTGACGCGGCGGCGTTTCTTTCAACAGAAGGAAATTTGTCCGCAAGCCTCGAGGCGGAATATGATCTGCATGTCTCTCAACGTCTGGTCCTGCAACCCCGCACGCAAATCTCTCTTTCGGCCCAAGACATACCGGAAATCGAGATAGGCTCCGGACTTGTTGGCGTCGACGCCGGCGTGCGCCTGCGTTACGAAATCAAACGCGAATTCGCACCCTATATCGGCGTAGAGTGGCAGCAACGGTTTGGACGGTCAAAAGATCTTATTCAAGCCAGCGGCGGTGACCCGTCAAAAGCGTTTGCCATCATCGGCCTACGGGCCTGGTACTAATAGGCAAGGCTTTGCCCGCCAAGCGATGTGACATTGCCGGGCGGATTATAGGCGTGGGCAGGCCTCTGCAGGAAAAACAATAGACACAAGGCTGTCAGGCTGCGAGCAGATAACGCATATCCCACGCTAACCCTGCGCCCTCTAAAAAGCAATTTCATAAATACGGCAGTGGCGTAGTGAGCCACCTCTCCGCTCATACCCGCGAAGGCGGGTATTTGCTTTATCTTGCTCTCCAACTTTTTGAACTTTTACCTCTTCTCCAATTCTTATTATTTATACACTGATAAATCATATTTACACTGTGGAGATTGTTGATACTCAGGCTCTGTTCTAAAATATATCCAGCGATCAACATTGCTAGAATTTATACTGGATTGTTCATCAATTGAAAAATTTTTAAAATGTATTTGGGACGGGTAATTCCCATCATCAATGCTGACGAGAACTTGCTCAGGGTCACCCTTAAATTTTTTAACTTTTAAGCCATTTCGTTCAGTTATTTCTCCGACGTCTCCTTCATCCACTTGCGGATGACTGCCTTCATATATCGAAAACATAAAGTTATCATCGTTATCGTATAGAGATGTCAGCACAAAGTCGCGAATTGAAAAACGTTCAATTCTTCGGACGTAAAAATCATTTAAACAAAATCCTGTACTTACATAATTACAACAACCAACAAGATAACCCGCTCTTGGATTGCCCTCTATGCCGCACCCCATTAGCGCTGAAAAAAACAGGAATACAGCTCCAGAAAAATACGCATTCAGACGCGGCATTTTAAATATCATTTTGATGAGCCATTCTAAACATTAAGAGTGCTACATTAACATCGGAGCACCGGCACAGAAACGCGTCCCAGTAATTTCACGTCCGTTTATAAACCAGTATAAATTCCCTCTCAACTGATCGCTTACTGGTCGAGAGTTAGAGCCATCGGTGCGCTTAACACCATGGTATCCAATATTCTCGATTATCGCGGTAATATCTTCCTCAGTAATTTTATTTCAAAGCCACATGAGATTCGTTGAATGAAAGCGATTTTTACACTAAATTTCACAGCGCCGACGTCTGGTGTTTAAAAATCAACACCCTGTACTGACGAGTTGTAAATAGTCGTTTATTGGCTCCAGCCCAAGTGCTTTTCTTCTGGAATCCAGCTCATTGGGGTTTTCCACTGGCCTTAACATTTTAACGCCACCCTGGCACTTATCCAATAATTGTGTCCCATAAACTTGCGTGTTCTTGAGCTTGAGGGATACGCGATCATAGAGATAGGCATAATTTCTGTTCGTATTAGAATTGGGACCAAGATAGTTTTTCATCCTGTCTAGAATTTGTTTTTGAAATTCAGGGGATCGGTCTGCATGCTGTACCAACAACCAAGCTTGCTCAGACGCTCTCACTCCAAAAACGTTTTCATCCACCCAATCAATTTCTTTAAAAGTTCTTTCTAAAAATTTTGTTGAGACGTCTTCGATCTCAAAAAATGCAGCCACGGCACGACCATTTGCCCAGCGCTTTTCTGTTTCATTTAATTCTTTTGTCATTTGGGTCTGCATAGCAGTTGATCTCGCGACTTGGTCATCGATAGCAAGCGCATTCAGTTCTTTTTTCAGGTCTATTACAAGTTTCGAATCCGCGGCATCATTCTTCACGGACCCAAGCGTTTTTGACCATTTCATCAAATTCTTTTCTCGCGTTTCATCATAAAACGCGTTCGCTCTACCTATCGCCCGTCTACAGCTTTCAAGGTCCCCGGTTTTTTCAGCAACTTCAAATCCTCGAGCGCGTATAATATCTTTGCCGTCAATATTTTTAGAACCAGATTGTGTGTTAAAGTTCTCGATATCAACTTTAATGGAAGCTTGTTCGTCATCCGTTGCATTATAGAAATAGGAACAATAGTCAAAAGCGCTAACGTCTTCTTGAGATTGGTCATTCTTAAAAACGGTTCCATAAGATTGATGATTAAATGTAGTCATGGCATTGTTGGAACGCGCGCATGAAATGAACATAAGTGCAATAAATGCACTAAACATTGCTCGGTGAATGGATAAATTATTGTGAGAGGCGCGATTGAACACTTATTCGTCCTTAATGTGTTGAGGGCTTAAACACTTTACACTCGAGTTTAAGACGGTCAGTACTTTATCTGCATGTCACAAAAACTCTGGTCGGCGAGCCACTATAGCTTTGGTTGCATCAATTTTCATTATACTCTTTACGACTCTACGTTCGGTGTCAATGCCAAGATTAACGGCACCCTCACCAAAGGGGAGAGTCAATACATGAAATGCAACAATTGCAGCACCAGCGGTCATCAGCAAATCACCTCGGACAGTTCCAGTCACAGCTGTTCCAGCGGGCTTCATTCCAGCGGGACGGCGGCCTCCCGCACTCATTTTATAATACTACATATCCCGCAAAGGCGGCATCCCAGTTGAGTCAGATAGATTGACGGGGTCATTAAAGCCGTAGCTATATATTAATCCGTGGCCGCGTCTTGGATATGGCCGATAAAGCCACCCCTATTGGAGTTTCGGGTTGATGCCCACATAATTATCATCAACATATTTCCGAATAGCGGCATTGTCTTTTTTGACATTTCCCGTGAGCGGCATCAGCCGGTCGAGAACCACCCGTTTGCCGGGGCCATCAAAAGCGCAAATGAACACGGGTACTTTCGCGGCATTGGCAAGACGTAGGTAACCCGTTTTATATTTTTCAACTTTGGAGCGCGTGCCTTCTGGCGGAATACCGATACAGACCTTATCGGTACGCTCAATATAGTCTGCGAGCTGTTCAACAATATCTGCCCCATTGCTGCGATCGACGGGGAATCCCCCCAACGCTTTAAAAATAGGGCCGAGGGGCCAGAAAAACCATTCCTTCTTTATAAGAAAAGTATAGCGAAACCCGGACGCCAGCATCGCCAGAGTGGCGACGATTGCGTCCCAATTTGAGGTATGCGGCACACCGATAATCACGAACTTTGGGACGTCCGGCATTTTGCCCACAAGCTTCCACCCCAGAAGCTTAAGCCCAAAAGATCCTATTGCGCGCGTAAAAGCATTCCCCATACGCGGAGAATGTTCGGACATGTGAGGGTTATTATATTTCATAGCCTTATAACTTTTGGTTTGCGAATACCTTCAAGGTTTTCATCAACGAACAATTTAATTGCGGTATTATCAATATCGACGTCCCCTGTCAGAGGAAAGGGCGGATGTATCCTTATTTCACGTGAGCTTTTATGAAGACCGACAACGACAACCGGCACGTTCACAGCCTTGGCAATCCGCAAATAGCCCGTTTTCATTCGGCGCACATTTTTACGTGTACCTTCGGGCGCGATTGTCAGCCAGGCTTTGTCATTTTTATTGAACCAATCCACCATTTGGCGGGTCACGTCGTTGCTGCGGGATCGATCAACGGGAACACCATTCATATACCGAAGCAGCGAACCGAACGGAAATATAAATCCTTCCTTTTTCATCAACCAATTAAAACGGATTCCAATAGATAACATAAAAGCCATCGCCAAAAAGAAATCCCAGAGCGATGTGTGAGGCACGCCAATAATAACCCCCTTTGGCGCGTTTGGCAGCTGACCGACGATCTTCCAGCCCAACAAGAAAAGAACAGAACGTCCAATGAAGCGCGTCGCTGAATTCCCCATACGCGGAACATCGGGAGACATGTGGGGGTTGGAATAAGACAGGGGACAACTCATTTCTGATGATACACACGCAACATTTTGATGGTTCTTTGCAGTTACCGCTGAATTGTCCCGTCCAAGCACATCTGTCAATGGGCTTTGGCGCATTTGTCCGTCTTCATATCTAATCGCCCAGATTTCTTTTAAAGCAAAGTAATATTCCACTCGTCATTTCGGATGCTTTTACCGCATCTTCGCGTCATACAGCGTCTCCGATCACGTCATATCTGGCTTGAGCAGCGAGATTGATATCCGGATGATCGGGCATTGCAGCAGGGGTTGGTGTTATGAGCGTGGCGACTTTCTCATGCGCGCTAAGCTTTGAACAATATTTGGCTTGCGGCGTACGCGCTGTTTCCGCCGGCGGCGGGTGGTGGAACTATATCATCGCGGGCGTCTTCGGCCTCGCCTTCCTTCATTGCTCGCTTATGTTTGTGCGCGGCATTCAGGCCACCAATGCCGCCGAAGCTGTGCCCCGAAAATATGGTCTGCTTTTACGCTAGGAGACATGCGCCGATGTCTACTTTGGGACACTTCACAACGCAGACCACAATGCTAGGCGAATCCCACTTTTAAGTGTATAGCTAGCGGATATACTCCAATCTTTCATGCGAATGTCGTCGGCGGCAAGCGAGATATGCAGAATGTTTAGAGGCATACGGTAACATCAAAGAAGGCAGCTCAATGAGCGATCCCGAAAACATTGCTTCAGCGAAAGATGCCCAGCCCTCTGTCAAAGATCGCAAAAAGGCGTTGCGCCCTGTATCGGAGTCCGTTTGGTACGCTTTGGCGACTGTCGCTGGAGAAACTGCCAATCACGATCAAAATCTAGATGAAAGAGCAACGTGGGATCTCAATGCTAGGTATTGGAATGAATTCCTCACCGCACTTTCCCGCGATCGCAGAGAATATAGCTGGTCACATAAAAAAGAGACAGCAAACCTATTTGGCGGCACAGCCTCAACACGTTTCTTAGAAAACATCGCCAAGCATTTAGAGAAAAAAGGATTTGGTGAATTGGTTCACAACGGTAAGATCTATTACAAAGACAAAGCGTTTGATAAAATAGATTTTAGTTCTTTTGCATTTACGCTTCCTCTTGTCTTCAAGGGTTGCACTTTTCCTAGAAATACAACTTTTCACAGCTCGGATTTTGAAGAGGGCCTCACCTTCGATGCCTGCGATTTCTTGGGAGAGGCCAATTTCGATAATATTGACTGTTACGGGGAACTCACATTTAAAGAATCTCAGTTCAATGCTTCCGCGTATTTCAATGAGAGCCGTTTCTTCAAAGAAGTAAGTTTTACCCGAGTCCAATTTCATTCAACGTGCCGGATTGTAGGTTGTGACTTTTCTGATCACTGCACAATGAAAAATTGTAGTTTCGAGGGTGCTTTCGCTATTTATAAAACAAAATTCCGAGAAAGAATATTCCTCAACCGCTGTAATCTAAAGGGAAGCCTTCAGCTAGCCGCTGTTGATTTCGTGAACACCCCACTACAAATTTTTGATACTCCGCTACCTGAGTTAACCTTTTTCAGTCTCGTAAATTGGCCGACAAAACACAAAATGACACGCTCGCAGATCCACATTTCCGCCTATGAAAGGCTGGGGCAAATCATGAAAAAGCAGGAGCGGCATCATGATCGCCATATTTTCCACAGCCTAGAAATGCGTGCGCGCCGCATTGCGGACAGAAATATCCTCTCAAAAAGCGTGAGTTGGTTCTATGATATAATTTGCGATTACGGCTATGGATTTGGACGGGCATCGGCATGGTGGGGCGGTCATATCGCGCTTGGGATGTTTGCTCTTGAACCATGGAAAGATACGCAGCTGGGCTATCCGACATGTTCAAACATTTGGACAGCGATAACGCATTGGGGAAGCGCCCTTATCACCAGTTTTTCGAACGCGCATGCGTTTCTGGTTCTTAACCGCGGTCCGCTCAAATCCTTATATTCAGACTACGCCGCCAAAGACCTTCTGATTTCCTTTAATTTTACCTGGGGATTTCAGGCGATTGTTGGTTTTGCGCTTGTGTTCTTTTTAGGCCTGACGATCCGGAACCGATTCAGGCTAGGGTGAACCGTCCCCGACTAATTTAGGCGGGGAGTTCGTCGAGTTCGCCGAGAAAAAACCAATCTTCAATACTGATCGGGCGCTCCGGCGTTCCCGGACGTTCGATGACTTCGGTGATCACAGGCGCTATTGCCGCTCGGAAAACATCGTCAATATCAAATGACTTAGAGTGTCGCCGAAAATGTCACCGCCGCGACCAAAATCCTCAAATCCACGGCACTCGTTCCAAACACAGACGGTAGCTACGACCTAAATCTGGTCACTACCGTTGGTAGTGGACGCAGTCCGCAGATAGCCCGTCTCACGCCCAAATTCCCTGCTTTACAGGGAATTAACAGGGAATATATTTGTTTTTCACCATAAATGCGGGTTTTACCCCCTGGAAGCCACTGAAAACACTTGGAAATCAGGAGATTTCCCTGCCGAAATTAACAGGGAATTTTATTTTGCAAGCAGGGAAGGCTGATCGGGCGGCAGGGAATTACAAATCGGAAACAGGGTATATTAAAAACGCATAAGCCGCTGACATGGGAGTCCTAAACCGCCCAAAATAAGCCGCTTGTAATGTTTGTGAATACGGCAGAATTCGTCCAAAATAGGCCACTAACTCTATCTCCTACCAAACCCTGCGGACCTCAACTTGGTGGTTAAATTGCTTTCGCAATCATCCATATCCCCATGCCCATCATGGCTAGGTTTTCGGTGAGTGATACAAAGCCCAGCGGTACATTCGCCCCGCCGCCAACACAGGCGCATTTTAGATCACGCTTATCGACATAGACCGCTTTAATAACTGAGATCGCGCCAATCGTTCCAATGAACAAAGCAATAGGCGCTGCAATCAAACCAAATATACCGCCCGCCACCATCAGAATTGCGGCCAGCGCTTCTGCAAATGGATAGATATAGGAATAACGCACAACGCGGCGCGCTAAAATATCGTAGCCCACGAACATATTCGAGAAGGTTTCAAGATCACGCAATTTGAGCATGGCGAGCATTCCCATTGAGAAAGCAATAAACCACTCCAGAGAACGCAAATTAAGAACATCACCGGAGGTTGCCCAATTGGCCGCAACTGCGAGCAAAGCGGAGATATAAAAGACGACCAAAACAGGCGTGTAAGTCTCCTCATCCGGGTCTTTCACTTTACGTCCAAAATGCTCTCGCAGAGCGTCAAACCCGCCGATACGATCACCGCCGATGAAAGTCTGTGGTGTGGTTTTCACGTCATGCTTTTCTTTAAAGGCATCCGTATCAGAGCGGTTCGTCAGCCAGTTGTCCTCGACCTCAAACCCTTTATGTTTGAGAAGGTCCACGGTCTTGATTCCAAAGGGACAGATATGCTCGTCCGTCACCATGCGGTAGACCACTGCCTTTTTACCTTGAGCCGTGTCTTTCACAGCTATCTCTTCTGCAATACTCATATCTCTCTCCTGTGAGGCAAGCTTTTAGAGCTTGCCTTCAAATTCCGGCATTGGGCGCGCGGCAGCTTCTTCTTCTGTCGCCGCTGTTCCGTTGGTTTTGATGTCGTTGATCAGCCATTCCATCTCTTTGATTTCGCGGCGCTGGGCTTTGATGATTTCGTTGGCGAGTTCTTTGACCCGTACATCGTCGATCTCAGCGCGCTCGCTGGTCATAATGGCAATCGAGTGATGCGGAATCATAGCTTTCATCCACGCATTGTCCTGAACCGTCACTTGGCTGCGCACCAAGAAGAGTGAAACGACAAAGACTATAAGACTGCCGGCAAAAATCGCTATATTGGCTTTTTTGTTCTTATACATGTTCAGCATGAAACCGAGCATGATGATGGCCATCGCTGCGCCCATATAGATCGCCATATAGGTTCGGGTTTCAGAAAATCGAACGTGGCTGAACTGGTAGCTATTAAGATACATCAATCCCAGCATAACGAGTGTCGAGGTTCCGATCATCGCAAAGAATAAACCGTAATTGCCTTTGTGTTCCGTTTTCATTTCAATCCTCCTTAACATCCTAAGCGGTATAAACCTTATACCTATAGAGGGTATAACTCAGTGGGAGCAGTATGGTTCCAAAATCATCGCATTCTGTGTCGAAATTAAGCAATAATCACTTGGCCGCGGAAAAGTTGGCTATGCCAATGCAGCTTATAAAACTCCTAAACGGCTCAGCATTTAAGTTACGCTTCAATTATAGCTTACCAGAGCAGCAACATCCGCCTTTTGCCTTGGCTAAAGGATCTACCATTGGCTTAATCGAAGTTTTATTATGATGGGTAGCTCTCGGTTTTTGACTGCAACAAGTTGATTGAGGGGCAGCCTTTAAGTAAGTTCGGGGCATGAGAAGCCTTTCGTATAGATTATATTTCTCCATACATATAATACCTATATGGGGTATATTGAAGAGGCACTGTCATTTTTCTAATTTGCAGTAACTAAGCCAGCATTCGGTATTCATCTTGCCCAGCACCGGACAGCTCTAATGGTGATGACCTCCAGGCCCTGTAAGGGTGGTTGCCAATAAGATACAGACGAGAACGAGTAAAAATAAAGCAGCTTCAAGGCTTAATGATTTACGCAGCGCCGCACGTCCAAGCGATGGCGATTGCCTTAGAAGACCTGCAATTCTAAATTTATTATAAGCGCCCGCACCCAATATCAACAATGCCGCAATGAGCTTGCATAGTAACAGGCGGCCATAAAGCGTTGAGCTTAAATCGAGTAAATTACCGTTTAGCCGCCACAGCAGATAGAGCCCGGACGCAAACAGAAGCGGCACAGCCCATGTTGCAAAAAGACTAAATCGATCCACCCTCGCGATTATGTCATTATCCGATGTCGCCTTTGAGGGCCAAAGACTGATAGGTGCCCACATCCAAAACCCCGCAATAAGACTATGAGGAACCACCCAGAGCGGAAGCCACGGCATATTTTCAGCACCTTGCGTATGCCCGGATGCCGCAAAGCCTGCGCTCAGAACAATAATCGAAAGAGCCGCCGATATTTTTCTGAAAGCGCTAGCGTTTAGAAAGCTGGAGAGAATGGCTAAACTCGCGCCACCCATGAACACCAGAAACTGAGTTCCATTAGACTGCCAGATCCAGCCGAACGTCTCTGGGTTAAAGGCCTGCGACAGTGAGCCTGCTAATTGCGCATTGGCAATGATCAGCTTTGAGATGGCTCCTATAATGAGAACCGCGACGAAGACACGAAGACCCTTCAGTTTTTGCTGAATGCCGAGACAAAAATGCGACAAGATGCCGATTGTGACTAGAACTCCAATATAGAGCGTTAGTTTTACAATCAGGACTAAAGCGGTCAGCATAAAGGCGCTTATTGAATCGTGAAGCTCAGGCCGCCTTTGACGATATGCCCGTCCTTAGAAACCGCTCTCCACGTCATTTCGTATAGTCCGCTTTGAAGCTTGGGCATAGGAATAGAGAATTTTTCTTCCCTGGATTTAGGCGGCGTGAAATCAACAACAATGTCTTTTCCCTTGCTATCTTTGACAGAAAATGTCGCCAGCCCTACCTTTTGCGCGAACACCAGATCAAAGACTGCGGGCATCGTTTGGTAAACGCCGCCGTCTTCTAATGTGGCGGATTGGACCTTAGTATGAGCCATAGCTGTAGGAGACAGCAAAGACGCAACAAGAAATGCCCCGAGCGTCAATTTTAAAACCGATCTTCTCATGTGCTTGTCCCTTAGCGTTTCAATTTATCAAAAAGGTCTACCAGTTCAGCGACTTTCTCGCGCTGCGCTGTCTCATCACCGGACTGGATGGCCGCGTTCACGCAACCCGCCGCATGGTCTTTGAGGATTTCGCTCTCCGCGCGCGCCATGGCAGATTTCACGGCCTGCATCTGGGTTAGGACATCAATGCAATAGCGTTCGTCTTCCAGCATTTTGATTATACCGCGCACTTGACCCTCAATTCTTTTGAGGCGGTTAATTGTCTTTGGTGAGTGTGCGGACATTTTTTCTCTCAATTAGATAGACACGAAAGTGTGACGTCTTTTGAGTCACAGCATGCCCCATAGGGGTATTTACTTTCTTAATCCTTTTGCGCTATGATGCAAGCATGAGAGTCATTTCGACAGTCTTCTGCTTATTCGCAGCCTTCGTCATGATGGCGACGCCTGTTATGGCGTGCTGCGTGACTGGTCATGTCGATATGTCTATGGATTCAGCACAGGCAGTTGAAGCTTCAGCTCCACCTTGTCACACGACGGCTGAGGCCAAATCAGGCGATAGCGACACGCAAACGCCAGAAAAGTACTGTTCCTCTTGTGATGATTTCGCTGTGTCATCTGCTTTTACGGCTGACACTGACCCGGTTATAAATACACAATCAGACCTGACCTTTGTAACGCTTATCAATAACCCTACGGTTCTGCCGCGTCCGGAAGTGCGTCTTTTGAGAACAACGGGACCGCCACCTAGGCAACCTCTCGGGCCGTTTGATAGCCCGTTCTCACGCTTCGATACCCAACTTATTTAATCTCCAAACAGACTGACTGTTCAGAGTTTTCCTCTGAGCCTATTTGCCTGTTTAATTGGAGATTTTCGGATGTTTATCCGCCACATATCATTTTACCAGACTCGGTTTCGTGCCAGAGCGCTCTATCTTTTGCTTAGCGGCATAAGCATTATGAGTTTGCAGTCTGCGGCCTTCGCTCAGGACGTGTTTCATGCGCCTGATTTACTTGATGCGACGCAAATCAGTGCCTTTGACCTGCCGCAAACTACAATGCGAGCTATGCCGTTTTCCGAATTAGAGGCTCAATTGCGCGACCATCCCTCATTGGACGCGCTTAGCCTAAGCGCGCAGGCCAATCGACACCGTGCGGAAGGCGCACTGGGATTGCCTGATCCTGTGGTGTCGCTCCAACTTAACAATGTGCCGCTTTTTGATCCTTCTTTTTCCGAATATCTTCCTTCCAACAAAGCCGTTGGCATTCGGCAAGCCCTGCCAAGTCGATCTGAACGCAAAGCCAATTCGCTTAAATCCCTGAGAAGCGCAGCGCAGCAAGAGCTCGACCGTGAGCAGCAATATGCCAGGCTTCGCGGACAGCTCTTGGTTTACTTAATTGAGAAACAGAGCCTTGATACCCAGCGAGACCTAGCCCTCGCGCGCCAATCCAAATATGATGAATTGTCAGACATCATAGATATTGAAATCAATGCGGGCCGCCCTTTGGTGTTCCGCCTCGCTAAAGTTGATGTGGAGCGCACAGAGGTCTCAAGAACCCTCTCGCAACTGGACGGTCAAAAGGCTGAGATTAACGCAGAGCTTATCAATCTATTGGGCTTCATTCCTCAAACGGACATGCCTGCGCTATCCAAAACGCTATGGACTGGGAATGCCCTTGGATTTTATGCCGTCCGCGTCGCCGATGCAGATGTCGATATATCCGATGCTGATGTGCAGCGCGCGGAAGCCGATTTTAAGCCCGATTGGGGCGTCAATCTAACATACCAACAGCGCGAGTCCGGCCAAGGTCCACGGTCAAATTTTGACGGTGAAGATTGGGTGTCAGGCGGCGTCAGTTTTTCAATCCCGCTCTGGGCGGGCAAACGCCAAGAGCCCAATTTACGGGCTGCTAAGATTGACAAGAATGCCAGTCTTGCGCGGCGCACAGCCATAGCGCGGCAAGTGCAATCCGAGTGGTCACGCTATGAGGCGCGGCGAGAGACCGCCGCTGAAAACATACGGATTATCGAGCAAAAAATTAGCGCGATTGAAGCGCAGACAGCCGCCCAATTGATCACATACGAATCCGGGGATGGCGATTACTCTCCCATTCTGGACGGCGAGATTGCCATTCTCATGCTTCGCGCAGAAATCGTCAAAGAACAAACACGGCGCGATCAAATGATTGCAAAAATGAACAGCCTTTTGGTGACATCATGACTCCTTTTAAATACGCCCTAATCCTAAGCAGCGCCCTCATTCTGGCGGCGTGCGAACCCGTATCGAAACAGCCATCGGCGTTAGACTCCGGACATGATCACGCAGCTATGCAGGCAGGTCAATCGCAGCAATCAAAGATGGACATGCCGGCAGAAGATGTCAGCTCTTATACCTGTCCGATGCACCCGCATTATATCGCAACAGACCCGGATGGGAGCTGCCCGATTTGCGGTATGGATCTTGTGCCTGTCAAAAAAAGTGCATCTTCTGCGAGTCAGGGCAAAGGCGATATTCTATATTACAAAAATCCAATGGGACTTCCTGATACATCCCCCGTGCCCAAAAAAGACAGTATGGGGATGGACTATATTCCCGTCTATGAAAACGAGGGGCAAAACGGCGACGTTCGTGTCTCGCCTGAAATGATCCAGACAATGGGTATCAGAACAGCCGTTGTATCCGTCGCAGACTTTAATCAAGCCTTGCGCGCGTACGGCACAGTCGAGCCGAATACGCGGCTGGAGTCTATGGCAGCCTCCCGCCTTGAAGGCTGGATTGATGGTCTCACCGTGCGGGCAGAGGGCGACAACGTGCGCCGCGGACAGCGTCTCTATAATATCTACACACCAGATCTCATTGCAGCCCAAAAGGACTATTTGGCTTCACTTCAAATTGGCAATGAGCGCCGCATCGCCTCTGTCCGCCAAAGGCTGATATCTAAAGGCATGCAAGAGAGTCTTGTGGAGCGGCTGACAGAGACCCGCGAGCTTATTGAGCGAGTGCCTGTCTATGCGGAAAGTTCCGGCGTTGTAACGCAGCTTATGGTGCGGGACGGAGACTATCTCAAACCAGGTGACCCGATCCTGAAATTACAGGATTATAATAAGGTCTGGGTCATCGCCTCAGTTCCGGAGTCTGATTTACCGAAAATGGAAATAGGGAAGACGGCGGCTTTGAAATTTGAGAGCGCGCCTGATGCGCCGAAATTAGGTAAAGTTGACTACATCTACCCCACCATTGATACAAAAACGAGAACCGCCCGTGTACGTATAAGCGTCGATAATGCGTCAGGCTCTTTGCGCCCCGGCGCTTATGCGGACATTGTATTTGAAGCTGACAAGTCTGAAACGCCGACATCACAGCTTTCTGTCCCAAGCCAAGCCATATTACGCGATTCACGCGGTGCACATGTGATTGTCGCTTTAGGTGAAGGCCGTTTCGCGCCGCGCGATATTACAATTGGATCAAGCGTTCGTGGCCGCACAGAGATTTTATCAGGCCTTGCGGAAGGTGAGCGCATTGTCGCCAGCGGTCAGTTCATGCTCGATTCCGAATCCAACCTACGAGAAGGGTTTTCAAAACTCAGTGCGCCTGCCTTGAGTTTTGACGAAACCACGCCTTTATTCGAGCTTCCAATAGACGGCTCTACGCTGAGCCAAATTGATCATATGGTTGATAGCGCGCTCTATTTCCATGAAGCCTTGATTGATGGCTATGCGATTGACCCTTACTTTCTAGATCCCACCCTCACACTGATTGAAAATCTAAAGGGCCGATTTGCAGGCTCCAAGCTGTCTCCGATTTTAGAAAAAGCTGAGACGTCCATAAGCGGCGCTAAAGATAATAAGACGGGTGAGCCCTTAGCGGCCCAGCTTTCAGACTTGATGACAGCTCTTGATCCGTGGCTGACGCGAGGCGCGCCCGCTCACTATAAAAGCAAAGGCCTCATATTTTATAGCGATGATGAAACAGCTCGTCTTTGGCTGCAAGACGGCGGATTACCTGCCAATCCTTATTCGGGTGCAACGGTTCAAGTCATTGCGTGGCCTGACCCCATGGCTGGCGACATGTCTGGCACAACCCCATGAGCGAGCATAACATCGACAATTTAGCGGGCAATGACCCGTCAAAGTCAGGCATTGCCAAGCTGATTGCATGGTCCGTTGCCAATCAGCTTATCATCATTGTTCTTGCCATAGCATTGGCCGTCGGAGGCTGGCTGTCGCTCAAGGAAATGCCGCTCGATGCCATCCCCGATTTAACAGACACTCAAGTAATAATCCGAACTGAGTTTCCGGGACAGTCACCGCAAATTGTTGAGGATTTGGTGACTTATCCGCTTTCAACAAATTTATTAGGTCTGCCAAAGACGAAAGATGTGCGCGGCTCGTCCATGTTTGGCACCAGTTTTGTTTATGTCATCTTTGAAGATAGCGTGGACCCTTATTGGGCGCGCTCACGCGTCGTCGAAGCGCTCTCTCGCCTTGGGTCCGAGCTACCCGAAAATGCCAATCCTCAAATTGGGCCCGACGCAACAGGCGTGGGCTGGATTTACCAATATGCCTTAGTCGATAAGACGGGGCAGACAGATTTGGCAGAGCTGCGGTCTCTCCAAGATTGGTTCTTAAAGTTAGAGCTTTCAGGCGTAGAAGGCGTTTCAGAAGTGGCCTCTGTCGGCGGATTTAAACGGGAATATCAAGTCCTCATCGACCCTAATCAATTAGAGTCATTTAACGTATCTATCGACCAGCTTGCTCGCGCCATTCGCGCCGCCAGCAGCGAGGTTGGCGGACGCGTGCTTGAGCAAGGCGAGACTGAATATGTCATCCGATCATCCGGCTATATCAAAACAGCGCTCGACTTAGAACAAGTCGTCGTTTTGGCCGAAGACGGGACGCCTGTGATATTATCGGATGTGGCCCGCATCGTTGAAGGCCCAGCGCTTCGGCGCGGCATTGTTGAACTTAACGGTGAAGGCGAAACCGTGGCAGGCATTATTGTCATGCGTGACGGCGAAAACGCATTGGAGGTTATTGACCGGGTCAGAGATAAGCTCTCAGAATTACAACGCGGCCTTCCGGATGGTGTTGAGATCGTCACAGTTTATGACCGCGCGCCGCTCATTGAGGGAGCCGTGTCCTATCTGAAAAAGAAGCTGATTGAGGAAGGCCTTGTTGTCGCTCTCGTTATATTTCTTTTTCTCCTTCATTTTAGGGCTGCCTTTGTCGCGGTGATCACTTTGCCGCTGGGCGTTCTTGGGGCTTTCATCATCATGTCGGGCCAAGGGGTCACAGCCAACATCATGTCTTTAGGCGGCATTGCTATTGCGATTGGCGCTATGGTGGATGCGTCCATTGTCATGGTCGAAAACGGGGTGCGAAAACTCTCAGACTTGGGAGAGAAACCTGACGAGGCAACGCGCAAACGCGTGCTAATTCAAGCCGCGCAGGAAGTTGGTCCCGGTCTCTTTTTCTCGCTGTTGATTATCGTCGTCTCCTTTCTCCCTGTCTTCGCATTAACAGGTGAGAGCTACCGGCTCTTCTCGCCGCTCGCCTTTACCAAAACCTACGCAATGGCCTTCGGAGCCTTACTATCCGTCACGCTCATTCCGGTGCTGATGATCTGGCTTTTGCGCGGCAAAATGCGTCCTGAGACAGCCAACCCGCTTAACCGTTTCTTTGTCTTGATTTATAAACCCATCATCTGGGCAGCGCTTAAGTTTAAATGGGCGACAGTGGTTATCGCCCTGATCATTACAGCCAGCGTTATTATTCCGGCCCAAAGGTTAGGCACTGAATTCATGCCCGCGCTCTATGAGGGCGAGCTGCTATATATGCCGACCACCTTGCCGGGCGTTTCCTCAACTAAGATGCGTGAAATTCTTGGCCAGACTAACCGCGTGATTAAAACTGTTCCTGAAGTGGAGGCAGTCTTCGGTAAGGCGGGACGTGCCGATACGGCGACTGATCCCGCGCCGCTGACCATGATTGAGAGTTGGATTAAGCTAAAACCTAAATCCGAATGGCGCGCAGGTATGACCGCTGACGGTATTGTCGATGATCTAAACAGCCGCCTTCAAATGCCGGGAATTGTAAACTCATGGGGTTATCCGATTAAAATTCGCATGGATATGGTCTCAACTGGTATTCGCACGCCCATTGGTATCAAGGTGACAGGTGATGACCTCACGCAAATCGAGGCCATCGCGCGCGAAATTGAAGGCGTTGTCACCGACATCCCCGGCACGCGGTCTGCTTTTGCTGACCGTGTTCTCGGCGGTAAATATCTTGAGATTACGCCTAACCGATTGGAACTGGCGCGTCGCAATATCGACATGGGGACTTTCCAAGGCGTTATCCAAACAGCGCTTGGCGGGATGACCTTGGCCGAGTCGGTGCAAGGACGTGAGCGCTATAATATCATGCTCCGATATGAGCGGGCCTTCCGCGAAACGGATGTGGACATCGAGAACATTCTCATTCCCACACCAACGGGCGCGCATATACCGCTGCGCGAAGTTGCAAGCGTTGCCTACACTGAAGGGCCGCCGATGATCCGGTCTGAAAACGCGCGTCTTACGGGATGGGTCTTTGTTGACATCGCGGGACGTGACCTTGGGGGCTATGTTGCTGAGGCCAAGGACATCGTTGCAAATACTGTCACCTTGCCGCCGGGCTACGCCATTGGATGGTCGGGTCAGTATGAGCAATTACAGCGCGCCAATGAACGTCTAAAAATTGCAATACCTGCCGCTATCGGTCTTATTTTTCTGCTCCTAATGCTCCACTTTGGCCGTCTTGACCGCACACTGATTATCATGCTGTCTCTGCCATTCGGCCTCGTTGGCGGTTTATGGGCCGTCTATTTAGCGGGCTATAACCTGTCTGTTGCGGTGGCTGTTGGCTTTATCGCTTTGGGCGGCATCGCTGTTGAAACCGCCGTGGTCATGCTGCTCTACATTGATCAACAGGTACGCACGGACGGCCCGAAAACACGCGATGAGCTTTTCCAAGCGGTTAGCCACGGCGCGGCGCTACGTGTCCGTCCTAAACTAATGACAGTTCTCACAGTCATGGCAGGTCTCGCCCCCATATTCCTGACTGAAGGGTTAGGCTCTGATGTCATGCGGCGCATCGCTCTGCCCATGCTCGGCGGCATGATTTCAACAACTCTGCTGACGCTGATTGTTATTCCGGCCATCTATTTCATCTGGGTTGGCCGCCAATTACCAAAACGCCCAATACCAACACATGCAACATTTGAAGGAGAAACCGCATGAAACATCTAACTCAACTCACACTTACGGCCTTGGCCGCAATTAGCCTGTCTGCGTGCGGCAACTCAGGCGACATGGATCACTCTAAAATGGATGACGCCAAGATGGACCACACCACAATGGACCATAGTAAAACGGCAGACGCAAAACTAATGGGCGATACCGGCCATACAACAGGCGTAATATTCTCAATTAGTCCAGACGGCACAGAAGCCACGATTGATCATCAGGCAATTGACGGCGTTGGCATGGGGGCCATGACGATGGGCTTTGGCATCACATCTACGGCCGATCTGTCCGGATTTGCGAAAGACGACAACGTTAGCTTCATGGTCAAAAAGGGTCGTGATGGAAGCTACCGCATCACCGCGATTTGCAACACCGATACTGACGGCAAAGACTGTCTCGATGCAAAGATGGACCATAGCGGTCACTGATTACCTGCGCCTGCGGTTTTTATCGTAGGCGCAACCGCCCATTTAAGAGTTCTGGGGAGGGCTTAATGAATAAAGCGATATTAAACCGAAATCTGCGAAAACTCCATTTATGGTTCGGAATTGGCATTGGTCTGCAACTCGGACTCTGGCTCATCTCCGGCTTATTCATGACCCTTTTTCCAATTGACCAAGTGCGAGGCACGCATCTGCGCAATGAGCAAACACCGCCGCTTCTAGAGCCGGACCTTGATATAATAGGGCCCATAGATGTTCTGACCCAACATGGCCTCACGGCGCAAACGCTCACATTGCAATTCATTGAGACTGAGCCCGTTTATTTAGCGCTCAGTGACGGCAAGCCTCAAATCTTTGATGCCAAAACAGGCGCTATTCGCGGCTCTTTAAATGAAGGTCTCGCCACAAAGATCGCCGTCTCAAATTATGCAGGACGGAGCAGAGAAACAAGCGCGACATTCTTTCCAGACAAAGCGCCGCGTGAATATGG
The DNA here is from genome assembly GCA_048268905.1 of Maricaulaceae bacterium. Lineage (GTDB taxonomy): Bacteria > Pseudomonadota > Alphaproteobacteria > Caulobacterales > Maricaulaceae > JACOMS01. The sequence goes on along the minus strand of JBLWUN010000001.1, from coordinate 81,540 downwards.
CCGCTCAGGCCCGGTCTGGCGCATCGACTTTGGAAAGCCAGATGCCGCCAGCTTTTATGTGGATGCCACAACCGCTGAAGTTAAAACGGTGAGAACGGGACTATGGCGCACTTTTGATTTCATGTGGGGGCTACATATTATGGATTGGAGCAACCGCGAGAATTTCAATTCATGGTGGCTCAAGGCTTTTTCAGCGCTTTCAATCGTCTTCTTCCTCTCGGGATTTGGGCTCGCCGTTCTGAGACTTCTCAGCACACTTAAACGTCGCCGCCTAACCAAGATTGGAGGTTGATCATGGTCTCAACACTCCCAAATACGCAGAGTGACCCATTATTTGGCTCAAATCACTTCACCCCCATTCGATGGGTCCTGGCTGGCTTTGTAGCCCTTGGCCATTTTTGGCTAACAACTGAAGGTCATGAGCCTTTCCGCATTTATCAATGGACGGGTGGCTATATGGCCGTGAACGGGTTTTTCGTGCTTTCTGGTTTGTTGATTATGAAAAGCCTCGCGACACGAAATGACTTGAAGTCCTATGCGGTTTCTCGGCTCCTTAGGATTTATCCGGCTCTAATCGCCCTCATGGTTGCTTTCATATTCATCTTCTCAACCGTCTTTTCTAAACCGGGCGGCCTGCCTAATCTAGCCTCACTAGATACATGGTCTTATGCGCTGCGGGTCTTATTGATGGGGGACCCTGAAGGCGCTCCGGGCGGGATATTCAAGGGTAATGTTGAGCAGGACTTTAATGGCCCGCTTTGGACGATCAGATATGAACTGGCGGCTTATGTTTTAGCGGCCTTCGCCTTCGCGATAGGTCTTGCAAAACGCTTATGGACGACCGTGGCCATGCTTGCAGCGGTCCAAGCCATATATATATTCGCTCCTTTAGCTGTGGATGTTTCCGCCCTACCAGCGTCTATATGGCCTCTGTTTAGACTGTCAGGCTGCTTCCTTCTTGGCATGGCCCTTTGGCACTGGCCAGCAGGCCGCAGACCGCCTTGGTGGAGTATTGGGGTTGTCGCTATTCTATTCGCCGTCTTTGGCGCGGGCTTTGCGGGAGAGCTACTTGCAACACTTTTACTCACAGGGCTGATGATGAGACTGGGGCTTTCGCGCCGTCAATTTAAGCCGCTGCTCAAACTGCCGGATTACTCATACGGCATTTATATTTGGCATTACCCAATTATCCAAGCGGTGCTATTCTTCATCCCGGGTTTAGGGCCATTTGGAATCATGGCGATTTCAACACCTCTGTTCATTCTTTTTGCAGGATTGTCTTGGCACATGATCGAAAAGCCTGCGTTAAGGCTTAAATCGCGTATACCTAACGCCCGTGTTAATCCTAAGTCGAACAAGTGAGCCTTACCACGGAGTGTCCAAGCGCGAGCTATTATTTAGAGCGAGTTTAATTACCCAGTTTTTTGGTCAGTATGGAAGCTTGAGGCAATTTCCATATAACGGTTGTTAATGTCCAATTATGCAAACAAATCGGTAATGATTGCTACGATGGATAGCCAATCGAAACTGCAAATAAAAAAGGCGATTTCAAGCCCAAGAGCTAATTCGAAGGAGCTATCACTCGCTTGTCATTATAGCCTAACAAGCGAAGAGCATTGAAAATTACAATTAGGGTCGAGCCTTCGTGAATCAGAACGGTGGGACCAATTCCCGGCTTTGTCATGTCTGGACAGCGCCCTTTGGATCCATGATAATTTACCCTACAGCAGGATGAACTTCTTCCCTCGAAATTCTGCGTTCAATATGCTGCGTTCAATTTGACTTGGTCGGAGTCCCCAAAACGAAACATCAGAAGTTATGTGAGCCCACGAAAAATCCGCGATCTTCCCGGGTAGACCTAAGTGGAAATAACCATGCCCATCTTTATCCCAATATAAGCAAGTTGCCTTCAGTGAATGGGTCAACGCAGTGCCTGCTTTCAATCGATCGCCGAAGATACCTCGTTGAAAGAGACATGGGCTCTAGCTAACTATCCCTGACGCGGGGAGAAAGTTAAAGGTCAACGAAGACTAAGAAAAGGACTTGATAAAAAACCCAAAAACGACTCGCCAGCCGATGCGCTTCACAATCGAGCCGCTTCACTGACCGATTGCATAGCCTAACTTCAGACAGCCAGCAGCACAATCCCGTAACCGTCTCTTTGGCGAAGCATCTGGACCCGAACCTCTTCCATTCGCCGCCTGCCTTTTCTAGATGATATCCAAAGCGCGCTGTCATCATCTTCCATCTCGCTCAGTTTTGAGCCCGGTCTAGATTTTGGCAGGACCGGTACGGACTGACCATACCGAATATCCAGCCGTGGAAAATCTTCGGACTTAACGGCGTAACGCAGCTTCCCGTCTTTGATAAATAGGACCGCCACACAGTCCCCGTTTCGATTCGCGTAGTGACGAGCAGCCGTTTCTTTGCTCACGCCAAAATCATCGCTAATGCTGAGAATATGTTCGAAGTTTGGCTCGGCGTTCAGTCGCCGCCGAACCTGTGCATAGGGCATAAGCATTTCTGCGGCGAACTGATTGGCTTCGGCCTCTTGTTTGTAATGTTTGGCTAGGGATTTGTCTTTATCGCTCTTTAGCTTTTGGCCGTTGGACGCAATCATATCTCTGGACACACACCGAAACCCACCGCCGACAGGTTTGTGATAAGCGGAAAGAAAGTGATAAAGCTCGTGGGCCACAGTAAAGCGCATACGCGGCTTTGTGTTTTCCTTAACGAGAATACTGCCCCGTGACTTGTTTGGCGTCATCACAACCGAGCCTTCAAACCCAAGTTCCGATTCAAATCGTATATCTTCTATATCAAGCGCTTTGGCCGTGTCTTCAACAGGCACTACGCCTGAGGAAACACCTAGCTCTCCTAGCTGTTTATGAAGCGCGGCGGCCATAACGCGCGGGTTGTTCCCCGCCTGCTCCAGCGTATACCGGCATAGCTTAAACTTGCTCATCCCCCGCCCTGCTTCATTTGTTCCCCAAGCCTAGGTCTTTCTTGCGTCTTGACAGAAGCGAGTCCATCATATCATTAAGGATCTCGCGGTCATCATCATTAAGCCCCTTGGCTTTGCGAAACATACTTTGCAACTTCACATCGGCGTCGTCGGCTTCAATATCCTCGCCCATCAGATAACTGACGGTAACATCAAAATGCCGCGCAAGCCGCGCCACCAATTCCATCGACGGGTTCGTGGCCTTTTCTTTCTCGATTTCCCAGATATGCGGCTTGGACGCCTCCACAGCATCTGCCACATGCTGCAACGACTGCCCGCTCAATTCTCTCAACTTAAAAAGCCTGACTCCTAAATTCATAGTCCCTTCTCCCGGCGGCAATAGTCCGCTCGTGTTTTTTGTGTCTAACAATTATGGTCGATGCCTATTGACAAATCAAGCGTTATCTATATCTAACGATTATGTATTTTACATATTGGAGATGATTCTTTGACAGACCTACATATTGAACCCCTAGAGATAGCTAAGCTTTCGCCGTGGGCGACCAACGCACGCACCCACTCCAAAAAGCAAGTGCGCCAGATCGCTGACAGTATAAAGACTTTTGGCTTTACCAATCCCGTGCTGATTGATGATAAGAACACGATACTGGCGGGACATGGCCGGGTAGAGGCCGCAAAGCTTCTGGGCCGGACATCAGTGCCCTGTGTGCGCCTCTCGCACATGAGCGCGGCTCAGAAGCGGGCCTATGTTCTGGCTGATAACAAGCTAGCGCTTAACGCGGGATGGGATGAGGATATGCTGGCGGGCGAGCTTGAGGCTCTGCTCTCTATGGATCTGGATTTCGATATTGAGCTCACTGGTTTTTCTATCTCCGAGATTGATAGCGTTATTGAAAACGCGCATCCTGAGGAAGATGGCGATCCTGCCGATGACATGCTTCCCAATGACCTTGGCATTCGGGCGAGGTGCCGATTAGGCGATGTCTGGCAACTTGGTCCGCACAGGCTTATTTGCGGCGATGCCCTCGACCCTCGCACAGCAGAGCTGCTGATGGACGGCGAGACGGCTGCCATGGTGTTTACCGACCCGCCGTACAATGTGAAAATCGATGGTCATGTGGGCGGCTCCGGCGCGACCAAGCACAAGGAGTTTGCCATGGCCTCTGGCGAGATGAACCAAAGCGAATTCACGCAGTTCCTCACCACATCATTTGAGCGCCTTTCGGAAAATAGTCAGGACGGCTCCATTCACTTCGTCTGTATGGACTGGCGTCATATGGACGAGATTTTGAAAGCCGGAAATGCCGTCTATACCGAGCTTAAGAATCTGATTGTCTGGGCAAAAGATAATGGCGGCATGGGCACCTTCTACCGCTCGCGCCATGAACTTATCTTCGCGTTCAAACACGGCACGGCTCCTCACATAAACAGTTTCGAGCTGGGACAGCACGGGCGCTACCGCACCAATGTCTGGGAATACCGAGGGGTCAATACGCTTAAGACTGGACGGATGGATGAGCTGGCTTTGCATCCGACAGTTAAGCCCGTTCAGATGATTGCGGACGCCATCAAGGATGTATCCGCCCGCGGGGACATAGTACTCGATCTTTTCGGCGGATCCGGCTCGACGCTCATAGCCGCGCAAAAAACAGGACGCCGCGCCTTTCTGGCCGAGCTTGATCTCGTCTATTGTGACCGTATCCTCGCCCGCTGGGAGGTATACGCAAAGGACGATGCCAGGCAGCTTGTATGCGGTGTTTCGGACGATAGCACGGCACCTTTCGTTCCGGCGCCCCCCTCCCGCAAAGACGACACCCATACTCATCTGGAGGCGGCCGAATGAGTGAAGACCAGCGCAACTCCGCGAATTACGAGGTGGGCTATTGCAAGCCGCCCAAAAGCACGCAGTTCAAAAAAGGGCGTTCGGGCAATCCTTCGGGACGGCCCAAAGGCGCCTCCCAGTCCCGCAAGCCGCTTAAATACGAATTGACCCAAGAGACTTTCAAGGACACCTTCCTGGAAGAGGCTTACCGTATGGTCAACATCAATACAGGCAGCGGCGAGGAGAGCATACCAATTGCGCGCGCCGTAACCCGCGCTCTTGGTGTCAAAGCCGCTAAAGGTCATATTTACGCACAGCGTTTATTTGCGCAAACCCTTATCGCCCTTGAAGCCGAGAAGCGCAAAACCTCCGAAGACCTCATGGAGGGTTTGATCAATTACAAGAAAAAATGGTCTGAAGAACTTGAACGCAGAGCCCGTCTTAATCTTCCCCTAGACCCGCCGGTCCCCCATCCAGACGACATCGTCGTTAACATGCTCACCGGAAGCCTTGAAGTCCGCGGGCCGCTCACGCCGGAGAATAAAGAGGAAATGGATTATTACAAAACCATGCTCACCTCATGGCGCAAGGCGCGGCTAACCTATCTTGAGGATCTGCAGAACCCTGACATGAAAGACGACGCCCAATTTATACTGGATGAGTTGGAGGCCTGCGATCGGATCATTCCGATGCTCGCACAGCTTTCAGGGCAATTTGATCATCCTCTATCACCCTATGAAACGGCTAAAGCCAATGGGCTATTGGAAATGTTTGTTGAGGAGGAATAGCAAAGTTACAGCCGCTCGGGATTTTAATTCAAAAGATCCACACAGGATCCAAGCCGCTGGACTCTGTTTTTGGGGGCAAAGCTGACATCAACTCAGAGGCTTAAAACGCCCAAGAACTGCCGCTGGTAATGTTTGCGATTTGCCGTGTATTCCGTTCCATTTCCGGCGCTCTAAAAAAGTAAATCTACCCCCAAACCGGTCATTAGCCACGTGCTCTTCTTTAGGCGATTTTGAGGTATACAGTATATTTGTTCTGATGGCGAAGGTTGACATATCATTCGATTTAGATCGCTATGGCCGTAACACGAAAATTCAAAATCAAGGTTAGATTCCATGGTTAAATCCTAAATATCGTGGTGTGTGTGATTTGTAGGATTTGTACTCTTCACCATATGTTCCCTCAAGCCAAGGCTCCTCCGCCAAAGGCGCTAAGGCTAAAACAATAATGCCTAGTATCGCTAGCGGTACTGCGTCTAATGATGCGGACAAAATTACCCAGCCTACAATAATACAGATGTCTGCTACATATTGCGGATTGCGTGAATACTTATACGCCCCGCTCGTCTTCAGCTTATCAACCGCACCGCTCGTAGCTTTCCAGCCCATGCCGGAGACTTCGGTCCATACCAGCAAATTTCCTGCAACAATCATTGTACCGCCAAGACCCCAGCGAAGCAGAGAGGGCCATTCAAAGGAATTCCAGTCAGTTATGCCGAGAATAATAATTGAGACAAATCCTAGAATGGTTGCGCCCCAAACCCATGTTTGATTGAAAAAAGTTGTGCGCGTTACCGGCCAGAGCCGACGGCGCGGAAATTTGATTGACCAAAGTATCGCGCACAGCAAACCACCCATAGAAACGGCACCCAATAGAATACTTATCTTGATCAGCATTTTGAATGTCCCGTATCGTTTGGAGAGGCGTGAGTAGATTGAAGTTCAGTTCTGGCTTGTGAAATTATCGAAAATGAAGATCGCAAGAAGAGCGAGGCGAGAAGAATAGCCACGACGAGGTCCGGCCAGGCTGTCCCCATTACGGCCACAACCATACCGGCCATGATGACGCCGACATTGCCAATGGCATCATTGCGCGAACACAGCCAGACTGACCTGACATTGGCGTCGCCTTCGCGCCAGCGCATTAAGATCACAAGGCTTGTCAGGTTAGCGATAAGGGCCAAAGTCCCGATCAATCCCATCGTTTCAGCAGCCGGAACGGTGTCACCAAAAAATCGATACAATGAAGAGACCAAGATAATAATGGCAATTAACGCAAGGCTGCCACCTTTGAACAATGAGGCGTTAGCGCGGGTTCGCAATGAGGCCCCAATAACTAGAAGGCTAATAGTATAGGTCGCGCTATCCCCTGCAAAATCGAGGGCGTCAGCCAATAGGGCTTGAGACCCTGATTTAAGACCCGCCGTTATCTCCACAAAGAACATAACCGCATTGATAAGGATCACCGCCAGTAGGGCGCGCTTATAGCCGTCTGACATCCCCTCAAAAACTTTATCGTCGCAACAGCCGCTCATCTTATCATCGTCCTCTTGTACAATTTCGAGAACAATCTACTGTCTACAGTCACTATAGACGCAAGAGAAAAATGATATGAGCCGAAAAACGATTGGCATCCTGTCCCGCGAATGCGGCGTAAAAGTCACGACCATTCGTTACTACGAATCTATAGGACTCATTCGGGAGCCTGACAGAACTGGCAGCGGGCAACGTATATATGACGAGGCTGCGGTTGAGCGCTTAAACTTTATCCGTCACGCAAGAGACCTAGGCTTTCCCATTGAAGCTATCCGGGACTTGATTGACCTTCAAGAAAGCCCCGGCACTGATTGCGCCAGCGTTGACCGCATAGCTCGTCGACAACTCGCTGATGTTAGGCGGCGGCTTAGTCAACTCGAAGCATTAGAGGCAGAATTAAAACACATGGTGTCTACTTGCGCAGGCGGCGTCATTGCGAACTGCAAAGTGCTGCAAACACTTTCAAATCATGACGAATGTCTGGACGATCATCACACTCACAAAGAATTTACACCTATCGGATAAGCAGATTGTATTATTCTCTTGACCCTCCAGTGACTGTAGGTGCTAATTAGGTCCAATGTTTGCTACAAGCTTTATATCAATTACCAAAATCTGGCTGACTTTCTCCGTTGCGGCCATGATGGGGTTTGCAACGGTTATACCGGATATTCATCCTGCTGAACCGGATGAAATTGTCTGTCAGGATAAAGTTAATTCAGTTCAAGTCTCAAATGAGCAAAAGCCTGAACAACCGAACAAGCCACCCCATGATCATCACGCCCATAATTGCGGCAGTTGCCATATTCACGCAACATCACTTCAATTGGTGTCGGAACTTGACTTTGTAGCCAAAGAGCTTGGGTATAATTTGAACGCCTATGATGCTGCGCCTCGGGCCGGTCCCATGGGGCTCTACCGTCCCCCCCGTGCCTAATCTTTAGTCAACGGCCAAGCTGCGCTTGGTCATCTGTCTTTAGATTAACACGAGGAATACAATTCAATGTCAAAAATACAACGGGGCGCTATTTGCGTCCTGATCGCCGCTGCCTTTTCGGGCGGGGTGGTCGCGGCTCCCTGCGGTGAGTCGAATCAATCTGCGTCGGCAATTATGCCCGGCGCGCCGCTTACTCTATCTGCCGTTGTGGCAGAAATCGCAAATGCCTCTCCGCAGGTTCGGCGCGCCGCTTTAGAAACGAAAGCCCGTCAGGCCGAAATGGAACAAGCCGGACGCCGACTTAACCCTGTCGTGGGTGTTGAGCTAGAAAACTTTGCAGGATCGGGGGCTCTGTCAGGATTTGGGCAATCGGAAGCCACGTTCTCCTTCGCTCAAACTTTAGAGCTTGGCGATAAACGTCGTCTTCGTAGAGACGCAGCAAGCGCTAATGCCGCACTCGCAAGTGCAGAATGCAGCGTTATATTGCGGGAAACCCAACTCGAAGCGGCAATCTTATTCTATGAATTGGAGGCCGCTTTTCAAGTTGCGAATTTTGCAAATGAGTCCGCTCTTCTAGCTCAAACGCTCGTGGAAACTGTAGGTAAGCGGGTAAAAGCAGGAGCAAGCGCTCCGCCTGAGTTTTCGAGAGCCCGGGCTGATGCTGTGGCTCTGAAGGCCGCCGCTGAACGCGCCAAAGCGCGCACGGACACACTCCGTTATATGTTGGCGGGCATGTGGGGCAATACTGATCCCAAATTCGCCGCCCCTATTGTCCGAACGCCAGCGCCATTACCGTCTTCGGTGATTGGAGAAAGTCGGATTGCAGGCCACCCCTTATTGGATATGGCAAGCGCACAGACGGTTGTTAGCGAAGCTAACCAAGACTTGGCCGAGTCCCAATCCATGCCTGATATAACGCTCAGTGCCGGTTTGAGGCGATTTGAGCAGGGTAATGATAACGCCCTGTTATTTGGCGTGAGTGTTCCGTTTCCAATTTTTGATCGAAACAAAGGTGCCGTGAAAGCCGCCGGGTTTCGGCATCAGGCAGAGATACTTAACCGCGTTGCGGTTGAACGTGATCTGCGCTCACAACAAAACGCCGCGCGCACGCAGCTCATATCTGCGCAAAAGCAGCTCATACTTTTGGAAAATGAAGCGCTTCCTGAAGCACGGTCAGCCTATGACGCGTCTGTCAAAGGGTATCAGGCAGGAAAGTTTGACCTCACGACAACGCTCAATGCCCGTAAAGCCCTGATTGAAGCTGGGCTTGCGGTCATTGATGCAGCGCGCATCGTCAACACTCAAGACATGAAATTACGCAGCCTTACAGGTGCGTCCCCCTTTAATGGAGACATCCAATGAAACAGTATTTTCTACTGAATACGGCCTTAGTCGTAACCGCTTTGCTTTTGACAGCCTGCGGAGCCGACACAGGGGCTATTAAACAAGCCGACACCAATATATCACCAACTTCGGCCCAAACCTCCGATGATCATGGAGCTGATAAGGGTGGCCATGAAGACGAACATGGTGATGAAAACGGTGATGAAGACATCGTGAAATTGACCGAGCCTGCCGCGCGTGAAGCCGGTATAGTTGTGTCCCAAGCAACGCTCGGAGAGCTAGGTCAATATATCAGCCTACCAGCTGAAATCCGTTTTGATGCAGATCGGGTCGCCAATATATCGCCGAGGGTCAGCGGTATCATTACCAAACTTTATGCAAGCGAAGGCGATGCTGTAAAGCGCGGGGATACGCTAGCACTGATTTCCAGCCGCGAATTAGCAGGGTTGAAAGCGGTTTGGCTGAAAGCGCAAACTCAATCGGCCTTAGCGGGTAAAGCGCTGGCGCGAGAAGAAAAGCTCTTTGCGGAAAAAATTACTGCCGAGGCTGACGTTCAAGCCGCCCGCGCCAATTTTGAAGCCATGACAGCTGCAAAAGACGCTGCTGAGAATGAGCTCCATGCTGCGGGGGTGAGCGATGCTGCATTGGAAAAAGTCGCAACGGCAGATGATGGCGATAATTCCAACTCATATTTGAGAGCGCCGATCAGCGGCACAATAGTCCGCCGTAGCGTGACGTTAGGTGAAACCGTTTCCGCAGGCGACGCAAGTTCGCAAACGCTGTTCACGATAGCTGACGATAGTATAGTTTGGGCAGATATTGGCGTTTATAAGCAAGATATCAGCCGCATAAAAAAACAGGCGCGCGTTGTTCTTAAATCTGATGACGGCGATATTTTGGCAGAGTCGAGCGTCGCCTTTATTCTTCCCATAATTAATGAGACGTCACGCACAGCCACGGCGCGGGTTATCCTGGATAATCCCGGTGGTAACTTGCGCCCCGGGCAGTTTGTAACAGCAGACATCAGCGTCGGGCAATCCCAGCCGGTTCTACGTGTTCCGCTCGGCTCCGTTCAAACAGTCGAAAACAAAACATCTGTTTTCGTGCCTGTCGAGGGCGGATTTACCCCGCAATCTGTGGCGATTGGATCCCAATCCGGTGGTTACGTCGAAATACAGTCAGGCCTACGCGCCGGAGATAGTTTTGTCTCAGAAGGTGCGTTCACGCTTAAAGCTCAGCTCGAAAAAGATGCCTTTGGCGATGGTCACGGACATTAAGGAAATCAGATATGTTTAATTTCATGCACCGCGTTGCGGGAGGCCGCCTTTTGGCTGCAATCGCCGCAATCGCCATTACACTTGGCGGCATTTACGCGTTCCGCGCATTGCCTGTTGACGCCTTTCCCGACGTTACACCCTCACTGGTTCAGGTGTTTACGGAGACAGAAGGCCTCGCCCCCGAAGAGGTTGAACGATATGTGACCTATCCGATTGAGACAGCGATGGCAGGTCTGCCCAAGCTCAAAAACATGCGCTCAGTCTCCAATTTTGGTCTATCCGTCGTAAACATATACTTTGAAGACGGCACGGATGTTTACTTTGCCCGGCAGGTTGTCGGCGAGAGGTTAGCGGAAGCGCGCGGCAATATTCCCGACGGGTTCGGCGACCCGCAAATGGGGCCAATTTCTACCGGCCTCGGTATTATTCTATATTTCAGACTGGCGGATGAAACGGGCACACGAAGTCTTGTTGATATGCGCGAAATACAAGACTGGATAATTAAATATCAATTGCAAACGGTTCCTGGCGTTACTGAAGTTTTGTCGCTCGGCGGTTTTGAGAAACAATATCAGGTTCAGCTAGATCCGGATGCCTTACTTGCCTATGATATTCAAATCGGTGATGTGATGACGGCGCTGGAGCGCGGAAATAAAACCGAGGGCGCTCAATTTCTTGAAATCGGCGCGGAGCAATATACGGTTCGCGGCGTAGGTCTTGCGCGGTCAGTCGAAGACTTAGCCGAAATCGTTGTTAATGTTGATGATGGACGTCCTATTCGGGTTCGCGATTTGGGCGAAATCATTATTGGCGGCGGTGTGCGCCAAGGCCTTGCGACAGCCAATGGTGAAGGTGAAGTCGTCGCAGGTCTCGTCTTAAAGCTCTACGGAACCAACACATCTGACGTGATTGCCAAAGTGCAGACCCGTTTCGATGAAATCAATACAACACTCCCCGAAGGCGTCACAGCCATTCCCTATTATGATCAAGGCAATCTAGTCAATAAAGCGTCAGCCACCGTCACAACGGCTTTGTGGCAAGGCGCTCTACTGGTAGCGGTGGTCGTATTTATTTTCCTAGGCGGTTGGCGTCCAAGCTTGGTCGTCGTCCTCTCAATTCCGTTTTCGGTTGGCTTTGCGTTCATTGCGATGCATGTCTTGGGGATAGGCGCTAACCTTATGTCATTGGGCGGCGTGGCTATTGCCATCGGTATGATGGTGGACGGCGCTATTGTCATTACCGAGAATGTTGACCGGGGATTGCGAGAAAGCGATTTCAGTGTTGACACACGCACGATTGTCGCACGCTCATCGGCTGAGGTTATTGCGCCTCTGGTTGCCGCCGTGATCGTGGTTATCGTTGTCTTTTTGCCCTTATTTTCTCTTCAAGGCGTAGAAGGTAAGACATTTAGGCCGCTGGCTGCTTCGGCTGCCTTGGCGATGACAGGGTCTCTTTTTTATGCCGCGCTTATCGCGCCTGCGATGGCCAATGGACTCATGCGCCGCTCATCTAAAACTAAATCTGACAAGCCAGACCCATTAGCCAAATATGTAAGTATGGCTTCAAGCTTTTTCGTGAGGAAAAGATTTGCCGCCATAGTGCTTGCCGGCATTTTATTGCTTGCCGGAGGATTGGCGGGGTCGCGCCTTGGCTCTGAATTTACGCCAGCCTTAGAAGAAGGGGATATTTTACTGCGCATGACTATGGCGCCGTCTATTTCATTGACCGAAGCGTCTGCGACCACAACGCGTGTCGAAAAACGTCTTCTGGAAACCTTCCCTGAAATCAAATCTATTGTGACACGTATCGGGCGCGGCGAAGTCGGTGCTCATGCCGATCCGACCAATAGTGCGGAAAGCTTTGTTGAGCTTAAGCCGCAAGATCAATGGCGGGCTGGACTGTCGGCTGAGGATTTGCGTGCTGGCATTTCTGAAAACCTAGAAAGTTATCCGGGAATTGTCGTTAATATTGGTCAGCCCATTGCGATGTCAGTTGATGAGCTACTAACAGGCACCCGAGCAGAATTAGCCGTCAAAATATTTGGACCCGATTCTGATGTTTTGCTTGAGCAGTCAAAGGTTTTGCAGGCTCTGCTACAGCAAGTCGAGGGAGCCGCCGAAGTGCAGGCCGACCAGATCACAGGCGCTCCGCAGCTCGTTGTGACAATGGATCGGGCAGCGTTGGGCCGTTACGGTTTGGATGTCGAAGATGCGTTGGATGCCCTGCGTGCCTCTGTTGGCGGCGCTGAAGCGGGCGCGCTCTTTGAGGGTGTTAGGCAATTCCCGATTGTTGTGCGCTTCCATGCCGAGGACAGAAATACGCCGGAGGCAATTAGTCGGATAATTTTAAAATCCTCTACTGGTGCGCGCGTGCCTTTAGAGACCATTGCCAGTATTGAAACCGTTATCGGTCCGCGCCAGATCACGCGAGAGGATGGTGAGCGTTTCATCACGGTGCAATCCAATGTACGCGGACGTGATATTGGGTCTTTCGTTTTAGACGCGCAGGCGTTGACGGACGAACAGCTTAATCTACCGCCGGGCTATCGCCTGATTTGGGGAGGGCAATTCGAATTGCAACAACAGGCCAATGCAAGGTTTGCCGTTGTCATTCCGACCACGCTGGCCATTGTGTTCATCATATTGCTCATCACATTCGGCAGAATGAAATCGGCTATACTCATCTTGTTGAATGTCCCTCTGGCTTTGACGGGCGGTGCTTTGGCGCTGTGGATAACGGGCCTGCCTGTTTCAGTGCCTGCAACAGTTGGTTTCATTGCGCTGTTTGGTATTGCGCTCGGAAACGGCATGGTGCTGGTGAGCTTCATGGATGATTTTGCCCGCGCCGGACGCGACCGCGATACGCTCGCGATTGATGCCGCCGGACTTCGGGCGCGCCCCGTCTTAATGACGGCCCTGACAACCGCACTGGGGCTTGCGCCTTTATTGCTCGCGACAGGCGTCGGCGCAGAAGTGCAACGCCCATTGGCAACCGTGGTCATTGGCGGCTTAGTAACATCAACCTTACTCACGCTCCTTGTTATGCCCGCGCTCCATAAATGGTTCGCGCCAAAACACGGCGGGCACCATTCTATGGTTGAGACGTTGCATGAAGGTAACGCGGCTTTAGCTGAATAATTAAAGGGCTCCGATTGGCCTCTGCCCGTCGGAGCCTGACTAAAGGAATTTACTATGTCTGATAAATACGAACATTCAAATGAGCCTGATGGCGATGATCACACTGAAAATGACGGACACAACCACGCCCATGATGATGTCTTAAACCGTCTTCTAGGCGGACGCGCTGAAATCATATTTGCGGCCCTTTGCGGGATTTGTTTGCTGACGGGCTGGCTTGGGCCGAAACTTAATCTCATTCCCGGACAAGTCGGGTTTGGGTTTTTGCTTGCCGCTTATTTCTTCGGCGGGTATTTCGCTTTGCTCGAAGCGCTCGGGAAAATACTCAAAGGGCAATTCCAAATAGATTTTCTGATGTTAGTGGCCGCATCGGGAGCCGCATTTTTAGGCGAATGGGCGGAAGGCGCATTTTTACTTTTCTTATTCAGTATTGGCCATGCGCTTGAGAATTATGCTATGGCCCGCGCCCGAAATGCTGTTGCAGCGCTTGCGGGTTTGACGCCTGATGATGCCTTAGTCCGGCGCGGCGGAAAAACCGAAACAGTGTTAATTGAGAACCTTGTGGTCGGCGATATTGTAATTGTGCGCTCTAATGAGCGTCTGCCTGCTGACGGATTTGTCGTCAAAGGGATGAGCGCTGTCGACCAAGCCCCGATTACTGGCGAAAGTGTCCCCGTTGACAAAATGCCAGTTGAGGACCGTATGAAAGCCGCGAAAAACTTGGACACTATTTCGGCATCTAATCGAGTCTTTGCCGGATCGATTAACGGCAGTGGCAGTCTGGAAATACTGGTCACAAAACTTGCCGGTGAAACCACGCTTGCGCGCGTTGTTGAGTTGGTTGCAGAAGCCCAAACGCGGCAGTCGCCAACACAAAATTTCACGAAAAAATTCGAGAAGGTATTTGTGCCCTGCGTGATTGCACTAGCTGTTTTGACCAGCTTGTCCTTCCTTGTTCTCGACGAAGCTCCGGCGACAAGCTTTTACCGCGCTATGGCAGTCTTAGTTGCAGCCAGTCCCTGCGCTCTGGCAATTGCCACGCCAAGTGCCATCCTCTCCGGCGTTGCCCGCGCGGCACGAGGCGGCGTCCTGATTAAAGGGGGCGCGCCCTTAGAGGCGCTTGGTCAGCTCGATGCCATTGCCTTTGATAAAACGGGCACGCTGACAATCGGCGAACCGCATCTGCTTGATATTGTGCCTTATGGGGATGCTTCTGAAAAAGAACTGCTGGAAATCAGCGCGGCTGTTGAAGCCCTTAGCGACCACCCCTTAGCCCAAGCCGTCGTGAAGGACGTTAAGGCGCGGCTCGGTGGTATCACCCGCGAAGCGAAGGACTTTGCCAATATTATTGGACAAGGCGTATCGGCCAAGGTTGGGACTGACATTGTTCACATAGGAAAAACTGCGCTTTTTGAGGACGTGGACGGCGCGCCATTGCCTGATGACTTGCGTAAAACGGTTGAGGAACTCTCCAGAAATGGGCGAACAACGATGATAGTACGCTCAGGTTCCCGTTTTTTAGGGGCGATAGGTCTGATGGATACGCCGCGAGACACGGCGAAAGCGGTAATCGCTGACTTGCGCAAAATTGGCCTTAAACGCATGATGATGATTTCCGGTGATAATCAAAATGTTGCGGACGCCGTGGCTAAAGAGGTCGGACTTGATATCGCCTATGGTGATTTAATGCCTGAAGACAAGGTCGCAAAAATCGCGGAGCTTAAAGCCCAAGGCGGCGTGGCTATGGTCGGCGACGGGGTGAATGATGCACCCGCTATGGCCAATGCCACAGTCGGCATCGCTATGGGCGCGGCAGGCTCTGACGTGGCGCTTGAAACCGCAGACATTGCCTTGATGGCGGACGATTTGGAAACTCTGCCCTTCGCCGTTGGATTGAGCCGCCAAACAAGCCGTATCATAAGGCAAAATTTATGGGCGAGCCTCGGTATTGTTGCGCTGCTTATTCCGGCGACTTTATTTGGCCTAGGGATTGGTCCGGCGGTCTTAATCCATGAAGGCTCCACCTTGATTGTAGTTTTCAATGCGCTGCGGTTGTTAGGATACAAACGTAGCAAACATACATCGTAATCGCGGCGGCGCGCATCGTTCGCAATTTATTTTTTATACCGTTCTTCATTTGGTTATAGCGTCCGCTAACCCCCCACGCTGCAGAAAACTGAGCGGTTTAAAATCGCTCCGAGTAAGCCTCTGGCTAACGTCTCCTTTGAGGATTTTTTTCGCTCTCCATTATCTTCCACAAACCACTGGACTTTGCGCGCAAATGAAGCGGTAGTGTCCTGCGGCCTGATGTGAGGGCCTTGTCTCAGTAGTAGCGGTCACATGGTGTGGTCGCCAATATTGGAGACTAATATGGACACTCAAACACAAACGGCAGATATTAAAGCCCCGCGCTCGGACAGCAAACAGGCCAAGCTTGTGGCCCTGTTATCACGCAAATCAGGGGTCACGCTTGCAAAGGCCAGTGAGGCATTGGAATGGCTTCCGCATACGACGTCAGCCACGATGACGGGCTTGCGTAAGCGCGGATATGAGATCACCCGTATCAAACGTGAAAACAAAGGTGCGCTGTATGTCATTCACCCTGATGGGGCATAGCTATGGCAAACGTTGATAAAATAACGGCGGGCCTTCTTGAACTTGAGAATATGGACCGCGCGGGACTAGCAGCTAAGTGGCAGGATATTATGCAACGCCCTGCCCCAAAGGCCGCCAGCCGCGTATTTCTTCTGCGGGCCTTATCTTATGAGCTACAGAGAAAACATCTACCCGGTTTCGGCAGGGCAGACCTAAAGGCCCTAAGCGCAAGCTTAGGGAAGATGTCCAGTGTCGGGGCAGACAACATCGCGGAAGATGAGGGCGGCACTGCAGTGAGTGTAGATCAGCCTTTAGAACTTATGCCTAAGGCTAAGCGGAAGTCTTCGCCCCGCCTGAGCTTAGTCCCCGGCTCCCGCCTTGTGCGCGAATGGAACGGTCAGGCTTATACGGTCTCCGTTATCAAAGAAGGCTATGTCTATAAGGACAGGACATGGAGTTCGCTCTCCGCCATTGCTAAGGACATTACAGGCGCGCACTGGTCTGGCCCGCGCTTCTTCGGGCTGGATAGAGCCGCCTGATGCCCTTGGGACGTAAACGCTGCGCGGTCTATACGCGAAAGTCCACAGAGGAAGGCCTAGACCAAGCCTTCAACTCACTGGACGCGCAGGCCGAGAGCTGCTCGGCCTATATCCTTTCACAAGCCGGAGAAGGCTGGAGTAACATAGGAAAAGTTTATTCAGACGGCGGCATATCCGGCGGTCATATGGATAGGCCGGGGTTACTCGCGATGATCGCTGATATTGAGTTAGGGCTGATTGATATTGTTGTTGTCTATAAGGTCGACAGGCTCACGCGATCCCTCGCCGACTTCGCTAAGCTTGTAGATGTGTTTGACAGACACGGCGTCTCCTTTGTCTCCATTACACAGGCCTTTAATACGACAACCAGCATGGGACGCCTCACACTCAATGTACTTCTCTCCTTTGCCCAGTTCGAACGAGAGGTTACGGCGGAACGCATAAGGGACAAGATCGCCGCCTCCAAGAAGCGAGGACAGTGGATGGGCGGACTTCCGCCACTTGGGTATGACAATATTGAGAAGAAGCTCGTGGTGAATGACAATGAAGCCAGCACGGTGCGGCATATCATGGAACGTTATGTCAATCTGAAGTCTGTGAGTAAGCTCAAGGTCGAACTGGATAGAAACGGCTATCTGACAAAAACACGGACAACGAAGAAGCAATCACAAACTGGCGGAAGAGCCTTCAGTCGGGGTCATCTCTACAAGCTACTGTCAAACCCCGTTTACATCGGCAAGATCACTCATAAGGGCGATGTGTATAAAGGGCAGCATGACGCCATTATTGAAAAAGCAATGTGGGAGGCAGTGCAAGCCTCTTTAATAGCCAATGCGCCCAAGCGCAGGCGGTCCATAAACATCGCATCCAACAGTCTTTTGACGGGTCTGATTTATAACGAGGCTGGAGAACGGCTCTCGCCCATACATTCCCAAAAGCCCAATGGCCGGAGATACCGTTATTATATATCGGCGAGCCTTTCCAAAGGGGAGATGGATGATGGCACGGCCCTGCGTCTTCCGGCCAAACAGATAGAAGGGCATGTCATAAAGCGGCTGACATCCCTACTCTCTGACACACCGCGGTTAATGAATATTGCAGGAAGCGAAAGCCTGACGCCGCATCAAGTCACTCAGATAGAAACGCATGCAGATGGACTCAAAGGCAAACTGACATCGACTTGCATTGAAACACAGAGAAAAACTCTCATTGATTTAACCCAGCGCATGCACATAAGTCCCACCCAGTTGACGCTCCAGCTGCGGCGCAGTTTGCTCTTGCCAGCAGCTATGAAATCACCGTCAATAACAGAAGCAGACGACACCATCATAACGCAAAGCTATCCGCTACAGATGAAACGCCGCGGGGTTGAGACCAAGCTTATCATTGGCGGGGCGGCCATAGACCAACCGGATCCGCAGCTCATCACACTCATCGCGAATGCTCAAGACTGGTATGCAGGCTTAAAGAACGGGCAGTATAAATCCCAACTGGATATTGCTTTAAAGTATAAACTGGACGGAGCGGATATCAGCCGCATCCTAAACCTCGCATTCCTATCTCCCAAGATTATCAGCGCCATAATTGCGGGCAAGCATCCGGTTGATATGGCTGTCCAGTCCCTCAAGATGGCCGCCGCGAAACTGCCAATATGCTGGAACGACCAAGCAAAGCAGCTCGGCTTCTCCGCTTAGAGCACTATCCACTTACCATCCCCGTCCAAACGAGTTGATCTGAAATTCCGGGATCTGAGACGCCTCTCGAAATAGCCCAAATACCGGCGATATATGCGTCTCACACAGCGTCTCTTCTCACGTTACATCCGGCTAAGCCACTGTTAATAGCGCGTTTTACCGACAGGCATGGTTTGATCGTGAAAAGCGCAGTGTGCGTGGTAGGGGGAGAGGGACTTGAACCCCCAACCAACCGGTTATGAGCCGGTGGCTCTAACCAATTGAGCTATCCCCCCATTGGCCAAGAGCGCGCGGTATAGCGCGGCTTCGCCGCTCTGCAAAGTCCTTTTTGCGATATATAGATGACCTTTCCTGCGCAAGGCTCGGGTAAAATAACAGCTGGGCCTGCGCGCTATTATTGCGGCAGCGAACATTGTGTGGCAAGTCCACCCTATGGAGATGATTTATGAAAACACTTATGACTTTAATGGCTGGCCTTGTTCTTATGAGTGCTAGTCCCGCATCGGCGCAGCTTTACCCCGGCGTGCAAAAACCCGGAGAAATTTCAGTGTCTGCGACCGGACAATCTTTCCGCGTTCCAGATACGGCCACCGTCTCCGCAGGGGTCGTCACCCAAGCGGTCAGCGCGAGCGAAGCGATGAACGCCAATGCCCAGCAAATGAACGCTGCAATCTCGCAGCTTCTTCGCGCCGGTATTGCACAGCGCAACATTCAAACCTCGCAGCTCTCATTGCAGCCGCGCTATGATTATCAGGACCGCCAAGCCCCCGTTATTACAGGGTACGAAGCCCGCAACACGGTCACAGCCAAGAGCGAAAATCTTCAAGGTGTTGGCCCGATGCTCGACGCGCTTGTACGCGCTGGTGCCAACAATATTAACGGCGTGACCTTCTCGGTCAGCAAACCCGAAGCCGCGCAGTCAGAAGCCCGCATTGCCGCGATTAAAGCCGCGCGCCGCAAGGCCGAAGAAATGGCCGGCGCGGCAGGCGTTCGCCTTGGCCGTATTGTGACCCTATCCGAAGGCGGCGGAGACTTCTCGCCCCGCCCTGTCATGATGGCCGCCCGCGCGGAGAGCCTGGACAGCACCCCTGTGGCGGCTGGCGAGCAAGCACTCTCTGTTACGGTGAATATCACCTACGAAATCATTCAGTAAAATGACAAAGCACCGCGGACGATCGGCTCGCGGTGCTTTGATACACATTTCAAGGGACAATTCCCTAGCCTTACAGCCCGCGCCAACCTATAAAACACATCTATTGTGCGGAGACTGATTTGACCGAAACATCGCCTGTTCCCCTTTTTGAAGACAGGTCTGCGGCCGAAGCTATCGCGGCGATTAAAGGGACGATCGAAAACCGTTTAGCCTCCATTATACCTGCGGCAAATATTTGGCCCCCGCGCTTGCACGAAGCCCAGCGCCATGCGCTTCTCTCGCCGGGCAAACGCTTTCGCCCGCTTTTATGTGTGTTTATCGCCGAAGCCGGCGCCGCAAAGACCGCCGATATCCGCGCCGCGGCCATAGATGTGGGATGTGTGGCCGAGATGGTACATGCCGCGTCGCTTATTCTGGACGACCTCCCCTGTATGGATGATGCCGCTTTGCGGCGAAACCAACCGTCCACCCATATTCAATTTGACGAAAGCACCGCGATTTTATCCGCTACCGCGCTGCTAAACCGCGCGTTTAGCGTTCTGGCGCGGCTTCAAGGCGTCTCGGCAGATGTCAAGATCGAGTTAGTAGATATGCTCTCATTTGCCGTGGGCTCCAAAGGGCTTATTGCCGGACAAATGGCGGACCTTGCGAATACAGACACAAATGTGAGCCTCGCGGAGATCGAGCGCTTTAACGCCCTCAAGACTGGCGCCCTGTTCGACTTTAGTGTTGACGCGGCCGCGGTTCTAAGCGGCATTTCCGGCGCAAGGCGCGCGGCATTAAAAGATTTCTCGCACCATTTGGGGCTGGCGTTTCAATTGATGGATGATGTTAAAGACAGCCTCCTGAGTGAAGCCGAAGCGGAAAAATCTGTGGGCCGCGATATTGGAAAAGCGACCATTCTGGCCCTATCAGGCTCCGAAGCGGCGATGACACGCTTGGGCGGATATATCGATGTGGCCATCGACGCACTGGGGCGCGCCGAGCTTTCGGGCATCGACACCCTCACCGCCGTCATAGAGGCGCAATTCGCCTTTTTGAACCGATGAACGGCGCGCTCACCGTCGAAAATCTCTGCGTCAGTTACGGGGCCCATAAAGCCCTGTCGGATTTATCATTCTCCGCCAAGCCCGGACAGGTTACGGGCCTTGTGGGTCCCAACGGCGCGGGGAAAACCACCTTGATAAAAGCGCTTTGTGGCCGGGTTATCCCGGATAGCGGCGATATGCGCATTGGTCAGACGGATCTATCTCGCGGGCGATCTCGGCAGAAATTAATTGGCCTCGTACCCCAAGACATTGGTCTTTACCCTCACCTAACAGCGCGAGAAAATCTCAGCGTCTTTGCGAAAATGATGGGCGTGCCCAAAGATGACAGAGCGGCAATAACCCAAGGCGCGCTGCAGGCGGTCAATCTTTTGGATAAATCCAGCGAGCGCGTAGAGGCCCTCTCGGGCGGCATGAAGCGCCGTATTAACGTCGCGGCGGCCATCATGCACTCGCCAAAGCTTTTGATCCTTGATGAACCGACGGCCGGTGTGGATTTACCCGCGCGCGACGCCATCCACGCGCTGGCCGCCGATCTGGCGAAATCCGGCATGGCTGTTCTTTTGGTGACACATGAGCTGGAGCAAGCCGAGGTCCTATGCGGGGAAATACTGATCCTCGCGGGCGGGCGAAAATACGCTTTTGGCGCGCCGCCTGACATTCTCTCGGCGCACTTCAAAAACGCCCGCGAAGTCAGTCTTCGGTTTGCCGCGCCGCCAAATCCAGCGGCCGTCAACGCGCTGGCGGCGATGGGCTTTCATCAACATGAGCGCGCCACCATTCTGACCTCGATGACAGACATGAGCGAGACAAACATCGTTCAATCGGTCATGAACGCCATCAGCGACCAAGAAAATTTACTACAAGAACTTACTCTTCGAAAACCGGGCCTGCCCTCTTTGATGAAAGAGATCAGCCTTGTCGAGCCCGCCTCATGCTAGGGGCCGTATTTCAAATCATGTGGCTGCGGCTCTGGCGCGACAGAGGCGCTTTGATTTTAGCCTTCGTGCTGCCCGGATTTATTTTTGCGATTTTTGCCTCTATTTTTTCCAACGCTTCCGGCGGCAATCTTGACCTGAGGGTCTCCATGGGCCTGACAAGCAGCGCGCCGGCGAGCACCCAGTTTGCAGAGCTTATGATAGGCTCGGGCGCATTTTCGGTCAGTTTTGACAAGAAATGGACCGAAAGCGATATCCGCGAACGGGTGCGGCTTGGCCAAGACGATGTCGGATTTGTCATCACGGGCGACCTCTCCACACCCGGAAAAGCGCCCATAGTGATCTTCGAAGACCCGAGCCGCAGCGTCGCGTCAACAGTGCTCATGGGGCAAATTCGCCAAACCCTGGCCGAGCAATCACACCTCGATACGGCCGAATTATTTACGCGGCGCTCTGCCCTTCCGGCAGCCGGCAGCGGCGTAGCATCCGGCGCGGCGGACCTCTCGGTCACCTATTACATCGGCGCAACAGCGATCTTATTTCTATTGTTCTCCGCTATGCAAGGCGCGGCGATCACGCTCGGCGAACGCCAAAGCGGCATATCAGACCGCCTTCTTATTGGCCCCGTTGGCGCGGCAGGATTGCTCTCGGGCAAGTTTGTTTTTCTGACGCTCATCGGCGCCCTTCAAGCCGCGATCATCACCGGTGTCGCCGCTGTGTTTTTTAATGTCGCCATTGTGGATCACCTTCCCGCACTTGTCTTGGCGTGTTTCGGCGCGGCGGCGCTCGCTGCGGGACTGGCGCTTTTAACGGCTAGCCTTTGCCGCACCGCGCCGCAAATGAACGCCGTCTCCACATTCATCGTACTGCTGTTTTCGGCCGTTGGCGGGTCAATGGTTCCGCGCTTTATGATGCCGGATTGGCTACAATCTTTGGGTCGGTTCACCCCCAACCATTGGGCCATTGAGGGTTTTTACGGGAGCCTCGCCCGCGGGCAATCTGTGACAGACCTCGCGCCCGTCTGGGCGGTTCTCTTCGGGGGCGCGCTCACTAGCCTGCTCCTATCTGTCCTTATATCTCACCGATTGATGAGGGTATAATGACAGCCGAGCCTTTTCGTACAGCCAAAGGTATTCTCTACGCCGCCCTTATTTTAGGAGGCTGGGCGAGCGTTCATATTTACAGCGTTTTCTTTCATGACCTCTCCGCGCCCATTTGGATGACAGTCGGCCTGATTGCGCTGCAATGCTGGCTTTATACGGGCGTCTTTATTGTCGCCCATGATACCATGCACGGCACACTTTTTCGGGGGCATGAACGCGCGAACGCGGCGCTCGGTACGCTGATTTTATTTGTCTATGCCGGATTTAATTGGCGGTATATGCGCGAAGCACATCTGGATCACCACAAGTTTCCCGGAACCCCGCAAGATCCGGATTTCAACGCGGATGACCCTGTGCATTTCTGGCCATGGTATGTGAAATTTTTCACCCAATATTTTGGCGCGCAGCAGCTTTTGATCCTTATCGGGTTCACGCTCACCTACATTTTTATCTTTAACGCGGCCTATCTGAACACGATCATTATGTGGGCGGTTCCGGCCATTCTCTCATCCGTGCAGCTCTTTTATTTCGGGACATATTTGACCCACCGGCGCGGCGCACCGTTTGACGACGCGCATAATGCACGGTCCAACAATTTTCCGAAATGGCTCTCCCTCCTGACGTGCTTTCATTTTGGATATCATCATGAACACCACCTATATCCCGCAGAGCCGTGGTGGCGGCTTCCAGCCAAAAGAGGCCAGCGGTCATGAATTGGGTAATGAATACCGCCATTGTTGTTTTCAGCATCATCGGGATGGAAATATTTGCCTGGGCCTTCCACAAATATTTCATGCATGGGCGCGGCTGGAATTGGCACGAAAGCCACCATGTTCACACCACAGGCCCCTTTGAGAAAAATGATCTTTACGGCGTGTGTTTTAGCGGGATCGCGGCCGGACTATTTGTGGCCGGGTCGCTATGGTCAACGCCGCTATGGTTCATGGCCCTCGGTTTCACGATTTACGGCGTACTTTACGGCTTTGTGCATGATGGATTAGTCCACCAACGCTGGCCGTTTCACTATGTCCCGAAACGCGGCTATCTCAAACGGCTTGTGCTCGCCCACCGCTTGCATCACCATACAACGACCAAGGACGGGGCCGTCTCCTTTGGATTTCTATGGGCCGAGACCCCTGAGGCGCTCAAAGCCCGCCTGAAAAACCGAACACGCTAATCTGGCCGAGAATAGAGCCCAGTGCGCGGTGTTTCCTTGGCCTGCTGACGCCCCAGCGCGGGAACAATCGCGCCCAAAGCCAGTGACGCTTTACGCAAAGTCCCCGCACGAACCCGCCCAGCCCACGCCTCCGGCCCTTTCTTTTGTAAGGTGCGGCCAATATCGCGGTAAACATATAGAGCCGCGCAAATCGCCCACGCACAGCGAAAGGGCAGCCTTTTGATGCCAACGTTCGACGACTCGTAATAGCGCTCTGCCGCGTCTAATAGCGTGTCTGCACCCTGATAGGCGGCGGCCCAATTCTCTGGCTGTGCAAGCTTGGCCGCCTCAATGGGGGCGCCGCAACGCACAAGCGTTTCACGCGGGACAAACACACGGCCAGCCTTCGCATCATCAATAACATCGCGGGCGATATTGGTCAGCTGAAAGGCAAGGCCCAGATCGCTGGCGCGGTCAAGCACCGCCGCGCTGCGCACACCCATAATCTGCGCCATCATCACCCCCACAACACCAGCCACATGATAACAATAATCCAGAAGATCATCGAGGGTTTCGTAAACACGATCCTCAGCGTCCATTTCGAACCCCCTAAGAAGCTCAAACGGATATTTATGGTCAATCTCGTGACGGGCGATCACGCGGGCGAGGCCCGTGTAAACGGGATTATCAAGATGTTCGCCGTTCAGCGCCCGGCGTGTATCAGAACGCAACCGTTCAAGCCGCTCTTTTTGACCCTCTTTATAGTCCGCAATCTGGTCATGGCCCATAATCTGGCCGTCAATCACATCATCACAATAGCGGCACCACGCATAGAGCATCGCCGCATCGTCGCGAAGCGCAGGTGGCAACATACGGGAGGCCAGCGCAAAGCTTTTGCTTCCCTTTTTAATGGTGTCATGACCGTGCTGGGTAATGGCGTCCAAGTCAGAGCCTGTCCGCGAAATCGTCAAGAATCACACGTGCTGTCGCTTTCGCGGACCCGACAACGCCGGGAATACCCGCGCCCGGATGCGTGCCTGCGCCAACAATATACATGTTGGGAATAACGTCATCACGGTTATGGGGCCGGAACCAGGCACTTTGCGTCAAGACGGGTTCGACGGAGAAGGCCGAGCCCAGATGAGAGTTCATCTCATCGCGAAATCCGAAAGGCGTCAGCGTTTTGACGACGTCTAAATCGCGCCGAAGATTTGGAATCGCATGCTCTTCCAGATAGTCAATCAGCTTCTCTTGATAGATCGGCCCAACCGTGTCCCAATCAATATCCGCATGCCCCAGATGCGGCACAGGTGAGAGCACATAATAGGCAGAGCAGCCCTCGGGAGCGAGGCTATCATCCGTCACAGACGGCGCATGAAGATAAAGCGAAAAATCATCGGGGAGCTTGCCCCCTTTTCCGAAAATCTCGGCAATTAATTCCTTATATCTTTGTCCGAATAAAATCATGTGATGCTTCATGTCGGGATGGGTGGTTTTAAGGCCGAAATACATCACAAACAAAGACATGGAATAAGACTTCTTCTTGAGCGCCTTACCGTAAGATTTACCGCGCGGCGTCTGCCGCAGAAGGCTTGAATAGGTATGCACAACATCCGCATTACTGCAAATCAGATCCGCCTCTTGCTGCCAGCCATCAGCCGCCGTCACGCCCGTCACTCGCGTACCGTCAAATTCAATATCGGTTATTTCAGTGGACAGGCGCACTTGCCCGCCCAAATCTGTGAACAGCTTGAGCAGACCCGCGATCAACGCCCCCGTCCCGCCCTTGGCAAACCAAACCCCGCCCTCGCGCTCCAGCGCATGAATAAGCGTATAGATTGATGAGGTCTTGAATGGGTTCCCGCCCACAAGAAGTGAATGAAAAGAAAAGGCCTGCCGGAGCTGCTCGTCCTTGATATATTTGCTAACCATGGAATAGACGCTGCGCTGGGCCTGCAAACGCATAAGCTGCGGCGCGGCGGTCACCATTTGCGAGAAATTCATAAACGGCACGGTGCCCAGCTTCTCATAGCCTTCTTTAAAGACATCTTTCGAGTATTCGAAAAACCGCCTGTAACCTTCCACGTCGCGCGGGTTTTTCGCAGCGATCTGGCGCTCTAGCTCGGGGATATTATTGTCATAATCAAAGCTATAGCCGTCCTCCCACTGCAGGCGGTAAAACGGCGCAACAGGCAGAAGCTCGGCATAGTCTTGGATATTGCGACCCGAGAGCGTGAACAGCTGCTCGAGACAATCCGGGTCCGTGATGACGGTCGGCCCGCCGTCAAATTTGTATCCTTTGTCCTCATACACATAAGCGCGGCCACCCGCCTTATCGCGGTTGTCAACAAGGGTTACATCAAAGCCAGCACTTTGCAGGCGTATCGCCAGCGCAATTCCGCCAAATCCGGCCCCGATAATGATGGCTGTGGGGCTACTCATGAGGCTGTGTCCTTTTTGCGCGCTCACGTTTGATAAAGACCTTTTCCGAAAAATTATAGAGGGCAAGATGAAGCGGCACCGGCGGTTTCCCCGTCAGGATGCGGCGTTTATCCTCGGACGTGGGTGCGCCCCGATAAAACCTTTCGATCAAGCTTTGTGGCAATCCATAGAACCGCTGCAAGACTTTATAACGGTTTTCCGCCTTTGCCGCTCGAAACAGCATTCGGTTTAGCAACCTAAAGAACCGCTCTCGCGCAAAATGTTCATTTTGATACGATGCAATAAACATTGGCAAAGTTTCTAAATCGCCATCTTCGATCTTACCCGCAATTTCATAGGCGAGATATACACTGTCTGGAAGGCTGTAACCTGTCACGGCATGGTAGAATCCACCGCGGATACCGATTTGGTTGGTATCATCAAGAGATATAACTTTTTTATAGGCAGGATACTCCGCATCAACCGCCAATGTAATCGGCAGCACGCCTTTTTCTTGACGCGTTACCTTTTCAATCTCCCAGCCCTGTCCGGCGATATAATCTTTGATCCGAGAGACAATTACGTCCTCGGACAACCCGTCGCCATCCGTATAATATGTATCTTCCACAAGAATTTCAGTCTCGGAAAATGGCAGGCAATAGACAAACCGGTATCCGCCGAGCTGCGCGACGGTCGCATCCATGATGACCGGATTTTTAAGACAATGGGGCTGTTTCGTGCGAACGGTCAGTCCGACAAATTTCTGATAACCGAGAAAAACGTTGTCATTGGGTTTAAACCCGCGCGCATCGAGAACACAGCTCGCGGTCAATACGTCGCCAGATTCCAATGTCACAGACTTCATTTCCACAAAGCTCACATTGGAATTCAAAACCAGTGTAAGCCGGCCCTCATCAATAAAAGGCTGTACGCATGCGCGGAGCGTGTCCGAGTTTCCGGTGCAATAGGGAATGTCGAGCGTTCGCTTTCGCTTCGGGAACCGAACCTCATAACGCGGCCATTGATAGGCGATGAAAGGTTTAATCCAATCCGTTAGCGGCTCTTCAATATCGGACAGATTAAATGACCATGTGTGATCGCCGCCGATATGATCCGCCGCGTCAATGATCGTGATTTTAAGGTCTGGATTGACATCGAGACATCGCCACGCTGTCATAAGGCCGGACAATCCAGCGCCCACAATGATCATATCTGGCGTGTGCGCGCTCACCTTATGCGGCGCAGCCAAACGCCGCGAAACTTATTCCCAAACCACATCAGCTTCGGTCTTGGCTTTGACCTCGTCCAGGGTCACATCCGGCGCGAGTTCTTTGAGGCGGAAGCGCTGCTGTGCGCCTTCACGGGCAAAGACGCCCAAATCGGTAACCACCATTGAAATACAGTTACGGCCTGTGAGCGGCAATGTGCAGGCTTTGAGGAACTTGCTCTCGCCGCGCTTATTGGTGTGATCGAACAAAGCAATGCAGCGTTTGACGCCGGCCACCAAGTCCATCGCGCCGCCCATACCTTTGACCATTTTACCGGGGATCATCCAGTTGGCAATATCGCCATTTTCCGCCACTTCCATCGCGCCCAAAATGGAAAGATCAATATGACCGCCGCGGATCATGGCAAAGCTGGTCGCGCTGTCGAAAAAGGTGGATTTCGGGAGCGTTGTAATCGTTTGCTTGCCCGCATTAATCAAGTCCGGGTCAACCTCGTCCTCATAAGGAAAGGGCCCCATACCCAGCATCCCGTTCTCGGATTGCAAGGTCACATCCATACCGTCAGGAATGTGGTTGGCGACAAGGGTTGGAATACCAATCCCGAGGTTCACGTAAAATCCGTCTTCAAGTTCCTTCGCAGCCCGCGCCGCCATTTCATCTCGTGTCCAAGCCATTATGCACGCTCCCGCACGGTTCTTTGTTCAATCCGTTTTTCGCATTTCGCCTCGACGATGCGCTGCACAAATACGCCGGGCGTATGGATGAAGTTCGGGTCGAGTGTTCCCACGGGGACAAGCTCGTCCACTTCGGCGACCGTATGTTTACCGGCCATCGCCATCATCGGATTAAAGTTTCGGGCGGTCGCATTAAAAATAAGGTTCCCCTCGGCGTCGCCCTTCCACGCTTTCACAATTGATAGATCAGATGTGAGGCCGGTCTCCATGATGTAAGTTTCGCCGTCAAAATCTTGGGCCTGTTTCCCTTCCGCGATCAACGTGCCAACCCCGGTTTTTACGAAAAATCCGGGGATACCCGCGCCGCCCGCACGAATACGCTCCGCGAGCGTCCCTTGCGGGTTAAATTCAAGCTCAAGTTCACCCGCGAGATATTGACGTTCAAACTCTTTATTCTCGCCCACATAGGAGCTGACCATTTTTTTGATCTGGCGCGACTCAAGCAGCAATCCCAAACCGAAACCATCCACCCCTGCATTATTGGAAATCGCCGTGATGTTTTTCACGCCCGTATCCCGAAGCGCCGCAATCAGGTTTTCAGGAATACCGCACAGACCAAATCCGCCTGACATAACGCTCATGCCATCGAAGGTTAAACCTTCCAGCGCCGCTGCGGCGTTTGGAAAAACTTTATTTGCCATCTCTTGACCCTTTTTGTTTGAGCGTACCGTCCGCCAGCGCTGGTTTCAAGTGGCGCTATCCCGCCTCGCCGCGCAGACGCGCCTTCGCGCGCTCACTGCCCAGCAATGTTAGAATTTCGCTCATCTCAGGGCCGCGGCTGCGGCCCGTCAGCGCCAACCGGAGCGGCATAAACAATGTCTTGCCTTTGCGCCCTGTCGTCTCTTTGAGCTGCGCGGTCCACGCCGTCCATGTGCCCTCGTCTACCTCTTCTGGGAGGCATTCCGCAGCTTCGGCGCAAAATGCTTTGTCTTCGTCCGCGATTTGGCCCGCCATAGGCGCGAACAAGGCTGTTGACCAGCTGACGATCTCAGGAAGGCGCTCAATGTTGGCGCGGATCAAGTTCCAGAACTCTTCACCGCCGCCCACGCCAAAGGCCTCTAGGCGCTCCTCGACCACAGCATAGGGTGTTTCGTGCAGTAAGCGCGCATTAATCAAGGCCAGCTCGGCTTCGTCAAAACGCGCCGGTGCACGGCCGATTTTGTCAAAAGCAAATTCTTCCATCAGATTATTGATAAAAAGGCGCATTTCCACAGGATCAGACGTGCCGATTTTTGCCAAAAGCGAGTTGATCGCCATAGGCTCAATCCCCTGCTCGCGCAGCTCGTCCATCGACAAAGAACCAAGCCGTTTAGAAAGGCTTTTACCGTCCGCGCCCACCAAAAGCGGTGTATGCGCAAAGCTTGGAACGTGATCAGACAATGCCTTGAAAATCTCGATCTGCGCGCCCGAATTCGTCACATGATCTTCGCCGCGAATGACATGTGTGATCTTCGCGTCAATATCGTCAACCACGCTGGGCAATGTATAAAGATAAGATCCATCCCCGCGAATAAGGACAGGGTCAGAGAGCGAACTTGTGTCAATATTTTGCTCGCCGCGCACCATATCAGTCCAGCTCACAACATTGCCGGACAATTTAAACCGCCAATGGGGCTTACGGCCTTCGGCTTCAAATTTCGCGGTTTGCTCGGCCGTTTGCGTTAATGCCGCGCGGTTATAAACGGGGGGCTTACCCGCGACGCGCTGCAATTTACGCTGACGGTCCAGTTCGTCCGCTGTTTCGTAGCACGGGTATAAAAGCCCCGCCGCTTTGAGCTTTGCCGCCGCTTCGTCATACAGATTAAAGCGCGCAGATTGGTTAAACGTGCTGTCCCAGGTCAAGCCAAGCCACATAAGGTCTTCTTTCAGGCCATCTTCATAAGCCTGCGTCGAGCGTTCTGTATCCGTATCATCAATACGCAAAATAAACGTGCCGTCATTCTGCGCGACGAACAACCAATTCATCAAAGCGGTACGAACGTTCCCCACATGAAGTTTCCCTGTGGGTGATGGGGCAAATCGGCAAATAACTGACATTCTATTTTTTCTCCTCGGGTACAACGTCCCGATATCTATTCGTGATCGGATAGCGGCGATCGCGTCCGAAGTTTTTCGTGCCGATTTTGGCACCGGGGGGGGCCTGACGGCGTTTATATTCGGCGATATAAAGCAGATGCTGGATACGCTTTACATTGGCCACCGTATGCCCCCGCGCCAGAATATCTTCAACCGCTAATTCCTCTTCGATCAGGCCAAACAAAATATCATCCAGAATATGATATTCCGGCAAGCTGTCGGAATCCTTCTGGTCGTCGCGAAGCTCGGCAGATGGCGGCTTGGTAATGATACGCTCGGGAATGGGGTGCTCCCCGCCCAGCATATCCTCTGGGTTATGGGCGTTGCGCCAGCGGGCAATCTCAAACACTTCGGTTTTATAAACATCTTTCAGCGGATTATACCCGCCGCACATATCGCCGTAAAGCGTGGCATACCCCACCGCCATTTCCGATTTATTCCCCGTCGTGACTACCATCGGCCCGAATTTATTGGACAATGCCATCAAGATAACCGCGCGCGTCCGTGACTGGATATTTTCCTCGGTCGTATCCGGCGCTTTGCCCTCGAACAACGGCGCCAGCATCTCGTCAAATGCGTCAATAGCGGGCTTAATCGGGACAGTATCATATCGGCAGCCCAAAGCCTCGGCGCATTCCTCGGCGTCCGTCAGGCTGTCGCCGGACGTATATTTCGTCGGCATCATCACACACCAGACCCGCTCGGGGCCCAGCGCATCTACGGCCACGCTTGCGGCCATGGCGCTATCTATGCCGCCGGAAAGACCAAGGATGACTTGCTTGAACCCGTTTTTGTTAACGTAATCGCCAAGCCCCAAACTCATGGCGCGCCAATCGGCTTCATGCCCTGTAAGCTGGTCAAACTTGGCCGCGCTCGTGCACGTCCAGACGCCCTCTTTTTTCTCCCATGCGGAGATGTCAAAGTCCTCCACGAACGAGCGCAAGGACTGAACAATCGTTTGGTCCGCCGCCATGGCAAATGAGGAGCCATCAAAAACAAGTTCGTCCTGTCCGCCCACTTGATTGACGTAAATCAGCGGCAGTCCTTCATTAAAGACTTTCTCGCCAAGCGCCGCAGAGCGCTCCGATAGTGCCGTGCGCCGCCAAGGGGAGCCATTGGGCGATATCAAAATTTCTGCGCCGTGATCGCCCAAATACTCGGCCACGCCCGGCTGCCACAAATCCTCACAGATCGGCAGGCCAAGTTTGATGCCTTTAAAATCTACCGGCTTCGGAAGCGGGCCTTTGGTGAAGACGCGGGCTTCGTCAAAGACGCCATAGTTCGGGAGGTGATGTTTATAGCGAATGTCCGTGACCTCGCCGTTTTGCATAAAAAGAACAGCGCTATATAGGCGATCATCGCCGCCCTTCCACGGGGTCGAAAAAATAGCGGCAGGTCCGTCTTTTGTTTCTTTGGCAAAAGCCTGCGCCGCCAATCGGCAATCTTCGACGGCAGCAGGCTTTAACACCAAATCTTCCGGCGGGTAGCCGATATTCACCAGCTCCGGCAGCACGAGAATATCCGCCCCGCCCTCTTTTGCGCGGGCATAGGCCTTGCGGCACTTCGCCATGTTTCCGGAAATATCCCCGACGCAGGGATTGATTTGCGCCGACGCGATTTTAAGTGACTTTACCATGCTCGGGGTTTACCCGCCCCGCGAGAGGGCGGCAAGCTGTTTGATTTATTCTGTTCAGCGGACGGGGCTTAACGCTCCAAAGGCTCCGGATGCGTAAAGACGACGCCCACAAGGCCCTCTTGCCGCCAAACAACTTCGCATTCCCGTAAAATATCATCGGAGACAAGGCGCAGTTTAAACTTGCGCGGAATGAAATCTATGCTGGGCACGTCGAGCATTGCGCCCGTGCGGGACAAATTTCGCATAATCGCTTTATAATGCCCACCAAACCCCCGCAACATGAGGCGAACTTCTTTAAAGGTTCGGCTTCTTTGACCGAACCGGCGTTCCTTAACGTGATTATCATTCACTGATTGCATTGTGCGCTCCCTTTATAGTACGGGAACACTTTGCAAAAAGCGGGCCTTTTCAGCGTTCTAAGCTAAAATTTGCGAAAAACGCGGATTAAAACACTATTCTTGGGCGGCGTAATAGTCAGCGATAGACCTGAACATTTGGATGTTGACATCCATCGGATCCCCATATCCTTCCAAGGGATATGAAAAGCCCCGATGCGCCGCATTTTTAGCGATCACTATATTCCGGGCCGGATTGACATAGATATATTGACCATAAATCCCGACAGCGAAAAAGTCGCCCGCATTCGGACCTTCTTGCGGGATTGGCACCCACCATTGATATCCATAGCCAAAACTGCCGGGCTGGGTCGGCGCACTGGCCTGAGTAGACTCCTTGACCCACGCGGCGGGAATGATTTGCTCGCCGTTCCACATACCCCCTTGCAGAAAGAGCTGTCCGAATTTGGCATAATCACGGGTGCGCAAATTAAGCCCGCCCAGCGCAAAGGCCACATTGTCGCCGTCGGTCAAATAATATGGCGCTTTGCCAAACCCAAGATGAGCGCCGTAAGTTTCATTAAACAGTTCATGCAGAGTTTTACCTGTCGCCGCCCGCAAGACCATCGCCGCCACATGGGTATCGATCGACACATATTGCCACTGCGTCCCGGGATCTGACTGGCGCGTTTTAAGCGAAGCGGCAAACCCGTCCATAGATTGACCGAGCGCCAGAACTTGGCCCATCTTATTAATATCAGACTTTGGGTCCATATAGTCTTCGTCGAACTTTACGCCGCTGGCCATGTTCAAAACATTGCGGATACTCGCCCCTTCATAAGCGGAACCCATGAGCGCCGGAACGTAGGTTTCAACCTTGTCGTCGAGACTCTTGACCTGCCCACTCGCGAGCGCGTTGCCGTAAAGACCAGACATGAAAGATTTTGCCATAGACCAGCTGATGCGCAAATCATCTTTATCCGTTCCAAGATAGTAGGCTTCGTTTAAAAGCTCGCCGTCCTTGATGACGACGAAAGCTGTTGTTTCAAGCGTTTCGAGAAGCGCAGGAAGGCCATACTCTTTCTCGCCTAGCATGACCGTATTTGGGAGCGGCGTCGGATTTTCAGGCCAAACAAACGGCTCTCCCGAGACGCTTAATTCCTGATGCAGGAAGGCTGCATCCATGTGCGAGAAATTATAAACAATTTTATCCGCATCAAAAAGCGAGAGACTCGTACGCAAGCGGTCGATTTTCGTCCAGTTGAGAGCCGCCAGCAAAACAGCAAGGCCCACAAGGCCCAAAACGGCCCAAAGTAATTTTTTCATTTTTCCCCATCCACGATAAGCGCTGCTTTGAGCGCCCGGAGGCCATTGCCACCAGTTATGGCCACAGGCTTACCATCCAGGACGGCTTCAACAAAGGCATTTGTGGCCGCGCCCAGACTATCTCTCGCCATCGGGTCTTCGCCAAAGTCAGCATTCAGCGCGAACGGCGTATTGTGATGGAGGGTTTTGGCATTGAAATCGATCTCAACCGTGCCTCTGGGATAGACAATCGTCATGTGGCGCGAGCTGGCCTGCGCAACGCGGCTCGCTTCGAGCTGCGCCTCACCGTCATCAAATATCAGCTTCGCGTGCGCAAAATCAGGGGCCGCTGAGTTCACGGCCTTGGACTCTCCGGTGATTTGCACAGGATCGCAATCCATCAGCCACAAAACCAAATCCAGATCATGCGTCATCAAATCAAGGGTCACAGACACGTCCGTTCCGCGCGGCGAATAGGGTGAACGCCGATGCCCCACAATAGAGAGCGGGCGCTCCTGCACCTTATCAAGACCGATGGCTCGCATGACGAAACGCTCTTGGTGCCCCACCTGCACGACCCGCTGCATCTTCGCGGCCAGATCGACAATGGCTTGGCCTTCTTCCACAGTGTTCGCGATGGGTTTTTCAATCAACACATGGCAACCCGCATTGATCGCGCCCATGGCCATTTGCCCATGATATGACGCCGGCGACGCGACGATGACAGCGTCTACGGCGCTGAGTAAAGCCTCATAAGTTTCGAAAGCGCGAACGCCGTGCTTCGCGGCCCCGGCCTGGGCCCGCGCAAGATCAGGATCATATATCCCGACAAAATCAACACGCGGATGCGACGCGCATTTTCCGGCATGGTAGCCGCCAAAGACACCGGCGCCGACAACGCCCATTCGAAGTTTCTTACTCATATGATCATAAACCTCTATTCACTGCGTCGACGCAAGCCTATGTTTCCCGCTTCACTGCACAAAAGGTTACGTTATGTCACTTAAATCCACCGAAGTTCATCTCGTTGATTATCCCAAAGGACTGCCCACCGCAGAAACCTTCGCTTTTATCACCAAAGATGTCCCTGCTCCGAAAGCAGGAGAAGTCACGATTAAAAACCACTTCATGTCGGTTGATCCCTACATGCGCGGCCGGATGACCGGAATCGAGTCTTACGCAGCGCCATACCAAAAAGGCGAGGTCATGACCGGGGGCGCCGTTGGCGAAATTACAGCCAGCGCCCATCCTGATTATAAAGTGGGCGATATGGTCGTGAGCCTTCGCGGTTGGCGCGAAGCTTTTACCGCGCCTGTGGCCGACATGATCCCGGAAACCTTCCGCAAGATCGATACAGCGATGATCCCGGCGCAATCCTATCTCGGCATTGCAGGGATGCCGGGCCTGACCGCCTATGCGGGCCTTTACGATGTGGCGAAGTTTAAGAAAGGCGACACGGTTCTCGTCTCCGGCGCGGCGGGTGCCGTGGGCTCTATTGTCTGCCAACTGGCGAAGCTAGACGGCGCATATGTGGTGGGAATCGCCGGAAGTGATTCGAAATGTGAATGGCTAAAATCACGCGGAATCGACGCTGCAGTGAATTATAAGACCGAAAAAAATCTCACACAGGCCCTTAAAAAGGCGGCTCCGCAAGGGTTTGACGTGTATTTTGAGAACGTTGGCGGTGATATGTTAGAGGCCGCGCTGAATGTCATGAACCCCTTTGGGCGCATCGCGGTGTGCGGCATGATTTCCGCCTATAATGATGAAGTCCCGCAGCCCGGCCCAACCAACCTTGTTCAAATTGTCGCCAAATCTTTGAAAATACAAGGTTTTATCGTCGGTCAGCATCTTCACGTCATGCCAGATTTCATCGCTAAGTTGGCGCCAGCTATGATGAGCGGACAGATAACTGCGCAAGAAACGATTGTTGAAGGAATTGAAAATGCGCCCGCAGCTTTCTTAAGACTTTTTTCTGGGGATAAGCAGGGAAAAATGCTCGTAAAACTGTCCTAAACCCCCATAATATCGTATGAATTAACCTTTCATAAACCTAACTGACTAGGATATGAATTAACGGATTTCATCAATGTTGGTGAAACCCAATCTCATCGATGAGGGAGACTTAAAAGATGAATAAAAAAGAACTAGTCGCCGCACTCGCGGAAAGCTGCGGAACAACACAGGCCCAAGCCGGTGAATTTGTAAATGCGTTTTGTGAAACTGTAACCAACGAGCTTAAAAAAGGTGACGGCCACGCTGTTGCTCTTCCAGGCTTCGGTCAGTTTGTTGCAAAGCACCGCCCATCTCGCGAAGTTCGCAACCCTGCAACAAAGCAAATGATGATGAGCAAAGCTAAAACTGTTGCTCAGTTCAAGCCATCTGCTGGCCTAAAAGACCTCTAAACTTACGCTCCCACGTATGTAGAGTTAAGCTGCCCCGCTCACGCCGGGCAGCTTTTTTATTGGGATCAACTCGCGAGGCGTGCCGCTTCTTCTTTGCGGTAACTGCCGAGTTCTTCCGCAATGAGGAAAGCCAGTTCAAGGGCTTGGTCGG
The DNA here is from genome assembly GCA_048268905.1 of Maricaulaceae bacterium. Lineage (GTDB taxonomy): Bacteria > Pseudomonadota > Alphaproteobacteria > Caulobacterales > Maricaulaceae > JACOMS01. Next base: position 45,224 of record JBLWUN010000001.1, on the reverse strand, counting down.
CATTCAGCCGCGGATCGCAATGCGTATGATAGCGAGAGGAAAGATCTTCCTCGCGAACGGCCCGCGCGCTTCCCCCCAGACATTCTGTAACGTTCTGCCCGGTCATTTCAAAATGCACCCCGCCCGGCCAACAATTCTCAGAATGAAGAACCTGCATGAAAGACTTTACTTCCGTCAGGATTTTGCTGAAGGCGCGTGTTTTATAACCGCTATTGGTTTTCTGAATATTGCCGTGCATGGGATCACATGACCAGACGACGTGGCGGCCCTCGGCTTTGACCCGGCGCGCCAGAGCGGGAAGTCCTTTCGCAACTTTGTCATGCCCGAAACGCGCAATCAGTGTCAGACGGCCCGGCTCGTTGGCAGGGTTTAACGCGTCGATGAGCTTGATCAGTTCATCCGGCGAGAGGTCGTCGCTGATTTTTGTGGCAATTGGGTTCTCAATGCCCCGGAAGAACTCGATATGGGCTTCGTCCAAGCTCCGCGTACGGTTCCCGATCCAGAGCATATGCGCGGACGTGTCATACCAACGCCCACTTGTACTATCGATACGGGTCATCGCTTCTTCATAGCCTAAAAGCAGGCCTTCATGGCTGGTATAATAATCTGTGGCGGCCATTTGCGGCGTGCTCTCAGGGGTCACTCCGCAAGCTTCCATAAAGTCCATCGCCTCGGATATTTTATCGCATAGCGCTTTATATCTCTGGGTCTGTTCACTACCGCTGACGAAATCGAGGGTCCATTTGTGGATGTTTCGAAGGTTCGCATAGCCGCCCGAAGAGAACGCCCGCAAAAGGTTAAGCGTCGACGCAGATTGACCATAGGCTTTGAGCAAGCGTTCAGGATCCGGCGTTCGGCTCTCTGGCGTGAAGTCCATGCCATTAATATTGTCGCCGCGGTAACTCGGAAGTGTAACACCGTCGCGCACCTCAATCGGCGAAGATCGCGGCTTACCAAATTGTCCGGCAATACGTCCAACCTTCACAACAGGCTGTCCAGCGCCATAAGTGAGCACCACAGCCATTTGCATCATCACGCGGAACATGTCCCGCAGATTATCCGGATGAAACTCCTTGAAGCTCTCAGCACAGTCTCCGCCTTGCAGCAAGAACGACTTTCCCATCGCTACGTCGCCAAGACGAGCCTTCAAGCGCCGGGCTTCACCCGCAAAGACAAGCGGCGGATAACCTTTGAGTGTCGCTTCAACGGCGGCAAGGTGAGCGGTATCCGGATAATCTTCCGGAATGTGTTTCGCTGGCAATGCGCGCCAGCTTGAGGGTGTCCATTTCGTCATCGGTGTTTCCAACGCAATAATTTTTGTTTAAGCCGCGTTTCTTAGCACAGAATTGCAAAACATGGCTATATGAAATCTTCGCAGAACATGCAGGGGCACTAATTTCTGCTTATTTGAATTTATGTAGTAAATGATACCCAAGATATGACATCTACAAACAAAAAAGGCCGCCTCCTAAACATTCAGGGGGCGGCCTCAAAGCGCGATATGTTTATCGCTTAATCAAATGAGTACCGCAATGTCGCGCCATATGTCCGCGGTGCACCTGGATAACCGTTATGGCTACCGGCTTGTGCCACAGTTGGGAAGTTTGTGATCAGATACTCGTTGTTAAACAGGTTCCGTCCCCAAATTGACACATCGATCGGTCCAAAATTCATACCCGCACTTGCGTTAAGCAGGCTGATTTCGCGTGTGCGATAACCGCCAGCTTGAAGCGCAATGTTGGCAGGGTTGGCATCGCCGCCGTCTTGAATATCGACTTCGCTTTCATACTGATGATCGGCGCGTATATAGGTATCACGGCCGCCCATCTGGAAGTTATAGCCAACAGACGTGGACAAGCTAAGCTCATGAATGCCTCCGGGACGTGTGCCAGACAAATCGCCAAGCGCACTCGCCGTAAACGAGTCATATTCCGGGTCCAAATACGTCCCGGCCAAGCCGATCGTCAAACCTTCCATAGGATACCACAAACCTTCTGCTTCAACCCCGCGCACAGACTGTTTCTCAGCATTTGCCAAGGCGAAAGACGCGCCGGTAAAGACGTTGGACTGGAAGTTTTTGATATTTTGATCAAAAACGGCCACATTCAAAGAGCCTTGTGAGAATTTGGCTTTAAGGCCCAATTCAAACACTTCGGATTCTTCTGGCTCCGCAAAACGGGTGCCTGGAACAAGGTTGAACGGCGCAGTTCCGCCCGCGTAAAGCGCTGCAATCGTCGCCGCAGTCGGGCTGGAATCGCGAGACAAGTTCCAAGACGTGGCTTTGTAGCCTGTCGAATAGCTACCATAGACGTTGATGCTGTCATTTACTTCGTAAGCCAAACGGAACGAGTAATCCACATTGTCATCCTTGGACTTGCCGTTTTCAACAGCGTTTGGAACGCTGATCAATTGCGGTAAGAATTGAAGGGCGCCGATCGCGGAAATGTTCGCTTCGACGCCTGCGCTAATCGCAGCCGAAGTGCCCGGCGCAATGCTTTCAATATAGGCAATGTTCGCCGGTGTTGGAGCAAGGCCAGTTGCGCCTTGGAAACCAAGTCCGAAGAACGCCGCTGGAATAGCCCCGCCATTGGCCGTGCGAAGATCTGTATTAGAGAACACGTCCGTATTATTCTGGCGAACCGTCACGTCTTTCTTGTCGTTGACATAAGCCAGACCAACAGTTGCCGTTAGGCGGTCCGAAATTTGGTAATCAAATTGACCGAACGCGTTGAAAGTTTGGTTGCTTTGCGTGGAAACTTCATCCACGCCCGATCCGTTTGCGAAGAATGTGCCGGGGGCATTACCAGACAAAAACTCGAGCGTTCCGGCCAATGTCGGGCTACCCAAAAGAACACCGACATAATCACGGTAAGCGGGGCCAAAATGGACGCCGTCCGTTTGCTCAAGATCTTCGCTAAAGAAATATGCGCCAACGATACCGTTCAAAGGTCCGTCAAAATTAGAGGCGAAACGAATTTCTTGTGTGAAGGTGCTGATGTCGAGAGACCCTGGATTATCTGCGATAATATCGGCGCCGTTAAAGTCAATATCGCCATCACGCTCGCTGTAAGACTCGCGGTAAGACGAAATAGAGGTCATCGCCACTTTGCCAAAATCGACGTCGGCGTGGAACGAAATACCTTTATTTTTCGCGATATTTGGCGGATCCATATTAAGCGCGGCTTTGTAGCCATATGGGTCTGAAATCACTTGGCCGCCCAGCAATGGAATAGCCGCGCCCGTTGGGCCGTTTACGAGGTTAGGCGCAAAACAGCATTTTTCGTCCAAATGATCAAAGTCAGCGATAACGCGGAATTCAACCGTGTCCGTTGGTTGATAAAGAAGCTGTCCACGCATGCTCACGCGATCTTTGTCGTTGAGCGTGTTACCCGTAACAACATTGTCCACATAACCGTCACGCTTGTTCATGCTGCCGCCGAGGCTGACCGCGAGGTCGTCGCTAAGCGCGCCAGTGAAATAACCTTTTAACTGGTAACCCTCATAATTGCTGAGACCCCCTTCGACATAGCCGTTTGGTGTAAAGCTTGGCTTCGCAGTGACAACACTGATAACGCCTGCAGACGCGTTTTTACCGAAAAGCGTACTTTGCGGGCCGCGAAGAACTTCGACGCGCTCAAGTTTCGGCAAGTCGCCAATTTGAGCGGCTGCGCGAGAGCGGTAAACGCCGTCAATGAACACACCCACAGACGGCTCGATACCGGCATTGTTCGCGCCATTACCGAAACCGCGAATAATGAAGTTGGTTTGAATCGAGTTTTGAAGCTGTGACACGCGAAGGGACGGCACAACAGACTGAAGATCGATAATATCAAGAATTTTGGCTTTCTCGATCGTATCGGAAGACGTCACCGTCACCGCAATCGGCACTTCTTGCAACGTTTGTTGACGCTTGGTCGCTGTGACAATGATTTCATCGTCAGCATCTTGAGCAAACGCAGGCACAGCCACACTGAGAGCCAGAATAGCTGATGTGCTGAGCATGAGAGTTTTTGTAATCATAAATATCCCCGATATTTGGTTGGAAAATTTGAAAAGTTTTTCGCAAAACGCGCTTCTAAAAACAAGTGTTTGCGTTTGTTTATGTCTTATTATTCGCTGAATACACCTTGAATGCAAACAATTTCAAGCATTTCGCGAAAAAACACTTAAGTTTCTAGTTTTTATAAACTTTTCAGCCGTGGAAAGCCGAAACGGGGGTACGAGCGCTCGATTTTGTTGAAAATTCATACAAAAAAGGCCGCGAACATCGCGGCCTTCCTCCAAGATTTAGAAATCAGATCAATCGAATGTATAACGCGCGTTGATACCGTATGTCCGAGGCGCATTGGCATAGGCATTGATAACGCCTGACTGCGCCACGCCTGGGAAAGCTGAGAGAAAATACTCGTCATTAAACAAGTTCCGCGCCCAAATAGATAGCTCAACGCCGTTATTCAAGTTCAGTCCCGCAGAGGCGTTGACCGTTTTAACCTCACGCTCGATATTGAACGTACGGCCAGCAGAGGTCGTCGCTGTCGGGATACCGTCAACAATCTGAACCGGGCTCTCATACTGGAAATCACCGCGCAAATAACCACTCATGCCATTGCTGAAATCGTGATTGTAAAGGGCTCCCAATGAGAGAGAAAGCTCAGGAATACCAGAAACCTTTTCACCCGAAAGATCTGTTGGCGTACCATTTACAGACGCCCCTTGCGCCGCTGTAAACTCATCATACTTGGCATCCAGGTAAGTCCCAGACGCGGAGAGCGTCAAAGCATTGCCGATTCTGTACATACCTTCGACTTCTGCCCCCAGTGTCGACTGTTTGCCCGCATTCAATAGCGTGAAGCCCGTGCCCAGAAAGACGTTAGATTGGAACCCTTTGATCTCTTGATCGAAGACGGCAATGTTCAAGCTGCCATTATTGAACTTGGTTTTAAGACCCGCCTCAATAACGCGAGCTTCTTCCGGCCCGGCATAACGTGTTCGATAAACAATATTGTTTGGCAGCAAGTTCGCCGCCGTCAAGCCCGCTTGATCCGACAAGAATGGGCGCGAATCACGGCCAAGGTTCCAAGACGTGGATTTAAACCCTGTCGAATAGTTCGCATAAACATTCAGACTGTCATTCACCTCATAAGCCAAACGCGCCGAGTAGGTAAGTTTATTGTCGTCCGTTTTGCCGTCTTCTACGGCATTCGGGAAGTTCAAGAATTGAGGCTGGAACTGCGTCGTTTGAATCCCGGCGATTAACGCGCCGACACCGCTTTGGATCGACGCACTTGTTCCAGGTGCCACACCTTCAATAAATGCAATGTTTGCCGGCGTTGGTGCGAGCCCCGTATTGGCCGTGAAGAACTGACCAAAGAAGACCGTCGGAAGCGGAACACCTAGAACCGTCGTGTCATTGTTGAGGTCGAGACTGGAGAATACATCGCCATTGCGGACATTGCTGGCCACGTTTTTCTTGTCGTCCGTATAGTTAAGACCAACGGTCGCTGTCAGCTTGTCTGAGACATGAAAATCAAGCGTACCGAAGGCGGAATAAGCCGTGTTGTCTTGCGTAAAGGCTTCGCGCGTATCAACGCCTGCCCCTAAATAAGACCCAGCCGGCGCGCCGTAAAGAGTTTCCAGCGTATTCAGAATACCGGGAATACCCGTCGCTTGCTGAAGAAGCGTATTGATGTAGGACTGTAAATCATTGCCATACTCAAGCCGGCTGATAGACTCAATATCTTCGCTAAAGAAATAGCCGCCAACCATCCAGTCAAGCATGCCCTCGCCATTTGACGCGAGGCGGACTTCTTGAGTGAATGTCGCAATGTCTTGAATCTGTCCAACGTCGCGAAGAAGTTCAAGCGTATTGTAGTCGGAGTCGTTGTTAAACGTGCTATTATTCTCACGGTATGAGGTAATGGACGTGACCGTTGCCCAATCCAGATCCACGTCAGCGTGGAACGAAATACCCTTATCATCAACGGTGTTGGAGGCTTCTTTATTGACGTATGCCACATAGGCAAACGGATCGAGGTCTGACGCGGCCTGGCCGCCCAAAGCGGCAATCGCCAATGCCGCGCCCTGATTTTGAATATTCGTAACAGCACAACAGACTTCATCAATACTGCTGTAGTCTGCGATTAACCGCAGGCTCACATTGTCTGTGGGCTCATAAAGGGCTTGGCCGCGGATATTGAAACGGTCGCGATCATTGCTCTCGCCAAGACCGGCAATGGCCTGATCGACATAGCCATCACGTTTATTAAGGCCGCCGCCAATGCTAACGGCAAAATTATCACTCAGAGCGCCGGTCGCATAAGCTTTCGCAATGACTTGATTATAATTCCCATATCCAAGCTCAACGGTCGCGTCTGGGGTAAAGGACGGCTTAGCGGTAACGATGCTGATAACACCCGCCGATGCATTCTTCCCAAAAAGCGTACTTTGCGGGCCGCGAAGAACTTCGACGCGCTCTAGCTTCGGAAGGTCGCCAATTTGAGCCGCTGAACGCGAACGGTACACACCGTCAATAAACACACCCACAGACGGCTCAATGCCGGCATTGTTGGCACCGTTACCGAAACCCCGAATGATGAAGTTCGTGTTTTGTGAGGTTTGAAGCGTCGTCACACGCAGTGACGGCACAACAGATTGAAGATCCTGAATATCGAGAATTTTGGCTTTCTCGATCGTATCGGACGACGTCACTGTCACCGCGACAGGCACTTCTTGCAATGTTTGTTGACGCTTGGTCGCTGTGACAATGATTTCATCATCAGCATCTTGAGCAAACGCAGGCGCCGCCACAGCAAGAGCGAGCGCCGCGGTTGTACCGAACAGAATAGTTTTCTTGAACATATTTTTCCCCGAATGTTTACGTACTTTTGTACTTAGACTTCTCTTGCAGCGGCGCTTATATGCACCTGTCTGCAAGGTCTTATATTTAGCGCTACTCCTTTGGTGGAAGACTTGCAAGGACTCGTAAATCGAATTTAGACGCCTGTTGCTATTTCGCAACATATTTGCGAAACGACGCCATCAACACGGAACAGTATTTTGACCGACACTCTTAAAACCACTCTGAATGTAAAAGAAGCGACCCGCGAGGACGACGGGCAGCGGCTGGACAAGTGGCTTACAAGCTGGAACGACCTGTCGCGCAGCCGCACAAGAGCGCTGATTGAATCCGAGTCCGTGCGCGGCAACGGCGACCTGATTACCAATCCCTCAGCCAAAGTGAAGGCCGGCATTGAATATGCAGTGTTTGTTCCGCCGCCCGTGGATGACACGCCGGTGCCAGAAGACATTCCGCTCGATATATTATTTGAAGACGCGCATCTGATCGTTGTGAACAAGCCGGCGGGCATGACCGTGCACCCGGCCCCCGGTTCGCGCTCGGGCACTTTGGTTCACGCGCTCCTTCACCACGCCAAAGACAGCCTCTCCGGTATTGGCGGCGTTCTACGCCCGGGGATCGTTCACCGCATCGACAAGGATACATCCGGTATTCTGGTGGTCGCGAAATCCGATACGGCCCACCAACGCCTCTCCAAGCAATTTGCCAAACACACAGTCGAACGCGTCTATATCTGTTTCACCCGGAGCTCGCCCAAGCCGCGCGAAGGGCGCGTTGAAAGCCGCCTCGCGCGCTCTCCGCATGACCGTAAAAAACAATCTATCGTTCGCGGCACGTTTGGCGATATGGAAGCTTCGGAACATGGTCGCCACGCCATAACAAATTACAAATTCATCAAAGGCTATGGGCAAACCCCGAATGCTGCCGTCGGTATGCCGCAAGTCAGCCGTCTTGAATGCCGGCTGGAAACGGGCCGCACCCACCAAATCCGAGTCCATATGGGGCATATTGGCTGCCCGCTTCTGGGAGATCCTCTGTACGGGAAACAGCGCGCTTTCAAGAACGCAACCAATCCCGGCGAGGTTGCTGTGGCCGAAGCTTTGTCAAAGTTTAAGCGCCAAGCTCTGCATGCAGCGGTCTTGGGTTTTATACATCCGATCACAAAAGAAGAGATGCGGTTTGAAGCCCCTCTTCCCGAAGATATGCGCTTACTCGAGGGCGCCCTGCTGAAACTTAACGACGATCTGTGAACATTATTTCATGGTGACAACCCTTTAACTCCCGCGCGATAAGCCTATATGGTACGCTCTGGAGGATTGAATGGCCGAAGATACGAAAACACTACCCGTGAAACCTGCCTCGAGTACGCCCGCGAAAGACGCGTCTTACTCTGGGAATATGAGCCTGTCTGTCTCCCTCTCGCCTGAGCAAGGCCTCAATCGCTACATGGCGGAAATCCGCAAGTTTCCCATGCTCGAAAAAGACGAAGAATTTATGCTGGCCAAGCGCTGGCTGGAAAAAGGCGACACCGCAGCCGCTGAACGCATGGTGACCTCCCACCTCCGCCTCGTGGCCAAAATCGCTATGGGTTACCGTGGCTATGGCTTGCCCATTGGCGAAGTCATCTCAGAGGGCAATGTCGGCCTGATGCAGGCAGTCAAGAAATTCGATCCCGATAAGGGCTTCCGCCTCTCCACCTACGCCATGTGGTGGATTCGCGCCGCCATTCAGGAATATGTACTCCGCTCGTGGTCGCTCGTTAAAATGGGCACCACCGCCGCACAGAAAAAGCTGTTCTTCAATTTACGCCGCATGAAAGGCGAAATGAAAGCTGTCGAAGATGGCGATCTTAAACCGGAAGACCTCAAGAAAATTGCGACGAAGCTGAACGTCAAGGAAGACGAAGTCACGTCTATGAACCGGCGCATGTCAAATGGCGGCGATGCCTCCCTCAATGTGACCATTGGCGGCGACGATGGCAGCGCGGAATGGCAAGACTGGTTGCAAGACGACACGGAAAGTCAGGAATCAAGCCTCGGAAACACGCAGGAATATGATGCCCGCATGGAGCTCTTGCAGGACGCGATGACGGATCTGAACGATCGTGAGCGTCATATCATTGCCGAGCGCCGCCTCTCCGATTCGCCCAAAACTCTGGAAGAACTTGCCGAAGTGTACGGCGTCTCGCGCGAACGCATCCGCCAGATTGAAGCTCGCGCCTTCGAAAAGCTCCAAGAAGCCATGCTCAAAGCCGCCAGCACGAGCGGACTGATCGAAGCAGACCCGACTTAAAGCGCCACTTTAGGCCGATTAAACCGCGCCGGAATACCGCCCTCGGGCCGCAGCGTGACGGTCATAAGGGGCCTTGGGAAACACGCCTCTGGCACAGTAATATCGTAATCTCGAACCAATGTGGCGAGCGCCATCATGGCTTCCATAATAGCGAACGCAGCGCCCACACAAATGCGCGGGCCCGCGCCAAATGGCATGAAGGGCGCGCCTTTCGCTTTCAGCGCGGGATCACGTAAAAATCGGCTCGGATCGAAGGCGTGAGGATTGTCCCAAAGCCGCTCGGCGCGGTGCATGATATAATTATTCAGGATCAAATGATCCCCGGCTTTGATATCCCGCCCCAATATATGCGTATCTTCCCGGCATTGCCGGTTAAGAATAGGCGCCGGCGGGTACAGCCGCATGGCCTCGTCAATCACCGCCCGCGTGAACGGCAGCTTTTCGATATCTTCGTAGGTTACATCATGTGAACCGCAAACGCTTCGCACTTCATTGCGCAAGCGGTCTCGGCTCGGGTCATGCTTGGCGGTCAGATAGAGCGCCCACGTCAGGGTCAACGCGGTCGTTTCATGGCCTGCAATAAAAAAACCGATCAAATTGTCTCGGCGCTCTGTCACCGTGAGCGGCGCGCCGGAGACGGGATCGCGCGCCGAAATGAGAAGCCCCACAAGGTCCTCGCCCGGACTTTCAGGATCGCGCGCCGCAATCAGGGCGTCCGCCGCGCGTTTGAGCTGTTTAAGCGCCCGCGTCCCGCTCGGCATAATCGGACGCGGCACCCACCGCGGCAGCGGCAATAAATCATCGGGGCGCAACGTACCGGCGGTTGTGACCACTTTACGCGTGGCGAGCTTCAGCCGGTCTTTATCCAGACCTTTGGGGTCGCCGAGTAACCCTTTGGAGAGGACATCGAACGTCAGGTCCGCCATTGCGCCGCCCAGTTCCTGCTCGGGCTCGCTCTGTAATTTTTGTGCGAACTCTTTCAAGGCCAGTGTTATCATCGGCGCAAGATCGGCCATATGTCGGTGGCGAAACATCGGGGCCACGCCGCGCCTTTGACGCTTCCATTGTTCGCCGTGCACCGACAATAGCCCCTCTTTGGTGGCAGGGCCGAGAATGCGGTGATCAATGGCCGTTTTAGAGAATTTTGCGGCGTCTTTGGCAAGCACAGCCTGCATGCCCTCCGGGTCGCAAATCACATGGGTTTTATACCCGAATGTGGGCAAGCTTACGATCGGCTGCCGGTAGGCCAGCGGGCCGAACCCTTCGAGCGGATTGCGAAGGAACTTCCACGTGGACACAAAGACATTCTCGTCGCCAGTCAGAGGCGGCGCATGCGGCGGATAAAAAAGGCCATCATCAAGACGGTCCGAAGACGAAACTGTCATACCCCTTGTGTATCACAGCTTTCGCCGACGCCTATCCCCTGTTTCGCCGCACGCGCTGGGCCGTCTATTTGTAAGACGCGCGGTCCAAAACCTTATTGAGCTCCATAAAATAGCCGTCTCGGTCAAAAAGATAACAGGTCCGCACCGTGATCGGCTCGCCGCCCGTGCGCGCCGGATAGACCGTGTTTTTGGGCCCGTTTGTCATCTTAATTCCGGGGACTTTCTCTGCCATTTCGCAGTGCTCGTCCACTTTCTCCGTATTGAACACAAGCACAGGGTCGCCAATGCCCAAGCGGCTATATTTATCTTGGCGCGGCGGCAAGGCCGGATCGAGCCATTGCAGCATTCCAATCCACCCGACCCAGCTATCATTTGAGCTGAGTAGCACAAGCCGCGCTTTCGTGCCCGGTTCACCGGCAGGGAGTGACACGCCGCTCATGGTCACGACAGTGTCGTAATTGACGTTAAATTCGAGAACGTCGCGGTAAAGCTTCAAGCTCTCGTCAATATCCTCGACAATCAGCGTCAGGCGGCGAAAGTCTGTCGGAAACGCCTGCGCCGCGGCATCTGGCGCGGCAATAGAGGCTGCCGATTTGGCGGCTTTCCCGCCCGATCCCGTCGACGCGCATCCGGCCACCGCCAAACATAGCCCGCCTAAAAGTAAATATTTCAATGTAAAACCCTCCCGCTGTGCTGCATTGACTGTAATTAGCCCGGCAAAGATATGCCGAGCTAGCATATGGGATTTATTCTATATCAAAGGACGAAAAGTTCATTGACGCTCAAACGCCCACTTGGCGGCCGCGCTGCCACGTCAAACCTTGATAAAAATCTTTTTCCGGTAGAGCAGCCACATCAAAAATAGCCAGACTCCGATAAAGCAAACCGCGTACATTAAAGACGCATTCATGGGCGAGGACAACGGCGCAAAGACCGTATTAAAGAGGCTTGTTTTCAGCGAGACTGGCTGCCCTGCGGCATCCGTCCCGGCTGGAATTGAATTGAGCAAGCGTCCCATCATTCCCGTACCGACGAACAAGGCCAAAGCATTGACGCCAAAAATCACGAAGGGGCCGGTCCACCATTTTGAGCCTTTAATATCCACCATCCAATAAATTGCTGCCAAAACGCACATGGCGAGGCCCGACATGAAGACCGAATAGGAGCTTGTCCACAGGCTTTTATTAATCGGGAAAAACGCGCTCCACATCCACCCCAAAGCCAGAAGCGCAAACCCCCAGACGAATATCTTTGAGACTTTCTCATAGCCGCTTTGACCGGACATGAGCCACCGGCCCGTGATAACGCCAAAAAGGCAGGTGGCGATGGCCGGCAGGGTGGACAAAATTCCCTCTGGGTCAAAATATTTGGACCCGACCCACATATGATGCGGGCCCAGAACCAAACGGTCAATTCGGCCCGACAGATTACCCTCGGGTGTGAAATCTCCGCCCATGACCATCACAGCCCAATAGCCTATCAAGAGCGCGAACGCCGCGCCCCACAGAGCCTTTGGCGGCAACCAGAGGAACAAAAGTGACGCAAAAAGATAGCACAGCGCGAGGCGTTGCAACACGCCGAAAATCCGCAATTCAGCCGGATTGATCCAGCGCATCTCCACCCCGTTATAGATGGGGAAATAAGCCAAAAACAGGCCCAGACCAAATAGCGCCGCGCTGCGCCGCAAAAGCTTTAAATAGATCTCACCGCCCGCTTTTCCCGATGCGCGCCGTTTTTCCAGCGCAATAGGAATGGCAATGCCCATTATAAAAACGAAGAACGGGAAAATGGTGTCCGTAAACGTCCACCCATTCCATTTCGCGTGCTCCAGCGGCGGATAAACCGCGCTCCAACTTCCCGGATTATTCACCAACACCATCGCGCCAATCGTCAGGCCGCGAAACACGTCCAGCGATAACATTCTCTGGCTTACCTGATCAGACATATTGAAGCCCCCTCCCCCATTTTTTCCCAATATGACGCTCTAACACGTCGTCTGCAATGTCAAACCTCTATTGCCGCAAGCTCTGTCGTCAATTTAGGTTTGGCAGGTATGCGGGTTGGCGTGCGCCTTCATCTTTGCCTCCAAGGCGGACTTTGGGATGATATTGATATATTTTATGTTCTAAACTAACCTATCAAAAAGTGGGACGAGCTTTTAACAGCGTATAGGGAGCCATAAATGAAATCTCCGAAAAGCCCCAAATTCACTTTCGCGATTTTATTGGCTTGCCTCTTGGCACCATCGAGCGTTTGGGCCGACCCCTATGGCGATGCCATCATTGATCACAGGTATGGGGACTACGACAAAGCTTTCCCCATATTTAAAAAGCTTGCCGAGCAAGGTGATGCGAAAGCACAATTCTATCTTGGGCACATGTACCAAACGGGCGAAGGGACCAAACGCTCCCAAAAGAAAAGCAAGCACTGGATCACGACCGCCGCCGAAAACGGAGACAATAATGCCAGAACCGCGCTGGGCATCATGTATCAAAATGGCGTTGGGGTGAAAAAGTCGGATGAAAAAGCCTTTGAGCTCTTTAAACTTGCGAGCGAAAATAATCATCCTGTTGGCCGGTACTATCTAGCAACCAAATATCATTGGGGCGACGGCGTTCAGCAAGACGAACAGATGGCTTACAATCTCTATTCCCAAGTCACCCGTATGAGCGCCTTCTCGGAACATCTTTGGGATATGGATCGATGGGTCCCAATTAAGGCGGCCCAAAGGATGGCTGACTCTGGCGCGAAGGAAACCTTGACGACGGAACAAGCCGCCGCATTAAAAGCCGAAGAAGACAGGCAATTAAAATACGCAGCCGAATTCAAAGCCCGGCAGGCCGCTTCAGCGGCACTTGAGGCCGCCCGCTTAAAAGACGCTATCAATGCGGCAGGCCCGCTTGAAAATGGTCTATATGCTTTTCAAGCCCGAAATTATGCGGCCGCCTTTCCGATTATAAAGGCTCACGCCGAAAATGGCGACGCATTAGCTCAAACTTATGCGGGGGTGATGTACCGTGACGGGATTGGAACGGAGCAAGACGATCGTCTTGCGGCCGAGTGGTTTTTAAAAGCGGGAGAAAATGGTTCCGGTCCCGCATATTATCATTATGCCGATATGGCCTATGATGCTCGTATTGAGCTGACAACTAAATGGACGAACTATCAAGCAGAAGGCTGGAAAGCCATGGAGAAGGCAGCGGCGCTTGATTATCAACCAGCCAAAGATTTTATCCGGGCCTATTACGTCCGGAAAGAAGCGACCGCTGCAGAGAGTGAGCGATTACGTCAAATACGCTTGAAAAAAGAGGCTGAGCAAGAGGCCGCACGCGCAGAGCACCGACGCCTTTATGGCCGAAAGCCCGTCGATTATGGTCGTTATCGTTGCCGCAATCCGAGAAAAATGTTGGTGAGCCGCAATAACGGGATCGCCCGCGAAGAAACCGTCTGCGATTAAACAATCTAACCGTTTTCCGTGTATTTCCGAAGTCTTTGGCGTCGGCGCGGCATTCGCCCCTCACATTAAAATCGTCAAAATCGCCTCAATTATGCACGTGCGCAGAGAAAATGATAAATTTACATCATTGGCCAACTGCTATAGGCATATCAGACCTTAATAAGAGATTTCATGTCCCGTTAATACTGGGCTGCCGGTGCAGCCCCTATAATTGCTGAGTACCAAGAGTGTCAGGCGTCGAGCCTGATAGGTCTTTGGGCTTGGTTATTTCAAGTATTAGCGCCTGCAACGCAGGACAACATGAAAGTAATCTAGAAAATGATTAGAAAATATAAAGACAGCGATGTCGATGCCGTCGTTTCCGTATGGCGAACCGCAAGCGATCTTGCACACCCGTTCCTCTCCAAAGCCTTTCAGGACAAAGAGCAGGAAAATGTTAGAAACATATATCCGCAATTTGCCGAAATATGGGTGAAAGAAATCGACGACAGCGTCGTCGGGTTTGTCGCCCTTATTGAAAATGAAGTCGGGGCCATTTTTCTTGACCCGACACGTCATGGACAAGGGATTGGCCGCGAAATGATGGATCATGCAATCCGGCAAAAGGGAGATGTGACCCTTGATGTTTTCAAGGAAAACACCATCGGTCGACGTTTCTATGATCGGTACGGGTTCAAAGCGATGAAAGAGTATCTTCATGAAGACTCGGGCCAAATGACAATCACCATGGCCTTCACCGCGCCGTAAACCTAAAGGCCAAGGACGCCCTACATTGGAGGCGTCCTTGGTTTTACCGCAAAGCACTGACGGGGATTAGCTGGCGTCCACTTTGGCGGCAGAGACAGACATCAAGTGAACGGATGAAACTTGCGAATGATCGCTCATACTTAGTATTATTCTTCGGCGTGGCTTTTAAACTTTAAATAACGGTGCTATCCTGCGTCAATGGTCACTACACAAATCAAGATAGGTTATGTCGGACTCGCGTTTGGCGCGGTTGCGTTACTGTTAGCGTTGATTCACTTTTGGGTCGGCCCTTTCTCGCCTCAGCCCACGATGGAAACTGTTATTGCCGACAAGGCAGTGTCGATACGCGATGCTACACTACAAGCATTAAAGGGCGAAGAGTACCGTCAAACTATGGCTCGTACTTGGGATGCGGATAGAACAACGGAAGTGGTTGTGGCTGTATCTGGAGCACTGGCTATAATTTTAGGACTGATAGCATTTATTCAGAAAGCACCGAGACGCCTCTCTGGCGGCGCGGCCCTATTAGGCGCAGGGGCCATTGGATTCCAATTATTCACGTTTTATATCGCTGCAATCTTGATCGTGATCTTAATTGTTGCCGTGCTGCAGGACGTCGGAATTGGTTTTTAATTCCAGGCTGACGCAGATTGAGACGCAAAACCCCAACCTTCAAAATACTTATACGTCCACTATCGTGGACCTTGCGATTTGCGCATTTACGGCAAAACCACACCGCATGAAGAATCCTAAAACCCCCAAAGAAGGGCGCTGGTAATGTTTGCCGATAAGGCAGCATTGACCCAAACAAGGACGCTCATCAATTTCTAATTCTCGGTTAAGAGAGATTTTTTCTGGACGATTGCTTTCATCGGGATTTTGAATTGGCCACGGCGACGGTTACAGGCGGTGTCTCTTTAAACGCTCATCATCTTGAGCAAGAAACAAGTGTCGCCGATCTGGAGGCCGAGGGCTCTACAGAAGGCCGGACCTTTATGATTACGTACAAGCGTCGACCAAATTTACGACCACTAAATCAGTGCCGGTAATTCTTGTTACCCGATTAGGCATTGCGAAAACATATTCCAGGAATTTGGAGCTAATCCCGTTCGAAAGCAATACCTCACGGGCGAGAGCTTTGTCACTAGATGTTGACGGCGATGTCCCTCCATCTTCATTCCACCTATCGATTTTTGGATCACAGTTGGACATGCCAATTTTGCGAAGCTCTTGATTATAGTTTTTTGACATCTGAAAACAACTATTCGACCAGTTCAGAAAAGCGGATCCAGTTCTGTCAAAGCGGAACGACCACCCTGTTTCAGCATCATTCGGGGCCAAATATCGAGCGACAATTTTTTGATTGATTGTATCGATTACGATACGGGCATCCTTATAACCGATGTGAACATCGGAATTTCGAAGCTCCGCTGGACCCTTAGCTGAATTAACAATTGGAAACCCGTCATCTGAATAGCCCAAAAACCCTATACGTGCATCCATGCCGCAAGGCGTGGGGTGAACACTTCGAAAGATAACTTTAGAGTCGAAATCTTGCTCCCCCAATCTAACCGTCATTTCAAATTCTAATTCTGCCTTTTGCCCATCCAAAGTTTTGCCGCCTTCAATATGTGCTGCTGACCACACGCGGCAAAATCCTGAATCCTGAAATCCATTTTCACATTGATTAGGAATATGTGTTTCAAAACAGGGGGTATTTTTGGGAAGACCATCACAATTAGATTTTATGATAAGGTCTTCTAGGGAATTGATTTTTTCGGTACGAGGATTGGGCTGTACACAGCTTGAGACAAAGACCAAAATTACAGGAATCAAGTATTTCATTACACCTCTCTAAGTCTGGATTGTGTCAGTATCATGGAGAGTCCTCAACCAAATAAACTCGCGAAGAATAATTTCAACCGTCCGTTAGGACTGGGAACTTGGTGAGCATCCTTAAGTCGCTCCAAAGTTGCTCGCTGGGCTGCGCACTCCGGATCTCCGATTGCTGACTTAATGATTTAATCTGTGCGAAAGTTATTGCGGCTTGGCGGGTGGTTTTTGGGCTTTGTGAAGGGCGATAATACCTAAACTTAGGTTTTGAAAACTGACATTATGAAAGCCGTATGTTTCCAACTCAGCTTTGAAGTTTTTTTGATCTGGCATGTCATGAATGCCTTTGAGTAGATAATCATGAGCAGAGCGGTCCCCACCCGTGGCCATCTTTGCTATTGCTGGAATGCACCATTTCATATATTTCAGATACACCCAGTGAGCTGGTTTGAATGGTATCCGTGAGGCTTCAAGACAATAAAGTATACCATTTGGTTTTAACACCCGTAGAGCTTCTGGGATTAACTTGTCTCGGTCACAAATTTTCATCGCAAATGACAAGGCATAAATATCGATAGAATTATCGGCGACCGTCCTTAGGTCATGCGCATCTAATATTTCAAAACTCAATATAGATTCAGAAACACCGCGGCTACGGGCTTTTGTCTCAGCAATATCCAGCATTGCAGGACAAATATCGGACGCAATGACCGTCGCTTTGCTTTTCATCGTTTCCAATTTTTTGGCAACTCGCAGCGCGATATCTCCAGTGCCACTGGCTATATCGAGAATTTTACCGTTTTTATTAAACGCTATTTCTGCCGACATTCTTCTTTTCCAGAGACGGTGAGCACCGAGGCTGAAAATATCGCACAGATAATCGTATTTACTGGCGATCCTCGCGAACACATCATCGGCATGCGGATCAAAACGTGCGGAATTATCAGCCATGATTGTCGGTAGAACGACTATGGCACACTTTCAAGCCTTACATCCGATTCTGCCGCCATGACGAACATAACTGAACGGCTAAAATCGCCTCAAGTAAGGCATTTGCGGAGATCCGTTTTAAGCGATTGCCCGAAGTCGGCTTTGACGGCAAAACCACACCGCAGGAAGAATTCTAAAACCCCTCAAATAGAATATTGATAATGTTCGATAATATAGAGTATTCATCTGAGCGGCGTGACATCGCCATAGCGCAATTGAGGGGAAGACAAGACATGAAAATTCAATGTGACTGCGGTAACTTTCAAGCTGAACTCGCCAATTCCCCAAAGAATTCTCCCGGCAGATTAATGTGTTATTGTGATGATTGTCAGGCGTTTGCCGAAACGCTTAAGCGCACTGATATTTTGGATGAATTTGGCGGCACACAACTTGTCCCGGCCTATCCCAGCGACATCACGTTTATAAAAGGCGCAAATCATCTTTGCTATTCTCAAGTTACTCAGGATGGCCTTCATCGTTTTTCAACCGATTGCTGTAATTCGCCGATAGCGAATACCCGCGCCAATTTTCCATGGGCGGGCATATTTCACTCGGCCTATACCGCCGCTGATACAAAGGCGCTAAGCAAATTTGGGGACATTCGCGCACGGATCATGGGGAAATACGCCAAAGGCAAGCCGGATTTCAAGATTTCCGATAAGCTCGGTCTGCGCGATATGGTCGCCGTCTTGCCCTTCATTTTGAAAGGCAAACTCTTTGGAAAACATAAAGGCTCTCCGTTCTTTGAACCAGATGGCTTAACCCCGATCGCGCCCAAAAGACCCTAAAGTCGTTTAGATTGGCGATACGCATAATCATCTATGTTATTTAGAGCCGGACGAGAATACCCCCATGTTCAGTGAAAACCATAGACCGGAGTCTTACAACGCCTAAAAACAACCGCTCATTGATCTCTTTTAGCCCTGGCCGACATCTAGGACAATATAGGACGACGGACAGATTATAGCCAGGTAAAGGTCCCCAAATCTTCATCACTATATAGCGTTGGCTCTTCAGGCCTTAAAGAGCTAAAAAATGTCGCAAAATTTTCTGCAATCGGCACCAAACATTCATTTACATCTGAACCAACATCATGTCGCCAATAACATATTTTACCAGACTTCACTTCAAGGCAAATTTGGTTTCCCCCGCCTGCATCCCCTATTGTTATAAACCCCGCCGGGAAAAAATCATGCCGCCTATACGATAATGTCGTTTCTAATATTCCAACCCAATCATCTGATGACCTGCCATAGAGAAAATCAAGACTCTTACAATCATTACCGCCTATACGTTGAGTTGAGCTTTGGGGTTCAAATATGGCGCCATTTTCAAAACAGACACAATTCGGAAATTTCAGTAATATCTTAACAAGACTCACCGGCAATTCGGTCCCCACAATTCTTTCTATAGTCTCTATTGCATGGAGTGCATTGGCGCCATCGTGCTTGGTGAATTCTTTCGCCCCAAGTTCGACAAGTTTTGCCTGTAATTGTTCATCAATCATTTAAGCCGTCCACGTAAAGATGTTTGGCTCTGACCCATTAAAGCGCGGCCAAAGGTACAATTAATTTTGTATATGGAATATCGCTATTCGGCGGATACCCTGTCACATCACAAAGGCCTTCTTTCGTTAGCAAACGTTCTTCGCGAAAAATACTGCACCGCCAGGGATCAAATAGAGCCACAGTCCTCAAATCGGCTTGAACCATTTTAACAGCCAAGGCGCGGGATATAAACTGTCGGCCAATGAAAAAGCTGTCCTGTAAAGCGTTAAATGGACTGGAAGCGTTTTTCTTCAACGCATATCTCTCAGTCTCCAAAAAAACTGGCATTCCAGGTGGCATCAAGATTTCCTTGTACGGCGTTTCATCAGGATCAAGGATAGCGTCCCGAGCGATAATTTTCATGAGTTTATAATCCATAGCCTTAGAGCTCTCCGAATGACTTAAGGCCTCAATATCAAAATAGATCACTTCCTCATCTGTCAAGTTCATGACATCCCGCATCCGCCTTGAAACAAAATCACCGCCATAAAAGTTGAAAAAATCCAGTTGATATATCCCGTCTCCAAAATCAACTTTCGCCGTAGGTTTACGTTCCGCATCCAATTTTGCAGACTCGCAATATTTATGCGCAGCAATATGCCAGTCGCGACTGTTTGAGAAGTCTAAATGATATAGAAAGCGATTCATGTCTTCTTCCGAGCCATAGTCCCGTAGAAGAAAGAATTGAGGTATATCTATCATTCGTGAATTCTCTCTTTCCATTTTCCTATATGTATTTCACCCCACCACGTTGCTTTCTTTGCCGTTACATTTACAGCAAATATTCGCATCAAAAATAATAATCTGACAGGCCATAAAAGTAAGCTAATTCTCCAAATAAGAGAATTTCTTTTCGCCACAATCAGAACTTATTCGCCGTAACTAAAAATAGCTACCATTCAGCTTTAAATTCCCAAGAAAAACCAGATTGTTGAAAATCAAGCCCAAACCTTGAAACCATTTCCAACAAAATTCTGAAATTTTCGACGCCATTCGCCTCAATAAATGAGGCGCAATTCTTTAACTCAATACGATTGGGTGTTTTAGCATCCGGTGTTACATATCCATACGAATAATCATCGACTTGATCAAAAAATAAATCATTTCCTTTTTCAGCAATTCCTAATGAGTAAGCAATTAGGCCACTTAGCCTATCTAGATCGATATTTTTACAATCATAAACATCACAGTCCTTAGAAAAACCATTCTCTTGTACGAACCTGAAATGAATCATAATTTTATTTACCTTTTGAAACAGAGGTTCCTAGAACGATTGAGAGACGTTGAAAGTGGTTGTAATGACCCGTGGTTACATATGAAAATCCATACTGGTCAACCAATATCCCTATACTGGACGGCGTCTTACACTTTTTGAATTGTCATAGAATTTTGATGTTGCATCTACTTTCACATCAAATGCAACATATTCCCGTCCTTGTGAAACAGGTCGCCTAGCAAGCTGTCTAATGTGCCAACCTTTCCGGCCACAACGTCACCACCAAGTGCGCGCCCAACCCCATTTGCGATCCCGGATGCCTCTCCGGGTTACGCACAGCGAAATTCACCGTCAATCTGATTTAATAGGCCCGAAAATAATTTCTTGATATTCATAAAGGTAATCAATACCGGCCCTGCGATTATTTTCTTTATAAGCTGCATAGCTTTATGCCGCCGCTAAAGTGGACTAGTTTTACACCGACGTTCACAAAACCCACTAGTATTTTCGCAATTTGCTTAGCTTGAATCTTCGTCTACATTTAAACTGTGGTTGATTTTTTAAGTCTTCCCAAAGCATACGTGCCTGCTCCGAACTCAATTTGAACTTACGTTCAATTGCGTAGCTACGACATGCGGAAAAGTTATCTATTGTTGAACACATTTCATATTTAACATCATTAACAGGCCAATCTGTATAATCATTTGGGTAAATCAACCTGGATGCGTGAGATCTGAACATATCAATTGCAACACCATAATCAGATTCACTGTTTCTCGCTCCAAGCGTATATTTAGAAATTGGAAATTTATCAACGCCTGGCTCCTCGTCAAAACCATATGAAACCAACATTGGTTGGAGGTAATGAGCAGCTTCAATCGAATTGTCCAAAGTTAACTCGGCTAAGTAATCCACGGCTTTCTCGCAGGATTGTTTTTTGGCAATGGTTCGTGCCTTATAAAAAACTTGTGTCCTTTCAACATTCGGAAGCCCCGCCGAATCAAGTGTGGACGAAGTTTTACAAGCCGGAAACAATAGAAATATATTTGCGACTAAAAAAATTGACATTCTATCCGCTATCATCTCTTCACCTCACACGCTTTACCACTTCTCACCTGAATCACTTTCCCCGTCCCGCCCAACTTTAGCGGCGGCTGATAGATATGCGTAAAAGTTGGCTTGCAGGTGACAGTGGGATCCGCCATGATCTGCTTGGCTGTCATGGGTTTAACTTAGAGACGTGTGGCGGCGACGTGTCCGATGTTAAGGCCGCCTCATACACTCTTACACCCTCAAGATCACATGCCGCATATTTCAGGATGTAAGGATTATTCAAATTCAGTTCCTTCCAATATTCCGGACTTTTTAGTCACGTTGGCTAAAAAGTCTTTCTCATGCCATTTTGCTATGCAACCTATTTTATGCTGTCCGCCTTCACTTACTTTAATTTCAACACCGTATTCACTGAGTTTTTTAAAATACCAATTAATTTTATTCTCACTTAACCGTCTTCTATTTCGTAATAGGCTTCGCCATTTTGGCCCCCAAAACAATACGGGATAGGCTTTACAAAAAGGTCCAAAGTCCTGATGAATTGGATGTTTTGCGGAACACCCCACGAGTATTATTGAAACAATTAAAAGTTGAAAATACTTTTCATTTTAAGACAAAGTAATAGTCGTTATCATTTGTAGCCCCAAATCCAATACAAGGTCGCCCTCTGCACATTTTGCGCTTTAGCTTGCCGGGTGGCACTGTTGGGTATAAATTAAAATCCCCTTTCTCGTGAATTTCGTAATGCACAGTTCCCGGGATTGTATGTGTAATAAGCTTCATATCCATGTACATCTGGCGTACGACAGGTTGCTTGTAAAAGCCAATCATATCTGGGTTCTTATCACCCTCCCAGCTTGGCTCCCAACTCAGACGCCCTTCGTTACATGTTTCAAAATAACAAACCCTGTAGCTATCATTTTTAAAAACTTCAAAAAAGTAGCCGCTTGCTGACTCCCATTTCCCATAGGGAAAAGTTGTGTCTTTCAGTGCGGCTTGCTTTGCAAAGAAACCGTAAAGAAGAAATATGACAAAGAGAACAGTAACCCACTTGAGTCCATTTTTAGTCATGGTGTGCTAATTTTCTTGAAAGAATATGGGTTTGGTCGATTAAGGTCGGCAGCGTGATCAAATTGTGGACACACCGGCTTCGCGGGCGGATCATGGGGAAATACGCCAAAGGCAAGCGGGATTTCAAGATTTCCGATAAGCTCGGTCTGCGCGATATGGTCGCCGTCTTGCCCTTCATTTTGAAAGGCAAACTCTTTGGAAAACATAAAGGTTCTCCGTTCTTTGAAGCAGATGGCTTAACCCCGATCGCGCCCAAAAGACCCTAGGTTAGTTTAGGTTGGCGAGACGCATCGTCATCTAGTTTATTTAGAGCTGGACGATAATACCCCATATTTAGTGGAAACCATAGACCGGAGCCGTAAAACGCCTAAAAACAGCCGCTCATTTATCTCTCCTTATCCCCGTGGGGACGTCGGGGGATCTAAAGCTTGTCAATAATTCTCTTCTCCCATGAAGACCCGAATGTTTGCCATGCGAAAACCCCTAAAATCAGCGCCAAACTAAAAAACATCACCGCAAACGCCCCCCAATTGGATGAGTCTTTCAAAGCTGACATTAGCGGGAAGACCATCAGTAAAATCAGAGCACCCGCTATACTCAAAAATTGAATAATGCTTTTAGCACGCACATTTTTATCGTCATTGTCGTCGCTCGTTGCATTTAACGCGTCTCTTAGTTCTGCGACATCGATATCAAAAGCTGCCGCCAGTGATTTTAAAGATTCAAGCCCTGCCTTGTTTGTACGTTCTACGCGTTGAATGGTTCGAACGCTCAATCCGCTTGCCTGTGCCAAATCGTCTTGAGACCAATTCCTTTGAACTCTGATATTCTTAAGTGTCATTTTGCTATCCTTTTATCTATTTGAATTAAGGTTAGTCGATCTATTTCGTTACAGCAACGACAGCAGCCCGACAATCACCCGACAGTTACGCCTACTTCTGCTGCCAAAGCGGTCATAACTGAGCGCCTTACAATCGCTCCAATTGAGCCTCTCACGGGATATTCGCTTTGGCGGCAGAAGGAAACCATGGATCGGCGTCCTAAAACGTCTAAAAACGGCCGCTGGTAATGTTTGCTCCGGGGGCATAGCGGACGTCAGGAAAGGCTTATAAACGTCGGACAGGGTAGTAAATAAACTATCAGGCTTTCGCGATTTGTTAGAAAATGCATAAAGAGGTTATGGCGTATTTTTACCTCGACGATAGTAAGCACCACAAACGTGGGTTTTCATTAGCAACATTCATTATATGTGAAGCTGACCCATCAATTGAATTGATAGCACTGGTTTCTGCAAATGGTTTTGACCCCAATACATTCGAATTCAAATCTTCTCAATCAATGAAGGACAACTCTTCACTGCAAAGGTTACGTGCAGAATTACGTCATTTCATTTTCAGCAAATGTAAACTAGCAGTATGTGTTGTTAACGGTGATAATAATCTTGGCCCTGCAAGTCTTAGTTTGCTGCAAAAAGCACTCCGGCATGAAGGGTTATGTGACCAAGAGCACATAGTTTATTTCGATGAAGGACTGTTTTATTCAAAAACAACAGCCGATAAGATAGCAAAAGATCTTGATGGGTTTGAAAATTGTTCTTTCCACTTTGAACAAAACTCAAAAGACATATGGGGAATCCAGGTCGCTGATCTTGCTGCTCATACATGCGCAACTATGTTGTCTGAAACTCTTGGCTTCATAGATAAGATGGTTGATATCGATCATGCGGGTTACACTGATGTCGATCAGGTTGAGCTTGGTTGGGAGCTTTGGACCGGTGTGCGCTATAATTTTTTAAGTGAAAATAAAACAGATGACCTTGATGGTCCGGACTTTGCTGTTCTCAATGTTGAACCATATGGGCTTTTCGTTCATGAAAGCGCAGATGAAACATTGTCCAAAGCAGCGCACAAACGCTTTGGGGAAATGTATGTAGGCTGTATTCACTAAAGTTAGATTGTCAGGCTCCGGCGTGGTTTTCTGATAAAAATCCGAAGCTGAGTATTTGGGGTTTAAGTCATGCGCTCTAGCGTTCGGGCGAAATTGATGGTTTATTGTAGACTACTGGGTCTTCGATATGACTGCCCTAGCTAAAAGCAGAAACATTATTCAATTTATTACAGAGTGTTCTAGAAAAACACGTTATTCTTATCGTATGAATATGAATATATCAGTCATTTGTAGCGCATGTGAAACGCAAACAAACTGCCGTGTAGGTATGTCAAATAGACGAGAGTTTCATGTCCAATTTGCTTGCCAAGAGTGCAGCAACCTCATTGAGATAAATTTCAACAAGAAAGATAGAGTTGTCGGGGCAACTGAGATACCTGCCATTGGTCCATTTGATGACAAGACCAACTTTGTGGATTTGCACCCAGATTTTCCAGTAAGCTTCGGAAAATACGTAATGGGTAACACTCCTTTTTTGCAAGCCGTCCAAAGGCAAGGGCATAAAGAAGTATTGTTCCACAAACATAGAACTGATTATCTAAACGCCCATGTTGATAAGGCACGCATATTTGAAACGATTTTGAAACACTATAAACGTGATAAGATTAAACCTTTTTCGCTTAACCTGAAAAAGCACTTTGAGATCCAGCTAGAGTCACAGAAACCTCAAGATATTAATGCGGGCTTATACTCACTTATTGCCCGCATGATGTATCCATTTGCGTTTCCTCAGCAAGACGAAGAGACTGTTGCGATCAATACTGAGCTATTGTTTGAGATGGATAGTAAGCATCACGCGGCTACCCAGAAATTTATAAACGAGATTATTGCCAACGAATTTCTTAAACGAGTTCAGTGGCATTGTTTGGATATTTATCCGCAAATGATGAATGCTGATATGGTCTTTAGACCTGCCTTGTTTTTAGATTTTGACGAAGAATATGCTAACCAACCCATAGCTATGAGGGTTTCTACCGATGATTTTCAATCATTTAAAGATTTATACAAGGATATTGCTGAAACAATTTCAAAGTTAATGGTATTAGTGGCAGGAACGAATAATCTTGAAAAACGCGGGGATCACAACGCCTTCCAACTTGGGATAGGAAACGAGGAGGAAAAGATTTTACGCCCTCTAGTCTCCAAAAATTTGCTGATATGCCATATGGTATGAAGAAAGACATGATCGATGACTCATGGTTTGAGTTCGTAAATGAAGCTGTTGATAATCAACTTCGAAATGCGATTGCCCATGTGAAGACTGATTATGATGAAGTTACGCAAATTGTGACTTACTATCCTAAGAAAGAGGGGATGAAATCCGAGAAGCCGGAACAGGTTACATTCCTAGAGTTTATGAGACGTATCTTGATTTCATACAGAGAGATGCACCGCCTACATCATTTAGTGAAGGCCTTATTTTACTACAAATACCTAGTTTCCGATAAATCTTGATCAGCTATTTTATAAAGCTACAAGTGAACTGAAGGGGCATATGCTTGGGCGTTTATTGCCTCTGAGCTAACGTCCGCTAAGAGGATATTTCTACACTTTTCCGCGCCTCCTAAATTCGCTTCATCGTGGACACTCGCGGACGCCTGCTATCGGGAACAACCCGCCAGCCGCGCCCCGCATGCATCTATCTGGATTTTCCATATGGCGAAGCCGGGAGGGACGCACCCGCTCGCTTTTCCATAAAAAAACCGCCCCTGCAATGCAGAGGCGGCGTATTGTTTTACCTGAGGGCCGTTTTTAAGCGACGTTTTCGAACTGGTTCATGGTGTTGTGTGCACCGCCAGCTTTGAGCGCGCGCTCGCCGCCGGTCATTTCCTTGAACGTATCGCCAAGGTCAGAGCCCACTTCGTGTTGGTGCTTGACCGCAGACACGCCATTGCGAATTTCTTCGCGCTGGATGTTTTTCACATAGGCCAGCATTTTTTCTTCGCCGAAATAACCTTTTGACAGATCATCCATGAACTTCGCCGTCATATGGAAGGTCGGCAGCGTGATCAAATTGTGGAACACACCGGCTTCGCGGGCGATGTCCGTTTGGAACGCTTGAAGACGGGCGTCCGCTTCAAGGCCCAACTCGTCTTGGTCGTAGGCACCGGACATCAGCGCTGTGCCGTCTGGATACGCATCGGCTTTGATTTTGCCGGACGCAATCCAGTCTTCACGCACTTGCTTGCGCAGGTTAAGCGTCCAGTTAAAGCTGGGTGAGTTGTTATAGGTCAGCTTGGCTTGCGGGCACACTTCTTTGACGCGGTTCACCATATCGGCAATCTGCGCCACATTTGGCGTGGCTGTTTCGATCCACAATAGGTCCGCGCCGCCGTCGCGCAAGGACGAGATGCAATCTTCGACCACGCGGTCAACGCCTGTATCGTCTTTGAACTTGTAAAGGCCGTTCGGCAGGCGTGTCGGCTTCACAAGCTGTCCATTAAGCTGCAGCGCAACATCACCTTCACCGAGCGGGTTCAGATCAGACACAGGTGTCACGTCGAGCCATTTTGTGTACTCATAGGCGGCGTCGCCAACTTCGTTCGATACTGGGACTTTTTGTGTCAGGCCAGCGCCGAGACTGTCTGTGCGGGCCACGATAATGCCGTCATCCACGCCCAGCTCTTCGAATGCCATGCGGCACGCGCGAAGTTTTTCAACAAAGTCTTCGCGCGGCACGGTGACTTTACCGTCCTGGTGACCACACTGTTTGGCGTCCGACACCTGGTTTTCGATTTGCAGGCAGCACGCACCGGCTTTGATCATTTCTTTGGCCAGCAAATAGGTCGCGTGGACGTTACCAAAACCTGCGTCAATATCGGCAATGATCGGGCGTACATAAGTCTGGAAGCTGTCAATTTTCGCGATGATCGCAGATGTATCCGCACCAGCGTCTTTCGCGGCTTTGAGCTCTTTAAACAAATCGTTCAAATCCACCTCGTCGCCTTGGCGAAGGGACACATAGATCTCTTGGATCAGGTCAACCACAGACGTTTTTTCATGCATGGACTGATCTGGCAGGTGACCGAAACGGTTACGCAGACCCGCGACCATCCAGCCGGACAGATACACATAATTGCGGTCAAGATTACCCTTAAAGCGTTTGATAGAGCGCATCATTTGAAGGGCGTGGAAGCCGGACCAACAGCCGAGCGACTGTGTGAACTGGCTGCTGTCTTTGTCGTAAGCGGCCATATCCGCACGCATGACTTTCGCCATGTCTTTGGCAATATCCAAATGGGTGCTGTAAGTGTTTTGCAGCTTGAGCTGTGCCAGATCGTCAAGATTGATGCCGGCAGGCGCGCCGTTCGGGTAGCGCGCCTCAAGAGCTTTTAAAGTCTCGTTATAAGTAGGTCGTGACATATTATTTCTCCAGAATGTCGTAAGCAGGTAAAGTCAGGAAGTCAGGGAGGTCGACAGACGTCGCCGCTTTGGCGAAGACTTTTGCGGCCTCTGGCACGCGGCCAGATTTGTAAGCGTCTTTGCCCATCTCTTTTTTCAGAGCGTCAAGCTCTTCCTCTTTGAGACGGTCAAACAGGGCCGATGTCATTTTGACGGTTGTGCCATCAGACATCTTGACATCGACGCCGTGGCGGAGCCACTGCCAGATTTGCGTGCGCGAAATTTCGGCGGTCGCAGCATCTTCCATCAAATTGTGGATCGGAACCGCGCCGCGGCCACATAGCCAAGCCGCCGTGTACTGAACGCCCACAGAGATGTTGGTCCGGATACCCGCTTCTGTAATGTCGCCAGAGTGCGGCGAGAGCATCGCATCATCGGATACGCGCGGGGCCAAACCTTTTCTCAGGATCTGGTGCTTTTGCGGCATGATCTCGTCGAAAACTTCCATGGCCACAGGGACCAAGTCCGGGTGAGCCACCCATGTGCCGTCATGGCCTTGGCGCGCTTCGCGGTCTTTGTCGGCGCGGACTTTGGCGAAGGCCGCATCATTGGCCGCCGCATCACCCTTAACCGGGATCTGCGCCGCCATACCGCCCATCGCATGGGCGCGGCGTTTGTGGCAGGTCTCGATCAAGCGAAGCGAGTAAGCCTTCAAAAAGTCGCGGTCCATACCGACCTGCGCACGGTCCGGCAGAACGAACTGCTTATGATTGCGCAAGGTCTTGATGTAGCTAAAGATATAATCCCAGCGGCCGCAATTTAGGCCCGTAATATGGTGGCGTAGAACATAAAGGATCTCGTCCATCTGGAACGCAGCGGGCAAGGTCTCGATCAAGACGGTCGCCTTGATCGTGCCGTGCGGAATGTCCACGAAAACCTGTGCGAAGTTGAAAACATCATTCCACAAACGCGCTTCTTGGTAGCTTTCAAGCTTGGGCAGGTAATAGAACGGCCCCCGGCCATCTTCTGCCAGCAATTTACCATTGTGGAAAATGTGCAGACCGAAATCGACCAAGCTGGCGGACATGGGGCGGCCATCAACCGTGATACCGTTTTCAACAAGGTGCCAGCCGCGCGGACGAACCATCAATGTGGCGGTCTTATCACCTAACGTATAATCTTTCTTGTCGGTTTTGAGCGACAGCGTCCCGCGCGCATAATCGCGCATGTTGATCTGGCCTTCGATCATATTGGCGAAGGTCGGCGAAGACGCATCTTCGAAGTCGGCCATAAAAACCTTTGCGCCAGAGTTCAGCGCATTGATCATCATTTTGCGGTCAACGGGTCCGGTGATTTCAACGCGGCGATCCCGCAGTGCTTCCGGCGCAGGCGCAACTTCCCAAACGGAATTGCGGATATGCTGCGTCTCGAGCGGCTGCTCTGGCAGTTCACCGTCATCATAGCGGGACTGGCGCAGCTTGCGGTCTTCGAGCAATATACGGCGGGTTGAGCCGAAACGGCGTTCAAGATCGGCCAAGAACAGCAAGGCATCCGGCGTTAGCACTTCGTCATAACGCGGGCCCATAGGCTTGACCACTTTGGCCAGAACCCGGTGACGGGGAACGGGGGTCATTTTCGTGGGTGCATTCATTGCGATCTCCAATTCTTATTTACACACTACATATTTTACAAATTTGATTTAATGTCTATAAACACTTGTAAATTAGAGGTATTTTTGTAAACTGTGTAAAGTGACTACCTATCATTTTGTAAAACGTGTAAATTTATGACCGCTAAAGACGAAAAATTACTGGTTGGACCGCGCTTGCGCCGCTTTCGGCAGACTCTCGGCATCACGCAAACGCGCATGGCCGAAGATTTGGGCATCTCCACATCCTATATGAACCTCATGGAGCGCAACCAGCGCGCTATGAGCGCCAAGGTTCTCATGCGGATGGCGCAAATATATGATTTCGACCTCTCCACGTTTGCTGGACAGGGCGACGCGCATTTGGTGGCCGAAGTCTATGAGACCCTGCGCGATCCGCTATTCAAAGGCGACACGATCTCCAAGAACGAGGCCGAGGACCTGGTCAATACCAGCCCCAACGCCGCCCGCGCCCTTGTTAAGCTGCACCAAAAACATCACGACCTTTTGCGCCGATCCATGTCCATGACCGCAGACCGTGACAAGGTGGAGCTTTTGGAGCAGTCCGCCGAAGCCGTAGATTCCGTGCGCCGCTTCATTCACCAACAAGGCAATTTCTTCCCGAAGCTTGACGCCGCCGCCGAGCAGCTCGCCGAAGACCTTGCCCCGCTGCGGCGAGAACCGCACACCGCCCTCACCGTTCGCCTGAAAGAAAAGCACGATATTTCTGTGCGAATCGTGCCGATCGATGTGATGCCGGAAATGCTGCGCTTCTTTGACCGCCACTCCAAACGTATCAACCTCTCGGAACTTCTGCCGCAATCGGGCCGCCGCTTTCAGCTCGCCTTTCAGATCGGCATGCTCGAGCACCGCGACCTGATTGACGAGATCGTCGCCTCTGCGGCCTTACCGGGGCGCGAGTCCGAGGGCCTGTGCCGCACGAGCCTTGCCAACTATTTCGCCGCCGCCACATTGATGCCCTACAGCCGCTTTTTAAAAGACGCCGAGCAAACCCGCTACGATCTTGACCTGCTTTCCTACCGCTACGGCACCAGCTTCGAGCAAACGGCGCACCGCTTGACCACCCTGCAAAAGCCAGACGCGCGCGGCATCCCGTTCTTCTTTATCCGCATTGATGTGGCCGGAAACGTGTCCAAACGTTTCTCGGCAGGCCGCTTTCATTTCTCGAAATTTGGCGGCGCCTGTCCACTCTGGAACATTCACGAATGTTTTCAGGAGCCCGGCAAGGTTCACACCCAGATCATCCAGCTCCCCGACGACACGACCTATTTCTCGCTGGCAAAAATGGTCTCACGCAGCGACGGCACATATGACCGCCCTTCGCAAAAGCTCGCCATTGGGCTGGGCTGCGATATCGCCTATGCGCCGCGGCTTGTGTATGCGGGGAAATATAACCTTGCCGAGCCTAAACCCACACCCATCGGCGTGAACTGCTATCTCTGCGAGCGCCAAAACTGCCGCCAACGGGCCCACGCCCCGCTCAACAAGAAACTGTCCTTCGACGAGCGCGCACGCGGCATGAGCCTGTTTCGGTTCGGGGAGTGACGCCAAACGGCGCTTTGGACAACAAGCAAGTTCTGATTAAGTCCTTTTAAATGGTAGACTTAAATCAACTCACCTATTAACTGTATTCATTGTGAAAAACGTTTTGAAAATTGTCCTTGGCCCCCTTTTAACCACCAACTTTATATTGGGGTGCTCACCTTCAGTTCAGACAGAAACTCCGAAAACCACTCTTCTGAATTTCTGCCGAGCTCCGGCTGAATGCGGATTCATGGACACGAACGGAGATATCATTGTTCCTCCCATCTATAGTCGAGTCACGCCCTTGCATGAAGGCAGGGCAAGTATGGAAGACAATGGAGAATGGGGCCTTATAGACCAAGACGGTCAGATATTGATTGAACCCAAATATCCTCAAAAAGTGTTTTTCTCCGACGGATTGGCGGGGGTCACGGAAGATCGTCAAACTAAATATCTGGATAGAAGCGGCAACACCGCGCTCTCGCTCCCCTATGGTTTTGGCTTAGACTTCAACCAAGGCCGAGCGATCGTAATGAAAGACCCCATGAAAGACACCCGATCCGGTGTCATTGACAAGGACGGCCAATGGATTGTTGAGCCCGCATACGTCGGCTTAATGCCATTCAGTGAAGGCCGCGCGTTCGGTTTATCAAATGACGGAGAGACGATAATTATAGATTTCTCTGGAAACGTTAAAAAACCGCCCCTGTGTGGAGGGACATTCTATTCTGAAGGATTAGCTTCAGGCTCAAAAAACTGTGATCTCCCTCTGGGCAAACGCAAGTACGGGTTCATAGATTTCGAGGGCAATTGGATCATTTCGCCTCGCTACGAATTACCCTCATTTTTCAACAATGGTATGGCAAGCGTTAAATTGAATGGCAAGTTCGGCTTTATCGACAAATCCGGAAACATCAGAGTTAAGCCCGTCTACGATCGCGCCGGCAAGTTTAGTGACGGATTAGCGCCCGTTGGCATGAACAATTTGAACGCGCTAAATCCGTCAGAAGACGGCACAAATCGATCGTTCGCTGAACTCAAGGAACGCACCCAAAAGGTAGGAAGATTTGGATATATTAACGCCGATGGAGAGGTCGTTATTGACTTTAAATTTCATGCCGCATCTGAATTTAATGAAGGGCTCGGAAAAGTTACGCTGAACGGAAAAACCGGGTTCATTAATACGCAGGGAAAGATTGTTGTCCCTCTCATATTTGATGATGCTGGCGATTTCGAAAATGGATATGCACAGGTCGAGTTTAGCGGGCGTCAATATTATGTCACCCGTGATGGCATCCCCATTGGGTTCAAATTGAGCGAAGTGGGGGATTCCGCACCTTAAATGTGTCGCAAAACCAGAAACCCGGCACTAGCGGCCCAAATGCTCCCCCCCAAAACATAAAACCGGCCCCCTACAGGCCCCTACAAAATGGC
The DNA here is from genome assembly GCA_048268905.1 of Maricaulaceae bacterium. Classification (GTDB taxonomy): domain Bacteria; phylum Pseudomonadota; class Alphaproteobacteria; order Caulobacterales; family Maricaulaceae; genus JACOMS01. The sequence goes on along the minus strand of JBLWUN010000001.1, from coordinate 12,861 downwards.
CTGCTGAACAATGTCATTTAGCGCTTTTATGTGCGACGCGAACGCAAGGCGTCCGGTGTTTGTGAGCTTGACCCACAATCTCTGACGTCCATCGACCTTGCCTTTTCTCACCTTGGTATATCCCGCCGTTTCAAGGATTTTGAGATGTTTGGAGAGCACAGAATCGCTCACCTCAAGCTCGTCTCTGAGCACTTGAAATTCGGCTTCCTCGCAGGGCACAAGGAAGGCACATATTTTCAAGCGGTTAGCGGGATGAATAACGGGATCAAGTTCAGCGTCCATTATGCGCCGCCCATTTTATCTGCCTTCGCAATATAAGCCCTGCGTTCTTTCTGGCTTATGACATAAACGGCGATAGCGACAAGCGCTCCGACCAAAAGCGGTACCCAGACCAGATCATAAGCGCGGCGAATGAAAATCGTTGCAAAAAACAAAGCCACTAATGAAGCCAGCGCCAACGCGCCAAAAAATACATTCTTCTTCTTTTGAGTTGCTTCTTGCGGAAGCGCGCGGCCCTGCACGCCGCTTTTCTCTCGGGTCGCGGCGATAAATATTGCCAAACCCAGAATAGGAAAGACGATATAGGCGCTCGGGTTCGGCAAGGCGTAAATCGCAAACATACTTCCGATGAGCGCGCCGACGCCCGCCCCTACATGTTTTTTTGGTGTCGCGCGGCGCCACCCGGATGCTTCCATTTGTTTTGCGGCATTGAGGGCGTCTTGCGCCTCGGTGCGTGTCATTTTGCTCGTCATTTTCTTTCTCTCTTTCCATGTTGGAAACATACGCATATACACGTCTTTCCATGTTGGCAAGACAAATCTTTCCAATATGGAAAGATAGTTTGCACGCATGACATCATTAATGCTTTGAGGGGGGAGTTAACTGGCGCGTAAAAGGAATTTGCACACCCTGCCCTAATATTAACACATTGTTCATTACAGGTTTAGCTCTGATCTGGTATGTCTACCCATACGCAACGAAAGAGGCCCCATGACCCCCACGCGTTTCCTTCTCTCAACGGCGCTAACCCTTGCATTGTCAGGCGCAGCTCTCAGCAGCTTCGCGCAAGACAAGACAGCGCCCGCCGCCCAACCGGCCGCAAGCGAAATGTCGGCCGTTCAGTCTGACAAGACAAAGCCCGACGGGAATTCCGAGGCGAGCGACGCTGCGCCGCGCATTCAAATCGCGCTACTATTGGACACCTCCAACTCAATGGACGGCTTGATTTCTCAGGCAAAATCACAGCTTTGGAACCTCGTCAATGAACTGGGCGCCGGTGAAAAGAACGGAAAAAAGCCGGTGGTTGAACTGGCGCTCTATGAGTACGGAAATTCGGGACTATCAATCACCAACGGATATATCCGCCAGATCGTCTCCTTGACCACGGATCTCGACCTCGTTTCCGAGGAACTTTTCGCCTTGGACACAAATGGCGGCGAAGAATATGCAGGGCAAGTCATCAAGACCGCTTTGGACGATTTGGAATGGAGCGTCAGCGAGCACGACATGAAGCTTATTCTTATCGCCGGAAATGAGCGCTTCACCCAAGGCCCTATCAGCTATGAGAGCGCCTGCCAGCGCGCCAAGTCAAAAGGCGTCGTGATCGATACAATCCATTGCGGCGACTATGAACGCGGCGTTAGCGGCAAATGGAAAGACGGCGCAGAGTGCAGCGGCGGCATTTACATGACCATTAATCAGGACGAAAAGAGCGTTTATATCCCCTCGCCCTATGATGACGAGATTTTAAAACTCAATAAGGCCCTGAACGACACCTATATCGGCTATGGCCGGCTCGGCGAGATTAACAAGGCGCGGCAGGAAGCGCAGGACGCAAATGCGGGCTCTATGAGCACAGGGAGCTTCATATCGCGCACGCGCTCGAAAGCCTCTGCGCAGTACCGAAATGAAAATTGGGACATTGTCGACGCCTATGACGCGGACAAAGCCCGTGTTCTTGCCCTGTCCGATGACCAGCTCCCCGAAGAGATGAAAGGCATGGACGCGGACGCCCGCACCGCCTTCATCGAGAAAAAAGCGGCAGAGCGGCGCGGCATTCAGGAAAAGATCAAAGCCCTCCAAGTCCAGCAAAAAGAGTTTGTTTCAAAGGAAAAGGCGAACATGGCCAAAACCATGACTTTGGACGAAATTGTTGTCACCGGCGCGCGCCGTCAGGCCGAGGAGAGCGGGTTTAAGTTTAAAAAGTAACACGCCTTGCGTGTTCCTGCCTCACATTACGTCAAAAAACTGTTACAAAGTGTATTGAGTCTTGATGAATTGGTAAATATACGCCCGTCAGGCATATCTTTACAAATCTGTGTAAATCCACAATAAGACAATTTTGTGTCGAGCGCAGAAAGACGTTCATAAGAGGCGGGACTATGACGGACAAGCCAACACCCACGGCGCCCGAGCGGTTATTAAACCAAAGCAACTTCAGCACCTTGACAGAGGGCTTGGATTACGCGGCCACCTGCGAGACAGGCTTTAACTTTTTTTCAGGGCGAGGCGAACTTGTCCAAAAACTACCCTATGCGGAAATGCGAGAGCGCGCGATTGAAACCGCGAAGCGCCTTGTCAAATTTGCAGAGAAAGACGCCCGCATTGGCCTTTGCGCGACGACCAGCCCTGAATTTGCTATTCTGTTTTTCGCTTGCCAATATGCGGGCCTTGTTCCCGCGCCGCTGCCGCTGCCTGTTACGCTCGGCGGGCGCAGCTCTTATGAGCGTCAATTACAGCGCATGGCCGACACGGGCGACTTCCATGCCTTGTTCGCGCCAACCTCTATGGAACCGATTATCAGCGCGGCTCTGAACGATCATGACACGCCGGTCCTGACCTTTGATGAGGTCTTTGACCTGCCCATGGGCAAAAAGATCCGTCCCCACAGCGCGGACGAGCTGTGTTATATACAATATTCTTCCGGCAGTTCCAGCTCGCCAAAAGGCGTTATCGGCACGCAAAAGTCCGTCACCGCCAACACCAAAGCGATTACGCAAGACGGTCTCAAGGTCGTGCCTGAAGACCGCTGCACCACATGGCTTCCCATGTATCATGATATGGGCCTGATCGGCTGTATGCTCGCCCCGATGATGAGCCAGATGTCCGTAGACTATCTCGACCCGCAAGATTTTACCCGCCGCCCGATCACATGGCTGCAAATGATTTCCGATCATAAAGGCACATTGTCCTACAGTCCCACCTTTGGTTATGAGCTTTGCGTCCGGCGCTGGCGCGATGATCGCGACCTTGACCTGACGGGTTGGCGCACGGCCGGTATTGGCGGCGACATGGTCCGCCCAGAGCCCCTCACAGAATTTGCCGAAACATTCGGCCCCAAAGGCTTCACCGAAAGCCAGTTCACCCCAAGCTACGGCCTTGCCGAAACCACGCTGGCCGCGACCTTTGCGCCGCTGGGCCAAGGCCTTCTGCGCCACACCATCGATATGGGCCGCTATGAGCGCACTAGCGAGGCCGTGGAAGCTTCCGAGATTACGCCCGCCGAAAACCGCCGGACCTTTGTGGCCTGCGGTAAAGTTTTGCCCCATCACGAGGTCGAAATTCGCGACTTTGAGGACAATCCTCTGGGCGAAAAAATGGTCGGCCGCATCTGCCTTCGCGGCCCCAGCGTATCGCCGGGCTATTTCCGCAATCAACAAGCGACCGAAGCGTCCTTCTCGCCAAGCGGCTGGCTGGGTACGGGCGATCTGGGCTATTGGCTCGACGATCAGATCGTGGTTACGGGCCGCTACAAGGATTTGATCTTGTGGCATGGCCGCAATATTTGGCCCCAAGACATTGAATGGGCCGCTCAAGCCGCTGCGCCGCACCGCTGCGGCCGCGCCTGCGCCTTCTCCATCGGCGGCGCCGGTGATGACAAGCAAATCATGCTGCTGCTGGAATGCCGGACACGCGACCCACAGCTTCTGAGCGAGATCCATGCCACAGTCAGCGCCGCCATTCGCCTCGAAGTGGGCGTGCCCGTCAAGCTGCAGCTTGTGCCCCGCGCGTCCATGATCATGACCTCTTCAGGGAAACTCTCGCGCGCCCGCGTGAAGGAGAAATACCTCAAAGGCGCTATCATCGATCTACAAACCGAGACACCGTTCCAAATCATTTCCTCTGACGCCAGGTAATATTGTGCCGAAAGGCCCGCTGCTTTTAGCGATCACAGGCGGCACCGGATTTGTCGGGCAGCACGTAATACGCGCCGCTTTGGACGCCGGGCATTCGGTCCGCGCGCTCATCCGAAATCCCGCCAAACGCCCGGATATCTCCCACACCAATCTCTCATGGCACGCAGGCGCGCTCGGCGAGGATGACGCCGCCTTCCTTCGCGGCGCAGATATCGTGATCCACCTCGCAGGACTGATTAAAGCCCGCACCCGGGCGGAGTTTGACGCGGTGAATGTGGACGCGGCCCGCGCCCTCGCCGCCGCCGCCCAAGACCAAAGCCTCGCGCGTTTCGTCCTCGTCTCGTCTATGGCCGCAAAAGCGCCGGAGCTATCCGATTATGCCGCCTCCAAACGCGCGGGCGAGGACGCCGTAAAAGCCGCGTTTAAAGGCCCGCTCTGCATCTTACGCGCCCCGGCCGTGTTTGGCCCCGGCGACCAAGCCACCGCGCCGTTTTTTAAAGCCGTGAAGCGCGGCATACTCCCCGTACCCGGCGGGCGCGGCTGGGCCTCGCGCCGCCTCTCCATTGTCTATGCCCCTGACCTGGCGCGCAACATTACCGAACAGGCCGTCACCGGCGCATATGACGGCCAAACCGTCTCCCCCGCGAGCTGGCCGGATGTCACGTGGCCGCAATTTGCGGATATGCTGAGCGAGGCGAGCGAACGAAAGGTTCGCGCTTTGCCGCTTCCGCTCTCTGTTTTATATCCTACGGCGAGCATCACCTCTGCCACTTCGCGCTTGATGGGAAAGGGTCACTTGACCCTAGGAAAACTCAGAGAATTCCTCTATGGGGACTGGAGCAGTGACGACCCGATTCAGGACGCCACATCACCGAAGGATGCGCTAAGGGCCACCATGCGCTTTTATGAAGCCCTGTAGAGAGACACGCTATGCCAGCCAATACCACCAAAGCAATTTTTGAAAAAGTGTGCGAACTGCTCGCACCCTATAATCCAGAGAACCGGCCCATTTCCTTACAAAGCGGGATTGTGTCCGATCTGGAAGTTGATTCTGTCGCGGTTTTTGACCTCGTCATGGGCCTTGAAGACCATTATGATATTTCGATTCCTATGGAAATGGTCAGCGACATCAAAACGGTCGGTGAACTCGTGAACGCGGTACAACAGCTGACGGAAGGCTAGGCATGTCTTTGTTTGATAAATATTCTGCGCTTGAAAACCGCCTTGGTATGGTCACCAAACTGATTGGAAAAGACCCGCTAGGCGTAAAGTTCGACGAAATCCTAAGCCCCACGCGCGGCATGATCGGCGGCAAAGAAATTATCCTCGCCGGTACAAACAACTATCTCGGCCTGACGTTTGACAAAGACTGTATGCAGGCCGCCATCGACGCGATCACCAATCACGGTACCGGCACCACAGGCAGCCGCGTTGCCAATGGCAGCTATAGCGAACATGTGGACCTCGAGGCGGCGCTCGCCGAACATCTCGGCATGCCATCCTGCGTGGTTTTCTCCACCGGATATCAAACAAACCTCGCCGCGATTGCGGGCCTGACCAATGAAAAAGACGTGATCTTCATGGACGCCGACGCCCATGCCTGCATCATTGACGGCACCCGCCTGACAGGGGCCTCCACCATCCGTTTCCGTCACAATTCACCCGAGGATCTGGACAAGCGCCTGAAACGCCAAGGCGAAATGGGCGAAGGCAACGCCCTCGTTGTGATCGAAGGCATGTATTCCATGTTTGGCGACATTGCGCCCGTGGACGAATTTGTCGATGTCACGCACCGCCACGGCGGCTATCTCTATATTGACGAAGCCCACTCCTACGGCGTGTTTGGCCCCACAGGCTGCGGCATCGCCGAAGAACAAGGCGTACTCGACAAGGTCGATTTTATTGCCGGCACATTCTCCAAAAGCCTCGCCTCTGTGGGCGGCTTTTGCGCGTCCAAGCATCCGGAATTTGAAATTACGCGCAAAGTCATGCGCCCTTACATGTTCACGGCCTCGCCAACGCCGGCCAACGTGGCCGCGGCCCGCGCCGCCGTCGAAAAGATCAAAGAAAAACCGGAGCTTCGCGCCAATATCAAAGCGAGAGGCGAGCAGCTCCACAAAGGCCTTTCCGAGATGCAATATGACCTTTGCGCCGATCCAAGCCCTGTCATCGCCGTGCGACGCCCGAATGAAGCTGTGGCCGCTCTGGAATGGAACTGGCTCATGGATAATGGTGTCTATGTGAACTTGGCCGTACCCCCCGGCACCCCGCAATCAAGCTCTCTTCTGCGTATCAGCCTCTCGGCCGCGCACACGGAAGAGGACGTGAACCTGATCCTGAAATCCTTTAGCGAGCTTAAAAATCAGCAAGGCGCGCTCATGCAGCAAATGCAAAAGGCGCTCGCGAGCTAAGGCATGAAGAGATTTTTTCTCAATCTCGCGACGCCTCTCGATGATTTATCCTTTGGGAGAGCCTTTTTGCGCGGCGCCGCATTGCCCGGCATCATCGTCGCCGCCACAATAGGCGATGGGTTCCCGCCTACGCGGGAATGATGGCCGGGCGCGAGAGCGCCAACGGTATTTTCGCTATACGAAGAGCTCTATTTTGAACCTACAACAGATTTCATAAATCACACCCCTCCTATCCTTCATCCCCGCGTAGGCGGGGACCCATCACGGAAGCTCTCGGACATGTGTAGATGTCGTCAGAGCCGCGAATTCCCCCCTCCCCAACAATATTCCTCGTTTCAAACGCCTGAAATCCCTGCCTGCGAGGGGATTTTGTTTTTTTAATCCTCGGTCTGGCGCATGGGCCTATTGTTTAGGCTCATTTGAATGGGGGCAACCCGTTCATTTGGAAACTGGTTTCCCGGATCAGAAGGGCCTTGGTCGACGTAGGACATTTGGGTTCGGGACGGTATTTGTGGTTGAAGGTGCTGTGCCGCTTTGATGAAGTGAAACGCTGTCAAAGCCTCTACGAGGCAGAGTAACCGGACCGCCGCAGCTGCGCCCACGCCCACCCGCACCCTCGGGTTCGCTGTCATTTCGCTCTGACAGCAAGATAAAGACTGGCGAAAAATTCGGCCCCTGCGAACAAAGATACCGCCGCGAAGAATTCACCTTTGCGAACTTCCCCACTTCCTCGGCCTGCAAAGGCAGAGCTTCGCGGAGCCGCCCTTCATTTTAAGGGGGCCAATGTTCACCCGCGCCAACGGCGCGCCAAACCCCGGCCTTCTCCAAGCCGCCCCAACGGGCCGGCGCCAAACCCGCAGCGTAAGACAACACACAAAAGGACACGTCATGAAGAAATCCACCCCGCGTAACGGACGCCCGCGCAACAAAAAGAAAACCTCGCGGCTTGAAACCACCGCAGAAATCCGCTGTCTTCGAGAGCGCATCAAAGTCCTCGAAGCGAAACTTGCCAGATATCAAGTGAGCCCAAAAAGCTACGACGAGAAAATTCAAGATGTGATAAAGCTCGTGAACAATTTTCGCCCCGAAGAATATGATCCGTGCTATCCGCAGGTGCGCGAGATGCAACGCAACGCCTATTACGAGGCCTTGCTGGACAGCCCCTATGCTCCATAGGGGCACCGCGTGGGGTTTTCTCGTCAGCGGTTTTGCGGATAGGTCTTGCCCTTCCCCGCGCTTACGCTTATCTGTGCCCGCGAATTCAAACAAAAAGTCCTGACATGTCCACTGCCGCAATAGAGGCTCCGCGCCGCCGCGTTTTCGCGATTATTTCTCACCCCGATGCGGGTAAAACCACGCTGACCGAGAACATGCTTCTCTCGGCGGGGGCTATCCATTTGGCCGGACAAGTGGCCGCGCGCGGGGAAACACGGCGGACAAAATCGGACTGGATGAAAATCGAGCAGGAACGCGGCATTTCCGTGTCCTCGTCTGTGATGACGTTCGAGCACAAGGGTTTGATCTTTAACTTGCTGGATACGCCCGGACACGAAGACTTCTCTGAGGATACCTACCGTACGCTGACAGCCGCCGACGCCGCCATTATGGTGCTCGACGTGGCCAAAGGTATCGAACCACAGACATTAAAGCTGTTCGAAGTTTGCCGCCTGCGCGATATTCCGATTATCACCTTCGTCAACAAGCTCGACCGTGAAGGCCAAGAGCCGTTTGATGTGCTCGCCGAGATTGAAGACAAGCTCGCTCTGGATGTGCGCCCTATGCAGTGGCCCGCCGCCTCCGGCCGCCGGTTTCGCGGCACAGCGGATTTACGCACCCATGAATTTATGCCCTTCGTCAAAGCCGAAGACGGCGGCAACGCGGCCAGCGGAGCCCCGCGCATTTCGTTGGATGACCGCGCCGCGCTCGAAGCCGCGTTCGACGACACTGAGCTTTTAGAGGCGTTTTTAGAAGAGGCAGAACTGGCCCGCGAATATGGCAAGTTCAGCCTGCAATCCTTCCGCGAAGGCCATATGACGCCCGTCTATTTCGGCTCTGCCCTTCGCATGTTTGGCGTGCGTGAATTAATTGACGCTCTGGCGGAACTCGTGCCCGGACCTCAAGTTGAAAAAGCGATGAAGGGCGGAAAAGAAGCGGAGATTTCGCCGACAGACAAAGAAGTCGCGGGGTTTGTATTTAAAGTCCAAGCCAATATGGATTTGAATCACCGGGACCGCGTGGCGTTTTTGCGCCTCTGCTCCGGTGAGTTTAAGCGCGGCATGAAGCTTAAAACCGCCGAGAATAAAACAATCTCGGTTCACAACCCGATCCTGTTTTTCGCCCAGGACCGCGAACTCGCGGATAATGCCTTTGCCGGCGATGTGATCGGTATTCCCAATCACGGGGCGTTGCGGGTGGGCGACAGCCTGTCCGAAACGGGTAAAGTCCGCTTTGCCGGTATCCCGAACTTTGCGCCCGAGATTTTACGGCGCGCCCGCACAGTCGATCCGCTCAAGGCGAAACATCTTCGCAAAGCGCTTGAGAGCCTCGCCGAAGAAGGCGTCACACAACTTTTCCGGCCCGATCTTGGCGCAGATATTATTGTCGGCGCGGTTGGCGCGCTTCAGATCGAAGTGATGGCCGAGCGGATCAAGACCGAATACGGGCTTGAGGTTCTATTTGAAATGCCGCCCTTCCAAACCGCGCGCTGGCTTGTGGCGGATGAACAGAAAATCGAAGAGTTCACGGCCAAGAACCGCAATAATATGGCGACGGATCTGGACGGCGCGCCCGTCTATCTCGCCAAGTCCACATGGGACGTCGGATATGCTCAGGAAAAGAACCCTGATATCCAGTTCCAGCGCATTAAAGAACGCCAGTAAAACAGCGCTCTTTGCGCTTTCATAAATCTTAATGAAAGGTTAACATCTCCCCTATCCGCTCTTTGGCCCACTCCTTGCGAAGGTGTTGTCTAAAGAAAAAGATAATTCGGAGAGATGTATGATAACGGGACAGTTAATTGCGATGTCGATCATGTTCGCAATCACATGCGGCGTAACAACACTTCTCTGCTTGCCGATCACTCTGATCTCTCAAAAGTCAAAAACGGTGAACTTTTATTGGCGTGGATTTTGGGCGTTTTTAGCCGTCATCGCGGGCACTGCGGGGGGCGCAAGCTCGTTGATGATTTTGGGCCTAGAAGACCCCGCGATCTCGAACAGGGTCTATTCGGTTCTGATCGCCGCGTTCGTCGGATTTGTGGTTTTGGCATGGTGCCACTTGTCGGGCACCTTTTTGATGGGCTTTTACAAAAAAGCCCGCACACTGTTAGGCGCGGCCATCAATTAACGGCGCCGGCCGCCGGCCATACGGGGCAAAGCCTCCGTTAAAACCTGCCGCGTCGGCACGGCCTGCGACGTCGAAATCGGGGCATTTGGATCGCTTGGCATCGTCTCCGGCGTCAGCGTGCTCGGCACCGTCACATCATCATTGAGACTCCCAAACAGGCTATTCTGCGCGCTGGCCACGGTCTGGGGTGGCAGGGTCATCTGCGGCGCCGCTTGGGTTTGAGGTTGACGCTGATATTGCGGCGGCATTTGAACCGGCGGATTTTGCATGTGCGGCGCAGCATAAGCGGAGCGCTGCGGCGCTTGCGGCGGAAAAGCGGGCTGTTGCGGCATTGGCGGCATGACGGGACGCCCGCCTTCCAGATTGTGCTGGAACATGGACGCGCGGTTTTGCGGCATCATCTGCGGAGCCTTCCGCATTGGCTGAGGCTGAGCTTGAGGTGCATAATTTTGCGGTGCCCTAGCGCCCCCATCAAGATTGTGCTGAAACATACGCGTACGCGGCGCAGGCTCCGGCACGCGGGACGATGATGCCGCGATGGCTTGAGATTGGGTTTCGGTTTCCATTGTCACAACCCGGCGCGGGCTTTGCTGGGGCGCGGCGCCAACGCGCACGGTGCGAGTTCCGGCCTGAACCAAATGCGGAGACGTGCGCGCAGAGACATTTTCGCCGCTAACGCTCACATCGCTGACCACCGGCGCGGCGGCGACAGCGTTAAACTCGCACACACCCGTGCGCGCGGCGGAGCGCGGACGCACAAAGTTCCAGCCTTTGCACTGGGCATCACCCTGACATTGCGCCGCGCACTGGCCGGGACTGCTTGCTGTCACGGAGTGATAAACTTGTCCGGGGCGGTACGTGCCAATATCCGCGGCCCAAGAGCGGCCCGCCAAAACGGAGCCAAAGAGAAGAATGGAAAGTGCTGCGATGCGCATAATAAAACCCGGCGAATAAAGCTTCGATTCGCAGCGAGTCTGACAAGGAGGCGTTAGAACTTGGTTAACAAACTCTTACGCGATACGCCTAAGCTGCGCTTTGGGACGATTTTGGAACCACATGAAGTCCGCGGCGGCTGTGAAGTTCCATAAACATGGTCCACGCCGATATGCATTGCATTTCGCTGGCTTTGTGGCGCAAGAGATAGCTGTTGAGCCGGTCTGCCGACAATGCAGATGGCTTAAAAGGCGCGACGCAATTATAGGCTTCATTGAGATATCCGCTCACGCGGGTGACATCGGTCGCTGTCACGCGGTCAGGTGATGCCAAGGCTAATTTCTCGATAACCTTATCGACTAAAATAAGTTCTAACGTCAACTTCACCTGGTCCCACCGCCGCTTTGATTGTTTTCAGTTCAGCGCGTATTTGCAGGAAATTTTTGGAAATTTAAAGCGCTATGAACCGACTGGGACAAGCCATCTTTGCATAACGTAAACAGCGGGTAAATTGCGCCAAGGCGCGAGGCAACCTATACCCTTAATGGGTGATCGCGGGCTGCGGCGTGCCCACAAGCATCGCCCAATAGGTAATATATTTCGTGGTGGGTTCGAACACCAAAGCGATACCAAAATCCGTCACGCCCGGCCGCAAGAGATTTTCATTATGGCCCGGACTATCTTGCCAAGCTTTGAAAACGGCTTCCCAATCTTCCTGCCCTGTGGCGACATTTTCTGCGATTAAGGCATAATTATATCCTTCGAGCTTCACTCGGTCAGCATGGGTTGATCCATCAGAACCTTCATGGGCCGCCATTCCATGCACCGCCAGATCGTTTGCATGGCGCGCAGACGCCTTCATAAGCTTTGGATTTAAGCTTACAGGATCAAGACCATGACGCGCGCGGTATTGGTTAAATTCATACACGGCGCGTCCGAGATCAAAAGGCTCTGGACGTTTGACTTCAAACGGAGACGTTTTGCTGAGACCATTATTCAAAGCACATTGGGATTGGGGATACCGCACATCCGGTTGATAGGTCACTGCCCCGCGGCATTTGTCATCCGCGCGGCAAATTGCCGAACACTCTTCATGAGACATAACAGAGACTGTTTTATATGTACCATCTCCCGGGTTGTTCGGCATTACGCCGACCCGTGCCTGCGCCGCACCGCACAGCATGCATAAAGCCAATATGGAGATAAGAAATTTCATTATATCCCGCTTAGAAGAACATGAATGTCTTTCAAGTTAACTTACACTAACAACACTGTAAGAACCGTTAAGACCGAACCCCCATACGGGGAGGATCATCAGAAGCGCTCGCCAAAACCAAGACGGGATTTACTCTGCGTCGAGACCGATATCAAAGTTGGGCGCGCTATGGGTCAATGCGCCTATGGAGATTATATCAACGCCCGTTTCAGCAAGGCTGCGAACCGTCTTGAGGTTAACACCGCCTGAGGCTTCCAACACGGGGCGCGGCCCTTTGAAATTCGTGACGATCACCACAGCGTCCCGGAGCTTTGCAGCGCCCATATTGTCGAGCAAAACCACGTCAGGGTGATGCGGCAAAGCCATTTGCAACTGCTCCAGCGTATCCACCTCGACGCTGACACGGGTCATATGATCCGCACCGGCCTTGATAGCGCGTAGGGCCGCGTCAATACCTCCAGCGAGCGCGATGTGATTGTCTTTGATCATAATCGCATCAGACAAAGACTGCCGGTGCGTTCGCCCGCCGCCTGCAAGCACGGCCTGCTTTTCAAGAGCCCTGAGGCCCGGAGTTGTCTTGCGCGTTGCAGCTATTTTCGCGCCAGTCCCCTCAACAAGGTCGACGTACACCCGCGTCAAGGTCGCAATGCCGGACATTCGGCCTAGAAAATTAAGAGCTATGCGCTCTGCCATTAAAAGCGAGCGCACGGGGCCGGAAACTTCGGCGATCACATCACCCTTTTTAACGCGGCTCCCATCGCCCATCATCACTTTGAATTGAACAGAAGGATCGACAAGCCGGAAGGTCATGCCTGCGGCC